>CP101033.1:2238750-3645000 GCA_041319085.1 Aeromonas veronii | reverse complement strand
TAAAGGGGGTGAAAAGCCTCCTCGCCGGAAGACCAAGGGTTCCTGTCCAACGTTAATCGGGGCAGGGTGAGTCGACCCCTAAGGTGAGGCCGAAAGGCGTAATCGATGGGAAGCAGGTTAATATTCCTGCACGACTTGTAATTGCGATGGGGGGACGGAGAAGGCTAGGTGGGCCAGGCGACGGTTGTCCTGGTGAAAGTGCGTAGGTGGTGTTTCTAGGCAAATCCGGAGACACAACACTGAGACACGAGACGAACGCACTACGGTGCGGAAGCCATTGATGCCCTGCTTCCAGGAAAAGCCTCTAAGCTTCAGATTACAAGTCATCGTACCCCAAACCGACACAGGTGGTCGGGTAGAGAATACCAAGGCGCTTGAGAGAACTCGGGTGAAGGAACTAGGCAAAATAGAACCGTAACTTCGGGAGAAGGTTCGCTCTTGACAGTGAAGTCCCTTGCGGATGGAGCAGTTGGGAGTCGCAGTGACCAGATGGCTGGGACTGTTTATCAAAAACACAGCACTCTGCAAACACGAAAGTGGACGTATAGGGTGTGACACCTGCCCGGTGCCGGAAGGTTAATTGATGGGGTTAGCGCAAGCGAAGCTCTTGATCGAAGCCCCGGTAAACGGCGGCCGTAACTATAACGGTCCTAAGGTAGCGAAATTCCTTGTCGGGTAAGTTCCGACCTGCACGAATGGTGTAACCATGGCCATGCTGTCTCCACCCGAGACTCAGTGAAATCGAATTCGCCGTGAAGATGCGGTGTACCCGCGGCTAGACGGAAAGACCCCGTGAACCTTTACTACAGCTTGGCACTGAACATTGAACCTACATGTGTAGGATAGGTGGGAGGCTTTGAAGGCGTGACGCCAGTTGCGCTGGAGCCGACCTTGAAATACCACCCTTGTATGTTTGATGTTCTAACGCAGGCCCATAATCTGGGTCGCGGACAGTGCCTGGTGGGTAGTTTGACTGGGGCGGTCTCCTCCCAAAGAGTAACGGAGGAGCACGAAGGTTGGCTAATCCTGGTCGGACATCAGGAGGTTAGTGCAATGGCATAAGCCAGCTTAACTGCGAGACGGACAGGTCGAGCAGGTACGAAAGTAGGTCATAGTGATCCGGTGGTTCTGAATGGAAGGGCCATCGCTCAACGGATAAAAGGTACTCCGGGGATAACAGGCTGATACCGCCCAAGAGTTCATATCGACGGCGGTGTTTGGCACCTCGATGTCGGCTCATCACATCCTGGGGCTGAAGTCGGTCCCAAGGGTATGGCTGTTCGCCATTTAAAGTGGTACGCGAGCTGGGTTCAGAACGTCGTGAGACAGTTCGGTCCCTATCTGCCGTGGGCGTTGGATGATTGAAGGGAGTTGCTCCTAGTACGAGAGGACCGGAGTGAACGAACCTCTGGTGTTCGGGTTGTCACGCCAGTGGCACTGCCCGGTAGCTAAGTTCGGAATCGATAACCGCTGAAAGCATCTAAGCGGGAAGCGAGCCCTGAGATGAGTCATCCCTGACCCCTTGAGGGTCCTAAAGGGCCGTTGGAGACCACAACGTTGATAGGTGGGGTGTGTAAGCGCAGTGATGTGTTGAGCTAACCCATACTAATTACCCGTGAGGCTTAACCATACAACACCCAAGAAGTGTTCTAAGGCTTGTAGCAAATACCAAGCGAACTACTTACCTAATTCAGTGATAGTGACAAGCCAAGCGCAACATCACTACTCACGTCAGCTTTCTCAGATTGAAGTAATTTGCCTGGCGGCCATAGCGCCGTGGAACCACCTGATCCCATGCCGAACTCAGAAGTGAAACGCGGTAGCGCCGATGGTAGTGTGGCATTCGCCATGCGAGAGTAGGACACTGCCAGGCACCCAATACAAGAAACCCCGCTCATCGAGCGGGGTTTTTTATTGGCTGAAATTCAGTTCATTGACTGATACTTTAGCTTTAACACTCCTGTAGTTTGACGATGAGCACCTTCCTCCACCAAACTTCGAACCTTTTCTGTTCGATATTTATCCATCGACACGGTGTGCTGGATATAAAAAGCACAGAATGTGATGCCTGCTCTGCTTTAATTCGTCTGCCCACGTTCGATGGGCCAAGGAATCACAATAATCTGAGGAATGGACACATGTTCAAAAGAGGCGCTGTTCCCTTTACGTGTAGGTGAGCCGAGTGACTCCGCCAAGCAGCCATGAACAGGATGTATTCGGCTCCTGGTTCACCACTCGAAACCAAGCAAGGTAGTTTTCCAGGTAGTCTGTCCCTACTCCGTGAAATTTGGCCATCCATTCCCGCCAACGACTCACGTAGTTATTGAGGGTCTGGATGTGGAAAACATCATCTTCTACTCGATGATGAGCGCTGGCGATCAACCGCTTATGGATCACGCCCGGCGCGTTCTGTGCAATCGTGCTGTAACTTAGATTGCCATCCGTGCACAGGATTGTTCCCGCCGTGAGGAGTGGTTTTAGGGAAGGTTCGATTTGACTCAAGCTTTTATCTAACAACACAGCATCACTTTCTCGACCATATCGATCTAGCGCGATTAAGAGCGGGACCAAGGGTATATGCCCACGTTTTTTACCCTTCGCGCCCCGGCGCCTTGCTGGACGATCCAGATGACGTCGTCCCTTAAATGATCCGGCTACAAATACCTCATCGGCCTCGACGATCCCGGCCAATTGCTTGGCTCGAGTGGTCAGTGCGTAGCGCAGAAAGCGATGGCGCCAACGAAATGCGGTCTTCAGGTTGATGGCGCACTCTCTGGCAGCGGCTCGCAGCGACAACCCACGACTGAGGCAGTCAGCATAGGCAGCCCACTTGTGCTTGTGATGAAGCCCCGCCAAAGCAGAACCATCCAATTGATTGAATGTTTTGCCGCATGCCTTACAACGGAACCGCTGCTGACCACGAGCACGTCCCCAATGAATGACATGGGAGGAATTGCAACAGGGGCATGCTGCGACAGCCTCGCTCTGGTTTGCCAATGCCTGATGGAGTTGATCACGTTGCAGATGGTGACGAAGTTGTTCCTGGGCGCGTTCTAGTTGGATTGGGTCGAGCTGGGCAAAAGAACGCAGCATTGAGGAAAACGCTTGGCTGTCCATGGCAAGCTCCTTACTCAAATAACCTGAAATAAGTATAACGCTTGCCACCAATACGGCTCTGGAACAGCGCCTCAAAAGAACAGTAACGATGATGCTGGCGGCGGGAACCCTGGTATTAGGCGGTTGCGCATCCAGTGGCGGTGCAGAGCAGGCGGCAGACAACAGCGACTTCAGTGGCAAGTCCATCTACCTGCGCGGGGAGATGAACGACTGGATGGCCACCTTAGCCATCCCCTCATATGAGCGAGGCATGACGCGGTTTTCGGGGTATGATCGCCGGTATTGACCGACAAATACCGAGCGACAGCCCGCCATGTTCAATCACGAGATGATCCTTAACCACATCGATGACATATTCGGCCACGACATGCATGCCAAGCGTGCCTTGTCGCTCGCCAATGCCACTCTTGGCGTTATCGAGTCAGGAGCATTAGCCATTCATGCCATCGGCAATGGCCTCTCGCTGGCCAATGGGCTGGAGCGAAAGCATGCCGTCAAACAGGTCGACCGCCTGCTCACCAACACCAAGCTCAACGTCTGGAACCTGTTTGATGACTGGGTGCCCTATGTGGTGGCCGAGCGCACCGAAATCGTCGTTTCAATGGACTGGACCGAATTTGATGCGGATGACCACAGTACCCTGGTTATCAGCCTGCAAACCAGCCATGGCCGCAACACGCCGCTCTTGTGGAAGACCCACCAGAAATCCCTGCTCAAAGGCCAGCGCAATGCCCATGAGAAAGCGCTGCTGACCAAGCTCAAACAGACCTTGCCGGAAGGGGTATTTGTCACCGTGGTCGCCGACCGGGGCTTTGGCTATAGGGAGCTGTTTGAATGCCTTGAGCAAGAGCTGGACTTTGCGTATGTCATTCGTTTTAAAGGAAATATTCTGGTTGGCTATCCCGATATGGAACAGGTGCCAGCCAGTGACTGGCTGACGCCAACCGGACGGACTCGCACACTCAAAGAGGTGGAGCTCACCGGCCAGCGGCAACGGGTCGAGCGGGTCTATTGCTGTCACAAGAGCGGCATGAAAGAGCCCTGGTTTCTAGCCAGCAATCGGGTCGATTTGAGCGCCGCCAAGGCATTGCAACTCTACGGCCAACGCTGGGGTATCGAGACCAGTTTTCGTGACATCAAGGACTACAAATTCGGCATGGGGATGGGAGAGGTACACATCAAAAATCCGGCCCGCCGCGACCGGCTGTTTCTGTTCAGTGCGCTGGCGATAGTGCTGTTAACCCTGCTGGGCAAGGCGGGTGACAGTGCAGGTCTGGAGCGGACCATCAAGGTCAATACGAGCAAAACGCGGACCTACTCGTTCTTCCGGCAGGGGGTCATTTATTACCAATTACTGCCCAAGATGAAAGAGGACTATGCTCGCTTACTGATGGAAAAGTTCACCTATTACCTGAAGCAGCACCGGTTATATACCCGCACATTTGGAATTATTTGAGTCTTAAAAAATGAGGGGATCAGAAAGGATGGCCACCGATGAGAGCAAGGTGGTCAAGGTGGCAGACAAGCTCTACATGGCCAAGGGCACGCTCAAGAAAGAGTGGGCGCCCTACAAGTTCAAGTTCGCCGATTCCGGCTGGAGCTGTGGTACCAACTTTGGCTACAAGAGCCCGAGTGACGGCGTCGCTGTGCTTGGCGGAGAGCCTGTGCCGGTCAACCCCTGCTCCAAGTATGAGGACATGAAGTTCTCGCCGGATGCCGATGGCGTCTATGAGTTCTATCTGAATATGGCGGGTGAGACGCCGAGCGTGTACGTCAAGAAGCCCTGAGATTTCTCCTCCCGTTAAATTCATCGGGAAATGAACCGGTTAAATGCCCTGGCCCACCTATCTGCTGGCCGGGGCATTTTTTTAGGATAGAATCGGCGCCCCGTGAGAGAGGTACTATATATAGTGTTATTTTTTTATAAAAACCTATTGGTTGTGTTTTTAACGCTATCATGAGGTTGTTGCATTCACATAAGGTGGCTTGAAAATGGCTAAATCCAACCCTGTTCTGGAGAGTGGACCCGGTTCTGCCCTCATCCCCATGCAGGAAACCTCCCTCGAGATCTGGGACAGCAAGTATCGCCTCAAGAGCAAGGATGGGGCGCCCATCGACGGCACCATAGACGAGACTTATCAGCGAGTTGCCCGGGCGCTGGCAGCCCTGGAGGGCGAGCCCGATGCTTGGTATGAGCCCTTCCTGTGGGCCCTGCGCAATGGTGCCATCCCTGCGGGTCGTATCACCTCCAATGCAGGGGCCTTCGAGCACAAGCCCGCCACGTCTACTATCAACTGCACTGTCTCCGGCACCATCGAAGATTCGATGGATGACATTCTCGGCAAGGTGCACGAGGCCGGCCTGACCCTGAAAGCGGGCTGTGGCATCGGCTATGACTTCTCGACCCTGCGTCCGCGTGGTGCCTTCGTCTCCGGCGCCGGAGCCTATACCTCAGGCCCACTCTCCTTCATGGATATCTACGACAAGATGTGTTTCACCGTCTCGTCGGCGGGCGGCCGTCGCGGCGCCCAGATGGGCACCATGGATATCCGCCATCCCGATGTGATCGAGTTCATCCAGGCCAAGCGGGAAGATGGTCGCCTGCGCCAGTTCAACCTCTCTCTGCTCATCACCGAAGAGTTCGTCAAGGCGGTGAAAGAGGATGCACCCTGGTCGCTGATCTTCCCCTACACCGCCAAGGAGGTGGAGCAGGACGGCATAGCCCTGGATGACCCTGCACAGGTACTCTGGGCCGACTGGCCCAACAAGGAGGGAGTGGTGATCAACGCGCTGGGGCAGGTCGCCTGCAAGGTCTACAAGACCCTGCCAGCCCGCAAGCTGTGGAATGTCATCATGACCTCCACCTATGACTATGCAGAGCCCGGTTTCATCCTGATCGACAAGGTGAACCAGATGAACAACAACTGGTTCTGTGAAGAGATCCGTGCCACCAACCCCTGTGGTGAGCAGCCCTTGCCCCCCTATGGCGCCTGCCTGCTGGGCTCGGTCAATCTGACCCAGTTTGTGCGCGAGCCTTTCACCGATCGTGCCGCCTTCGACTGGCTGGCGTTTCGTAAGGTAGTGGCCATCTTCACCCGCATGCTCGACAACGTGGTGGAGATCAACCAGCTGCCGTTGGCCAAGCAGCGCGAGGAGATCACCGCCAAGCGCCGTCACGGCATGGGTTTCCTCGGGCTTGGTTCGACCCTCACCATGCTGCAGATCAAGTACGGCTCTGCCGCTTCTGTCGCCTTCACCGAGCAAGTCTCCCAGGAACTGGCGATGACCGGCTGGCAGGAGTCCCTGCGTCTTGCCAAGGAGAAGGGTCCGGCGCCTATTATGGAGCAGGAGTTTGAGGTGACAGGCAAGATGCTGCGGCTGCGCCCCGAGATGGCGGCTGATGGCATCAAGGTGGGTGACAAGGTGAAGGGCAAGGTGCTGCACGCACGCTACAGCCGTTACATGCAGCAGGTTGCCGAAGTGGATCCTGCCTTGGTGGCTGAGCTGGCCGAGGTGGGTGGCCGCTTTACCCACCACAGCAGTATTGCGCCGACCGGTACCATCTCCTTGTCACTGGCCAACAATGCCAGCAACGGCATCGAGCCGAGCTTTGCCCACCACTACAGCCGCAACGTCATCAAGCCGGGCAAGAAGAGCAAGGAGAGCGTCGACGTCTACTCCTATGAGCTGCTAGCCTACCGCGAGCTGGTGAGTCCGGCCGCCATGCCTTACTCGGAGGATGACGCGAGCCGCCTGCCGGACTACTTCATCACGGCCGACAACATCAGCCCGGCCCAGCACGTGGACATTCAGGCTGCGGCCCAGCGCTGGATCGACTCCTCCATCTCCAAGACCGCCAACGTGCCGACCGACTTCCCGTTTGAGCAGTTCAAGGACATCTACATGTATGCCTCGGACTCCGGGCTCAAGGGTTGCACCACCTTCCGTTTCAACCCTGCAGCTTTCCAGGGGGTGCTGGTGAAGGAGCAGGATCTGGAGAACACCCTGTATGAGTTCACCCTGGAGGATGGATCAGTCGTCACGGCGAAAGGGAACGAAGAGATCGAATACGATGGTGAGCTGCATACGGCCGCCAACCTCTACGACGCCTTGAAAGAAGGCTATTACGGTAAATTCTGAGGACGGAGCGCATGGTCAAGAAAATCGACAGGAAAATCGTCGCCTACCAGGTGAAAACCCGGGATGAACCGCAGCAACCCCCTGTGCAGGATGACGTGGTGCACATGCACGAAACCGTGCTGCGTCCGGAGCGGCTGATGGGCACTACCTACAAGCTGAAGACGCCGGAGCATGTCTCCGAGCACTCGCTGTTCATCACCATCAACGACATCATTCTCAACGAAGGCACGGTTCACGAGACCCGCCGTCCGTTCGAAATCTTCATCAACTCCAAGAGCCTGGAGCACTACCAGTGGATCGTGGCGCTGACCCGCATCATCTCGGCGGTGTTTCGCAAGGGTGGCGATGTCACCTTCCTGGTGGAGGAGCTGAGATCCGTGTTCGATCCCAAGGGCGGCTACTGGAACAAGGGCAAGTACGTGCCTTCTCTCATTGCCGAGATTGGCAACGTGATCGAGACCCACCTCACCGAGATAGGCATGCTCAAGGTGGCCGGGCTGGACGAGCATCAGCAGGCGTTTCTGGCCGAAAAACAGGCCGAGCTGAAGGCGGCTCAGGACACGGAAGTTCAGCAGCCGAGCAGTGGTTTTCCGGCCAATGCCGCGCTCTGCTACAAGTGCCACACCAAGGCGATCGTGCTGAAAGATGGCTGCACGACCTGTCTCAACTGCGGCGATTCCAAGTGCGGCTGACAGGCGGGACGGGCAGACAGCAGTGAAAAATGACCGGCCAGAGTGCCGATCTTTTCATTGCTGTTTTTATGTTCGAGCGAGACCTGCCTTGCAAGCGATTTGTTGCGCGATAGTAAAATCGGGCGTAGCGTTGGGGGTAATAAAACTGTCACGGCCGTGTGGTTTCAATGACATCTGAGATTCACACACGTGGCACCTTCAGTGCCAAGGAGGATGCTTATGGACAATACGGACCGAAAGCTGTTTATCCTGGATACCAACGTTCTGCTTCACGAACCCCTCGCGATCTACTCCTTCAAAGAGCACGATGTGCTCATTCCCATGACGGTGCTGGAAGAGCTCGATAACATCAAGGATCGCCACAAAGATGTCAGCCGCGACGCGCGGGTGGCCATTCGTGCGCTGGAGGATGTATTCCGCGATGCAACCCCGGATCAGATCACCCAGGGCGTTCCGCTGGCTGGCGAAGCGAGCGGCCATATCTGCATTTTCAGCGATCACCATCTGCCGCAGGATGCCGAGGTGTTCACCGACAAGGAGGCCGACAACCGCATCATCAACGCAGCCCTCTATCTGCAAAAGCACGAGTTGAAGCGTCAGGTGGTGCTGGTCACCAAAGACATCAACATGCGCCTCAAGGCCAAAGGGGCCGGGCTTGCTCACGTTGAAGACTACCGCAGCGACCAGCTGATCGACGATATCCGCCTGCTGGCCAAAGGCTTTCAGGTGGTGCCCGGCAGCTTCTGGGAGCGGGTTGGCGAGTGCGAGAGTGAGACCCATGGCCGCGATACCATCCATGTGATCGATGCCAATCTGTTGGAAGGCGTTCACGTAAACCAGTATCTGGTGGATGAAGAGAATTTCTTCGCCGCCCGGGTGCTCAGCCACGATGGCAACAAGATCCGCATCAAGGATCTGGGCCGCGAGCGGCTGATGTCCCGCAAGGCGTGGGGGGTTCATCCCAAGAACGTCTATCAGGGGATGGCACTCGATGCCTTGCTCGATCCACACATCGATCTGGTGATCCTGACCGGCCCGGCCGGTTGCGGCAAAACCTTGCTAGCCATGGCTGCTGCGCTGGAGCTGGTGATTGAGAAGGGCATTTACGAGAAGGTGATCGTCACCCGGAATACCCCGGAAATTGCTGAAAGCATCGGCTTCCTGCCCGGCACCGAAGAGGAGAAGATGATGCCTTGGCTGGCGGCGGTAACCGATACTCTGGAGGTGCTACACAAGCAGGACGAGAACATGAGTGGCTCGCTCAGCTACATCATGGAGAAGGCCAACATCCAGTTCAAATCGGTCAACTTCATGCGCGGGCGCAGCATCCAGAACACCTTCGTGCTGCTGGATGAGTGCCAGAACCTGACCGCTTCCCAGATCAAGACCATCATCACCCGCTGCGGTGAGGGAACCAAGATAGTCTGCTCCGGTAACCTGGCACAGATCGACTCCAACTACCTGAGTCCGGTGACCTCGGGTCTCACCTACATCGTCGAACGTTTCAAGGACTTCGACGGCAGTGCCAACATCTTCCTTAACGGTGTGGTGCGCAGCCGACTGGCTTCGTTCGCCGAGGAAAATCTCTGATTTAACTGACCATCTTCATATGAAAAAGGGGAAGCCAAGCGGCTTCCCCTTTTTTGATCCCGTCGCCGGTCATGAGCCCTGCGTACGACCCAGATAGCGCAGTAGCCCGGGATGATCGCTGTGTTGCAGGATGTCGGGCTTGCCTTGCAGGGCGATCCGCCCCTCGTCGACAAACAGCACCTGATCGGCAATCAGCTGCGCATCTTCCGGATTGTGGGAAACCATCAGCACGGTAATGCCCTGCTCGCAAGCAAGGCGGGCGACTTCGGCCAGCATCTCCCGACGCAGGGCAGGATCGAGTGCCGAGAAGGGTTCATCCAGCAGCAACAATGGTTTGCCCCGCACCAGCGCCCGGGCCAGCCCGACCCGCTGTTGCTGGCCGCCGGAGAGCTGCTCCGGCAGGCGGCTTAACATCTCGCCAAGGCCAACCCGCTCGGCCGCCTCATTTACCTGTGCCCGTTGGGTTGCACTCAGGCGCAGGCCCGGGTGCAGGCCGATGGCGATATTGTCGAACACCGACAGGTGGAGGAACAGGTTGTGATCCTGAAACAGGGTGGTGACTGGTCGCTCGGCGGGGCCCAACGGCAGCAGATCTTCGCCATCGAAGCTGAGGCGGCCCGATTCCACCGGCACGAAGCCGGCGATCATGCCGAGCAGGGTCGATTTGCCCGCGCCGCTTGGGCCGATCAGTGCGGTGATCTCCCCCTTGGGCAGCTTCGCGCTGAAGCTGACGCGCCAGTCGGGGTAGCTGGTCACCAGCGTATCAATGTTCAGCATGTTTTCCTCCTAGCACCCGTTCCACCAGCCAGAACAGGGAGAAACAGAGAGTGAGCAGCAGCAGGGCGGTGGCGGCTGCCTCGGTCAATCGGTAGCTGCCGAGCTGCTGGTAGAGCAGCCAGGGCAGGGTGGTGAGCTCCTGACTGCCAAACATGGCGATGGCGCCGAGATCCCCCAGCGAGAGGATCATCGACAATGCTATCGCCAGTGCCAGCGGGCGGCGCAGCAGTGGCCACTCCACCAGTCGCAGGCGATGCAGGCCGCGTACCCCCAGACTGTCCGCCAGCCGGTCATATTGGCGCACCACCAGCTGCATGGGGGCGGAGAGGGTGCGTATCACATAGGGCAGCGCCATCAGGGCGTTGACCAGTACCACCAGCCAGGGGCCAAGGGCAAAAACATCGGCAAAGGGCATAAACAGGATAAAGAGACCGGTGGAGAGCACTACCGCCGGGATCATCAGGATCATCGAGCCGCTGGCCTCCCATATGGCCGCCGCCCGCCGCTGGCGGGTGCGCACCTTGAGGTGACGGCTGGTGAGTAGCAGGCCGCTGCCGAGCAGGGTCGCCAAGGTGCCTGCCGCCAGCGCAATCAGCAGCGACTGGCCGCTCGCCTGCCACAGCTTGCTGGAAGTGAGTGCCATCAGCAGGCCGGGGTGAAGGCCTGCCACCAAGATGGCCAGCAGCGGCGGCAGAAAGATGGCGAGCCCGATACCGAGCGAGAGCAGATCCACCACGGCCGTGCCCGGCTGATGGCGGTCCGGCCGCAGGCAGGGGCGACGGGGAGGCACCCTGCTGGCCGGGGTGCTCTGCAGCTTATGTTGAAGGGCGAGCAGGGCTGCGGTCAGGATAAGTTGCACCAGCGCCAGTCCGCCCGCGGTAGCGAGATCGAAGTCAAAGCGCAGCGCCTGATAGACGGCCACCTCCAGTGTGGTGGATTTCGGCCCGCCCCCCAGCGCCAGCACGGTAGTGAAGCTGGTGAAACAGAGCATAAAGATGAGGCTGGCAAGCCCCGGCAATATGCCGCGAATAAGCGGCCACTCCAGCAGCCGGAAGATATGGGATGAGCGCATGCCGAGCTGACTGGCGAGACGCCAGCTCGATTCGGGGATGCTCTCTATGCTCTGCAACATCAGGCGTGCCGCCAGCGGCATATTGAAGAAAACGTGGGCCAGCAGGATACCGAACAGGCCGTAGAGATAGTTGCCGGGATCCAGCCCCAAGGTGCGCAGCACCTGCGGCAGCCACCCCTGTTTGCCGTGTACTGCCACGATGCCGAAGATGGCGATGATGACCGGTAGTACCAGCGAGAGACCAAATAGCTTGATCAGCAGAGTGCGGCCAATGAAACGGCGCCGTGCCAGCGCGCGGGCCACCGGAATGGCCAGCCCCAGGCTCAGTAGGGTGGAGAGCAGTGCCTGCCCCAGACTGAAGCCCAGCACGTGACGCAGATAAGGGTCTGCGATCAGGGTGCGGGGGGCCAGCGAACCGGCTTGCCACAACAGGGCCGCCAGCGGCCCGAGGGATAACAGCAGGATCAACAGGGTGGCAGCACTGCCCGGCAACCACCAGAGGGGACGCGCCTGTAGTTTCAGATAACGGCTCACTGGGTGACGGCTTGCAGCCACTCGCGGATCCACCCTTTGCGATTGGCGGCCACCTCATCGCTGCTGAAGGTGAGCGGCTTGGCTACGGTGATCATCTGCTCGAAGCCCTTGGGCAGCGGCGTGTCGATCACCGGATACATCCAGTTGCCGGTCGGGATCTCGCGCTGGAAGGCGGGGCTCACCATAAATTGCAGGAACTGGTCAGCCAGCTTTCCCTGTTTGGCGCTCTTCAGCTTGGCGGCCACTTCTACCTGACGGTAGTGACCCTCCTCGAAGGCGGCAGCCTGATACTTGGGCTTGTTCTCGGCAATCAGGTGATAGGCCGGAGAGGTGGTGTAGGAGAGCACCATGTCCGCCTCGCCATCAAGGAACATGCCATAGGCCTCTGACCACCCCTTGGTGACGGTGACCGTCTTTTTGGCAAGCTTGGCCCAGGCGGCAGGCGCCTTGTCGCCGTAGACAGACTTCATCCACAGCATCAGCCCCTGCCCCGGGGTGGAGGTGCGGGGATCCTGATAGATCACCTTGAGATCGGGGCGCTCCACCAGCTCTTTCAGGCTCTTGGGCGGCTGCTTGAGCTTCTCCTTGTCATAGACAAAGGCGAAGTAGCCATAGTCGTAGGGGACGAAGGTGTCGTCCTGCCAGCCACCCGGCACCTTGATGCCGTCGAGCTTGGCGGGATGGGGGGCGAACAGGCCGCTCTGCTTGGCTTCGCTGATGAGCGCATCGTCGAGTCCCAGCACCAGATCGGCCTTGCTGTGGTTGCCCTCCAGCCGCAACCTGTTGAGGATGGCGACCCCATCTTCGAGGGGAACCAGATTGAGGGTGCAGCCGCACTCTTTCTCGAAGGCCTGTTTGATTTTGGGCCCGGGACCCCACTCGGCAGTGAAGGAGCTGTAGGTGTAGACGGTGAGAGCATCGGCGGCGAACACATTGGCCGACAGCAGGCCGGTGGTGACCAGCAGCAGGGTCTTCATGGGTGGCACTCCCTATTACTTGTTAATAACGAGGTGCCAGCGGGTGAGGGCGCAAAAAATGAGCGCCATGCCTCAAATTCCTCCGCCAGCATTATCTGGATCAGGTACACGGGTATAATCTCAGCGGTAAACCGCACCCCGTTTGAGAAACGAACCGCATTGTATTAACGTTCTTTTGGGTAGACCAGCACAATTGTGCAATACCCATGAGATGACGCCCACCCAACAGAGGATGTTCGCGTGCTTACCAATACCAAGGAAAGGCGTGCCTTTGCGCGCATGGTCATCAATGCGCCGGTCACCGTCTATCAGCAGCAGCTGGTGCTGGAGGGGATATGCCGGGATCTCAGTGCCAACGGCATGGGGATTGCGGTCTCTGAACACCAGCTCGACATCAATCAGCCCATCCGGATCAGTCTTGCCACCAACAACAACCTGTTGCCCCCCTTTGAAGCCCACGCCCGCATTATCCGGGTGCTGGAGGAGGAAGACGGGTTGCTGCTGGCGGTAGAGTTTCTGCCTCAGGGTTAATCCTTTCTCTCCCTATCGGCAGAGGGAGGGGATTACCCTTTTTCCTGAACCGGCTGCACACTCAACTGCTTGCTATCGACCAGCGTTTTGCTGGTCGATGCTATTTGGCCAGCAGGCAAGGTAGCGGGGCCGGTGGGTTCGAGCAGCAGGTAGTTCTGCCCCTGCCAGTTGAGGGTTACATCCCCCGGCTTGGCGGGCAGGTCAACAGCCAGCAGCGCATGGCCGGGGACGAACACCATGGCCTGTTTGAGCTCGGGAAAGAGCTGGGCCAGCATGGCGGCCATCAGGGTGACCTTGCTGTCGCAATCCCCCCGATTCTGCTCCAGCACCTGACGGGGCGGGAGAAATCCCTTGCCCTGCCTTCCATTCAGGCTGTCGAGCTGCTGGTAGGGGATGCTCTGGATAAAGGTGAGCATATGAGCCACGGTTTTCTGGCGCGCTTCCGTTTCGGTACTGCCCTGTTGTTTTAGTTGATCCGCCAGCGGAGCCAGCCCGCTGCGACTCTCCAGCGCGATGCGTACATGATCCTGCTTCACCGCCAGCTGCCCATCGGGGGTGTTGAAGTACTGGAAGTAGTGTTTGGTCAGCCACGCCTGCTCCTCTTTGCTCCGTTGTGACTGCAGAAAGGCCATCGCTTCGCGCGCCTTGTCCTGATTGCGGCTTTTCAGATGCAGCTCCAGCGAGGGGCGAGCGAGGGTGAACTGCACCTCGGGGTAGTTCTGGCGCACCTCCCGCAGCAACACCTGCAATACCTCCTCCTGCATTCTGGCCGGGCGATAGGCGATGAGGGGCGGCAACTTGCCCTGTTCGAGCCGGTAGGTGAGCTGCTGGGGTTTGCCTTCACTATCCTGCCAGCCGACGCTGATCTGGCCGAGGCTGTTGTTGAAGCTGGTTTGACTGGCGCCCACAGGCAGGGCAAGTAGCAGGGCACAGAGCAGAGGGATTGCCGTCGGTCTCTTCATCATCCTTTCCTGTGGCACGGGCCAGTTCCGGTGGCCCAAAGTGGGAAGCGTAGCGGACAGTAAAACAGGGAGCCGAAGCTCCCTGTTGATTCTACTCGTTTTTTTGCAACTGGCGCGTTAAATCCAGCTCGGCTGCTTCGCCTCAAAGGCGCTGATGGCGGCCTCGTGCTGCAGGGTCAGACCGATGGCATCCAGTCCGTTGAGCAGGCAGTAACGGCGGAACTCATCGATCTCGAAACCGAAGCTGAGGCTACCTGCACGCACCTGATTTGCTTCCAGATCCACCTCGATCTCTATGCCCGGCTGGGCGGCCACCAGCTGGAACAGGGCGTCGACTTCCTCTTCCTTCAGACGTACCGGCACCATGCCGTTGTTGATAGAGTTGCCGTAGAAGATGTCGGCAAAGCTCGGGGCTATGATGGTCTTGAAGCCGTAGTCGGCCAGCGCCCAGGGGGCGTGCTCGCGACTCGACCCGCAGCCGAAGTTCTCGCGGGCCAGCAGGATGCTGGCACCGGCGAATTGTGGTTGGTTGAGCACGAACTCGGGGTTGGGCTGCTGACCGGCATCGTCCAGGAAGCGCCAGTCGTGGAACAGGTGCTTGCCAAAACCGATGCGGTTGACCTTCTGCAGGAACTGCTTGGGAATGATGGCGTCGGTGTCGACGTTGGCGCTGTCGAGGGGGACGACGATCCCTTTATGTTGCTTGAAGCCTGTCATCTTGTTCTCCTCGTAATTACAGCGCACGAATGTCGGCGAAGCGGCCGGTGACGGCGGCGGCGGCGGCCATAGCCGGGCTTACCAGATGAGTGCGGCCGGCGCGGCCCTGACGCCCTTCGAAGTTGCGGTTGCTGGTGGAGGCGCAGCGCTCCCCCGGCTGCAGCCTATCGTTGTTCATCGCCAGACACATGGAGCAGCCGGGCAGGCGCCACTCAAAGCCAGCTTCGATGAAGATCTTGTCCAGACCCTCGGCTTCGGCCTGCGCCTTCACCTGCTCGGAGCCCGGCACCACCAGCGCCTGTACACCGGCAGCTACCTTGCGACCGCGGGCGATGGCGGCAGCGGCGCGCAGATCCTCGATGCGGCTGTTGGTGCACGACCCGATAAACACCTTGTCGATGGCAACGTCGGAGAGCTTCTGGCCCGGCTGCAAGTCCATGTAGGCGAGCGCCTTGCGGGCGGACTGCTGCTCCATCAGATCGCTGAAGGATTCTGGTGCCGGAATCGGCTCATTGACGGCAATCACCTGACCCGGGTTGGTGCCCCAGGTGACCTGGGGGGCGATATCGGCGGCGTCCAGCACCACTTCGGCATCGAAGCGGGCACCTTCATCGCTCTTGAGGCTCTGCCAGTAGGCGATGGCCTGCTCCAGTACCTCGCCCTTGGGGGCGAACTCCTTGCCGCGAATGTAGTCGATGGTGGTCTGGTCGGGGGCGATCATGCCGGCTTTGGCGCCGAGCTCGATGGCCATGTTGCACACCGTCATCCGCCCTTCCATGGTGAGGCCTTCAATGGCCTCGCCTGCGAACTCCACTACGTAGCCGGTACCACCGGCATGGCCGACCCGGCCTATGATGGCCAGCACCACGTCCTTGGCGCTAATGCCCTCGGCCAGCTTGCCGTTGACCGAAATGCGCATGGTCTTGGCGCGGCCCTGTTTCAGGGTCTGGGTCGCCATCACATGTTCCACTTCGGAAGTGCCGATGCCGAATGCCAGCGAGCCGAAGGCGCCGTGGGTGGCGGTGTGGGAGTCGCCGCAGACGATAGTGGTGCCGGGCAGGGTAATGCCGAGCTCGGGGCCCATCACATGGACGATCCCCTGATATTTGTGGTTGAGATCGTAGAGGCGAACCCCGAACTCTTTGCAGTTGTCGGCCAGCGTTTCCATCTGGATGCGGGCCATCTCGCCAGAGGCGGCGATGTCCTTGGTGGTGGTGGAGACGTTGTGATCCATGGTGGCCCAGGTCAGATCCGGGCGGCGCAGCGGGCGGTTCATGGCGCGCAGGCCGTCGAATGCCTGCGGGCTGGTCACTTCATGCACCAGATGGCGGTCGATGTAGATGAGGGGCGTTTCCCCTTCCACTTCCCGTACCACGTGGGCGTCGAATACTTTCTGATAGAGGGTCTTGGCCATTGCTTCTCTCTTCCTTGTTTTCTGTTATGCAGCTCAGATCCGGGCGGCGATCTGGTCGCCCATCTCGGACGTGCTCTGTACCGGATGGCGGGCGCTGGCCTGATGCAGGTCGGCGGTGAAGTAGCCTTCGGCCAGAGTCTGGGCCACGGCCTGCTCGATGGCCTGGGCGGCGGCTTCCATCCCTAAGCTGTAGCGCAGCATCAGGGCGGCGGAGAGGATCTGGGCGATGGGGTTGGCAATCCCTTTGCCGGCGATATCGGGGGCCGAGCCACCGGCCGGTTCGAACAGACCGAACCCCGATTCGTTGAGGCTGGCGGAGGGGAGCAGCCCCATGGAGCCGGTGATCATGGCGCACTCGTCGGAGAGGATGTCACCGAAAAGGTTGGAGCAGAGCAGCACATCGAACTGGGACGGATCCTTGATGAGCTGCATGGTGGCGTTATCGATATACATATGGTTCAGTTCGACATCGGGATAAGCCTTGGCGACTTGCGTCACCACCTCGCGCCACAGAATGGAGGAGGCGAGCACGTTGGCCTTGTCGATGGAGGTTACTTTGCCACGGCGCACACGAGCCGACTCAAAGGCAATCTTGGCGATGCGCTCAATCTCGAAGCGATGGTACACCTCGGTATCGAACGCTTTCTCGTTCGCCCCTTCTCCCTCGCGCCCCTTGGGCTGGCCGAAATAGATGCCACCGGTCAGCTCGCGCACGCAGGCGATGTCAAAACCGCGATCGGAGATGTCGGCGCGCAGCGGAGAGAACTGCTCCAGACCGGTGTAGATACGGGCCGGGCGCAGGTTGCAGAACAGTTTGAAGTGAGCGCGCAGGGGCAGCAAGGCTCCACGCTCCGGCTGATCGTTGGGCGGCAGATGTTCCCATTTCGGGCCGCCGACCGAGCCGAACAGCACAGCATCGGCTGCTTCACAGCCTTTGATCGTGCTTTGCGGCAGCGGGGTGCCGTGGTTGTCGATGGCGATACCGCCCACGTCATGGCGATCATACTCGAAGGCAAAGCCGAACCTGGCCTGCACCTTCTCCAGCACCTTGACGGCCTCGGCCATCACTTCCGGGCCAATGCCGTCACCCGGCAATACTGCGATCCGATAACTGCTCATACTGTCTCCGTCTTGATAGTGTTAATTCGTTCCATCTGTTCGGCGACCTGATCGGCGCGCCAGATGCTGTTGATCACATGCAGCAGGGCATGGGCTGAAGATTCGATGATGTCGGTGGCCAGCCCCATGCCGTGGAATTTGCGCCCTTTGTACTCGGCGACGATATCGACCTGACCGAGGGCATCTTCCCCTTCGCCCTTAGCTTTGAGGGCATATTTGTCGATGCGGATCTCATAGCCGGTGATGCGGTTGATGCACTGGTAGACCGCATCCACCGGGCCGTTGCCGGTAGCCGCTTCGCAGATCAGATCCTGTCCCACTTTCAATTTGACCGAGGCGGTGGCCAGTACCGAACTGCCGCTCTGCACCCCGAGATACTCCAGTTTGAAGTGCTCCGGCTCCTCGTGGATCTGGCTGAAGAAGGCCAGTGCTTCGAGGTCGTAGTCGAACACCTGCCCCTTCTTGTCGGCCAGGGTCAGGAACTTGCCGTAGAGGTGGTCGAGGTCGTAGCTGCTCTCGGCATACCCCATGGACTCCATCCGGTGCTTGATGACGTGGCGGCCGGAGCGGGAGGTCATGTTGAGGTTGTTCTGGGTCAGGCCAATGCTCTCGGGGGTGATGATTTCGTAGGTGTTTTTCGCCTTGAGCACCCCATCCTGATGGATGCCGGAGCTGTGGGAGAAGGCGTTGGCCCCGACGATTGCCTTGTTCGGCTGTACTGGCATGTTGCAGAGCTGGCTGACCAGGGTGCTGGTGCGATGAATTTCGTTGTGGCGGATATTGGTCTGCACCCCGAGCAGGTCGGCGCGGGTTTTGAGGATCATCGCCACCTCTTCCAGCGAGCAGTTGCCCGCCCGTTCACCGATGCCGTTGATGGTGCACTCGATCTGGCGGGCTCCCATCTGCACCGCGCCGATGGAGTTGGCCACCGAGAGCCCCAGATCATCGTGGCAGTGGACCGAGATGATCGCCTTGTCGATGTTGGGTACCCGGTTGAACAGGGTCTGGATGATGCCGGAGAACTCGGTCGGTACCGTATAGCCCACGGTATCGGGGATATTGATGGTGCGGGCGCCAGCCTTGATGGCGGCCTCCACCATGCGGCAGAGATTATCGATCGGCGTGCGGCCCGCATCCTCGCAGGAGAACTCCACATCATCGGTGTAGCGCAGGGCGTGCTTGATGGCGCCGACCCCCATCTCCAGCACATCCTCGAAGCTCTTTTTCAGCTTGCTCTCCACATGGATGGAGGAGGTGGAGATAAAGGTGTGAATGCGAAACGCCTCGGCGACCCGCAAGGCTTCGCCGGCGGCGTCGATATCTTTTGGCAGGGCGCGGGCGAGGGCGCAGACCCGGCTGTTTTTGATGTGGCGGGCGATAGTCTGCACCGATTGAAAATCGCCGGGAGAGGAGACCGGGAAGCCCACCTCCATGACGTCGACACCGAGCCGCTCCAGCGCCTGGGCGATCTGCAGCTTCTCCTTGACTGTCAAACTGGCCGCCAGGGCCTGCTCACCATCACGCAAGGTGGTGTCGAATATGATGACCCGATCTGACATGTGACTTCCCTCTTCCTAAGTTCGGTAACGTGCATCCTGCGGCGGCATAAAAAAACCCGTGCAGGGTGCACGGGTTTTTGTAAATTCCGGCTATGCCTTAGCCCGGCTACAAGGATCCCGCGCGAGTTAACGCGATTAGGGAGATTAGTAGTAGCGGGGTGGCGATACGCATGACGTTGTTATTCCTTCCAGTCGATAACGCTTTTACCAATATCGAGATTTTTATGCTGTGTCAACACGGAAGGTCAGGGGCAATCTGCTGAGGTATTTAATCGGATTGTAAAGGATTGCAAATTTCCTTGTCCCATATTCGGCCCATGACCGATTATCTGGTCATTCCTGCTGTGCTCTATTCTCTGCACAACCAGATCGACTTATCAGCATTGGCTGAATTATCTGAGGTGTTAAATGGAAAAACGTAGACCTGGTCGTCCGGTCGGACGTTCTGACATTCGTGACAAGTTGCTTGCTGCCGCCCGTGAGCGTTTTCTCAATACTCCCTATAGCAAGGTGACTACACGCGAAATCGCCGAGCTTGCTGGCTCCAATTTGGCAATGATCCACTACTACTTCGGCAGTAAAGAGGGTCTTTACAAAGCGGTGCTGGGCGATGTTGCCGAGCCCCTCGACCATGCCTGGCAAGATGAACACAGCAAGCATAGCCTCAACGAGCTGCTCAACACCTACTATCAGGTGATGTCGCCCAACAGCGAGCTGACCTCGGCCATCGCCAGCGCATTGTCGACCGAAAAGAGCCCGGGCCGGGATTTCGTGCTGAACCGCCTGCTGGAGCGCCAGCTGCCGCAGTTCGATGCCCTGCTGGAAACCATGAAGTCCAACGGCGAGCTGGGTGACAACCTGGATCCCGACATGCTGAAGATCTCCTTCCTCAGCATGATGTGGCAGCCATTCGTGATGAAAGATCTCTACGAGCAGGTGTTTGGCCTGAAAGTGGATGAGCACTTCATGGCCCGTCTGGCGGACCACAACTGCCGTCTGATGGAGACCGGCTTGCGCGGCAGCCACTGATTTTGCCGCAACATCGAGATGAAAAAAGGGCCATTCGGCCCTTTTTTCATAAATCTGTTATCCCTCGTTCAACGTAACGTCATCCCGCTTTCCTACTCTGCAAGCAGCATTCAGGGAAGGAGGGGATATGAACAAGATCCAGCAATGGGACCTGCAGGTGTGCCGGGTCTGCCTGCTGCACGGTTACAACCGGCAGCAGGCGAGGGTGAGTCGTCTTGTTTCCCGCACCGGTGATGGCCCGCTTTACGCCGTGCTGGCCGCCCTGCTCTGGTGGCAGGGGGAAGCAGAGCGGGAACTGGTGCGACTGGCGCTGCTTGCCTTCGCCATCGAATTGCCCCTCTATCTGCTGCTGAAAAACAGCCTGAAACGGCAACGGCCGGTCGGCTTGCCGGTCTTTATCACCCCCTCCGATCGTTATAGCCTCCCCTCCGGCCACACCGCCGCCGCTTTTCTGATGGCCACCATACTGGCCACCGGCTTTCCGCTCTGGGCGCCCCTGCTGTTTGGCTGGGCGGCGCTGGTGGGGGCATCCCGGTTGCTGCTTGGAGTGCATTACCTGAGCGATCTGGTAGCCGGTGCCCTGCTGGGTGGCGGTTGCGCCGTGCTGGCGCTCGGCTGGAGCCACTCATGAGGATACTGTTTGGGGTGCAAGGCACCGGCAACGGTCATATCAGTCGCAGTCGCACCTTGGCGCGGGCGCTGCGCACAGCCGGGGTCGAGGTGGATTATCTCTTTAGCGGCCGCCCCGCCGAGCGCTACTTCGACATGGAGGAGTTTGGCGCCTATCGCGCCTTTTCCGGCCTCACATTTGTCAGTCACGAGGGGCGAGTTTCTCCGTGGCGCACCCTGCAAGCCGCCTCGCCGCTCACCTTCTGGCGGGATCTGCGGTCTCTCGATTGCAGCGAATACGATCTGGTGGTGAGCGATTTTGAGCCGCTGACCGCCCACGCCGCCCGCCGCTATGGCAAGCCGAGCCTCACCATCAGTCATCAGGCCAGCTTCAACTGGCCCATCCCGCGCTGGGGGGAAGATGGGGTCAGCCGTCAGCTGATGCGCCACTTTGCTCCTGTGGATCAGCCGCTCGGGCTGCACTGGTTTCACTTCGGTCAGCCGATTTTGCCACCGGTGATCGATCCTGTTCGTGTGATGCCGGATAACGGCGAGATCCTGGTCTATCTGCCGTTCGAGCAGACCGAGGCGATCGCCGCCCTGTTGTCGCGTTTTGGCCAGCAGCGTTTCGTCTGCTTTCACCCCGCCATCCGCACCCCGAGCCAATGGCGCAACCTGCGCTTCGAGCCGCCGTCGCGGCACGGGTTTATCGCCGTGCTGGCCGGTTGTCGCGGCGTTATATCCAATGCGGGTTTCGAGCTGGCTTCCGAGGCGCTCACCCTCGGCAAGAAGCTGCTGGTCAAACCCCTCGGCGGCCAGTTCGAGCAGCTGACCAATGGCAAGACTTTGGAGATGATGGGGCTGGCGACCTTGATGGATGTGCTCGATGCCAATCTGGTGCGCACCTGGCTCGACAGCGCCTCGCCGGGGGCGGTCTGCTACCCAGATGTGGCGGGGGAGCTGGCCCGCTGGCTGGCGACGGGCGCTGATGAGAGCGTGGCTTCTCTATCGCGGCGGCTCTGGGCGCGGACCCTGTTTCCGGAAGAGGTGAGCGATCGCCTGAGCGAGCTGGATGGGGGCGACTGTTTATCCAGTTGCTGGTTATCGCAAGTGAGCGTTGTTGACTAGACTGAAAGGCGATCCCACCAAGGAGAGGACGGAGCAAATGCGCTTTACCAATGAGAATGGCGAAACCATGACGCTGGCGGACAATCTGACCCTGCACGAATTGCTGGACATGGGGGTCAGCATTTCGGTCAGTGAAGAGACCGATCCGGATCAGCAGATCTGGCTGGCGGAGCCGGATCAGGACAACTGAGTCATCATTCGGCATCAAGCCCACCGCTGAGCGGTGGGCTTTTTTGTGGCTGTGTTTCCCCTCAGCGGAATGATCCGCTGGCTATTCCCCGGCTTCCTTCCCGTTTGTCTCATGGTCTCTGCGGCAAGTCATTGAATGTTAATAGCCGGTTGAAATCTATGACTGTTCTGGTCAGACAAAGCCGTGGACAACCGTTCATTGGCGGGTTAAGTTGGTTTTTCACCCGATTTTCGGGTGAATGATGGAAAAATCCTTTTTTTCACCTGTCGACGAGGCTGAATTGGGCCGATCTGCATTCAGATAACAACAAGAAACGGATCGGGCCATGCCGGGAAGCTCGGCATCGTCGGCGGGATTCGCTAAACGGAGCAAAGCCTGGAGGGCTTTATCATGGAGATGTTATCAGGCGCCCAGATGGTGGTTAGAGCGCTGGAAGATCAGGGAGTTGAGCACGTCTTCGGCTACCCTGGTGGCTCAGTGCTCGACATCTATGACGCTCTCTTCGAAAACGGCAAGATGGAGCATGTCTTGGTGCGGCACGAGCAAGCCGCGGTTCACATGGCTGACGGCTACGCCCGCTCCACCGGCAAGGTGGGGACTGTGCTGGTAACGTCAGGCCCGGGAGCGACCAACTGCATTACCGGTATTGCCACCGCCTATATGGATTCCATTCCGCTGGTGATCCTCTCCGGCCAGGTGCCGACCAGCATGATCGGTGAGGATGCGTTTCAGGAGACCGACATGATCGGTATCTCCCGCCCGGTGGTGAAGCACAGCTTCCTGTGCAAGAAGGCGAGCGATATTCCCGAGGCCATCAAGAAGGCCTACTACATTGCCGCCAGCGGCCGCCCGGGGCCGGTGGTGGTGGATCTGCCCAAAGATGTGCAGAATCCGAAAGAGAAATTCCCCTACCAGTATCCCGAGACGGTCTCCCTGCGCTCCTACAACCCGACCAAATCCGGCCACAAGGGCCAGATCAAACGGGCAGCCAAGCTGCTGGTGGATGCCCAGCGCCCGGTGATGTACGTGGGCGGTGGCGCCATCAACGCCAATGCGGACCATCTGGTGACCAAGCTGGCGGAGCTGCTTAACCTGCCGGTAACCACCACCCTGATGGGGCTGGGGGCCTTCTCTGGCGTCCATCCGCAATTTATCGGCATGCTGGGGATGCACGGCACCTTCGAAGCCAACAAGAGCATGCACAACGCGGATCTCATCTTCGCCGTGGGTGCCCGCTTCGATGACCGCGTCACCAACAACGTGGCCAAGTTCTGCCCCAATGCCACAGTGGTCCATATCGACATCGACCCCACCTCCATCTCCAAGACGGTACAGGCCCATGTGCCCATCGTCGGCTCGGTGGAAACCGTGCTGGAGCAGATGCTGGAAGTGATCCGCGAGTGTGGCTTCGATAACGACAAGCAGGCGCTGGCGGACTGGTGGAGCCAGATCAACCAGTGGCGCTCCCGTCACTGTCTGGCCTACGAAAAATCGGCCACCCAGATCAAGCCGCAACAGGTGATCGAGACCCTCTACAAGGTGACCAAGGGGGAGGCATTCGTGGCCTCCGACGTCGGTCAGCACCAGATGTTTGCCGCCCTCTACTACCCGTTCGCCAAGCCGCGCCAGTGGATCAACTCCGGCGGCCTCGGCACCATGGGCTTCGGCATTCCGGCCGCCATGGGGGCCCAGTTTGCCAACCCGGATGCGGTGGTTTGCTGCGTCACCGGCGACGGCTCGGTGCAGATGAACATTCAGGAGCTCTCGACCTGCATGCAGTACGGGGTGCCCATCAAGATCATCTCCATCAACAACCGTGCGCTGGGCATGGTCAAGCAGTGGCAGAAGATGTTCTACGGCGGCCGTCACAGCCACTCCTACATGGAGTCCCTGCCGGACTTCGTCAAACTGGCGGAAGCCTACGGCCACATCGGTATCGCGGTGAGCGATCCGGCCGAGCTGGAGAGCGCCATGGAGAAGGCCTTCGCCATGAAGGATCGGCTGGTGTTTATGGATATCTCGGTCGACCCGGATGAGCATGTCTATCCGATGCAGATCAAGTTTGGTGCCATGGACGAGATGTGGCTGAGCAAAACGGAGAGAACCTGATGAGATACATCATTTCAGTTGTTCTGGTGGAGAACGGTTTCGCTCCATGGTTGAGCAAGATGGGGAGAGGCTGATGCGACATATAATTTCCGTTCTGCTGGAGAACGAATCCGGCGCCCTGAGTCGCGTGGTGGGCCTCTTTTCCCAGCGCGGCTACAACATCGAGACCCTGACGGTAGCGCCGACCGAGGATCCCACCCTGTCACGCATGACCATAGTCACCATGGGTGACGAGCGGGTGCTGGAGCAGATCCAGAAGCAACTTCACAAGCTGGTGGATGTGCTCAAGGTGTGTGATCTAAGCGAAGGGGAGCATATCGAACGGGAGATCGCGCTGGTCAAGGCGCGCGCCGCCGGTGGCGCCCGTGACGAGCTGAAACGGCTGGCGGATATCTTCCGTGGCCAGATCGTCGACGTCACCCCCGAGCAGTACACGGTACAGCTGGTGGGCACCAGCGAGAAGCTGGATGCCTTTATCAAGACTGCCGCCCAGACCAACGAGATCATCGAAGTGGTGCGCTCCGGCGTCTGCGGTATCTCCCGGGCGGACAAGGCGCTGCGGCCCTGATGGCTGGCGGGACAGCTGATGATGCGTCAGCTGCCGCAGAGTGAAAGGAAAGAGGGCTCTGCGGAGCCCTTTTTGTTTGGTTTTTCTTTACGAGGGGAGGGATGATGTTCGGTATTCATGATCTTGCACTGTTTATGGTCTCGGGGTTGCTGCTCAATATCATGCCGGGACCCGACTCCCTGCTGGTCATGCTGCGCAGTGGCTCGCAAGGGTGGCGTGCCGGTTCGGTCGCAACGTTGGGCATCGGCACCGGTGTCATGGTGCATGTGCTGGCGGCGGCCCTCGGTCTGTCGGCCCTGCTCAGTGCCTCGGCCGAGCTGTTTGCCCTCATCAAGCTGGCTGGCGCCATCTACCTCATCTATCTGGGGTTCTCCCTGCTGCGCCAGCAAGCAACGGGTTCCATGGAGAGAGGGGCCACTCTGCCTGCACTATCCTATGGCCAGATTTACCGGCAAGGGGTGCTGACCAATGTGCTCAACCCCAAGGTGGCGCTCTTTTTCCTCGCCTTTGTGCCCCAGTTCATCGCGCCGGATGCCCCCGACAAGGCGTTCGCCTTTATCCTGCTCGGCTGCATCTTCAATCTGGGTGGCATCATCTGGTGTCACTTGCTGGTCTTTACCACCGTCTATGCCAGCCACAGGGTACGGTTGTCACAGCGTCTTGGCCGCTGGCTCAACCGGGGCATTGGCACCCTGTTTGTCGGGCTCGGGATCAGGCTCGCTCTTTCCGGTCGCTAACTGGTTGCCACGGGGCGTTCGAGAAGGGATCCGGCGCACAGGGTCGAGCCGAGAACATGGTCCCAAGCAGGCCGCTGTAGCAAGATAAGCCCCTGTTTTATCTCGATCTGGTTGCCTGATGAAAGAAACCCTGCCTAGCTATGAAGCCATGATGCCTGCCGTGCTCAAGGTCTTGGCCGATGGTGTCGCCCGTCCTCTGCGAGAGGTATTCGAGCTGGTTTGCCAGCATTACGGTTTTACCCCGGAACAGTTGGCCGACACCTTGCCAAGTGGCCGCCAAACTACGTTGCGTAGCCGGGTCGGCTGGGCCAAGACCTATCTGGTCAAGGCGGGATTAATCGAACAACCCAAGCGTGGCATCTGCCTTATCACCGAACGGGGTAAGGCGGCGCTAGTGTCGGGACTGTCTATCGACAACCACTATCTGGCCCAATTCAATGAGTTCGTGGCGTTTACCCTGGCCTCCAACGAGAGCGCGGGAAATACGCAACAAGCCGTAGGGACCTCGACAGACATATCAGCACCCGAGCAGGCCAGCACCCCTCAAGAGCAGATTGAGCTGGCGCTGGCTGCCATCAATCAGTCCCTTGCCGATGACCTGCTTACCGAAATCCTTGGTCTTTCTCCGCGCTTCTTCGAACAGCTGGTGGTCGATCTGATGGTGGCCATGGGCTATGGCGGCAGCCAGCAGGATGCCGCCCGCACCACCCGCTACAGCAGCGATGGCGGGATCGATGGCATCATCAAGGAAGACAGGTTGGGGCTCGACTCCATCTACCTGCAGGCCAAGCGCTACACCGACAAAACCGTCGGGCGTCCCGAGATCCAGTCCTTTGCCGGTGCGCTGGATCTGCACAAGGCCCGCAAGGGGGTCTTTATCACCACCTCCAGCTTTAGCCGCGAGGCGCAGGAGTATGTCGGGCTGATTGAGAAGCGCATCGTGCTGATCGATGGTGCCCGTCTTGCCGCCCTGATGATCGAATACGGCGTCGGCGTCACCACGCGCCAGACCCTCACCATCAAGACCCTGGATTCGGATTACTTTCTGGAAGATTGACCATGGACAAGAGCAATGTCTAGTTTCTCAAAGGCACCAACGACTTCCTCTATGTCATCGCCTAGGCTGCCGAGGACGACTATCCGGATGATCCCAATACCACCTGGGTGAAGATGCGGATCTTCGGTGAGGCGACCTTTAGCAAGGGCAAACATGAGGTCACTCTGTCGGTCGATGAGATCCCGGCAACGGAGGAAGATAGCCGCTCTCTGGCTATTACCGGATTGGGTGAGCCGGAGTGGGTCCTGTATGACAGTGCAGATCAACTGCAACCTCGATATGTTCATCAATATCAACCCAGCCGGATTTGAGGTCATCGAACTCACCGGCAAGGGGGATTATTATCTACTGCTCTCTTATTCAATGGCCTGTCGCGGTGAGCTCGATCCCGGTGATGTGAAATATTTTGCTTACAGAAATGGTAAAAAGTTTGCTTTGCGTGGTGTTGAACATGTTGCCGCTGATGGTAAACCCCTAATACCAGGAGAAAAATGCACCGCCAGTCGCAGGAGCGCATCTTAAAGATAATCCGCAGCTTTATCGTTACATGATGAAAAAATGGCCTGATATCGCCGCCGTGGTGATTGATTGACAATTAATGTGGCGCGCTAGGATCATTGGATGGTTGCCAGGCTGGAGTGATCCGCCGTGCCGTGGCAATGCAACAAAAGGGGCCTGCAACTGCAGGCCCCTTTTTGTTTTGGTTTTGTTCACCCGCTCTGCGGTGTTTGCAGTGGTCGCTTAGCGAACCGGTTTCAGCGTGCGACTCCGCAGCAGCAGGGGGAGCTGGTAGATCACCAGGGCGCCGAGTACCAGTCCGGCACCGGCCAGTTTGGCGCCGCCGAGGGGTTCGCTATAAAAGAGGGTGCTCAAGAGAAGGGTCCAGACCGGTTCCAGCAGCATCATCAGGGCGGCGTGGGCGGTGGTCATTTTGCTCAATGCGTGGGTGAGCAGCCAGTAGCGCAGAGTGGTGGCGATCAACACGCTTGCTGCAAACCAGCCCCAGATACCGTGGCTGACCCCGCCCTCGGGCCACTGTTCGGTCAGCAGAGAGAGCAGGGTGCCGAGCAGGCCGGTGACCGCGAGCTGCACGCAAGTGAGCCAGGTGGGGGGAATGGATTGGGCAATGTGGCGATGGACGGCCAGCTGGGTACCCTGCGCTGCGGCGGCGGCCAGAAACCAGAAGAGAGAGAGGGAGGTTCCCCAGTGGGTGCTGCTGGAGAGCAGCAGCAGGCCCGCGATAGCAACAGGCAGAGTAAGCCAGTAGTGGCGACCAGGTTTGGCCTGGAAGGCTGCCCAGGCGACAAGAGGAGCCATCAGGGTGGCAACGCTCATGATAAAGGCGCCGCTGCCCAGTGCATCGCTTTGGCTGATGGCGGTCACCCACAGCAGCAGGCAACTGGCGAGTAGTAACCCGCTGCCAGCAGCACGCAGCAACTGTGCCCGACTGGGGGAAGACTCACGCAGCCAGGCGAGCGGCAGCAGCAACAGGGCGGCCAGCAGGAAACGGCTGCCAATAAAGGCGGCAGGGGGGAGCTCGCGGATCGTCTCTTTCGAGAAGAGCCAGCCAGCGGCGGCCAGCAAGGTAACCAGTACCATCAGCAGCAGGGGAGTGCGGTTCATCGGGGTCGTCATGGTGAAATGGAGGGGAGATCATAAAGGAAAGGCGCCAGGTATTGCTACCTGGCGCCTTTCGCATCTGCCTTGAGCCGCCGTTGCGGCTCGCGGCTAGCAATCAGTTCATGCCGTATTATCATACGTTTACTCCGATAGAGTTTTATTTCGTCCGAAGTCACATGCTATCTTGTTGATATATATCGATGTAACTTCCGTTATCGTCTAAGGTCATCTTAAGGGGACTGAAGCGAATGTGGGTTCATGTGTGGGTTCAAATATGGCTGTTTCAGATTCAAAACTCAAAGCAATGTTACGTGGTCATGATGATGCCACGCCTAGAAAAGTTGCTGACAGAGATGGGCTGTCGGTTCTGTGGAGGAATAGTGGAAAAGTCAGTTTCGTTTACCGCTATCGAATATTAGGTAAGGCAAAGAATCTGACTCTAGGTTCTTATACCGGCCAGGAGGGGGGCTTGTCGCTTTCAGAGGCAAGGAAAAAGGCGGCGCAATGTCGGGCTTGGCTGGAAGAGGGTAAGGATCCAGCCTTGATGACGCGGCTCGGAAAAGATGAAAGGCTTAAGCCGGTCACTGTTAAGGATGCGCTCGAGTATTGGCTCTCCCATCACGCCGATAAGAAAAGGTCAAACAGTGAGAAGCATCGCCAGCAATTTGCGAAATGGGTCTATCCCCGAATCGGGGATCTTCCGCTGTCAGATTGCAATACTCGGCACTGGCTGAGCGTCTTTGACGAGTACTCTAAGTTTGCACCTGTAGCTAGCGGCTATTGCTTCCAAAACTGTAAGCATGCTCTGAAGTTTTGCCGAGTTAGACAGTTTGCAGTGAGCAATGCGTTGGATGACTTGACTGTTTCTGATGTTGGGCAAAAGGCGAGCAAGCGAGATAGGGTTCTGACGCTGGAAGAACTGCGAAAGCTATGGGATTGGGCTGACAAGCTAGGCCCATATTGCTACTACGGAAACTTGGCCAAAATTCTACTGTCATTCGGAGCCAGAACCCAAGAAGTTAGGCTATCTGCTCCAGAAGAATGGAATCTAGTCGAAGGTACATGGACAGTGCCAGCATCCCACTCAAAAAATGGTAATAAAATCGTGCGGCCAATACCTGATTTTATTCGGCCGACAATTGAAGCTTTGCTGAAAGCAACTGTTGTGCAGGAATCCTCATACCTGTTAGGGGAGCTCAAGCGACCAGAAGCGGTGAGTCAGTGGGGGAGGGGCATTTGGAAACGGATTGGGCATAGCACACCCTGGACTTGGCACGATTTGAGACGGAGTTTAGCGACCAGAGTAAATGAGGCTGGGATCCCTCCTCATGTTGTGGAGCAAATATTAGGTCATGCTCTGCCTGGAGTTATGGCCCACTATGTTCATACAGCTCGGTTGCCGGAGCAAAAAGTGGCTTTGGAATTGTGGGGCGGAATTTTGAGGCCCTCATTGCAGCAGGGAGACAATGTATTGCATCTTCAAGTGGGGTAGAAGAGCAACAGTAGTTTTTGCCAGATATTCTGGCGTTTACACAAAAACACCTCAGAGCACGTAATGTTTCGATGTCAGCTGTGCATTGCTCTCCTTTGTGATCTTGACGGCCTGCCGTTTGGTGATGAAGCGAGAAGCATGTGCAGGGAAGAATTCGACATAGATGCTGCCATCTGGACCATTCCGATAGGATGAAGATCCTAGTTGTTTAGCGCGTTCCGTGATCTCTTCAATCTATTACTGTACTGGAAAAAGTGCGGGGCCTAGGGAGTGGGCCTTCCCTTCACCCCGTAAACAGGTGCCACCGACGGAACCTACCCCGCTCAGACGGGTAGACACGCCACCATGGCGCTTGGCCAGACCTTACCTAGGTTTGATGACGCGATTGAACGCCTCCGATACCGCAGCGTCCTTACGAGACCAATCCAACATCTGCCTGATGAGATTTTCCCTGACCAATCCAGGTGCCTTTCGGGTCTGTTTGCTGGTTGGCAGCTTCTTATTCTCTGCATTAATTTCTTCTGTCAAACGATGACTGAATTGCCAAGCATCTTCCAATATGTCCTCCGCTGCAGCTTGTTTCGCAGCATACTGTCCAGCGCCTTTATGTTGAAAAAGCCTGATGATCTCTTGCTTCACGCTGTCATAGCGCTCGCTTTTTACTCTCCCACCATTCCCTCTCGCCGTCATTTTCTTTTTTTCCAAATTGCCCTGGATATGGGCAATCTCGATCGCCTCCAATACTCCAATTAATTTCATCAGCACGCGTATTGCCCCCAAGAGCGCTTGCGCAGCCTCTTCAGGTGCATCCTCTTTAAATGCTTCGCTCAGCCGGTAATAAAGCGCGATGATATTACTGTATTCCGAAATCCTAGAAGGGAAGTCCAATTTATTGCGACAAAATTCACGTGATAATTCTACGAGTTTAATTGTTTCGACATCGCCAGCCCCCATTGGACGAATGTATGGCAGCAATTTGATTGTTAACTCCTCCATAGAGTAACGCGTCAACAACAGGTCCGTTGACTCCAACCACGCCTTACGCTGTGGCCACGCTGCGCTAGTGCAGATGGTCCGCAGGTTCCCTACACGTTCTTTGTACTCGGCTTCAAGTTCTTCAAATGAAAATAGCGACATAAATCATCCACTTAGCGTACGTAAAATTTGTTGGTTAGCACACGTATTTCTGATGCCAGCGACAAACGTTATCTTCTCCTCATCGAAAGTCAACCAAACCAGAGGAACGCAAACCATGGCCATACAACCCAGTATCAAGGTGTTACGGATGCCTGCAGTCGAGCAAAAAATGGGGATGTCACGTTCAACCTTCTATGACTGGCTTAACCCCAAATCGCCCCGATACGACCCAAGCTTCCCCCGCCCCAAGCCTTTGGGGAAAAAATCGGTAGGCTGGTTTGAGTCTGAGCTCGATGAGTGGTTATTAACGCGACAATGAACTCTTTCTGAGCATTGAAACCATGCTAGCTATTTCTGAATAAATGAAATCATAAAACCCAAAGGATGGTGTATGCCTAAACGTATCACGTTTCAAGCAGATAGAGACTCAACTATCTGCGAGATAGATAACTATTGCCGAGCAAAACAACTCTCTCGCTCTGCGGTTATTTCAAACCTGCTAAACCTTTTATCGCCAATGCTGGGGCGGATTAACGCCCATTTTAATGCTGCATACAATGTCGAATTTGAATTAACTCAGATGCTCAAACAGCAAGATTGCTTGTTGCCAAGAGAACAACTCACCATCAGTGTTGAAGAGCATTTCCATCGACTATGGAAAACAGCAATAAGACACAATGTGGATTGTGTTGATTACCGGATTCATGAACATAAGCAGGCTAAATCTAACATGGGGAAGGATGAAATTACCCGCATCAAGGAAGTGCTTGATAGCATCATCAGCACGATGCCAATTGAGAAGGCCATTTTTATCTATACCGATAGGCGCGTGTCTCACCATCTGAAGAAAGCCGGTGGATTCTCAAACACGATATTTATAAAGCAATCTGAGTGTGATGGTTATTTCTTTGACTTTGCCCATTCACAAGCACTACCCACGTTTGATGTCATCCATCATGGCACCAGGGCTGCATTGAAGAAACACCAGATGACGTTATCTGCTCCCAGCGTGTGTTGGGTCCCTATCTATTACGTGGGTGAGATGGTGATTATGACGCCTGTAATAAAGTCTGCTGACGTAAAAAAACAGAAGCAGACGATGGATAGGGCCATCATCATCAACCTCTTCGGGCAGGAGGTCAAAACATGAGGATGCAGGCATGGATAAGCAACTGCTCAAATTACAAGCGAAATGGGGGGTTAATGACACCTTTTGTAAGCAGATCGAACTTTTTGCATAACCAGCTTGGTATCTGCGTTATCAGTAGCATCGCTCTCAACCGAGTGTTCATAGAGGGGGTATCATAGGCCGATGAGCATGACGTACCAATCCAGGCCAGGCAGGCCTGAGGGCAGTTGCTTTGCTGAGGCTATCCAGCGATGCAGGCTATCGGGTATGACTCAAGCTAATACCGCTACCGCACTGGGTATCAGTCTATCCACCGTTAAGCGATATTGGTCTAGATGTATTATTGAAAATTCAACAAATAACTATTGAGTAATATTGGTCTATCCCCCTGTGTTACATCTGGCTCTCAGGTCGTTTAACGTGTTGGATAGTTATTATAAGTAAACCAACAGATCTTCTTGTCATACCTGACACACCCCTGGCAACAGGATCATTAAACACGTATCACATGAGCATCGTAGTTGCTGCTTATAAAGCAACGCATGACTTGCACTATGCCATTACCCCTAGCCAATGGCTATGGACAGCGAGCCGCATGCTCACGAAAGAACGGGTATTAATGTAATCCATTCCAGACTGGTACCTCCTCTAGGAGGCCACTGCTACACATGACGGATCTGTAATGCATACAACCTGCGTATCCTCCCCTATTAGGGGGAGGGGTACGCTCGCATCAATAACACTGGAAATGATGGCATGAACCTCTATCAAACGATCTATGGCGACCATATCACCAGTTACTACGAACGGATCATTTTCACCATCCGCATGGCATTAAGAACACATCCGAGAACATTAGCGCTGCGAGTCGACTTACATGACCCTGCCATTATCGACCATGGCGATATGGTGACATGCTTCCATAATCACAACGGAGGTGTAATGAACCGTTTTATCAACTCTCTTAATGCGAAACTAACTGCTCACCAACAGCGGACAGCACTATCAGGGAAGCGGGTTTATCCCAATACGCTCCGATATACGTGGGTACGTGAATTTAGCCAAAGCGGTAAGCGCCATTTCCACGTGCTTCTATTTTTTAACAAAGATGCATTCTTTCATCTAGGGGATTACGACATTGAGGACTGCACACTCAGAAGCATGATAACGACCGCGTGGTGCAGCGCATTAAGTCTGCCCCCTGAAGAAGGGCTGCACTTGGTCCAATATCCGCCCAAGGGAAAATACACGCTACTGAAACAGGAGATTGAAAAGGGTATTTATCCTGACGACTTCATGAACAGAGTCCATTACATGACCAAGCTGAAAAGCAAATCGTTTCATGATAGGCAACGTAATTTCGGATGCAGTTGTGGTTAAAGCATGACTACATCGATTACAAGCAAACACAGATATATGTTATCTCCATGAACCACCCCAAGGGACTGCGCAACGCAGTCCCTTTTTCATTGGAGATCTTCTATGGCACATTTAATCGACACCATGGCCTACATCGGCCAAACACCCTGGCACGGCCTCGGCAATATCCTGCCCCCAGAGCAATCGCTGGATATCTGGCTGCAAGCTGCCGGGATGGAGTGGACCATCGAGCAGAGCGAGGTGATGTTTAACGTCGCCTCCGATGCGCTGCATATCAGGCCCTATACCGACAGCAAGGTGCTCTACCGCTCCGATACGCTAGAGCCGCTCTCGGTGGTCTCCCAGCGCTACAAGGTGGTACAGCCGCACGAGGTGCTGCATTTCTATCAGGATTTGGTCGAGGCTGGCGGCTTCGAGCTGGAGACCGCCGGTTCACTCAAGGGCGGCCGCAAGCTGTGGGCCTTGGCCAAAACAGGTCAGGACATGCGTCTCAAGGGTGGGGATGTGGTCAAATCCTACCTACTGCTGGCCACCAGTTGCGATGGCACCCTCTGTACCACTGCACAGTTCACCTCCCTGCGGGTGGTCTGCAACAACACCCTCCAAATGGCGCTGCGGGATAGCACCGGCGCTATCAAGGTCCCCCATTCCACTCAGTTCGATGCTGCTGCGGTGAAAGAGGCGCTGGGGCTAGGGCTTTCCCACTGGGACGAGTTCAAGGCGCAAACCAAAGCCTTGACCCAGCGTCCGGTCGCTCCTGAAGAGGCGTTGCGCTTCTTCAGCGATCTGCTGGCCCAACCGCTGGATGGTGACAACATCGTGCTCACCCGCCCGGTGCAGCGCCTGCACGAACTCTACCAGGGCGCGGGCATGGGCTCGGAACTCGCCAGCTCCCGCAATTCCGCCTGGGGACTGGTCAATGCGGTCACCGAATACGTGGATCACCATCGCCGTGCCCGTAGTCAGGATTATCGCCTCGATTCTGCTTGGTTCGGCCAAGGTGCCCAACTCAAATCTCAGGCCCTCAATCAGGCGCTCACCCTGCTGCAATAACTTACCTCCCTCTTTATATCCCGACATACCAACCCGGCCATTAGGCCGGGCGGGGGGACTTATGCCGTCAACAAGGAGCCTCTATGAAAGCAAAAACCAAATATGGCCAAGCCCTGCGACTGGCCTCTACCACTGAACTGACCCGCGAGCAATGGCTGGATATCCGCCAGCTGGGGATCGGCTCTTCCGATGCCGCCGTGGCGGTCGGCCTCTCCCCCTACAAATGCCCGCTCAGCCTGTGGCTGGAGAAAACTGCCCGCAAGGCGCCGGAGGATATCTCCCAGAAAGAGGCAGTGCTGTGGGGTGTCGAGCTGGAGCCGGTATTAGCACAGGTCTACACCAAACGCACCGGCTACAAGGTGCGCCGGGTCAATGCGGTACTCCAGCATCCCGAGCACACCTTCATGCTCGCCAACCTCGACCGCGAGGTGGTGGGTCACCCCGATGGTCCCGGCATTCTGGAGATCAAGACCGCCAGCTATCACAGCGCCCCCCAGTGGGAGGAGGGCGTGCCGGTGGCTTACCAGTGTCAGGTACTGCATCAACTCGCCGTCACCGGCCATGCCTGGGCCGAGGTGGCGGTGCTCATCGGCGGTCAGGATTTTCGGATCTACCGCATTGAGCGCGACGAGGAGAAGATCGGCGATCTCATCCGGCGGGAAGCGCACTTCTGGCAACAGGTGCGGCAAGACTGGCAACCCGAGCCCGACGGCTCCAGCGATGCCGCCGCCGCGCTGGGCTGGCTGTTCCCCCGCGACGACGGCCAGACGGTCGATCTCTCCGACTCCTCCGAGTTCAACCAGTTGTTTGGGCAACTGCTGCAACTGCGGGAACAAAAGGAAGTGGTCGAGCAACAGGAGTCCCTGATCAAGCAGCGGCTGCAAGCCACCCTGGGTGAAGCCACCGCCGGGCTGTTCGCGAACGGCAAGATCACCTGGAAACGCAGCAAAGATAGGCTGGCACCGGATCTGGAGCGGCTTGGGCAGGATCACCCCGATCTGCTCAGCCATTACGTCAAACCGGTACCCGGCGTTCGCCGCTTCACCATTCAATCCCAGAGGCAAACATCATGATCAAAGGACTGGCAATTACCCCACCCGTGATCGGGCGGATCTGCATCGGCAAGCTGGTGCAGAAAAACGATAAATGGGTGCCGGAGAAGGACGACAGCTTCACCCTCACCACTCAGGTTCAACAGAAAGGAGGATGGCTGCTCCATCCCTTACACCAACAGTTTGCTCAGGGACATGAGCACGCCAAGATCCGTGCAATCCCGGTACGGGTGTTGTTCAACGACAGCGACCTGAACCTGCGAGCAGAGTACAGCGCCTTCGACCGGCAAACAGGCAGGCCGCTCTGTGTCGGCAACGGGGAAGTGGCGAGACGCGTCGGCGCACAGGGGATGGAAGAGGTCAGCTGCCCCGGCCCGGAACGCTGTCCTTACGGCCAGCAACAGGGCTGCAAGCTGTATGGGCGACTGAACCTGTTTGTGGAGGGACAGGGGGATGAGCTGGGCAGCTTTATCTTTCGCACCACCGGCTACAACTCGGTGCGTACCCTGGCGGCACGACTCAAGTACCTGGAAGCGGTCAGCGGCGGCCTGACCCGCTATCTGCCGCTCACGTTGCGGCTGCGGGCCAAGAGCACCACCCAGTCCTACCGTACCCCGGTCTACTACGTGGACCTGACCCTGCGCGATGAGCTGACCCTGACCGAGGTTGTCGGACAAGCGAAGGAGGCGGCACTACGTGATCATGAGGCAGGGCTTGATATCGAGCAGATGGAGCACACGGCCCGCGAGCTGCTGCGCAACGGCCAGTTCGAAGAGATGGATGAAGAGGTGCCGTCTCTGCTGGAGGAGTTCTATCCCGAGCCAGAGGCGGGCGAGGCATCATCAGCCTCACCGCCGATGGCAACAACGGTGGTAACGACGCCAGCACGCTCCCGCCCTCGCCCCTCCCCCTTGACCAACAAGCTAGGCAGCGGTGCTGACCCTTCGTCACCCCATGCCTGAACTCGGTACTACCGACCGTTAAATCCTTTCAAATCAATTCGTAGCGATGCGTTCGGCTGCGACCTCACGACGGGACGTCTGTCACAAAACGGCCCGTCGCGTATTCCCATCACTGGTTTGGGGTCAATAGATCAAGGTACACTGACACCCCTGGTCAAAAGCCTCAAAGAGACCTTATTGACCTGAAATGGGTGGGGAATAGCTGAAAAAGGTTGTCGTTTTCAGAAGACGGCTGCACTGAACGTCAGAAGCCGACTGCACTATAGCAGCGGAGGGGTTGGATCCATCAGGCAACGACGGGCTGCTGCCGGCCATCAGCGGACGCAGGGAGGACTTTCCGCAACCGGCCGTTCGATGCGGCACCGATGGCCTTCGCGCAGGGGTAGTGAATCCGCCAGGATTGACTTGCGCTGCCCTACCTCTCACTAGTGAGGGGCGGCAGCGCATCAAGCGGTGAGCGCACTCCGGCACCGCCAACTTTCAGCACATGCGTGTAAATCATCGTCGTAGAGACGTCGGAATGGCCGAGCAGATCCTGCACGGTTCGAATGTCGTAACCGCTGCGGAGCAAGGCCGTCGCGAACGAGTGGCGGAGGGTGTGCGGTGTGGCGGGCTTCGTGATGCCTGCTTGTTCTACGGCACGTTTGAAGGCGCGCTGAAAGGTCTGGTCATACATGTGATGGCGACGCACGACACCGCTCCGTGGATCGGTCGAATGCGTGTGCTGCGCAAAAACCCAGAACCACGGCCAGGAATGCCCGGCGCGCGGATACTTCCGCTCAAGGGCGTCGGGAAGCGCAACGCCGCTGCGGCCCTCGGCCTGGTCCTTCAGCCACCATGCCCGTGCACGCGACAGCTGCTCGCGCAGGCTGGGTGCCAAGCTCTCGGGTAACATCAAGGCCCGATCCTTGGAGCCCTTGCCCTCCCGCACGATGATCGTGCCGTGATCGAAATCCAGATCCTTGACCCGCAGTTGCAAACCCTCACTGATCCGCATGCCCGTTCCATACAGAAGCTGGGCGAACAAACGATGCTCGCCTTCCAGAAAACCGAGGATGCGAACCACTTCATCCGGGGTCAGCACCACCGGCAAGCGCCGCGACGGCCGAGGTCTTCCGATCTCCTGAAGCCAGGGCAGATCCGTGCACAGCACCTTGCCGTAGAAGAACAGCAAGGCCGCCAATGCCTGACGATGCGTGGAGACCGAAACCTTGCGCTCGTTCGCCAGCCAGGACAGAAATGCCTCGACTTCGCTGCTGCCCAAGGTTGCCGGGTGACGCACACCGTGGAAACGGATGAAGGCACGAACCCAGTGGACATAAGCCTGTTCGGTTCGTAAGCTGTAATGCAAGTAGCGTATGCGCTCACGCAACTGGTCCAGAACCTTGACCGAACGCAGCGGTGGTAACGGCGCAGTGGCGGTTTTCATGGCTTGTTATGACTGTTTTTTTGTACAGTCTATGCCTCGGGCATCCAAGCAGCAAGCGCGTTACGCCGTGGGTCGATGTTTGATGTTATGGAGCAGCAACGATGTTACGCAGCAGGGCAGTCGCCCTAAAACAAAGTTATGCAGCCAAATCCCAACAATTAAGGGTCTTAAAATGGTAAAAGATTGGATTCCCATCTCTCATGATAATTACAAGCAGGTGCAAGGACCGTTCTATCATGGAACCAAAGCCAATTTGGCGATTGGTGACTTGCTAACCACAGGGTTCATCTCTCATTTCGAGGACGGTCGTATTCTTAAGCACATCTACTTTCCTGATTACCCATGATCAGCAGTCACCACGAACTATACTGATCTTACGTACAGTTACTGAGGTGCGAGATCATGGCCAAAAGCAAAGTCCAATTCCAGAAAGGCTACAGCCTGTTTGAGTTTTTCAAGGATTATGGCACTGAAACGCAGTGCGAAAACGCGCTGCTCGCTTGGCGTTTTCCACACGGTTTCGTCTGTCCTGAGTGCGCCAACAAGACCTGTTGTCGCCTGAAAAGTCGGCCACGCGTGCTGCAATGCAATCACTGCCGTCACCAGATGTCATTGACTGGTAACACTATTTTCGCAAACACCAAGCTCCCTCTGACCAAGTGGTTTCTGGCAATGCACCTGTTATTGCAGACCAAAACAGGCTTGTCAGCGATGGAGCTAAAGCGCCAGTTGGGCGTCAAATATGACACCGCCTGGATGCTCAAGCACAAGCTGCTGCAAGCCATGAAAGAGTCCGATGACAAGCAGCCCATCAGCGGCATCATTCAGCTCGATGATGTCTACTGGGGTGGCGAGCGCCGTGGTGGCAAACGGGGTCGGGGCGCGGCAGGCAAGACGCCATTTGTGGCAGCAGTGGCCCTGAATAAGGAAGGGCATCCAATCAAGATGCGGATGACGGTGGTCGATGGTTTCAAAACCAAGTCCATTGCGGATTGGGCAAAACGGCATGTTGCCAGTGGTAGCGCGGTGATATCCGATGGATTGGCCTGTTTCAAAGCGGTCAAAGAGGCCAATTGTGAGCACCTGGGTGTTGTCACCGGGGGCAACCTTGATTTGCTGGATCATCCGGCATTCAACTGGGTAAACACGATGATAGGGAATGTGAAGAACTCGCTGCGGGGCAGTTGCCATACGCTCGGAGCGAAGCATTTACCGAGACATCTTGCTGAATACTGCTTCCGGTTTAATCATCGTTTTGACCTCAAGAGCATGTTGGTTGAATTGGGGCATGCAGTCGTGGCCAGCCCTCCGATGCCATATCGACTCTTGAAGCTGGCTGAGGATCATGGGTAATCAGGTCTACTTTTCAGCCTTGATGGAGCCAGCAGTTTGGGGAGCTGAACTTGCTATGTCACTGTCTGGCCTCGAGGGTCGCGGCTACATATACATAGTTGAGCCAACAGGACCGTTCGAAGACGATCCGAATCTTACGAACAAAAGATTTCCCGGTAATCCAACACAGTCCTATAGAACCTGCGAACCCTTGAGAATTGTTGGCGTTGTTGAAGACTGGGAGGGGCATCCTGTTGAATTAATAAGGGGAATGTTGGATTCGTTGGAGGACTTAAAGCGCCGTGGTTTACACGTCATTGAAGACTAGTCCTTTGCATAACAAAGCCATCAAACCGGACGCCAGAGATTCCGCGCCTGTTGCGCATGGCTTCGCCATTTTATGCGCAATAGGCGCGCCACCCTGTCGCCGTTTATGGCGGCGTTAACCCAAAGGAGTATCGTGAAAATATCACTAATGGCTGCAAAAGCAAGAAATGGGGTTATTGGCTGCGGCTCGGATATCCCGTGGAACGCTAAAGGTGAGCAGCTGCTTTTTAAAGCAATAACTTACAATCAATGGCTCTTAGTCGGCCGTAAAACATTTGAGGCAATGGGGGCTCTCCCAAATAGAAAGTATGCAGTTGTCAGCCGCTCAGGATCGGTAGCTACTAACGATGATGTGGTTGTGTTTCCATCTATAGAAGCAGCAATGAGGGAGCTAAAGACTCTTACGAACCATGTTGTTGTTTCTGGTGGTGGAGAGATCTACAAGAGTCTGATCGCCCATGCCGACACGCTACATATCTCGACAATAGATTCCGAGCCAGAGGGCAATGTTTTCTTTCCGGAAATCCCCAAAGAGTTCAATGTGGTGTTCGAGCAGGAATTTCATTCAAATATAAATTATCGCTATCAAATCTGGCAAAGGGGTTAACCATCCAAGCCATCGGACACATTTTGCTTCGCTGCGCTCAAAACGCAAAATGTGCCGCTGCTTAGCGGCGTTAGATGCACTAAGCACATAATTGCTCACAGCCAAACTATCAGGTCAAGTCTGCTTTTATTATTTTTAAGCGTGCATAATAAGCCCTACACAAATTGGGAGTTAGACATCATGAGCAACGCAGTGCCCGCCGAGATTTCGGTACAGCTATCACAGGCACTCAACGTCATCGAGCATCATCTGGGATCGACGTTGCTGGCCGTGCATTTGTACGGCTCTGCACTCGACGGTGGCCTGAAGCCATGCAGTGATATTGATTTGCTGGTTACTGTGACTGCACAGCTCGATGAGACTGTGCGGCAGGCTCTGTTCGTAGATTTCCTGGAAGTTTCCGCTTCTCCCGGCCAAAGTGAAGCTCTCCGTGCCTTGGAAGTTACCATCGTCGTGTACGGCGATGTTGTTCCTTGGCGTTATCCAGCCAGACGGGAACTGCAATTCGGGGAGTGGCAGCGCAAGGACATTCTTGCGGGCATCTTCGAGCCCGCGACAACCGATGTTGATCTGGCTATTCTGCTAACTAAAGCAAGGCAACACAGCCTTGCCTTGGCAGGTTCGGCCGCGGAAGATTTCTTCAACTCAGTCCCGGAAAGCGATCTATTCAAAGCACTGGCCGACACCTTGAAACTATGGAACTCACAACCGGATTGGGCAGGCGACGAGCGGAATGTAGTGCTTACTTTGTCTCGCATTTGGTACAGCGCAGCAACCGGCAAGATCGCGCCGAAGGATGTAGCTGCCAACTGGGTAATGGAACGCCTGCCCGTCCAACATCAGCCCGTGCTGCTTGAAGCCCAGCAGGCTTACCTTGGACAAGGGATGGATTGCTTGGCCTCACGCGCTGATCAGTTGACTGCGTTCATTTACTTTGTGAAGCACGAAGCCGCCAGTCTGCTCGGCTCCACGCCAATGATGTCTAACAGTTCATTCAAGCCGACGCCGCTTCGCGGCGCAGCTTAATTCAGGCGTTAGATGCACTAAGCACATAATTGCTCACAGCCAAACTATCAGGTCAAGTCTGCTTTTATTATTTTTAAGCGTGCATAATAAGCCCTACACAAATTGGGAGATATATCATGAAAGGCTGGCTTTTTCTTGTTATCGCAATAGTTGGCGAAGTAATCGCAACATCCGCATTAAAATCTAGCGAGGGCTTTACTAAGCTTGCCCCTTCCGCCGTTGTCATAATCGGTTATGGCATCGCATTTTATTTTCTTTCTCTGGTTCTGAAATCCATCCCTGTCGGTGTTGCTTATGCAGTCTGGTCGGGACTCGGCGTCGTCATAATTACAGCCATTGCCTGGTTGCTTCATGGGCAAAAGCTTGATGCGTGGGGCTTTGTAGGTATGGGGCTCATAATTGCTGCCTTTTTGCTCGCCCGATCCCCATCGTGGAAGTCGCTGCGGAGGCCGACGCCATGGTGACGGTGTTCGGCATTCTGAATCTCACCGAGGACTCCTTCTTCGATGAGAGCCGGCGGCTAGACCCCGCCGGCGCTGTCACCGCGGCGATCGAAATGCTGCGAGTCGGATCAGACGTCGTGGATGTCGGACCGGCCGCCAGCCATCCGGACGCGAGGCCTGTATCGCCGGCCGATGAGATCAGACGTATTGCGCCGCTCTTAGACGCCCTGTCCGATCAGATGCACCGTGTTTCAATCGACAGCTTCCAACCGGAAACCCAGCGCTATGCGCTCAAGCGCGGCGTGGGCTACCTGAACGATATCCAAGGATTTCCTGACCCTGCGCTCTATCCCGATATTGCTGAGGCGGACTGCAGGCTGGTGGTTATGCACTCAGCGCAGCGGGATGGCATCGCCACCCGCACCGGTCACCTTCGACCCGAAGACGCGCTCGACGAGATTGTGCGGTTCTTCGAGGCGCGGGTTTCCGCCTTGCGACGGAGCGGGGTCGCTGCCGACCGGCTCATCCTCGATCCGGGGATGGGATTTTTCTTGAGCCCCGCACCGGAAACATCGCTGCACGTGCTGTCGAACCTTCAAAAGCTGAAGTCGGCGTTGGGGCTTCCGCTATTGGTCTCGGTGTCGCGGAAATCCTTCTTGGGCGCCACCGTTGGCCTTCCTGTAAAGGATCTGGGTCCAGCGAGCCTTGCGGCGGAACTTCACGCGATCGGCAATGGCGCTGACTACGTCCGCACCCACGCGCCTGGAGATCTGCGAAGCGCAATCACCTTCTCGGAAACCCTCGCGAAATTTCGCAGTCGCGACGCCAGAGACCGAGGGTTAGATCATGCCTAGCATTCACCTTCCGGCCGCCCGCTAGCGGACCCTGGTCAGGTTCCGCGAAGGTGGGCGCAGACATGCTGGGCTCGTCAGGATCAAACTGCACTATGAGGCGGCGGTTCATACCGCGCCAGGGGAGCGAATGGACAGCGAGGAGCCTCCGAACGTTCGGGTCGCCTGCTCGGGTGATATCGACGAGGTTGTGCGGCTGATGCACGACGCTGCGGCGTGGATGTCCGCCAAGGGAACGCCCGCCTGGGACGTCGCGCGGATCGACCGGACATTCGCGGAGACCTTCGTCCTGAGATCCGAGCTCCTAGTCGCGAGTTGCAGCGACGGCATCGTCGGCTGTTGCACCTTGTCGGCCGAGGATCCCGAGTTCTGGCCCGACGCCCTCAAGGGGAGGCCGCATATCTGCACAAGCTCGCGGTGCGACGGACACATGCGGGCCGGGGTGTCAGCTCCGCGCTGATCGAGGCTTGCCGCCATGCCGCGCGAACGCAGGGGTGCGCCAAGCTGCGGCTCGACTGCCACCCGAACCTGCGTGGCCTATACGAGCGGCTCGGATTCACCCACGTCGACACTTTCAATCCCGGCTGGGATCCAACCTTCATCGCAGAACGCCTAGAACTCGAAATCTAACGTCCGTTCGGGCATCGAGGTCCATGTCGGGGTGGGACGGGCCCGTGGCTTCAAGATCACTTGCAGTCCGACCGCGATGTCTTGGTTGCGCGAGAGGTTGTCGATATCCTCCACTTCCATCATCAACCCTGGATAATGCCGCCGCCGTCATCGCCGCCGACGCCCGTGCCGGGCTTTTCGGGCCTGTCAGGCTTGCTCGGCCTTCAGCCTGCCTGGGCGAGATCTCCGGCGGACGGATTAACGGCGGAGCTTCGCCGCCTTTCGTGCGTGTGAAGGCCGAAGATAGTTCTCTCAAAAACATCCGTTTATGAGAGATACCAAATGTCATTTTCAGAAGACGACTGCACCAGTTGATTGGGCGTAATGGCTGTTGTGCAGCCAGCTCCTGACAGTTCAATATCAGAAGTGATCTGCACCAATCTCGACTATGCTCAATACTCGTGTGGGCTCTGTTGCAAAAATCGTGAAGCTTGAGCATGCTTGGCGGAGATTGGACGGACGGAACGATGACGGATTTCAAGTGGCGCCATTTCCAGGGTGATGTGATCCTGTGGGCGGTGCGCTGGTATTGTCGCTATCCGATCAGCTATCGCGACCTTGAGGAAATGCTGGCGGAACGCGGCATTTCGGTCGACCATACGACGATCTATCGCTGGGTCCAGTGCTACGCCCCGGAGATGGAGAAGCGGCTGCGCTGGTTCTGGCGGCGTGGCTTTGATCCGAGCTGGCGCCTGGATGAAACCTACGTCAAGGTGCGGGGCAAGTGGACCTACCTGTACCGGGCAGTCGACAAGCGGGGCGACACGATCGATTTCTACCTGTCGCCGACCCGCAGCGCCAAGGCAGCGAAGCGGTTCCTGGGCAAGGCCCTGCGAGGCCTGAAGCACTGGGAAAAGCCTGCCACGCTCAATACCGACAAAGCGCCGAGCTATGGTGCAGCGATCACCGAATTGAAGCGCGAAGGAAAGCTGGACCGGGAGACGGCCCACCGGCAGGTGAAGTATCTCAATAACGTGATCGAGGCCGATCACGGAAAGCTCAAGATACTGATCAAGCCGGTGCGCGGTTTCAAATCGATCCCCACGGCCTATGCCACGATCAAGGGATTCGAAGTCATGCGAGCCCTGCGCAAAGGACAGGCTCGCCCCTGGTGCCTGCAGCCCGGCATCAGGGGCGAGGTGCGCCTTGTGGAGAGAGCTTTGGCATTGGGCCCTCGGCGCTGACGGAGGCCATGGGCATGCTCAACCACCATTTCGCAGCAGCCGCCTGATCGGCGCAGAGCGACAGCCTACCTCTGACTGCCGCCAATCTTTGCAACAGAGCCCGCCGTGCTAGTCTGCTCGGTGATGGTGGAGTGAAGCCAACCCGCAATCGGGTTATGAATCTGCATCGCGATTCGCAATCAGCTGTCTCTTGAGCATGTCGAACTCCTGCGATGTTATCTCGCCGTGCTCGTGCTGCTACACCAACTTGTCCAACTCATCCGCCACACCGCTCCCCACCACCTGCGATGGCCAGGTTGTTTGCTGGGCGCATTGGCGGAGTATCGTCTCGACCCGGGACACCCACACCGGCACAACCTTACGGGAGTGATTCACTGTCAAAGAATCGGCCCGGTGCTCTGACGCAAGTATCGGGATGGTCACCATTTGTAAGCCGTAGACCTGAGTGGTGATCAAGACTTCGATACCACCGACCGTACCGGTACTAATCGACGACGGTCGTGTTCGTCGCCTGCCGCAGGGACTCTGCACACCTCCGTTTACGCATGTGCCTGGAGGAGTTGGAAATCGTCGTGTTCGGGAAACATTAAACACAGGATGGCAGCGATCTGAGCCAGCACATGATCAGCTAGCTCACCATCCGGATCGACGGCCCACTGCATCGTCGCGCCAGCGATGACCGAGTGCAGGAGCAACTCAGCTGCCGCAGGAGCACCTGGGGGCAGTCGCTTGCGGATCCCCTCCACCACCGCGCGGTTCCGCTGGATCGCAAGCGTGCGTAGCTCCGGCACCTGGAGCTCGTACCAGGAGATGAGATAGTTCACCGAGAAGTCGTTGCGAGTGTTCATGCTCCGAACGAGCACCTGCAAAAATTCCCAGAGCCCTTGCGGCCCTGCGCCTATCGGTATCGCATTCAGGTAATGCCGCACCTGCTCGACGCCGCGCTCCATCATCCTCACCAGCAGCGTATCGCGGTTGGTGAAGCGCTGGATTAACGCTGCGCGGGAGAGCCCCACCTCCTTTGCTACTCCGCTGAGCGTGAACTCTATGGGACCGCAACGCTTCAGCACTACGGTGGCGGCCTCGAGTACCTCGTCATCGGACTTGAGCTTGGGGCGGGGCATCAGTGTTCACCTTCTGTATGGGTTGGGGCGGAGGCTGTGGCTGCCGCCGCCATTGTAGCAAATTGAAGACGGAGCGAGAGTAGAGCCACGAGCCCCGCAAACACGGCCGATACAACGAGGCCAGGGAGCGGACCAGCAAGGTCGACAAACGCGCCGGCCGCAAGCATAACCATGGGCGAGGCTGACAGCATCACCGCCGAGACCGTGCCGAGTACCCGGCCGAGAAGTTCTGGCGGCGTGCGGTTGTAGATGGCAGCGTTGAGAATGGGAGAGACTGAGCCGGTCAGCAGTCCCACGAGCGCGCCCAACAACATCAGCACCGGCACGCCTGGCAACTGTGAAAGCAGAAGCGAGCCCACCGCAGAGCCACAAAATGCCACCGCCAGCCAGTTCTGCGCTGATATCCGGGCGCCGACCGACGCATGAATGGCAATGCCAAGGAGACCACCAGCCCCCATCATTGAGGAGAACAGCCCGAGCTCTGCTACTTGGCGTCCTGCATCTACAAACAGCGCAGGCATGATGACGCTGCCGTTGGCGCCAACGATGCCCACGAAGATCATCACTATACCAAAGAGAGGGCGCAGCAGGGGTTCGCTCCAGAGAAAAGCGACGCCGGCGCGCATGGAGAGAGTCGCCGTCGTGGTCATCGTCCGAGCGGCACGCGCGGGAAGCACCCACGCGCCGAGCAGACCTGCAAGGACGGAGCAGAACGCCGTCAGCCCGAGCGTTGGCGCAGCGCCAAGCAGGCCGATTGCGGCCCCCAAGGGCCGGGCCACCTAGAATCGCGACGTTCCCGATCACCGCTTTCAGTGACGAGACGCGCTCAACGGAGAGCCCGGCGACGTGGCCGAGTTTGGGCAGCTCACTGTCCTGCGCGGCCATACCGGGTGCGTCGAACGCGGCACCGAGCACCACGCAAGCGATCAGCCCAGTGTTCGAGAGGGCGCCAACGGCATCGAGCAGTGGGATGCTCGCCATGGCCACGCCGCCCACCACACCCGAGATCAATGCGACGGGCGCGCGCCCGAACCGATCGACGAGGCCACCACCAACCCACGCGCCGATGATGGTCGCGATGACGCTGCTAGCGGCCGTGGCGCCCGCCCAGGCCGCGCTCTTTGTATGAGACAGGACGAACCATGGAAGCGCGAGGGCCGCCACCGCGTTGCCGATCCGGAAGAGAAAGGTCGCCGCGAACAGCGTCGCGAGCGGGCTATATCGACGTTCGCTCATTCCGCTGCGGCGAGCTGCGCCTTCGCCGCAGCGAGGTACTCTTCGTTACCCGAGTCGAGGGCGAAGAGTGCGTAGGTGACCGCCCCGAACGCAAGGCGCTCCGCGATGTGGTGGGCGAGCCGCGGCCACACCCGGCCACCGGCCGCTTCATACGTGAGGAGGAGCTTCGCGAGCCCCTCTTCACCAAAGACCATAAGGTGCGCGGCCATGTCGATGGCAGGGTCATCAACGCGGGCCTCGCTCCAGTCGATCATCCCGCTGACGCGCTCCGTGTTGTCGATGAGCACATGGCCCACGTAGAGATCGCCATGCACCACCACGGAGAAATCTGGCCACGACGAATCGTCGTCGAGCCAGCGCTGCCACCGGTGGAGGCGCTTGTCGTTCACCACGAACTCGCGTCGGACGCGGTCAACGTCGTCGGCCACCTTCTGACGGGCCTGCGTCGGTGTACGGATGAGCATCCCCGCATCCACGGCGGCGGAAATGGGGACGGCATGCAGGGCGGCGAGCGCGGTCGCGAAGCTCTCCGCGAAGACCTCCGAGTCCTGCGGCACGACCCAGTCGGGCGTGGACGAACCAGGCTGGATGACCATCGCAGTCGAGTCTTCGAGCATGGGATAGGCAACGAGCTCGGCGTTGGCCACGCGCCAGTCCGGCACCGCGAACGGCAGGCGATTCTTGAGCATTGCCAGCACCCGCGCCTCTGGTTCGACCTTCGCGCTTACCTCGGCTCGGCGCGGGATGCGCAGCACCCACCGACGTCCATCGTCGACGGTGGCGATCACGATCCTATAGTCGAGCCCAAGCTCATTGACAGTCAGCGGGCCATGGAGCTTGAGCCCATGTCGGGCTGCAAGTGCGTACAGTTGGGAGGTATCGGCGGTCGTGACTACGGTCATGATTCACTCCTGAGGGCTTGACGGGTTTAGCCACCTAAATGTAACAGTCACGTCGGTTATATTCAATCCGGCACTGTTGCAAAGTTAGCGATGAGGCAGCCTTTTGTCTTATTCAAAGGCCTTACATTTCAAAAACTCTGCTTACCAGGCGCATTTCGCCCAGGGGATCACCATAATAAAATGCTGAGGCCTGGCCTTTGCGTAGTGCACGCATCACCTCAATACCTTTGATGGTGGCGTAAGCCGTCTTCATGGATTTAAATCCCAGCGTGGCGCCGATTATCCGTTTCAGTTTGCCATGATCGCATTCAATCACGTTGTTCCGGTACTTAATCTGTCGGTGTTCAACGTCAGACGGGCACCGGCCTTCGCGTTTGAGCAGAGCAAGCGCGCGACCATAGGCGGGCGCTTTATCCGTGTTGATGAATCGCGGGATCTGCCACTTCTTCACGTTGTTGAGGATTTTACCCAGAAACCGGTATGCAGCTTTGCTGTTACGACGGGAGGAGATATAAAAATCGACAGTGCGGCCCCGGCTGTCGACGGCCCGGTACAGATACGCCCAGCGGCCATTGACCTTCACGTAGGTTTCATCCATGTGCCACGGGCAAAGATCGGAAGGGTTACGCCAGTACCAGCGCAGCCGTTTTTCCATTTCAGGCGCATAACGCTGAACCCAGCGGTAAATCGTGGAGTGATCGACATTCACTCCGCGTTCAGCCAGCATCTCCTGCAGCTCACGGTAACTGATGCCGTATTTGCAGTACCAGCGTACGGCCCACAGAATGATGTCACGCTGAAAATGCCGGCCTTTGAATGGGTTCATGTGCAGCTCCATCAGCAAAAGGGGATGATAAGTTTATCACCACCGACTATTTGCAACAGTGCCCATCGGCGTAGTAGTGGATGTGGTCGATGACAAAGCCGGTGCGGGTCAGCGTGCGCCGGAGGATCGGCAGAAAATCGACCAGGAACGAAGTAGCGCGTGTGACGACGGCCGGTACGCCGACACGCGCCACGGCCTCGGCCCAGCGCGCGGCCGGCGGTTGGAGCAGGCCGTTGTGCACCGAACCGTGGTAGGTGCCGACCGCCAATGTGAGCCAGCGCTCTAGCTCGCGCAGCGTCAGGGCGGCCTTGTTTTCGGAATCGTAGTCGCCGCGCTGGTCAGGGTTGGAGAAGGTCGTTCCCGGCAGTTCGTCGTGAATCATCTGCATCGCCGTGCCGATGATCCGTTCCACGATGCCGCCATAGTGCGGCTGTCCCAGCGGGCGATAGTCCAGCCGGATGCCATGCTGCTCGCAACCCCGGCGCAGGGCCTCGCTCTTGAACTCGGCCGCGTTGTCTAGGTAGAGCAGCAAGGGCTTGCCGCTCATCTGCCAATCCATTTCCACGTTCAGTCCTTCCAGCCAAGGGCGCTTGTCGCAGGCGACATGCACGAGGCACAGGCCAACCGAAACGGCAGACGGCGCTTCCAGCGTGACGACCATGCCGAGCACGCAGCGGGTGAACACGTCGATGGCGAGGGTCAGGTACGGGCGGCCAATAGGTTGCCGGTCGCGGTCATCGACCACGATCAGGTCGATGACCGTATGGTCTATCTGCACCTGCTCCAGCGGCGCGGTCACGGCAGGAGGCTCGCCGCCCACACCTTGTAGGTCACGAGCGGCATCCTGGCCTTCCCGCCGGCGGATGACCTTGCGCGGGTCAAGGCTAGCGATCCGTAAGGCCACGGTATTGCGCGCCGGCACTCGCAGTTTTTGAGCCTTGCACACCTGAGTGACTTCGCGGTGAAAGGCCGCTAGGCTGCGCTTCTGCTTGGTCAGGAACCGCTTTTGCAGTAGCTCGTGGATGACGCGCTCGACCGGTTCCGGCAAGCGCCCCTTACCTTTACCTCCACCGGACTGGCCGGGCACCAGATCCGTCACGAGGCCGCTGCCTTGCCGGGCACGCCGGATCAGAACGTATACCTGGCGCCGAGACAAGCCCAGCGCCTGAGCCGCCATATCGGCCGCTTCGTGCCCGACCGTCTCCGACTGCGCCAACGGACTGATGATCTCCGCACGACGGCGCGCACGCTCCCAAGCCTCATCAGGCAGAGTGGCCACGCCTTGTTCTGGAATCCGTGGGGTGTCCGTCGCCATGCTCACCTCGCTTTGGTGCACACGAGTATTGAGCATAGTCGAGATTGGTGCAGATCACTTCTGATATTGAACTGTCAGGAGCTGGCTGCACAACAGCCATTACGCCCAATCAACTGGTGCAGTCGTCTTCTGAAAATGACAAAGGTGCCTATTTCGTGAGGGGCAATAGGGCTTGCCCTATTGACCGGGAGGAGACCATGGCACTGGTAGGTTATGCACGCGTGAGCACGGTAGGCCAGAGCCTGGATACCCAGCTTCAAGCGCTGGCCGAGTGCAGCAAGATTTTCCAGGAGAAGGTGAGCGGCGCCAGCGATGACCGGCCCCAGCTCGCCCTGCTGCTGGATTGTGTGAATGAGGGGGATGTGGTGATGGTGACCAAGCTGGATCGCCTGGCACGCAACACTCGCCACCTGTTGGAAATTTCGGAGTACCTGCAACAGCGACAAGTGGCCCTGCGCATCTTGAACCTAGGCGTCGACACCTCAACCCCGACCGGCAAGTTGATGCTGACCATGATCGGCGCCATCGCCACCTTCGAGCGGGAGTTGATGCTGGAACGCCAAGCCGAGGGGATTGAGCTCGCCAAACGGCGTGGGGCCTACAAGGGCCGCAAGCCCACCGCGATGGCAAAGGGGCGCGAGGTGCTGGCGCTAGCCAAGCGCGGGTTACCCAGGGCCGAGATCGCGAGGCAGACGGGGATCAGCATTTCCAGCGTGCAACGCATCCTCAGGACAACAGAAAAATAATGCCGGGGTATCTCCCGGCGCATCGGATTCGTATTCAACACAAGGAAGAAAAATAATGAAAAAACATCATCATCTCTCGTTAATCGCCGCGTTGGTCCTCAGTGCTTGCGGCGGTGGCAGCGACAACAGCAGTAGTGATAATGGCGGCAATGGCGCTCCTGCCGATATCACCCTAACCGGTCGCGCCCTCTCCGGCGACTATCTGGCTGGGCAAGCCGCCTGCCTGGACCTCAACGCCAACCAGCAATGTGACAACGGCGAACCGCAGACCACCACCGACAGTCAGGGGCGTTTCAGCTTCACCCTGCCAGAAACGCAGCAAGCCGACGCCCGTCAGGCATGGGCTATTCTTGCTGCTCCTGCCACCTCGCTGAAGGCTGCTGCTCGGGCCGCCGCTACCCCAACCCTGTTCGGTTACGTTGACGGTGCCGAGTTTGTGGTCAGCCCCTATACCCACCAACTGGTCACCAGCACCGCCCCTGGGGAGCGCAAGACCCAGTATCAATCCAGCATCGCCACCAAGGAGAAACAACTGATTGCCAGCGAGCTGGGGCTGACGACGCAGGAGGCCAGCGAACAGAAGCTGTTTGGCGACTATCTGGCGGCGGGTGACGAACACAGTGCGGCCCTGGCTGAAGAGGCAGCCACCAAAGAGCAGCAACTCGTTGAGGCAAGCACCCTGCAAGCCAAGCTGGCGGCGGCCCTTGCCACCAACAACCCGCAAGGATGGCAATCGGTCACGGTCAGCATTCGCAATCTGCGCGAGTACAACCGCAATCAGGACATCTGGCAGCTAATCCGCCTGCAAGAGGTTGTCTACACCAAACGGGTTGAGGCCATCGAGACGACCCGTACCGAGAGCACCCGCTGGCTGCTCGATGAGCAGGGAGGCTACAATGCCCAGCAGCCACTGCGCCGCTTTATCGACGAGGAGCACAAGAACTGGGACAGCAAGCATTATAACCTGCACTCCGCTTGGGACTGGACCTACGACGAGAGCGGCAATGCCACCGTCAAAGGCGAGAGTATCCGCAGCGGCACCTTCAGTCAGGATGCGAATGGTCTCTACAGCTACCACACCACGGAGTTCACCAACGAGGGCACGCCCGTTCCCCATGACACGGCCCCGTTGCCTGAGGATAGTTATTGCGAAGGCTTCGACATCCAGGCCGAGTTCGCCCGCTGGCAAGCCAATCCAAGCCTGACGGCGCTCGACCAGTGTGTAGGCAATGTCCTGCAAAGCGATGACCAGGAGAACCTCGACAGCCAGGGCGCATGGACACAGCACCGCGCCCTGACCTTCTGGCTCAGAGGGGAAGACCCCATCAATCCCAATGGCCCCCCCAGCAGCTACGAAACCCGCACCAGCGTTGTCACTGTGCAAGGGGATACGCAGTTTGTGAACCAACTGGATAACCAGGCTCTGACCATCAACGCCCCAGCGTTGGGTCAGTCTCCCTTCAACCTCACCCGCGATGACAAGCTGAGCCATACCGGTGACAGCGCCATCAAATTGGCCCAGCCGATTTGTGGCGGGTGCGCGGCGACCGAACTCGACAGCAGCATCCCCGGCTTTGGCAAGGTCGAGCTGCAAAACTACAACCCGACCCGCTGGCGCTCGCTGGCCGGGGCCTATCTGGAGCAGGATCACCAGAAGCAGGCGAATGGCTTCACCCTCGCTAATCGCTTCTACCAGTTGGATGTACAGCAGCCTGATGGGCTGACCAAGCCATTGTTCTTGAAATACGCGGGCAATAGCACGCCGTTTATGACTCAGGACTGGCAGTTTGATAGTGCCAGCCAGACCCTGACTGCCACCCATCACTACACCCCCGTTGCCGACCTTGCCGATGTCTGGCCACTGCCACACCAGGTCATGCAAGGTGACGCGTTGGAACTGAAGGCAACCGTCAAGCTCGTGCAATCCAACGGCTTGCCCAGCGCCACGCAGACCACGGCGGTTGATGGCGGTAATGCCATCAGCACGCCCACTTTCGCAGAAGGGCTCTTCAGCTCGCCGCTGCGCTGGAGCGTGCAGAGCAGCGATACCAGCCCAGATGGCCAAGAGTTCGCCGAACTGCTGTTTGGCACCGCGCCGCTGAGCTTCAAGGCCAGCCGTGAGGCGGGTATCAGCCAGGGTATCTGTGGCGGCGACCCCGCCACCGTGCGTCAGGAATTGCTGTTCGCACCGGTTGGCGGGGACATGGTAGTGAGCGTGGTCTGCGATGGTGTCGATGTGGCGCAGCAATATCTGTTGCGCGTGACCACACCGTTCAACGGCACAACCTTCCAGGCAGAGCTGCAATTCTTTGCCGATGGCGCCAACATCTACCGGGAGGCCCCATTCGAGCGTACCCAGCTCACCTTCACCAAACAGTAAGCCTCACTCGTTCGACAACATAAATCCCACAGGGCGTCACCACATGGTGACGCCCTTTTTCATTTTCAGTTCATAAGGAACCGCTATGACCATGCCCCCTCTCACCCTCGGCGACCACCTCGCCGTCCAGCGCCTCGGCTACAGCCACCACGGTCTCTATGTCGGCGACAGGCAGGTGATCCACTACCAGGGACCGTTTGCCAACGATGGTCAAACGGGCCAAATCGTGCAGTGCTCGCTCGATGATTTTCACGGCGAGCAGCCGCTACAGGTGCTCTCTCACCCACGTCGGCCGTTCAGCCCGGAAGAATGCGTGGCACGGGCGTTCTCCCGCTTGGGCGAGCAGGACTATCACCTGCTCTTCAACAACTGCGAACACTTCGTCCTGTGGTGCATCGAGGACCGGCACAGCTCACCCCAGGTGAACCAGGCCACCACCGCCCTCGCGGCCACCGGCAGCCAGTTGCTTAAATCCAGCCAAGGCAGTCAGGCCGTCACCAGCGCCTTGATGGGGGCCTCCGCCAGCTTGGCCAGCGTTCCGGCGACCAGCGGCACCATCTTGTCTGTCACCGCCATCAGCGCCCCGGCATGGGCACCGCTGGCCGTGGGCGTTGCGGTCGCCTATGGCACACACCGGTTATTCAAATGGCTCACCGATGACTAACCCCTTCATTCGTCGCTCAACCACTTCATCACCACGCAAGGAGCAATCCCATGACCATTATCTTCAACCGGGACGGCATCAGCCTTCCCGTGAGTCAGGCGCTGCTGATCCTGCTCAGCCAGGAAGCAGAGCGTACCAACCTCGACTTGGTGCGCTGCACCCAGATCATCTTCAACTTCCGCAACCCCGGCTACAGCGCCGAACGAGGCGGCGTTCATCCGGTCGAGATCCGCCTCATTCGTGGGCTCAATGGCTGGCTGTTCGATTACGTGACCGATTTCAGCTATCAGGGTATCGGAGACTATGCCGAGCTCGGCAAAGAACTCGATTTCAACTTCCTCGACGGCGAGCACGTTATGCAAGGCTGGGGGCCGCTACAGCTGGCAGAGGCGCGAGAGCTGTTCGCGCTGTGGCAGCGCAACTTCGTCGCCTACTGCGGGCTGGAATGCTTCAGCGTCACCGTCAGCGGGAACTAGGAGGTATCGGTAATCCGCTGACCCACTCACCGCAATCACCACCCCCTTTATCGCAAAAAAGCACACCCCACCGGCCCATAGGCCGGTGGGGAGAACGCTTTTGGAGGATCAATCATGTTGCATCAAAAACTCTGTGCTGGGGAGCAACCCGGCACCTACCGGGTGACCGACCTGGTTACCGATGACGACTTGTTCACCATCGCTCAAGCGGTCGCCCGCCAGAAACTCGCCAAGGGCGTTGCCATCACCGACAAGCACTTGGCCCATCAGGCCCTACAAGGGCTGCTGCAAACACGGGATCGCGAAGTGTTTGCCGCGCTATTCCTCGACACCCAACACCGGATATTGGCCTATGAAGAGCTGTTTCTCGGCACCCTGTCCGCTGCGACCGTCTACCCCCGCGATGTCGTCAAGCGGGCACTGCACCACAATGCTGCCGCCCTGATGCTGGTGCATAACCACCCGTCTGGATACCCGGAACCCAGCCGGGCAGATATCAATATCACCCTACGCCTACAGGATGCCTTGGCACTGGTGGATATCCGGATTTTGGATCATCTGGTCGTCGGTACTGAGGGTGTGGTGTCGCTGGCAGAGCGGGGAGAGCTGTAATCAACCTCAAGCCATCCACACAGGGTGGCTTTATTTTTTTGAAATAAATCACAGTTTTTTGATTTTGTACTGCTTTGTGGCTTCGTCCTCTACACACCGTTCTGATTCTGGATCATTGGGTATCGTGTCTTGCTACATCATTGGTTTACCATAACAGCCAATCGAATCTGAACCCTGCCCTCCCTACCGTGGGTGTGATATTGCAGTAGAACACCAAGGATCATCATGGCCGTCAATCAGACCAAAATCTCCGATGACTTGAAAGCGTTGGTCAACGCACCTGACAAATCCGAATTTATCTTTGGCTTTATGGCCGCCTATGGGCTGCCCAAGGCCACGATCACGCATATCAAGCAAGGGGGAAATCGCAACCTGGCCAAAGAAGCGGGCCACGTTGGCATCAACTCAAAGTTCTACTTTCAGCCGGTGAATGAAGGGACCGACATCGAGCTCCTTTTTGAACAGCGGATTGCAGCGTGTGCCAGCACCAAGCACAAATACCGCTTCGTCATCCTCACCGATTTTGTTCGCTTCCTCGCGTGGGACGTTCTGACTGAGGAGAGACTCGATACTGAGCTCGGCGAACTGTTCCGCGAATATGGTTTCTTCCTACCCTTGGCGGGTCTTGAGAAGGCTATTCTGGGTGCCGAGAACCCTGCCGATGTGAAGGCTGCCGAGAAGATGGGCAAGCTCTTCGATCTCATCAAGAGCCTCAACGAATTGAGTAGACCTGAGGATATTCATGCCCTCAACGTATTCCTGACCCGGCTGCTGTTCTGCCTGTTTGCCGAAGATACGGGGATCTTTAATCAGGGTCAGTTCACCTCTGCCATTAAAGGCTACACCGAGGAGGACGGCAGCGACCTCGATCAGTTCCTCAGTGACTTGTTCACAGTCATGAACAGCGAACCCAATAGCGAGTTACGCAAAGACCTACCGTCCCATCTGGCGGCCTTCCCCTATGTAAATGGTGGACTGTTCGCGGTAGATGAACCCATCCCTGCGCTCGGCAAGCAAGGTCGAAAGATCCTGCTGGAGTGCTGCATGATGAACTGGGGGGATATCAACCCGGATATCTTCGGTTCAATGTTCCAAGCGGTGATTGATGTCGAGCAGCGCGGCAATCTGGGCCAACACTACACCTCGTACAGCAACATCATGAAGGTGATCCAACCACTCTTTCTGGATTCACTGCGCGCCGAGTTGGAAAAAAATAGAAAGAGTGCCAATGGCCTCAAAAAACTGCTGGTGCGTCTCGGTAACATCAAAGTCTTCGATCCCGCCTGTGGTTCCGGTAACTTCCTGATCATCGCCTACAAGGAGTTGCACACACTGGAGCGGATGGCAATTCAAGCCTTGCAGCAGCTTGAACCACAGCAGGGCTTCTCCATGAGCAGCCTGCACCTCGATCAGTTTTACGGTATCGAGATAGATGACTTCGCCTGTGAGATCGCCCGCCTTGCACTCTGGCTGGCCGAACATCAACTCAACAAGCAATGGGAGCAAACCTTTGGCTATGCGCCACCTTCATTGCCACTGAGATCATCTGGCAACATCGTGAGCGGCAATAGCTTGGCCTTGGATTGGAATCAAATCTGTCCGAAAGACTGCGAGGATGAGGTTTATGTGATCGGTAATCCACCGTTCTTGGGCACATTGGGTCGTTCAGTTGAGCAGCGGGTAGACATGCAAGCTGTGTTTGACGATACAGCCTTAGGTAGCCTTGATTTCGTCGCCTGTTGGTTCTGGAAGGGGGCGAAATATATTCAAAACTCGCGGGCTGAATTGGCGTTGGTTTCGACCAACTCAATATGCCAAGGTGAACAAGTTGCCACTCTCTGGCCTAGAATCTTCAATCTTGGCCTGAATATTCACTTTGCCTACCCCACCTTTGCATGGGCCAACAATGCTCGCGATAAGGCTGCTGTTCATGTGGTAATCGTTGGGTTATCTGCACGGTCCAAATTGAAACGGTTGTTTCAACAAGTTATGGGGGAGTGGCATAGCCACGCTGTTACCAATATCAGTCCCTATTTGGTAGAAGGCAGTAATATTGCAGTTACAGCGAGTGCGAAGCCATTACTAAAAGATGCGTTAGTTATTGTTCGGGGTAACGGCCCAACGGACAATGGACAGCTCTTGCTGAGTCGCGATGAACATGACGAGTTGTTAAAATGGGAGCCTCAAGCTAAACGCTGGATCAAAAAAGTCCTTGGTGCTGATGAATTCCTGAATGCAAAAGAGCGTTGGTGTTTATGGTTGGTGGGCATCATCAATGAAGACTTGCAGGCCATGCCACTTGTTCAAAAAAGAGTTGATGGTGTTAGAAATTTTCGACTTTCCAGTACTAAAGCCGGGACTCGTAAAAAATCTGCCACACCACACTTGTTTGATGAAATCAGGCAACCTCTCACTGGTACTTATATCCTAGTACCCAAAGTTTCTTCTGAGCGCCGCCCCTATGTACCTTTAGGCTTCTTTGACGTGGAGGTAATTTCCACAGATCTGAATTTTATCCTTCCTAACGGGACCCTATACGAATTTGGGATTCTGAGTTCGTTACTCCATAACGACTGGATGCGTTTGGTGGCTGGTCGGTTAAAAAGTGATTATCGTTATTCAGCCAAATTGGTTTACAACACTTTCCCCTGGCCCACTGTCACATCAGTTCAGCGACAAAACATTGAGCGATTAGCAGAGGAAGTCGAGCTGGCCCGAGAAGATTACCCCGGCAAAACGCTAGCTGAACTCTATGATCCCGAAAAAATGCCTGCTGGCCTGCTTGAAGCACACCAGGCACTGGATAGCGCTGTAGATAAGCTCTATCGGGATCGACCCTTTAAAGATTCAGCGGATCGGGTAAGCCATCTGCTCGGACTCTATGAAAAGCTCGTTGCTGCCACCCGCTAGCCATTTTTGATAAGGAGTCAGGTATGGAAAACATCTTGCAAGTGACCTATGCCCAAAACGGGCAGAGTGCGGCGCTCAACGGTATGGGGATGCGGGAGATGCAGGCCCGCGCCTTTGTTCAGCGCAACAGCCCCTACCTACTAATCAAAGCGCCGCCCGCCTGCGGTAAATCCCGTGCACTGATGTTTCTGGGGTTAGACAAGCTGCTCAATCAGGGCCTGCGCAAAGTCATTGTTGCGGTGCCTGAGATGTCTATTGGCGCGTCGTTTAAAGACACTGCGTTGACCGAATACGGATTCTTTGCGAACTGGCAGGTTAAACCTGAAAACAATCTCTGCATTCATGGCGGTGAAAAGAGCAAGGTGGCCGCGTTTAAGCGCTTTATGGAGAGTGATGACCAGATCCTTGTTTGCACCCACGCCACCCTGCGTTTCGCTTTTGAAGAGGTAGATATCGCCTCGTTTAACGATTGCCTGATTGCCATCGACGAGTTTCACCATGTTTCCGCCAGTGAAGATAGCCGTCTCGGAGCGCTACTCGACGGCTTAATCCAGCAGTCCAATGCACATATTGTTGCTATGACAGGATCTTATTTCCGTGGCGATACCGTGCCCATCCTGACACCAGAGGATGAAGCCAAGTTTACCAAGGTCACCTACACCTATTACGAGCAACTGAACGGCTATCAGCACCTGAAATCTCTCGGGATTGGTTACCACTTCTACCAGGGGCAATATATCGGTGCTCTGCCTTCGGTGTTGAACGCTTCACTGAAAACCATTATCCACATCCCGAACGTGAACTCTGGCGAGTCCACCAAGGACAAGCACACAGAGGTCGATGCTATCTTGGATGTGCTGGGCGAGGTGCAGTCGAAAGATCCCGACACTGGCATCTACCTGGTGAAACGACATGAAGATGGCAAGCTGCTCAAGGTTGCCAATCTGGTGGATGACGATGCCAATGAGCGTCCTAAGGTCCAGGCTTATTTACGTACAATCCAATCAGTTGATGACATGGATATCATCATTGCCCTTGGCATGGCGAAAGAGGGTTTTGACTGGCCCTATTGCGAGCATGTGCTGACCATTGGTTATCGCAGCTCACTGACCGAAGTCGTGCAGATCATCGGTCGTGCGACCCGTGATTGTCCTGGTAAGACCCACGCCCAGTTCACAAACCTGATTGCCCAGCCCGATGCCCAAGATGACGATGTGAAGGTGTCGGTCAACAACATGCTCAAGGCGATCACCACTTCCCTACTGATGGAACAGATCCTGGCCCCCAGTATTCAGTTCAAGCCTCGCTCGCAATGGACTGGGGAGGTGCTGCCACCCAATACCGTGCTCGTTGGGGATGAGACCGTGCCAGTGACGCAAAAGGTATTGGATATTCTCAATGGCGGCAAAGAGGAGATTCTGGCCGCACTGATGGCCAAGGATAAGGTCATCAAACAGGCGATTGCTGAAACAGCGCCGCCCGAGGTATTTACCCAGTTAGAGCTGCCCTCGGTCATTCAGGAACTCTACCCCGACCTATTGCCCCATGAAATAGAGCAAGTTCGATCCGGCCTGTTGCAAAGCATGTATATCAATCAGCAGGGCGGGCTGATCCATGAGAGTGACTTGCCTCCGGATGCTGAGATTGTAGGAGGCCCGAGCCCCACCTCTATCGGAGGGGCAAGCCCTGATGCCACCAAGGATGAAGCAACTGCCAGTAAGCAGTTCTTAAAAATCGGCGAGAAGTTCATCAACATCGACAACCTGAGCATCGACCTGATCGAATCGGTTAACCCGTTCCATGGGGCCTATGAAATCCTCTCCAAATCTGTGACGGCCACCATGCTCAAAACCATTCAGGAAGCGGTCAGCGCCAGCAAGTCACAACTCTCCGAGGAGGAGGCCGTCATGCTATGGCCAAGGATCAAGGCGTTTGCACAGCAGAATAAACGTGAGCCTTCGTTGCATGCGCCTGATCCCATCGAGGTACGACTGGCAGAAGCGCTGGCCTACATCAAACAGAAGAAACAACAATCTGCGGCTAAACAGGAGAGCTAAGTAATGATCCTGTTGCGATCACATCAGCTCAAACCCAAAGCGTCTCTTGAAGATATCTTCGCCGAAGACGATGTATTGGGTCTGCTTGATGTAGAGCCCCTAAAACCGAGAAGCGCGCCAGTTGACCTCGTGAGCAACCAGTTTGGTGACATAGTGGCGTTTTTTGAACAACACGGTAGAGCCCCTCAGAACTCGTACTCTGCTGATATGTCCGAGAAGCGTCTTGCAAGGCGCTTGCAGGCGATACGCACAGATCCAGAGCAATGCCGTGCCCTTTCAGGTCAGGATATCCATGGCCTGTTGGCAGGGATCGAGGTTGTCGGGAGTGTGGCAGAGAAGCATGAGCAGTATCATGCAAAGGATGTAGCTGCTGAGACGGTTAATACATCGACCGTTGACACGTCTGAGCTAGTGACCTCGCTTGACGACATTTTTGCCGACGATGATCTCGGGTTATTGGATTTTGATGCTCCCGATATATTCAGCATGCAGCATGTGCCTAGGGAGAAAAAGGCGTTACCTGACGAGATAGCCCAGCGCCAGCCCTGTCCGGATTTTTCCCGCTTTGCACCGCTGTTTGAGACCGTGAAAACAGGCCTGCAAGGCCAAGAGTTTTCTCTCGTGCGCTATCGAAACGAGCACGGTTTTCAGGTCGGTGATTTCTTCATCCTGAATGGGGTGATGGGTTATGTGCATAGTGCGGGGGAGCGACTGGAACAGTACGAGCGGTATAACGCACGACTTCACTTGGTTTTTGATAATGGCACTGAGCTGCACATGCTCTACCAGTCACTGACCCAGGGGCTTATTCGTGACAAGGAAGGCCGCAAGGTCATGCTAGGTGACAAACTCCTCTTGCCAAATGACGCTCCTATTCCAAGCGGCTTTGTCTATGTGCTCGCAACAAAGAGCGCGGACCCGGTATTGATGCCCTTCAAACAAAATCTCTACAAAATAGGTTTCACCGAGGGCACCGTCGAAGACCGGATAAAGCACGCCGAGAAAGACAAGACGTTCCTGCAAGCCCCGGTCAGGATCATCACAACCTTCCAATGTTTCAACATGAACACCCACAAGTTGGAGACCTTGGTGCACGGTTTTCTCGCCAAGCAGCGCCTCGATATCACCTTGAAGGGGCAGGATGGCACTAGCTATACCCCGAGAGAGTGGTTCCATGCTCCATTGGCAACAGTCCTTGAAGTTATTCATCACATTTTGGATGGGACGATTTCACAGTATCGAATGGATAATACAACGGGGAAGATTGTTGCCAAAAAAACGACCGTAGGTTCGTAATAGTAAAACTGAACCCAGCAACCAGTAATGAACGTCTGGAATAAACCGGAAGCAGGAGAATTGTACTAATGTTCACCGGACTCAAATTGACAAATTTTAAGGCATGGCAAGACACGGGCCTCATGGAGCTGAAGCCCGTTACAATGCTGCTTGGCACGAACTCATCTGGCAAATCAACGCTGATCCAAAGTCTGTTGTTACTCAGGCAAACAGTGCTGTCACCGGACCGAAGTGTTCATTTGAACCTTGGCGGCGATGAGATTATTGATCTCTTCAATTTTGGCGACTTTGACAATGTGCTGCGTCAAGGCGTCACTGGAGTTCGTCAATTTTCACTGAGCTTTACCTTCCATTCGCCCGCATCTTCGCGTGTGAATCACGGGCATTTTTTCTGTAGCTATGGCCAGAATTCGGCTGGTGGTGTGGCCATTCAGGAATGGCGTGTCAGCACAAATGAGCAGCAATTTAGGTCTATTCGCCGTGAGAAAGGCGCATACTCGCTCAATGTTGATGAAGAGACTCAACCTCGGGCTAAGGGTCGGCACCTGTGTCCAGAGCGCTCAGTGTCATTGTCCGCAGAAGCAATTGTGGCGTTGGGGCAGGATGGCGCAGTGCTCGAAGATTTGAGTCTATCTATTCGCCGCGAGTTGGAAAATATCATCTATCTTGGCCCGCTGCGCCGTAAGCCAGAAAGAGACTATGTTTGGAACAAATCCAAACCTGGTGAGGTGGGCAGCGATGGCCATCGCGCCATTGATGTGCTCCTAGCCAGCGCCTTGATGAAAGGCGATGACCAAAATCGCATCATTGAAGGTGTTTCGAAGTGGCTTGTGCGAATGAAGGTTGCCGACAAGCTGGAAGTTAAACAAGTGGGGCGCTCAACTCGCTACGAATTGGTGGTACACCGTGACGGTGTTGAAGCAAACTTGCGTGATGTGGGTATTGGTATTTCACAAGTACTACCCGTCTTGACTATCGCCTATTTCGCGCCAAGAGGCAGCACAATTATCCTTGAAGAGCCTGAGATACACTTGCATCCGCTAGCGCAGTCAGTGTTAGCCGAGTTGTTTGTCGAGGTAAGTAAAGAGCGAAACGTTCAGTTCATCGTCGAAAGTCATTCCGAACACCTATTCCGACGAATGCAGACACTGATCGCCAGACAGCAGATCATGCCCAAAGATGCCGCAATGTATTTTGTTGAACGTGAAGGGAGTGCGGCACGCTTACGGTCGTTAGAGTTGGATGATTTCGGTAGAGTGAAAAACTGGCCAGAAGGTTTCTTCGGGGATGTGTTGGGGGAGACAAGAGAGCAGACCGCCTTGGCCATTAAGCGCGCAAAGGAGCTAAGAGCGAGGGATGGTAATGTACCTAGTTGATACCAATGTAATGCTGGCAGCCAGCGCGGTCTCTGAGTTGTCAGATCAAGCAGTGAGAGCCATGCCGAGAGAGATTGAGCTGCGTGAAATGATTTACGATTGGCTTTCTGAATTTGACCAGTCTGAGCAGCATATTGTACTAGATGAAGAAGGGCTGGTACGAGACGAGTACGAACGAAACATGCCCTTCAACTTGCGCGAGCAGGAATATGGCATGCAGGTTTTACAATACAAGCTAGATAGAAATCAGGCCGTTTATGTACCTATTGATTCAATTGAGGCAAACGGTGAGCATATTGCTGTTCTTGATCCTGCGCACGAAGAACTGGTAACGGATCGAGAGGATAGAAAATGGGTCGCGTGTGCACTGGCTGCGCAGATTCTTTTCGATCAAGTACCACCGATTGTGTACGGAGCAGAGACGGACTGGTTCATAGCAGAGGAGCAACTGAGAGGAATAGGACTTTACTTTCAGAGACTGTTGCCTGATGAGTGGTATACCTCAAAGGTTGCCTCTGGATGACTGCTAAATTCTTTCGTTTCCCTCACACACCTCACATTGCTTGGCTGGGTAACAGCTCACCACGTGATGACAAGGTGCTGTCACCCAGTGAGGTGACATCTCTACTTGCGGGTGATGTTGTGGTAGAAGAAAAGCTGGATGGTGCGAATGTCGGCTTGTCTCTTGCTTCGGATGGAAGTTTACAAGTACAGAATCGAGGGCAATATCTGGCAGCCCCCTATGTCGGACAGTTTGCCCGCATGCCTGCGTGGCTGGCTCAACACTGTGACTCACTGTGTTCCAAACTGAAACCTGGCCTCATCTTGTTCGGTGAATGGTGCGCTGCGCGTCATTCGCTAGATTATGTTGCTCTGCCAGACTGGTTCCTGATCTTTGATGTGTATGATCGCGCCTCAGGTCGCTTCTGGAGCACTTCTCGCCGTGATGCATTGGCTGCTAGCCTAGGTTTGATAACGGTCCCGCAAATACTACATGGGAAGACTACGGTTACTGACCTAATTCATCTTGTTGCAACTACATCGAGCAGATACCGTAAAGGCGCTCTGGAGGGGATCGTGATTCGTCGTGAATCCTCTGACTGGTGTGAAGCTAGGGCAAAGCTGGTTCGACACGACTTTACTCAAGCTATAGATATTCACTGGCGTAAGAGAGCTCTCGAGTGGAATCGACTAGGAGTAGAACATGGGTAAGTTAGATATGGGCAGTAATGTGGCAACACTTGCCCATTTGGTTAGTTAGAACTGAGTAATCAGCGCAGGCATCTAGCCCGGTAAGTGTGGGTCCAAATGTGGGTTCAAAATGAAAAAGGCATTTTCATTTTAATGAAAATGCCTTTATTTTCAATGCATTGATTGCTTTATCTTAGTTCATGCCGTAACGCTTGAGCTTCTTGCGCAGGGTGCCACGGTTGATACCCATCATCACGGCAGCGCGAGTCTGGTTACCACGGGTGTACTGCATGATCACGTCCAGCATCGGCGCTTCGACTTCGGAGAGAACCATATCGTACAGATCAATCACTTCCTGACCGTTCAACTGGGCCAGGTAGTTACGCAGGGCCTGTTGCACAGAGTCACGCAGGGGGCGCTGGGTCGGCTCGGCAGCGTGATTGTGAGTAGTTGTTACCAATGCATCAGAAGTCAGGGTTTGTTCGAACATATTCGGTCGGCTCTTTAGTTATCTTGTTAACCTAATCCATCGAAATACGCTTCGAGTGCCTCAAGTTGCGCGTCTGCGCAATCCAGGGCATTGAAGTGCTTACGGAATTCTCGGCCCGTCTCTTCTTCATCCAGATACCAGCCCACGTGTTTACGGGCTATGCGCGCTCCCAGATATGCACCATAAAACTGGTGCAGGTTGGTTACATGCTCGTTCATCAGGGTGCGAACCTCTTCCCTCTCGGGAGGCGGCAGCTTGGTGCCCGTCTCAAGAAAATGACGGATTTCCCGGAAAATCCAGGGTCGTCCTTGCGCAGCTCGGCCGATCATCACGGCGTCGACACCGGTATAGTCGAGGACATACCGAGCTTTCTCCGGGCTGTTGATGTCACCATTGGCGACAACAGGAATCGATACGGCCTGCTTAATCGCCCTGATCGTGTCGTACTCCGCTTCGCCCTTGTAGAGGCAGGCACGGGTACGACCATGCACGGCGAGGGCCGCGATACCGCAATCTTCGGCGATTCGGGCGATCTCCACGCCATTGCGGTTATCCGGATCCCATCCTGTGCGGATCTTCAAGGTGACAGGTACCTCCACTGCATCCACCACGGCCCGGCAAATTGCTTTGACTTGGTCGGGGGCACGCAGCAGGGCGGAACCTGCCAACTTCTTATTCACTTTTTTTGCCGGACATCCCATGTTGATGTCGACGATCTGTGCGCCCTGCTCCACGTTGTAGCGGGCAGCAAACGCCATCATCTCGGGGTCGGCTCCGGCAATCTGGACCGATCGCAATCCACCTTCTGCAGAGTGATCCATCCTCATCCGGGTTTTCTGGGTATCCCAGACATCCGGGTTGGCCAGCAGCATCTCGGAAACGGCCATGCCAGCCCCCAGTCGCAAACAAAGTTCACGGAATGGTCGGTCAGTTACACCGGCCATGGGAGCCACAATCAAGGGAGTTTCAAGCGTGTGGGGACCTATCTGCATTCCACGGTTACCATCGGCTTAGGGCGGCGTATATTACGCATTTTTTAGGCAGGAGAAAAGGTTAGTATTTGAGCGTCAGCCATTTTTTTCTGAAAAAAAACGTCGCGCCAAGGCTTGCAAATTCTGGAGTTGTTGAAAAACGGCCAGATTGCTAGTGAGGGATGGCTGTACTACCTATGTCGGTTGTCTGCATAATTGTCAGTCAACTTGCCAGCCTGCTTTGCGTTATGATAATGGGCTTAAGTCGAGCAAAAGCTCCAAACATTTATGCAACAAAAGTGGATCGGGGATCTATGACGTCAAGGTTCATTACATCACTCTGGCCGTGCCTGCTGGGGGCCGTGCTGGGGTCGGCACAGGCGCAGACCATCAGTTTCGGCGAAGCCTGGACCCGGGTCATCCAGCAGGATGAAGGGCTGGCTGCCGAGCAGGCCGGGGTCGATCGGGCCAAGCAACTGCGCGAGGCTGCCAAGGACATGTATCTGCCCAAGGTGGATCTGGGGGCCAGCTATACCCACCTCGATCAGCCGGTGGAGCTGGACATGATGGATCTTAACCCTATCGCCAGCCATCCGGAGCTGGGTCAGGTGTTGGCACCACTCATGCAGAAGTTCCACCTCACGCCCAATGACTTCGTTACCCCGCTGACCAAACAGAACGTGGTGACCAGCTCGGTCAAGATGCTCTGGCCGCTGTTTACCGGCGGTCGCATCGATGCGGCGCAGGATATCCGCCAGGCGCAGGTAAGCGAGGCGCAGCAATTGCTGGTGCTCAAGCAGCAAGCCACCTTCGAGAGCCTCTCCCAGACCTATTTCGGCGTGGTGCTGGCCGCTCAGGTAGTGCAGACCAAGCAGGAGATCGAAGAGGGGCTGGCCCACCATCTGGATCACGCCAAAAAGCTGGAAGCTCAGGGCCAGATCGCCAGGGTGGAGCGTCTCTCCGCCCAGTCGGCCTATGACCGTGCCCGCATCGATACCCAGAAGGCGCGCCGCAGCCTCGAGATCGCCGAGTTGGCCCTCGGCCGCATGCTCAAGTTGCCCCGCGCCGAGCCCGGCAGCGGCCTGTTCGTCAACAAGGAACTGCCGCGCCTCGATGGTCTGGTGCAGCAGACGCTGGAAGTACACCCGGGCCTCAAGCTGCTTAGCGCCAAGAAGGAGCAGGCCAAGGGGCTGATCCGGGTCGAGCAGGGCAAATATGCCCCAGAGGTGTTCCTGTTCGGCAACTACAACCTCTATGAAGATGATTCACTCGCCTCCAAGACAGCGCCGGACTGGCTGGTGGGGGTGGGCGTCAGCATGCCGCTGGTGAGCCGAGATGGCCGCTCCGAGACGGTGCAGGCCGCCAAGAGCGCCGAGCTGCAGGTCAATCTGCTGCAAGCCAAGACCCGCCAGGATCTGGAGTTGCTCGTTGAGAAGACCTGGCGCGAAGCGGCGCAGGGGCTGGAGGAGTATCAGTCTCTCTCGTCTACCCAGGCGCTGGCCGAGGAGAACGTACTGCTACGTGACAAGGCCTTCGGCCAGGGGCTCTCTACCTCCCTCGATGTGGTGGATGCCCAGAACCAGTTGGCGGGGGTCAAGACCCAGCGCGCGGCGGCGGCCTATCAGTATGTGGTGTCGCTGGCCCGTCTGCTGGCGCTCTCCGGCCAGATGAACAGTTTCAATCAATATCAGCACGGTCAGGTGATCGAGGTGAACTCATGATCGCACTCCAGTCCGTGCCTTTTTCTATCTCTGTTTCGACCGCCAAGGGTCGCCCGTTTGTCGAGGTGAAGTGATGAGCCATCCCCCCATCAAAAAGAAGATGAGCCAGGGTAAACCGCTGTTGTTGCCATTGGCGCTGGTGATCCTGGTGGTCTGGCTCGGCTGGCGCTTTTGGCTCGCCTATCAGCCTGAGCCGGTGCATTTGCAAGGGCAGATTGAGGCTCAGCAGTACTCGGTCTCCTCCAAGGTGCCGGGTCGCATCGACGAGGTGTTGGTGAAAAAGGGCGATCAGCTGACCAAGGATCAGCTGGTCTTTACCCTGGCGAGCCCCGAGATTGAAGCCAAGTTGAGCCAGGCCAAGGCCGGTGAGGCCGCAGCGGGTGCGCTGGCGCAAGAGGCGGAGAAGGGGGCCCGTGCCCAACAGATCGCCGCCGCCAAGGATCAGTGGCAAAAAGCCAAGGCTGCCGCCCAACTGCGTGGCAAGACCTATGAGCGGGTTGCCAGCCTGCACCGCGATGGCGTAATGCCGCTGCAAAAGCGCGATGAGGCCTGGACCGCCTGGCAAGCTGCTCGCTACAGCGAAGGGATGGCGTGGCAGCAGTACCAGATGGCGCTGGAAGGGGCGCGGGAAGAGACCAAGATCGCCGCTCGCGAGAAGGCCAAAATGGCGGCGGGTTCGGTGGCCGAGGTTGAGGCCTATCTAGCCGATACCCGTATCGTCAGCCCCCACTCCGGCGAGGTAAGCCAGGTGCTGCTGCGTAGCGGCGAGCTGGCGCCGCAAGGCTTCCCGGTGGTGACCCTGCTCGATATGAGTGATGCCTGGGCCCAGTTCCACGTTCGCGAAGATCTGCTGCCCCGCTTCCCGGTCGGTACCGAGTTCGATGCCCGTATCCCGGGCCTTGGCGATCAGATGGTGCGCTTCAAGGTGACCCATGTGGCCGTGATGGGGGATTTCGCCACCTGGCGTGCCACCGATACCCGTCAGGGTTTCGATATGAAGAGCTTCCAGGTGGAGGCTCGCCCGCTGCAACCGGTTGAGGGGCTGCGGGTTGGCATGAGTGTGCTGGTTGAACTCTGATGGGACGTGAATTTCGGCTGCTGTGGCAGGACCCGTTCAGCCGTGCCCTGATGAGCTGGGTGCCGCTGCTGCTGATGGGGATCCTCTGCTGGATCTTCTCGGCAGGGCTGGCCCGCGACCTCAAGGTGGGGCTGGTGGATTTGGACCACAGCATGCTGTCGCGCCAGCTCGCCTTCTCGCTGGATGGCTCGGCCGGGCTCAAGGTCGCGCAACAGTTTGACTCTATCGATGCCGGTGCCCACGCCCTGCGCGGTGGCGACATCTATGCGCTGGTGGTGATCCCCAACCATCTGGAGCGAGATGCCCGTCAGGGTACCCAGCCGCAGGTGACGGTGTTCAACAATGGCCAGTTCATCCTGATCGCCAAGCTGGTCAACTCCGCGCTGGCGCAGGTGGTAGGCACTCTCAACGGTCAGGTGGGCGTGCTGGAGGCGATGGCCGACGGCAAGGCGCTGCCCGGTGCGATTGGGCAGTCGGTGCCCATCAGCAGTCAGGTGACCGCCCTTTATAACCTTAACTCCAGCTACGCCCAGTTTCTGCTGAGCGCGATTTTGCCCGCAGTGTGGCAGATCCTGGTGGTGCTGTTCGGCCTCAATGCGCTGGCTCGTACCGATCGGCTGGGGCTGGACTGGACCACTCGCGGTGTCTGGTTTGGCCTGTGGCGCACCCTGCTGCCCCACGTGCTGATTGGCTGGGGCTGGGGGATCGTCTGGACGCTGCTGCTGTTCAAGGGATTGGCCTATCCCATGCACGGTAGCTGGTTGGTATTGCTGGTGGGGCTGGGGCTTGCCTCGGCCGCCTGCGTCACCATGGGGGCCTTCTTTTACGGCATCATCCGGGATCCGGCCCGCGCCCTGTCGCTGGCAGGGGCTTACACAGCGCCCGGTTTTGCCTTTATGGGGGTCACCTTTCCGGTGAGCGCCATGGGGGAGTTCGCCCGTTTCTGGCGCAGTCTGTTGCCGATCTCCCACTATGTCGAGCTGCAGATTGGCCAGAGCAACTACGGTCTGCCCCTCGTATCGGCGCTACCGCAACTGGGGGCGTTGTTGCTGTTCCTGCTCCCCCTGCTGCTGGTGGTGCGCCGTTACAAGCAGCAGGCTGAGCTTGCCCGTCAATCAGCTGCTGTCGTAGTGGCCGTCGCCGAGAAGGAGCCTGAGTGATGCTGGGATTTGTCGATCTGTTGCGCCTCGAGCTGCGCACCCTGCTGGCGGATCGCGCCATCATGCTGACCCTGTTTGGCGGGGTGTTCTTCTACTCCTTCCTCTACCCTCAGCCTTATCTGCATCAGTTACCGCGGGAAGAGGCGGTGGTGGTGGTTAACGAGGATGACAGCCAGCTCTCGCGCCAGCTGGAGTTTATGGCCGATGCCACACCGCAGGTAAAGCTGGTGGCGCGGGCCAATTCGCTGAATGAAGCGCGGCAGCTGATGATGGCCGGGGACGCGAACGGGATCCTGCACATCCCCAACCACTTCTATCGGGATCTGATGCTGGGCAAGAGCGTGACCCTGAGCTACGCCGGTGATGCCTCCTACTTTCTGGTCTACGGCACTATTGCCGAGGGGTTGGCGCAGGCCGGTGGCACTCTCGCCGCACAGGTGAAGGTGGCGCGCTTGCTGAGTCACGGTGAGGCGCTACCGCAAGCGGCGATGGGCTGGAACGCGGTGGCCCTCAATGTGGTGCCGGTGTTCAACCCCACCATGGGCTACGTCAACTACGTGGTGCCGGCAGTGTTCGTGCTGATCCTGCATCAGGTGTTGTTGATGGGCGCGGGGATCCTGGGGGCGACCCAGAACCAGCGCAGCTGCCGCGATGAGCACGGGTACTGGCAAAGCGCGCCGGTGTTGCCGCTGCTGCTGGCCAGAACTCTGGTGCTGGCCGGGCTGTACCTGCTGCCGGTGAGCTACTTCCTCGGCTTCTGTTTTGATCACTACAACATCGCCCGTCATGCCGATCCGCAGGAGTTGTGGCTGTTCGCCCTGCCGTTCCTGCTGGCAACTTGCTGGCTCGGAATTGTGCTGGGGGCGATCTTTACCCGGCGGGATCTGCCGACTCAGGTGGTGCTCATCTCCTCCCTGCCGCTGGTCTTTCTGGCGGGCTTTATCTGGCCGCTGGAGCTGATCCCGGCCCCCCTCAACTGGCTGGCTCAGTGGGTACCCACTATCCCGGCTATCGAGGGTTTTCTGCGCCTCAACCAGATGGGGGCCGACTTCGCGCAGGTTTCCCGTTACTGGTGGCAGTTGTGGGGGCTGGCGCTGCTCTACGGCGCGCTGGCCTGCCTGCTGCTGCGCTGGCGGCAGCAGTCGTTGCCAGTGGCCAGTCAGCCGGTCGTACAGAGTGAAACAACCGCCGGTTAAGCGGGATAGGGCAAGCGCGTGTGAGATGGCGTGTGCGGTAAAGCGAAAACGGTCGGCCCTTGGGCTGACCGTTTTGTTATGTGGTGGGGATGGCGGTTTTACTGCTGCCTTAGCCGCGCTGGAGCGCGGGATCGCCGATGGCGTAGATCTGCCCCACCGCCGCATCATCCGCCAGCAGGCGCAGCCCTTGGGCGGCCACGTCGGCGCGGCGCACCAGTCCATGTACCTCCTTGCCCTGACTCAGCTCGGCGCGGCCGGTGGCGTCGCCATCTTGCAGGCCCGCCGGGCGCAGAATGGTCCACGCGAGGGCGCTGGTCTGCAGCCAGCTCTCCGCCAGACTCTTGAGACGTACCTCGTGACCGAAGGCGGCGCGGGCCCGCTGTGGCAGATATTGCCAGCTATCGCCACAGCCGAGGGAGGTGACCAGCAGTAGCCGTTTCAGGCCTGCCTGCTCCATGGCATCGATCACATGACGGTTGCCCTGATAGTCCACCGGCGCGGCCTGACGGAAGCTGCCGAGGGTGGAGACGACCTGTGCATCTTGCCCCGCCCGGGCACATGCCTGCTGTACCGCAGCCGGAGCCAGTGCATCCCCTTCGATGACGTCTACTCCCAGCTCGCGTAATTCGGCTGCCATTTCGGTGCTGCGCACCAGCGCGACTACGCGGTGACCCTCAGCGAGAGCGTGGTGGGTAAAGGCGCGGCCCAGCCCGCGGCTGGCTCCGAAAATCAGTGTGGTTGGCATAGCTGAGCTCCCTTGGCAAAAGGGGTTAGCGTAGTGGCTTGTTCGCCTGCTGTAAATGAGAGTTGTTTTTATTTGTGAGTTGGCAGGAAGGAGAGAGAGCGAGCCGCCAGGACTCGCTCTCGCATTGAGGGGATCAGCCGTTGTAGTTGCCGATGCTGGGGCGACGGCTGGGGCCGCTCAGGTGGATATCCACCGGATTGAATGCCTTGATCGCCTCATAGCTGAAATCACCGATCGCCTGATGCAGGGTCTGGGGCGTGTGGTTGGTGATGATGATGACGCTCTTTGACAGGTTGCGGCGACGGCGAAGCAGGTGGCCGAGGAAGCTGGACTGGCTCTCCGCCATCTTGGCGCGGTTGGCCGATACCTCGTCGATGATCAGCAGATCCACCTCTTCCAGCGCGCGGCGGTACTGGTTGCGCTCATCCTGATCGGGGATCACGTTGAAGAAGAGGCGGTCGACGATGGAGGCCCACTGCTGGAAGATCACCGATTTCTGGTGACGCTCGATCAGCTCATGCGCCACCGCGCCCGCCAGGGTTGACTTGCCAGTGCCGTAGTCGCCGTAGATCAGCATGCAGCCGCCACCGCTTTTCTCCCAGTGCTCGAAACCGCTGATAAAGTAGCGGGCCGTTTCGATGGGGTACTGGAGTGCGGGATCTGTGGCGTCCATCTTGTCGAACACCCAGTCGGGGTTGAGGTCGGCCTGGGCGATCAGCTTCTGGATCCGCTCCTGACGGGCCGCCTTCTGCAGCTCGCGCACCTCGGCGTTGGCCTTGGCGTCGTACTCCTTACGCAGGGTCTCGTAGTCATACTGGCCGCCGCCGGTCTCTTGCTGCAGGCGACGAATACGCTCCAGCAGACCGCCGACGTGCTGGCTCAGCTCGGGATCGTGAACCCGGTGATCTTGTTTGGCTTTGGCGATTCTTTTGCGCTTGGCTTCGATCTCTTCCAGCTCCTGGCGCAGGGGATCTTGCGGGTCAGTCATGGAATGCTCCTTCTGCTCGATCAGGGATGGGTAGACAAGGGGTTGATTTTGCCTGCAGGCGGGGGCCGCTATCAATCATTATCCGGCTCTTGCTGCGGTGCGGGTTCTTGCGTTTGCTGGTGGGCCAGCCGCTTGGCCTCTTCAATCATCTGCTGGGCCCGTTTGCTCGGGCCTGACTCTGCCGGGGTAGGGGTCACCTGCTGGTAGCCCTGCACCTCCATCGGCTTGCGGCGGGTATAGCGGCGGGTCTTGAGGGCGCGAATGAACTTGAGCATCCACTGATGCTGGGAGTCGAACACCTCGGGGCGCCCTAGCCAGTAGGCGATAAACTCCCCCAGATCCTCTTCGCTGTAGCTGGCATCGATCACCCCGCACAGGCGGGCGAGGGCGGGCAGCTCCTCGTCCGGTCGCCACTGCAGATGCATCTGGAAGGGGCGCTCCGGCAGCGGGCTGCGCGATTTCTGGGTCAGCAGCGGCAACTGGAATAGACACTGATGGTAGTGCTCACTCTCGGGCTGTGCCTCGACCTGTAGCAGGCCTGCCTCCATCAGTTCATCGAACAACTCGGTGAGCTGGCGGGCATTGACCTGAAACGAAAAGCCGCAGGGATCGCCCGGGTCGACCACTGCCAGCGCCCGACCCAGCTCGGGATAGTTGAGCCGGGCCAGCTGATTCTCCAGCACCAGTCTGCGCAGCTGCAGGGTATAGAGACTGCGAGCCGGATGGGACAATCTGGGGTGGGCAAGGGCGCTGTATTCGGCTGGGGTCATGGTCTTCTTCACGGGCTGGAGTGGGGGGCATTATCCCTTATGGCGCCCACTTGCACAATTCGGATGGCGGTCGCAGCAGTGTGACCAAGCGAGCGAAGAGAGTGGTACGGATGTATGGGGTTCTCTTGATGCTATCTCATGAACGAGGTCTATTTTTGACGCAGGGTTTCCGCGCTGAGCGCGCTTTTGAGCTAGTCTTAATACCTAAATAACCAATTGACTAATAAGAGCTTTATCAAGATGTCAAAAGCCGGGCTACGGATCCTGGTGGTGGAGGACGAAGCCGTTTTTCGCCACTCGCTAGTGAGTTACCTCGCACGGGACGGGGCAACGGTATTTCAGGCCGAAGACGGTATTGAGGGGCTATCGGCGGCGGCCCTCTATCATCCCGACGTGGTGCTATGCGATCTCAATATGCCCAATATGGATGGCCACGAGGTGATCGCCTGCCTCTCTGCCCGCTATCCCCATATTCCGGTTATCGTTATTTCGGCCCAGAGCACCATGGAGGCGGTCGCCGGCGCCTTGCGTGCCGGTGCGCGGGATTACCTGCTCAAGCCGCTGGAGGATTATGCACTGGTCGAGCGCAGCATCGAACAGTGCCTCAACGGCAGCGCCAACCGGGCGCAGCAGCTGGAGCTGATGGATCATATCGACTACTTCAGTGCCCACGACAAGGCGGCCAGCCGACTGCTGGCGGGGCTCAAGCCACCGGGGTTGCAGGAGTGGGGCCCCTGGCAGGTCACGTTCAAGGGGCTGGGGCAGCTGTTTATTCCCGATACCTTCAAGGTGGAGGACAAGCTGCTGGTGCTGGTGATGGAGCTGCCGATCATGGGGACGGATGCGGCATTTTGTGGGGCACTGGTGCGCTCCTTGATGAACGTCCCCTACCGCCAGTTTCAGCAAAGCGAGAGTCGCCTGCTGAGCCAGCCGCACCGGTTGCTCGACTACCTCAACCATCAGTTGATGGCGTCCGGGCTTCGCCACTCTTTTGCCATGGCGGCGCTGCTGTTTGATCAGCATGATGGGCTGGTGTTTGCCAACGCAGGGCTCACCTCTCCCCACTGGCTGATGCGCTCCGGCGGCTTGCCCCTTGGCCTGATGCGCAGCAGCCACTACGCCCTGCACAAGCGCAGCTGGCATGAACCGTTCGCCCTGCAGTTTCGCAGCGACAGCGGCGGCTCGCTGGATGTGCAGGTCCGTCATCATTGACGCCGCCTGATAAACAGGCCAAAGCAAACAGGGCGCCCGATAGGCGCCCTGTTTGTTGTTTACAATCCTGACCGTTTAGACGGTGGCGGAGTGCAGTTTCTTCTCTTGAGCTTGCGGCTCTTTGGCCGGGCCTTCGGCACCGTGCATCCAGTAGACCAGGCGGTTGGCCATGGCCAGCAGGATCAGGGCGCTGATCACGGCGGCAGTGGCGATGCCGCCGAAGATGGCGAGCGGGCCCGCTTCACCGACGAAGGAGCCGACGAAGCCGGCAATGTAGTTGGCCAAGGCATTGAAGCCAAACCAGGCACCCATCATCAGGGAGGCCAGACGCAGCGGAGCCAGCTTGGTCACCATGGAGAGGCCGATCGGGGAGAGGCAGAGCTCGCCCAGGGTGTGGAACAGGTAAGCGCCAACCAGCCAGAACATGGAAGTCTTGACGGTCTGGTCACCACCTTGCTGCAGCACGGCACCGACCATGAACAGGAAACCGATAGCCAGGAACAGCAGACCCATGGCGAACTTGACCGGAGAGTTCGGCTCTTTCTTGCCGAGCTTGATCCAGATGGCTGCCACGATCGGGGCCAGGGTGATAATGAAGAAGGGGTTCAGGGACTGGAACCAGGCGGTCGGCACTTCGAAGCTGCCGATCATGCGGTCGGTATACTCCTGGGTGTAGAGGTTCATCAGACCACCTGCCTGCTCGAAACCGGCCCAGAAGATGATGGTGAACAGACCCAGAACCAGAATGACTTTGATGCGATCCACTTCCTGCTTGGTGAGTGGTGTTTTCTGTTCTTTGGAGCGTTGTGCCGCTGCCCGCTGTGCCGCAGGAACACGACCGATATCACCGAGAAAACGTTGGGCCATGGTGGCCTGCATGACCAGTGATATCAGCATGCCGATACCTGCAACGACGAAGGCTGCTTGCCAACCATAGGCGTTCGCTGCCGCACCCGCGATGAAGCCGGCCAACAGAGCCCCCAGGTTGATCCCCATATAAAAGATGGTAAAGGCACCATCTCGGCGATGATCGCCCTCTTCATAGAGGTCACCTACCATGGTCGAGATGTTCGGCTTAAACAAACCATTACCCACGATAAGACCAGCCAGGCCCAGATAGAACATGGTGGTTACGCTGTCCGCGAACATGTCATGGGGCAGCGCCAGGGTGAACTGACCTGCGGCCATCAGCACGGCACCGATCAGAATGGCGCGACGTTGACCCAGGAAGGTGTCAGCCAGCCAGCCGCCGATCAGCGGGGTGATATAAACCAGACCGGTATAGATACCGTAGAGTTTGAGGGCGTCTGCCTGACTCCAGCCCAGACCGCCGTTGGCAGTTAGATCAGTCAGATAGAGCACCAGCACGGCACGCATGCCGTAATAGGAGAATCTCTCCCACAGTTCGGTACTAAAGAGCAAAAAAAGCCCTTTAGGATGACCTAAAAAGGTCCCTTTGGACGGGTTATTCATTGGAACTTCCACCTGTGTCTTATATTTTTTTAGAAATTTTATGCAAGGGCTAGGAACAAGCCGTATTCCTTATAAAACAAGCGGAATCGAATTACAACGAGCGTTTTTGACGTTATTTTATCTATCAATGGTTGATTTTATGTTTATAAAATGAAAAAGGGCATCAAATGATGCCCAGCCTTTTATTCTGTCTGTTGGGTAAATATTCAGCTATTACAGCTGCTTGACGAACTGCTTCAACCAGGTAGTGAATTCGCCGTTCAGCTCCCGGTGACGGACGGCATATTCCACATTGGCTTTCATATACCCGAGCTTGCTGCCGCAATCGTGGCTGCGCCCCTTCATAAAATAGGCGTTGACCTGCTCATGCTCCATCAACATGGCGATGGCATCGGTCAGTTGGATCTCGTCCCCGGCGCCAGTCGGGGTCTTCTCCAGCAGCGGCCAGATGTTGGAGGAGAGCACATAGCGACCCACCACTGCCAGATTGGAAGGGGCTTCGTCACGAGGCGGCTTCTCGACAATGGCCTGCATCGGCAGGGACATCCCCTCGCTCAGGGCTTCACCCTTGATGTCGGCGATGCCGTACTTATCCACTTCACTCTCGGGAACCGCTTCCACCATGATCTGGCTGATCTGGTTCTCTTCGAACAGGTGTACCATCTCGGCCAGGTTGTCCTGCTTCAGGTCGCTGGCCACCTCGTCGATCAGCACATCCGGCAGCAGCACGGCGAACGGGTTATCACCGATCAGCGGACGGGCGCACAGTACCGCATGGCCCAAGCCTTTCGCCTCTCCCTGGCGGACGTGCATGATGGTGACATCTTTCGGACAGATCTGTTGCACCTCTTCCAGCAACTGGCGCTTGACCCGCTTCTCAAGGGTCGCTTCCAGCTCGAAGCTCTTGTCGAAGTGGTTTTCGATGGAGTTCTTGCTTGAGTGGGTGACCAGAATGATCTCCTTGATCCCGGCGGCGATGGCTTCGCGCACCACATACTGGATCAGCGGTTTATCGACCACTGGCAACATCTCTTTCGGGATGGCCTTGGTAGCTGGCAGCATACGGGTACCCAGACCGGCTACCGGGAGCACAGCTTTGCGAACAACGAGAGGGGTCTTTTTCATGGGAAACTATCCAGACAGATGAAAGTGCGGCAATCATACTCCAAGAAAAATGGGGCAGCCACAGGCTGCCCCATTTGTATATGCAGAGCTCGGACGTTATTTGACGATGATCATGTCACGGTTGGCCTCCAGCGTGGCCGGGCCAATGCCATTGACATCCGCCAGCTGATCGACTGAAGTGAATTTGCCCTGTTTTTCCCGATGGTCGACAATGGCTTGTGCTTTCTTGTCACCGATGCCTTTCAGGCTGGTGAGTTCGGCAAGGGTGGCCGTATTGATATTCAGTTTGCCGCCCTCCTTGGCGACCGCGACCGTGGTTGTTTGCTTGGGCGCTGCCTTATCTGCTGCCAGCACGGGTTGGCTGAGCAGGGGCAAGCAGGCCAGCAGCATGACTGCAGAGATCTTCTTCATCAGCATTTCCATTCCTCCATGATGTGGATATTGCCAAGTGGCACATTGACGAATAGCGCAACGAACGGGTCTTTTTTACTGCAATTTCTGACAGGTGAGATCGCCATGCCGATGGCGGCAGATTTGCTATAAGTGCGCGGCCCACCGATTCAACTTGATGATTTTGAATGTATTTTACATGCACCGTTGGTGTGGCGAGTGCACATCCCCGAGAGCCATTGTGCAACTCATCGCCGCTATGCTGCATGACATTCTGCTGCGAAGAATAGTTTCGGTGGTATGTTTCACCAGTGTTCAAAAGATAATCAATAAAAAAGGCTGCTCACCTGAGGTGAGCAGCCTTTGTGATCGGTTTTTTTCAGGCTAGAGCTGATTAAGCTTGTTCGTCAGCCTGAGCAGCCTGGATACCGGTCAGGGCGATGGTGTAGACGATGTCGTCCACCAGGGCGCCACGGGAGAGGTCGTTGACCGGCTTGCGCATGCCTTGCAGCATCGGGCCGATGGAGACCAGCTCGGCGGAACGCTGTACCGCTTTGTAAGTGGTGTTACCGGTGTTCAGGTCAGGGAACACGAACACGGTGGCTTTACCGGCAACCGGTGAGTTCGGTGCCTTGGATTTGGCCACGTTCTCCATGATGGCCGCGTCGTACTGCAGCGGACCGTCGATGATGAGGTCGGGGCGCTTGGCCTTGGCCAGCTCGGTCGCTTCACGCACTTTCTCTACATCGGCACCGGCGCCAGAGGTACCGGTAGAGTAGGAGATCATGGCGACGCGCGGCTCGATGCCGAAAGCGGCAGCAGAGTCAGCGGACTGGATGGCGATCTCGGCCAGCTGCTCGGCAGTCGGATCCGGGTTGATCGCGCAGTCACCGTAGACCAGTACCTGGTCCGGCAGCAGCATGAAGAAGATGGAGGAGATCAGGGAAGAGCCCGGAGCGGTCTTGATGATCTGCATCGGCGGACGGATGGTGTTGGCAGTGGTGTGCACCGCGCCGGATACCAGGCCGTCAACTTCATTGCGCTCCAGCATCATGGTACCCAGTACCACGTTGTCTTCCAGCTGTTCGCGAGCAACCACTTCGGTCATACCCTTGCTCTTGCGCAGCTCGACCAGACGCGGCACATAGCGCTCGCGTACAACGGCCGGATCGATGATCTCGACGCGATCGGTCAGTACCACACCCTGCTGCTCTGCAACACGGCGGATCTCTTCCGGGTTGCCCAGCAGCACCGGGCGGGCGATGCCACGCTCGGCACAGATGGCGGCAGCCTTGATAGTGCGCGGCTCGTCGCCTTCCGGCAGCACGACGCGCTTGTTGGCATGACGGGCCAGCTCGGTCAGCTGATAACGGAACGCCGGCGGGCTCAGACGACGGGAACGGGTAGAGCTGACAGTCAGCGACTCGATCCAGTGCTTGTCGATGTGGCCAGCCACATAGTCTTGCACCAGCTCGATACGCTCGCGGTCATCTTCCGGAATATCGACGTTGAAGTTCTGCAGGCTGACGGCGGTCTGCCAGGTGTTGGTGCCGGTCATCATGATCGGCAGGCCGGTGGCCATGGCCTGTTGGCACAGCGCCATTACCTGCGGTTCAGGATGGTAGTTACCGGTCAGCAGCAGCGCGCCCAGCTTGACGCCGTTCATGGCAGAGAGGCAGGCAGAGACGATGACATCAGAACGGTCGCCAGAGGTCACCAGCAGGCTGCCCGGACGGAAGTGCTCAACCATGTTGTGGATGGAGCGGGCACAGAAGGTCACGGTCTGCAGGCGACGGCTGTCCAGCTCACCCTTGTGCAGGATCTTGGCGGCCAGATGCTTGGCGAGATCCTTGGCGCGCGGGGCGATCAGTTGGGTGTTCCAGGGGATACAACCCAGGATGCGCAGCGGGCTCTTGCCAAACACTTGCAGCACTTCCAGGTTGTGGGCGGCGTCAGATGTGTGGTGATGGGCTTCGAACATCTCGGTCAGATCAGGGCGGGTGACGCCATGCTCGTCAACCGGCGCGCCAACCTTGTTGATCACGCAACCCACGATGCGGGGGTTGTTGACACCACCGAAGTTGGAGCAGGCCAGCTCGATGCGTTCTTTCAGCTTCTGGCTGGAGTCATGGCCCGGGTGGGTCACGAATACCATGTCAGCGTCCAGCGCCTTGGCAACGTCGTAGTTCAACTTGTTGGCAAAGGGCTGCTTGTCGGTCGGCACCATACCTTCGACAACCAGCACTTCGGCACCACTGGATTTCACGTGCTCTTCGAAGCGGGCCACGATCTCTTCCAGCAGGATATCGGTGTTGCTGGTGCTGATCATGTTCTCGGCGTAGGAGAGGGTGAACGGCTCGGGCGGATTGATGTTGGCAGCAGCGCGGATAACGGCGGTTGATCGCTCGGCACCGGTTTCACCCGGACGCGGTTGGGCAACCGGTTTGAAGAAGCTGACATTGACACCGTGACGTTCCATGGCGCGAACAACACCAAGACTCACGGAAGTTACGCCGACACCAGTGCCGACCGGGATAAGCATAATAGTGCGTGCCACTTTATACCCCTTGTTCATTTTTTGGGATCAGGAAAAGGCCGCCCATTGGGCGGCCTCGAGTTACTGCGTTAATTAAGCGCTGACCAGTTCCAGCGCATCGTGGGCGATAACCCACTCTTCATTGGTCGGGATAACCAGGGCTTTGGTAGATCCGGCCTTGGTGATCTCGCCACCCTTGCCGAAGCGGGCAGCCAGGTTGGCGTCGTGATCGACGTCAAAGCCCAGCAGACCCAGCTTGTTCAGGGTGATTTCACGAATAGGTGCGGAGTTTTCACCGATACCACCGGTGAAGACGACGGCGTCCAGACGACCGTCCATGGCGGCGGCGTAGGCGCCGATGTACTTGGCCAGGCGGTAGCAGTAAACGTCCATGGCACGCTTGGCTTCTTCTTTGCTGTCGTAGTTGTCTTCAACGAAACGGCAGTCGGAGGTCACTTCGGTCAGACCTTGCAGGCCGGACTCTTTGGTCAGCATGGTGTTGATATCGGCAACGCTCATGCCCAGCTTGTCGTGCAGGAAGAAGATGATGGCCGGGTCCAGATCGCCAGAGCGGGTACCCATGACCAGGCCTTCCAGCGGGGTCAGACCCATGGAGGTATCAACAGACTTGCCGTTCTTGATGGCGCAGACGGAACCGCCGTTGCCCAGGTGGCAGTTGATGATGTTCAGCTCTTCAACCGGCTTGTTCAGCTGCTTGGCAGCTTCCAGGCTAATGTAGTAGTGGCTGGTGCCGTGGGCGCCGTAGCGACGGATGCCGTTCTCTTTGTAGAGCTTGTACGGCAGAGCGTACAGGAAGGCTTCTTCCGGCATGGACTGATGGAACGCGGTATCGAATACGGCCACGTTCTTGTCAGCCAGCGCCGGGAATACGCGGCGAGCTTCACGGATACCGATCAGGTGAGCCGGGTTGTGCAGCGGTGCGTACGGCACAGCGGCTTCGATGCCGGCAATCACCTCTTCGCAGATGACAACGGAAGAGGTGAAGCGCTCGCCACCGTGAACAACGCGGTGACCGATGGCGATCAGGTTCTTGGCCAGTTCCGGATTGAGCGGCAGGATCTTGTTGACGATGAAGTCCAGCGCTTCCTGGTGAGCGGCACCCGCGCCCAGATCGGCACTGCCTTTCTCGCCATTCAGTTTCCACTTGATGCGGGCGTCGTCGAGGTTGAAGCACTCGGCCAGGCCGGACAGCAGGTCATCACCGGTGGTTGCGTCAATGACGGCAAACTTCAGGGAAGAGCTGCCACAGTTAAGAACAAGAACCAGCTTACTCATGAATAAATCCTATCGCAGATTGGGTTGTGTAGGCGGATGCGTTGGACGCGGCGCGGCCAAAAACTTTCAACTTATCCTTATGAGGGTTGGCAATCTGTTGCTTGCCCCTTGTATAGTGATACAAGACCCGAAATCCAGACGTCCCTGACAGGTCAATAGCAAGACGCTTTTGACGCAAAAATGGGTGTACAAAGGATAACCCGATTGTTGGAAAATAACAAAGTCATCCTCAGCTCTTGTTACTTTACATCAAGTTTTTTCGAGGTTTTGCCGTTTGTGCGTTCAAAAAGCGCTCGGAGGTAGTATGAGCATGAACATTTTTGGAACTAAATTACAGCAAGGCCGCCATTATATGACGCTTTGGCCGCGCCGTCCCGAGCTCAATTCTATGTTTCCTGAAAACAGGGTGATTAAGGCGACCGAGTTCGCCCTCAAGGTGATCCCGGCGCTGGCGGTGCTGAGCGTGATGCTGCAGTTCCAATTTGGCGAGTTGCACTATTGGCCCTCCGTCATCACTTCCGTGCTGTTTCTGCTCAGTTTGCCGCTGCAGGGTTACTACTGGCTCGGTCAGCGCGCCGACACCCGTTTGCCCCCTTCGCTGGCGAGCTGGTATCGGGAGATCAACGGCAAGATGAACGAGCAGGGGGGGCGTCGTCAGCTGGTGTCACAGCCCCGCTATGAAGAGCTGGCCGATACCCTTAAGGCCGCTTTCCAGCAGCTCGATAAATCTTTTCTCTATGAATAACCCGATTCAGATGCAAAAAGGCGCCAGTGGCGCCTTTTTTGTTGCGGTTGGTGTGCGGATCAGGCCGCCAATACCTTGCGGATCTCCTGAATGGAGAGCTTGTACTGACGCGGGCACTGACGCCATACGGTCAGCATGCGCTGGTACTTGTCGCGCATGGCTATGTCGCTGGAGAGCTCGTCGCACGGGCATTTGAGCTCGGGAAAGCGCTTGTCCACCTCCAGCAGGAAGCAGACATAGTCGGCCAGCTCTCGCTCCTGACTACGGCTGTAGCCGTTGAACTCCAGACGGCTGGCATTGATCTCGCCCTGATCGGCCGCATCCAGATTGCCCCATGAGATAGCCAGTGCGTGATGCAGCTCCAGAGTGTCGATCACCTCCTGGCAGGTAGCCAGATCCAGATGACCGAAACTCTTCTCCAGCTCGAGGATCTGCAGGCAGTAGCCGCGCTCGATGATGGTGCTGGCGCGCTGGTAGACGTCCGCTCTCTCTGGATTGAGTTTCGCCAGAATTTCGTACTGGTTGCTCAGGATCAAACGCTCTGTGTTGCTCATGTTCATGGGATATCTCGCTGGAAGATGATTCTGGGGTCACGTTAACCCATATATAAAATGAATTTTTTGATCTGGCGGGGGAGTTAGCGAGAAAAATCCATTGGCAAGGGGCGGCTGGCCAGTCAGTTCAGTCTGATTGGCATTTGCAGGATGCCACGAAAGCCCTGTCACAGGCGCACCGGCCATCCGCCAATAAACGGGGAGGGAAAGCCTTAAAAACAGAACGCCGCGGCTGCGCAAAGTCAGGCCGCGGCGGACAAGAGTGGGATTGGGTTGTCTGCTTAATGCGGCCTACTGGCGCAGAGGGTTTATGTCGGAAGCGCTCGGATTGCTGTTCGCCCACGCCAGCACGCTGGGAGTCACCTGCCTCACCGCAGATATCGATGCAGATAACGTTCGCTCTATCGCCCTGTTTGAAAAGCTGGGCTTCAAGGCACATGCAGGGCGCTATCAGCGCATGCTGCCCTTTGTCTGACCCGAGACCAGAGGCACTACGCCCTCGCCTCTCAGGCCGTTGTGGCAAGGATCAGGCATAAAAAAAGGTTCATCGCGTCTTTCCGGGGAAGGCGGCCTTGATTTTCAGGAAAAAGTATTCTGAGTCCCGAAATCCATAAGCCATGCGTTTGATCACCTTGATCCGATTATTCACGCCCTCCAGCAGGCTGGTGTGCATGGGAAAGATTGCGCTGGCCAAAATCCCCCGGGTGTAACGGCGAAGGTTTTTGGCAAAACGCTCTAAGGGCTCCAGGCCACTTTCCTTCGCTTGTCGCATCCAGGCCTTCCATCGTCGCCAACCTTCCCTGACACTCGGGGCGTACCAGATTTCCTTCAGGGCCTCCTTGAGAACATATGCTGTCGCCAAGGGCTTATTGGCTTCCAATAGCTCTTGTAATTTCACCGCCTGGTCTTCCTTGAGATTTTCTCGATTGCGCAGGAGTAACCAACGCGCCAGCTTGACGACCTTGCGAGCCGGCTTGTCATGCTTTAATGCATTGGCTTGATCCACCCGAATTCGGTCGAGCACTTTGCGGCCATAACCGGCCACCACATGGAACAAGTCATACACCACCTCCGCCTGTGGACAGTGCTGTTTCACTTCCAGATCGAAGGCGGAGTTCATGTCCATGGCCACCGCTTCAATCTGTTGGCATCGTTCGCCCATCAGCTCGAAAAAGGGGCGAATAGCCTCTCGGCTGTTGCCATGCACCACCCACAAAACGCGAGTCCGTTCAGCATCCATGATCACTGTGGCATAGCGGTGGCCTTTATGCAGGGCGAATTCATCCATCACCAGGCGCCGCACCGAGCCGGGCTCAAAGGTGCCAACACTGGCCTGTAGCCGACGCTTGTCGATGGCCTTGATGGTATGCCAGTGCAGTCCGGTGAGCTGGCTGATATGACTGATAGGCATCAACTCAAGCAAGGCCTCTACCCAGCGCAGCAATCGCTGTGTCAGCCGGGAGCTGGGGGTAACCAATCGATATGCTCAGAAACCCGACCACAACGCAGGCAGTCAACCCGACGGACGGGGACTTGCAGATGTACGCGAAGTTCAAGGAGGTCACGGTCACGAACTGTGCGCATTCGGCGGTCATGGATGAGTGGACAGGGTTGATGGCACTGACCACAGAGCGGTAGATGATTGGCGAGAGGCTCAAGAGCCAATGTGATTTGTGTGGCTGAGCGGCGATGGACAGAAACGTCGTAACCTGGCCAGAACGAGGCAAAATCAATATGATGCATAGCGACAGCAGGGTAAGGGAGTCCGGTTGTTTGGCGACTACCCTTAGCCATCCCCTCATATGAGCGAGGCATGACGCGGTTTTCGGGGTATGATCGCCGGTATTGACCGACAAATACCGAGCGACAGCCCGCCATGTTCAATCACGAGATGATCCTTAACCACATCGATGACATATTCGGCCACGACATGCATGCCAAGCGTGCCTTGTCGCTCGCCAATGCCACTCTTGGCGTTATCGAGTCAGGAGCATTAGCCATTCATGCCATCGGCAATGGCCTCTCGCTGGCCAATGGGCTGGAGCGAAAGCATGCCGTCAAACAGGTCGACCGCCTGCTCACCAACACCAAGCTCAACGTCTGGAACCTGTTTGATGACTGGGTGCCCTATGTGGTGGCCGAGCGCACCGAAATCGTCGTTTCAATGGACTGGACCGAATTTGATGCGGATGACCACAGTACCCTGGTTATCAGCCTGCAAACCAGCCATGGCCGCAACACGCCGCTCTTGTGGAAGACCCACCAGAAATCCCTGCTCAAAGGCCAGCGCAATGCCCATGAGAAAGCGCTGCTGACCAAGCTCAAACAGACCTTGCCGGAAGGGGTATTTGTCACCGTGGTCGCCGACCGGGGCTTTGGCTATAGGGAGCTGTTTGAATGCCTTGAGCAAGAGCTGGACTTTGCGTATGTCATTCGTTTTAAAGGAAATATTCTGGTTGGCTATCCCGATATGGAACAGGTGCCAGCCAGTGACTGGCTGACGCCAACCGGACGGACTCGCACACTCAAAGAGGTGGAGCTCACCGGCCAGCGGCAACGGGTCGAGCGGGTCTATTGCTGTCACAAGAGCGGCATGAAAGAGCCCTGGTTTCTAGCCAGCAATCGGGTCGATTTGAGCGCCGCCAAGGCATTGCAACTCTACGGCCAACGCTGGGGTATCGAGACCAGTTTTCGTGACATCAAGGACTACAAATTCGGCATGGGGATGGGAGAGGTACACATCAAAAATCCGGCCCGCCGCGACCGGCTGTTTCTGTTCAGTGCGCTGGCGATAGTGCTGTTAACCCTGCTGGGCAAGGCGGGTGACAGTGCAGGTCTGGAGCGGACCATCAAGGTCAATACGAGCAAAACGCGGACCTACTCGTTCTTCCGGCAGGGGGTCATTTATTACCAATTACTGCCCAAGATGAAAGAGGACTATGCTCGCTTACTGATGGAAAAGTTCACCTATTACCTGAAGCAGCACCGGTTATATACCCGCACATTTGGAATTATTTGAGTCTTAAAAAATGAGGGGATCAGAAAGGCGACTACCAGTTTACCCGAACCCTGTCTGTCAACTTACTCTTCCCCACGCTTCCGCGAAGAACCTAAAAAAACCGGAACCCAAGGGTTCCGGTTTTTTTTCATTCCAGCCGAGGCTGGCAAACCAGCAAATTAAGCCTGGTTTTTAACTTCTTTCAGACCGCGGAAAGGAGCTTTGGCACCCAACGCTTCTTCGATACGGATCAGCTGGTTGTACTTGGCAACACGGTCAGAACGGCTCATGGAACCGGTCTTGATCTGGCCAGCAGCGGTACCAACAGCCAGGTCGGCGATGGTAGCGTCTTCGGTCTCACCGGAGCGGTGGGAGATGACGGCAGTGTAGCCAGCGTCTTTGGCCATCTTGATGGCTGCCAGAGTTTCGGTCAGGGAACCGATCTGGTTGAACTTGATCAGGATGGAGTTGGCGATGCCGTTGTCGATACCGCGCTTCAGGATCTTGGTGTTGGTTACGAACAGGTCGTCACCAACTATCTGGATTTTCTTGCCCAGTTCAGCAGTCTGGTAGGCAAAACCTTCCCAGTCAGATTCGTCCAGGCCATCTTCGATGGAAACGATCGGGAACTTGGTGGTCAGGTCAGCCAGGAAGTCGGAGAAACCGTTGGAGGTGAAGACACGACCTTCGCCTTTCAGGTTGTACTCTTTCTTCTCTGCGTCGTAGAACTCGGAAGCAGCGCAGTCCATAGCCAGGGTGATGTCGGTGCCCAGTTTGTAACCGGCAGCGGCAACGGCTTCAGCGATAACTTCCAGCGCTTCGGCGTTGGATTTCAGGTTCGGAGCGAAACCACCTTCGTCACCAACTGCAGTGTTGTAGCCCTTGGACTTCAGCACTTTGGCCAGGTTGTGGAACACTTCTGCGCCCATGCGAACGGCTTCTTTCAGGGTCTTGGCGCCAACCGGCTGGATCATGAACTCCTGGATGTCGACGTTGTTGTCGGCGTGCTCACCACCGTTGATGATGTTCATCATCGGCAGCGGCATGGAGTAAACACCCGGAGTGCCGTTCAGCTCGGCGATGTGGGCGTACAGCGGCATGCCTTTGGCAGCCGCGGCAGCTTTGGCGTTAGCCAGGGAAACAGCCAGGATGGCGTTGGCGCCAAACTTGGATTTGTTCTCGGTGCCGTCGAGGTCGATCATGATCTGGTCGACAGTGGCCTGGTCCTTGGCATCTTTACCCAGCAGAGCTTGAGCGATCGGGCCGTTTACGGCTTCGATGGCTTTCAGCACGCCTTTACCCAGGAAACGGCTCTTGTCGCCGTCACGCAGTTCCAGCGCTTCGCGGGAACCGGTGGACGCGCCAGACGGAGCGGCTGCCATACCAACAAAACCACCTTCCAGGTGAACTTCGGCCTCAACGGTCGGGTTACCACGGGAGTCGATGATTTCACGACCGATCACTTTAACGATCTTGGACATGTGTATTTCCTCAGGTTTCGTAAAAAAACAACAAAAATATGCCAAAAAAAGCGGCTGTGGCACAGTGCCCCAACCGCATTTATTTTCAGTTACTTCAAATTACGCTTCTGATACTCGCCTGCCGCCTTCACAAAACCGGCAAACAAGGCGTGGCCATCACGGGGAGTAGAGGTGAACTCCGGGTGGAACTGCGCCGCCACGAACCAGGGGTGATCCGGGATCTCGATGATTTCCACCAACTTCTTGTCGGCAGAGAGACCGGTTACTTTCAGACCTGCCGCTTCAATCTGCGGCAGCAGCTTGTTGTTGACTTCGTAACGGTGACGGTGACGCTCGTAAATGGTCGGGCTGCCGTACATCTGACGCACCTTGGAATCTTCGACCAGGTGGCAGAGTTGGGAACCCAGACGCATGGTACCGCCCAGATCAGACTTCTCGGTACGGGTCTCGACGTTACCTTCTTCATCCACCCACTCGGTGATGAGGCCGACGACCGGGTAGGCGCAATCTTTCTTGAATTCGGAGGAGTGAGCCCCTGCCATGCCCGCCACGTTGCGAGCGAATTCGATCATGGCAACCTGCATGCCGAGGCAGATACCCAGGTAAGGGATCTTGTTCTCGCGCGCATACTGGGCCGCCTGGATTTTGCCTTCCACGCCACGCTCACCGAAGCCACCCGGTACCAGGATCGCGTCCAGACCTTCCAGCAGCTCAGCGCCACGGGTCTCGATATCCTGAGAATCGATGTACTTGATGTTGACGGAGAGACGAGTCTTGAGACCACCGTGCTTGAGCGCCTCGTTGACGGACTTGTAGGCATCCGGCAGCGATACATACTTGCCGACCATACCGATGGTCACTTCTGCCGTCGGGTTGGCCTCTTCAAAGACCACCTGTTCCCACTCGGACAGGTCAGCCTCTTTGCACTCCAGACCGAAACGCTCGGTGAAGTAGGAGTCCAGATTCTGGGACTTGAGCAGTGCCGGGATCTTGTAGATGGAGTCGACGTCTTTCATGGAGATGACGGCGCGCTCGGGCACGTTGCAGAACAGGGCAATCTTGGCGCGCTCGTTGGCCGGAATGGCACGGTCGGAGCGGCAGATCAGCACATCCGGCTGGATACCGATGGAGAGCAGCTCTTTGACGGAGTGCTGGGTCGGCTTGGTCTTCACTTCACCGGCCGCAGCCAGGTAAGGAACCAGGGTCAGGTGCATGAACATGGCGTTGTTGCGGCCCACTTCGGCAGCCAGCTGACGAATGGCTTCGAGGAACGGCAGGGACTCGATGTCACCCACGGTACCGCCCACTTCGACGATGGCAACCTGATGGCCTTCGGCACCGGCAATCACCCGCTCTTTGATGGCGTTGGTGATGTGCGGGATAACCTGAATGGTGGCGCCCAGATAGTCACCACGACGCTCTTTACGCAATACGTCGGCGTAGATACGGCCGGTGGTAAAGTTGTTGCGACGGGTCATCTTGGTGCGGATGAAACGCTCGTAGTGGCCCAAATCCAGATCGGTTTCGGCCCCGTCCTCGGTTACGAACACTTCACCATGCTGGGTCGGGCTCATGGTGCCCGGATCCACGTTGATGTACGGGTCCAGTTTCATGATGGTCACATCCAGACCACGGGCTTCCAGAATGGCTGCCAGAGAAGCTGCGGCAATGCCTTTGCCGAGGGATGAAACAACGCCACCAGTAACAAAAATATATTTGGTCGTCATGCTGAACCTGAAAGAAGTTTAGGGAATTTTAAGGGGTGCTTCGGGGATGAAGCAGGACGGGGAAACAGTATACCAAAAACCCCTTTCCCAAACAATGAGCAAAAATCTATCAGGCTCATCGCCCCCCCATCTTGCGCCAAATCAACTTTGCTCGGTTTCCTTGGCCCGATCCCAGGTAGCATCGAGCTTTTCGAGGGTACAATCGGTCATTTTCAAGCCTTCTGCGGCGATAAACTGCTCAACCTGACGAAAGCGACGTTCGAACTTGGCGTTGGCGCCCCGTAGTACCTGCTCCGGATCCTTGCCCAGATGACGCACCAGATTGACGGTGGCAAACAGCAGGTCGCCGAGCTCGTCGCTCACCCGCGCCTCGTCCACGTCGGCCATCAGCGCCTCTTCCATCACCTCGTCGATCTCTTCGTGGATCTTGTCCACGACCGGCCCCAGCGTCTTCCAGTCAAAGCCGACGGTGGCGCAGCGTTTCTGGATCTTGGCTGCGCGGGTCAGGGCCGGCAGCGCCTGCGGGATATCGTCCAGCACGCTCTCTTTATCGAGTGCCGCCCTTTCTTTGGCTTTTTCTGCCTCCCAGTTCACTTTTACCGCCTGCTCGTTGGCAAGGTCAGTATCGGAAAAAACGTGGGGATGACGACGGATCAGCTTTTCGCTCACCGTATCGACGATATCGGCAAAGTCGAACAAGCCCCGCTCTTTACCCAACTGGGCGTAGAACACCACCTGAAACAGCAGGTCGCCCAACTCCCCTTTCAACCCCTGCCAATCCTCGGTCTCGATGGCATCGGCCACCTCGTAGGCCTCTTCCAGGGTGTGCGGCACTATGGTCTGGAAGTCCTGTTTCAGATCCCAGGGACAGCCGTTTTGCGGGTCGCGCAGACGAGCCATGATATCGAGCAGTTGAGAGAGGTCGTAACGTTGGGACATGGGATATTCGCTTTCAATTCGTTCAAAAAGGGTCGTAAATACAGACCGGCCACTGGGGCCGGTCTGTTCGCTATCAAAGCCGCTTGGCGCTGATCACATCGTTGAGCTGGCTGAGCTTGGCTAACGCCCGGTTGAAGGCGTTGATGTTGTAAATCTCCAGCTCCATGTCGATCTCGGCGGTCTGCTCGCGCACGTTGGAGCGTGAGCGCACCCCCATCACGTTGATCTTCTCGTTGGCCAGCACGGTGGTGATATCGCGCAGCAGGCCGGAGCGGTCGTTGGAGAGAATCCGGATGGTGAGGCCATAGCCGCCGGAGTAGTTCTCCCCCCACACCGCATCGATCAGCCGCTCCGGATTGCGCCGTGACAGCTCCTTAAGCTGCTCGCAATCTTCCCGGTGGATGGAGACACCGCGGCCCATGGTAATGAAGCCCTGAATGGAGTCCCCCGGGATCGGCTGGCAGCAGCGGGCAATATGGGTCATCAGGTTGCCGACCCCTTCCACCACTATGTGATCCTTGGGCTTGTGGCGCATCGGCGCATTGGCCTTCTGCTCCAGCTTCTCCAGCAGACGGCGATCTTCCTCTTCCGCTGTCGGCTTGTTGTAACAGGTGTCCAGGTAGTTGATCACCTGGTTGATACGGATATCGCCACTGCCGATACCGGCCAGCAGATCGTCGGTGCTCTCCAGATTGAAACGCCGCAGCATGTTGCCCTTGTCGATCTTCGACATGCTGAGGTTGTGGCGATCCAGCTCCTTCTCGAACAGCTCGCGACCGGCCACGATATTCTTGTCCCGATCCAGCTTTCTGAACCAGGTTGCCACCTTGGCCCGCGCCCGGCTGGAGCGCAGGAAGCCGGCGTTGGGGTTCATCCAGTCACGGCTCGGGTTCGGCTCCTTCTGGGTGATCACCTCCACCTGATCGCCGGTCTGCAGCGCGTAGGTAAACGGCACGATGCGGCCGTCAATCTTGGCGCCGATGCAGCGGTGGCCAATCATGCTGTGAACGTGATAGGCAAAATCAAGCGGGGTTGCGCCTGCCGGCAGGTCGATGACATCCCCTTTCGGGGTGAAGACGTAGACCCGGTCCTCGAACACCTGACTGCGCAGATCTTCCAGCAGGGAACCGCTCTCGGAGAGATCCTCCTGCCAAGCGAGCAGCTTGCGCAGCCACTCGATCTTGTCTTCAAAGGTGTTGGCCTTGCCGCCGGCCTGCGCCCCTTCCTTGTAACGCCAGTGGGCCGCGACGCCGAGTTCGGCATCCTGATGCATCTGGTCGGTACGGATCTGGATCTCGACGGTCTTGCCTTCGGGCCCCACCACTACGGTGTGGATCGACTGATAGCCGTTGGGTTTGGGGTTGGCGACATAGTCGTCAAACTCGCGGGGAATGTGGTGAAACTGGGTATGCACGATACCGAGCGCCGCATAGCAATCCTGCAGCCGCTTGGTTACTACCCGCACCGCGCGCACGTCGAACAGCTCGTTGAATTCGAGGTGCTTCTTCTGCATCTTGCGCCAGATGCTGTAGATGTGTTTCGGTCGGCCGTAGACCTCGGCCTCGACCCCCGCCTCTTTCAGCGCATCGCGCAAGGAGCGCACAAACTCCTGAATGTAGCGCTCCCGATCGAGCCGCTTCTCATCCAGCTGCTTGGCGATCTGCTTGTAGGTATCCGGGTGCAGGTAACGGAAGGCGAGATCTTCCAGCTCCCACTTGAGCTGGCCGATGCCCAGACGGTTGGCGAGCGGCGCATAGATGTTGGTGATCTCCTGGGCCATCAGCACCCGGGTCTCTTCATCTGCCGTCTTCGCTTCCCGCAGGCAGGCGATCCGCTCCGCCAGCTTGATCACCACGGCGCGCACATCCTCGACCATGGCGAGCAACATGCGACGCACGTTGTCGACCTGCTCCGGTGAGGTTTCGCTGCGATGGAGAGTTTGCAGGGAGCGAATGGCCTCCATCTCCAGCACCCCTTCCACCAGCTTGGCGATCTTGGCGCCGAAGTCCTCGTCCATCCGCTCCTGGCTGATGAGACCGGCTTCGACGAAGGGGTAGATGATGGCCGCTTTGAGGGTACCGATATCCATGCTGAGCATCTGCAGGATGCCCACCATTTCGATGCCGCGCACCAGCAGCTTGCTGGTCAGCGCCTCGTCACCGAGCGTCAGACAGTACTGGTAAACGGTTCGCAGCTGATCCTTGTCACTGTCACTCAAGGAGAGCGAGCTGACCCACTCTTCTAGGGTGAAGTTGTCTTTCAAATGAATATCGCGAACCGCAACCATGGTATCAATCCTTTAAATTATCGGGCCGAAAGCTGTCACTTTCTCCCCTCATGAGATTGCCTCAAATGGGGATATCCGGCGCACTTTTCAAGGCATATTGTCCAGAAAGACAATAGAGCGCACCAACAGGCCCTGCCGAACGACGAGGGTCTAGATTACCCCAATCACACCAGCTCAAACAGCGCCATGGACTCCAGATGACCGCGGCTACGGAACATCTGGATACCCCATAGCCTAGATCCGTTCAAACAGCGCCATGGACTCCAGATGACCGGTGTGAGGGAACATGTCGAGCATACCGAGGCGCACCAGACGATAGCCCCCTTTCACCAGTACCTGACTATCCCGGGCCAGGGTGACCGGGTTACAGGAGACGTAGACCACCCGCTTCGGTGAAAGTTTCACGACGTGTCCCATCACTTCCAGCGCACCGGGGCGAGCTGGATCCAGCAGCACCAGATCAAACCCTTCCCGCGCCCAGGACATGCCGATGATGTCATCGCTCAGGTCGGCCTTGTAGAATCGGGCATTGCTGATGCCGTTGCGACGGGCGTTCTCTTCGGCCCGCTGCACCATGGCCAGTTCACCTTCGACCCCCACCACTTCGCGAGCCTGACGGGCCAGCGGCAGGGTGAAGTTGCCGATACCGCAGAAGAGATCGAGCACCTTGTCATCCTTGCTCGCCCCGAGCCATGTCAGTGCCTGCTCCACCATGCTCTGGTTGATGGGGGCGTTGACCTGAATGAAATCACCGGGAGCAAATGCAAGAGACAGGCCATCCAGCGAGTAGGATGGGGAAAATTGTTGCTGCAGCGCTTCGATGCGCTCATCGGCAGCATGCAGATAGAGGTCGATCCCCTGCGCTTTGGCAAACTCCACCAGCAGGGCGCGATCCGCCTCATTGGGGCGGCCGGTGTGGCGCAGCAGCATCATGATCCCCTGCTCGGCCTGGATAAGCTCGGCATGGCCCAGCTCGCGCTGGCTCTTGAGGCGATTGAGGCACTCACGCAGCGGGGCAATCAGCGCAGAGAGTGGCTCGGCCAGCACCGGGCAACCATCGATCTCCACCAGATCGTTGCTGTTACGGCGGCGGAAACCGACCCGGGTGCAGCGACCGTTCTTGTCAAATTTGATGGCCAGACGACAGACCCGACGGTAGGCACGATCTTCACCGGTCAGTACCGGCTCCAGCGCTGGCGCCTTGATGTTGCCCAACCGCTCGAACAGGCTGACCAGTCCGGTCGCCTTGGCGGCTTGCTGATCGGCAACCGACATGTGCTGGGCACTGCAACCGCCGCACTCGCGATAGTGGCTGCAGAAGGGGGCGATGCGGTTGGCCGCCGGGGTCACCACCTGTTGCAAGGCGGCGTGACCATACTGTTTTTTCTCTTCGGTGATGCGTGCCTTGACGGTCTCGCCGGGCAGTGCCCCTTCGACGAAGATCGCCTTGCCCTGATGGCGACCGATACCAACGCAGTGGTGATCGAGAGTGTCTATCGTAAATTCAATGCGTTGGAGCTGGGTGGACTTCTTTTGGGGCTTGAAAAACTGGGCCATAAAACTTGGTGCCTATAGGTGGCTATGTCATGATTGTGGAATCTGCTGCCGGGTATTGTCCCACAAGAATAATAGTATGACCAAATACGGCCACAGAGCCCGTGCATTGCCATCAACCCTATCGCCAACCCTGTTCACTGGTGGCCTGTTCGTATGACCAAATATGGCCTGAGAGCACGCGTTCTCGCCTTCACCATCCTGCCGACCCTGATCATCGGTGGCCTGATGGCCGGTTACTTCACCTTCCACCGCTACCAGCAGTTGGAAAACAACCTCATTGATCAGGGGATCAACATCATCGAACCGCTGGCCATCGCCAGTGAATATGGCATGACTCAGCACAGTCGCGAATCTCTCAAGCGGCTGATTGGCCTGACCCACCGCAAGAACTCCCCCTTCATCAAGTCCATCGCGGTCTTCACCCAGGACAACCAGCTGTTCGTCACCTCGAACTACCACCGGGATTTCACCCGGCTCAGGCTGCCCGATGGCGAGCCCATTCCGGATCTGACCAGTGTGACGTTTCAGGGGGACGACATCATCTTGCGCACCCCGATCCAGGCCGAAACCAGTCTGGATGGCTTCCCGCTGCCCAGCGATGTAGAGCCGCCGATGATCGGCTACATCTCGATGCAGATGGCGACCGATCGGGCCATGCTGCTGCAGTACCGCGACACCTTCTTTGCGGTGATCATGGTGCTCATCGGGGTGGCCTTCAGTACCCTGTTTGGTTTCCGCTTGGTCAAGAGCGTGACCCAGCCCATCACCAATATGGTGCAGGCGGTGCACAAGATCAGGGAGGGGCGGCTCGATACCCGGGTCAGCGGTCAGCTCACCGGCGAGCTGGATATGCTGAAAAACGGCATCAACGCCATGGCCAAGGCGCTTTCCGAATATCACGAAGAGATGCAGCAGAATATCGATCAGGCCACCTCTGACCTGCGCGAAACCCTGGAGCAGATCGAGATCCAGAACGTCGAGCTCGACATGGCCAAGAAACGGGCGCAAGAGGCGGCGCGGGTCAAGTCGGAGTTTCTGGCCAACATGTCCCACGAGCTGCGCACTCCGCTCAACGGGGTCATCGGTTTTACCCGCCAGCTGCTGAAAACCAGCCTGACCCCGAGCCAGACCGACTACATGCAAACCATCGAGAAATCGGCGCGCAACCTGCTTGGCATCATCAACGACATCCTCGACTTCTCGAAGCTGGAAGCGGGCAAGCTGCAGCTGGAGCACATCCCGTTCAGCCTGCGCGACACCCTCAACGAGACCATGCACCTGCTCGGCCCCAGCGCCCACGACAAGCAGCTGGAGCTCTCCCTGCGGGTGGATGCCGACGTCCCGGACACCCTCACCGGCGACCCCATGCGTCTACAACAGGTGCTGACCAACCTCACCGGCAACGCCATCAAGTTCACCGAACAGGGCAACGTCGATGTTCATATCGAGCAGATCGGCAGTGGCAACCACAAGGTGAGGCTCAACGTCCAGATCCGCGATACCGGCATCGGCATCTCGGCAGAGCAGCAACATCAGCTGTTCCAGGCCTTCAATCAGGCCGACTCCTCCATCTCCCGCCGTTATGGCGGCACGGGCCTGGGCCTGGTCATTACCCAGAAGCTGGTGCAGCAGATGGGCGGCCAGATCCGTTTCGAATCGGAGCTCGGCAAGGGCTCCATCTTCTCGTTCAGTCTGGATGTGGAGGTCTCGCCCCTGCCCCAGACCGAGCAACTGCCGCTGGATCGGATCCGTGGCAAACGGCTCTGGCTGCTGGAACCGGATCCCTTCGCGCAAGCTTCGCTGCTTGCCCTGCTGGCGGAGTGGCACCTCGATGTGCAGCCACTGACCAGCGATGATCCCTGGCCCGAGATGAGCGAGCAGGAGATGGTGATCATCGGCAGCAGCACCCTGCATACGCCGCAGCAGGTGCTCGGCCGCCTCGACAAACTGAACTGCCAGCAGCAGAACACCATAGTGTTGCTCAGCAGCCACGAGCCGGCGCTCTATGAGGCGATGCTGGCTCATGGCGCCCAGCACTGTCTATCCAAACCGGTCAACCACCGCAAGCTGCTGCACGCTCTGCTCTCGCCGGAATCGAGCCGCCAGAAGTTGCCTGCCCAGCCTGCGCCGCGCCAGTTGCAGCCAATCAAGGTGCTGGCGGTGGACGACAACGCCGCCAACCTCAAGCTGATCGCCGCCATGCTCAAGGAGATGGTGAGTCAGGTGGTGGTGTGCAAAAACGGCAAGGAGGCGGTCAAGCAGGCCCAGAGCCAGCCGTTCGACATCATCTTCATGGATATCCAGATGCCGATCATGGATGGCATCAGCGCCACCCAGGCGATCCGCAACCAGTCCCTCAACACCACCACCCCGATCGTGGCGGTGACCGCCCACGCCATCCCCGGAGAACGGGAGCGGCTGATCCGGCAGGGGATGGACGACTATCTGGCCAAGCCCATCGACGAGAATATGCTGGCCCAGCTCATCACCGATTTTGCCCATCGTCGCCACCAGAATGATGGCGCCCAGCAGATCGACTGGGCGCTGGCGGTGCGGCAGGCGGCGGGGAAAGAGCATCTTGCCAAAGAGATGCTGACCATGCTGCTGGCCAGTTTCGACGAGGTCGAGCCGGTACTGGATAGCGCGTTGGCTGGCGAGATCGAGGACAGCGACGTGCTGGCTCAGCTCCATCGCCTCAACGGTGGCTGTGCCTATTCCGGGGTGCCGGGACTGCAACGGCTGCTCTCCCAGCTGGAGCAACAGCTGCGTGACGGCGTGCCGGTCAGCGAGCTGGAGCCCGAGCTGCTGGAGCTGCAAGATGCGCTGGAACGGGTGCGCCAGGAGGCGCCCCGCTACCTCGGTAAGGCTTGATGAGCGTGACCTGAACTGTACCGGCCCCCGCTTTTTCTGACGCGAGGGCCGCCAGATGGTAAAGTTGCGCCGTTTACACAGGAGTCAGCATGACCAACAACGATATTCTGCGCCGTCTGCGCTACGCCCTCACCATCAGTAACGACCAGATGGTCGAGATGTTTGCCAAGGGCAATCTGACGGTCACTCACGCCCAGCTGCACAGCTGGTTGATGAAAGAGGCGGCAGAAGGTGAAGAGCAAGAGGCAGGCTATGTTGCCTGTCCCGACTCGGCCCTGAGCCAGTTCCTCGATGGCTTCATCATCGCGCGCCGTGGCGTGCGGGAAGATGCCCCAGCCCAGGTGATCCCGAACCGGATCAACAACAACATGATCCTGCGCAAGCTGCGCATTGGCCTCAACTACAAAGAAGAGGAGATGCTCGGCACGCTCAAGCTCGCCGACTTCAACCTCTCCAAGTCCGAGCTCAGTGCCCTGTTCCGCTCCAAGGATCACAAGCACTATCAGGATTGCGGGGATCAGATCCTGCGCAACTTCCTGATCGGCCTCACTGCCAAATACCGCAGCTAACACGCCGCGCGGCTGACCGGGCAGGGCCTTCGACATGTGCCAGCGACGCACTCCTCCCACGCTCAGCAGACTGGCTGTGGCAGGGGGATGGCGCTGGCGCTGTCTTCTTCCCCTCTTCTTTCTGCCACTGGTTCTGCTGCTGGGTGGTTGTACTCCGTCCGAGTATCAGCTCTCAACCCGCTATCAGAGCGCCAACCAGAACGAGCGGATCGCCTTTCTGATCCTCCACTACACCGATGAAGATGATGCCAACTCCCTGCGCCTGCTGACCGAGCCGGAGCACAAGGTGAGCGCCCACTACCTGATCCCCCGCGACAGTAACGAGACCCCGCTGCCGGTCTATCAGCTGGTACCGGACAGCGCGCGCGCCTGGCATGCGGGACGCAGCCGCTGGCACCAATATGCCGGGCTCAATGCCAGCTCCCTTGGCATCGAGATCGTTAACCTCGGCTATCCAGCAGAAGATGAGCCGCTGGCCCCCGATGCCCGCCGCTGGCAACCCTATACCCCGCAGCAGATTGCTGCCGTCGGCGCCCTTAGTCGGGAGCTGGTCGCCCGCTACCAGATTCCACAGACCCAGGTGCTGGGCCACAGCGATGTCGCCCCCGAGCGCAAGCAGGATCCCGGCCCCCACTTCCCCTGGCGCCAGCTCTATCTGACGTACGGGGTCGGCGCCTGGCCCGATGAAGAGCGGGTAGCCGAGCTACTGGTCAGCTCCTTGCCCGACTGGGATGCGGCCATATGGCAACAGCAACTGGCCCGCTATGGCTACGGCCTGCCCCAGACCGGCCAGTGGGATGAGCAGAGCCGCGCCGTCATGGGCGCTTTTCAGCTCCACTTTCGCGCCAGCAAGGTCGATAGCGAACCTGACCGCGAGTGCCAGGCCATCCTGATGGCGCTGCTCGAAAAATACTTCCCCTAATCCTCATCCATTGCCCCCGTTGCTGCGTACTGTTTGATAGCCGTTAGCTATCAAACAGTTAGGCACAAGCAATTGTCCCTGCATTTTGCAAGGCGTTACTCTGACTGCGTTCCGAAAGAGAATTTCAAACCGATTTCCAAATCTGGAGGTGAATGATGAAAAGTCCGATTGGTCTTGATACTGCTCAATCACAAGCCCTGGCAGCCGAGTTGAACAAATTGCTGGCCAGCTACCAGATCCTCTATATGAACGTGCGCGGCTTCCACTGGAATATCCGTGGCAACCAGTTCTTCGAACTGCACCTGAAATTTGAAGAGATTTACAACGACCTGTTGCTGAAAGTCGATGCGCTGGCCGAGCGGATCCTGACGCTGGACGGGGTGCCGATGCACAGCTTCAGCGACTACCTGAAAGTCTCTGCCATCTCTGAGCAAAAGGGGCTGCACGATGGCCGCGCCTGTGTCGAATCCCTGCTGGAGAGCTTCCGCGAACTGCTGGTCGCCCAGCGCCGTATTCTGGGCCAGGCCGCCGAAGCCGGTGATGAGGGCACTGCCGCCATCCTCTCCGACTATGTGCAGCAGCAGGAAAAGCTGGTCTGGATGCTGCGCGCTTATCTGGCCTGATAGTCAGCCAAGCCGGCTACAGCGTACGTATGCTGGCTTGAGGAAGTGCCGGGCCGGGGCAGCTGACCAGGCCTTGCCCCAACCCGCTTGATTGTTATGTTCTGTTGCAAACCTGAGTTGTCTCTCCTTTTATCCACCCGCTTGCCGCCCTGTCTGGGCGGCTTTTTTGTTTTTGATCTGCATCAAGGGAATCTTAATTGGCAAATTGAATGTCTATTAAGTTTTTCGCGAGGGGAATAGAATCGCCACAAAACAAACAACTGAAATGTCCAATTAGGAGAGGCATGATGTTTTGTGTGCAATGTGAACAGACAATTCGTACCCCGGCAGGCAACGGCTGTGCTTATGCACAAGGTATGTGCGGCAAGACGGCGGAAACCTCGGATCTGCAAGATGTCCTGATCTATACCCTGCAGGGGCTCAGCGCCTGGGCGCTGGCTGCCCGCGAGCAGGGCATCATCGACCGCGAGATCGATACCTTCGTGCCCAAGGCCTTCTTCGCCACCCTGACCAACGTCAACTTCGACTCGAATCGCATCGTGGCTTACGTCAATCAGGCCCTGGCTTATCGCCAGCAACTGGCCGCCAAGCTGGCGCCGCTGGCGGTGCAGGTAAACGACTTGCCACAGTCCGCTCACTTCGAGCCCGGTACAGAGCTGCTGGAACAACTTGCCCATGCCGCGCCAGCTGCCCCCAATCGGGGCAAGAGCGAGGTGAACGAAGACATCATGGGGCTGCGCCTGCTCTGCCTCTACGGCCTCAAGGGTGCCGCCGCTTATATGGAGCACGCCCGGGTGCTGGATCAGCAGAGTGACGAGGTGGCCGCCGAATTCCACCGCATCATGAGCTGGCTCAGCACAGACCCGAGCGAGCTGGAGCCGCTGTTCAACTGCGCCATGGAGATCGGCCTGCTCAACTTCAAAGTCATGGAGATGCTGGATCTGGGTGAAACCAGCGCCTTCGGCCATCCGGAACCGACCCAGGTACGCGTCACCCCGATCCCCGGCAAGTGCATTTTGGTCTCCGGCCACGACATGATGGATCTCAAGCTCATTCTGGAGCAGACCAAGGGGACCGGCATCCATGTCTACACCCACGGCGAGATGCTGCCCGCGCTGGCCTACCCCTTCTTCAAGCAGTACCCCCATCTGGTGGGCAACTACGGCTCCGCCTGGCAGAACCAGCAGAAGGAGTTTGCCAACTTCCCGGGCGCCGTGGTGATGACCTCCAACTGCATCATCGACCCGAATGTGGGCAACTACTCGGATCGCATCTTCACCCGCTCCATCGTCGGCTGGCCGGGCGTCACTCATCTGGAGGGGGATGATTTCTCCGCCGTGATTGCCAAGGCGCAAGCACTGGAAGGCTTCAAACACACCGAGCTCGAGCACTTCATCACCATCGGCTTTGCCCGCAACGCCCTGATGCAAGCCGCCCCTGCGGTGATTGAGAAGGTGAAAGCGGGTGAGATCAGCCACTTCTTCCTGGTGGGTGGCTGTGACGGCGATAAGGCCGAGCGCGCCTACTTCACCGAATTTGCCAAAGCCGCCCCGCAAGACAGCCTGCTGCTGACCCTGGGCTGCGGCAAGTATAAGTTCAACAAGCTCGACTTTGGCGACATCGGCGGCATTCCGCGCCTGCTGGACGTGGGTCAGTGCAACGATGCTTACTCCGCCATCCAGCTGGCGTTAGCGCTCTCAGAAGCGTTCGAGTGCGGCGTCAACGATCTGCCGCTGACCCTGGTGCTCTCCTGGTTCGAGCAAAAAGCCATCGTCATCCTGCTCACCCTGCTGGCGCTCGGGGTGAAGGACATTCGTACCGGCCCGACCGCCCCTGCGTTCCTCACCCCGGCCCTGCTCAAGGTGCTGGAGGAGCAGTTTGGCCTGAAAGGGACCACCACGGTCGAAGCTGACTTGGCCGAGATCCTGGCGGCTTAATCGGCACCTCATGTTGTAAGCGTTTGGCGAGCCGCCCGGCTCGCCTTTTTTCTGGATCCGGCTTTTTCATCAGACGTTTTTCAAACCGTTTCAAACATAAGGAGCCTTGTGATGACCTCTCTCACGCTCACCTGCATTGGCCGCCAACAGAACACCCACGACGTCGTGAGCTGGCAGCTGGCGCCGCTTTCTGGCTGCCTCCCTCCCGTACTGGCAGGCCAGTGCGTGACCTTGCATACCGAGATTGACGGCAAGCCTGTGTGCCGCGCCTATACCCTCTCCTCCAGCCCACAAGATGCCTGCTGGCAGGTCACCATCAAGGATGTCGGGCTGGTCTCCCACCATTTGCACCAGACCTTGCAGGTGGGAGACAAGATCCGGGCCGATGGCCCGTTCGGCGAGTTCAACCTGACCGCGCTGCCCTGCGAGCGGCCGCTGCTGCTCAGTGCCGGCTCCGGCATCACCCCCATGTGGGCCATGCTGCGGGACGAGCTCGCCAAACGGCCGGACGCCGATATCCGCTTTATTCACAGCGCCCGCTCGCCAGCAGATGTGATCTTCGCAGATGACTTGGCTGTACTGGCTGAAGCCCATCCTGGTGTACGACATGCCCTGATTCTGGAACAGGCCCCTGCAGATCACCCCTGGAGTGGCCGACTCACCCCCGCCATGCTGGCCGAACTGGCCCCTGACCTGCACGAGCGCCATGTCTATCTCTGCGGCCCGGCACCCTATATGGCAGCGGTCAGTAGCATCCTGGCGGAGCTCGGATTGCCACCGGCGCAGCTGCATCAGGAGTCCTTTGGTCTTCCTCCCGCAGAGCCCACCAAGACCACCAGCGACCACTTCTGGCTGACCCTGAAAAAGAGCGGCAAAAAGGTGAAAATCCTGCCGGGTCAGACCCTGCTGGCGGCGCTGGAAACGGCGGGCGAAACCATGATGGCCGCATGCCGAGCCGGTGTCTGTGGCAGCTGTCGCTGCACCACAGAGGGGGATATCGAGCGCCAGAGCGTGATGACCTTGAGCGCGCAGGATCTGGAGAGAGGCGTGGCACTGGCCTGCTCCTGCACCGCGCAAGGGGATATCAGTCTCGATTATTGAGACGTGGTGAAGGCTTTTTTGAGGTGTGGTGAAGGCGTCATCGGTATTCCAACCTTTTCCCAAGTGGGCAGGGGAGCTAGACTCAGCCCCAGTTTCACCAGAACACGGGATAAAAAATGACAATACTGGTCACAGGCGGCGCCGGCTATATCGGCTCCCACACCCTGGTTGAGCTGCTCGGCGCGGGGCAGCAGGTCGTGGTACTCGACAACCTCTCCAACTCCTCACCGGAGTCACTCAAGCGGGTCGAGCAGATCACCGGCCTGCCGATCACCTTCGTTGAAGGGGATGTACTGGACAGAACCTGTCTGCAGCAGCTGTTTGCCAACCACCAGATCGAATCGGTGATCCACTTCGCCGGTCTCAAGGCGGTCGGGGAGTCGAGCCAGATCCCGCTCACCTACTACCAGAACAACATCAGCGGCACTCTGGTGCTGTGCGAGGAGATGGCCAAGGCCGGGGTTTTCCGGCTGGTATTCAGCTCGTCAGCCACCGTCTATGGCGATCCCGCCTCGGTACCGCTGCGGGAAGATTTCCCCACCAGTGCCACCAACCCCTACGGCCGCTCCAAGCTGATGGTCGAAGAGATCCTGCGCGATCTATCCAAATCCGATCCCCGCTGGGCCATCGTGCTGCTGCGCTACTTCAACCCGGTCGGCGCCCACGAGAGCGGCCTGATTGGTGAAGATCCCAACGGCATCCCCAACAACCTGCTGCCCTATATCAGCCAGGTGGGTGTCGGCAAGCTCAAGGAGCTGGGGGTATTTGGCAACGACTACCCGACCCCGGATGGCACAGGCGTGCGCGACTACATCCATGTGGTGGATCTCGCCATCGGCCACCTGAAAGCACTGGCGCGCATCAAAAGTGACACCGGCGTCTTTACCTATAATCTGGGCACAGGTCAGGGCTACTCGGTACTGGAGATGGTCAAGGCGTTTGAAGCGGCCAGCGGCCGCCCCATTCCCTACCAGATCAAACCCCGTCGCCCGGGCGACATCGCCGAGTGCTGGGCAGAGCCGACGCTGGCCCGTGCCGAGCTGGGCTGGCAGGCAGAGCGTGGTCTGGAGCAGATGATGGTCGATACCTGGCGCTGGCAAAGCAACAACCCGAACGGCTATCAAGGCTGATGCTCTAGCGGGTTGATAACAAAACGCCCCGACATGAAGATGTCGGGGCGTTTTATTTTAGCGTTGTTCAATCAGTGGGTCTGGCTGCGCAGCAATGGCAATGGCGAGAGATAGGGAACGATTCGCGTGATCAGCCGATCCGCCAGCGGGGTCAGCAGCAGCCAGGGCAGGCAGAGGGTCGCCAGCCCCAGCGCGCCGACATAGACATCGGTAAACCAGTGAGCGCCCGCCAGAATGCGCGGCGCGGAAAAGATCGGCACCATCAGCAATGCGGTGACACCCGCCCAGCGCGGCAGATAGCGCAAGGCGTAGCCGGCGAAGATCATCAGGAACAGGGCGTGATCCCCGGGGAAGCTATCGCCGGAAGAGTCCTTGGTCGGAATACCGCTGATCTGGGTCACCCGCAGCGCATCAGCCACCATCAGGGTCGGGCTGGGTCGCTCCACCGGCAATCTGTGACCAAGCTGGTTGATCACCAGTGCGCTCAGCAACATCACTATGCCCATCGCCACTAGCTGGCGACGACCCGCCAGATCCCGGGCGAAGAAACAGCGGGCCAGGATCAGCCCCATGCAAGCCAGTACCGCCAGATCGAACAGCCGGTTATTGGTGATGGCCACCAGATCGGCCCACAACGGCGATTGCCCGATCCAGCCGTTAACGGTATGAAACATCGCGAGGTCCCACTGATCCCAGGGACCATGAGCGGGCAGCGCAGCCCAACTGATGGCCACCAGACCACCGATCAGATAGCAAAGCAGGAACTTGCCCATGGGGACTCTCCGTTGGAAAAGGGCGATATGGTAAAACTGTAGTGTGCGTCACAAAACCGGAGAATTGTAAGAAAGTGCGACACAATATCAAGCCTCAAATAAAGCCCCGCAACCCATTCCAATCTCGCACACCCCAACAGCGACAAGATTTCTGCCTCCGGTGCAGCATCTGTGGGCCTCTCACCATGAGTGCGGCTTGTGCCACCACCGCAACACCCCCTAGAATGCGCACTTCCCTTTACTGCGAAAGGAAGCGGTATGCATATTCACATTCTCGGGATCTGCGGCACCTTTATGGGTGGTCTGGCGGTGTTGGCAAAACAGCTTGGTTACCGGGTGACCGGTTCGGATGCCAACGTCTATCCCCCCATGAGTACCCAGCTCGAGCAACAGGGCATCGAACTGACCGAAGGCTATGACCCCTCCCAACTCGATCCGGTGCCGGATCTGGTGGTGATTGGCAACGCCATGAGCCGCGGCAACCCCTGTGTTGAATATGTGCTGGACCGCAATCTGCCCTATATCTCCGGCCCGCAGTGGCTGCTGGAGCATGTGCTGCAGGATCGCTGGGTACTGGCCGTGGCAGGCACCCACGGCAAGACCACCACCGCCAGCATGCTGGCCTGGGTGCTGGAGTACGCCAAGCTGGAGCCCGGTTTCCTCATCGGCGGCGTGCCCGGCAACTTCCCGGTCTCGGCCCGTCTCGGCGCGGCTCCCTTCTTCGTGATCGAAGCAGACGAGTATGACTGCGCCTTCTTCGACAAGCGCTCCAAGTTCCTTCACTACCATCCGCGTACTCTGGTGATGAACAACCTGGAGTTCGATCACGCGGACATCTTCCCGGATCTCGCCGCCATCCAGCGTCAATTCCATCACCTGATGCGCACCGTGCCGAGCAACGGCCGGGTGCTGTTCCCGCAGGCCGATGACAACCTTACCGCCGTGCGCAAGATGGGTTGCTGGAGCGAAGTGGAGCTGGTAGGTCAGGACGACGCCAAGTGGAAGGCGGTCAAGCTGGCCGATGACGGCTCCGCCTTCGAGGTGTGGCTGGATGGCGAAAAACAGGGTGAGGTGCACTGGGAGTGCATCGGCGAGCACAACGTCAACAACGGCCTGATGGCCATCGCGGCCGCCCGCCATGCCGGCGTGATGGTCGAGCACGGTATTGCGGCCCTTTGCCAGTTCAAATCCCCCAAGCGGCGGATGGAGCTCAAGGGCGAGGTGGCGGGCATCAGCGTCTATGACGACTTTGCCCACCACCCCACCGCCATCGAGACCACCCTCGGCGGCCTGCGTGCCAAGGTGGGCGGGTCACGCATCCTGGCGGTGCTGGAGCCACGCTCCAACACCATGAAGTTGGGAGTACACAAGGAGGAGCTGGCCGGCTGCTTCGATGGCGCCGACGAGGTGTTCTTCTTCCAGCCCCCCAACATTGGCTGGGATCTCGGCGAAGTCACTGCCCATATGGCGCGCCCCGCCAAAGTGTTCAACGATCTGGAGACCCTGATCAACCGGCTGGTGGCCGAGAGCCGCGATGGCGACCATATTCTGATCATGAGCAACGGCGGCTTCGGCGGTATTCATGACAAGCTGCTTGCCCGCCTCAAGGATTACCACGGCGAACTATGAACAAAGCGATCACCCTGGCGCTGACCGGCGCCTCTGGCGCCCCCTACGCCCTGCGCCTGCTTCAGTGTCTGGTGCAGGCGGATTATCGGGTCTACCTGCTCGCCTCATCGGCGGCCAGAGTGGTGCTCAAGACCGAGCAGCAGCAGGAGTGGCCCGGCTCGCCAAAAGAGCTCTCTGCCTATCTCTGTCGCCAATATGACGCCAAGGAGGGGCAGATCGTGGCCTGTGGCAAGGAGGAGTGGTTCTCGCCAGTGGCTTCCGGCTCGGCGGCGCCCAGGCAGATGGTGGTCTGTCCCTGCTCCATGGGGACGGTCTCGGCCATTGCCAACGGTGCTTCCGACAACCTGCTGGAACGGGCGGCGGATGTGGTGATCAAGGAGCGCGGCCAGCTGATCCTGGTGCCCCGCGAAACCCCCTTCTCGGCGATCCATCTGGAGAACATGCTGAAACTGGCTCGGCTCGGGGTAACCATCATGCCTGCCGCCCCCGGTTTCTATCATGAGCCGAAAAGTATCGCGGATCTGGTGGACTTTATGGTCGCCCGCCTCCTCGATCATCTCGGTATCGAGCATGCGCTGACCCGTCGCTGGGGCTATGGCCACCAGTGAGGTGACTGCCAGATCCGGCCATAAAAAACGGCGCCACTCAATGAGTGGCGCCGTATTTTCGTAAAGCCGTGTTAGCGAGCCTGGATCGGTGCCGTCACGTACTTGAACAGGAAATCTGTCACCTCTTCGCGCGTTGGGCGCTGAGGTTGATTGCTCATCTGCATCATCACATAACCAAAACCGGTCAAAGAGCGGGCCAGATCCTGTGCTGACAGCACGCTGGATATCTCTCCTGCATCCAGGGCAGTTTGCAGCTCGCTGGCGATCTGCTCAAGACAGTGATCAAGCAGTCGGCTATAGCGGGGCCATACCTCTTCCCGAACTGATGAGCTCCACTCCAGCCAGATACCGGCATAATCCGGTTGATCGTAGGCAGCATCGACAGAGAGGCGTACATGGCGCTGGATTTTATCGAAAATGGAGCCTTGGTCACCGTATGCCTGTGACAGTATCTGGTTCACAAAGCGTTCGATCTCGGCCAGCACCTCATCGACCAACTCCTCACGGGTATTGAAATAGTTGAAGACGGTAGCCACGGAGACCTTGGCCTGTTCGGCTATCTCGGCGTGACCGGCACGGCCGATACCGCGACGGGAGAATACCTCGATGGCACATTCCATCAATTGGGAGCGACGAGCTTCCGGCGACAGCCGGGTACGACGTCTTATTTCTGCGCGTGGTTCCATAGTTTTTATCATCTAATAGTTATTGATTATGGTGTTTATAGTATTTTAACTAATCATATCTGAGTGCCTGCTAACTCTATCAATTAAAATAAGCTGATAAAAGCACCACGTATCTCTAGCACCCTTCGACATGAGTGGTAGAATCATCGGTTTTGATATTCATGAACGGCCAAATCCCCTTTGGCCTTATGGGAGTATGTGATGAAACACACCGTTGAGGTGATGATCTCCGAGGCTGACGTTGCCGCCCGGATCGCCAAATTGGGTGAAGAGATCACCGCCCGCTATCAGGGTTCTGACGAAGTCGTGATGATTGCGCTGCTGCGCGGTTCCTGCATCTTCCTGGCCGACCTCTGCCGCCAGTGCCAGCTGCCCATCACCCTGGACTTCATGACCGCCTCCAGCTATGGCTCCGGCATGCACAGCACCCGTGACGTGCGCATCCTGAAAGACCTTGACGATGACATCAAGGGTAAGGATGTGGTGATCGTGGAAGACATCATCGACACCGGTTACACCCTCAACAAGGTGCGCGAGATCCTCTCTCTGCGCGAGCCGAAATCTCTGGCCATCTGCACCTTGCTGGACAAACCCTCTCGCCGCGAAGTGCAGGTGCCGGTCGACTGGATTGGCTTTGCCATCCCGGACGAATTCGTGGTCGGCTGTGGCATCGACTACGCGCAGAAGTACCGCAACCTGCCGTTTATCGGCAAAGTGGTACCCCAGGAGTAAGCCAGGTTCAGGGATCTCACGGGTGAAGTGGCCTTGCGCCATTTGCTCTGTGCAGGCGGCCTTGGCCGCCTTTTCTGTATCGAGCCGGATTCAACCATCACAGAGGTTGCAATGAACGCACTGCAAATCAGCGGCCTGAAAAAGACCTATCAGGGGGGCGTTGAAGCCCTTAAAGGCATCGATCTTACCGTCAAGCAGGGGGATTTCTTTGCCCTGCTCGGTCCGAACGGTGCGGGTAAATCCACCACCATCGGCGTCATCAGCTCACTGGTGAACAAGAGTGCCGGCAAGGTGAAGGTATTTGGCTACGACATCGACAGCGATCTGGAACAGGCCAAGGCCCAGCTCGGACTGGTGCCGCAGGAGTTCAACTTCAGCCAGTTCGAGAAGGTGATCCAGATTGTCACCCATCAGGCCGGTTTCTACGGCGTGCCCAAGGCGGAAGCCAAGATCCGCGCCGAGAAGTACCTGCGCCAGCTCGATCTGTGGGAGAAGCGCGACATGCCTGCCCGCACCCTCTCCGGCGGCATGAAGCGTCGCCTGATGATCGCCCGCGCCCTGATGCACGAGCCCAAGCTGCTGATCCTCGACGAACCGACCGCCGGGGTCGATATCGAGATCCGCCGCTCCATGTGGACCTTCCTCAAGGATCTCAACGAGCAGGGCGTCACCATCATCCTCACTACCCACTATCTGGAAGAGGCCGAGATGCTCTGCCGCAACATCGGCATCATCGACAAGGGTCGTCTGATCGAGAACACCAGCATGAAGAATCTGCTGGGCAAGCTGGGTCGCGAGACCTTCCTGCTCGACCTTGCGCCAGGTTCTGCCGTACCTGAGGTGCCAGAGTTCAACGGCCGCATGCCGGATGAGCGCACCCTCGAGGTGGATCTCGACAAGAGCCAGTCACTCAACAGCCTGTTCGAGCAGCTGTCGAACCAGCAGGTGCAGGTCGTGAGCATGCGCAACAAGGCCAACCGGCTGGAAGAGCTGTTCGTCAATCTGGTCGAAGAGGGGAGAAAAGCATGAATCTGGCCATCTATTACATCGCCTTCAAGAGCATTCTGGCCAAAGAGGTGAGTCGCTTTACCCGGATCTGGATCCAGACCCTGGTGCCACCGGCCATCACCATGAGCCTCTACTTCGTCATCTTCGGTAACCTGATCGGCGGCCGCATTGGCGACATGGGGGGCTTCACCTACATGGAGTTCATCGTGCCCGGCCTCATCATGATGTCGGTGATCACCAACTCCTACTCCAACGTCGCCTCCTCCTTCTTCAGCGCCAAGTTCCAGCGCAACGTGGAGGAGCTGCTGGTGGCGCCGGTGCCCAACTACGTCATCATCGCCGGCTACGTCGGTGGCGGCGTGGCGCGTGGTCTCTGCGTTGGCCTTATCGTCACCCTGGTGTCGCTGTTCTTCGTACCGCTGCAGATCCACCACCTGTTCAGCGTCTGCTTCACCGTGCTGCTCACCTCGATCCTCTTTTCGCTGGGTGGCCTCATCAACGCGGTGTTTGCCAAGACCTTCGATGACATCAGCATCATCCCCACCTTCGTGCTGACGCCACTCACCTACCTGGGCGGGGTGTTCTACTCCATCAGCCTGTTGCCGCCCTTCTGGCAGGGCATCTCCCAGGTGAACCCGATCATCTACATGGTGAACGCGTTCCGTTACGGCTTCCTCGGCATCTCCGACGTGCCGCTCGGTACCGCCTACCTCATCATCATCGGCTTTATTGTGGCCCTCTACGGTCTGGCCTGGTGGCTCATCTCCCGCGGCACCGGGCTGCGTCACTGAGCCATGTCATCTCGTTAAGGGCACCCATCGGGCTCGCCTCTTATACCGACATCCCCAAGAATCGCTTGGGGATTTTTTTGAACGTCTCTCCCATTCCGTAACCTGAACTTTCATCACCCTTCATCAAGGTTCTAACATGCCTCACTCAACCGGCGCGGTGGGCGCAGGGTAGCAGCCGAAGATGACAGAAAAATAACGCCGCTCAGAGCAGGTAGTGGGGTCGCTCGGCAAACCACTGGGCCAACACCTGCTTGAACAGCCGGATCTTGCGCGGCACCCGTCGCTGCTGGGCATGCAACACATGAAGCTGATGCAGGCCGCTCTGCCAGTCGTCGAGCACGGTCACCAGCTCCCCTGCCGTCAGCAGCGATTCCACCAGCATCAGCGGGCACTTGGCATAGCCCATACCGGCGCGCGCCAGTTGCAATACGGTACTGTAGTGGTTGGCTCGCACCTTGCCTTGTACCAGAATGTGGGCCTCTTCCCCCTCACAGATAAAGTGCCACTGCTCCCAGGCCGGATTGTGCCCCTGCAACAGGCAGCTGCGCCCGCTCAGCTCATAGGGGGTGGCTGGACACCCCTCTCTCGCTACAAGTGCGGGGCTGGCCACCACCACATCCTTGAGTCGGCCAAGAGGAAGTGCGACCAGATTGTCCGGCACCTCGTTCATGGCACGCAGGGCGATGTCGTTCTCTCCCTGACTCATGTCGACCATCTGGTTGGTGAAGTTGAGCTCCACCTCCACTCCCGGACAGAGCACGGCAAAGCTGGCCAGCAGCTCGCTCACCATGCGATCGCCGGTGCTGACCGGGCAGGTAAAACGCAGGCGGCCACCATCCTCTTCGGTCAGCGCCTGAATATCCTGCTCCGCCTGCCGAGCAAGCGCGAAGATCTCCCCCGCCTGCTGATAGAGAGTCTTGCCCGCCTCGGTCAGACTGAGGCGGCGGGTGGTGCGCTGCAACAGTTGCGCATTGAGGGAGGTCTCCAGTGCGCTGACATGGCGGCTCAGCATCCCCTTGCTTACTCCCAGCGTATCGGCAGCGGCCGAGAAACTGCCGCGCAGCACCACCTCATAAAAGCTGGCCAGATGGGCGATATCCATCATTAGCTCCAATATGGAAACAATGGGTTTATTTTACGCGCTTTTTCGCATTTTCTGTTGCGCTAGAATCGATACATCCCAACCAGGAGTGATGCAGATGAAAATTGTGATTGTGGGTGCCTCCGGCACCGTCGGCTCCGCGGTCAGTGAACTGCTTGCCAAAGATCATCAGGTGATCCGGGTCGGCCACAGCCGTGGCGATGCCACGGTCGACATGCGCGATCCCGCCTCCATCAAGGCGCTGTTTGCCAAGCTGGGGCAGTTCGATGCGCTGGTCGTCGCCAGCGGTAGCGTGGCCTTCAACGGCCTGACCGAGATGACCGACGAGCAGTGGCAGGTGGGGCTTCAGAGCAAGCTGATGGGCCAGATCAACCTGACCCGTGCCGCTATCCCCCACCTGAGCGACAAAGGTTCCATCACCCTGATCAGCGGCATCCTGAGTGAAGAGCCGATCAACTGGGGCGTGAGCGCCAGCACCGTCAATGGCGCCATCGATCACTTTGTGAAAGCGGCCGCCTGCGAGCTGCCAAGGGGCCTTCGCATCAACGTGGTGAGCCCTACCGTGCTGGAGGAGTCGATGGACAAATACGCCGACTTCTTCCCGGGGTTCGTGCCGGTGCCCGCCGCCAAGGTAGCGCAGGCTTACAAAAAGTCGGTGTTGGGCATCCAGACCGGTCAGGTGTTCAGAGTGAACGGCTGATCGCCGCCCGCTAACCGCCAGACCAGCAATAAAAACGGGCCCCGCAATGGGGCCCGTCTGTTTATTTGCATCTTTCCTTTGCCGCCAGCAAACGTTTGTTCCTAGGCAACAAAAAAAGAGAGCCACCCTTAGTCGATCAGACCGTACTGATCGCGCAGCACCTCGATGATCTCCTGCTTGGGATTGGCAGAACGCGCCAGCTTGTGGCCGATAATCTTTTCGGCGATCCCGACGTAGGTGTTGGAGATATCCATCATCACTTCGGTCGGCAGCTTGTTGTCACGGGCCAGGGCGAAACGTTCCGGCATGCGGTTCTTGTTGAGCAGGATGTCCGGATCCGGGAAGTGGTTGAGCAGCCACTGACGGAAACCCTCTTTGGACTTCTCGACGATCTGACCATCGCGCAGGGCCGCGCCGTCCCAGATACGGGAGCTGTCGGGGGTGCCCACTTCGTCCATGTAGATCAGCTTCTCGTTGCCGGCCGCGTCGTGGACGTAACCAAATTCGAATTTGGTGTCGACGAAGATCTGATCCAGCCCGGCCAGCGCGTCGCTGATGACGCTGAAGCCCTCTTTGAGCAGCACTTCGTAGCGGTCGATGTCGGCCGGTTTGCTGAAGTTGAAGCCTTTATAGTGGCGCTCGATATCGGCACGGGAGACGTTGACGTCATCGGCTTCCGGCACGCCATCCAGCCCTGTCAGCACGCCCTTGGTGGACGGGGTGATGAGGATCTCCGGCAGCTTCTGATCCTTTTTGAGCCCTTCCGGCAGGGTGATACCGCAGAACTCGCGCTCGCCATCCTTGTAGGCACGCCACATGGAGCCGGTGATGTACTGGCGGGCAATCGCCTCGATCATCACCGGACGGGCTTTTTGCACGATCCAGACGAAGGGGTGCGGAATATCCAGAATGTGGCTGTCGGCCAGCCCCTTCTCCTTGAACAGCTTGAACCAGTGGCTGGAGATGGCGTTGAGCGCAGCCCCTTTGCCCGGTACGCCGTTCAGGCCATCCACACCTTGCCAGATGCAATCGAAGGCCGAGATGCGATCGCTGATCACCATGAGGGCGAGGGGCGCATCGGCCGGCACATCATAGCCTTTCTCTTTTATGAGCCGGGCACTGTCTTCGGGGGTCAACCAGTAGACGCTGCGCACTTTGCCGGAATGGACAGGTTTATCGGTACGGATCGGCAAATCGTCATTCACCGCCAATACTTGATCTGCAAGACTCATGGTAAGTAACACTTCCTGTTTGTGGGGGGTAAACATCGCGAGTCCCTCACCTGCACGCTCTGTTTGCAACGGGCTGGCAAGGGGGCTCGCATCATCGAAAACCGATCAGAACCCCCTCGTTTTCAGGGGGATTCTGATAACAAAACAGGGGCACAAGGCCCCTGTATTTATTCTGCTTTTGCTGCTGCCTGATCGGCCAGCCCCTTGGCGAATGCCTCGGACAGACTGATATACATCTGAGAGATAACCCCGGACGATACCGGCTTCTTGTCCTTGTCGAACAGGGTAATGGAGGTCTTGCCTCCCGCCATTTCGCCAAGCTGGAAGCGGTATTTCTCCTCCTCCAGTTTGAACGGCTCGCTCCCTTTCGCCTTCCAGAACTCGGCGCCCGGCCCGTCGTACTCGACGTCGATCCAGCCCAGTGACTGCTGGGTATCCTTGATGACAAAACCGTAAGCGGGCAGTACCTGGTTGAGGCGACGCCACACCTGGTCAAAGGAGCCTTCGGCAATCCAGGCGCTCAGCTCGTTGTTGTCCAGACCCAGTTGCAGACCCATGCCATCGTTGGACTTGTGCTGCTCACGGGCTTTCAGCTGGCTGTCGTAATAGAGAGAGAACTGGTTCAGCACCCGCGCGGCATAGCGCTGGGCATCGGCAGGGGTCAGCTTGTTGCTGGTCTCGCCGTTGATGGTCTCTTCGTGATCCAGTACCCGGACCGACATGTTGACGGCGTGGCGCTGGGCATCGTTGCGCACGGTGAACTGGTAACGCTGGCGGATTTTGAAATCTTCGTCATCTTCACCCCAGCCATCGAGGGCGGCCGTGTTGTCAAACCAGCCGGTCTGCAATACGCCATCTTGCTGATCCAGCTTCTCGGTGGTGACCTTGTGTTTGGCCAGGAAGTTCATCAGGAACGACCAGGTATCGCGCTCCACGCTCTGGCTGGTGCTCAGGGCATAGAAGGCAACGGTCGGTTCGGTTGCGCTCTGCACCACCTGACTGCCCGGTACCACCGTCAGCAGTTGGGCCGGCGGGCGCACATCGACCTTGGCGCCGATGGCACCTTCACGGCTGCTCTCGGGCAGCGGCGGAATATCGTACTGGCTGTTGAAGGTGGGGGCGCTCAATCCTGCGGGGATCAAGAACGCGCGGCCTTCGAGGCGGGCATCTTCATAATCGAAGTCGCGGTTGGCCATTTTGCGATCCTGGGGGGTGCTGCAACCGGCCAATACGGCCATGGTCGCAACGCTCAGCACCAGACGGGCTCTATTTCCCTTTCCATTAGATTTAAACACTCGCCATCAACTCCGCTGTGGTCAGTGCTCGCGCCATCAGCTGTTCGCCCTCGGGAGTGAGGTCAACCAGCGGCAGGCGCAAGGTGGCTGTTGCAATCAACCCCAGTTGGGCACAGGCCCATTTCACCGGGGTGGGGCTCGGTTCGCAGAACAGAGTCTGGTGCAACGGCATCAAGAGATTGTTGATGTCATGCGCCTGCCCGGCATCACCGGCCAGCGCAGCACGACACATGTCGGCCATCTGGGCCGCTGCAATATTGGTGGTGACCGAAATCACGCCATCGCCACCTTGTAGCATAAAATCACAACCAGTGGCATCGTCGCCACTGTAGAGAGCAAACTCCGGCCCGCACAGTTCGCGCAGCAGCGGGGTGCGGCTCAAATCGCCGGTTGCCTCTTTCAAACCGATAATGCCGGGGACCTTGGCCAGACGAGCCACGGTCTGTGGTTTGAGATCGCAACAGGTGCGACCGGGCACATTATAAAGAATTTGGGGCAGACCACTAGCCTCGGCGATCGCACAATAATGGCGATAGAGACCTTCCTGAGTGGGTTTGTTGTAATAAGGGGTCACCGAGAGGCCCGCCACCACGCCGGTTTTGGCCAGTTGTCTGGCCAATTCAATGGCGTGGGCGGTATTGTTGGAGCCGCAACCGGCGATGACGGGAATGCGTCCGGCGGCATACTCAACGGTCTTTTCAACGACGGCGATATGCTCCTGCTCGCTCAGGGTCACCGATTCCCCTGTGGTACCCACCGCAACAATGGCGCTGGTCCCGGCGCTGACATGATAGTCGACCAGCTTGGCCAGACTGGCCCAATCGACTTCACCTGAAGCCAGCATGGGGGTAACGAGCGCAACAATACTACCGCGTAACATGGACTTTTCTCCCGATTTTCAGGGGCGTAATGGTAAAGCTGACCCTTTTGAAAAACAAGGGAGAGAGGGGGCAAGCCGTGATACCATCCGGCACAAAAAGTAATGGACGAAAGTCGGCAGCGCCCCTCAGGGAGTGGTCATCAGGGCTGAAGGGTTGGCTTGCCAGCGCGGCTTTCGCAACGACATAACGGACGAGAGAAGATTTATGACTCACTACCTGGTCGTAACGGCCATCGGCACGGACAGGCCTGGCATCGTCAATGAAGTGACCCGCCACGTCAGTGGCTGTGGTTGCAACATTGTGGACAGCCGCCTTGGCATCTTCGGCAATGAATTTACCTTTATCATGCTGCTCTCGGGCGACTGGAACAGCATGATGCAACTCGAAATCAGCCTGCCCCTGCGTAGCCAGGAGTGGGATCTCATCACCATGATGAAACGCACCGAGCGCCACCAGTCCCTGCAGTATGACGTCCGCGCCAGTGCCGACCTGTTGATCCGCGACGAGCCCGGCATCGTAAGCCAGTGCACCCAGTTCTTCAGCGAACATGGCTGGAACATCCAGGCGATGCAATCCATGACCCTCGAGCAGCAGCCGTTCAACCTGCTGAAGATCAGTTTTCAGCTCAATCTGGCCAGAGAGGGTGAAGTGGAAGGTTCGCAAACCGCCTTCGCCGAATTCTGTCGTCAACTGGGTGCCGAATCGTTCGAGTTTATCGTCAATCGCAAACACGCCTGAGGGCGTTTTACCCGAGGAGACCCCATGCAACCACTACAAGCTGGCAGCCCCGCCCCCGATTTCTCCCTGCCCGACCAGAATGGCAATCAGGTCAGCCTCGCTGGCCTGCGCGGCAAAAAAGTGCTGGTCTACTTCTATCCCAAGGCGATGACCCCGGGCTGCACCACCCAGGCCTGCAGCCTGCGCGATGTGAACGCCGAGCTGGCCGCCCTCAATGTGGTGGTACTTGGCATCAGCCCGGATCCGGCCAAACGGCTGAAAAAGTTCGAAGAGCGGGACCAGCTCAACTTCACCCTGCTGGCCGATGAAGACCACGCAGTGGCAGATGCCTTTGGCGTCTGGGGCCCGAAGAAATTTATGGGCAAGGAGTATGACGGCATTCACCGCCAGAGCTTCCTGATCGACGAAGAGGGCAACATTGCCCACCACTTCGACAAGTTCAAAACCAGCGATCACCATCAGGTGGTACTGGATTTCCTCAAGGGATAACCCTCCCCTGCGTGATTGAAAGGCTAAGCCTGAAGTGGGCCATTACCTCGCTCAATGCCCGGTTACCGGCATGCAGCGGCTGCCCTCATTGAAGGACTGACTGTCCGTCAGGCAGCTCTGCGTTGCGGGGTAGCAAAAACACCGCTTCCCTCGGTCGTCACGTGCGAACCCGTGGCGCCGGACCGAGTGGGTGGTGTGGCACCAGGGCACGGCATGTGCCACGCGGTTACAGTACGGCTGATGTGATCCGGTCGGCCAGTTGGTGTCGATGTTGGCTCTATCGTGCAATCGATGTTGCTGGTGAAATAAATGGCGGGCTGCAGGTCTGATTGGCGCAGCGTCATCAGACGATCGCGAAACAGGAACCGCCATTTTACGGACAATCCCTATTTCCGTAGCCACTGCGGGTGGCGGTACGGCCGATTACGCTATCGCTAATAGACCTTGCTTGATTCCACCCTTATTGCTTGTCGCCAGATATAACAACGCCCGGCGGGCCGGGCGTTGTGGTGCGACTGGATGGGCGACGAAAGCGGCCTTAGAAGTCGTGATAGAGCGGCCAGCCGAGCAATGGGTGCTTGAGACCGGCGCGCATCTCCATGTTGTCGAGCTTCTCCGGAGAGGCGTCCTCTTTTTGCAACTGCTGGTACTGGCGCACGAAGCCGAGGGTATGCAGCAGGTTGGGCACAAAGCCCGGGCTCAACTCCTGGCGCAGGGCGGTGGCCATGTCCGCGGGCAGCGCGCTCAGCATCAGGGCGAGCTGGGTGGCCAGATGGTCGGTGTCGAACCAGGCCTCGTCGAGGGCAATCTCCCGCGCAAGTCGGCGTTTGAGATCCTGCTTCACCTTGAGGGGCGCCGCGCCACTGCCCTTGCCGCAGAGGATGCGGTAGAGCAGCGCCTCGGCCAGCTTGTCCTCCATGGTGGGGTGGTCGCTCTCGCAGGCGAAGAAGTGCTGGTCGATGAGCTCCATCAAGCGGCTCTTGTTGTGCTCGGTCAGCGCCTTCTCATACTCCTGCCACCCTTGCCACTCCTCCACATCGGGGGGACTCGAGATCTTGTCCAGCAGGCGGGCATCCACGTCGCCGTAGAGGCTGTTGCCGGCCTGCTTGGGGCTGACGGTGATGAGCATGGACCAGCCCTTCTGGAACGGCTTGATAGGGCCTTCCGGCGCCTGCAGCAGCGCCAGCGCCTTGGCCGGATCCCGCGCCGAGAGCTCCTGCAGGCCGAGGCTCACCACGCCGATGACGTCGTGGGCGGCCTGCTCCAGCAGGTGCATCTTGTACTTGTTGTAGTACTTGTCGGCGAATTTGAGGCTCATCAGCACCGCCTTGCCCTTGATGGCGGCCAGCTGTTGTTCGCTCAAACGTTCATTGTCGCGGCCAAAGCGCAGCACCTGGGTGAGATAGGGGCCCTGGTTGGCATCGCGAATGACTAACTGCATGAATGGGCTCCTTAATCCAGAAAGCTGAACATGTCGTCGACGTCGCCGTACTCGTCTTCCTCGACCTTGTTCTTCTCTTTGGCCTGCATCACCAGCTCGGCGGCAAACTTGCTGATGATGCCGTCCCAAGTGGAGTGCTCGTTGCGCAGCAGCGCCTTGATGGCTTTCTCCACCTCGGGGGCCAGCTCGCGAATGAGCATCAAGAGGCTGCGCGGGTCGTCCAGCGCGTAGTCGTGGACATCCTCGCTCTGCTGGCGCTCGCTGTAGCGCAGGGACTCTTCGAGATCTTCCTCTTCGGCGTGCAGCACGTCGCGATAGCCCTCGTCCTCTTCATAGCGATCGCCGCGATAGAACTCGATGAAGGGGATGGCGAGGTAGAAGAGACCAGCCGGATCCTCGGCCACGCACTCGAGGATCTCGCGCTGCTTGGCTTCGCTATCCTGGGTGCGGATCAGGTAGTTGAGGAAGTCGAAGGTGTGCTGTTGCAGCTCGTCGGCGTTGTTCTTGATCGCCTCTTCCCAGTAGAGCGGCTGCTGGCAGACGATGTCGCGGATCCGCTCCGGGGTCATCAGCTCGGAGATGATGGAGGGAAAGGAGATGTCGTGCTGGCCGTTGATCTGGGTCAGGGTAACGATATCAATGTTTTCAATCACTTCTGCCAGCTGGTCGTCAGACATGGTCTTGGCGATCAGCTCGAACTTCTCGCTGGCCTGCTTCGGCTCGATGACGGCCAGCTCTTTGATCTCGATGGCGGTAATTTCTATCAGACTGTTGCTCATGCCTTACCCCAATTAGAAACGGACTTCGTCGTACATATCCTGATCGCCGTCGTCATCACCATAGCGGTCACTGCCGCCGTGGTAGTCGGCGTCGGCATCTTCCCCGTCTTCCTCTTCTTCGTCGCGCAGCTCATAGTCGTCATCGCCGCGGTGGCTGCCGCGCGGCAGCGGGTTGTCGAGCAGGAACAGCACGGCGCAGGCTTCCATCAGCTGATCTTCGCTCTGGGCCCGCACCGCTTTGACCAGCGGCAGGGCGGCGTTGTTGAAGCCGACGCTCACCTTGAACTCGTCCCAGCTCGGCTGCTCGCCGCTGGCGAGCCACTTGTTCCACTGCCCCTTGGCCTTGGGCGGGAACTGCACCCGGCCATAGAGGGCGAGCGGCAGGTATTCGGGCATGAACTCCAGCATGCTCATGTCGGCCAGCAGCAGGCTTTTCATCTGGTCGGTGAACTGCTCGAGCCCCTTGGGGTCGTCCTGATCCCGGTAGGATTCGATGTTTTCACTGGCATCGCTTTGCAGGGCCTTGAGCCGTGCCTGGTCCCATTTTTTTTGCATAGTCGCTCTTCTTGCCTGGTGGCTCAGGGGTAGAACTGGTCCCACATCTCCTGCATGGCAGCAGCGGGATCGGTCACGATGACGTTGTTGAAATCCTTGATAAAGGCGGCCCGCTGTTTCGGATCGGACAGCACTTCATAAGCCTGCTTTACCTGGTGCAGCTTGAGGGCTGCCTGCTCTTTCTCTTCTTCGCTCGCCCCGTGCAGCTTGTCGGGGTGGTACTGGTTCGACAGCCGACGATAGGCTTTTTTGATGTCGTTTTCACTGGCGTTGGACTTGACGCCCAACACCCGGAAGTAGTTGTTCATGACGGATCCTGCCTCACTGGCATCGTGGAATTGACCCTGCGCTGGCCTGGCGGCGGGGATCTTGGCAAACCAGGCTCGGCAAAAACCCGACATTTTAACGCAAACAGGCGGCCATCGCCATGAATAGGAAGAAAAGTAACCAGGGGGAGGCGCGGTCGGTACACCTTGCGATCTGCCTCCCGGTAGGCGGTGGCACCGGGGCTACACTACAGGAGGCGCCGGGCGTTGCCCTGGCGATCTTCAGCAGGCCTCGGCCGGGCCGAGACCCTTACTAAGGAATGGACAGCCATGCTCAAATTTTATCTTCTGCCTATGGTACTTCTGGGCGGCCTTGCCATCGCCGCCGATGAGAGCATCGACGAGCCCTTGATGTTCATCAAGGGGGACATCACCAAGGCCCAGTTCATGGAAAGAGCCGAGCAGCGCTTTGCCCGGCAGGACACCGACAAGGATGGCACCCTGTCGGTGGCCGAGAGAGAGGCCGCCATGGCCAAGATGCACGAGGCGATGCAGCAGTCGGGCCAGGCCATGCCGGGCAAGATGGGAAACATGGGCAACATGAGGGCTATGCAGGACACGACCAAGGCGCAGTTCATGGCACGCCATGAGGCCCTCTTCACCCGGATGGACAAGAACGGGGACGGGGTACTCGACGAGGCCGAGCGGGCCAGCGCCAGGGGGCGGCTCGGTCAGGGCGCCATGGCGCCCACGAAATAGGCTTGTCAGCCTTCAGATGAAAAAGAGCCCGGTCGTGATACCGGGCTCTTTGCATACATTGCTGGGCTGACGGGATTACCAGCCGGCCCACAGCAGGCGGGCCTTGAGCCCGAGCCACGAGCTCCAGCCGGTGGTGCTGCTCACCAGCGTCCCATCCTTGATGATGAGGAAGGTGGGGGTGACCCCCACCTGCCAGCGGGCGGCCAGATCTCCCCGCTCATCGTTGTGGGTGGGAAAAGCGAGCCCCTTCTTCGCCATCCCGGCGCGCAACTGCTCATCGCTGCCGGAGCGCAGCGCCACCGTCAGCACGTTTTCACCCTCCTGCCACAGGTTCTCCACGGTCGGCGTGGTGAAGCGGCACACCCCGCACCAGCTGGCCCAGTAATAGACCAGCAGCGGCTTGCCGCGGCTCTGCTCGGCCAGGCTGGTGATGGTGCCATCCTGCAGGGTGAAGGGGGCTTCCATAGCCCCCGCCGGCAGGGTGGGGCTGCGCCACAGATCCAGCAGGGTGGAGATGACCAGCACCATCAGCAGCAGCCAGAGCGCCTCCTTGCCCCAACGGCGCCAGCGGGGGGCATTTACGACTGCATCCTCCGCCATGGCTTAGCTCCGCTTGGCCAGCTCGGCCTTCACCAGCTGCTCCAGCTCGTCATAGGGAAGGGCGCCCGGCACCAGCTGGTTGCCGATGAGCGTCGCCGGGGTGCCCTGCACGCCAAGAAGAGTGCCGATGCGCAGGCTGTTACGCAGCTCCTCGGTGGCCTTGGCATCGGGCTTGAGGGCCGTGTTGCCGGTGGCCGCCAGCGCCTTGTTGATGTCCGCCTCGGTCAGCATCCCCTGCTTGCTCATCAGCTTGTCGTGCAGGGCGAGGAAACGGGCCGGATCCTGTTGCCAGAGGGTGAGGCTGTACTGGGCCGCCTTGGCCGAGCTCTGCCCCTTGAACGGCAGCAGCTTGACCACCAGCCCCAGATCGTCGGGATAGGCCTCGAGCAGCTTGGTCAGGCGGGGATCGAACTGCTTGCAGTAGGGGCAGTTGTAGTCGGTGAACAGCACCAGGGTCAGCTTGGGATTCTTGGCCCCCAGGCGCGGGCTGGTGGCACTGTTGAACAGCACGTCCTGATTGCCCTTGATGAAGTTGCCAAGCTGCGCCTCCTGGGCTGCCGCGTTCTGCTTCTCCCAGGATTCGGCTGCCTCGTCGAGGATCTTGGGGTTGGCGACCAGGGTCTCGCGGATCAGCTCCTTGATACGCGCCTCCTGCTCCGCAGTGAAGGGGGCGGCGGGCAGAGCCGGAGCCTGCAGAGCTGCCGAAAGGGAGGCCAGCAGGGTCAGGGCGCTCAGAGTCGGTTTCATGGTTGCTCCTTAAAATCGGGTGGTGCCAGCCTGAAGCAGGCCAGCCTTGTGCAAGGTGGTCAGCAGATCGTCCTTGTCGAGCAGGGGCGACAGTGTGACCCCTTGCGGCAACTCCGGGCCATAAATCTGGTTGAAGGGGACGGCCGCCGCCCCGCGCTGGCGCAGGAAGGCGGCGATGGTGTCGCTCGGTTTGCTCCAGTCGCCGCGCAGGGCCACCACATCGGGGGCCGAGAGGGCCTGTTGCACCTCATCGCGCAGCAACACGTTATATTTGTTGGCCTTGCAGGTGACGCACCAGTCGGCGGTGACATCGATAAAGACCCGGTTGTTTTGGGCCAGCGCATCTGTGATGGCGCGTTCAGAGAGCGGCTGCCAGACCACCTTGTCAACGCTGGCCGAGCCCTGCGCGCTAAAGGCGCCGCTCAGCAGCAGAGGGCTGCCAATCAGGGCGGTGAGGGCGATCCCCAGTGTGAAACCACGCATGCCGTAACGCCAGATGATGCCAATCAGCGGGGCCAGCAGCATGGCAACCATCAGCCAGCCGGTGGCATAACTGCCGAGATGGTTGTCGAGCAGGCTCGCCAGCCAGAGGCTGGAGCCCAGCATCATCAGGCCGAGCAGGATGCGCAGGCCCCCCATCCAGCGCCCCGGTTTCGGCAACCAGAGGGCGAGCCGTGGCAGGGCTGCCACGAGCAGCCAGGGCAGGCTCATGCCAATTCCGAGCGCGGTGAAGATCAGCCACAGCTGGCCGAGCGGAGCCGCCAGCGCAAAGGCCACTGCGGTGCCGAGGAAGGGGGCCGAGCAGGGGGTCGCCAGCAGAGTGGCGAAGCTCCCCTGCAGGAAGTGACCGCCGAGGCCGTTGCCGCCGCTGGTGGCAAGGCGGGTGCTGAGGGCGCTGGGCAGGCGGATCTCGAACAGCCCCAGCAGGTTGGCGCAAAACAGTAAGGTCACCAGCACCATCAAGCCGATAAAACCGGCGCTCCGGAATTGGATGCCCCAGCCGACCGCCCCACTCATTCCAAAGCCGGGGGCGCGCAGCAGACTGCTCATGGCCGCCAGCACCCAGAAGGAGGCGATGATCCCGGCACTGGCGGCGAGGAACTGCTTGCGCACGGTTCCCTGTTCACGGTCCTGATGTTGCAACACAGAGCCCAGCTTGAGCGCCAGTACCGGCAGCACGCAGGGCATCAGGTTGAGGATCAGGCCGCCGAGCAGCGCCGCCCCCAGCAGCCAGAGCTGGTTGTGCTGATAACCGAGCTTGACCCGGGTGTCGGTGGGCAATTGCTGGGGCAGGGTACTCATCGCCTTCGCCCAAGCAAAATCGAAGTCGGCCGGGGCCTGCCCATCCACTGCGAGGGTGAAGGGAAAGTCGGTCAGGATGCAGACATTGCTGCAGGTCGATAGGCGCAGAGTCCCCTTGAGCGGTTGCCCAGTTGGGTAGTGGAGGCTGAGGGGAAAGGTAACCTCCCCCTGATAACCCTGGGTGCTGAGCCCGGCTACCTCGAAGTGACGTGGCACCGGCCAGCGCCACTGAAAGTCGCCGACCGGCTCATCCCACAGGATCTGGGGGGCAATGCCCCCTTCGCCCGGACTGTGCCAGTAGGTCTTCCAGCCTGACTCCAGCTCGACATCGAGCAGGATGCGGGTCTGATCTGCCGTGCTGCGGTCGGCCTGCAGCCGTACCCGGGCGTGATCATTCTGTGGGCTGGTGAGCCAGCCCGTGTCGCTGGCCAATCCCATGGATTGCCACAGCAGACCGCCCAGTAGCAGGGCCGCCTTGAAGAGATTCGACATCTTTTTGGTCTCGCAAAAATGAGTGACAGCTAACGAAAGAACGCAGCCAAACTCATTCCCGCCAGACGCACAGGGTGAGGTGCAGACGCCGCTCGGGCGGTGAGATGACTCTGGGAGGGGGCAGTGGCGGTGTGTAGCGCCAAAGGGGGGCCAGCAGGGCGATCAGCACCGCCATGGCAAAGAAGAGCTGTTCGACGCAGAGCAGGGTGGCGGCACTTAGCCACTTGCCGTTGAGCTGGCAACTGGTGGGCTGCGGGCTGGCCGGTTTGGCATCCTCTTGATCCATCGCGGCGCTCGGAACAGGCAGTGCCTGACAGCTGAGGGCCTGATCGAGTTGAGCCAGACGGGCCAGCGGCTGGGCCGCACAGTTGAGCACCAGAATGCAGACCAGCAGCAGGAGGTGTTTCGCTACCCGTTGTTGCAAAATCATGTTCGCCCCGTCCATCAAGATGGGGCCATCCTAACGACCAATGGCGGGTGGGGCAAGTCGGCGGCGTATTGATGAGTACTCTAGGTGGCGCGACGGGGAGGGTGGTCGGTTCTGTTTGGCGAACGCTTGTTCGCTAAAAGGGGGATCAGTATACTGCGCCGAGTTAAAACTCGAGGTGTTCGATGCTCAAAATTGCCCGTGTGCTGCTGCTTGGTCTGCTGCTCATTTTCTGGTTCCTGTTCGGCCTGCTGCTCTGTCTGGTTCGTCCGCGCCATCCCAACAACGTCTATGTATTCGCCCGCATGTATCACGCGGTCTGCCCGCTGATCGGGCTGCGAGTCAAGGTGACGGTGGCCGACGAGGTCAAATCGGTCGGCCCGGCAGTCTACGTCTGCAACCACCAGAGCAACTTCGACATCTTCACCGTGACCGGTGCGGTGCAGCCCGGCGTGGTGGCGGTAGGCAAGAAGAGCCTGCTCTGGCTGCCGCTGTTCGGCCTTATCTTCTGGCTCTCCGGCAACGTGCTGATCGACCGCTCCAACCGCTCCCGTGCCATCGGCACCATAGGTCAGGTGGTGGATCGCATCAAGAACCGTGGCACCTCCATCTGGATGTTCCCGGAAGGGACCCGCTCCCAGGGGCGCGGCCTGCTGCCGTTCAAGGCGGGCGCTTTCCACACTGCGGTACAGGCTGAAGTGCCCGTGGTGCCCATCGTCTGCTCCAGCTACTTCGGTCAGGTCGACCTCAATCGCTGGGACAACGGCGAAGTGCTGGTGGACGTGATGGCCCCGGTCTGCAGCAAGGAGCACGGTGCCGCCGGCATTCGCGATCTCTCCGACACCTGCCGCGCCCGGATGGAGGCCAAGCTGACCGAACTGGACAGCAAACTGGGTCACAGCCACGCCGCCTGACGGATATCGCAGATGAATCGTCAAGGGAGCCAGAGGCTCCCTTTTTTGTTGGTAAAAATCACCACCTGGTTGGCTATTTTCACCAACAATCTCTTCTTGAATTTCCTCAGTAAACTCCCATCTATATGTAAAACAACAATAATTTTTTTTGGCACGGCTCTTGTAATGCAATGGGAAGAGATAGCCATCCCATCAACAAGGAGCCAGACCATGAGCGTATTCAGCCGCCTGACCGACGTGATAAATGCCAACCTGCACAGCCTGCTCGACAAGAGTGAAGAGCCGGAGAAGATGCTGCGCCTGATGATCGAAGAGATGGAGCAGGTGCAGGTCGAGATGCGTACCCAGGCCGCCCGCGTGATTGCCGAACAGAAACAGCTGGAGCGTCACCAGCAGGCGTTGCAGGCGCAGATCCTGGAGTGGTCGGCCAAGGCCGAGCTCGCCATCCAGAAGGGGCGTGAGGATCTGGCCCGCGCCGCCCTCACCGAGAAGCTGGCAGAGGTCAAAAAATGTGAACAGCTGGAGCAGGACAAGGCCCGGGTGGCTGAGGTGCTTGCTCAGCTCACCGCCGACAGCGAGCGGCTGGCGGCCAAGCTGACCGAGGCGCGCGAGAAGCAAAAACTGCTGACCCTGCGCGAGCAGACGGCCCACAGCCGCATTCGTGCCCGTGCCCAGGTGGACAACCAGCGCATGCATGAGCTGATGGCGCGCTTTGACGGTTTTCAGGGCCGGGTCGATCAGCTGGAAGCCCAGCTGGAGGCGGCCACCCTGGGGCAGAATCCCTCGCTGGAGGCCCAGTTCCGCGAGCTGGAGCTCAATGACGAGATCGAGCGCGAGCTGGCTCGCCTCAAAGGCCAGAAGGCGGAGGTGTAATCATGAGCCCCTGGCCCAAGGACCTGGTGCATCGCAAGCTGACCGGGGTCTGTGCCGGTATTGCCAGGCGGTTGGGGGTCTCCAGAGTCACGGTGCGGGTGGTGGCACTGCTCGCCCTGATCCTGATGCCACCGCTGGCACTGGCCGCCTATCTGCTGGCGGTGCTGGTGATGCCGCCCCGTTATGAATTGAAGCGCTGGCTGGATTGACCGAAGGGTTGACCAGTCGGCAGATAAGGTACTGATAAGGAGCAAGTTATGCTGGAATTTTTCATATTGCTGGTGGTGCTGCTGGTCATGGCACTGACCGGTTTTACCCTGGTAGCCATGTTGCTGGTGAGCGGCCTGTTCGTGCTGCTTGGGGCGCTGGGCGGCATGCTTGCTCTGATCATCAAGCTGGCCCCCTGGTTGCTGCTGGTACTGGCGGTCTGCTGGCTGATCAGCAACCGCAGCAAGCGTTCCAATACCTACCTCTAACCCGCCTGAGGTTGTGCAAGACGTTGTGTGATGCTCCCTGATTTCCCCTTTCCGGCCACTCATCGAGTGGCCTTTTTTTGCCTGTCACCCTTAAGGCCTGGTCGTTTCGGCTAACCACTGGGGGCTCCAGCGCTGCCAGAGTGCCGGGCTGTGGATCAGCTGCTCCTTGAAGGATTTCGGCTGCTGCTTGAGGCGATATTCGATGCGCAGAGCCGCCCCCTTCTCGCCGACTTCCTGTTGCCATGCCAGCGTCAGTGGCCCCTTGCCGCGCAGGGCGCGAGAGCCCCTGCCACTCTGGTGCTGGCGCAGGCGGCGCAGCGGATCCGTGCTGATCCCGGTATAGAGCAGGCCGGTGGCAGTACGCACCATATAGACAGACCAGTGGGAAGGGGCGGAAGGTTGCTGTACCGGTGTGGTGGTCGCGGGTTCTCTCATTCAAATTCTCTGTGCCAAACTCAGAGGCAGCTCAAGGAGGTGCGATGAGAGTCTGGTTTTGGTTGTGGTTATTGTTGTCGGTCCCGGCTCTGGGGGAGACGATCCGTCTCTACGATTACCATCAGCATCCCCCCTTCAACATCAGTGGGGATGCAGGGCTGAGCCGCGAGCTGGTCAAGTATCTCAATGAAAAGCTGGGGGGTGAACCCAGAATCGAGCTTTGGCTGGTCAATCGCGCCCGGCTGGCGCTGGAGATGGCGGATCCCGACTTCGATGGTCTGGTGGTCTGGGTCAATCCCGCCTGGGTGGGGGATCCCCATCGCGAGCGTTATCTCTGGACCTTTCCGGTGATGCGCGACACCAACGAGCTGGTCTCGAACATCGACAACCCGGTTACCTATCGCGGGCCTGACTCCCTCAAGGGGCTGGTGTTTGGCGGGGTGGAGGGTTATCGCTATCAGGGGATCGATGAAGCTGTCGCACGGGGTGAGCTAGAGCGTCACGATGCCAAGAAGGTGAAGACCAATCTCGATCTACTGCTGCGGGGACGCATCGATGTGACTCTGGTGAGTGGCTCAGCGCTGCGTTTCTTAATCGGCTCATCCGATTATCAGGACAAGCTGTTTATTTCCCCATTTCCCCAGTCCAGCTATACCCGCCATATTTTGGTCCCCACATCCCGTGCGGATCTCCATGCCCGTCTCAACGACATTGCCGAGCAGATGGACAGAGATCCCCGTTGGCACAAGGTACTGGAGTCCTATCGCGGTACGCCCTGAGGGCGGCGCTTGAGCCGGTGCAGCGGCAACAGGCTCACCAGCAGACCGGCCCAGACGAAGGCGAAACCGACCGCCTTGATGGGGTCCGGCGCCTCACCAAACCAGTAGATGGCGAGCAGGAAGGCGAGGCTGGGCTCGATATATTGCAGCAGCCCCACCGTGCTCATCCGGGTTCTCGCCACTGCGTAGCAGAACAGCCCCACCGGCAACAGGGTGGCGGGCGCACTGCCCATCAGCAGCAGCTTGTCGGCCAGATCCCCGTTCACGAATGCCCCTTCCCCGTGCCAAGCCAGCGTGCCGATGATGATCAGCGCGACGGGCAGTTGCACCATGGCTTCCAGATAGAGGCTGGTGCCGGTGTCGTAGTGGATCTTCTTCTTGATAAGGCCGTAGCAGGCGAAGTTGGCTCCCATGACGAGGGAGAACCAGGGGAGCTGGCCGTAGCAGAACAGCATGTAGGCGAGCCCCGCCAGCGCCAGCGCGACCGCCAGATGCTTTTGCGGGGTAAGCCGCTCTTTGAGGAAGATGACGGCGAATACGATATTGAACAGCGGGGTCATAAAGAAGGCGAGGCTGGTGGTCAGCACTTGCCCGGTAGTGAGGCACCAGGTGAACATGCACCAGCTGATGGACATCACGGGGCCCGCCAGCAGAATGAGGCCGAGCTGGCGCGGCTCGCTGCGTATTTGTGCCCAGGGCACCTTGTGGCCAAGCAGCAAAAACAGGGCACCCAGCAGCACCACAGACCAGAGCACGCGGTGGGAGATGAGCTCCCACATGTTGACCTCGGGCATGAATTGATAATAAAGCGGCAGCATCCCCCACAGGATGAAAGAGAGGGTCGCGGTGCCGGTACCTAGCCAGTTTTTCATTATTGTCCGTTTATTAAATTAAACGCTCGTGGCGATAGTAGGGCGCGCGCCCTGTTTCCACAAGAGGGAAAACAGGGAAATGCTGGTACTATCAACGTCATGCAGCGAATCGATAAGTTGTTTGAGCAAATCAGGGCCTGCCGTCTGTGCGAGGCTCATCTGCCGCTGGGGCCTCATCCGGTGATCCGCGGGGCCGAGAGTGCCCGCCTGCTGATCATCGGTCAGGCGCCCGGCACCCGGGTGCATGCCAGCGGTATCCCATGGGATGACCCCTCCGGCGATCGCTTGCGCCATTGGCTCGGTGTCGATAAGGCCACCTTTTACGACGAATCCCGCATCGCCATCATGCCGATGGGGCTCTGCTATCCCGGCAGGGGAAAATCCGGCGATCTGCCGCCGCGCCCCGAATGTGCGCCTACCTGGCACGACAAGGTATTGATGCTGTTGCCCAATATCGAACTGACCCTGCTGATCGGCCAATATTCACAAGCCTACTATCTGCGGGGGGCAGCCAAGGGATCGCTCACCGACACGGTGCGCAGCTGGGCCGACTATGGCCCCGGCTGGCTGCCGTTGCCGCATCCCTCCCCGCGCAATACCCTCTGGCTCAAAAAGAATCCCTGGTTCGAGCAGGAGGTTATCCCTCATCTGCAACAAAGGGTCGCCCCTTTGCTGAAACGACCCTGAGCATTAGACCGCTGGCTCGGCCAGCGGTTTGGGTTTGCTGCGCGCCATGGCGATGAGCGGCAGGACGATGCAGATACAGCCCAGCAGCAGCGGTAGACCCGGCTGCTCGTCAAACAGCCATACCCCGATGGCGACGGCCATCAGCAGACCGGTATATTCGGCCGAGGCGATCTTGCTCGCCTCCGCCTTGCGATAGGCCACCACGCACAAGCCCGCATAGACCATGATCAGCGCCGAAGAGCCAAAGGCGGGCCACCACATCTGCCACTGCCAGTCCCCCCCTTCCCACAATGCCAGCGCCAGAATGAAGGGCATGCTCAGCACGTTGGTGAAGAACAGGGTTTGGGCGATGGGCTGCTTGAGCGGGATCCGCTTGATCAGCAGGTTGTTGAGCGCCATGGAGAGCGCCACCCCGAGTGCCGCTAGTGCGGCCCAGTTCACTTCGGTCGGGCGCAGCACGATCAGTACCCCGATAAAGCCGATCAGCGCGGTCAGTACCTTCTGGCGCGAGATCGCTTCCCCCGCCATCCACACCGCCAGCGGCACCATCATCAGCGGCGCGGCATAGAAGAGGGCATTGGCGGTGGCGAGCGGCAAGCGGGTGAGGGCGACCACCATCAGACAGACGCCGACCGCCCAGATATGGGCCCGCAGCAGGTGCCATTTGATGGCCACCGGCGGGTTGCGGCGCCATGACCAGAGCAGCCAGGGCATCAGCAGAAGGGCGGCCGAGAGCTGGCGAAAAAAGACAAACTGGAAGATGGGCTGATCCGGCTCCAGTACCTTGACCAGTGCATCGGAAAAGACCGCCACCATGTTGCCCAGCACCAGATAAAGGATGCCGATCCCTACTGCATTCATACCACCTCCCACTTCAGATGAGGGGAGGGTAGCGTGCCGGTTGATATTCAGTAAAATGATAAAAAATGACCACTCATGAGATATTTAGATAATGAAGCTTCCTCCTCTGCGTGCGGTGCAATATTTCGAGGTAGTGGCCCGGCTGCTCAGCTTCTCCCGTGCCGCCCTTGAATTGAACGTCAGCCAGAGTGCGGTCAGCCACCAGATCCGCCTGCTGGAGGATTTTCTGGGGGAGCGGTTGCTGCTGCGTCAGGGGCGGCTGCTCTCGTTGACGACGCAGGGGGAGAGCTATTTCGAGGGGATTGCCGCCGGGCTCGGCCAGATTGCCCAGAGCAGCGAGCAGCTGCGCGGTGGCGGCGAGATGCGAGTCCGGCTCGCAGTCTACAGCTCTTTTGCGGTGAAGTGGCTGATCCCGCGGTTGGCTGGATTGCGCCAGCTCTACCCCGAGCTGGATTTGAGTCTGGAGATGGTGGCGGAAGACCCCGAGCTCTCCGATCGGGTGGCGGACTGCTTTATCACTGTGTCGCCCCACGGACGCGGCTATTGCCACGATCTTATCTATCAGGAGCGGCTCTTTCCGGTCTGCAGTCGCCGTCTGTTGCAGCAGGTCAGCGGGGAGTGGCCGGGCGCCATCTGGCAGTTGCCGTTGCTGTCGGTGCAGTCCATCTACAAGGCGAGGGGGGAGGATTGGCAGCGCTGGGCCAAGGCGGGTGGGCTGGTGATTCCGGACGAGGCGCGGATGCACCACTTCAGCCATGTGCTGTTGGCGATGGAGGCGGCGGCCTGGGATCAGGGGGTGGCGTTCGTGAATGACTACATGCTGCGGCCCGATGATCCCCAGCTGGTGGCCTTGCCAGTACACCAGCTGGAGACGGGGGATGCCTTCTACTTTACCTGCAAGCGCTCGCGGGCCCATGAGCCCGCCATCAGCCGGTTGCGCCAGTGGCTGATGATGGAGACACGCCAGAGCATGCCGCTCTAGCCTGCACCGTTACGCTCTCTTGAACTGGCTCAGCACAAACAGGCTGGTGGCGCAGACGACGACCGAAGGCCCAGCCGGGGTGTCCTGGTACCAGGAGAGCGTCAATCCGCCGAGCACGGCGAGACAGCCGATCAGCGCGGCAAAGCCAGCCATCTGCTCCGGTGTCTGGCTGAAACGGCGGGCGGTGGCGGCGGGGATGATCAGCAGGGAGGTGATGATCAGCGCGCCGACAAACTTCATCGCCACGGCGATCACCAGCCCAATCAGCAGCATCAATACGCAGCGCAACACATCGACCCGGATCCCTTCTACCCGCGCCAGCTCTTCCGAGATGGTCATGGAGAGCAGTGGATCCCACAAGCGCCACAGGGTGAGCAGCACCAGCGCGCCACCGCCGTAGATCCAGAGCAGATCCATCGGTTGTACCGAGAGCAGGTCGCCAAACAGGTAGGCCATCAGATCCACCCGCACATTATCCATAAAACTCAAGGTAACCAGACCGAGGGACAGGGCGCTATGGGCCAGAATGCCGAGCAGGGTATCGGTCGCCACCTGCTGGTTGCGACTCATGATTACCAGCAGCATCGCCATGGCGAGGCAGCAGACCACCACCGCCAGGGTGAGATCGACCTGCAGCAGGATGCCCAGCGCGATACCGAACAGGCAGGCGTGGGAGAGGGTGTCGCCAAAATAGGCCATCTTGCGCCATACCACGAAGCTGCCGAGGGGGCCAGCCAGCAGGGCGATGCCGAGGCCGGCCGCGAGGGCGTATAACAGAAAGCTGTCCACTTGAATGTCCTGTTGCTTGCGCTATTTGCTGTGAGCGTTGTTGCGAGAGGGCAGGCGGATGACGGGGGCCTGCGGTTCATGATGATGGTGTTCGCCGTCGCAATGGTGATGGTGGGTATAGACCGCCAGCACCTCCTGCTCCGGGCGCCCGAACAGACGGGCAAATTCGGGATGGCGCGCCACGCTTTCCGGCTCGCCATGACAGCAGACATGGCGATTGAGGCAGATCACCTCGTGGGTGCTGGCCATCACCAGATGCAGGTCGTGGGAGACCATCAGCACGGCGCAATTGAATTCGGCGGCGAGCTGACCGATCAGGGCATAGAGCTCGATCTGGCCGGTGATATCAACCCCTTGCACCGGCTCGTCCAGCACCAGCAGTTCGGGCTTGACCAGCAGGGCGCGAGCCAGCAGCACCCGCTGCATCTCACCACCGGAGAGCTTCTGCATCCGGTTCTCCAGCAGTCCCTCTGCGCCCACCCGGGTCAGTGCCTCCTCGATGGAGAGGCGGCTGTTTTTGCCCAGTTGCAGGAAGCGGCGTACCGTCAGCGGCAGGGTGGGATCCAGATAGAGGCGCTGTGGCACATAGCCGACTCTCAGATCGCGGCTGCGGGTGATCTTGCCCGAGTCCGGGGTGAGCAGACCCAGCACCAGCTTGCTCAGGGTGCTCTTGCCAGCCCCGTTGGGGCCGACGAGCGTGGTGATTTTGCCTTTATTGAGGGTAAGGGAGACCTTGTCGAGCACAGAGCGTCCATCAAACGAGAGAGAGACCTCTTTCAGCTCTACCAGTTGGCTCATGACAACTCCGGGGTTTACAGCCAGTGAGAGTTATAATATAACAAAAAGTGGCTGTTATATTATCACATACTCACCCCCTGACGAGATTCACCAATGAGAATTATTGCGCTTTTCACTGCCCTGCTGGCGGTGAGTTTGCCTGTTCGTGCCATTGAGGTACTGACCACCATCAAGCCGCTAGGCTTCATCGCAGCAGCGATCACTGACGGCGTGAGCGAGCCCAAGGTATTGCTGCCGACCGGCGCCTCTCCCCACGATTTTTCCCTGCGCCCTTCCGATATTCGCAGCATCAACAGTGCTGGGCTGGTGGTCTGGGTTGGCCCCGAGCTGGAAGGTTTTATGGCCAAGCCGCTGGCCAATCATCCCCATGCTCTGGCCCTGACTCAGGTTGAGGGGATGCCGCTGTTCAACTACGCGACTCAGGATAGTCACGATTCCCATGACCATGATGATCACGATCATGCCGCTCACGAGCACGGTGACCATGATGAAGGGCATGAGGGACATCATCACGAAGGGGTCGATCCCCATATCTGGCTTGGCCCGACGCAGGCCAAAGTGATTGCCAAGGCGATCGCAAGTGAATTGGGCAAGCTGGATCCGGCCAATCAGGCTCGTTATGACGCCAACCTCGCGGTATTTGATGCCAAGGTGGATGCCAAAGACAAGGTGATTGCTGGCCAGATGAAGGCGGTGAATGAGAAGGGGTACTTTGTCTTCCACGAGGCGTATGGCTACTGGGAGCGCCACTACGGCATGAGTTCAAAGGGTCACTTTACCGTGAGCCCTGAGCGTCGCCCGGGCGCCAAGACCCTGGTGGATATACGCAAGGCACTGGAAGAGAAGCAGGCGAGCTGCATTTATGCCGAGCCGCAATTCTCACCGGCGGTGATCGAATCGGTGGCACGCAATACCGGCGCCAAGGTGCTGTTGCTGGATGAGGTGGGTGAACAGGTGCCGCTCGGCCCGGATGGTTATCCCCAATTCATGCAGCAACTGGCAGACGCCTTCGCCCAGTGTCGCTGATCAGCGGCTGAGTCTCTCATTCGGGCGGACTATACTGACCACCAGCATCTGACATGGAGTGTCTGGTATGAAATGGTTGTTGATCCCGGCCTGCACCTTGGCGCTATGTTGCGCCAGCGTGCAGGCTTCGCGTCTTTCCGAGTACATTGCCAGCCCGGATCTGCGGGCCAAGCTGCAGGACGTGTATGGTGGCCGCGCCATCCAGCGGGCCGAGGCATTTTCTCGTCTGCTCACCCCCAGAGCGGGAACAACTGACCAGCAGAAGATCGAGCTGGTGAACACCTACTTCAACAATCTGACCTACAGCGAGGACCCCTGGTTGTGGGGGGATGAGGATTACTGGGCCAATCCGCTGGAGTTCATCGGTGCCCGGGGTGGGGATTGCGAGGATTATAGCATCGCCAAGTACTACACCCTGATGGAGTTGGGGGTGGATGAGAAGAGGCTGCGGCTGGCCTACGTCAAGGCGGTGCGTTACAACCGGTTTCACATGGTGACGCTCTACTTCCCGACCCCCAAATCAGATCCGCTGGTGCTCGATAACATCAACAGCCGGATCCTGCCCGGCAGCAAGCGTACCGATCTCATCCCCGTTTACAGCTTCGATGCCAAAAGCATCTGGATCATGAAGTCACGGCGGGAAGGAACGTTGGCGGGGAGCGCCGACCGGCTGGCGCAGTGGACATCGATGAAGACCCGTTTTTCCAGCGAGCAACTGCGCTCTCCCCGTCGTCAGCTATAGCTTGCCCGCCGCTTTCAACTCCTCGAAATATTTCGCCGCGCCCGGATGCTGTTCAATGCTCAGCACCGGGCCGGTTTTATTACGTGCCCGGTGAAACATATTGGCGTAGCCATAAGTCTGCTCATTGAACTTGGTCTGCTGGGTCAGCATGGCCTTGGTCAAGCGATAGACAGACTCTTCCGGCATAGCTGCATTGGTAACCAGGGTGGCGGCAATGGCAAAGGTGGGTGTCGCCTTCAGATTGCCGGGGTAGATGCGGGCGGGTACCTGACTGCGTTGGTAATATTTGACCCCCTTGAGTAGCTGATCTCGGGTGGCCCCATCGATGGGGAGGAAACTGACCGCGCAACGTTTGGCGGTGTCGAGCACGATCCGGTTCGGGTGTCCCATCACCAGTGCAAATGCGTCGATCTGCTTGCTACAGAGCGCATCCGGCAGGTTGGCCACGCTCTTCAGGTCGAGATCCTGCTCTTTCGCTCCCAAGATGTTGAACAGGGCCAGCGCCGTCTGGCGGGTACCCGAGCTCTTCAACCCCATGTCGATGGGGGCGAGTTTGAGCTGTTCCAGTGACGTGATATCGCCATCGGCACGGATCACTATGGTGAAGGGCTCAGCATGGCTAGCAAACAGCGCGCGCAGCTCAGGTTGTGGCTGTTCGGCAAAGGGGCCCAAGCCCTTGCTGGCCTGATAGAGCCAGTCTGACTGCACCATGGCATAGGAGACTTCGCCGCGCCTCACGCGTTGCAGGTTCTCTATTGAACCCGATGTGGCCTGCAGTTTGCACGCAAGTTGCTCGTCGACCTCATGGGCCAGACGGCAGAACTCTCTGGTTATCTGGTGATAGATGCCCTGCTCACCACCAGTGCCAATAGTGACGGTTTCAGCCATTAACCCGGGTTGCCAAAACAGAGGCAACAGCATGGCGAGCTTTTTCATGATTGCGCCTCCTTGGCATAACCATCGATACCCCAGGTCCGCAGTTTGTCGATGTCGCGACACTCTCCAGATTCTGCCAGCAGGGTATAACCGGCGGCATGCATGGTCTGGGAGAGTAGATTCCAGTAGAGCGGCTCATCGGTCAGCTGGCAGCTGATAAAGATGGGATTGAGCGGGTCAAGTTGATTGAAGGTATCCGCATTGAGGGGAATGGCGCTGAAGGCGAGCTCACACCCCTGTTCCTGTAGTGCCGCCAAGGTAGACTGGCCATGGGAGGGGAACGTGGCCACATCCCAGCGCCAATCCAGCGTTGTACCTCGGCCCTGGCTCAGCAGGGGGGCGATCTCTGACCATTGCGGATGATTGAGCAGGGAGAGGGGCAGCAAGATCCCCTCTATATGAGAGTGCTGCCACTGTTGCAGGGCGGCCAGGACGATCGCGAGCTCGCTGTCGGCGCCGAGATGCTGGTTGGGTAAAAAGCGCTGATAGATCGCGATATCCCCTTGAGTTGAGACAAATTTTTGCAGTTGCCCACCTTCTGGTAACGGGCTTAACCCTTGCAGCGGCTGCGGGTGAGTCAGTGGAAGCTGTTTTCCCAGTTGGGTGACCTTGAGTCGCTGTTGCAGCAGATCCCGTTTACGTTCGGAGACCAGTTGGTTGATGGAGATCGCCACCTCTTTGAGATCCTGCAACCAGGGGATGGGCAGGGTGCGGTTGAACTGGTGTTTGCGGATCCGGATCAGCTGCAGGTTGATCTGCGCCAGGGGGTGCAGCAGGCGTTTGCACACCAGGGAGATGATCAGGGTAAATACAACGAGGCCTGCCAGCAGTGCCAGAGCGGTGCGGCTGATGGCATTCCACAGGTGCTGGTAGGCGTAGCCGCTATGCCCCTCCAGTGTCAGGGTGCCCAGCATGCGCCAGCCATCGGTCAACTCTTGCTCAATTTTGACCGGCGGCATGCCGATAACCGAGGGCAGCCAGCCGGGAACATTTTGCTGGGTCGAGTGGAAGACCTTCTGAAACAGCAACTGACCATCGGGATCGATCAGGGTGACCGAGCTGACGAAGCCGCCATCGAACATGGCATTGATGATGGTTTCGGCCAGCACATTGTCATCATTGAGCAGGGTACCTTGCAGCACCAGCCCGAGCGCGGTGATGGAGGTTTCCAGGTTGGCTGACATCTGGTCGAGGATGGACTGGCGGACTGTCGTGACTTCCAGTGCAAACAGCAGCGCCGCACCGATCAGGAACAGGACGACAATTATTCTGATTAATAATTTTGCTAACGACATATCCACTCCATGGAAAATTTATTGCAACATTTGCTGTTTTTATTCTGACTCTATGGCGAGCTGGCTCTTAAAAATAGGAAAAAATGGTTAAAAAAGACGATCATTTCTGCCCATCCGAGCTGGTTATGCATAAAATGTGAAATTCATGCAGATTGCGATGAACTATTTGTATCGTTTTTTGTCAAACAGACAGTTTTATGCGGATTTGGTACTACCGCATCGCAACTCACACTCTTCAGATATAAAGACAGGATAGCGGATGAAACGTCTCCGTCCCTTGGCTCTACAGGCAGCCAATTGGGAACCACCGGTTCCCCGCAAACATTTTTACGCCATGCTGGTGCTGACGGCCATGACCCTGTCAGCAGTGGCATTATTGCCAGCTCCGGGTGATATCCTTGAGCGGCCGCTGCGTCTCGAGTTGCCCATTGATACCGCCGGTACGGCAACCAACGAAAACAACACCGATTTTAACGAAATCCCCGATCACGAACTGGTTGATCAGAGTGCGCCGGATGACGACATTCCGGACGACACGACGCCCCAGTGGCAGGATTACCAGGTGCGCAACGGTGAAAACCTGACCGCCATTTTTAACAATCTCGGCCTCTCCACCACCACTCTCTACAAGGTGCTGGACGCTGATAACAAGAACTATCTGGCGCAGCTCAAGCCGGGACAGACCATCGAGCTGCTGGTCGATCCGGACAACATCCTGCAGCAACTCAAAATCCGCCTGAATATCAAGCAGACGCTGGTGATGGCACGCAGCGAAGATGCCTATACCGCCTCCATGATCAATGAGAAGGTCGAGTGGCAACCGCAGCGTTACAATGGGGTGATCAACGGCAGCTTCTATGTCAGTGCCCGTAATGCGGGTATTCCGGCCAACCATATCCAGAAAATTGCCAACCTGTTCCAGTGGCGAATGAATTTCGCCAAGGATCTGCAGAAGGGCGACAAGTTCAAAGTGCTGGTACGCCAGGAGACGGTGGAAGGCAAGAGCACCGGCAACAGCCAACTGCTGGGGGTGGAAGTGATTAGCCAGGGCGAGAATGTGTCAGCCTGGCTGGCTGAGGATGGCAACTATTACGATGGTCAGGGCAACAGTCTGGAGCGCGGTTTCCGCCGCTACCCGACCCACAGCCGCTATCGGATCAGTTCCAATTTCAACCCAGCGCGCAAACACCCGGTGACCGGTGTGATCCGTCCCCACGAAGGGACTGACTTCGCGCTGCCGGTGGGTACACCAGTGCTGGCGACCGGCGATGGTATTGTCCAGAAGGCGACCAGCCACCCGCTGGCGGGGACCTATGTGGTGATCAAACATGGCCGTACCCTGGCGAGCCGCTATCTGCACCTGAGCAAGCTGCTGGTCAAGCCGGGCCAACGGGTGAAGATGGGCGACAAGATCGGCCTTTCCGGCAACACCGGTCGTTCTACCGGTGCTCACCTGCACTACGAACTGCGGATCAACAACCGCCCGGTCAATGCCATGACCGCCAAGCTGCCGATGGCTGAACCGCTCAGCGGCAAGGAGCGTCGTCAGTTCCTTGCCAAGGTGAAGAGCTACCGCAAGGAGCTGGCCGCGGGTTGATACCTGTCGTCACTGCCTGAAATGAAAAGGCCCCGCCAGATTGGCGGGGCCTTTTGCATGCGCAGTGAGGCTCAGTAACCCTTGTCGAAGTCTATTTTGCCGTCGAGCGGCTGGCCATCGATAAAGCGGATGTAGTTGCGCACGAAGATCTGGGCCACATCCTCTGGGAAGCTGTAGGCGCTGTTGTGAGGGGTGACGATGAGGTTGGGTTGTCCCCACAGCGGACTGTCGGCGGGTAGCGGCTCCTGCTCGAACACATCCAGCACCGCCATCGCCAGCTTGCCGGTACGCAGTGCGGTGAGCAGGTCACCCGAGTGGACGGCGCTGCCGCGACCGACGTTGAACAGGATGGCGCCCGGTTTGCAGTGTTCGAAGCGCGCGGCATTGAACAGATGGCGGGTATCGCGGGTGGCCGGTAGCACGCTGACGATGACATCGGCCTGCGCCAGCATCTTGTTGAGCGCAGGCAACTGATAAACCTGATCAAACCCGGCCCGCTCCCGACCGCTGCGGCTGATGCCCAGCACCTTCATGCCAAAATGTTTGCCGGTGTGGGCGATATGCTGGCCAATGCTACCGGTACCCAGGATCAGCATGGTGCGCCCCTTGAGGCCCTGATAGGGATGGCTCTGCCACAGCCGCTGTTTCTGCTGCTCCCGATAAAGGGGAATTTGGCGCATCAGGCTGAGCAGATGACCAAAGACATACTCGCTCATCAGTGGGCCGAAGATGCCGCGCACATTGGTGAGCTGATAGTCGCGGCGACTGTCAGGGTCGAGCAGCACATCGACTCCCGCATAGGTGGACTGGAACCAGCTCAGCTTGTTGGCTTTGGGCAGCAGTGGTTTGGCGCGGGCCGGTTCGGCCATCAGAATATGGGCTTCGCCAATCAGTTTTTCGGCATCGCCCGGATTATCGGCCCGCAGAATGCGCAGATGGGGGAGGTTGGCGGCCTTGAGCATCCGTTCGTAGTGAGCATTATCCTGGCTGAGCAAAAGAAGGGTACGTTGGCTCATACTCTTGTTCCTTATCAGAATTTGCGGCGCAACAAGATGCCGCTCTCGTCCCATCTTACCTGACTTCATCTCGCAACATAGCCGACCAGGGCGCTTTTTCGTTTTCGCCGCGCCCCTCGTGGGCTACAATCTGCCCCACATTTTGCAAAGGATCCGACTCCAGTGTTTGGTGACAAGTTTTATAAGCGACTGGCCGAGCTACAGCCTTGGCAACAGACCGTCTACACCCTGGCGCTGGCTGAGCGCATGTACCCCAACTATGCCCTGTTTAGTCAGGCCTCCGGCTTTGGCAATGCAAGCGCCTTCCGGCATGCGCTGGATCAGCTGTGGGTCTACCTCACCGTCAAGGGATCCCGGGTCAATCTGGGGGCCATTCTCGAAGAGTTCGAGTCTCACATTCCGGATCCCCGCAAGTTTGAATCCTATGGCGCCTATCCCGCGCTGGATGCCTGCGTTGCGCTGGGCTGCGCCTACAACTCGGTGATCTGCCGGGTTGGCGAAGAGGCCAACGATGCCAGCCACGCCTCAGTCGGTACGGTGGCCGGTTTTATCGAGCTGCTGGAAGAGCGGGATCTGACCGAAGAGGAGCTCTACGAGCACGAGTACATGGAAGCCGAGCTGGAGTTCCAGGTCGAACTGCTCAAGCGGGTTGCCCATGAACGCGACAGCGATCGTATCCTGGCTATCAGAACATTCGCCTCTCAGGATGGCGTCTCCAATATCGGGATTAGCCTGGAAGAGTAATCCTCTTTGGCCCCTGATAGACAAAAGCTCCCGTTCGGGAGCTTTTTTTATACCTGAAATTGTTCAGCAACTTATGCCTGCTCTTCGGTGAGGGGTCTGACGCTCAGCACCGGGGCGGCGTCGATTTCGTCTGCATTCATCATGGAGGAAATGCGTTGCAGGGAAGAGAGCAGCAGCGTCTGCTCCCACGCTTCCAGCGCTTGAAAACGCTGGATGAAGCGCTCTTGCAGCGGGGTCGGGGCCTGGGCCAGCAGGGCGCGGCCTGCGTCAGTCAGTGTCGCGTGAACCTTGCGCTTGTCGGTATTGCTGCGAACGCGCTGCACCAGTTGACGGCTCTCCAATCGGTCCATGATGGTGGTGGCGGTGGCCTGACTCATGTTGGTGTGATCGGCCAGCTGGCGCATGGAGATCTGTCCCAACTCGTCGATCCCTTTGAGCAGCAAGAGTTGCGGGGAGGTGAGCCCGGCTTCTTTGATCAAGCGCCTGGAGTGCATGTCGATGGCACGAATAATCTGGCGCAGGGCGACCAGCACTTCATCATGTTTTTCCATGGGGTGTGCGTCATTGGAGGGCTATGGAGAGGGGCAAAATTTTCCGCCTAATTCGTCACAAGGTCAATATGGTTTTTGTTGTAATAATTTCTGCTCTAATCAATTTTGTGTTAGGTTGACGGACATTTCACGGAATTCACCCTGACATTTGAGGAGCGAAATGATGAATGACGAGCTGGATATCAAGTCTCTGGTGGCCGAGTTACGTGTGGTCAGAGTGCGCTATGAACTGCCGGATACCTCGGCTTTCGTGCGCTATCAGCCTGCCTATGATGAAGACCCCAACAACCTCAAGGTACACCACTATGATGGTGAGTTACCCCTCTCTTGCAGTGAGACAGGTACTTTCAACCTAAAGGAGTTGGTGAATGAATTACGCTATGCCTATGTGCTGGTGCACCTCTTTCCTGACGAAAGTGCCATGAACTTCTATCTGACAGGCCTAGATACCGGCCTGGCACAGCTGGAGTTCATCGGTGGCTCTTACGACTTCAACCGCCTCTGGATCACCAGCGGTATCTCCAATCTGGGTGTCCCCATGGCCATCTTCCTTGGCAAGCGTCACGCCGTGAATGGCCAGCCCTCGGTTTCGCTGGTGGATCACCGCGAACAGGCGGCCGGCAAACTGGTCTATCGTGCCATCGGCGGTGCCGGTGATCATGTGGGCGAAGACTTTTTCAACAACGACTAAGGAGGCTGGATGCGAGCAAGCAAAGGGCTATTGAAAGGCCTCAACCCCACCATGGCCATGACGGCCCTCACCGTGATCACCCTGTTTTTGCTGTTTGGCGTATTTGTTCCCGATACCGCGGCCGCCTGGTTTGTCGGTGCCAAGGATCAGATTATTGCCGGGTTCAAGTGGTACTACATTCTGGTGGTCGCCCTGTTCCTGTTCTTCGCTGTCTACCTGATGTTCAGCCGTTTTGGCAGCATCCGGCTGGGTGACGACGACCAGGTACCGGAGTTCGGCTACTTCGCCTGGTTCTCCATGCTCTTTAGCGCAGGCATGGGTATCGGTCTGGTGTTCTGGAGCATCGCCGAGCCGATGAACCATCTGCAGGGCAATCCGTTCATTACCGAAGGGATGACCCCGGAAGCGGCCCAGATCGCCATGCGCCTCACCTTTTTCCACTGGGGCCTCCATCCATGGGCAATCTATGTGATCGTCGGCTTGTCGCTGGCCTTCTTCAGCTACCGGCGCAAGCTGCCACTGGCCATTCGTTCCGTGCTCTATCCGCTGCTTGGCGATCGCATCTACGGCTTCTGGGGCCATGCCGCCGACGTGCTGGCGGTGTTCGGTACCGTGTTCGGGGTGGCGACCTCCCTTGGCCTGGGGGTCTCCCAGATGAATACCGGCCTCAACCAGATGTTTGGTATGGCGGTGTCGCAGTCCAACCAGCTCTGGCTGATTGGCGGTATCAGCCTGATCGCCACTCTGTCGGCGGTTTCCGGGGTCGGGCGTGGAGTGAAGATCCTCTCCGAGCTCAATATCTGGCTGAGCGTCTTCGTACTCGCACTCTTTCTGGTGCTGGGGCCGACCACCTATATCCTCAACGCCTATGTGCAGAACATCGGTGATTACCTGCAGAACATCGTCAAACTGAGCTTCTGGACCAACACCGAAGCCAACGGCACTTCGGCCTGGCAGTCGAGCTGGACGGCGTTTTACTGGGGTTGGTGGATTGCCTGGGCGCCCTTTGTCGGCATGTTTATCGCCCGCATCTCCAAGGGGCGTACCATTCGCGAGTTTGTGCTTGGCGTGCTGCTGGTACCCTCGCTGCTCGGCATATTCTGGCTCACCGTGTTTGGTGGTACGGCGATGAATCTGGAGCTGTTTGGCGGTGGCGGCGTGGTTGCTGCGGTCAATCAGGATGTGACGCTGGCGCTTTACAAGACGGTCGAACTGCTGCACTGGGATACCTTCGGCTGGATCGCCAAGGCCGCGCTGACCCTGCTCATTTGCACCTACTTCATCACCTCCAGTGACTCGGGTACGCTGGTCATCACCACCCTGCTCTCCATCGGTGATCAGGAGCCGCCGGTACTGCACCGCGCCGTATGGGGTCTTGGGCAGGGGCTGGTTGCCGCCATCCTGCTGGTCTCTGGCGGCCTGGCAGCCTTGCAGGCGGCCAGCATCATAGCGGCGCTGCCCTTCTCGGTGATCATGTTGGCGATGTGCTATTCGCTGATGCTGGGGCTCAAGCAGGAGAGCCAGCGCCAGTTCGAGTATCGCCAGAACCTCAAGCGCCACGATGGCTCATCCCATATGAGCCTGATGGAACGAATTGGTCCGGCATAACGGCATCAGAAGGGGGCTGACTCCCCTTCCTATGTAAACCTGGATGCAAAACGGCCGCCCTGGCGATGCCCTCCTTGCAGAGCTCATCATCAGGGCGGCCGTCTGTTATGGGGCCGAGATTACTCTTCGATAAAGGTCCACTCATCCTTGACCCGGCTGATGGCATCGGTCCGCTTTTTGGCCAGCTGCGCCTTGATCTCTTCCCCTTTGAAACCGGCCGCCACTATCTCTTTCACCGGCACCGCCTGGGCGGCTGCCAGCGCTTCGGCCACATAGTCCGGCTCGGCGTAGACCCGCTCCTCGAAACCGGTGCGGCCGTGGAAGTCGGCGCGGCAGGCATCCAGCAGCTGGGCAAAGCGCTCGGGGCGACGCCAGGCATCAGCCTTGTCGAACACCTTGAGCAGGGTGGCGGGCTTGAGCTCAAAGGCGATATGGATGTGGGTGTGCAGATCGCTCACCAGCAGCGCCAGATCCCGGCACTCGTTGGGAACCCGGAACCGCTCGCACAGGGCGCGAATAAGCGGCAGCCCCTTCTGGCCATGACCGTGATGGCTTGGCCAGAACTCCTTGGGGGTGAGCCCCTTGCCAAGGTCGTGGCAGAGGGCGGCAAAGCGGACGGTCAATTCCGGGGAGATCCGGCACGCCTGCTCCAGCACCATCAGGGTGTGGATGCCGGTGTCGATCTCCGGGTGCCACTTGGCCGGGGCAGGGACGCCAAACAGCGCATCAATTTCGGGAAACAGCGCCTTGAGGGCGCCACATTGGCGCAGCACCTCGACAAAGATCTGCGGGGTCGGCCCCAGCAGCACTTTTTCCAGCTCCTTCCAGACCCGCTCCGGGGTGAGGTGGGCCAGCTCGCCAGCGGCCGTCATCTCGCTCATCAGGGCGAGAGTTTCCGGCGCGATGGTAAAGCCCTGAGCGTGGAAGCGGGCGGCGAAGCGGGCGACCCGCAAGATGCGCAGCGGATCTTCGGCAAAGGCAGGGGAGACGTGGCGCAGCAGCCGTTTTTGCAAATCGTCAATGCCACCGTAGGGATCATGAAGCTGGCCCTGATCATCTTCGGCGATGGCGTTGATGGTGAGATCCCGGCGCAGCAGATCCTGCTCGAGCGTCACGTCGGGGGCGGCGTGGCAGACAAAGCCGGTGTAGCCCTGACCCTGTTTGCGTTCGGTACGGGCGAGGGCATACTCCTGCTGGGTTTTGGGGTGGAGAAACACCGGGAAGTCACGACCGACCTGGGTAAAACCCAGCGCCAGCATCTGCTCTACGGTGGCGCCAACCACCAGATGATCCCTGTCGCCCTGCGGCAATCCCAGCAGGCGATCCCGCACTGCGCCCCCAACCAGATAAGTCTGCAAACCGTCTCTCCCGTCAACAATCGTGGGGCCGAGTATATCGTCTTTGTTACCGCTTTGCTGCCTGACCACCACCTGCCTGCAGCGCCAGTCAGCGCGGCTTTGACTTGGGCGTGACGAGGCCTTACGCTGCCGCACCTGCGGGATGACTTTCATGCCCGCGCAGGTCAGATGAGCCGAAGGAACCGCAGAGTTCCCCTTATATCAACGACATGAGAACAACGTGAATCAATCAACCTTCGCAAGCCGGGTTCTTGAGTGGTACGAGCTTCATGGCCGCAAAACCCTGCCATGGCAGCAGGAGAAGACCCCTTACCGGGTCTGGGTCTCGGAGATCATGCTGCAGCAGACTCAGGTCGCTACTGTGATCCCCTATTACCAGCGTTTTATGGCGCGCTTCCCCGATGTGGTGGCGCTGGCCGATGCCCCCGTCGACGAGGTGCTGCACCACTGGACCGGGCTTGGCTACTATGCCCGGGCCCGCAACCTGCACAAGGCGGCCCAGCAGATCCGCGATCACCACCACGGCCTCTTTCCCGAGCGCTTTGATGAGGTGATGGCGCTGCCGGGGATTGGTCGTTCTACCGCCGGGGCCGTGCTGTCGCTCTCCCTCGGTCAGCCTCACGCCATTCTTGATGGCAACGTGAAGCGGGTACTCACCCGCTGGCTGGCGCTGCCGGGCTGGCCCGGCCAAAAACAGGTGGAGAACGAGCTGTGGGAGATCGCCATCCGGCTCACTCCCAAGCTGGGTGTGGCGCACTACAACCAGGCGATGATGGATATCGGGGCCACGATCTGCACCCGCAGCAAGCCTGCCTGTGATCGCTGTCCGGTGCGGGCCGATTGCCAGGGGCTGTCGCAAGGCAAACCCACCGTCTACCCCAACAGCAAGCCCAAGAAGAGCATTCCGGCTCGCGATGGCATCATGCTGCTGATCCGTCATGGCGATGAGTTGCTGCTGGAGAAGCGGCCGCCGCAGGGGATCTGGGGCGGGCTCTACTGCTTCCCGCAGGTGGCCTCTCTGGCGGAGGTGGATGGTCTGCTGGCGTCCCTTGGCCTGAGCCATCACGGTTATCGGGAGCTGGCTGGTTTTCGCCATACCTTCAGTCACTTCCATCTCGATATTCAGCCGCTGCTGATTGACATTGATGAGGCGCAGCCGCTGCGGCTCATGGAAGCAGATAACCGACTCTGGTATAACTTACGCCATCCTGCCGAGGTGGGGCTGGCGGCCGCCACGGCCCGTCTGCTCGCCTATCCAGAGTTACAACCATAGAGGTCAACATGAGCCGTACTGTATTTTGCCAACGCCTGAAAAAAGAGGGCCAGGGTCTGGATTTTCAACTCTATCCCGGTGAGCTCGGCAAGCGGATTTTTGACAACATCAGCAAGGAAGCCTGGGCCGAGTGGCAGAAGAAGCAGGTGATGCTGATCAACGAGAAAAAGCTCAATATGATGAATCTTGAGCATCGCCAACTGCTGGAAAAAGAGATGGTCAGCTACCTGTTTGACGCGGGTGAAGTGCAGATCGAAGGTTACACCCCGCCGGCCCAGTAAGCTCTCCGGCTGTTGTACGTGTGAACTGGAGCTGGCATGGCGCCACTTGCTGGCGTGACCGCTCCTGACGTCGCCGCAAATGAATAATGGGCAGCCTGGCTGCCCGGTTTGAGGATCCTATGGGCCGAATTTTTTGGCTGCTGTGCACCCTGCTGTTTCTCTCTGCCTGCTCATCCTCCCCCAAGCCCAGCGGGAGTGCGGATGGTGATCTGGTCAACGGCAAGGACATCCGCGGTTTTGAACACATGATCAGCGCGCTCTCTCATAACGTGAACGAGATATGGGGGCGGGAAGCGCTGTTTGCGGGCAAGTTTGACTACGTCAAATACACGGATCAGTACAAGAGCCGGGCCCACATCGACTTCTCCAGCGGCCACATCATGGTGGAGACCGTCTCGGGCATAGAGCCGCGTGATCACCTGCGCCGCGCCATTATCGAGACCCTGCTGACGCCGGATGATCCGGCCGAAGTGGATCTTTACTCCGATCGGGAAATTCTGACCGGCGGCGAGCCCTTCCTCTACGGTCAGGTGCTGGATAATCAGCGTCAGCCTATCCGTGCCTCCTGGCGCGCCGAGCGTTATGCTGACTACCTGCTGAACACGGCGATGAAGAAGCGGACCCTCGGTATTCGCACCATCTTCTTCGTCGATATTCCCATGGTGGCCAACCATGAAGATCGACGGGGCTACAAGTATGCGGGGATCATCCGGGAAGCGTCGCGCAAATACGGCGTGCCGGAGAGCCTGATCTATGCGGTGATCAAGACCGAGAGCAGCTTCAACCCCTATGCGGTGAGCCATGCCAACGCCTATGGCCTGATGCAGGTGATCCCGGCCACTGCCGGTCGTGATGTCTATGTGCGGGTCAAGGGCAAGAACGGCCAGCCGAGCCGGGAGGAGCTGTTCAATCCGGCCTACAACATCGATGTTGGTACCGCCTATCTGCACCTGTTGCAGACCGTCTATCTGGCGGATATCGAGGACCCACGCTCCCGTCGCTATGCAGTGATCTCTGCCTACAACGGTGGCGCTGGCGGGGTGCTCAACACCTTCTCCAGCGATCGCAAGGCGGCGTCGGGCCGGATCAACCGGCTCTCCCCCGAGGCGGTTTATCAGGTGTTGACCGAGCAGCATCCCAAAGAGGAGTCGCGCCGTTACCTCTACAAGGTCAATCAGGCCGAAAAGGGGTTCAAAAGAGCCTTTGCTAGTCGGGCCGGTTAAGTGATGACGCTGTGTTAACCATGCAAAAGGGCGCTTGATAGCAAGCGCCCTTTTAACGTCTGGCCAGTTTGTCGTTGAAGTGGCCTTATTTGGCGATAAAGCCGCCCTTGGTCTGCGGGGCCGCGCCCACTTTCTCCAGGGTTTTCACTTCCACTTCGGTCTTGTTCCAGCTGTGGTCCACTTCACCACGGATGCGGATCTGATCATCCGGGCCCACTTCGGTGCCACGCCACACATCCTGATCCACTTCGACCTCCACTTCACCGCTGGCATCGCGGAACAGATAGTTCTCGCCGCCCAGGTGCTTGACCAGTTTCCCCTCCAACGTGGCCCAGCTGTCATCGGCCAGATCTTTCAGTTGAGCAACGGAGACCTTGTTCTGCTCCTGCGGGCCGGTATAGGCCGCCATGGCAAAAGAGGAGACAGACATCAGGGTCAACAGTCCGATTACGCTTGCGCTTGCCTGGTTCATTTTATCCTCCTGTCGTTGGTATGAGGGCATTGTGCCGCGCGGGGCGTGAAGCAAGCGTGAAAGAAATAGGTAGCTGTGATCGTCTGTTTTGTGAGCGCAAGGATTTCATCGGAGGCGGAACATGTGTGATTTCATCTGGAACTGTAATCTGCCGCCTTTACCAGACGTCAGTGGCAGCAGGCGCTTTCCATGCCGGTCGCTGGCGTTATCGATCGACACGGCACGTTTGTTCGTCGCTGATACCGTTTTGGGCAAGAGTATTCTGCTGGCCCTTCTTCCCTGTTGAACCTTCTTAGATACGTCTTTTAGCGCCACATTTAGTTCAAATAACAAACGCTTGTTGCTGTTTTTGTAACGTAGTTGCGTTAGAGTATTTTTTGTTAATTGATATCAGTGACTTGAAAATAGGCTAACGTTGATATGCTGCGATCGCTTTTGGGTGGTTGCGCATATAAGACGAGGTGATATCAATCAACCTCCTCCTACATAAAGTTGCAGAGGCTCAGACATGAAAAAATCATTGATTACCTTGCTGGTTACCGGTTTGCTCGCAGCTAATGCCCAGGCAGCCGGTCAAGACAACACCTGGTATGGCGGTGCCAAACTGGGTTGGTCCAACTTCTATGGCATTGATGAAAGCAATGCCCTGACCCTTGGCAATGAGACCAACGATGCCTTGGGTGCAGGCGTGTTTGGCGGCTATCAGATCAACCAGAATCTGGGGCTGGAGCTGGGTTACGACTACTTGGGCAATTACAAATACGATGCAACTACGGCGGCTGGCGCTTTCAGTGATGAAGTGAAAGCGCAGCTGGCGCAGCTGACCCTGAAACTGGGTTTCCCGGTTACCGATAATCTGGATCTCTATGGTCGTGTCGGTGGTGGTTATGGCTGGGCTGATACCAAGAGCGATGTCTACAAAGATGACAGCCGCTTTGTCATGGTCGGCGCACTGGGTGCCGAGTATGCGTTCAATCTGGACTGGGCTGCTCGCCTGGAGTATCAGTACAGCACCCCGTATGGCGACCGTGATGACACCGGCGTGAGAATGGATAACGGCCTGCTGTCGCTGGCGGCGGTTTATCGCTTTGGTCAGGTTGCCCCTGTGGCTCCCGCCCCGGCTCCGGAACCTGCTCCCGCACCTGTGATGGTTGAAAAGCAGTTCACCCTGAGCTCCGATGTGCTGTTTGACTTCAACAAGGCGACCCTGAAGCCGCAGGCCAGTCAGGCACTGGATAGCCTCTATACCCAGATCGAAGAGGCGCGACCCAAGGATGGCGTAGCAACCGTGATTGGTTACACCGACCGCATCGGTTCTGACTCTTACAACCAGAAGCTTTCCGAGCAGCGCGCCCAGACCGTTGCCAACTATCTGGTTGGCAAAGGGATCCCGGCCAGCAAGGTCAATGTAGAAGGGCGTGGCAAGGCTTCCCCGGTTACCGGCGACAGCTGCGTCAGCAAAGCCAAGCGTGAGCTGATAGTCTGCCTGGCACCGGATCGTCGTGTAGAAGTGAAGGTGGAAGGGGTTGCCGAGGCTCAGCAATAAGCTGCTGAACCAGCCTCTTGCGGGGCGGTGACAAGGCCGCCTCGTTGGTTGTGAAATGCAAAAAAGCCAGTCAGTTGATCTGACTGGCTTTTTCATGTCGCGGAGCAAGGCGTTATGAAGGTTGCAGTATCAGGACGGGAGCGGCATCACCCGGTTGCGCCCCAGCTCCTTGGCCTTGTAGAGCAGCTTGTCGGTACGCTCGACCAGACAGTCGGCGCTCTCCTGACTGTTGAACTCCCCCACGCCAAACGAGGCGGTGATATGGTCGATGCGACGGCCCGATTTGCGATCCAGAATCGACATCCGCTCGATGGCCCGGCGCATGCTCTCTGCCATCTGTCTGGCCAGCGCCAGCGAGCGGTGGGGGACCAGCATGGCGAACTCTTCCCCACCCAGCCGATAGGCGGTGACCCCCTCCTTGCAGACATCGCGCAGCCGTTTGCTGAAGGCGCGCAGGACCTGATCGCCGAGCAGGTGACCATATTCGTCATTGAAGTTTTTGAAGCGATCGATATCGGCGAGGATCAGTGAGAAGGGGTGCTGGCTGTGGATCAACCCATCCAGCTCCAGATCGAAGGCGCGGCGGTTGAGCAGGCTGGTGAGAGCATCTTCGTTGGCCAGCTTGCGGGTCTCGTTGAGTGCCGCCCGCAGCTCCTTGATCTCTTTCTCCGCATTGCTGAGCTGATTGCGAAAGTGCATGGTGGACATCCGCACGTCCCGCGATTCGCGCACCAGATCCCGCAGGATCCCCATGGTATCTTCCAAGCTGAAGCCTTCGTCATCGATGCGACTGAGCTTGTCAAAACTCTTGTCGAGCATCTCCTGAAACATACCGGTATCGGATATGGCATCTTGCATGGAGTGACCGAGCTCGTTGGCCATGGCCGCGAGGCTCAGTTTCATCGCCTCCATCTGCTTCTCGTCTTGGGCGGCCAGATATTGGTGATAGAGCCGCTCGCAGGTGGTGAGCGAGCAGGTGCCCTGCATTTTGACCGCCTGATCAATCGCCTGGTTGAGCTCGGGCATGCTGGCCGAAACATAGTTGTACCACAGGTGGTAATTGTCCGGCGTGGTGGGGATCTGGTACTTAATCATCAAGGGTACCGCCTGTTTGAGATAGGCGGCCGATTGGGCAAACGTGTCCTTACTCATGAGTTCTACGTCTCATCATGCCAGCGAACTGAAGATAGTATGACAGAGAGATTGGCCAAAAGGCAGCCGATGGATGCCATTCGCCCCCCCCTCCGATATAATGGCACCGTTACCACCTACCCTAAGGCCTGCTTATGTCTCAAAAAGATCCTTTCCTCGAACGCGAGGCCGAAAAATACGAGAATCCCATCGCCAGTCGCGAGATGATCCTCGACCTCATCAAGGGCCACGAAAAACCCATGTCACGGGAAGAGCTGGCCAAGGTTCTCAAGCTGACCGATGAAGAGCCACTGGAAGCCCTGCGTCGCCGTCTGCGTGCCATGGAGCGCGATGGACAGCTGGTCTTCACGCGCAACCAGTGTTATGCCCTGCCGGATCGCCTGAATCTGGTGAAAGGCTACGTACTCGGCCACAAGGATGGCTTCGGTTTCCTGCGTCCCGAGGGTGGTGGCCCGGATCTGTTCCTCAACAACCGCGAAATGCAGCGTCTGATGCACGGCGACTATGCGCTGGTGCAGCCGACCGAAATCGACCGCAAGGGGCGCCAGGAGGCGCGTCTGGTGCGTCTGCTCAAATCCCGTGAGGCGGATATCGTCGGTCGTTACTTCGTCGAGAATGGCGTCGGTTTCGTGGTGCCTGACGACAGCCGCATCGGTCAGGACATCATCATCCCGGAAGGGGAGAACAAGGGGGCTCGCCAGAGCCAGGTCGTGGTCGTGCGCATCAACCAGCGCGCCACAGCCCGCTTCAACGCGGTCGGTACCGTGCTGGAGGTGCTGGGTGAAAACATGGCACCCGGCATGGAGATCGAAATCGCCCTGCGTACCCACGGCATTCCGCACACCTGGCCGGAGGAGGTGACCAAGGAGGTTGCCGGTCTGGGTGAACAGGTGCCGGAGAAAGCCAAAGAGGGCCGCATCGACCTGCGTGCCCTGCCGCTGGTGACCATTGACGGGGAAGATGCCCGTGACTTCGATGACGCCGTCTTCTGTGAAGCCAAGCGTGGTGGCGGCTGGCGCCTGTGGGTTGCCATTGCCGACGTCTCCGCTTATGTGAAGCCGGGCACAGCCCTCGACACCGAAGCCTATCAGCGCGGTAACTCCGTCTATTTCCCCGAGTTCGTGGTGCCCATGCTGCCGGAGGTGCTCTCCAACGGTCTCTGTTCCCTGAACCCGCAGGTTGACCGCCTCTGCATGGTGTGCGAGATGACCATCTCCGCCGCTGGCCGCATGTCCGGCTACAAGTTCTACGAAGCGGTAATGAACTCTCACGCCCGTCTGACCTATACCAAGGTGGCGGCGATCCTCGACGGGGATCCCAAGCTGCGCCAGCAGTATGACCCGCTGGTGGGCCATATCGAAGAGCTCAACAACCTCTACAAGGCGCTCAAACAGGCCCGTCATCAGCGCGGCGCGGTGGAGTTCGAGAGCGAGGAGACCCGCTTCATCTTCAACGCCCAGCGCAAGATCGACCGCATCGTGCCGCTGGTGCGCAACGACGCCCACAAGATCATCGAAGAGTGCATGATCCAGGCGAACGTGGCTGCGGCTCGTTATATCGAGAAGAACGAAGCTGCCGCCCTGTTCCGGGTCCACGACCGTCCGGGCGAAGAGCGTCTGACCGGTTTCCGCGATTTTCTGGCCGAACTGGGTCTGGAGCTCAAGGGCGGTCTCGAGCCCGAGCCGAAGGATTTCGCCGAGCTGGCTGCCAAATTTGAAGGGCGCCCCGATGCGGAGCTGCTCTCCACCATGCTGCTGCGCTCCATGCGTCAGGCCATCTATCAGGCTGACAACATCGGTCACTTCGGTCTGGCCCTGAAGTCCTACGCCCACTTCACCTCGCCGATCCGTCGTTACCCCGACCTCATCCTGCACCGCGCGATCAAGTATCAGACCGCCAAGGAGCAGCAGGCCAACCTGCGCCACAAGTGGACCCCGAGCGGTGGTTACCACTACCAGCTGGAAGAAGTGGATCCGATGGGCGAGCACTGCTCCATGACCGAGCGTCGTGCCGACGATGCCACTCGCGATGTGGCCGACTGGCTCAAGTGCGAGTACATGCTGGATCACGTGGGTGACGAGTTCGACGGCGTTATCGCCAGCGTCACCGGCTTTGGCTTCTTCGTGCGTCTGGCCGAGATCCACATCGACGGTCTGGTGCACGTCAGCACCCTCACCAACGACTACTACCAGTTCGACCCCCTGCATCAGCAGCTGATCGGCGAGAACTTCCGCCGCCGCTACCGTCTGGGCGACAAGGTGCGGGTCAAGGTGATGGGCGTCAATCTGGACGATCGCAAGATCGACTTCGTGATGGTGGAAGAGCCCCTCAAGATCACCGGCAAGAACGCCAAGCAGGCTGTTCGCAAGATGGCCGAGATCAAGAAGGAGAAGGCCAAGAGCGCCGAGCGCCACGAAAAGCGCAAAGAGAAAGATGGCAAGGAGAGCGGCAAACCCGCCAAGGGTGGCCGTGCCAAACCCAGCAACAGACGACCGGGCAAAAAAGCTCGCGATAAGGCCAAGAGCACCAAATGAGCACTGAACTGATCTACGGCATTCACGCTGTATCCGCGCTGCTGGAGCGCACTCCCGAGCGCTTCATCGAAGTGTGGGCCCTCAAGGGGCGGGATGACGACCGGCTGCAACCCCTGCTGGCCGAGCTGGAGTCCCTCGGCTTGCGCGTGCAGAGCGTGAACCGCAAGACCCTTGATGACAAAGCGGAAGGCAACAATCACCAGGGCATCATGGCCCGGGTGAAAGAGGCGCCGAAGTTGGCCGAGCACGATCTGGCCAGCCTGCTGGACGATCTGGCGGCACAAGAGAGCCAGCCCTTCCTGCTGGTGCTGGATGGCGTGACCGATCCGCACAACCTCGGCGCCTGCCTGCGCAGCGCCGATGCCGCCGGGGTCCATGCGGTGATCGTGCCGCGGGACAAGGCCACCGGCCTGACCTCGGTGGTACGCAAAGTCGCCTGTGGCGCCGCCGAAGTGGTGCCGCTCATTCAGGTCACCAACCTGGCCCGAAGCCTGCGCGAGTTGCAGGAGCGCGGTGTCTGGCTGGTCGGCACCGCTGGCGAGGCCGATCACGACCTCTATCAGGCCAAGCTGACCGGCCCGATGGCGCTGGTGATGGGCGCTGAAGGCAAGGGCATGCGTCGCCTGACCCGCGAGCACTGCGACGAGCTGGTGAGCATACCGATGGCGGGGGCGGTATCCAGCCTCAACGTTTCGGTGGCAACCGGCGTCTGCCTGTTCGAAGCCGTGCGTCAGCGTCGCGGTTAATCATGCTGACTGACAGACCCCCCTTCGATTGGGCGCAGGTCGCAGATAAAGAGGAGGCCGCGCGCCTCCTCTCTTTTGCCCGCCCGCTGACCCTCAGCCCGAAAAGCAGCCTCTGGCACGCCGGCGACAGCCCGGATCTGCTGGTCAGGGTGGAGCAGGGGCTGTTGCGGGCCAAGCTGGTACTGGAGGATGGCCGCGAGTACATCAAGGAGTTCTATTGGGAAGGGGACGAGTTTCTCGACTTTCACCACCTGCTCAGTGGCGAGCCGGCCCGCTACAGTGTGGAGGCGCTGGAGCCCTGCCGTCTGCAGCTGTTCAGTCTGGCCGACTTGCGCCAGCTGCCCGGCTGGCCGCGCTGGTATCAGCACCTGTTGGAGGTGCAGCTGCGCATCAAGGAAGAGAAGGAGCAATTGCTGCTGACCGGCAGTCCGCAGGCGCGCTATCAGCACTTTCTCGACAGCTTTCCCGCACTCGATGCCAGAGTGCCCGACCACCAGATCGCCGCCTATCTCGGTATCACGCCCATCAGCCTGAGCCGCATTCGCAAACGGCTGAAAGAACTTAACAAAGGTTAATGCAGTGCGCTGGCGCCACGATTATGCTGGCAGGCCGAACTGATAAGGAGTTGCCGATGAACTGGATCCTGAAACCCTGGTCTGAACTGACCACTGACGAGTTGTATGAGTTGCTGGCGCTACGGGCCGAGGTGTTCGTGGTGGAGCAGACCTGCCCCTTCCAGGATCTGGACGGGCTCGATCGCCGCGAGGGGGTCTGGCACCTGCTCGGTTATCAGGGCGAACAGCTTGCTGCTTACGCGCGGATCATGGCGCCCGGTATCGGCGATGAGAGCGGCACCGCCATCGGTCGGGTGGTGACCTCGCCCAAAGCGCGCGGCGGTGGTCTCGGTCACCAGCTGATCGGCGAGGCGGTCAAGGCGTGCGAGGCGCGCTGGCCGACCCACAGCATCTGGTTGGGGGCGCAGGCTCATCTGCAGGGCTTCTACGGCCAGCACGGTTTTGTGGCGGAAGGGGAAGGCTATCTCGAAGACGAAATCCCCCATATGGGGATGCGCAGAGCCGCGGCCTGACCGCCAGGCAAGATGATGCAGCATGCAGAAGGGCCATCCCGTGGGATGGCCCTTCTCTTTATCGCTAGGCGATCACTTCTTCTTTTTCTTCTTGGCGGACTTCTTCTTGTCGACCGGCTTTTTCTTCTTCACCGGCACCCGCGCTTCCTTGTGTTTCGGGCGTAGCTCGTCGATCACCCGGCGCTTGAGGCGCTCCTCGGTGTAGCGTTCGATCTTGGCGACCATCGCCATGTCGTGGGCTTCTACCAGGCTGATGGCGCAGCCACGGTTGCCAGCGCGGCCGGTACGACCGATACGGTGGACGTAAACATCGGTGCCGTAGGGCATGTCATAGTTGATGACATGGCTGACGTTGGGCAGGTCGATACCACGGGCGGCGACGTCGGTGGCGATCAGGAAGGGCACCTCACCTTCGTGGAACTTGCGGATCGACTCGATACGCTTGCTCTGCTCCATCTCACCACGGATCCAGGCGCACGGGATGCCCGCCGCCTGCAGCTGGCCGGAGAGCTCCGCCAGACGCTCGCGGGTCTTGACGAAGACGATGGCTTTCTGGGTTTCCGGATCCTTCAGGATATGGATCAGCAGCGCCAGCTTGTGGGCGGCGTCATCGGCCAGATGGATCCACTGGGTGATGGGGCGACGTTCGCTGCGGGGCGGCTCGGCATGCAGCTCGACCGGATCGTTGAGGATCTCGTTGGCGAACTTCTCAAGGCCAGCCCCTTCCAGCGTGGCGGAGAACAGCATGGTGTGCTTGCGGTAGCGCGCTTCGGCCACGATGCGGTTCACATCCTTGATAAAGCCCATGTCCAGCATACGGTCCGCTTCGTCCAGCACCAGCACCTCGATGTCGTGGCTCTCGAACTCCTCTTTCTCGATGTACTCGAGCAGACGACCCGGGGTGGCCACTACGATATCGGTGGTCTTGGTCAGGGCAGGCAGCTGCTCTTCATGGCTGACGCCGCCGATGATGGTCTCGATGCTGAGGTTGGTGTGCGCCGCCAGCGCCTTGGCGTGGGCGGTCACCTGCAGCGCCAGCTCGCGGGTCGGGGTCAGGATCAGCATGCGGCAGGGGCCCGGCTTGCGGCGCGGGAAGTCCAGCAGGTGCTGGAGTGCCGGCAGCAGGAAGGAGGCTGTTTTGCCGGTACCGGTTGGAGCGGATGCCAGAATATCGCGGCCGTCCAGGGCTGGCTCCAGCACCATCTGCTGGATGGTAGTGGGGCGGGTGAATCCCATCTCGGCCAAGGCCCGGTTGAGGGCGGGGTGCAGGTCGAAATCATCAAAGGACTGGCTCATGGCAATACTCGGTCATTAAGGAAACGGCAGATTATAGGCGATTATCTCGTCGGCTCCTATTGGTGAGTGTGCTTTGGCCGCTATAATCGCCCACCATTTTTGCAGATGACGGGGGCCAGATGGGGCGTAGTCGCGGATTTACCTTCAAACAGTTCCATATCAATCACGATCGCTGCGCCATGAAGGTCGGCACTGATGGCATCCTGCTCGGTGCCTGGGCGCCGGTTGAACAGGCGTGTCGGGTGCTCGATATCGGCACTGGCAGCGGGCTGATCGCCCTGATGCTGGCCCAGCGCAGCAGATCTGACTGCCGTCTTGATGCGGTCGAGCTGGATATTAATGCGGCCAGCCAGGCGCGGGAGAATGCGGCGGCCTCTCCCTGGGCCGAGCGGGTGACCATCATAGAGAGTGCCATTCAGGATTATCAGGCCGCCCCCTACGATCTTGTCGTCTCCAACCCCCCCTATTTTGTGGCAGGCCAGTCATTTAGCGATCCGGCGCGGGCGTTGGCCCGTCATACCGGCGCCCTCGACAGTCGCGGATTACTGGCGGCTTGCAATCGTTTGCTAAGCCAGAATGGTCAGGTGGCGCTGGTGCTGCCGACGGCGATGGCCGATGAAATTTTATGCATCTCGGCGCATTATGATCTGCATGAGATTTGTTATACAGCTGTTATCACCAGAGAGGGTAAAGAGGCAAATCGTGTTTTATTGCTACTTGGCAGAGGATTAAGCAGGTGTGAGAGGGGTGAGATTGTGATCCATTCTGCTGATGGAGCCTATTCCGACAGATATATCCAACTGACCAGCCCCTTCTATTTGAAGATGTAAATTTCGTCTTGAACTATTTTTTCACGCCATTATGCTGGTTCCAGATCGAGCGCCCGCTCCAGACCAGCTAAAACCACTGGTTGTGATGAAAAAACACGCGGGGCTCTTTTTTTATCCCCCCTGAACACACCCGGTCAGCGACCGATAAAAACTATAACAAGCAATAAGTTACAAGACAGACGAGGTTGAACTTGACGAAATCACTCACATTGTCCGACGTGCTCGGATTGGGCTTCATGACCTTCGCGTTCTATCTGGGCGCCGGAAACATCATCTTCCCGCCATTGGCCGGTTACATGGCCGGTGAGCACCTCTCCCTGGCGATGCTGGGTTTTCTGGTGACTGCTGTGGGTCTGCCGCTTATCACCATCATTGCCGTTGCCAAGGCCGGTAACGGCTGGGCCGGTATGACCAAGCTGCTGCCTGCTGGTGTGGCAACCGCGCTGGCGGTTGCCATCTATATCATCATAGGCCCGGCCTTTGCCGCGCCCCGTACCGGTCTGGTTGCCTACGAGATGGGCCTCAAGCCGTTCATCGGTGATATGGGGCAGGCGGGTCTGACAGCCTATACCGTGATCTTCTTCGGCGTTGCCATGCTGGTCTCCATGAACCAGGGCAAACTGATGGATGCCATCGGCAAATATCTGACTCCGGTACTGATGGTACTGCTGCTGACCCTGGCGGTCGGAATATTCGTGGCGCCGCAGGGCACCATGCCGGAATCTTCCGGTGACTATCAGAACAGCCCCTTCGTAAAAGGGATCCTGGAAGGCTACAACACCATGGACACCCTGGCGTCCCTGATGTTTGGCGCCCTGATCGTCGACCTGCTGCGCCAGAAAGGCATCAACGACTACCAGAGCCAGTTTAAGTATCTGGCCATTGCCGGCCTGATCTCCGCCGTTGGTCTGAGCGTGGTATACGTTTCCCTGTTTCGTCTGGGTAATACTGCCGCCGGCGTGGCGACCGATGTCAGCAACGGTGGCGCCATCGTCAACGCTTACGTGCTGAGCCTGTTTGGTCAGCCCGGCCAACTGATCCTGGCTGCCATCATTACCTTGGCGTGCTTTACGACTGCCGTGGGTCTGATCTCCGCCTGTTCCGATTTCTTCCATAATCTGACTGGCGTGAGTTACAAGAAGCTGGTGGTGTTGCTGGGTGTAATCTGCGCCGTGGTGGCCAACGTGGGCCTGAGCCAGTTGATCAGCCTCTCCATTCCAGTGCTGGTTGCCATCTATCCGGTTGCCGTGGCGCTGGTACTGGTCACCTTCCTGAAGGGTTACTTCGGTCGTCCCCGTTTGGTATTCCGCAGTGTGCTGATCGTAGCCTTCCTGTTTGGTTGCCTGGATGGTCTGGGCGCTGCTGGTATGAAGATGAATGCGTTTGCCTTCCTGCCGCTGTTCGACAAGGGCCTTGCTTGGCTGCTGCCGACCCTGCTGGCCTGCGTCGTTGGCATCTTGGTGCGCCCAAGCGGGGAGCTGGCTGCCGAAGCGGCTTGATCTCTTGGGTTAACGAGATAGCAAAGAGGCCAGCATCTGCTGGCCTCTTCTGTTTTTGCTGTGCTCACTTTTTTGAACCGCTAACGGGTCAGATTTGCGGGTCTGTCGGCTTGGGTTTGCCATCCAGACCGTACCAGTGGGTTGCTACCCGTCCGGCATGCCACTCGAAGGTGCCCCAGGGCTGTTTGGCTTCCCAGCGCGGGAAGTTGATAAGCACCCGATTATCCTCGTATTTGTAGAGGGAGGTGCTGATCTGGATATCCGACAGGATCAACAACAGGGCCCAGCAGATGAAAATCCATTTCAATAATTTCCACATAGGGTTACTCGAAGCAGATTTCGATGGTGGCGCGGCCGTAATCTGATTCGAACGGCATCATGATCTTGGTGCCATCGGCCCGGTGGCTGATGGTGTGGTTGAGACCGGAGACGATGATGGGAGTTGCCATATCAAACTCGTAACCCTTCTCACCCAGCATCCGCTTGGCGCCACCGGTTACCATGTTGGTGATTTCACCCACCATGTCGGTCACCTCTTCGTTGATGTTGGCGGGGGCTTCCCCCAGCATGCGACGCATGATCTCCAGCGCCAGCCCCTTCTCGAAGCTGATGGAGAGAGAACCGCGGGTCTGCGGGCCGACCATGCCGATCAGGCCGGAGACATCGCCGCGCGCCAGTTCATCCATCTTGCGTTTCGGTTTACCCGGTTTGAGTTCCAGCTGTGCCATGGTCGAGAGCACATTAAGCAGGGATAGCAGGAACGGATTTACAAAATCAGCCTTCATGATGCCTTCCTACAGTGGGCGTACAGCGAGCACATTGGCCATGTGCCTCTATCGTCTTATTGGTAATAGTAAAACCATGCAAGTGGGCCTGCTCGGAAAACGCGCTATCGATCGCCGTATCGTGAAGTTCGACCACATCGCCGCACTCGTCGCAGATCAGCAACTGCATCGGATGAGCGTGATCGAAGTGGCAGCAGAAGATAAACGCGTTGAGAGATTCCACCTTGTGAGCAAAGCCCTGTTCGAGCAAAAAATCGAGTGCCCGATAGACGGTTGGCGGCTTGGCATTGGCTTCGGTTTGTTGCAGTTGGGCTAACAAATCATAGGCGCTGATGGCGTTGCCGTGTGCCGCCAGCAGGCGAAATACCTGACGTCGGGTCGGGGTGAAGCGGATCCCTCGCTGTATACAGAGTCGCTCGGCTCGTTGTAAAAGTTGGTCTTGATTCATGATCACGCAGATACCCTTTCTATTGGCTGGATACTATCACAGGGCTCCGCATGGCGCGGTGACAAAATTCATTTTCTGGGGCTGCTTCACGTTGTGATAAAATCCGCCCCTTTCTTTAGCCAACCCGGATATTTTTATGCAGGCGCAGCGTTTTTCCATCGCCCCCATGCTGGACTGGACTGATCGGCATTGCCGTTACTTTCATCGATTGATGAGTCGCCAGACCTTGCTCTATACCGAAATGGTGACCACCGGCGCCATCATCCACGGCAAGGGGGATTATCTGGGTTACAGCGAGCAGGAGCACCCCATCTCCCTGCAGTTGGGTGGCAGCAATCCGGCCGATCTGGCGCGCTGTGCCAAGCTGGCTGAGGAGCGCGGCTATGACGAGGTAAACATCAACGTTGGTTGCCCTTCCGATCGGGTGCAGAACGGCCGCTTTGGTGCCTGCCTGATGGGGGAACCGGCGTTGGTGGCTGACTGCGTCAAGGCGATGCGCGATGTGGTCGATATTCCGGTGACGGTGAAGACCCGCATCGGTATTGACGATCAGGACTCCTACGAATTTTTGCAGGCTTTTATCGAACAGGTCCGTGACGCCGGTTGCGACACCTTCATCGTGCACGCGCGCAAGGCGTGGCTGAGCGGCTTGAGCCCCAAGGAGAACCGCGAGATCCCGCCCCTCGATTATCCCCGCGTCTATCGGGTCAAGCAGGATTACCCGGAGCTCACCATCGCCCTCAACGGCGGTGTTACCTCCATGGAGCAGACTCTCGAGCACCTGCAGCATGTGGACGGCGTCATGATGGGACGTGAAGCCTATCAGAACCCCTACATTCTGGCGCAGGTGGACAATCAGGTATTCGGCCAGAACAATGCCGTGCCGAGCCGCCACGAGGTGGTGCGGATGATGCTGCCCTATATCGAGCAGGAGCTGGCCAAGGGCAACTACCTCTCCCACATGACCCGCCACATGCTGGGGCTGTTCCAGAACATGCAGGGGGCGCGTGCCTGGCGCCGTCACCTGAGTGAGAACGCCTGCAAGCCGGGAGCGGATATTCAGGTGGTGCTGGATGCCATGGCCAAGGTGCCGGAGTTTGCCAGCAGCGAGACGGCCGAATAAGCCGCTGTGCCGAGGCAAGAACCACAAAAAGCGCGTCAGTTGACGCGCTTTTTTTCGCTCTGTCGTTTCAATATCTGAACTGGTTGATCAGCCGCGAGAGATCCTGCCGCCGCTCTACCGGTAGGGTGATGCGATCGAGCGCCTGCCTGCTGTTGTCGGGGAAGTGTAATTCCCCTCATGATGGAGTTTGGTCATGTGTCGTTCTTTAAAAAGTTAAGTAACTGATAAATATCTTTTTATTGTTATTTTCAGCTAGCCTTTCCAGGGCTATTCAGTGACTCGAACTTGGCGTGGGGCAATTAATCAACACAATGAATTGATGACGTGAGGGGTAGCTTGAGCGGCTTGTCGGGGCCGTAAGCGAGTTGTGTTCCGGCGGGAATATCGGCAGCCTGGACAGCTGCACAGCCCAACAGGGGCTCCATCCGTTCATGGGTCGGATCCTTCAAATAGTGTGAAGCGGGGAGAAAACTCGGCGAGAAAAGATCGCAGACAGATGGGAAATCATGATATTCCGAGTGCTGGTCTGACCGCCAGCATTCGACTCTCATTCCCAATCGGGGTAGCAGGGTGTTGTCGGCGTTTGTGCAGTTCAATGTGGTGAGGAGTGTCAAACGATGAAAGCATGGTTATTGCTGGCCTGTGTGTTGAGCCAGGGTGCCTGGGCGTTGGCCCCGTGCCAGCGCGACACGGCGGTGGGCAACTGGTGCGAGATCGGCATCGATGCCTTGCACCCGACTCAGGGGGGCGTCGGCCAGCTTCAGGTCGATGAGACCCAAGCCACATTAGCGGGTATGAGCGCAAAGCAGCTCGACAAGTTGATGAAAAAGAAAGAGATCCCCGTAGTGATTGCGCCGGATGGCGGCTACTGGCTGGTGGACAGGCACCATTTTACCAAGGCGCTGTGGCAACAGGGCCTCACAGAGGCCCGGGTCAAGGTGATTGGCCGCCTGCAGGACAAGGCCAACTTCTGGAGCCAGATGCAGAACAATCGCTGGGCCTGGCTCAAGGATGAGAAGGGGCAGCCGCTGACCCCGGAGCAGTTGCCGACTCGCATCGACCAGCTGCCTGATTACCCCTATCGCACTCTGGCTGGATTGCTGCAGGATGCGGGCTACTTTCGCAAGGACAAGCAGGTCTATTTCGCCGAGTTTGCCTGGGCCAGCTGGCTCGGCAAGCAGATGCAGTGGATGACGGTGGACAGTGCCAATCTGGCGGCCCGTCTGCAACAGGCCAAACAGCTCGCCTGCGGTAGCGATGCAAGGGACTTGCCCGGCTATCCCGGCAAGCAGTGCCGCCTCAATCAATCCAAAACCGCGCCGTGACCGGATGTGTGATGACGCCATCCAAGCCAGGCCGGAGATAACAGAGGGCGACCCGCGGGTCGCCTTCTGTTATCCGGTGATGGCTCGCATCGCTGATTGACCTGGCACCGCCTGATAAAGCCGAGGGGAGATCCTGCACTAACCCACTGGTTGATATTTATTCTCAATTAGCAATGATAACACTCCCACCATGAAGGACTCGGGAGAGCGAAATGACATCGCAAAGTTGGCAACGATACATGCTGGAGGCGGAGCGTGCCTGGCAGGCCGGTTCGCTGGGGGCGGCGATCTGCTTTTATCAGCAGGCGCTGGGGGATGTTTACGAGATGACCCAGGTCGAGTTGACCGAGCTGGCCACCATGCGGGTCGCCACCTGTCACCGGCTGGCCGACTTCTGGCGGGCGATGGATGAGCCGACTTATGAGCTGCGCTACCTGAAACTCGCCTCCGAACTGGTGACTGCGCTGGTGCCACAATGCCCGAACCGGGAGTGCGAGGCGCTGATCAGCGAGCTGGGTTGCTGTCGCGGTGCCCTGCTCGCCCTCTTGAAGCGCCACCCCAACCCCGAAATAGCCAAACTGATCCAGTTGCAGGACAAGGTACAGGGCTGCGAGCTGATCGGCCGTTTTCGCCTCAACTGAGCGGATTTGGGCGCAGCTCAGCCCCGCCGTTTGAGCTTTTGAGCGATCCGTTGCTGCGCCTCTTCCCCTTGCAGGGCCTGCGCGAAGGCGCGCGCCTCCAGATCGATGACGAAGTGCACCGCCTGTTTGAGCTCCTGTTTCAGCAGCGCCTTGCTCTTTTGCAGCGCCCTGGGCGGTTTGGCTGCCAGCTTCAGCCCCTGCTCGCGGGCAAAGGGGAGCAACCCATCGGCCGCCACCACCTTGTTGGCCAGCCCGAGCCGCAGCGCCTCCTCGGCATCGATCGCCTCGGCCAGCAGCAACAGCTCGGCCGCCTTGAGGTGCCCCACCAGACGCGGCAGCAGCAGGCTGGAGGCGAACTCCGGCACCAGCCCCAGCTCGACGAAGGGGAGCTGCAAGCGGGCGTTATCCGCCAGATAGACCAAATCGCAGTGCAGCAGAATGGTGGTGCCGATCCCCACTGCCGGGCCGCCAACAGCGGCGATCACGGGTTTGGGGAAATCGGCCAGGGTGTGGAGGAACTGCAGTATGGGGTCGTCGGGCTCCAGTGCGCTCTTGCCCATAAAGTCGGCCAGATCATTGCCCGCGGTAAAGCAATCTTGCTGCCCCTGCAACAGCAGGACATGCACCTCTTCATCGGCCGCCGCCTCTCGCAGCACCGCCACCAGTTGCTCATACAGCTCGGTATTGAGGGCGTTGCGCTTGTCGGGGCGGTTGAGCGTCAGGGTGAGCAAGCCATCCTGCTGCTCGGCAATGAGAATGGGGGCCATGTCTAAATCCTTGTTATTGAAAGGTGCAAAAAAGGTTGCTGCTGGGGTAACCTTGGCGCCGTTTAACAACATCATAAAAGGATTTCAACCATGTTTAAACGTGCGTTTTATTCTCTGCTGGTTCTGGGTATGACGGCACCTGCACTGGCCAAGGTCGAGGCTGTCGACGGCTATGTGCGCCTGTTGCCGCCTGGCTCCCCCAACACTGCCGCCTTTATGGTGCTGAAGAATGACGCCGACCAGCCGGTCAAGCTGGTGGCGGCGGCTTCTGCTGCGGCCGGGCGTGCCGAGCTGCACACTCATCTGCACGAAAATGGCGTGATGAAGATGCGTCAGGTCGAGAATATCGAGATCCCGGCCAAGGGCGAAGCGGTGCTGAAACCGGGCAGCCTGCACATCATGCTGTTCGAGGTGGGCACGCTCTCCGAGCAGACCCCTTTCCCGCTCACCCTCACCATGGATGATGGTCAGAAGCTGGATCTGTCACTGCCGGTGAAGCCGATTGAGCCGATGGCAGAGATGAAGCATATGAAGCACTGACATTTGTCGTCGTTTGTTCAGGATTGACGCTGGGTATTTTGGCTGCACCGAGTAAAATAGTGCTCTTTTCCATGTATGCAAGAGGAAGTGACGTAATGAAAAAGACGCTGATTGCCGGTTTTGTGCTGGCTCTGTGCAGCCAGAGTGCCATGGCCGCTGACGACTGGCGTTTTGCCGCCGGTGCCGACGTATGGGCCGCCAAGGGCAGTGGTCAGGCTTATGGCACCAGTGCTGATGGCAGCTATGACGACAGCTACAACTGGAACGGCTATCTGCAGCTGGAACACGGCATCATCTTCCTGCCGAACGCCAAGTTTGAAGTCTCCGATTTCAGCACCTCCGGCGGCAACTTCAAGAACGATCTGAATGCCTACGATCTGAGCCTCTACTACCGTCTGTTCAACAACGATCTGTTCAAGATCGATCTGGGTATGACCGGCCGTCACTACGATGGCGAGCAGGTTTACGTCGGTCGCAAGGGTTATGACGAAGATACCCTGATGGCCTTTGCCGGCAGCGAAGTGAAGATCCCGGGCACCGGTATCTCTTTCTTCGGCGACCTGCGCACTCATGATGCGGACAACTATGACTACCGTCTGGGTGGCGCATACAAGTTCTCCTCCATGCCGATCAAGCTGCGTGCCGGCTGGCGTGAAGCCAAAGTAGACTTCGCCAATATCGATCAGTCTGTTAATGGTTGGTTTATGGGCGGCGAATTCACTTTCTAATCTGACCGTCAGCTGACGACGAGGAGCGATAATGGGCCACATCATAGTGACAGGCGCCGGTTCCGGTCTGGGCCGGGCCTTAACCATCGGACTGGTTGAGCGGGGCCATCAGGTTTCCATGATGGGGCGCCGTTATCAGCGACTGCAGGAGCAGGAGCAACTGCTCGGCAGCGCGGTGATCGGCATCGCCGCCGATCTGGCGCACCATGAAGAGGTCGATGTCGCCTTCGCCGCTGCGGTGGAGTGGGGCGGCTTGCCCGAGCTGGTGCTGCACTGCGCCGGCGTGGGCGAGTTTGGCCCGGTCGGTGTCTACACCGCCGAGCAGATCCGCCGGGTGGTGGAGAGCAATCTCATCTCCACCATTCTGGTGGCTCAGCAGACGGTGCGGCTCATCGGCGAGAAAGGCGGAGTACTGGCCAATGTGCTCTCCTCCGCCGCGCAGGTGGGCAAGGCCAACGAGAGCCTCTACTGCGCCTCCAAATGGGGGATGCGCGGCTTTCTCGAGTCGTTGCGCGCCGAGCTGAAAGGCTCGCCGTTGCGGCTGGTCAACCTCTACCCGAGCGGGATCCGCAGCGAATTCTGGGACAACTCGGATCACGTGGACCCGAGCGGCTTCATGACCCCGGAAGATGCGGCGGCCTATATGCTCGACGCACTGGAAGCCAGAAGCAGCTGCCACGTGACCGACCTCTTTATCGGTCGCAATCCCTGAGGCATAGCCCGCCATCCGGTTGCCGTCGTCCGCACACAGAAACAAAAAGCGCGCCAAACGGCGCGCTTTTCTATTCAGGCAAGGGGCGGAATTAACGGCCCAGCTTGGCCTTGAGCATGGCGATGATGTCGCCAATGGCCACTTCCTGCTTCTCGCCGGAGCGGCGGCACTTGTACTCGACCACGCCGTTGTCCAGACCGCGATCGCCGATGACGATGGCGTGCGGGATGCCCAGCAGCTCCATGTCGGCGAACATTACGCCCGGGCGCTCTTTACGGTCGTCGAACAGTACGTCCACACCGGCCGCTTTCAGCTCGGCGTAGAACTGCTGTGCCTGCTCGGCCACGCGCTCGGATTTGTGCATGTTCATCGGCACGATGGCCACTTCGAACGGAGCGATGGCGTCCGGCCAGATGATGCCGTACTGGTCGTTGTTCTGCTCGATGGCCGCCGCTACCAGACGGGAAACCCCGATACCGTAGCAACCCATCTCCATGGTGACGGACTTGCCGCCCTCGTTCAGTACGCTCGCCTTCATCGCTTCGGAGTACTTGGTTCCCAGCTGGAAGATGTGGCCCACTTCGATACCGCGCTTGAGCAGCAGCTTGCCCTGGCCGCACGGGCTCGGGTCGCCTTCTACTACGTTGCGCAGGTCGGCAACTTCATAGGTAGCGATGTCGCGATCCCAGTTGGCACCGGTCAGGTGGAAGCCGGTCTCGTTGGCGCCGCAAACAAAATCGCTCAGCTGGGCGGCGCTGCGATCGACGATGATGCGACCGGCAAAGCCGACCGGGCCGATGGAGCCTGCGTCGCAACCGGCGGCCGCTTTGATCTGCTCGTCGTTGGCGAAGGTCAGCGGGTTGGCTACGCCAGCCAGCTTCTCGGCCTTGATTTCGTTCAGCTCGTGGTCGCCACGCAGTACCAGTGCGATGACGGTCTGTTTGCCGTGCTCATCTTCCTCTGCCAGTACCAGCAGGGTCTTGGCGATGGCGGTCGGTGCCACGTTCAGGAAAGCGGCCACTTCGTCGATGGTGTGGACATTCGGGGTGGCAACCTTGGTCAGGGCTGCGGTGGCGGCAGCGCGCTCACCAGCCGGCGCCAGCGCTTCGGCCATCTCGATGTTGGCGGCGTAATCTGATGTGTCGGAGAAGGCGATCAAGTCTTCACCGCTCTCGGCCAGCACCTGGAATTCGTGGGAACCGGTACCCCCGATGGAGCCGGTATCGGCCTGCACCGGACGGAAGTTCAGACCCATGCGGGTGAACGCCTTGCAGTAGGCGGCGTGCATCTTCTCGTAGGTATCGACCAGAGACTCTTTGTCGATGTGGAAGGAGTAGGCATCCTTCATCAGGAATTCGCGGCCACGCATCACACCGAAACGGGGGCGGACTTCGTCGCGGAACTTGGTCTGGATCTGGTAGAGGTTGAGCGGCAGCTGCTTGTAGCTGTTCACTTCGTAACGCACCAGCGCAGTGATCACCTCTTCGTGGGTCGGGCCCAGCACGAAGGGACGGTTGTGGCGGTCGGTCAGACGGCACAGCTCGGGACCGTAGTCGTCCCAGCGGCCGGACTCCTGCCACAGCTCGGCAGGCTGAACCACCGGCATGGAGACTTCGACGGCACCAGCATTGTTCATCTCTTCGCGAACAATGTTCTCGATTTTCTTCAGTACCCGCAGACCGGTTGGCAACCAGGCATACATGCCGGAGGCCAGTTTACGGATCATCCCGGCGCGCAGCATCAGCTGGTGGCTGACAACTTCAGCGTCGGAGGGGGTTTCCTTGAGAGTGGAAAGCAGATATTGGCTGGTACGCATCGCGGTAGACCTTAGCTAGAACGGGCGCGGGGCCCAGGATAATTTCAAGGGCGGAATTTTAACAGGCTGGACGTTGCGGCCCAAGGGCTAAATTTGCCGCCGCCCGAAAGGTGGCCACGCCCGGCAGATGGCCAGAGGCAATGACCATTGCAACCAGCAGGCTTTTTATGCCTGCAATTTGGCCGGATCTCCGCTAAACTCTGCCACCTTTTCTCGATGGGCATGGCTTTGCCGGGTCCATCACCCCCATTTTTTAGTACTTTTGGAGCCGCTCATGCCGTTAGTGGGACATCAACACCAGATCGAGATCCTGGAACTGACCGACAAAGGAGATGGCAAAGGACGCCTGTTCGATCGCCCCCTGTTTGTCGAAGGTCTGCTGCCCGGTGAGCAGGCGCTGGTGGAGCTGACCGAGGTCAAGCCGAACTATCTGCACGGCAAGGTCACCGAGCTGCTCCAACCTTCTGCAGATCGGGTTGCCGATTTCTGCCCCAACACCGAGTGCGGTGGCTGTCAGGTGCGCCCGCTGGCCTATCCGGCCCAGCTCAAGCTCAAGCAGGCACTGGTGCAGAGTGCCCTGGAGCAGGTCGGGCTGGGTGATACTCCGGTCAAGGATATCCTTGGCATGGAGAGCCCGTTCGCCTATCGCAACAAGGCGCAATATGCGGTGCGTGGCTGCGATGCCGGTGCCGAGATCGGTTTTTATCGCAAGCACTCCCACGATCTCATCACCGCCGATGACTGCGCGGTGCAGGATCCGTTGCACATCGAGCTGAACGCCCGGGTGCGCAACTGGATGCGCGAGCACGACATCGCCGCCTATGACGAAGTAAACCACAGCGGCTGCGTGCGCAACCTGATGACCCGCAAGGGCTTCAAGAGCGGTGAGCTGATGGTGGTGCTGGTGACCCTGGGCGAGGAGCTGCCGTTTGAAGCCGAGCTGCTGGCGAGCTTAAGCGATCTGCCGGTTACCACCCTGGTGCAGAACATCAACGAGGAACGCACCAACCGTATCCTGGGGGCCACCAACCGGGTGCTGCTGGGCGAAGGGGTGATCCGCGACAAGATCCACGAGCTCGAGTTCGAGATCTCGCCGCTCTCCTTCTTCCAGAACAACCCGACCCAGACCGATGTGCTCTACTCCAGCGCCCTCGAGTATGCCGAGCTGACCGACAACGAAACGGTGTTCGACATCTATTGCGGTATCGGCACCATCTCCCTGTTCCTGGCAGGCAAGGCCGCCAAGGTCGTCGGGATCGAGTCGGTGGAGAGCGCCATCAGCGATGCCCGTCGCAACGCCGCCCTCAACGGCATCGAGCACACCGAATTCCACGTCGGCAAGGCCGAGCAGCTGATGCCCGAACTGCACGCGCAGGGCGTGACCGCCGATGTGGTGGTGATGGATCCGCCGCGCAAGGGTTGTGACAAGGCGGTGCTGCAGACCCTGGTCGCCATGGCGCCGCGTCGTCTGGTCTATGTCTCCTGCAACCCGCAGACCCTGGCCCGCGACCTTGCCTGGCTGGTCAAGCAGGGCTTCGTGCTGGACGAAGTGCAACCGGTCGATATGTTCCCGCACTCCATGCATGTGGAAGCGGTAGCCCGCTTGAGCCTGCCCGCCAAGGCATAAGCCGCGCCTGACTTTCGCCCATATAAAAAACGACGCCAGCTGGCGTCGTTTTTTTCTATCTGATGCACGGACAATAGCGAGATCAGCCCTGCTTGCGCACCTCGGCGGCGATCTGGTCGAGCAGCTGTTGCCAGCCCTGACCCAGTTCGTTCACCAGCGCGTTGTAGCCATCGGCCGGCAGGACCCGCTCCTGACGGAAGGGGGCATCGCGCAACACGGTGCCATCTTCCGCCAGCAGACGCCAGCGACCGCTCAGCACGGCGCTGCCGTCATGGCGGCCCTGAAAGCGCTCCACCAGAATGGTCAGCACCGGCCCCTTGCGGGCGCCATCTTGTCGTACCACCCAGCCCGGCAGGCGGGTGGATAGGCCATTGAGGGTGAGCTGGTTGAGCTGGTCGTCCAGCGCACCGGCCCAGCGATGATACTCGGTGAAGTGCAGCTCTTGCCCTTCCAGTTGATAGACCAGACTGATCCGGTCGAGCTGGCTGGCCAGCGCCACCGGGCTCAGCACCAGCTGGTGCTGCGGTTGGGCCAGGGCCGTCACGGGTTGCTGGTTGTCGGCATCGAGCGAGTAGTAGTGCAGGCTTGGCTGGCTGCTGCAACCCGCCAGTAGGCCCAGCAAGGCCAGCGTCAGGATCTCTTTTTTCATTGTTTGCCTCGCTTGGGCTCAGGGTCCGATGGATGCGCGCGATCGAAGATCAGCGAGCTGGGCTGCTCGTTGAGGGAGTGCACCAGCGGTTGCAGTTCGCGCATCAACTGATTGAGGGTCTGCACCGACTGACGCAGGTCCTGATTGGTCTGCGACTGGGCATCATAGGTCTGCAAGGTCTCCTGCAACTGCTTGAGGCTCTCGTTGAGAGAGGTCGGCAGCTGCTGGGTGGCATCCTTGGCGGTGAGCTTGTTCAGGTTGGCGCTGACTGCACTGATGTTCTTCAAGGTGCCATCCAGGGTAGTGAGTGACCCATTGACCTTGGTCAGGGTGGTCGCCATGTCCATGTCGACAAACTTGTCGAGGATGAGGTTCACCTTGCGCTCGATCTGATCCAGCCCGCCCTGTACGGTGGGGAAGACCTGATAACCAGCCAGCTTGACCTGATCAAAGCGGGGAGCCGTGGGGTAGAAGTTGAGATCGATGATCTTGCCACCGGTCAGCAGGCTCGAGGTCTTGAGGCTGGCGCGCAGCCCCTCCTTGAACTGTTTGCCAAACAGGGTACGCCACTGCTCTTTCTCTGCATTGGCGTAGCGGTGGGAGAGGCGCTGCACTTCGATGCGGGCCAACACCGGGATCTGGCGGTTCTGGAACATCTGTCCCCCTTTCTCGTCGATGAGATAGGGGGCAGAGATGACAGTTCCGACCCGGATCCCGCGGTATTCGACGGCGGCGCCCGGGTGCAGGCCACCCACGTTATCTTCGAACAGGAAAACGTAGTCGATGAACTGATCCAGACTACCGGCCAGCACGCTCGCCTCATCCTGGAACAGGGTGAATCCTTCCATCTGTTTGACCGGGTCGCCAGGCGCCCAGCCGGGTGGTAGCCCCATGGTGATGCCGCCATCGAGCAGGCTCTCCAGGGAGTCCATCTTCATTTTCATCCCTTCGCTGCTCATGGAGACCTCGAAGCCTGGCGTCATCCAGAAGCGGGAGTTGCTGCTCACCAGAATGTCGTAGGGGGCGTTGATGAAGATTTGATACTGCATCTCGCTCTTTTCCGGCAGGAACTTCGCCTCTTCTACCTGACCGATGGTGAAGCCATGATAGTTGATGGGGGAGCCTTCCCCCAGCGCGCGGGTGTCGCGACTGTGGAGGGTGAGGCGCAGCCCCTTGGCATCCAGCGAGGCGAGCGGCGGTTTGTCGAGCATGGCATACTGGTCCCTTGCTTTCCCTTTCTTGCCGGGGGCGAGCTCGATATAGGCGCCGGAGAGCAGAGTGTTCAGGCCCGATACCCCTTCCCGGCCGACCCGGGGTTTGACCACCCAGAACTGGCTGTCACCGCGCAGCATGCCGGAGGCGGCATTGGTCAGCCGTCCTTTCAGCACGGCATGGCTATAGTCATCACTCAGCTCAACGGCCTCGATGCGGCCGACGTCCACCTCGCGGGAGCGGATCACCGTCTTGCCGGCGACGATGCCTTCGGCAGTGGCGACCGTCAGGGTGAAGCTCGGGCCTTGGGAGTACCAGTGCTGGAACAGCATCCAGATGCCGATGCACAGCGCCAGCAGGGGCACCATCCAGATTGCGGCGGCAGAGCTCAGAAAGTCAGAGCCCGGTTTCCACCTTTTTTTACGCTCACTCACGTTCGCGTTCTCCTTGTTGTAAATCCCAGATCAGGCGGGAGTCGAAACTCATGGCGGCGACCATGGTGATCAGCACCACACCTGCAAATGCGACGGCCGCAGGGCCAGGGTAGATGGTCATCAGATTATCGAGCCGGATCAGGCCCGCCAGAATGGCCACCACGAAGACGTCGATCATCGACCAGCGTCCGACAAATTCAGTCATGCGATAGAGTTTGAGCTTGCCGAGGGGGGAGGTGACATTGCCGCGCTGCACCATATAGCAAAGCCAGAATAGCGCCAGTATTTTCACCAGCGGCACCACCACGCTGGCGAAAAAGATCACCGCAGCTATGGGGTAGGAGCCCATGGCCCAGAGCAGCACCACGCCGCCGAGGATGGTGGAGGGGCTGTCATCGCCGAGAAACACCGTATCCATGATGGGATAGAGGTTGGCGGGCACATAGAGAATGGCGGAAGTAAACAGCAGCGCCCAGGTGCGGTTCAGGCCGCCCGGTTTGCGGGCATGCAGGTGACCGCCGCAGCGGGAGCAGCTGTGGCTGCCCACCTCGCTCAGGGCGCCACAGATGTGGCAGCCCACCAGACCGGATTCCAGTGCGCCCGCATCCGGATCGATCTCGCGCGGTGCGGTGGGGCCGAACAGCCGCTGCCACAGCCACATCTGATCCAGCGAGGAGATCATCTTGATGAGCAGCACCGTGTAACCGACGAAAGCCCAGAACGACAACCCCATCTTGATGTCGGCCATCCCCATCAGTTTGACCAGCGAGATGAGTACCCCCACCAGAAAGACATCCACCATCAGCCAGGGCTTGATCCGGCAGAGCAGGCGCCCTAGGGAGCGCAGGGCATTGCTGTGCAGATCTTTATCGACTCGCCACAGCACCAGCATGATGGAGCCCATGTAGACCAGCGGCAGACCGATCAGGGTCAGGCTCAGCACCGCGCCGAGAAACAGATAGCCCTCATCCACCAGGGTGGTGATGCTCTGCAGAAAGGTCATCTCCTGACCCACCCCTTTGGCCGAGAAGGACATAAAGGTGAAGGCATTGGCGAGCACGAACATAATGAGCGCCGCGAAACCATAGGCGATCGGGCGCAACTCCTGCTGTGGCAGGTGGCGACTCAAGGTGTGTCCGCAACGGGGACAGCAGCTGGCCTGCCCTACCTCGAGTGGTGTGGCCGGGATCAGCAGATCACACTCTTCGCAGGCAGTGGCATCATGGACATAGGTGGTGTGGTGTTGGTGTGAAGCCGGATGCAAGATAAAACCCCAGATAAGGCCCGTGGTAGAGCCAGAGCTGGCGATTATCGCAGTTGTGCTGGTCAGCGACCAGCCCCCGGAGGCCGCTATTGCTGGCGGGGGTGAGAATGACTTTGACAAGCCAGTGCCCATTTAGCACAATCAAACGCCACTTTTTTTCCGCGGGACAATAATTTATGACAACTGAATCCCCAAGCTACTCCACCATCGAGCAAGCCTTCTCCCTCGGGAACGGGCAAGATTCTGCCCTCAACTGGTTGCGCAAGAACCGCAGTCAGGTCGCTATTTTTCTGGTGAGCGGCATCAAGCTGGAAGGCACCATCAGCGGGTTCGACCAGTACAGCGTGCTGCTGACTGATGCCCATGGTAACCAGCAACTGGTCTACAAGGCCAAAATCTCCACCATCGCCATGCACACCGGCCGTCCGCAGGTGAACATCCAGCGCGCTCGCAAGCCGCGTGTCTCCATGGCGCCACGCCCCCACGGTGCGCCGGGTCGTTATGACGACAATCAGGGCGGCGGCAACAACGAGTAATCGTCTGCCCCGTAATCTCCGTTGACGCGCCCTGCGTCAGCGGCTGACGGAACTTGCTTTCATTGTCATTCATGTCCCGTATGAGAGCCGGTTCCGGTTATCGCCCCTTGCAGGGCGATATTTTTTCTGCATTACTCCGCTATGCCGACCGGTTTCCCCTCTTTGACCATACAGGTCTGCATACCTGCCGCTTTTCCGGCCTGTACCCCGATACCGGTATCTTCAAACACCAGACAGCCTGACGGCTCGACCCCCAGCTTGCTGGCGACCAGCAGGAAGGTATCCGGATTGGGCTTGTGCAGCTCCACATCATCGGCGGTGACCACCACGGAGAAGTAGCGATCCAGCCCGGTATTGCGCAGCACTGCCTCGGCGTTGACGCGGGGCGAGCCAGTGCCGATCCCCATCGGGATGACGCCGTGATAGCGATCGACCAGCGCCTGCATGGCGGGAAATACGGTCGCCTTGTGCAGGTTAGCCACATAGTGGGCGGTCTTGCAGCGGGTCACCTCGAGCGGGTCGAGGGGGATCTGCTGCTCCTGTGCGACCAGCAGGGCAATCTTGCGGCTCGGCATGCCACCCAGTTCATAGAACCAGTCGGCATCGAAGCGAAAGCCAAACTCGTGGGCGGTGTGCTCCCAGGCCGCGAGGTGCAGCGGCATGGAGTCGACCAGGGTGCCATCAAGGTCAAAGACCAGGCCTTGGAATCCGGAAAGGGTCATGGTGCGGGTCAGTCTCTGAAAAAAGGGAGCCCATTCTAGCCAGTGGCTCCCCGGCTCGCCATCACCTAGCTGGTGAGAAACGCTTGCCCCCACATTTGCGCCTGAAAATAGACGGGGGTGAGTCTGCTCGGGTCGAGCTGATAGTGGGGGCAAGCTGCTCCAGCAGGGCCCAGTTGCCCTGTTCGTAGGTGTTGACCAGCTGGAACAGGTGAAACAGCGGCCCTTCGTGCAGTTCGATAGCGCGCTGCACGCTCTTGGGCAGGTGGGCCATCAGGGGGGCAGAGAGCATGGAGCCATCGAGGACCAGCCCAACCAGAAAGGCCCAGCTTGCCTCCGCTTTGCCCAGCGCGGTGAGGGCCATCAGCTCGCAGAAGCGTGCGCGGGCGATGGCCATGCGGGTGCAGGCCTCCGGCATATGCTGGCTCACCCGGGCCAGACCGTTGATTAGCACAAACTTGCGGATCTCCTGCTCCCCCAGATAGGAGAGAGCGCGGGGCACCGAGGTGATGGGGCTGGCATGATCGAAGCCGGGGGCGTTGACGTAGGTGAGCAGCAGGCCGGGCAGCGAGGCATCCTGCTCCAGCAGGCGGGCTACCTGGGCGAAGGAGAACTCCTCGTGGCAGATAAGCTGGAGGATCTGCTGTACCAGCGCCATGTCGGGCTGGTTGGTCCGCTGATTGACCAGCTCCGGGCGGGCGAGAAAACCGCCGGCAAAGAAGTCGACACCCGCCTCTCGCAGCGGGAGAAAATCCGCCCAGGTTTCGATATCCAGCGCCATCCGCTTGTGCTCGGTGGGCTGGCAGATCCCCTCTTCACCCATCCAGAACACCAGCAGTCGGCTGGCGCCGAACCAGCGTGGATCCCGGTTGGCACCGTGCACCGCCAGTCTGCGCCGACTGTCACGCCACTGTTCCAGCACCGGAAACGAGCTGGGCAGCCGTTCGCTCGACGCTTCAACCAGCGGGATCACATCTTGATCAAACAGCAGCGGGCGCTGTTCATCGAGCTGCTCGTGGGTGAACGGCACCAGATATTGACGCCCCTGCGCCAGCAGGCGGCAATGTTGCGCCAGTGAGGGCCATTCGGCCGGTGAGCTGAGTTGATAGTCGATGCCGTAGGCCACCAGCGCCAGACGACGATTAAAGATGGGATAGCGACGCAACAGCATGGGATCACCGATAGGCCAGAGTGCGGGCCCTCCCTTGTGACTTGGCGTGGTAGAGCGCCTGGTCAGCCTGTTCGGTCAGGGTCTGCCATGCTCCGTCCCGGGAGGGAACCAGATAGCTAAATCCTATGCTAATCGCAATGAAATCAGCAACCCCCTAGGCGGGGTGAGGCAGTTTTAATCGGGTCACCGGATTGGTACTGCACCGCTCCGCATCCCGCAGCACATGGCCACCTGTGCAGGCAGAGATCCCTCTTGGTGTGGCCGACGTGGTCGTTGTAGGCCTTGAACTCGTCGACGTCGATCATCAATACCGTCAGCAAGTGCTGAGTGCGCCGGTCGATGCGGCGGCAGGTCTCCAGATAGGTGATCTCTTCCAGTTTCATATGGCGTTTGAGGGAGAAACCAACGCGCAGCTGCGGCTGGGTGGGCTCCACATTTTCGCCGGGTTTCGGCGGTGGCTGGTGCGGCTCGATCCCCCGTGGTCCCTTGTTCATTGTAGGGCGGGATGTTGGGCAAAATGTTGGGCAAAAAAGAGAGCCCGCGCGATGGCGGGCTCCCTGGCGGCTCAGATGACTCTGCGCTGCTTATTCTGCCTTGGGGGCGGCCTCTGCAGGCGTTTCACTGCTATCGGCTGGCGCACTCTCGGCCACCGGCGCTTCCGGTGCCGGGCCAGGCACCAGCGCGACCGCCGGCTTGGCGATGAGGGAGCGGGTCTCTTCCACCGCTTCGCTCAGCTTGACCTCGATGATCTGGCCCAGCTCATAGACCACTTCGGTCTTGTCCAGATAGACGCGGCCGTTGTCCCAGTTGCACTCCAGCCGATCCTTGTTGTCGAGGATATGGCGGGCAGGCATGAAGACTACTGCGCCGTTCTCCTGCAGACGCAGCTTGAGACCGGCACGCATCACGTCGATGATCTCGGCGTTGAACAGCTGATCGGTGCCTGCTGCGTCTTTCAGGTAACGGACATAGAGCCAGTCGCCGATGTCACGCTCCACTCTTCGGTGCAGACGACGGCATTCGGTCAGATGCTCGGTGAGCTCCTGACTCGGGCGCTCACCCGGGGTCTTGCCGGCGATAACGGCTTTCAGCAGGCGATGGTTGACCATATCGCCGTATTTGCGAATAGGGGAGGTCCAGGTGGCGTAGGCATCCAGACCCAGGCCGTAGTGGGCGCCCGGTTCGGAAGACATCAGCGCATAGCTCTGGAAGCGGCGGATCTTGCCATCCAGCCAGCGGGTGTCGAGGTTGTCGATCCAGCGGCGCAGGGCACAGAAGCCGGAGAGGCTGGCGATCTCTTCCTTCTCGAACGGGGCCTCGGCGCTTTTCAGCAGGTCGATGGCGCCGTCGAGGGACTCTTCGTCAAAGCCGGTGTGAACGTTGAAGATGCCGTAACCGACGCTCTTGCCTAGTACGCGACCGGCGCAGATGTTGGCGGCGATCATCGACTCTTCCACCATGCGGTTGGCGATGCGGCGTGGCTCGACGTGGATGGCCAGCACTTCGCCATTCTCGCCCAGCTCGAAGTCGTAGTCGGGACGATCCGGGAACACCAGTGCGTGCTCGGTGCGCCACGCGATGCGCGCCTCGGTCATCGCCTTCATCAGCGGCAGCTGGGCCAGCACGCCAGCGTCGATGGCCAGCGCTTTGCCGTGTTCGGCCCAGTCAGAGACATCGTCATAGCTGAGGCGGGCGTGGGAGCAGATGCGGGCGGCGAAGAACTCGGTCTCCTCCAGCAGCAGGCCATCTTCGGCGATGTGCAGACGGGCGCACAGGGTGTTGCGCTCCTCGCCCTCTTTCAGGGAGCAGAGCTCGTCAGAGAGGGTACGCGGGATCATCGGCACGTTGCGGCCCGGCATGTAGACGGTAAAGGCGCGCTGGGCGGCCTCTTTGTCCAGCTCGCTGCCTTCGGCCACATAGGCGGTCGGGTCGGCGATGGCGACCAGCAGCTCCCAGCCGTTGTCCAGCTTGCGGATAGCCAGGGCATCATCCATGTCCTTGGTCTTGGCACCGTCGATGGTGAAGAAGGGGATATCGGTCAGATCGGTGCGGGGCAGCTCCTCTTCCTCGATGACCTTCCACTCCGGCAAGTCAGCCGGCTCGATCTGGGCCAGATTGTGGCGTGCCAGCACCACCCACCAGGGCACATTGTGATCTTCCTGTGCCGCGATCTTCTGGATGATCTCGGCAGAGAAGTTGCCGTCAACCAGCGCATGGCGCTTGAGGGTGGCTACCACCCAGTCCCCTTCCTTGAACTCTTTCTCATCCAGACCCTTCTTGACGCGGGCCTTGATGGCATCCTTGATCAGCGGGTGATCGGCGACCACGTTGAGGCGGTCACGGAACATCTTGACCCGGGCCACGAAGCGGGTAACGGACTGCTCCAGCAGGGTATCCGGCTCGGCCACTTCCTTCTCTTTTTCGGTGCGGATCAGGGCGGTCACCCGGTCACCGTGCATCACCTTCTTCATGTAGGGAGGCGGCACGAAATAGCTGGTCTTCTCATCGACTTCCAGAAAGCCGAAGCCCCGGTCCGAGGCGCGGATCACACCCTCTTTCTTCGGGATGTTTTCGCGGATTTGTTGCTTGAGCTGGGCCAGCAGCGGATTGTCTTGGAACATAAGTGAGGAACCTGAAGTGGAAAACCTGGGTGGAGACCTGATGAAGGATCGCCCAGCACTATACGTTTTTACCCCTGCAAAGCCAAGGTGAATGGCCTGCTCAGCGTGGTTTCAACTGGGATCTGGCGTGGTCAATGAGTCGCAGGGAGAGCTGTTTGTGCACCCCTTTTTCCAGTACCCAGCGGTGCCAGTAGAGTCGTTCCATCAAGATGTGGTCGGGGCTGAGGTTGACCAGTGTGCCGGCTTGCAGCTGCGATCTAATCTGCAATTCGGGGATCAGACAGTAGGCCAGCCCCTGCTCGGCCATGGCGACGAAGGCCTCCGATGAGTGAACGGTATGACAGGGATAACCGCCCGGCTCCAGCCCGAAGTGACGGCGCATGAAGCTGATATGCATATCATCGCGCTGATCGAACGCCACCGCCGGTGTCTTGGCCAGCGCCTCCCGGGTCAGACCGTGGGGAAAGTGGCGTGCCACGAAGGCGGGGCTGGCGGTGAGCAGGTAGTTCATCTCACCGAGCTCGTCGACACAGCAACCTGCCAGCGGCTGGGGCTGCAGGCCGACGGCGCCAAAGGCCTGACCCTCGCGCACCTTGTCGAGGGTGCGGCTCTCGTTATCGACCAGCAGGTTGAGTTCGATGGGGTGCTGTTTCAACAAGGGGGCGATGGCGGGCAGAAACCAGGTGGCCAGGCTGTCGGCGTTGACGGCGATGCTGATCCGGATTGGCCCCTGCGGCTCGTCGGGGGTCAGCTCCCCCGCCAGTTCGAGCTCGAGCTGGTGCACCTGACGATAGTGGGCCAGTAGTTTCTGGCCGAGTGGCGTGGCCTGCAGCGGCTGGCTGCGAATGAGCAGCGGCTCGGCAAATTGCTGTTCCAACTGCTTGATCCGCTGAGAGATGGCTGACTGGGTGATATGCAGTGACCTGGCTGCCCGATCGAAGTTCTGCTCCTGCAGCACCGCATCCAGTGCCCGCAGCAGTTTGTAATCCAGCTCTTTCATTGCGTCCCTCCCGTTGTATCAGGGCTGACTCTACGTCAGCCGGGCCGGGACAACAATGGTGGCTGAAAAGGGGGCAGTGCTGTGATTTTTGACAGTAGTGGTCAGGCCACTGAGGGAGGATACTCTCTGGTGCTGCATGGGGTAGCCCTGCGCAGATCGTAGCGACATCTTTATCCCGGGTCTGTTTTCCCGGGATTTTTTATGAGTGGATTTTTATGGGGGACTGCCAGCGCCAGTGACGGTTGCTGCAGTGGATAATGACGGGTTTGATAATGGCCCAGCAGAGGTTGGGAGACCGCCTGCGCGAGAGCCTTATGGGGGGCTGACCTGTCAAAGTTGTCGCGCTCCAGGCCACGATGTGACTCCACATCCCAGTCGGTCGGAAAAGAGGCGATTTCGAAAGCAATAGCGTTCATTCTCCACCTCATTTCGTCAGCGCTTTCTCAATTTTCCTTTGAAAACCAACATTTTGGATCTTATATCTTGCTCTTCGCCGTTATAATCACGTGTCTGGTCAAGGGGGTTTCATATGAATAAAGACCAACTGCTTGAGTACCTCGAACATTTCACTTCGGTGACGGATGGCAATCGTCTGGCCGAACTGATTGGTCGTTTTACACTCGGGATGGGCTACGACTACTACCGCTTCGCCCTGATCCTGCCGATGTCGATGCAAAGGCCCAAGGTGGTGCTGTTTAATCAGTGCCCCGACTCTTGGGTGCAGGCCTATACCGAGAACAACATGCTGGCATGCGATCCGGTGATCCAGCTGGCGCGCAAGCAGACGCTGCCCATCTACTGGAATCACCTCGATGAGCGGGCCAGCTTTCTGCAAGAGGGGAGCATGGATGTGATGGGGCTGGCAGCCGAGTTCGGATTGCGCAACGGCATCTCCTTCCCCCTGCACGGCGCAGCCGGGGAGAACGGCATCCTCTCCTTTATCACCTCCGAGCGGGCCTCGAGCGATCTGCTGCTGGAGTCCTCGCCGATCCTCTCCTGGATGTCCAATTACATCTTCGACGCGGCTATCCGGGTGGTGCGTTTCAGCATGATGGACAGTGTGGGTAAAGAGCCCCTGACCGCGCGTGAGACCGAGTGCCTGTTCTGGGCCAGCGAAGGGAAGACCTCCAGCGAGATCGCCGGCATCCTCGGGATCACCGAGCGCACGGTCAATTACCACCTCAATCAGGTCACCCGCAAAACCGGCTCTATGAACCGCTATCAGGCCATTGCCAAAGGGGTCAGCACCGGGCTGTTACTGCCCAATCTGGATCAGGTTGTGGTCACCAACTTCCCCAGCGTGCTGCAGTAGGCCGGAGCCTGACAGGCATAACCGATATTCCTGCCGCACTCCGAGGGTTACAATCAGGGGATTGAATAGCGGATTGCGGTGTCGGTCATCATTAGCAAAATGAATAAATCAGTAAATCAATGAATTTCTCTGGATGTTCACCCCTCGCTATAGTGCCGCTCATTCATTACTTCGACGGTACTCTCTATGATGCTCGCAACGACACTGCAAGGCTTCACCATTGGCCTGGCCATGATCATCCCCATCGGTGCCCAGAATGCCTTTGTGCTGAGCCGGGGCATCCATCGCAATCACCATCTGCTGAGCGCCACGCTCTGCAGCTTCTGCGATCTTGTCCTGATTGCGATGGGGGTATTTGGCGGGGCCAATGTGCTGGCCGCCAGCCCTCTCGGCATGGCGTTGCTGACCTGGGGCGGCGTGCTGTTTCTCGGCTGGTTCGGTGGGCGCTCTCTGCTCAGCGCCTGGCGCGGTAGGGGGGAGGGGTTTGCCGGTTCTGCCCAGCAGATGGGGGCCAAGAGCGTGCTGGCGATTACGCTGGGGGTCACGCTGCTCAACCCTCACGTCTATCTCGATACCCTGATGCTGCTCGGCTCACTGGGCAGTCAGGTGAGCGAGTCCCTGCGTCCGGCCTTTGCCGCGGGGGCCATGCTGGCCTCGCTGGTGTGGTTCTATTCGCTGGCGCTGGGGGCCGCGGCGCTGGCGCCCTGGTTGGCCCGCAGTCGAGTGCAACAGGGGATCGATCTGCTGGTCGGCATTATCATGCTGACGCTGGCTGTTCAGCTGGCCAGAGGAAGTTGAGGAAGTTAAGGTGGCAGCAATGAGCGCCCGGTAACAAAAGATGCCACTCGCATGAGTGGCATCTTTGCTATTGCGGGGGAGTCAGACCCGACACTGGGAGAGCAGGCGCTGTTGCAGCAGGCTGGCCTGATGGAGCGAGGAGGCGAGCTGCAGGCACTCCGGCGAGACTGATACCGGAGACCTTGTCAGGGGAGTGGATCAGGGTGTGTGACAGCTGTCCGGTGGCCACGGCCACCTGCTGCATCACTCGCTGCATGCCCGCGCAGGAAGACGCAACGTATTAGCTGCTTTCGGCGGTCAGCCAGGCTGCCCCAGCACATAGGAGAGCAGATTGGCTAGCCGCTGGCTGCCTACCAGCCCACGACGCCTATGCCCAGCGTGCAGTCGAGCAATATGGTGAGGCCCAGATTGGCGGTGGTAACAATCTTCATATGATGGCCTTCCTTGGTATCGACACAGGATCCCGTTTCGGTTCCGAACGGGTTTAGTGTCGTGGTTTATCCTCTGCTCAAGGGCCAGTGTGGCGCTGAAACAGCCCTAGCACTGGCTGCCCCCGATCAAGGATGGTGGAGAATGGGATAAAAAGCCTCTCTGACCATGCGGGTGTCGCCGCCCTATGCTGGATACTTATCCAGTTATTCTTTATGCTATGAGCCAATTTACGAATAGTTGTATTGGTGAGGAGAGAGCCGTGATTGGTCGCTTGCGAGGCATTGTCATTGAAAAGCAGCCCCCCGAGGTCCTGCTGGAAGTGGGCGGGGTTGGCTATGAGGTGCAGATGCCGATGAGCTGCTTCTATGATTTGCCGGAGATCGGCAAGGAGGCGACCATCCATACTCACTTCGTGGTGCGCGAAGATGCCCAGCTGCTCTATGGCTTCAACCACAAACAGGAGCGGGCGCTGTTCCGCGAGCTGATCAAGACCAACGGGGTCGGCCCCAAGCTGGCGCTGGCCATTCTCTCCGGCATGACCGCTACCCAGTTCGTGCTGAGTGTCGAACGCGAAGAGATAAGCTCCCTGGTCAAGCTGCCGGGTGTCGGTAAGAAGACCGCCGAGCGGCTGGTGGTGGAGATGAAAGACCGCCTCAAGGGGTGGGTCAGTCACGATCTCTTCTCCCCGGCCATGGTCACCTTGCCTGCCAGTGAGCCCGAATTGCGGGCACCGGATGTGACCGAAGAGGCGGCCAGTGCGCTGGTGGCCCTCGGTTACAAGCCGCAGCAGGCGAGCCAGATTGTCAGCAAGATCGCCGTCGATGGAATGTCGGTGGAAGAGATCATCCGTGAATCCCTGCGTAGCCTGGTGTGAGGTAGTTGATGATTGAAGCAGACCGCCTCATCTCGGCCAGCGCCGCCCGTGAGGATGACATTATTGACCGGGCTATCCGCCCCAAGAAGCTGGCTGATTACACCGGTCAGGATACCGTCTGCGAACAGATGGAGATCTTTATCGAAGCGGCCCGCCAGCGGGGGGAAGCGCTCGATCACCTGCTGATCTTCGGCCCGCCGGGCTTGGGCAAGACCACCCTCGCCAACATCGTTGCCAACGAGATGGGGGTCAATATCAAGACCACCTCCGGCCCGGTGCTGGAGAAAGCGGGGGATCTGGCGGCGCTGCTCACCAACCTCGAACCGAACGATGTACTGTTCATCGACGAGATCCACCGCCTCAGTCCGGTGGTGGAGGAGGTGCTCTATCCGGCGATGGAGGATTACCAGCTCGACATCATGATCGGGGAGGGGCCAGCGGCTCGTTCCATCAAGTTGGATCTGCCACCCTTCACTCTGATCGGCGCCACCACCCGGGCCGGTTCACTCACCAGTCCGCTGCGGGATCGTTTCGGCATCGTCCAGCGGCTGGAGTTCTACAACGTCAAGGACCTGACCGATATCGTCTCCCGCAGTGCCCGTTGTCTGGGGCTCGAGATGACGGAAGATGGTGCCATTGAGGTCGCCCGTCGCTCTCGCGGCACGCCGCGGATTGCTAACCGTTTGTTAAGGCGGGTGCGCGACTTTGCCCAGGTGAAATCCGATGGCCGCATCGATGGCCCCATCGCGGCGCGCGCCATGGACATGCTGGATGTCGATAACGAAGGTTTTGACTTCATGGACCGCAAGTTATTGTTGGCTGTGATAGACAAGTTTATGGGGGGCCCGGTGGGTCTCGATAATTTAGCCGCCGCGATCGGGGAAGAGAAAGATACTATCGAAGATGTGCTGGAGCCTTATCTGATCCAGCAGGGGTATCTGCAGCGTACACCCAGAGGACGGATTGCGACCACACGAGCGTACGCTCATTTCGGTCTTCAGCGACCAGATGAGAAGTAAAAACAGTCGTTTGAATATGAAACCGCCGTTAAAGGCGGTTTTTTATTATCCGGGCAAAAAAAGCCCACGGCGGATGCGGTGGGCAAAGACAATTCAGGATGGATGTTCACAGACAGTGAGTGCGTCTGGACACAGACCGGAAAATAAACAGTTGAGCCGTCGCGAGCTCTCAGAGTCGGTTCATTTGATAGAGCTGAACACAGGAAAGCTTGTAGTAACGGATGGTTTTAGCAACAAACTTTTTCATCTTCGATTCCAATAGACAGGTTCAAATTGATCGTCGAATACGTACCGTGAACCCGGATTGACCGGTCTGTATCCAAGGGTATGCCCTCACTGCGAGGCGCATTGTAGGAGTTCGAATCGACCCCGGCAAACAAGGAAAATTGCACTCTTGAAATTAGTTTATCTAATGTCTTTGTTGATAAGATACGGTTCGTATGAGCATTCACTCTTTGCCGTTTTAATTGAGCTTTCGAATCAGATTGCCTGATCCGGATAACATGGAAAAAGGCGCGTCATCCACGCTTTTCAAATTAAACCGAGTGGCGGGATGTTAAATTTTTAAATTGATTTAAATCAATATTTTACGCTTTATCGTGTTTTGTGATCTGGCTCGCGTCAATAATCGTGAAATAAATGAAAGATGCCTTTCAAAGCCATGTATGGCGGGCCCTTTTACATTGATTTCAATCAAATAAAGGTGATATAAAAACCCGGTCATCATGGGCGAGAATAAATTTAGGCTGATTGTTTTGTAATTGTTAAACATTAGCTTTATTTGTGTTCTTGTATTGCCTTGTTGTTAATGTCAGTGGTTACTGAACGCGTTTTGTTGTGACACGTCACAATAAGGCTCATTCGATAACCTCCAACGGAAGCTTTGTGCTTAAAACTTAAAATAGCCGTGCCAATAATCGGTGAGGAAACATCATGATTGCTGAGCATGTGGTAGACCTATCGCGGTTCCAGTTCGCTGCGACGGCCCTTTATCACTTTTTGTTTGTACCCTTGACGCTGGGAATGGCCTTTCTCCTGGCGATCATGGAATCCGTCTATGTGATGACCAACAACACCATCTACCGGGACATGACCAAATTCTGGGGTAAGTTGTTTGGTATCAACTTTGCCCTGGGGGTCACCACAGGCCTGGCCATGGAGTTCCAGTTCGGGACGAACTGGGCGTACTACTCCCATTATGTTGGTGATATCTTCGGCGCCCCGCTGGCTATCGAAGGGCTGATGGCCTTCTTCCTAGAGTCCACCTTCGTCGGTATGTTCTTCTTTGGTTGGGATCGTCTGAGCAAGCATCAGCATCTGGTCGCCACCTGGTTGATGGCGCTGGGTACCAACCTCTCCGCCCTCTGGATCCTGGTCGCCAACGGCTGGATGCAGAACCCGGTCGGTGCCGAGTTCAACTTCGAATCCATGCGGATGGAGATGATGAGCTTCGCTGACGTGGTGCTCAACCCGGTTGCTCAGGTCAAGTTCGTCCACACGGTGGCGGCTGGCTATACCTGTGGCGCCATGTTTGTGCTGGGTATCTCCTCCTACTACCTGTTGAAGAATCGTGATGTGGCGTTTGCCCGTCGCTCCTTCGCCATTGCCGCTGCGTTCGGTATGGCTTCCATCGTGTCCGTGCTGATCCTCGGTGACGAATCCGGTTACGAGACCGGTGAAGTGCAGAAGGTAAAACTGGCCGCTATCGAAGCCGAGTGGGAAACTGAGCCCGCTCCGGCCGCCTTTACCCTGTTCGGTATTCCGAATCAGGAAGAGATGCGCACCGACTACGCCATCAAGATCCCCTATGCCCTGGGCATTATCGCGACCCGTTCTCTGGACGGTCAGGTCACTGGTCTGAAGGATCTGAAGAGCGAACACGAACTGCGCGTCCGCAACGGTATGACCGCTTACGATTTGCTGACCAAGCTGCAATCCGGTGACAAGTCTGACGAGACCCGCGCTCGCTTCGACGAAGTGAAGCAGGATCTGGGCTACGGTCTGCTGCTCAAGCGTTACACCAGCAACGTGACCGACGCGACTGACGATCAGATCAAGGCCGCGGTGGATGACTCCATCCCGCAGGTACTGCCGCTGTTCTTCGCCTTCCGCATCATGGTGGCAACCGGCATGCTGATGCTGGTGCTGATCGGTCTGGCCTTCTATGACAGTGCTCGTCACCGTATCGGTGAGCGCAAGTGGCTGCTCAAGGGTCTGCTGTGGGGTATCCCGCTGCCGTGGATCGCGATCGAAGCTGGCTGGTTTGTGGCTGAATATGGTCGCCAACCGTGGACCATTGCAGAGGTGTTGCCGACTTCCCTCTCTGCATCCAACTTGCCTGCAGCCGAGATCTGGTTCTCTCTGATCGGTATCTGCCTGTTCTATACCGTACTGCTGGTTATCGAGATGTACCTGATGTTCAAGTATGCCCGTCTTGGCCCCAGCAGCCTGAAGACTGGCAAGTATCACTTTGAACAGATCAAGGCATAAGGAGAGCGACCATGTTTGATTACGAAACTCTGCGTGTCATCTGGTGGGCTCTGGTCGGCGTACTGCTGATCGGTTTTGCCATCACTGACGGCTTCGATATGGGGGTAGGCGCACTGCTCCCGTTCGTCGGCAAGAAAGATGTCGAGCGCCGCGTGATGCTCAACACCATGGGGCCGCACTGGGAAGGAAACCAGGTTTGGCTGGTCACTGCCGGTGGTGCCTTGTTCGCCGCCTGGCCGATGGTGTATGCCGCGACCTTCTCCGGCTTCTACATCGCCATGATCCTGACGCTGATGGCACTGTTCCTGCGTCCGGTCGGCTTCAAGTACCGCTCGCTGCGTGCTGATGCCAAATGGCGCAGTAACTGGGATTGGGCCTTGTTCGCCGGTAGTGCCGTACCACCCATCGTGTTTGGTGTGGCCTTTGGCAACCTGCTGCAAGGTGTTCCGTTCGAGTTTAACCAGTTCATGATGTTGACCTATCACGGCAACTTCTTTGGCCTGCTTAACCCGTTCGGCATTCTGGCTGGTCTGGTGAGCCTGTTCATGCTGCTCACCCAGGGCGCAACCTGGTTGATGATGAAGACCGACGGTGAAGTGCTGGCGCGTTCCCGCACTGCCGCCATGATCTGCTCACTGGTAACCCTGGTGCTGTTTGCTGCCGCGGGTTGGTGGGTAAGCGGTATGGAAGGGTATGTCATCGTCAAGGCTGCCGCGACTGACGCAGTATCCAATCCGATGAACAAGGAAGTTGTCCTGCAGGCTGGTGCCTGGATGAACAACTACACCCTCTATCCGTGGATGGTGGCTGCCCCGGTACTGGGTCTGGCCATGAGCCTGCTGACTGCGCTGTTTGCCCGCATGAACATCGGTTGGCTGGCGTTTACCAGCTCCTCGCTGGCGATTGCCGGGGTCATCCTCACTGCCGGTTTCTCCATGTTCCCGTTCGTGATGCCCTCAAGCCTTGAGCCGTCACTGAGCCTGACCATGTGGGATGCTACCGCCTCCTTCAACACCTTGCAGGTGATGACGGTGGCAGCAGCGATCTTCGTACCGATTGTGCTGGGTTACACCCTCTGGACTTACATCAAGATGTTTGGCCGGGTAACCAACAAGCACATCGAAGATAACCAACAATCTCTCTATTAAGAGGTGCGCTGACAATGTGGTATTTCACCTGGATCCTGGGGCTGTTGTTGGCCTGTGCATTTGGCATCATCAATGCGCTGTGGCTGGAACACACCGAGAACATGGATCGTCAGATCGATGAAAACAAGTGATCGACTCGCCAGGCTGGCCGCTCCACTGGAGCGCCAGCCGTGGCAGGGGTTGATGTTAGTCGCGGCGGCCTTGTTGGCCGTCGCTATTTTACAGGCCCCCAATCTGATCGCCGCCAACACCAGCGAGCATGGCCATTGGCTTGCTCCCTGGCTGATGTGGGCCGTCTGTTGTGGCGTACTTAACGGGCTGGGCTTTCATCTGAAAAGCCTGCCCGGACGTGTGCTGTTCAACCCCTGGCTCGCCTGGCCCAGTTTGTTGTATGGCCTCTGGCTGACACATTCATATTTCCTGTCATAAAAAACGGGGGGAGGCAGGATTTCCCTGTCTCCCCCTGCTTCTTTCCTATTCAGCCCTGCGTTATGATAGCCCCCCATCTGACTGTCGAATGGATCACAGATTGTTATGGGGGAAGTCTTTGAGTTTCCGGTGCGTGTCTACTACGAAGACACCGACGCCGGGGGCATCGTCTACAACGCCAATTATCTCAAGTTTATGGAACGTGCTCGCACCGAGTTTCTTCGTGCCAAAGGGGTCGAACAGGACGTCTGGCTGCAGGAGGGGTATGCCTTCGTGGTGAGTCGAACAGAGATCGATTTCCGCTCGGCGGCCCGTTTTAATGAATTATTGAATGTATTAACGCAAGTGATTGAAGTGAAACGCGCATCCCTGCGCTTTTCGCAGCAGATCCTGGCGGCTGATGGACGACTGATCACCCAGGCCATGGTACAGATAGCCTGTGTCAGTCATCCGCAAATGAAACCTGTTGCTATACCTGAAAAAATCAAGGGAGTGCTGTTAAGTGCACGCTGAAATTTCGTTTATTGGCCTGTTTTGGCAAGCTAGCCTGTTGGTAAAACTGGTCATGATGACCCTGATGAGCATGTCTATTGTCTCCTGGGCGCTGATTATCCAGCGCTCCAAGGCGATCAAGGCGGCCAATCTCGCATCGGAACAGTTTGAAGACAGATTCTGGTCAGGGGTCGACCTCAATCGCCTCTATCAGGAGTCCTCTTCCCGCCGCGATGATATCGAAGGCATGGAGGATATCTTCTACTCCGGCTTCAAGGAGTATGCCCGCTTGCTCAAGGCCGGTGCCCGTGGTCAGGATGCGGTGATGGATGGTACTTATCGTGCCATGCGTGTCTCCCTCTCCCGTGCAGTCGATGAGCTTGAATCCAATCTGCCGGTGCTGGCGACCATCGGCTCCATCAGCCCCTATATTGGTCTGTTTGGTACCGTCTGGGGGATCATGAACGCCTTTATCGCCCTGGGTCAGGTTCAGCAGGCCACCCTGCAGATGGTGGCACCGGGTATCGCGGAAGCGCTGATCGCGACTGCAATGGGCCTGTTTGCCGCTATCCCGGCGGTTATTTTCTATAACCGCTTTACCAATAAGGTAGAGAAGCTGGAGAACGCCTACGCCAACTTCATGGATGAGTTCACCACCATTCTGAACCGTCAAATTGCACAGCAGCAGCAGGGTGATCAGTAATGCAAACCTATCAGCGGATCCGGCGCAAGAAGGTGGCCGAGATCAACGTGGTTCCCTATATCGACGTCATGCTGGTGCTGCTTATCATCTTTATGGCGGTCACGCCGGTGATCACGCAAGGGGTCAAGGTGGATCTGCCTCAGGCTGAATCCGAGCAGTTGCCGGAAGATACCAAGCCGCCCTTCATCGTCAGCGTCAATACCGAAGGCGAGTATGTCATCAAGGCTGGCGAAGCCGATGACGAGCCGGTGCCGAGCGGCACGCCAGAGGCGATGCAGCAATACATCACCGAAAAAGCCATGGGCTATCTGGCGATCAACCAGAATGCTCCCGTGGTGGTTGCGGGTGATAAGGCCGTGCGCTACGAAGAGGTGATCCTGTTGATGGTGGCCCTCAAGAAAGCGGGTGTGCCTCAGGTTGGCCTGATGACAGATCCGGTGAACTAACGGAGATGGATGTGAAGCGTGGTATTTCCGGTTATCTCATCGCGTCGTTTCTGCTGCACCTGATCATCGGCATCATCCTGTTTGTCGGGCTCGATTTCAGCAAACCGAAACGACCCGAATCGAAGGGGCAGATCGTCAATGCCGTCATGCTCGACGAGAACTTCCTCAACGAGCAGGCCAAGCAGATCCAGCAGCAGAAATCTCAGCCCAAGCCGCAGAAGGTAGAGAAAGAGAAGGATAAGGAAGACACGGACATCGCCAAGCGCGAGCTGGCTCAGAAACAGGAGCAGCTTCGCATCGCCGAGACCAAGCGCAAGCAGGCCGAAGAGGCCACCCGCAAGGCCGAGGCCGAGAAGCAGAAGAAAGTTGCCGAGCAGAAGCAGGCGGAGGAGAAGGCCCAAAAAGCCGAGGAAGCCCGCAAGCTGGAAGAGCAGAAGACCAAGAAAGCCGAAGCCGAGCGTAAAGCGGCGGAAGCCGAGAGCAAGGCGCTGGCGCTGAAGAAGAAACAGGAACAAGAGAAGAAAGAGGCCGAAGAGAAGGCCAAGGCGGCAGAAGCCAAGGCCAAGAAAGCGGAGGCGGACAAGAAGGCCAAAGCCGAAGCCGAGAAGAAAGCCAAGGCAGACGCTGAGAAAAAAGCCAAAGCCGAGGCTGAAAAGCAGGCCAAGGAAGAGGCTGAGAAAAAGGCAAAAGCTGACGCCGAGAAGAAAGCCAAGGCAGAGGCCGACAAGCAGGCCAAGATCGCGGCTGAGCGCAAGCGTAAAGCAGCCGAGCAAGCCAAGCTGCAAAAAGAGATGGAAGATATGATGCAGCAGCAACTGTCGGCTGAAGCCAATGCCCGCAGTCAGGCAGCATCGGCAGCAGCGCAGGGCGAAGTCGACAAATACGCGGCACTCATCAAGGCGACTGTTGAGCGATATATGATTTTGGATCCCACCATGCGGGGCAAAACATGTACTATCGGCGTGCGTCTTGCGAGCAGTGGCTTTGTCGTATCGGTAGATAACGGCCAGGGTGACCCGGCGGTATGTCGTTCAGGCAAGGCGGCCGTATTGAAGGCCAATCAACTGCCGGTACCGAAGGATCCTGCGGCATTCGAGATGTTGAAGGAATTTAACCTGAAGTTAGAACCGAGTATCTAAGTGCGATAAAACCGCGATGAAACGATGTTGTTTACAAGTGGTTGGCAGCGTCTCGTAGAGAAAGGAATTTAACCGCTCATTTTTATTGGAACCGAGTATTTAAGCCATGATCAGAAAAGTATTTTTTGCTTTGGTTGGCTGTTTGTTGTTGGGCCAGAGTGCCCAGGCGGCCCTAGACATCGTCATCACCGGCGGTATTGATAGCGCACGCCCCATCGCCATCGCTCCCTTCAAGTGGGAAGGCAACGGGCAGTTGCCGCAGGACATCGCGGAAGTGGTCTCCAACGACCTGATGCGCAGCGGCAAGTTCAAGCCGCTGGCCCGTGGCCAGATGCCGCAGACCCCGAGCAGCAGCAGCGAGATCAACTTCGCGCCCTGGGCCTCCCAAGGGGTTGAGGCCGTGGTGGTCGGTTCCATCGCAGCCGTTGGTGACGGCACCTACAAGATCAACTTCGAGCTGGTCGATGTGCTTAAAGGCCAACTGGCCAAGGCGCAAGGCGGCGAGAGCAACGGTTACATTCTGGATAGCCGCATGGCGACCATTCCGGGTGCCCAGATGCGCCAGTTTGCCCACCGTATCTCCGATATCGTCTATGAGCGTCTGACTGGTGAACGTGGTGCCTTCCTGACCCGCCTGGCTTACGTCTCCGTACAGCAGGGTACCCAGTTCCCCTATCAGCTGCGGATCGCCGACTACGATGGTTACAACGAGAAGACCCTGCTGCGCTCCCGCGAGCCGCTGATGTCACCCTCTTGGTCGCCGGATGGCAGCAAGCTGGCCTATGTGAGCTTCGAGAATCAGAAATCCGAAATCTACGTGCAGGACATCTACACCCAGCAGCGCAGCCTGATCACCAGTTACCGTGGTATCAACGGGGCGCCGGAGTGGTCTCCGGATGGTCGTCGTCTGGCTATCGTTCTATCCAAAGATGGTTCACCGAACCTCTATGTGGTTGATGTCGCGAGCAAGCAGCTGACAAGGGTGACAACCAGCCGGGTGATCGACACCGAACCCTCCTGGATGCCGGATGGGCAAAATTTGTTGTTCACCTCTGAACGTGGTGGCAAACCCCAGATTTATAGCGTAAATTTGGCGACTGGTATGACTCGCCGGATGACTTGGGAAGGTGAATCCAACCAGGGTGCATCCATCACGCCTGATGGCAAGATCATGGTGATGGTGACCCGTGTTCAGGGACAGTATCGTATCGCCCGTCAGGACATGGAAAACAATGCCCTGCTGGTCCTTACTCAGAGTGCTCTGGATGAGTCGCCAAGTGTGGCTCCCAATGGCAGCATGATCATTTATGCCACCATCTATCAGGGTCGTAAGAGTCTCGCGTTGGTGTCGACTGATGGTCGCTTCAAGGCGGTGCTTCCGACCAGTAGCGGTGAAATTCGTGCACCAGCTTGGTCGCCCTTCTTGAATTGATAAAAATCCAATTGTTTTTTGTTTTGTTATAAAGGTTTAAGGAAAAAGCATGCAACTCAATAAACTGCTCAAGGGTTTGGCCATCGCACTGCCACTGTTCACCTTGGCCGCTTGTAGCTCTTCTTCTGATTCTGACGCAGCTGGCGCTGAATCAGGTATGACCGACGGCATGGGCGGTGTACAAACTGACGGCGCCAACGGCATGTTGTCCCCGGAAGAGCAGATGCGTCAGAAGTTCGAAGCACTGCAACGTGACAACGTGATCTACTTCCCGTATGACGGTTACGATATCCAGGGTCAGTACGCTGATCTGCTGGATGCCCACGCCAGCTACCTGCGCGAGCGTCCGAGCGTAAAAGTCCTGATCGAAGGTCACGCCGATGAGCGCGGTACTCCGGAGTACAACATCGCCCTGGGCGAGCGTCGTGCCAAGGCTGTAGCCAAGTATCTGCAAACCCTGGGTGTGCAGGCCGAGCAACTCTCCATCGTCAGCTATGGCGAAGAGAAGCCGCTGGACATGTCCCACACCGAGGATGCCTTTGCCAAAAACCGCCGTGCGGTTCTGGTTTACTAAGGTTTGAACCGAACGACGTTCGTTTAGATGCAAACGGCCATTTCGATGGCCGTTTTATTTGCACTAAACGCCAAGGTTTGATCCGAATGAAATCTGTCTAAGCGAGCGACGATGGCGCTGGCCGTTTTATTTGCCCTAAACGCTAAGGTTTGATCCGAATGAAATCTGTGTACAAGCAAGCTGTTGTTGCGCTGGCCGTATTGGTTGCTCTGAATGCGCAGGCGGCGGCTCCTGTCAGCGATCTGAGCGGTGACTCGGGTGGCGGTGTTGTTCTTAGCGGCAACAACGGCGCCATCGTGCCGACCGGCAGTCTGGAAGACAGGGTTGCCCTGCTGGAGCGCACCCTCAATGCTCGTCTGCGGCTGCAAGCTGAATTGCAACAGCAGGTCGACTCCCTGCAAGGGGAGGTCTCCGAGCTGCGTGGTCAGCTGGAGCAGCAGACCTACCAGATGGAGCAGTCGCAAGAGCGTCAACGCCAGCTTTATCAGGAGCTCGACAAGGTTGCCAGCAGCAAGCAGGCTGCTCCGGCTGCCGCGGCCCCTGCAACTGCTGCTACACCGGCCGCCGCAGCCAATTACTCAACCAATCAGGATGAGAATCAGGCCTACGACGCAGCGGTCAACATGGTGCTCAAAGAGAAGAACTACGACAAAGCCATTCCGGCTTTTCAGGGTTTCATCAAGCAGTACCCCAATTCGGGTTATGTGCCCAATGCATACTATTGGCTCGGCCAGTTGCTGTTCAACAAGGGTGACCGAGCCGGCGCTGCTGCCCAGTTCACCACGGTGGCAACCAAGTTCAGCAAGTCGCCCAAGCGTGCCGATGCCCTGCTGAAGCTAGGTATGCTGGCGCAGCTGGATGGCAAGAAGGCGGAAGCCAAATCCTTCTATGAGCAGGTGATCAAGGGCTATCCCAACACCTCGCCAGCCCAGTTGGCCAAACAGAGTCTGGCCAAGCTGTAACATTGCTGTATGTCACTGTTTTCGTAACACTACTGTAAAAACAGCTCGTATTTGTACGCACAGTGAGCAAACGGATTTAAATTGCGAACTTTCTGTTGCACCAGAGATTTAAATCCGTAATATAGGCCGCCGTCAGAGCCGAAGCAGTAATGCAGTCGGAACTGGTCGTGGTGAGGGTCGTTAGCTCAGTCGGTAGAGCAGTTGACTTTTAATCAATTGGTCGCTGGTTCGAATCCAGCACGACCCACCATTTTTTCCACTCGGTGGAGACAGAATTCCCAGGTCGTTTAGCTCAGCTGGGAGAGCACCTCCCTTACAAGGAGGGGGTCACTGGTTCGATCCCAGTAACGACCACCAGTTTGTAAAAAAATGATTTAGATGGGTCGTTAGCTCAGTCGGTAGAGCAGTTGACTTTTAATCAATTGGTCGCTGGTTCGAATCCAGCACGACCCACCATCATTTCAAGAATCCCAGGTCGTTTAGCTCAGCTGGGAGAGCACCTCCCTTACAAGGAGGGGGTCACTGGTTCGATCCCAGTAACGACCACCAGTTTGTAAAAAAATGATTTAGATGGGTCGTTAGCTCAGTCGGTAGAGCAGTTGACTTTTAATCAATTGGTCGCTGGTTCGAATCCAGCACGACCCACCATCATTTCAGAATCCCAGGTCGTTTAGCTCAGCTGGGAGAGCACCTCCCTTACAAGGAGGGGGTCACTGGTTCGATCCCAGTAACGACCACCAGTTTGTAAAAAAATGATTTAGATGGGTCGTTAGCTCAGTCGGTAGAGCAGTTGACTTTTAATCAATTGGTCGCTGGTTCGAATCCAGCACGACCCACCATCATTTCAAGAATCCCAGGTCGTTTAGCTCAGCTGGGAGAGCACCTCCCTTACAAGGAGGGGGTCACTGGTTCGATCCCAGTAACGACCACCAGTTTGTAAAAAAATGATTTAGATGGGTCGTTAGCTCAGTCGGTAGAGCAGTTGACTTTTAATCAATTGGTCGCTGGTTCGAATCCAGCACGACCCACCATCATTTCAGAATCCCAGGTCGTTTAGCTCAGCTGGGAGAGCACCTCCCTTACAAGGAGGGGGTCACTGGTTCGATCCCAGTAACGACCACCAGTTTGTAAAAGAAAATGATTTAGATGGGTCGTTAGCTCAGTCGGTAGAGCAGTTGACTTTTAATCAATTGGTCGCTGGTTCGAATCCAGCACGACCCACCATCATTTCAAGAATCCCAGGTCGTTTAGCTCAGCTGGGAGAGCACCTCCCTTACAAGGAGGGGGTCACTGGTTCGATCCCAGTAACGACCACCATTTTTGTAGTAAAAAGCGTAAGAAAAAGCTGAAATATGTAACCATGTTTCAGAGAAAAACCCACTTAGGTGGGTATTTTTTTACCCAGAATTCAGTTCTCCAGTATCTCCCGTTGCCATTGTAACGAGCCGAGTTTCATCTCTATTATCGCGTCACATCGCCACTGTTCTTCCCTCCTCTATTCTGCTCTGTCGAGATTGCCCAGCGGACGCGTATTGCACCCCCATCCATTGAGTCTTTATCTATCAGGTACCGGGGAATTGCCACCCGCTGAGCTCGTTGATGCAGCTACGCGGCCTACCCGAGTGGGCGTGGTGCAGGGCAATGCCGATGATGCGCGGCTGATGCTGGACAAGATCGATGCCTTGCCGATGGCGGAGCTGGTGATGGATGCCACCCATCGACAAGATGGGGTTATCCCGGCGCAGCGTGGCCAGTAGTGGCGTGCTGCTCCATCAGACCGGCCTCTATATCGTCGTCTCCAAGAGGGAGGAATGTGATGCCGAGATCACCCGCTGGCAACAAGCTCTGGATGCCGTCAGCGACGCACAGGGGCGGGCCGAACGGCCCACCCGTGAAGAGTAATCGTCACACCAGACCACGCAACAAGATCCCGCCGATCAGCAAGGGGGCAATCCAGCGCCAGCAGTTCATCAGCAGGTGATGCCAGTGGCTGGCAATCCCCTGCGGCAACGCCTTGCGTCCCAGCTTCCAGCCCAGCAGCAGCGTCAGCATCAGGCCGAACAGCGGCATCATCAGGTTGGAGGTGACAAAGTCCAGCAGCTCGAAGATGGTTTTGCCAAACAGGGTGGCGTGTTGCAGCGGGCCAAACGACAGGCTGACCGGAATGCCGTTGAGCATCACCACCGCCGTGATGGCGCTGCAGGCGGTGCGGCGGGACCAACCCCGGGTCTCGCACAGGAAGCACTGCAAATGCTCCAGCAGGGAGATGGCCGAGGAGAGCGCCGCAAAGACCAGCAGGGCGAAGAAGATCACCTCAAGCACCTGACCGAAGGGCAGCAGCTGAAATACCGCTGGCATGGTCATAAAGGTGAGACCGGGGCCGGAGGCCGGGTCGATACCGGTCGAGGCCAGCACCGGGAAGATCATCAAACCCGCCAGCACTGCCACCATGCTGGCCAGCAGCACCACCCAGAGGCTGGAGCGACCAACCCCTTCGCTGGTCGGCAGATAGGCGCCGTAGGTGGTGTGGATGCCCAGACCGATGGAGAGGGAGAAGAAGGCCAGTCCCATGGCATCGAGCACGCCGGACATCCCCAGCTTGCTGAAGTCGGGCATCAGGAAGTGACGCACCCCCTCCATCGCATTGGGCAGTGTGAGGCCAAAGGCGACCAGCATCAGGATCATCAGGAACAGGGCCGGCATCATCCAGCGCAGGGTGCGCTCCACCCCTTTCTGAATGCCTCCTTGCACCACCATCCAGGTGAGGGCGGCAAACAGCAGATGGGTGAGAATGGGCCAGACGTCGCCGCTGACATAGTCATTGAAGCGGGCGGTGAGGGCGGCCGCATCCCCATGATTGAGCTGACCGGAGATAGCCATACCGGTATAACCCAGGGTCCAGCCGCCCACCACGCTGTAGAAGCAGTAGATGAGCAGGGTAGAGATCACCCCCATGACCCCAACCCATCGCCACTGTTTGCCGAGCAGATCGGAGAAGGCACCGACTACCCCGCGGCGACTCATGCTGCCGAGCAGGGTTTCCCCCATCAGTACCGCAACCCCCAGGGTGAAGCTGAACAGCAGAAAGACCAGCAGGAAGGCGCCGCCGCCGTTGACGGCGGTGACGTAGGGGAATTTCCAGATTGCGCCGATACCGACCGCGGAACCCGCTGCGGCGAGGATGTAGCCGAGTCGGGATGACCATTGGGACTGCTTCATAAGAACTCCAATCGAGCGCCCCTGGGCAGGGGCAGAATGGCGCTCATGTTACGGAGGTCACGGCGCAATCACTACGACGGTTATCAGGTGTAAATGCGATTTATTGGCATGATTGGCTAATTTAATTCTGTTTTTTGCCCAATCCTGCCACCAAATAAAAACCGGAGCGAGATTGCTCCGGTTTGGTCTCTGACAACTGCTCGTCGGCGGACTAGATCACCCCGAGCTCCCGCAGCCGTTCCATCAGGTAGCTGTGGGCGGTATGACGCTCGGAGAGCACCACATCCGGGCGCGGATGGAGGAACAGCGGCAGGGAGATACGTGACTTGCTGGCACTGCCACCGGTCGGGTTGATGACGCGGTGGGTGGTGGAGGGGTAGTAGCCGCGAGAGGCTTCCTGCAGCATGTCGCCGATATTGATGATGAGGGTGCCAAAGTCGCACGGCACGTCCATCCACTCGCCATCGGAACCCTTCACCTGCAGCCCCGGCTCGTTGGCGGCGGGCAGAATGGTGAGCAGGTTGATGTCTTCGTGGGCGGCGGCACGGATGGCGCCCGGCTCCTCGGTGCCGTTGAACGGCGGGTAGTGCAGCACCCGCAGCAGGGTCTTCTGGCTCTCTTCGATCATTGAGGAGAGGGGGCAGCTGTAGTGGGCTGAGATGTCGCTAGGGGTGTACTGCTCGACCCAGCCCAGCAGCTCGGCGGCCAGACCGTTGGCCAGGTGGTAGTACTCCATCGCCTGCTCTTTTAGCTCTTCTGGCATCTGGCCCCAGGGGTAGAGGTGGAAGTACTCCTTGATGTCTTTCTGGCTATGGCCCTTGGCCACCTCGGACACCGACTGCGGGAAGTAGCCATCTTGAGTCTTGCGGTTGAACAGGAAATCCAGCTTCTGCTCGCTCATGAAGAAGCGATACCAGTTGTCGTAGATGGATTGCACCAGCTCTTTCGGGATGGGGTGGTGGGTCAGCACGCCAAAGCCGGTGGTTCGCAGGGATTCGGTGAAGCGTTGGGCCGCATCGGGTGAGCGGTAATCGACGGTCAGGACTTTCATTGTTTTTGTTGCGCGCCAGTTAAAAGATGGCGCAGTTTACCTTGCGCCTGATAACAAGGAAAGCGGGTTGGTCGCCCCGTCTGGCTCGGTCTCAGATAGTGATAAAGATGCCAAAAGGCAGCGCCATGCCGCGCGGGGATCGCATCCCTTGTGAAGGCCTTTTATCCTCTCTAGAATGACGGTCACTGTATTTTCCGGAGTCTGTTCATGTCCCCCAAAATCCTGTTGCTGACCCTGCCGGTATTGCTGGCGGGATGCAGTGCCCTGTCAGAAGATGAGTGCCGCACCATGAGCTGGTACAACCTGGGTTATCAGGATGGATCGGAGGGCAAACCCCGTCAGGCGACCCGCGACTACGTGTCGTCTTGCAGCGAGTATGGCCTCAAGGTGGACGAGGCCGAGTGGAAACGGGGTTACGACAAGGGGCTGGAGCTCTACTGCATCCCCGAGCTGGCCTACAGCAAGGGCAAGGAGGGGAAGGACTATCTGGGAGTATGCCCCAATGATGCCAGCTTCCTCAAGCAGTACCAGCGCGGCTATGAAGAGTACAAGCTGGCCGCCCGCCTGCAGGAGATCGGCGACGAGCTGGAGCGTACCGAGCGGGATATCGATGCGCTTGAACGCAGCATCCGCAACGAAACCAACACGGAACAGCGCGACTACTACCGCGCCAAGCGCAACCGCGCCATTCGCCACTACGAATCCCTGCGCTACGAATACAACCGTCTGCGTTACCCGGATCGGGTAATCCAGTTCTCCTTCGGCGGTTAAGTCCCTCCATGGCCAGCCAGCGCGCTGGCCATGTTGCATCTTGTCAGATCAGGGCAGTACCCAGCGCTGCAACGCCAGTGCGATGCCATCTTCGTTGTGGTCGGCGGTGACCTTGTCGGCATGACTCTGGATCTGCGGTGCCGCATTGCCCATCGCTACCGCCAGCCCCACCTGTTCGAACATGCTGATGTCGTTATTGTTGTCACCAAACGCCACCACCTGCTCCATGGCAATCCCTTCGCTGGCCGCCCACTGGGCCAGTCGGTTGCCCTTGCTGCAGCCGGGCTGCACCAGCTCTACCGCATAAGGGGCCGCCCAGTCGCGGGTAAAGGGCATCTGCTCGACCACCTCGCCCATAAAGGCGTGCAGGCGCGCCGGATCCTGATTGAACAACTCCAGCTTCCAGACCGGGTTGTCGAGCCAGCCAGTCAGCTCCTCGACCGGGTAGATCGCAATCTTGAGATGCGCTGGCTGATTGGCCGACCAATGGCGGATGCGGGTGACATGCTCCTCGCAGCCGATGTAGCCGATCCCCTCGCTCAGGTGGAACAGGGCCCCCATCTGCTGCGCCTCGACCGCGGCCAGCAGCTCGCTGAGCGGAGCGACAGCCAGCGGATCACCGCTGAGGATCCGGTTCTGCACCGGATCATAGAGATAGGCGCCGTTGCTGCAGATGAGGGGGGTATCGAGGGCCAGCTCGTGGTGGAAGGGACGCGCTGTCATGTAGTGGCGCCCCGTGACCAGCAGCACCTTGATGCCGTGGGCGCGGGCCTGCGCCAGGGCTGCCCGGGTGGCCGACGAGATCTGGTGATCCCGGGTCAGCAGGGTACCATCCATATCGAGCGCGATGGCCTTGTACTCACTCATAGCTCCTCCAGCATCGAACAAATCCGCAAAGAGCTTTACCGTCCCAGACCCGGCGCCCCGATGCAAGTCTTGCCCGCGGTCGGAGCGCCGAACTGTGATCCCTTCGTGGCTCAGAAGCTGCTGGAGGGGCACATCGCTGCCTCTATCGCATCACGCCGCCCGCGCTCTGATTGCGCCAAACGCCCAAAAACAACAAAGCAGGCGCCGGGATGCCTGCTTTGTTGCCTTCGGGGAGGGGGTTCTCTCGTTCCAGCCCGTCATTTCCCGATAAGGTAAGACGGCTGATGGGGCTCTTGACCCGGTAAGGTCCTTCACCGCAGAGACCCGGTCAGGTATCTGCTTTGCCACCGGAAGATGTAACCATAGTATCCCTCCTGTGCCGGTGAGTGGTTGCAAAGTAACCACTTATTTCGGTTGTTTTTGCAATAGTTCACCCTTAATCTAGGAAAAGTGGATTAGTCATTGCAACGAGGAAGGGTAAATGCTGAAACTTGATCGCATAGACAGACATATTCTCGAACTGATGCAGGAGAATGGTCGCATCAGCAATCTGGAGCTGGCCGAGCTGGTCGGGCTCTCGCCGTCCCCCTGCTCCCGCCGGGTCAAGGCGCTGGAGGATGCCGGTCTCATCGACACCCACGTTACCTTGCTCAACGCCCGCCAGCTTGGTCTCACTCTCACCGCCTACATTCACATCTCCATGGACCGACACACGCCGGAGCGGTTCGAAAACTTCGACCGTGCCATCAGCGAGCTGCCGGAAGTGCTGGAGTGTGACCTCATCACCGGCAACGATGCCGATTACCAGCTTAAGGTGGTGGTGCGCGACATGGAGCACTACCAGCACTTCCTGCTGGACAAGCTGACTCATATTCCGGGGGTGACCGGGGTACGCTCCAGCTTCGTGCTGCGCCGCATCAAGCACAAGACTGCGCTGCCGCTTAACCATCTGGGGTGAGGCTGCGCAAACCACTCATATAAACAGAAAGAGGAGGCCAGTGGCCTCCTCTTTCTGTGATGCGGTATTTATTATCCGGTAGTGGTTATCCGGTCTGGATTACCTGTCGCGGTGATGGGGGATGGCAACAGCCGTGGTCAGACGCTGACCTGGCTGATGTCTTCCACCTGCAGCAGCCAGCCCGCCTGTTCTTGCTGCGGTTCACCGCTGACCCGCAGCCGCTCGCCGGTCGGCACCCACTGCCCCTCGGGCAGGGAGACCAGCAGGCTCTCGCTGCCGTTATCGAACAGCCAGCGATCTTCACCCAGCGATTCAATCAGATAACCTTCCATCTCCACTCTGGACTCGGCTAGCCAGGATGGCGCAATGGAATCACGGCTCTCGATGAAATCCCCCTGTACACCAAAACTGGCTAGCCCCCACAGAATGGAGAGCCCAACCAACGATGATTGCATCTCTTCTCTCCTCTTTTGGAACTGCAGGGCCAGTATGAGAAGAAAAAACTGAGCGCACTATGAACAAGATGGCAAAGTGCCGACGGGATCGCGAAAAAAAACCGGCCAGTCGGCCTGCTGTGTCACTTTATGACGTTTGAATAACACTATTTGGCGGCTTCTTCTGCTATCCGTTCAGCTCTTGGTTTATTCGTCCACATTGCTACCCCGCGATGATCCTGGCAGAGCCCCTCGGCCACCACGGCGCGCACCCGGGTGCCATCTTTACAAATGGCCTGCCAGGCATCGGCATCATCGATGGCCATCGAGGGGGCATGGGAGCCGGAACTGCAGGCGGTCAGCAACAGGACAAACAAGGGCAACAGGAGTTTCATGGGGTGGATCCTCAGCCTGGTGGATGGGCCGCACTCAGCGCCCCAGCTGCGCCGAGATGCGATCGCAGAGCTGCTTGAGCTGGGCCAGTTCAGCATCGGCCAGATCCACCTGATTGCGCAAGTTGTCCGCCAGACAACACTCCTTGACCTCCTGCTGCAGCTGACGCCCTGCCTCGGTCAGGCCGATGCATTTTTGCCGCTCATCCTCGCTGGAGACGGTACGGGTCAACCAGCCCTTGCTCTCCAGCCGCTTGACGATGGGGGTCAGGGTGCCCGCATCCAGCCCGGTCTCCTGACCGATCTCCTTGAGGCTGACCTCGTCCCGCGCCCACAGCGACAGCATCACCAGATATTGGGTGTAGGTGAGATCCAGCTTGTCCAGCAGCGGCCGATAGGCTCGCATCACCGCGTTGGAGGCGCTGTAGAGAGCAAAACAGACCTGCTTTTTCAATTCACTCATGGGGCACCTCGCTGACGACTGGGGCCAGTATACCCCAGGAAAACGGGGGACGAATAATTTGCACACAAAATAGTTGTCAGTCCGCATTTTCGGGATTAGTCTGGATTTAGTTTGCACACAAACAAAATCAGAGGCCCCGACATGAAGACGCTCTATCGCACTCAAGCCATCGCCCAGGCCGGCCGCAACGGTGAGGTTCACACCCTCGACAACAGCCTGCAGCTGGCACTGGCCCTGCCGACCGCCCTCGGTGGCAACGGCAAGGGCAATAACCCGGAGCAACTGCTGGCCGCCGGTTATGCCGCCTGCTTCTCCAATGCGCTGATCCACGTGGCTCACAAGCTTGGCGCGCCCCTCTCCAGTGCTCCCGTCACCGCCGGGGTCGAATTGCTGGCGCTGGACGATGGCCGCTTCAACTTCGCCATCACGCTGGACGTAGCGCTCGCCGCGACCCAACCTGAACAGGCGGCGCAGGCCGAGCAGATAGTGCGGCTGGCCCACCAGACCTGCCCTTTCTCCAACGCCATGCGGGGCAATGTCGTCACCCGGCTGCTGCTCAACGGCACCCCGCTGGATGAGACAGCGTGAACGAGTTCAGTCTCAACCCCTTGGGAATAGCCATGCTGGCGACTCGCAGGTTGCCAACCCCCCTCAACGTGGAGAAAAAACCATGAATCAGCCCAGCCATCAGATCCAACTGCTACGTCGCCCGGTCGGCCTGCCCAGTCTGGCCGATTTCACCTTGACCGAGGTGGCTCTGCCCGAGCTGCAAGAAGGAGAGGTGCAGGTCGCCAACCAGTGGCTGTCGGTGGATCCCTACATGCGCGGTCGCATGAGCGAAGCCAAGAGCTATGTGCCCCCCTTCCCCCTCAACGGCCCACTCGATGGTGGCGCCATCGGCGTGGTGGAGGCCTCGCGTCACCCGGACTTCGCGGTGGGCGATCGGGTGAGCAGCATGCTGGGATGGCGCGATCGCTTCGTCGCCAACGGAGTTCAGCTGACCAGACTGCCCGATACCCGCTTGCCGCCCCAACTCTTTCTCGGCGCCCTCGGCATGCCGGGTATGACCGCCTGGACCGGGCTCAAACGCATCGCCAAACTGCAGGCCGGGGAAACCGTACTGGTGTCGGCCGCCTCCGGCGCCGTCGGCTCCATGGTGGTGCAGCTCGCCAAACGGGCGGGGGCCCGCGTCATCGGTTCCACCGGGTCGACCGACAAGGTGGCCTACCTCAAGAGCCTGGGGGCCGACGAAGTGATCAACTACCGTACAACCCCGGATCTCGATGCCGAGTTGGCCCGGCTGGCGCCGGACGGGATCCACGTCTACTTCGAGAACGTGGGGGGCGCCATGCTGGACGCAGCCCTTAACCACATGGTGGTGCACGGTCGCATCGTGATGTGCGGTCTCATCGAGCAGTACAACGGTCAGAGCGAGGCGAGCGGTCCGCGCAACCTCTCCCAGGTGATCCGCAAGCGCCTCACCATGCAGGGGCTGATTGTGTTCGATCACTGGCAGCATTACGGCGAGTTTCTGGCCGAAGTGACCCCGGCCTTTGACGCCGGCACTCTGCAGGCCGAGGAGACAGTCTATCAAGGGCTCGCCAGTATGCCGCTGGCCTTCATCGGGCTGTTCGAGGGGCGCAACACCGGCAAGATGTTGGTCAAGCTGGGGTGATCCGCAGCACTGGCGCCTGATGCCGCAGACTGCTTGCATGACGGGCCCATCCGCCCTAAGGTGGGTCCGTTTTTCATGGTGCAATCCGCCGTTTCAGTGGCCAGTTCATCCCAGCAAGGAGCTCTTCTTATGTCTACTCCTTATCCCCGCGTCGGGGTCGGCGTCATTCTGACCAACACCCAAGGCCAGGTGCTGCTTGGCAAACGCAAAGGGAGCCATGCCCCCTACTGGTCGATCCCGGGTGGTCATCTGGAGTTGGGGGAGAGTTTCGAATCGGCGGCGATCCGCGAGGTGGCCGAGGAGACGGGGCTGGCGATCAGCGCGCCCGAGGTGGTGGCGGTGACCAATAATCTGGAGACCTGGCGCGAGAGCGGGCTGCACTATATCTCGGTCACCTTGCTGGCACAGGCTGAGGGCGAGCCGCAACTGCTGGAGCCGGAGAAGTGCGAAGGCTGGGTCTGGTGCGATCCGCGCGAGTTGCCCGAGCCCCACTTCGATGCCAGCCGCCAGTCCATCGCCTGCTGGCTGGCGGGACGCTGCTACTTGCCGAGTGATGTGCCAATGGTGTTGGCCGAATCAGCCTGACTGTCATAAAACGATCATCGTGCTGTCATAATATCTCCTCTCCATCGGGGGAAGAGGGGTGAGGGAGCAGAGCGTGGGGCAGGTATTTATTCAGTTTTTGTGGTTGGGATGCATCAGTTTTGGTGGCCCGGCTGCCCATATCGGCTTTTTCCAGCGCACCTTCGTCGAGCGGCTCGGCTGGCTGACGCAGGCCGAGTTTGCCCGGCTGCTGGCGCTGTGCCAATTGCTGCCGGGGCCCGCCTCCAGTCAGCTCGGCTTTGCCATCGGTCGCCATCGCGCCGGTCTGGGCGGTGCGCTTTGTGCCTTTATCGGCTTTACCTTGCCCTCCTTTCTGTTGTTGCTGGCGGCAGCCGTCGGAGTGGGCTTGCTGGGCAACAACCTGTGGCTCGATGCAGCCTTGCACGGCCTCAAGCTGCTGGCGCTTATTGTGGTGGCCGATGCGGTGCTCATCATGAGTCGCCAGTTCTGCGCCACGCCGCTGACGCAAGGGATCATGGTGGCGACCGCGGCCGCGCTTTGGTGGCAGCCCGGCTTGCTGACCCAACTGCTGATGCTGGTGGGAGCGGCGCTGATCTGCGCCCGCAGCCAACGCGAGGTTGCCAGCGCCGAGCCGTCTGTAGCTTCTACCCGTCATCCTCACTGGCCAACCCTGCTGCTGTTTGCCGCGCTGTTTGTTGGCCTGCCGCTGCTCGGCAGCCCGCTTGGCCAGCTGGTTGCCGACTTCTATCGCGCCGGTAGCCTGGTGTTTGGCGGCGGCCATGTGGTGCTGCCGCTGCTGCAAGAGAGCGTGGGCCACACCCTCAACGAGCAGCAGTTTCTGACCGGTTACAGTCTGGCCCAGTTGGTGCCGGGCCCGATGTTTACCCTTGCCACCTATCTTGGCGCCCAGCTGCTGCCCGAAATGCCGCTGATCGGTGCCTTGCTGGCGACCCTGGCGCTCTTTGCGCCCGGCTTTCTGCTGCTCTGGGCGGTGGGCCCCTGCTGGCAACAGTGGCTGGCACGGCCCCGTCTGGCGGGGGCCGTCACCGGTATCAATGCCGCCGTGGTGGGCTTGTTGCTGGCGGCGCTCTATCAGCCGGTGTGGCAGAGCGCGGTGCTGGTGCCGACCGATCTGGCGCTAGCGGCCATCGGCTTTTATCTGCTGCGGGTGGTGAAGTTGCCGGTGCCGGCCATCGCGGCCCTGCTGGTGATGGCCACCATCTTGTTGGCGTGATGCCGGTGAAAACCCGATAAAAAACGGCGCCTCCGTGATGGAGGCGCCGTTTTTATTGCGATGGGTCAGCCGCTTAAGCGTCGGGATCGAAATCCAGACTCAGGCTGTTGACGCAGTAGCGCTGGCCAGTCTCGGTCGGGCCGTCGGGGAAGACGTGGCCGAGGTGAGAGCCGCACTGGCGGCAGGTGATCTCCACCCGCTTCATGCCGTGGCTGCTGTCTTCGGTGTAGTTCACCGTCCCCTCGATGGCCTTGTCGAACGAGGGCCAGCCGCAGCCGGAATCAAACTTTGCTCCTGAGTGAAACAGTACGCTCTTACAGCAGACACAAAGGTAGTCACCGCTCTTGCGATTGTGGAGCAGAGCACCGCTGTAGGGGCGCTCGGTGCCCTTCTCCCAGCAGACGTGAAACTGCTCGGCGGTCAGTTTGCTGCGCCACTGTTCTGGATTGTTACTGCTCATACCGACTCCTTGCCATCAATCACGGGGCCCAGCATAGCGGCTCCGTAAAGCGGACTCCAGCATGCCTCTTATGCTTTGCCCGCATCTGTGATCGAGGTGGCAACCATGTCCGCTTCGGATGCTGGGAGAAGCGCCTGCTGCGGTGGTTGGGCATCCTGCGCCGTGCTGGCCAGCGCCACCCGCTCCAGCAGCTTGAGGGAGTGGGCCCGGCCGACTGCCACCTGCCGCTTGATGTCATCGGGCAGGAAGGGGAGGCCATCGTTGGTCGCGGTGTCGATGGTCTGGATCCATTCCAGCCCTTCACCCGGCGGTGGCAGGCGGAACTGGATGTCGTAGTCGCTGGCGTTGAACAGCACGTACCAGCGCTCGCCGACACAGTTGATCATGCCGATATCCATGGCGAACGCCTGCCCCATGGGGGCGTGCCAATCCTGATCGGTGAGCTGGTGGCCGTCCGGGTGATACCAGTTGACCTGATGGCAGCTGGACGGGGTGCCATTCCAACTGTCGTCGCTCAGTTGCAGGTTGGAGAAGACGCACGACTCCGCCCGCAGCGCCATCATCTGCTGGGTGAAGGCGAACAGCCGCTCGTCCTCCGGCCGCCACTGCCAGTTGACCCAGCTGATCTGGTTGTCCTGACAGTAGGCATTGTTATTGCCAAGCTGGCTGCGGCCCATCTCGTCGCCGGCGAGGAAGTGGGGAGTGCCTTGCGAGAGCAGCAGGGTGGCAATCAGATTGCGCTTCTGCTGCTGGCGCAGGCTGTTGACCCGCGGATCCAGAGTCGGCCCCTCTACCCCGTGGTTATAGGAGAGGTTGTTGCCGTGGCCGTCCCGATTGTCTTCACCGTTGGCCTGATTGTGGCGCTGGTTGTAAGAGACCAGATCCTCCAGGGTGAAACCGTCGTGATAGCAGAGGTAGTTGACGCTGGTGTGGGGGGAGCGCCAGTTCTTCGGGAAGATATCCCGCGACCCCACCAGCCGGGTGGCAAAGTCCCCCATCTTGCCCGCATCGCCACGCCAGAAGGCGCGCACTGTGTCGCGGTAGCGGTCGTTGATCTCCTGCCACTGGCTCGGGAATTGACCCAGCCGGTAGCCGAAGGGGCCGATATCCCAGGGTTCGGCGATGAGCTTGACCTGTGACAGCACAGGGTCGGCCATCACCGCCTTGAAGAAGGCGCCCATCGGCTCGAACTCGCCAGCCTCTCGCGCCAGCGTCACCGCCAGATCGAAACGGAAGCCATCCACCTGCATCTCGGTGACCCAGTAGCGCAGGGCATCAAGCACCAGCCGCAGGGTATTGGGGTGATCCAAATTGACGCTGTTGCCACAGCCGGTCACGTTGGCGTGACGGGTGTAGTCCGGGCCGTGGGGGCCCGCTTCGAAGGCGTAGTAACCGGCGTTGTCAAAGCCCTTGAACGAGAGGGTGGGACCGTCGAAGCCAGAGGCGGCAGTGTGGTTGTAGACCACATCCAGAATCACCTCGAGCCCGGCCCGGTGCAACTCGCGCACCATGGTCTTGAACTCGGTCACCGCCTCGTCCGCCCTGGTGCTGTAGCGTGGCTCCGGGGCGAAGAAGGCGATGGGGTTGTAGCCCCAGTAGTTGGTCAGTCCCAGCTGCTCCAGTCGAGGTTCCGACATGAAGGCGGCCACCGGCATCAGCTGCACCGAGGTGATGCCGAGGCTCTTCATATGCTCGATGACAAGCGGGTGGCAGATGCCAAGGTAGGTGCCTTGCAGCGCGTTGGGGATCCCCGGGTGCTGCTTGGTAAAGCCCTTGACGTGAGTCTCGTAGATAATGGTGCGGGCCGGGCTGATCCCGGGTTTGCCAACCCCTTGCCAGTCAAAACGGTCATCAACCACCACCGACTTGGCAATCATCCCGGCACTGTCCCCCTGATAGAGGGCTTCATCCCAGTAGGTGGGACGGCTGAGCGCCTTGGCGTAGGGGTCGATCAGCAGTTTTTGCGGACTGAACAGCATTCCCTCCTGCGGGGCGCCATAGACCCGATAGCCGTAGCGCTGACCTGCCTGCATGCCGCGCACATAGCCAAAGCGATACTGGCCACGGCGGCCGGGCAACTCCAGCCGCATCAGCTCCTGCTCCTGCTCGTCGTACAGGCAGAGCTCCACCTTGTCCGACTGGGGGGCCCAGACACAGAAGTGGCAACCGTTCTCGTCAAGGCGGGCCCCCAGCGGGTGGCCCACCCCTTTTTCCATTACAAGCATCAAGACTCCTGTTTGATGAACAAGGTCGCCAGCGGCGGCAGATCCAGCACTATGCTGTGTGCCATCCCCTGCCAGGGGGTCGGCTCGGCAGCGAACACCAGACCCACATCATAGTTGCTTCCCCAGTAATACTCGCTGTCGGTGTTGAGCACCACCCGATAGTGGCCCGCCGCAGGGACGCCGACTCGATACTCGAGACGGGGCACCGGGGTGAAGTTGCAAGCCACCACAATGGCCTGCTTGCCCTCTTTGTCCGCCCGCAGCCAGGCAAAGATGCTGTTGTCGGCATCGTTGTGATCCAGCCAGCGGAAGCCGGTCTGCTCATAATCGGCCTGATACAAGGCTGGCTCATGACGGTAGAGGTGGTTGAGATCGTGGATCAGGCGCTGCTGACCGGCATGCTTGGGATATTGCAGCAGATGCCACGGCAGCTGGGCGTCGTGGTTCCACTCGTTGCTCTGAGCGATCTCGGTGCCCATGAAGTTGAGCTTCTTGCCCGGGTGGGCGTACATGAAGCCCATGTAGGCGCGCAGGTTGGCGGCTTGCTGCCACTCGTCGCCCGGCATCTTGTAGAGCATGGAGTGCTTGCCGTGCACCACCTCGTCGTGAGAGAGCGACAGGATGAAGTTCTCGTCATAGTGGTAAACCATGGAGAAGGTCATGTCGTTGTGGTGGTAGCGGCGGTGGATCGGCTCTTTCTGCATATAGGTGAGGGTGTCGTGCATCCAGCCCATATTCCACTTGAAGCCAAAGCCGAGGCCACCGAGGAAGGTGGGGCGGGAGACACCGGCAAAGGCGGTGGACTCTTCGGCGATGGTCATGGCGTGGGGATACTTGCCGTAGACCTCCTCGTTGGTCCACTTGAGCAGGCTGATCGCCTCGTAGTTGTGGTTGCCGCCATCGACGTTCGGTACCCACTCACCGGCGTTGCGGGAGTAATCCAGATAGAGCATGGAGGCGACCGCATCCACCCGCAGGCCGTCGATGTGGAACTTGTCGAGCCAGAACAGGGCGCTAGCCACCAGGAACTGGCGCACTGTGTCGCGGCCGAAGTCGTAGATGTAGGAGTTCCAGTCCGGGTGCCAGCCACGGCGCGGATCTTCATATTCGTAGAGCGGGGTGCCGTCGAAACGTGCCAGCCCGTGGGCATCGGACGGGAAGTGGGCGGGGACCCAGTCCAGAATGATGCCGATGCCGGCCTGGTGACACTGGTCGACGAAGTATTTGAAATCATCGGCCGTGCCGTAGCGGCTGGTGGGGGAGAACATGCCCACCGGCTGGTAGCCCCAGGAGCCGCTGAACGGGTGCTCGGAGACCGGCAGTAGCTCGATGTGGGTGTACTCCATCTCCTTGACGTAGGCGACCAGCTCCAGCGCCAGCTCGCGCCAGCTCAGGCTGTCGCCATTGGGGTGACGCTTCCAGGATCCGACGTGCAGCTCATAGATGGAGAGCGGCTGCTCGCGTTTGTCGTTGTGCTGGCTGGCGATCCACTCGGCATCCTGCCACTGGTACTGGGCGTGGTCATAGACCACGGAGGCGAACGACGGGTACTGCTCGCAGTAGAAGCCGACCGGATCGCTCTTGTGGGGCAGCCGGTTGCCCATGAGATCCTTGAGCTCGAACTTGTAGCGATCCCCGGCCTTGAGGCCCGGCACAAACAGTACCCAGTGGCCGCAGAGGCTGCGCTGCATCGGGTGGCGACGGCCATCCCAGAAGTTGAAATCACCGATGAGGCTCACGGCGGTGGCGCTCGGTGCATAGACCGCAAAACGCACCCCTTCCACCTGTTGGCCGAGATACGCCACGGTGCGCAGCTGGGCGCCAAGGGTGTGGTAGAGGTTTTCCGGCTGGGCGGTCAGTTCGGCCAGGCCTGCCCAGGCGGCATCCTGAAACTGATAGGGGTCGATGACCTCGGTGGTGGCATCTCGGTAGCTGGCGATCAGCTGGTAGGGGAAGGTGTTTTTACGGCGGGTGAAAACAGTTTCAAAAAGACCCGATTCATCGGTGGGCGCCAGGGTGGCAACGACTTTGCCCGACTTGAGATCCTTGACGCGAACTTCGAGGGCATCAGGCAACCAGGCGGTCAGTTTGAGGCCGGGCCCATCCGGATTGGCCGAGAGGCCTAAGTGAGAGAAGGGATCGGAACAGCGGGCAGCAACCAAACGTTCAACGAGCATCGAGATTTCCTTTCATGACAGAGCATCCACTCCGGCCGAAGCCGGAGTGGATTGAGGTGAGAGCGCGGTGAGAGACAGCGTCTCAACGACTGGCCTCATCACGGGCCTGGCTCATCTTGCCAGCCAGTGCCTTGAGTGCCTCATTGGCAAAAATATCTTCCAGATCAGCGGAGAGCTTGCGGCGCCAGTTGGGGTATTCGTAACTGGTTCCCGGTACGTTGACCGGCTTGTCCATCTCCAGCCAGTCTTCCAGCTGGGTACTGAACAGGGCGCAGCTGCCGCGGGACATGTGGATCTGCAGACCGTGGTTGAGTTCGGTGTTCATGCCGACCCAGTTCACGTCATGACTGATGTTGTCAGAGATGACCTTGTGGGCATGCAAGCTGTCGAGGATCCGCTGTTTAGCCTGGTGACGATCAGCATACAGAGTCTTCAATACATCTTCATCCGGATACAGACCCAGTTGACGGCCGAGCGCCAGATCGTCGCAGTGCCAGAAGCCCTTGAGGGTCGGCATGTCGTGGGTGGTCAGGGCCGACATCGCCTGCTCGGTGTAGTGCGCCGGGGAGATAAAGCCGCCATCCGCCTTGGATCGCTCGAAGAAGAACACCTTGTAGGAGTGGACGCCGTTCTCTTTCAGGGTCACGTCGATCCCCTCCGGCACGGTGCCCAGATCCTCGCCGATCAGCAGGCATTGATTACGGTGGGATTCGAGGGCCAGAATGCCCAGCAGATCGTTGACCGGATAGTAGATGTAGGCGCCCTTGGCGGCGGAGGCTCCTGGCGGTACCCACCACAGGCGCAGCAAGGCCATCACGTGGTCGATACGCAGTGCGCCGCATGAGCGCATGTTGGCACGGAACAAGTCCACCATCGGCTGGTAGGCCGCTTCAAACAGCTTGTTCGGGTTCATCGGGGGCAGGCCCCAATTCTGACCGAGCGGGCCAAGGATATCGGGCGGCGCACCGACCGAGGCTTTCGGGCAGTAGAGATCCTGGTTGGCCCAGATCTCGGTGGAGCCTTCGGAGACGCCCACTGCCAGATCGCGGTAGATCCCCATCACCATGCCGGAGGCCTTGGCGCGGGCATCGGCGTGCGCCAGCTGCTCGTCAGCCAGGAACTGCAGATAGAGGTAGAAGTTGACATCTTGCGGGTGCTCGGCCATCCAGGCGGCAACGGCAGGGTTGTGGTAATCGCGCAGCTCCTGCGGCCATACCGGCCAGCCCCAGGCGTTTTCGCCCTTGGCGTAGAAGTGGGCCTGCAGGGCATCAAATGCCGCCTGCTGTTGCAGGCTGTCGCCACCGGCGGCCACGAAGGCATCAAAGGCGGCCTGACGCTCGGCGCCAAGGCTTGCTTCGTCGAACACCTGACGCAGTATACCGAGTTTGGTCTGGATCACGCCGGTGTAATCGACGTTCTCCTTGGCGCGGAGATCGGCCAGATGTTGCTGGAAGGCAGGGCTCGCCACGTCCGCTTTCAGGCGATCGCTCTGCTGGAATTCGGGCACCGCTTCCACATTGATATAGGCCACGTTGAGCCAGCGACGGGAAGAGGGGCTGTAGGGGCTGGCGCTCTCCGGATTGGCCGGATAGAGGGCGTGGATGGGGTTGAGGCCGACGAAGTGGGCGCCCCAGGCGGCGGCGTTCTCGACCAGTTGGCCCAGATCGCTGAAATCACCGATGCCCCAGTTGTGGCGGCTGCGCAGGCAGTAGAGCTGCACGCTCGGGCCCCATACCTTGCGGCCATCGGCAATCGGTGGCTGTTTGTAGCAGGCCTTTGGGGCGACGATGAGGCGCATGGTGGCCAGTGGCTCGTCATTGCCCTCTTCCAGCAGCACCAGCTGGTGATAACCCAGCTCCGGGGCCATCTCCAGGGTGACGCGATAGGCCTGGCACTCCATCTCCTCAAATTCGGCCACCCCGACCAGCTCACCCTCGATGGGGGTGAATTGACCGGACAGCACCGCACCCTGCTCCTGCTGGAGCTGCCAGGTGAGGGCATCGTTGACGAATTCGATGGGGAGGCGAACCTCAAGGGTAACGGCATCGCCGGTGCGAACCACCATCACAGGATCCAGCGCCCGCAGCCAGTGCTGGCGATGCTCCTCTTCCAGTTGCTGCACCAGTGCGGCCTCATCATCGACGCGGTAGCCCATGGCGCCCAGCATGGCGGCCTTGCTCTCTTCAGATACCTGGGCCGGGTGGCCCCAGGCATCGACATACTCGCTGGCGATACCTTTTGCGGCAGCCAGCTGTTCAATCAGGGTGGTCATAGTTTGAGAATTCCCGCTGTGGATTCTATCTGTACTATTCTTTGTTTGTTTTTTATGGGGTGGTACTTGAACAGTGGCTCTTTGGCCATGCTAAACCGCGCACATTTTTACATATCTCTGTGAATGGTTGTGTGACCGAGTAGGCACTATTGTTGATATCTGCGCGATGCCACGATCTGGCACTTTTTTCGTCAAAACGTGGTAATCAGTTACATAAACAGAAAATTAATTTCACAGATTTTCATGATATAGCGCAATTTCAGACAGAATGTTGGTTGACTCACCGGAGAGTTCTAGTAAATTTACAAGCGGAATTTTCTTTGACTACTGAACAGTTAGGTAACTAAATATGACTATCAAAGTAGGTATTAACGGTTTTGGCCGTATCGGTCGTTTCGTATTCCGTCTGGCTGCTGAGCGCGCTGACATCGAAGTTGTTGGTATCAACGACCTGATCGATGTTGACTACATGGCTTACATGCTGAAGTACGATTCAACTCACGGTCGTTTCAACGGTACCGTTGAAGTTAAAGACGGCAACCTGGTTGTAAACGGCAAAACCGTACGTGTTACCGCTGAGCGTGACCCGGCCAACCTGAAGTGGGGCGAAATCGGTGTTGACGTTGTTGCTGAAGCGACTGGTCTGTTCCTGACCGACGAGACTGCTCGTAAGCACATCGCTGCTGGTGCCAAGAAAGTTGTTCTGACTGGCCCGTCCAAAGACGCTACCCCGATGTTCGTAATGGGTGTTAACGACGCTACCTACGCTGGCCAGGACATCGTTTCCAACGCTTCCTGCACCACCAACTGCCTGGCACCGATCGCCAAGGTTCTGAACGATACCTTCGGTATCGAGTCTGGCCTGATGACCACCGTTCACGCTACCACTGCTACCCAGAAGACCGTTGATGGTCCGTCTGCCAAAGACTGGCGCGGTGGCCGCGGTGCGGCTCAGAACATCATCCCGTCCTCTACCGGTGCAGCCAAAGCTGTTGGCGTAGTTATCCCGGAACTGAAAGGCCTGCTGACCGGTATGGCATTCCGTGTTCCGACTCCGGACGTGTCTGTTGTTGACCTGACCGTTAACCTGAAGAAAGCTGCCACCTACGCAGAAATCTGCGAAGCGATGAAAGCGGCTTCCCAAGGCGCTATGAAAGGCGTTCTGGGCTACACCGAAGACGAAGTTGTATCTACCGACTTCCTGGGTGAGCGTCAGACCTCCGTATTCGACGCCAAGGCTGGTATCCAGCTGAACGACAAATTCGTTAAAGTTGTATCCTGGTACGACAACGAAATGGGCTACTCCAGCAAAGTTCTGGACCTGATCGCTCACATCTCCAAGTAATTTGGGATGCGCAATCGCGTAGCTTAAAAAAGGCGGCCATTGGCCGCCTTTTTGTTTTTCGGTTTCCCCTGATGACAGGAGTCCACATGCAATCCATTCGTCCCCTGACAGCCAACTGCAAGCTTGCCAACAATGCGGCCGGTCTGCCGGTTATCACCATCAACAACGACTATGCCAAGGCCGAGATCAGCCTGTTTGGCGCCCATGTGCTGAGCTATCAGCGTCATGGCGAGCCAGCCTCCATCTGGTTGAGTGACAAGGCGGTGCTGGATGGCAGCAAGCCTGTTCGCGGCGGTATCCCGATCTGCTGGCCCTGGTTTGGCCCGGCGCCAGCCCGTGTCGGTAGCGGTAAGCCCGCTCACGGTTTTGCCCGCACCACGCTCTGGATGCTGGATGGGGTCTCCGATCACGCCGATGGCACCCTGGTCCATCTCTCTCTGCGCGACAGCGATGCGACCCGTACCCTGTGGGATCACCCCTTCGAGTTGGAGCTGGATGTGCTGGTTGGCAAGGAGCTTTCGCTGGTGCTGACCACTCGCAACACCGGCGCCCAGCCGCTGACTTATAGCGGTGCGCTGCATACCTATTTGCAGATAAGCGCACCGGAAGCGGTGAGCGTGACCGGTCTGGGCGAGCCCTATGCCGACAAGCTGACCGGTCTGAATGGCCAGCAGCAGGGTGCTTTGACCCTGAACGGGCCGCTGGATCGGATCTACTGGCAGCCTGAAGCGCTGGTAATCATCAAGGATGGCGAGCGCGAGATCCGGGTGGTGAGCGGCAATCATGACAGCACTGTGGTCTGGACCCCCTGGCTGGAAGGGGCCACCGCCATGGCCGACATGAGCGACGATGGCTATCGCACCATGCTCTGCGTCGAGGCCGCCATCGCCGGTGATGCGGGTGTGACCGTTGCGCCGGATGAGGAGCACAGCCTCTCCACCGTGATCATCTGAGCCGGATCCGGTTCAGATAAATAAAGAGGGCTCCCGCGGGAGCCCTCTTTGCATCTTGTGACTGCGGTAATCAGGCATTGCCCTGGGTCTTGAGCTTGAGCTCGGCGGCGAAGTTGAGCATCCGGTCGAGCGGGATGAGGGCCTTGACTCGCAGATCTTCGTCGACATGGATCTCGTGGCGTTCGGCTCCGTCGGTGAGGGCCTCCTTGATCGCCACCAGACCGTTCATCGCCATCCAGGGGCAGTGGGCGCAGCTGCGGCAGGTGGCGCCATCGCCACCGGTCGGTGCTTCCACCATCTCTTTCTCCGGACAGGCCTGCTGCATCTTGTAGAAGATGCCCCGATCGGTCGCCACGATCAGCTTCTGTTGGGGCAACTCCTTGGCCGCTTTGATCAGCTGACTGGTGGAGCCCACCGCATCGGCCAGCTCGATCACCGAGGCGGGGGATTCCGGATGAACTAGCACAGCGGCATCCGGATTCTGCTCTTTCAGCTCGCGCAGGGCGCGGGCCTTGAACTCGTCGTGGACGATGCAGTGGCCCTGCCAGCGCAGCATCTCGGCACCGGTCTTCTTCTCGATATAGGCCCCGAGGTGACGGTCCGGGCCCCAGATGATCTTGTGACCCTGGCTGTCGAGGTGCTCGACGATCTCCAGCGCGATGCTGGAGGTCACCACCCAGTCAGCCCGCGCTTTGACCGCGGCCGAGGTATTGGCATAGACCACCACGGTATGATCCGGGTTGGCATCGCAGAAGGCAGAGAACTGCTCGATGGGGCAGCCCAGATCTAGGGAGCATTCGGCCTCCAGGGTCGGCATCAGTACCCGCTTGTAAGGGCTCAGGATCTTGGAGGTTTCGCCCATGAAGCGCACCCCGGCAACGATCAGGGTCTGCGCCTCGTGATCGCGGCCAAAGCGGGCCATCTCCAGTGAGTCACCAACGAAACCGCCGGTGGCTTCGGCCAGTGCCTGGATCTCGGGATCCGTGTAGTAGTGGGCAATCAGTACCGCCTTGCGCTCCTTGAGCAGCGCCTTGATTTCTGTGGTCAAGGTCGTTCTCTGTTCGGCACTCAGGGGAAGCGGTTTGGCCGGAAAGGGGTAGTCCATCGCGACTACCGGCGGGACACTGCTCAGTGCATTGCTCATTGCGACTGTTCCATCAACGCTGGGGAAGGCCAAAATTATAACCAGAAGCCGACGACAAACCCATCACAAATCCGGTGAGGTGCAAGTGGGCGAATATACTCCAGTCATTCGTTGTCACGCGGCCATAAGGCGTTGTCGCATGAAGCGACGTTTCCTCAAGTTCAAGTTGTTGTGCCTGACCATGGGGCTGTTTCTGCTGACCGGGCTGGTCAGCCAGCTCAACCTGATGCGCACCTGAGTGGTAGCCAGAGAGACAAAAGCCCGCGAGCGATCGCGGGCTTTTTGATGGTTCGATGGCAGCGCGGCGTCAGTGACGGGGTTCAACCAGCAGGATATGGGAGTCGGCTCCCACCACCCTGACCTTGCTGCCCGCTGGTAGCGACTCGTCGCAGCGCACCGTCCAGACCGTGTCGTCCAGATGCACCCGGCTGGTGCCTTGCACGACATCATCCAGCAGGGTCAGCTCGCGGCCCATATAACTCTGCATCCGCTCGTTGATGGTACTGGCGGCATCCTGACCCGAGTTGTCGCGCTGGTGCTGCCAGCGCCACCAGGCCCAGGTGGTGAGCAGGGATTGCACCGCAAACAGCAGCAGCTGCGCCTGCCAGCCAAAGGGCCAAACCAGCAGCAGCAGGCCCACTTCCAGCGCGGCGATGCCGGTCCAGAGCAAGAAGCCCACCGAGCCGAGCACCTCGATGGCCAGCAGAATGAAGCCGAGCCCCAACCAGTGCCAGTGGGTCAGCCCCTCGAACAGGGCTGTCATGACTTGCTGCCCTTGCCATCTTTGTTGAACAGCTCGGCCATGCCAGCCACCGAGCCAATCAGGCTGCCCGCTTCCAGCGGCATCATGATGATCTTGCTGTTGGGCCCTTCACCGATGCGGGCCAGCGCTTCGGTGTATTTCTGGGCCACGAAGTAGTTGATGGCCTGCAGATCCCCGGCGGCGATGGCCTGGGAGACCATATGGGTCGCCTTGGCTTCCGCCTCGGCAGCCCGCTCCCGCGCTTCGGCGGCGAGGAAGGCGGCTTGGCGCTCACCTTCGGCTTTGAGGATCTGGGACTGCTTCTCACCCTCGGCTTTGAGGATCTTGGACTGGCGCACCCCTTCGGCTTCCAGAACCTCGGCCCGTTTCTGGCGCTCGGCCTTCATCTGGGCGTTCATCGCTTCGACCAGTGCCAGCGGCGGGCGCACATCTTTAATCTCGATGCGGGTCACCTTGATGCCCCAGGGGGCGGTGGCGGCATCCATGGTGCGCAGCAGCTTCTCGTTGATGGTGTCACGCTGGGAGAGCATCTCGTCCAGCTCCATGGCGCCGAGCACGGTCCGCATATTGGTCATGGTGAGGTTGCGGATAGCGCTGGTGAGATCGTTGACCTCGTAACCCGCTTTGCGAGCATCCACCACCTGCACAAAGCTGATGGCGTCGATGGTGACGTTGGCGTTATCGCGGGAGATCACCTCTTGTGCCGGGATGTCCAGTACCTGCTCCATCATGATGATCTTGTGGCCGACCCGATCCACATAGGGGATCAACAGGTTGAGGCCCGGGGTCAGGGTGCGGGTGTAGCGGCCGAAGCGCTCCACGGTCCAGTTGAAGCCCTGTGGCACTATCTTGATACCGGCACTCAGGGTGGCGATGACCAGAAATACAAAAATCCCTAGCACAATCAATGATTCGTTCATCATTAAGCTCCTTATGAAACACAGTCCCTAGCCTATGGTCTGGCGTCAGGTACCACAAGTGACTTCGTACGCCTTTGTCATGAATGGGCTTTGCTAATTACCAAAACGCATTAAAAAGCATTTTTTATTATTTTGAGGGATAAGCTGCCCTGCCTATAGTCGCCCCATATTAGTCGTGTTCCGAGGGATGGGCCGAAATGGATTATTTACCTATGTTTGCCAAGTTGGAAGGCCGCCCGGTACTGCTGGTGGGCGGGGGCGAGGTTGCCCTGCGCAAGGCGCGCCTGCTGCTGGCCGCCGGTGCCCGGCTGACCCTGGTCTCCCCGGAGCTTGAACCGGAATTCACGGAATTTGCCGGTCGTTTTACCCATCTGGCGGAGTGCTTCACTCCGGCCCATCTGGCAGGCCAGATTTTGGTGGTGGCGGCGACCGACAATCTCGAAGTCAACGCCCTCGTTTATCAAAGTGCCAACCAGCTGGGTCTGTTCGTCAATGTGGTGGATGACCCCAAACGCTCCAGTTTTATCTTCCCCTCGATCATCGATCGCTCGCCGCTGATGGTGGCGGTCTCCAGCGGTGGCAAGGCGCCGGTGCTGGTGCGCCTGTTGCGCGAGCGGCTGGAGAGCCTGCTGCCGCGCCATCTTGGCGGGCTGACCGAGCTCTCCGGCCGGGTCCGTGACAAGGCCAAACGGGTGCTCTCATCGATTTCCGATCGTCGCCGCTTTTGGGAGCGCGCCTTTGCCTCCAACACCCTCGCCAGCCTGATTGAAAAAGAGGATTGGCAAGGAGCCGAGCAGTGGCTGAGTGATGGGCTCGACCAGGCGAAAAGCGAAGTGGGCGAGGTGGTATTGGTCGGTGCGGGCCCCGGTGATCCGGGCCTCTTGACCCTCAAGGCGCTGCAACAGATTCAACAGGCTGAAGTGGTGCTCTACGACCAGCTGGTCTCGCCTGAGATCCTCGATCTGGTGCGCCGTGATGCCACTCTGGTGTCGGTTGGCAAGAAGGCGGGCGCCCACAGCGTGCCGCAGGAGGAGACCAATCGCCTGCTGGTTGAGTACGCCAAGGCGGGCAATCGGGTGGTGCGGCTGAAAGGGGGCGATCCCTTTATGTTTGGCCGGGGTGGCGAGGAGCTGGAAGTGCTGGCCGACGAAGGTATCCCCTTCTCGGTGGTGCCCGGCATCACGGCCGCCGCCGGTGCCACCGCCTATGCCGGTATCCCGCTCACTCACCGTGATTACGCCCAGAGCGCCGTCTTTATCACTGGCCATTGCAAGCAAAATGGCCAGAAAGAGGGCAAGGAGCCCGACTGGCAGCAGCTCGCCGCCACCAGTCAGACCCTGGTCATCTACATGGGGCTGATGCGCTCCGAGCATATCCAGCAGCAGCTGGTGGATCACGGCCGAAGCCAAGCTACCCCCATCGCCATCATCGAGCGCGGCACCACATCCCGCCAGCGAGTGCTGACCGGCACGCTGGCCGACTTGGCGGAGCTGGCCAAACAGGCGGTGAGCCCGTCGCTTATCGTCATCGGCGAAGTGGTCGCCCTGCGCGAGCGGCTGGCCTGGTTTGGAGAAAAAAGCGGCGAGCAGCAGCGCGCTAACCCGGATCTCGATGGCTGCGACCTCAAGCTGGTGCAGCTGGCCTGACCGAGAAAGAGATATTTGATGCGGCTGCCGGTGCGGCCGCGCACTGAACCACCCAGCGCCCCGAGCAGGCGCATAAGCAATGACCCGAGGACCAACATGGACCGTGAAAGATTGACGCACTTGCAGCAGCTGGAAGCCGAGAGCATCCATATCATCCGCGAGGTGGCTGCCGAATTTGAAAACCCGGTGATGATGTACTCCATCGGCAAGGACTCCTCCGTCATGCTGCACCTTGCCCGCAAGGCCTTCTATCCGGGCAAGATCCCGTTCCCCTTGCTCCACGTCGATACCGACTGGAAGTTCAAGGAGATGATCAAGTTCCGCGACGAGACCGCCAAGAAGTACGGGCTGGATCTCATCGTCCACAAGAACCCGGAAGGGCTCGCCATGGGCATCAACCCCTTCGTGCACGGCAGCGGCAAGCACACCGACATCATGAAGACCGAGGGGCTCAAGCAGGCACTCAACAAATACGGCTTCGATGCCGCCTTCGGTGGCGCCCGTCGCGACGAGGAGAAGTCCCGCGCCAAGGAGCGGGTCTACTCCTTCCGTGACAAGTCTCACCGCTGGGATCCGAAGAATCAGCGCCCCGAGCTGTGGCGCGTCTACAACAGCCAGGTCAACAAGGGGGAGAGCATCCGGGTGTTCCCGCTCTCCAACTGGACCGAGCTGGATATCTGGCAATACATCTATCTGGAAAAGATCGACATAGTGCCGCTCTACTTCGCGGCCATGCGTCCGGTGGTTGAGCGCAACGGCATCAAGATCATGGTGGATGACGATCGCATGCCGCTGACCGCCGAGGATGAGGTGAAGCAGGAGCTGGTGCGCTTCCGCACCCTCGGCTGCTACCCGCTGACCGGGGCCATCGAATCCGATGCCACCACCTTGCCGGAAATTATTGAAGAGATGTTGCTCACCACTTCGAGCGAGCGGCAAGGGCGGCTGATTGACCACGATCAGGCCGGCTCCATGGAGCAGAAGAAGCGTCAGGGATATTTCTAAGGAGTCGTCAGCATGAACAGCCATATTCAGACCGCCATCACCGAACAGGGCATCGAAGCCTATCTGCACGCCCAGCAGCACAAGAGTCTGCTGCGTTTTCTCACCTGCGGCAGCGTGGATGACGGCAAGAGCACCCTTATCGGTCGCCTGCTGCACGACTCCCAGCAGATTTATGAAGATCAGCTCAAAGCGCTGGAGTCCGACAGCCAGAAGCTTGGCACCACCGGCGAGAAGCTGGACCTGGCGCTGCTGGTAGACGGCCTGCAGGCGGAGCGCGAGCAGGGCATCACCATCGACGTAGCCTACCGCTATTTCTCCACCGCCAAGCGCAAATTTATCATCTCGGATACCCCGGGCCACGAGCAGTACACCCGCAACATGGCGACCGGCGCCTCCACCTGCGATCTGGCCATCATTCTGATCGACGCCCGCAAAGGGGTGCTGGATCAGACTCGCCGCCACAGCTTTATTGCCAGCCTGCTTGGCATCAAGCAGTTCGTGGTGGCGGTCAACAAGATGGATCTGGTGGAGTTCAGTCAGGAGGTGTTCGAGCGCATCAGTGCCGAGTACCGCGAATTCGCCAAAAAGCTCAGTGTCGACACCATCCAGATCGTGCCGGTCTCGGCGCTGGACGGTGACAACGTGGTTAACCAGAGCGACAAGCTGGCCTGGTATCAGGGGGAAACCCTGCTTGCGCTGCTGGAGTCTGCCGAGGTTGAGCGCGAGCTGGAGCGCCACCCGGTGCGCCTGCCGGTGCAGTATGTGAACCGCCCCAACCTCGATTTTCGCGGCTTCGCGGGCACGCTGGCCTCCGGCATCCTGCGGGTGGGCGACAAGCTGGCGGTGTTGCCGTCTGGCAAGGAGAGCACAGTGACCCGCATCGTCACCTTCGACGGGGATCTGGAGTACGCCCTGCCGGGTCAGGCCATCACGGTCACCTTCGCCGACGAGATCGACATCAGTCGTGGCGACCTGCTGGTGGATGCCGCCAACCGTCCGCAAGTGACCCAGAACCTGCTGGCCCATATCGTCTGGATGGGGGAGGAGTCCCTGCAACCGGGCCGGGTCTACGACGTAAAACTGGCCACCAAGAAGAGTCGCGGTCAGGTGGAGGCCATCCGCCACCGCATCGAGATCAACAAGCTGGACGAGCTGCCAGCCAGCGAGCTCAAGCTCAACGAGATCGGCCTGTGCGAGCTGAGCCTCACCGACCCGGTGGCGTTCGACCCGTATCAGGAGATCCGCGATACCGGCAGCTTTATCCTGATCGACCGGCTGAGCAACGTCACCGTCGGCGCCGGCATGATAGTGGAAGGCTTGGCCGCGAAAGTGGCAAATCTTGCGGGTAGAGCAGGGCACTACAGCGAGTTCGAAATCGAGCTCAACGCGCTGGTGCGCAAGCACTTCCCGCACTGGCAAGCCCTTGCCATCGGTAACGACACAAGCAAGGAGTAAGCCCATGACCTGGCAACAATCCCTGGTGCTGGGTCTGCTGGCTGCTCTCGTGGCCCTGCTGATCCAGGGCAAACTCCGCCCGGCGCTGCTCTTCTCGGGCGCCGTGCTCATTACCTACCTGAGCGGGCTGGCGGATATCAACGCCGTGGTGGCGGGCTACACCAACAGTGCCCTGCTGACGCTGGTGCTGTTGCTGCTGGTGTCGCTGGCGGTGGAGAAGACCCGCATCATGAGCTGGTTCGCCAATCTGGTGGGCACGGGTTCATTCAACAAGGTGCTGGTGAAGGTGTGGTTCTCCACTGCCTTCCTGTCAGCCTTCGTCAACAACACCGCCGTGGTGGCCTCCATGCTGGGGGCGGTCAAACGCAATCCCAACCACTCCCCGTCGCGGCTGCTGCTGCCCATGTGCTTCGCCGCGACCTTTGGCGGTGTGCTGACGCTGATCGGCACCTCCACCAACCTGATCGTCAACAGCTTCCTGATCAAGATGGGGGCGCCGCCGCTCGGCATGTTCGACTTCTTTATGGTGGGGGCGGGCACCTTGCTGACCGGTCTGGTGGCCGTGCTGCTGTTTGCCCGTCACCTGCCGGAGCAGGATACCGAGATGAGCCGCGAATCCGGCTATTTTCTCGAAGCCAAGGTGGGCGCCGGTTCGCCGCTGGCGGGGCGCAGCGTCAAGGAGAACGGCCTGCGCAGCCTGAAAAGCCTCTATCTGGCGGAAATCATTCGCGGCGAGCAGGTGATCTGCCCGGTGCAGCCGGAACACGAGCTGCACGAAGGGGACGTGCTGCTGTTTTGCGGCGATGTGGAGAGCGTCGGCGTGTTGCAGGAGCTCAAGGGGCTGGATCTCTACGGCCAGCACCGCCTCAACGGCCAGCATCTGGTGGAGGTGATCGTCAGCCACAGCTCGCGGCTGGTGGGTCAGACCATCAAGGATGCCGAATTTCGCACCCACTTCGATGCGGTGGTACTGGCGGTGCGCCGCGGCGAAACCCAGCTTACCGGTGGCCTTGGCCAGATTGAGCTGCACGCCGGTGATACCCTGCTGCTGGCCCCCGGCCCCCAGTTTGCCCGCAACAAGTCGCTGGGGCGGGAGTTTGTGGTGGTGAGCGGGCTGGAAGCCTCCACCCGTCTCGATGGCAAGCGCAGCGCCGCCGTGGTGCTGGGCTTTCTCGGGGTGCTGGCGCTCTCGGTATTCGATCTGGTGCCGCTGTTCAAGGGCTTGCTGCTGATGCTGGTGGCACTGCTGCTCACCCGTATTCTGACCCTGGACGAGATCCGCCGCCGCTTTCCGCTCGATATCTGGCTGGTGGTGGGCGGGGCGCTCGCCATCGCCGATCAGCTGGAAAAGAGCGGGCTGGCCAAGCTTATCGCCGACTGGCTGATGGGGGAGTTCAATGGTGCCAGCCCCATCATCGCCTTTATCGGTATCTATCTGTTTACGTTGGTGCTGACCGAGCTGATGAGCAACAACGCCGCCGCCGCGCTGGCCTTCCCCATGGGTTACCAGCTGGCGCTCAGCATGGATGTCTCGACCATGCCGTTTATTCTGGCGGTGCTGTTCGGGGCCAGCTCCAGCTTTATCCTGCCCTACGGCTACCAGACCAACCTGATGGTCTATGCCGCGGGCAACTACAAGATGCCGGACTACCTCAAGCTGGCCCTGCCGGTCTCGCTGGCCTATAGCATCGGGGTGATTGTGATGGTGCCCCTGCTGTTTCCGTTTTAAGGCGTAAGTGCCAATCAAGGCGTGTTGGGTGAGCAATGCCATGGCATCAGCACGTTGTCGGCTGATAGCCCGAGGCGGCTCCCCGTGGTTCCGGACAGTTTAAGTTTTGAGGCGTGAGCGCCAAGCAAGGAGTGTTGGATGAGCAATATCGTGTGGCACAAACATGCCGTGGACAAACAGAGCCGGGCCGAGCTTAAAGGGCAAAAGCCGCTGGTGATCTGGTTTACCGGGCTCTCCGGGGCGGGCAAATCGACCCTGGCGGGGGCGCTGGAGCAGGCGCTGGCGGCACAAGGCAAGCACACCTATCTGCTGGATGGGGACAATGTGCGCCACGGTCTCTGTGGCGATCTTGGCTTCGATGATGCCGCGCGGCAGGAGAATATCCGCCGGGTCGGCGAGGTGGCAAAGCTGATGGTGGATGCGGGCCTGATCGTGCTCACCGCCTTTATCTCGCCGTTTCGTGCCGAGCGGGCGCTGGTGCGCAGCCTCTTGGGTGAAGGGGAGTTTGTCGAGGTCTTTGTCGATGCGCCGCTTGCCATCTGTGAAGAGCGCGACCCCAAGGGGCTCTATAAAAAGGCGCGGGCAGGGGAGATCACGAATTTTACCGGTATCGACTCCGCCTATGAGGCACCGGAGCAGCCGGAAATCCATCTGCTTAACGCCGGCAAGCCGGTCGCTGCGCTGGTGGATGAGCTGCTGACCGCCTTGCGGCAGGGGAACTATCTGTAATTGGAGCGGAAGAACCTATAACAAGCGCCCGGCAGCCGGCCAGTTGGCCACCACAGGCGCTTATTAGCTGGCGGCAGCCACTATAAGCAAAAGTTGGGGGATTGTCGGAAAACCCATTAATCCAGCTTATAGTGGCACCGGCGAGTCTTGAGCCACCCCAAGGCGGTCGATAGCAACCCCACAAAGGGATCTTCCGATCCCTGCTTATATTTCGGCGGGGTTATTCGCGATTGTCCGAATACGCTGCGCTATTCGAACCTACGGGCTATATTGCGCCCAGGACTATGGGGCGAAAATCAGTTATTTTTTGAGTTTTTTTGTAATGCTTTGAGATATCTCAGTCATTTCAAATACAAATTCTGTCTCAAGAAAATCATTTACAAACGAGGGTTTGATATTATCTAATTTCCTCCATGCCTCATGTTTGTAGATGAAGTCAAGATAATTTTTAAGTAAAGCCTGGTTGGTTGTTTTTCTTGATAACTGCTTTTTTAGTGACTCAGCCGTCAGCTTTGATTTATATGAGTGATACTTATCGTACTCTATAACGAAATCATTAAGGCTCCAGCCGATTTTTGACATTTCCGTCTTGATTGTTATGGCAAAATTATCTGGTTTCATTTTTGTCCCCAAATGTCCCCCCAATTATCGCTAACCTTTACATGTCCAGACTGATTCTGGATATGTTAACTAATATATGGAGTGTTGAAAATGGCAAAAGGTAGTGCTTCGAATTCAAGTAATTCAGGTAAGGGCGGTAGTAGTCGAGGTCCTTCTTCACACACTGGGACCGGTGGTAACTGGCCGTCAACGACTGGGAACCCCTCTGGGGGAGGAAGAGGAAACGCCCCTTCAACAGGTGGCAAATAACTCTAAAATAAAAATGGGCGGTGAAGCTAGCCTTCCCGCCTTATACACTCATTAGTATTTTTTTGAAAAGCTGATAAAAAACTTTTTTTATCAACATTGTATCTAATGTATGAAATTTCATTCATGGTATCTTTCATTGCGCATAAACAAACATCTTTTCTGTGAAGGTAAATGGTTTTACTTACCAACTCCGGATCTGCATTCGTGCATGCATCAACAATAGAATACTCGACTGACATAGGGTAGCGATTATCAAGTAAAGCATAGTCAGCAACTTGCCCACTTATAATTCCAATCGCTAATATCGTGCCGCCTGACATAATCTTTTTTTTGAAAGTGTGCCCTGTTAGTTCCTCTTGGCAATGGCCACATTTTACTTTTGCCTCTATATGTAAATCATTTTTTTTAAAACACTTTGGGCATTCAATTATCATATCTGTTCCATGATAAATAATTAATGTTATTGGATCCGTAGTAAGTTCAGGCTGTCACTATTTTCATTCAGATGGGCTTTTTGCTGCCAGCCATTGTTGGCTCGTATAAGCCGAATGGAGGTCACAAGACAGTGCCACCATTGGCAATGACGCCTTCGCCAAGTCAGAGAAAACTGACGGATTTAGTTGACCATCATAACAGGCGCTTGTGAGATGGCGGAAGCAACTATAAGCAAAAATTGGGTCATTATCGGAAAACCCATAAATCCAGCTTATAGTGGCACCGATGAGCCTTGAGCCGCCCCAAGGCGGTCAATAGCAACCCCGCAAAAGGATCTTCCGCTCCTTGCCTATATCGCGGCGGGGTTATTCGCGATTGTCCGAATACGCTGCGCTATTCGAACTTACGGGCTGGCAATGGATTAACACTAAACTCAAACACAACAATCGTAACCTCCGTGAGTTTGGAAACGCCACACGTTGGCAGTCCCTCTTGAGGTGTTTGTTATGTTCATTTAGCGTGATTTTTTTCCACTTCCATAACTTCCAGAAACTACACGCTCCATGGCATCAACATATAAAACTTTGTTTTTAATTTGGCTCTGTTTGCGCTGTTTTTTTACGCATTTCGCACAAACAATAACCTCTTTGTTATTGGACAATTTATAAACATCTTGGGATATACCCTTGAGAGTACAAAAATGGCATGTACCTTTGACGGGAATTACAATTTTTTTAACATTAAAGTTTATCTGCTCAGTGAATTTAACATCAGAATGAGTCACAGATACATTGTTTAATTTTTCCTTTTTTGGTTTCTTTTTTATAGTCGGTTTTTTAATTTGGTCAGCAACTGACTTACGATAAAATTCCGATAGCTTACATTCAATCTTATTTAGTTCGCCAATAATAGGAACTTGGTTCTTTTTCGCCCATTCGTTAAGACGCTTGATTATAATTAGTGCATCATTCATTTATTTTACAACTAAATCTCAGTTAGAGGTGACGTATTTTTAATCTACTCATATACTAATTGGTAGAATATAAATATAACGCCATGTTAAGGTAGTACTTTCAAATTGTAAGGAACATTTTCATTTTCACCAAATGCTCCTCTAAAATATTTACGTATGCTGACCTCGATATTTTTATGTTTTTTGTACTGCAAAAACATTTCATCAGTTGCCATAGAACAATTGAAACCAGACAGGGCAAAACCACCATCCACTTCTTTAATGGGAAGGTGTTCTAGCATTTGGTACTCGATGAGTAGGTTTTTGAATTTCCCGTCATCTGAAACACCATCAAGGCAGTTGATAAAAAGCAATGCCAACTCCATTGTAGATAGTTGAGCACGTAATATACTTGCATATTTACGTTTGCGCTCCTGAGGCAAAATTTTGTCATCATAACTATGAATTAACTTGAGGGCTTGATATAAATTACGGAAATAATGTCCGAATATGTGGTTGTGTTTGTTCTGTACATGCTTATATTTCTCGACGATTTCATCGGGGCTTGGTAGTTCTTGTGTTAAATACTTTAGTAAGCCCTCGAAGGCTTCACGGCATTCATAAGTTGTTACAGGGGAAGCTAATTGTGGTAAATAAGGGTTTTTAATAGCCTTAACTGCCAACTTGATAGTATTGTTTATATCAGTGCCATTCTTAAACTCTTGAATATCAAGTTTAATGGAGTCTGCTATTTTATGATGAAGGTTTATAATGTTAAAAAAAGCACCTTCAATGGCTTGCATTTCTAACGCATCGGCAGTTTTCTCGTACTCTTCCCTAGCTAGCTTCAACTCCCTCCGTTGAATCACAATGGTAGTAATCAAACCAAATAATGTTAGGAACGTAAAGATTGGGTTTAAAACGCCCCCAAGGAAATCACCAAACACTCCACCCCGTTCTGTGAAAAATATAAGAGCAATGTTAATTAAAAATGCAACAACACCAAAGCATAAAGCGGCTGCTAAGACATTAAATAATATATATCTCGTATGTTGGGCTAAAAATCGTAGGTTGGTGCTGAACGCAGTGAAGCCCAACGTTTACCGAGAAACGTATCTGAAAATCTTTTTACCGAACGACCCAATCCATGATTATCCCGCTCTGGTTGGCGTAATAATGCTCGTCTGTTGGGCTTCGCTACGCGCTGTGCCCACCTGCAAAAACCACGCTACCGCCCCTGAATGTCAGCCTCCAGTCTGCTGCTTTTTACCGGCGTTTTGGCACTGGCTTGGCTCATGGCTGACTCCTGCGAGAGGTTGCCAAGCGGCTATGTTACCGAACGGGGTTGCGGTGAAAAGCGCAAGCGAGTCGTTTACTGAGCAAGATCAACAAATTATTCAACCATCTCGTAGGTTCGCATAGCGCAGCGTATTCGGACGATTGTGAAAGGGAATGTTGGGCAGGGTGGGAGCAAGGGAGGGAATAACCAAGATGGGCCCGTGAGCCCATCTTGCCGGTGCGTCAGGGGGTCTGTTCCCCGACGGTTGCGGTCGGTTCGGTGGCGGTCAGCTGCACCTCGATCTGGATCCCCTGCACCAGCACGGTTTTCAGATCCTGCAGGTACTCCTCCAGCGGTGACTCTTGCAGCAGCTGGGCGAGCTCGTTGCCCACAGGGGTGAGGCGGTAGTAGAGCAGGGTGATGTTGTGCTGCTTGCACTGCAGCCGCCAGCGCTGGTTGCCAAACTCCAGCTCGACCCCATCGGCGGGCAGCGGGCCGGATTCCAGCTCCGCGCGATGCAGCAGCCCCAGTTCAAACAGTTGCAGCAGGGCGTTGTAGGGCAGCCGGTATTTGCCAAGGCCGAGGCGCGTCGCCTTAGCGCGGCTCAGCAAGCTGGCTCCCTTGTGCAGCCCCAGCAGCAGTCGCTGCTCGTCGCTGCCGGTGTAGTGGCAGGTCAGTGAACAGATGCGCTGGAACAGCTGGGCCTCGCGCTGGGTCATCTCCTTGAGGGTGGCGAGCGCCCGGATGGAGAAGCGGCCCGGGGTGGCGACTTCCAGCGCGAAGATCCGCCCCCACAGCTGCTGCATCGGCACCATGCTGATATCTTCCGCCAGTTGCAGGAAGCGGGTCAGCCAGTCGCTGTCCATCTCGCCGCCAGCCGCGGTCTCTTCGCAGTGGCGGGAGGCCATCACCATGATGGCTTCCAGATTGCGCTGGCGTGCGGCCTGATCCGCCAGATGGCGAAAGGTGGCGCGCTGTTCGAAGGTGCTGTCGCTGTTGCGGGTGAGCATGCCGTCGATGCCGCGACTGCGGGCCAGACGCAGGGTCTGCTCCTGGCTGCTCAGGATCGAACTCTCTTTTTTCGGGGGGGGGAGGTCTGCCATGCTGACTCCATTCGCACAGGTTCTGGAGCTGAATGTTACTCCAACCGGGATGCCAAGATAACAAAACGGCCTCCGTGGAGGCCGCTTTTTTTGCAACGGGAGGATTACTCCTCGTAGACGCTCACTTCGACCGCTTCCATCGAATAGGAGGCGGTGGCCATCTCGTGGCTGGAGCTGACCGTGCGCATCTTGCCCTTCACCCAGATGGCATCCCACAGATCATCCACCGGCGCCCCCTTGGGGTAGCTCACATAGACCACCTGATTGGTGGGGGGCGGCGGGACGTGGATGCAGGCACCGAAGTAGGGCACCAGCAGGAAGGCGGTGATCTTCTTGGCATCCCCTTCCAGCGGCACTACAAAGCCCGGAATGCGCACATCCTGGTTGTCCAGCTTCTGGTTCACCCCGCCCACCGGTTGCGGCACGGAGGCGAGATCCCCATCGTGGCTCACCTGCGGCGGTGGCAGCAGTTTTTCCCCTTCCGGGATCAGCACATCCCAGTCGATGGTCTTGTAATCGGCGGCCAAGGCGGGCAGCACCAGCAGGCTGGCGAGCAGCGCCACAATTTTCCACTTCATCATCTGTCCTTCTGTTTCTATTTAGGGCGTCTCGCTAGACACGAATGCTCATGCCATCGCTCAGGCTGTAGCGGTAAGCGCGGGCGGCAGGGAGCAGGCCAATCACCATGCCCGCCAGCCACACCACTCCCAGCAACTGCCACTCGTAGGCGCTCGGCAGCCCCAAGCTTAATTGCAGGCCATAGTGGCTGAGCAGCCAGGGCGAGGCAAGCCCCTGCCCCAGATAGAGCACGGCGATGCCGAGGGCGATGCCGACCGTGGTCAGTGCCATCGCCTCCAGTGCCAGCAGCAGGAACAGGTGGGCAGGGCCCGCGCCGAGGGAGCGCAAAATAGCGAGCTCCCGGCGCCGCTCGTTAAGTCCCGCCAGCAATGTGGTCAGCATGCCGATAAGGCCCGCCACCACCACGAAACCGGCGATGACCGAGAGGGCCGTTTCCGCCACGCTCATCAGGCTCCACAGCTCCTGCAGGGCGGCACCCGGCAGGATCGCCATCAGCGGCTCTTTGGGATAGGTGTTGACGCTGCGTTGCAGCTGGAACGCCAGGATCCGGTTGCTCAAGCCCACCATAAAGGCGGTGATGGTTTTCGGGGTGAGATCCTGCGCCAGCGCCTGCTCCGGCGTCACGTTCTTGCTGTGGCGGCCGGTATCCCAACCGAGATGGATCGCCTCGATCCCCGCCAGCGGCACATGGATGGTGCGATCGATGGGCGTACCGGTCGGCGCCAGGATGCCCACCACCTTGAACGGCAGGTTGTCGTGCTGGCTGAACGAGGTGTTGCCAGCGCCGTGGGCGATGACGATGGATTGGTCAAGGTGATAGCCGAGCTTCTCGGCCACCTGGGCACCGAGTACCGCTTCAAACGGCGTCTCAAACGGCCGCCCTTCCCGCAGTTGCAGCGACTGTTGCTGACCGTACTTCAGGTGGGTGAAGTAGTCGCCATTGGTGCCGAGCACCCGAAATCCCTTGTGGGAGTCACCAAGGGAAAGCGGGATGGTCCAGGCGACGCCCGGTTTCTGCTTGATAGCCTGATAGGAGTCCCACCCCACGTTGTTGGTGGGGTTGCCGATGCGAAACACCGAGTAGAGCAGCAGGTTCACCTGGCCGGAGCGGGCGCCGACGATAAGATCGGTGCCCGAGACGGTGTTGGAGAAGCTTTCACGGGCCTGGGTGCGCACCCGTTCCACCCCGAGCAGCAGGGTGACGCTGATGGCGACGGCCAGCAGGGTGAGCCCGGCGGTGAGGCGGCGGGCCCAGAGACTTTGCAGGGCGAGTTTTAGCACGTTGCCCTCCGGTTAAGTTGTTGCAGGTTTTCGACCCGCGGGAACAGGGGTTCGAGATAAGGGTCGTGACTGACGAAGATCAGGGTCGAGCCCTGCTTGTCGCACTCCTCGAACAACAGCTTGATAAAGGCGGCCCGGTTGTCGGTATCAAGGGCCGAGGTGGGCTCGTCGGCGATCACCAGTGGCGGCGAGCCTATCAGCGCCCGTGCGGCGGCAACCCGCTGCTGCTGGCCGATGCTGAGGGCGTGCACGGGACGATGCAGCGCGTCGTCCGGCAGTTGCAGCTCCCCTAGCAGGCGGCGCGCCTCCTGCTCCGGACTCCCTTGCAGGCGAGCCCGTTTGGCAGGCGAAAAGGTGAGGGCCGCGGTCACGTTGTCCTGCACCGAGAGAAAGGGCAGCAGATTGAACTGCTGGAAGATATAACCCAGATTGGCCGCCCGGAAGTGGTCACGGGCACGGCCAGAGAGCCGGGCCAATGGTTGGCCCAGCACCTCCAGGGTGCCGTGGTTGGCGGTCTGGATCCCGGCCAGCAGGCCGAGCAGGGTCGATTTGCCTGAGCCTGACGGGCCCTTGATAAAGACCCGCTCACCCTCGCGGATGGTGAGGGCGGGCAGATCGAGTACAGCGTCGCCACCTGGCCAGGCAAAGGCCAGATCGCGGATCTCAACCACGGCTTTTTTCATGGCGTTACCAGCTCAGCTTGTTGGCGGACGGGGTCAACTCGCCTGCGGTCTGGCCGGTGGGCAGGATCCCCTGCACGCTCAGCTTCTCAAGGCTCGGATAGACGCTGAACAGGGTCGCTTCAAGACCGGTGAGTTTGGCCGGGGTGGCACAGGTGTAGGTATACATGGCACCCATATCGGCATGACCCGCTTCGTCATGATCATGGTGGTCTTCATGCTCGTCGCTGGCAGCCTTGTCATGGTCATGGTCATGGTCATGGTCATGGTCATGGTCGTGATCATGCTCTTCTTGGGCGGCTTGCAGCTCCTGCTGGGCCAGTTTGCAGCCAGCGGCCGGGTCGAAGCGGAACAGGGCGTCAGGCTGCTGGAGGCGGGCGATGGCCTTGGCGTATTGCGCCTTCTCTTCATCGCTCTTGGCGGCGTGTTCGAAGCCCACCAGATCGGCAGCAGGGGCCTGCAGCTCGATCATCAGCTGGTCACCATCGACCACCAGATTGAGGTGGCCGTGGCCATGCTCGTGGGCGCCGTGGCTGTGGCTCTCGTGTTCGTCGTGATTTGCGTGTGCGCCAAAGGCCGCAGCGGCCAGCAACAGAGTAACTGCTTTCATCTTTAATCCTTTTTCAAAAAATAGCGTAATTAAACAAATGGATAGAGAACGGCAGAGGCTGGCGGCGCACGGATGGCATAGCTGTGCAGCGTGGCGGTAGTTGCCGATCGTTGCATGGTTGCAACTACGGGCAGAACAGAGGTCGCACTGGGGAAACAATAGGGGGTTGCGGTAATGACTTGCTTGCCATCCAGATGGAGGGCGCAAACCAGGCAGTGATGGTCGTCGTGGCCGGGCAGGGTGGATTCAAGCTGATGCCGGGCAAGGGCAGGCTGCAGCCATAACCAGCCAAGCAGCAAGATCCAGATTTTCAGCTTGATACGACCCATAGACCCTTATGGAAAGGGCGCCATCAGCGCCCTTTCTCTCTGACTTAGATATGGGCCTTTATGAGCCCCATCACGGTTGCGATGTTGTTGGCATCGAGCTGGCCATCTTTGGCAAACAGCACCTTGCCCTCTTTATCCACCAGGATGATGGCCGAGCTTTCCGGCGCCAGATCCCAGGCGTTGCGCGCCATTCCCTTGGCATCCAGCACCATGGCGGACCAGGGGAACTCTTTCTTGCTGTCCTCGGCACTGCTCTTCACGAAGCCGGAGGTACCCCAGATGGCGTCATTGCTGTTGATGACGGTGACGGTCTGGTACTTGTCTTGCGGCAGCTTGGCGGCCTTGATCGCCTCGATCATCGGGGCGTTCAGCTCCTTGGCACTGGAGCGACCGGCAATATGCTGGATCAGGAACACCTTGCCGGTGAGCGAGCTGCTCTGCCACGGTTGGTAGCCGATATCCTTGCCGTTCAGTACCAGCTCACCCTTGTCACTGACATTGACCAGCGGCACCGGGTTGCCATCCTTGACGTTGTGAGCCAAGACCAGAGATGGCAGCAGCGCCAAAGTAAGTACGAGATGTTTCATCCTGATGACACTCCATTTGTTATGTTATAACGAGTTTCGAATTGAGGGAATGGGCGAGCTTCATCCTAAACTGATCGGATCTGTTTAAAAAGTGTTAAATAAGATCGCAATTTAGAAGCATCGGCGCCCGCCAGTCAGGAGATTGGCTGGTAAGGGCGGCTAGAATGGCATGACATCGAGAAAAATCAATAAATTGGCTGCTGGTCTGAGCTGTTTGCGTCAGTAGAGCGACTCGCTGATGAGAGGGATCTTGGCCATGGTCATCTGCTGGGCCAGCAGGGGCGAGCCGGTCAGCAGCACATGGCGCTGATTGTTTATCACCACCACATCACCGGGTACGCCACTGTCTGCCGTAATGGCCAGCCAGGCAGGGGAGACGCTGCCGATGCTGATATCCGGATAGATGATGCTGAGCACATATTGCGGGGCCAGCTCCGCCAGCAGGCTGGCCATCAACAGCGCCTTCTCATCGCTGTCGGCCTTGTTATCCTGCAGCGCTTGCAGCGGCGGAGCGAAGTGATCCAGCTGCTCTGGCTGGGTCGGGATGGCGTTCAGCCACTCCTGTAGCAGACTGACGCTGGTGGCGAGATCCTTGGCGACAAACTGCTGCGCCAGCGGCTTGAGCTGACCCTTGAAGTGGTAAAAGAGCTGGGAGTAATCGGGGCGCACGCAAGGCAGTTTGCGATTGGCCGGATGGACGCAGGGCACCACCCTCATCTGGTAGAAGGCATCCTCCTGATACTGCTGGTAGGCTTGCCAGAACAGCAGCGACTCCATGCTGTTGTCCCGCAGGGTGAAGGCCTGCTCCAGATTGCGAAACTTGGTGGCGGTCTCGGGGCTGCTCTGGTTGATCAGGTTGATGCTGCTGTAGAGCCGCGGGCTGATATAGGCGTAGAGCGTCTCCAGCGGATTAGTGAGGGAAGCCTGCAGCAGGCTCATCTCGTGGCGACTGGCGGCCATCACCTGATCGTTGGTGGTCAGCTGGAAGTGCTTGCGCTGGCCATCGGTGGATTGCCACTGCCAGCTCATGTTGATCTCGCTGGCGTTGCTTGTGGCGCCAAGGGGGGTGCAGAGAGTGAGGCTCAGCAACAGCGCGGGGATCGGCTTCATGGTGGTGCTTCCTGCCGTGGACGATAATTAACAACTAGGTGAGCCGGCACCACTTTGGTGATGTTTCGTTTTGTGATCTGGATAACAGATTGATGTGACTTTTAATTTAATTGTGAAATTAAGTCACTTTGGAGGGGTTATGAAGCCTTGGATCATAGTGCTGTCGGGGTTGCTCAGCCTGCCAGCCATGGCGGGTCAGGTGATCGTCAACAAGGGGCTCTCCGTTGTGGATACCTTTGCCCTGCGTGATCAGCTGGCACGCGAACACGAATGGCAGGAGTGGCTGCGTTACCAGCAGGCCATCAAGTGGCTGGAGGTGTTGCCGGTCAACTGCGAGTTGATGAGCCAGCCGGGCGGCGGCTATCGCTGTGGCGGTGATTACTATCGCCCCTACCAGAAAGATGGCCGTGAAATATACATTCAGGGCAATCCTGCCAAAGATGCAGCCGGTCAGCTGCCGCACACACCGATAAAAAAGGCGCCATAAGGCGCCTTTTTACATACCGGATAACGCTTACTTGGCAGCGTAACGCTCGGCAGAGGTGATGATCTCAGCTTCGGCAGCGGCCTTGTCGCCCCAACCTTCCACCTTGACCCATTTGCCCGCTTCCAGCTCTTTGTAGCGCTCGAAGAAGTGCTGGATCTGGGCTTTCAGCAGTTCCGGCAGATCGTTCACATCCTGGATGTGGTCGTACTGCTTGGTCAGCTTGGAGTGCGGTACGGCCACGATCTTGGCATCTTCGCCAGATTCGTCGGTCATCTTCAGCACGCCAACCGGGCGGCAGCGAATGACGGAGCCGGCCAGCAGCGGGTAGGGGGTCGGAACCAGTACGTCGACGGGGTCACCATCCAGAGAGAGGGTCGCGTTCACATAGCCGTAGTTGCACGGATAGAACATCGGGGTAGACATGAAGCGATCGACGAAAATTGCGCCGCTGTCCTTGTCGACTTCGTATTTGATCGGGTCGGCATTCTGCGGGATTTCGATGATGACATAGATATCGTCGGGCAGGCTCTTGCCAGCCGGTACCAGGTTCAGGCTCATGATAATTCCTTCGTTGTTAGTATCAGGTTTGCAGGCCGATATTATAGCGATGTGATGTTAAATGACCATATTTCAGCGGATATCGCTAACAAAGAAGGGTGATGTTTCCGGTTTGCGGCACTTTGATGTGTACGGGATGCAACAAAACGGCTGTTTTGATGCCCTGCCGCTGACCTTGGTCACCGGCAGGGCATGTGGAGTGGCGAGCAAAAAGGGTCAGAGCGAGTAGGGGAGCCTCGACTCGTTGACCAGCCGCGACAGGGCCGCCACCACCTGAGGGTCAAACTGGGTGCCGGAGCGGGGCTGGATATACGCCATGGTCTGCGCCAGCGTCCAGGGCTCCTTGTTGGGGCGCTCCGCCCAGCCCAGTCCATCGAGCACCGCGTTGCACATCTGCGCGAAACGGGAACGCCCGATATGCTGGCCACCGACAGATAGCAGGCTTTTGGCCGAAATAAGCTCAGCGCGGCACTTCGTAGAGCTCCAGTGGCAGGCCGTCGGGGTCGGCGAAGAAGGTGAAGCGCTTGCCGGTCAGCTCGTCCACCCGCACCGGCTCTACCGCGATCTGATGGGCCAGCAGGTGGGCGATGACCCGGTCGAGGTCGCTGACCCGAAAGGCGAGATGGCGCAGACCGCACGCCTCGGGGCGGGAGGGGCGCTCGGGAGGCGAGGGGAAGCTGAACAACTCCAGCTGGCTGCCGTCCGGCAGGGCCAGATCCAGTTTCCACGACTGGCGCGCTTCACGCAGGGTCTCGGCGATGATGGGCAGCCCCAGCACCTCATGGTAGAAGTGGCGCGAGCGTGGGTAATTGCTGGCGATGATGGCCACATGGTGGATGGCGTCAAACAGCGGAAAGGTCATGGTGTTTCCTTGTCAGCAGCATAGTGAGCGGGCAGCTTGCGCTGCCCGTGTCGTTGATCTAGTTGAAGAAACCGCCGAACCAGTCATCCAGCGCGCTGCGTGGCGTGGCGCTGCTGGCACAACCGGCCGGGGAGCCCATGGTGGAGGCCTTGGCCGGCACCTGCAGGCTGCCCGGGCAGTCGTTGGTGACGTGGGTGCCGCTGGCGCGGGAGAAGTTGGCCCAGGCGACCCCTTCCGGCATCTTCAATCCCAGACTGTTGACGCCGCGCTGGCTCATGTAGCCGCTAAAGAGTTGCAGTGCCCCGCTGGCACCGGTCAAGCCCGCCGGGGTGTTGTCATCGCGACCGACCCAGATACTGACCAGCTCGTTGTTGTCCATCCCGGCAAACCAGGAGTCGCGCAGCTCATTGGTGGTGCCGGTCTTGGCCGCCATGGTGGCGCCGGGAAACTTGTCACTGAGCGCGCGGGCTGTGCCCTGACTCACCGTCTTGGTCATGGCGAACAGGGTCAGCCAGCTCGCTTGCTGGTCGGTGACCCGCTTGGCGGTATGATCATGCTGATAGAGCAGGCTGCCATCCCCCTTGACCACGGCGCGAATGGCCGACAGCGGTTGGGTCAGCCCCTGATTGGCGATGGGCAGATACATCTGGTTCACCTCCATCGGGGAGAGGGCCACCGCCCCCAGCACCAGCGACGGGTAGGGCTGGATCTCCTGCTGGACCCCCAGCTTGTGCAGGGTATCCACCACTTTTTCCAGCCCGACTTGCAGCCCCAGATTGACGGTCGGCACGTTGAGGGAGCTGGCCAGCGCATCCATCAGCGGTACGCTCTGGCGGAACTTGCGATCGTAGTTTTGCGGTGTCCAGACCTGACCATCCTGACCGCGAATGCGGATCGGCTGATCTTTCAGCGGGGTCGCCAGGGTCAGGCCGTTGGAGAGACCGGTGAGGTAGACCGCCGGTTTCACCAGCGAGCCGATCTGGCGGCGAGCATCCAGCGCCCGGTTGAACCCGGCATAGCGGGGATCGCGGCCACCCACCAGCGCCACCACTTCGCCCTTATGCCAGTCGGAGACCACCATGGCCGCCTCCAGCTTCTTCTTGCCGCGCAGCTTTTCGATATCGGCGAGGCCCGATTCGACCGCCCGCTCTGCCGCATGCTGAGCGATGGGGTCGAGACTGGTAAAGATCTTCAGGCCAGACTGCTTGAGCAGATCGGCGCCGAAGCGGCTCTGGATCTCCCGCTTGAGCAGCCCCATAAAGGCCGGGGTGCGGCCATAACTCATCTGGCCACGGGCGATGATGCCAAGGGGCTGGCGGCTAGCCAGCTCATATTCGGCCTGGGTCAGGCTGCCGTGATCCATCAGCAGCTTCAACACCAGATCACGGCGGGTCTTGGCCCGCTCCGGGAAGCGCCAGGGATCGTAATAGGAGGGGCCTTTCACCAGACCGACCAGCAGGGCGACCTGATCGATATCCAGCTCGTTGACCGGAATGCCGAAGTAGAAGTAGGAGGCGAGGCCGAAACCGTAGACCCCTTGCGAGAAGTTCTGCCCCAGATAGACCTCGTTGATATAGGACTCGAGGATCTCGTCCTTGCTGTAGCGATAGTCGATCAGCACCGCCATATAGGCTTCCTGCAGTTTTCGCCACAGGCTGCGTTCACGGGTCAGGAAGAAGTTCTTGGCCAGCTGCTGGGTGAGGGTACTGCCCCCCTGCACGGTGCGACCCGCGATCAGGTTGGCGAACATGGCGCGCATGATGGCGACCGGCGAGACGCCGCCATGCTGGTAGAAGTCGCGATCTTCGGTGGTGAGCAGGGTCACCAGCAGGCTGTCGGGCACCTCGGCGATGCGCACCAGCAGGCGATCTTCACGCTCCTCAGTATTGAGGCGATCGAGCAGCACCGGGTCCATCTGGGCGTAACCGAGCTGGCGCTGGTTCTCCAGCGACTGGATCCCCTCGAGGCGCGGGCCGTTGAAGGTGAGGCGCAGGCCACGGGCACCATCGGCCCCATCATAGAACTCGAACGGACGGCGAATAAGCTCGATGCGGTTGCCGTTGATGGTGTATTCACCCGGCGTGTGAGGCTGGCGCACCTGCTTGTAGCTCAGCATGTTGAGCTCGCGCAGCATCTGGTCTCGCGACAGGCGCTGGCTGGGGTAGAGCTCCAGCGGCCGGCTGTAGACCATCACCGGCAACTGCCATTTCTCGCCATCGAAGCGCTCGCGCACCTTGGTATCGAGGTAGATGCCAAACACCACCATAAAGGCCGCCACCACCAGGGATAGCTTGAAGCCAAGCCAGAACAGCTTGCGCCAGAGGGTGCGTTTGGGCGCGGCCTTCTTGGGGGGGCTCTTGCGTCGTTGGGTTGCCATGGTTCCTCTTTACCTGTTCGTTATTATTCGTTGTGTTGCCATCGCGGCGTAATCGAACGATCGCGGCCGATTATCCATCAAATGGTCGGTGAGATTTCGTTCATCTAACCTACAACCCCATCTTCTTCTTAGTGACCTTGGTCGGCATCGCTTCCAGCGGATTGTCCGGCCAGTAGTGGCGAGGATAGCGCCCCTTCATCTCTTTTTTCACCTGCTCGTAGGAGCCAGCCCAGAAGGCGGCCAGATCGGCGGTGATTTGCAGCGGCCGCTGGGCGGGGGAGAGCAGCTCCACCACCAGTGGCACCCGGCCATCGGCCACGCAGGGGGTCGAACCTTGCCCGAACATCTCCTGAATGCGCACCGGGATCACCGGCGCCTGCCCGGGTTGATAGCGGATCCGCACCCGGCTGCCGGTGGGCGCCGCAAAGTGGCTCGGCAGCGCCTCGTCCAGCCGCTTGGGCAGCGGCCAGGGCAGAGATTGGCGCAGGATGTCGCCGAGGTTGAGCTTCTTCAGCTGCTCCAACCGGGTCATACCGCTCACTGCCGGTAGCAGCCACTGTTCCAGCGTGGCCAGCAGGCTCTCGTCATCCATCGCGGGCCACCCCTCATCGGGCAGCCAGTCGCGGGCGCAGCGCAGACGGGCCAGCAGCCCTTCGCTGCTCTCGTCCCAAGGCAGCACATGCAGCCCCTTGCGGCGAATGCCTTGCAGCAGGCAGCGCCCTTTCTGCTCGTCAGAGAGTTCGGTCAGCGGTCGCTGGCTCAGCACCAGTTCGCCGATCACCTGCTGGCGTTCGGCGCGCACCCGCTCTTCCCGTTCATCCCAGTCGAACCACTGCCGTTCGCTCACCAGTTCCGGCAGCAGGCGTACCAGCTCGTCCAGATCGACCGGTTCGGCGATAAAGATGCGGCTGCCGCGATCGTTCTGGCCCATCTCGATGGCGATGAGGGCCCCTTGTCCCTGACAGGGATGACCTTCTACCAGATCGCAGCTCACCCCACCACTGAGTTGATAGCGACTGCCGCTGCGCAGTTTGCCGATGCGATCCGGCCAGGCGAGGGCGCAGAGCAGCCCGAGCCACTGACCCTGCGCAGTGGCAGGGCGCACGCCAAGCCGTTCAAACCAGCGGGTCGACCCCTGACGCAGAGCGTTTTGACGGCGGTGGAACAGCACCGAGAGGCGCTCCGATCCTCGCAGATCTTCTTCCTGCAACGCCACCAGATAGGCGGCATCGGCGACAATCCCTGTCAGACCCTCGGACTCCAGCTCGCGGGCGCGCAGCAGCATGCGGGCGAGGCGAGGGTGGGTACCGAAGGCCGCCATGGCACGGCCAGCGGGAGTGAGTTGTTGCTCACCCTCCGGCTTCATGGCACCGAGGGCCACCAGCAGCCGCTGGGCGCTGGCGACGGCAGCTGCCGGCGGCATGTCCAGCAGCGGCAGATCTTCCACCTTTGCCCCCCACTGGGCGGCGTCCAGCAGCAGGCCGGTCAGCTCCTGGGTCAGGATGTCTGGCGGGCTCTGCTCGGCGAGCCGCTCCTGCACCTCGCTGCTCCAGAGCCGGTAGCAGACACCGGGGCCGAGACGGCCGGCACGGCCCGCCCGCTGGGTGGCGGAGGATTTGGCTATCTGGCGGGTCTCCAGTCGGGTGACTCCGCTTTTCAGGTCGAACGAGGCGCGCCGCTCCAGCCCGCTGTCGATCACCACCGAGATCCCCTCGATAGTGAGGGAGGTCTCCGCCACATTGGTGGTGAGCACCAGCTTACGGCGGCCAGCAGGCGCCGGTTCGATGGCTGCCTGCTGGGCCGCCATATCGAGGCGACCGTAGAGGGGGGCGAGGGTCACGTCGTCCGGCAGTTTGTCTGCCAGCCCCCCTTGTAACCATTGGGCCAGCCGCTCGATCTCCCCCTGTCCCGGCAGAAAGACCAACAGGCTGCCGCGGTGGGTGGCCAGCGCCTCCAGCACTACGGCGCCGACCTGCGGCTCCAGCCACTGCTGGCGGTTGGCGGGGCGGTAGTGGTAGTCGATGGGAAAACCGCGCCCCTCGGAGCGAACCACAGGGGCATCCGGCAACAAGGTCTCGAGTGCCATGCCATCCAGGGTAGCGGACATCACCAGCAGCTTGAGGTCATCGCGCAATCCCTGCTGGCTCTCGATGGCGAAGGCCAGCGCGGTATCGGCGTGCAGACTGCGTTCGTGGAACTCATCGAAGATGACCAGCGAGACGCCATTCAGCTCAGGGTCTTGCTGCAGCATCCGGGTCAGCACCCCCTCGGTGACGATCTCGAGCCGGGTTCCTGCGCTGGTGCGGCTCTCGCCGCGAACCCGCAGGCCGATGCGCTCGCCCACCTTCTCCCCCAGCTGGCGCGCCAGAAAGCTGGCGATATTGCGCGCTGCCAGCCGCCTTGGCTCCAGCATGATGATGCGGCCGGGCAGCCGGTTCTGGCGCACCAGCTCCAGCGGCAGCAGGGTCGATTTGCCCGCACCGGGGGGCGCCTGCAAGATCACGCTGCTGTGGCTGTCGAGGGCGGCAAAGAGTTCGGGCAATACCGAAACGATGGGGAGCGGGGACAAAGCGATGAGCACCTTCTGTAGCAACCGGTAAAACGGCGCCTATTCTGCCACAGCCACCCGCGCCACCGTGAGTGGATGTGCGGAGATGGCCATTCGGGCGGGCGGCTGGCGAGACATGGCCGGATGGCTGCCATAGAATGGGCCCATCCAATGAGCGTGAAAAAGGCATTATCACCACATGGCCAAACTCTTCTTTGCCCTGCCCGTCAAGGAGCTCGCCCCCGAGCTCATCGCCTGGCGCGATAAGCAGCCCTGGCCCGGTCAGCCGGTGCCGCAAGCCAACCTTCATCTGACCCTGGCCTTTTTGGGGGAGGCGGATGAGTTGACCACCCGCCGCCTGATTGCAGCCGTGGAGCGTCAGCACTGCCCGCCGCTTTCCATCAGACTGGATGAGACCGGCTGGTTCAGCCGGGCCAAGGCCGCCTGGATTGGCCCGAAGGAGTGGCCCAATGAGCTGAACGTATTAGCCCGGGCGCTGCGTCGCCACGGCGAACAGCTGCGCCTTGGCAATGGTGAGCAGGGTTATCGCCCCCATGTCACCCTGTCGCGCAAGGCGGGTGAGGCACCGGCCATCCTGCCAGCCCCAAATTTTCTGCTGCAGGCCGATGAGTTCTGCCTCTATCAATCCCTTTCGACTCCGGACGGGGTGCGCTACGAGCCGCTTGCCTGCTGGCCGCTGCGCGCCCGGGTAAAAGAAGATGCGCGGAGGACGAACCCGTGATCTTTGATCCCCCCCTGCAATCGGGCCAGCTGGTGGCCCGCTACAAGCGCTTTCTGGCCGATGTGCAACTCGATAACGGCGAGGTCATCACCATCCACTGCGCCAACACCGGTGCCATGACCGGCTGCGCCGATCCGGGCACCCGGGTCTGGTACTCCACCTCCGACAATCCCAAGCGCAAGTTGCCCAACAGCTGGGAGATCGCCGAGAGCCCGGCGGGCCACTTTATCTGCGTCAACACTGCGCGCGCCAACCAGATTGCCCGGGAGCTTATCGAGCAGGCGGCCATCGCTCCGCTGGCGGGTTACCGCCGGTTGCGCACCGAGGTGAAATATGGCGAAGAGAACAGCCGCATCGATCTGCTGCTGGAAGATGACGAGAAGGGCAATTGTTACATCGAGGTGAAATCGGTCACCCTGCTCGATGAGCGCGATCAACCGGGCATGGGCTACTTCCCCGATGCGGTCACTGCCCGTGGCGCCAAGCACTTGCGCGAGCTGATGGCGATGAAAGCGGCGGGTCACAGAGCCGTGCTGCTGTTTATGGTGCTGCACTCCGGAATAAGCCGGATGCGCCCTGCAACCCATATAGATCCGCACTATAGTCTGCTAATTGAGCAGTCAATGGCGGCGGGGGTTGAAATTGTATGCTATCGGCCCCATGTTGGGGTGCAAGGCATGGTGGCTCAAGGGTTTATCCCGTTTGAATCTGGTCACCTGTTACCCGAGGGGAGTGCATAAATATTGGAGTGGGTAACATTATTGGTACGGCTCGTTTGCTTACCCGTTACCCTTCTGCTATAGATGTCGCCCTCAATTTATGGATGGCACGGGTAGCGTGCTGAATTAGGAGACAGGGCATGCCAACAGGCGAAAACAGGAAATCTCTGGGCCCCCTGGCCATTGCGGGTGTCGCGCCTTACCAGGAAAAGCCGGGTGAGGAGTACATGAATGACCAACAAAAGGCGCATTTTCGCAAGATCCTGGGTGCCTGGCGCAACCAACTGATGCAGGAAGTGGATCGTACCGTCGACCATATGAAAGACGAGGCTGCCAACTTCCCGGATCCCGTGGATCGTGCCGCGCAAGAAGAAGAGTTCGCTCTTGAACTGCGTACCCGCGACCGTGAACGCAAGCTGATCAAGAAGATCGAGAAGACCTTGCAGCTGCTTGAAGACGATGATTTCGGTTACTGCGAACACTGCGGTATCGAGATCGGTATCCGTCGTCTGGAAGCCCGTCCGACTGCCGACCTCTGTGTCGATTGCAAGACCCTGGCCGAGATCAAGGAAAAGCAGATGGCCGGTTGATCCCGACCCTCTGGTATATGAAAAAGGGGGCTCGCGGGCTCCCTTTTTATTGAGCTTTGGCGGTCGCCCCCAGAATGCAGCCTCAATGAATCGCTTACCCGAACAGTCATGCCCGTGAATACCCCGTCCTCATCCCTTGTGCGCCCCTATGTCGGCCGCTTTGCTCCCTCTCCTTCCGGCCCGCTCCACTTCGGTTCGCTGATCGCCGCCCTCGGCAGCTTTTTGCAGGCCAGATCCCGGCAGGGACGCTGGCTGGTACGCATCGAAGATATCGATCCGCCGCGGGAGATGGCGGGGGCTGCGACCCTGATCCTCAAGACTCTTGAGGCATATGGCCTCGAGTGGGATGGCGAGGTGATCTACCAGAGCGCGCGTCATGACCGCTATGACGAGATCATCGATCAGCTCTATCGGGCGGGGGATCTCTACTGGTGTCGCTGTACCCGGCGGGAGATCATGGCCGCGGGCGGTCTCTACAACGGCCACTGCCGCACCCTCGGGCTGACGGCAGAAGGGTGTGCCGCCCGGCTGCGCCAGCACCATCCGGTCTACCACTTCGACGATCGCTTGCAGGGCCATATCGCGGTGCCAACGGCGCTGGCCGAGGAGGATTTCATTATCCGCCGCCGCGACGGGCTCTACGCCTACAACCTGGCGGTGGTGGTGGATGATATGAACAGCGGCATCACCGAAATAGTGCGTGGCGCTGACTTGCTGGAGCCCACAGTGCGCCAGATAGCCCTCTACCAGACCCTGGGGGCACCGGTGCCCGACTGGGTGCACCTGCCGCTGGCGGTGTTGGCAGATGGCAACAAGCTCTCCAAGCAGAACCATGCGCCGGCGCTGGCGCTTGATGAGGTGCGACCGGCCCTGTGGCAGGCACTGCACTTCCTCGGTCAGTGCCCGCCCCCCGAGCTGATGGCGAGCCGGATCGACGAGATCATCCGGTGGGGCATCGCTAACTGGCAACTAGAACGGGTGCCCGCCAGCGAGAAGATCCCGCTGGACCTTGAGTAAAGAGGGCCGGTTTTCGTGGGGTCTGGTGTGAGCTATGCACAGGTAGACCGCTATTTTTTGGCTCGGTTTGATTCAAATGAGCTGAAGTAACCACATGGTTTTTCATTTGTGCAGGCGTGAGCTATGCGCAGGTAGACCGCTATTTTTTGGCCCGGTTTGATTCAAATGAGCTGAAGTAACCACATGGTTTTTCATTTGGTCAGGTGTGAGCTATGCACAGGTAGACCGTTATTTTTTGGCTCGGTTTGATTCAAATGAGCTGAAGTAACCACATGGTTTTTCATTTGTGCAGGCGTGAGCTATGATAGGCCGCTATTTTTTGGCCTCCCGTCAATTTAGAAGTCATGAAGAGGTGTACCATTTTTTCCCAGATCGCAAACTTTTGCCGCAAGGTGCTCGGCAAGGAAGACGGCGAGCAGTCGGTGGAATCCCCCATTCCAGCCCGTGTCGCCGGTCAACGTCGTACCTTGAGCCGTGATCAGCACCCCATTTCGCGCAAAGAGATCAGCGAGAATGCACTCAAGGTGCTCTATCGCCTGAACAAAGGGGGCTATGAGGCCTACCTGGTTGGCGGCGGAGTCCGGGATCTGCTGCTCGGGAAGACGCCCAAGGATTTCGACATCGCCACCGATGCGACGCCGGAGCAGATCAAGGCGCTGTTCAGCAATTGCCGCCTGATTGGCCGTCGTTTCCGCCTGGCCCACATTGTCTTTGGTCGTGACGTGATCGAAGTGGCCACCTTCCGGGGTCACCACCATCAGGTCAATACCAGCAAACATGTGTCGGCCCAATCTGATGAAGGCATGCTGCTGCGCGACAACGTCTACGGCACCATCGAAGAGGATGCCGAGCGCCGCGACTTTACCGTCAACGCTCTCTACTACAGCGCCAAAGATTTCACCCTGCACGATTTCGAGGGCGGGCTGGAAGATCTGGCCGAGCGCAAACTGGAGCTTATCGGTGATCCCGAGACCCGCTACCGCGAAGATCCGGTGCGGATGCTGCGCGCCGTGCGCTTCGCCGCCAAGCTGGACATGAGCATCAGTCCGCGCACCGCTGCCCCCATCAGGGAGCTGGCGGCGCTGCTGCAGGATATTCCGGCAGCTCGCCTGTTTGAGGAGACCCTCAAGCTGTTCCTGGCTGGCGACGGTCTGGCGACCTACAAGTTGCTGCGTGAGTACGGCCTGTTCCAGCAGTTGTTCCCGCAAGTGGCGGCGCTGTTTACCCCGCACGGCAACTCGCCTTACGAGCAGTTTATCGAGTTGGCGTTGATCGATACCGACACCCGTGTCCGTGAAGAGAAGCGCGTCAGCCCCGCCTTCTTCTACGCCACCCTGTTGTGGGGCTGTGTCGAGGCCCGTGGCCGGGTGCTGGAGAACGAGAGCGGCCTGCCCTGGTATGACGCCTTCATGCTGGCGATCAACGAGGTGCTGGACAATCAGGTGCGGATCATCGCCGTTCCCCGCCGTTTCACCACAGATGTCCGCGATATCTGGGCCCTGCAACAGCGTCTGACCCGCCGTCAGGGCAAGCACCCCGAGCGCGCCATGGAGCATCCCAAGTTCCGCGCGGCGTACGACTTCCTGTTGCTGCGCAACCGGGTCGAGCGTGGTCTCGGCGAGCTGGCCAGCTGGTGGGAGCGCTATGTCGCCTCCAATCCGGATGTGCGCCCGCAACTGCAGCGCGAAGCGACCCGTCGCCCGGCGAGCGGTGAGCGTGCCCCGGCCGGTGAGGCCCGCAGCAACGATGGCGAGAAGCGCAGCAGCAACAGCCGCAACCGTCGTCGCCCCCGTCGCCGCAAACCGAAAGTGGCCGAGTGACCACCGACGTGATGACCGAGGTCTTCATCGCCATTGGTTCCAACCTGTCTGACCCGTTGGGTCAGGCGCGTCGCGCCATCGCCGCCTTAGGCCGGTTGCCGGAATCTGTGCTGGTGCAGGCCTCGTCGTTTTACAGCAGTCGCCCCATGGGCCCTGCTGACCAACCGGACTACGTCAATGCCGTGGCCCGGCTCAACACCCGGCTCGCGCCCCTTGCGCTGCTGGATCAATTACAAAAAATCGAGCTGGAACAGGGACGTGTGCGCAAAGATGAGCGGTGGGGGCCGAGAACCCTGGATCTCGATCTGCTGCTCTATGGCGATCAGGTGATCAATCATGAACGCCTGATCGTACCCCATTACGGCATGAAGGAGCGGGCGTTCGTGCTGCTGCCCCTTGCCGAGATTGCGCCTGCTCTGGTGCTGCCTTGCGGCACCCCGCTCGCCCGACTGGTTGCCCGCTGCCCGAGCAATGATCTCGCCATCATTGCCCCGCGAGCAGACGTACAGGAGCCTCTATGAGCAAGATCACCACCGCCAGCCTGCTGAAGATGAAGCAGGAAGGTCAAAAGTTCACCGCCATCACCGCCTATGATGCCACCTTTGCCAAGCTGTTCGACGACGAGGGGGCCCACGTGCTGCTTATCGGTGACTCGCTGGGCATGGTGCTGCAAGGGGGTCAGGATACCCTGGCGGTCAACATGGATGAGATGGTCTATCACACCCGCTGTGTGGCGCGCGGTGCCAGCAAGGCCCTGGTGATCGCCGACATGCCGTTCATGAGCTACGCCACGCCGGAGCAGACTTACCAGAACGCCGCCCGCCTGATGGCGGCCGGTGCCCGCATGGTGAAGATGGAAGGGGGCGACTGGCTCTGCGACTCCATCCGCCACCTTACCCGCAACGGGGTGCCGGTGTGCGGTCACCTCGGCCTTACCCCGCAATCCGTCCATGTCTTTGGCGGCTTCAAGGTGCAGGGGCGCGATGAGTTTCAGGCCCAGGATATCTACCGTCAGGCCCTCGAACTGCAAGCGGCCGGTATCCAGTTGTTGGTGCTTGAGTGCGTGCCCACTGCGCTGGCCGAGCGTATCACCAAGGCGCTGCGCATTCCGGTGATCGGTATCGGTGCCGGTCCTGCGACCGACGGCCAGATCCTGGTGATGCACGACGCCTTCGGCATCACCTCCGGCTATGTGCCCAAGTTCACCAAGAACTTCCTGGCCGAGACCGGCGATGTGCGCGCTGCTATCCGCCTCTATGTCCAGCAGGTGAGCGAGGGGAGCTTCCCTGGCCCGGAGCACTGCTTCAACTGAACCTGACTGTTGCACGAAGGGGGCTACGGCCCCCGTCTCTCTTTTTGATTTATCGGAAGGTGAACTGCTGATGTTGGTCGTAAATAATCCCGTCGCTCTGCGTGAGCAGATAAGCCAATGGCGCCGTGAAGGGCGTGCTATCGCATTCGTGCCTACCATGGGTAACCTGCATCAGGGTCATCTGACACTGGTGAAAGAGGCGCACAGCTACGCCGAGAAAGTGGTGGTCAGTATCTTCGTCAACCCGATGCAGTTCGACAAGGCCGAGGATCTTGCCAACTACCCGCGCACCCTGGAGCAGGATTGCGCTGCGCTGGAAGCGGCTGGCGTCGACATGGTGTTCACCCCGACCCCGGAGATCATGTACCCGCAGGGGCTGGCGAGCCACACCTTCGTCGAGGTGCCGGGTCTTTCCGCTCTGCTGGAGGGGGCGCTGCGTCCTGGCCACTTCCGCGGAGTCAGCACAGTGGTGACCAAACTGTTCAATCTGGTGCAGCCGGATGTGGCCTGCTTTGGCCAGAAGGATTACCAGCAGTTGGCGCTTATTCGCAAGATGGTGGCCGACATGGCGATGCCCATCGAGATCGTCGGTGTGCCGACCGTGCGTGCCGAAGACGGGCTGGCGCTCTCTTCGCGCAACGGCTACCTGACTGCTGCCGAGCGAGCTATTGCCCCCGAGCTGGCGCGCACCATGAACTGGATCGCCGAGCAGATCGAAGCGGGCGATCACCACCTGCCCTCCTTGGTGGCCCAGGCCAGCCAGCGCTTGGACAAGGCCGGTTTCCGTACCGATGCCATCGACATCGTCGATGCCGCCACCCTCGAAGCGGCCACCGACCAGAGCGAGCAGTTGGTGATCCTGATGGCCGCTTATCTTGGCAAGGCCCGCCTTATCGACAATCGGGTCGTTGTCCTCATCAGTAAAAGCTAAGACTCGCCGTTCTGATGGCCGACCCTTATATCCCTGAGGCAAGGCCCCCTTATCCCATCGGTCAGCCGCATACGGTGAGGCGCTGATTGCTCAGACGCAGCCTCTTGTCGTCACTTGGCTTGCGGGGAAAGGGGTGGCGATCAGGCATCATCTTCATAGCGCCACAGGGTGAGGCGCTGATGGCTCAGACGCAGCCTCTTGTCGTCACTTGGCATAAGCGGGACAAGGGGTAGCGATCAGGCGTCATCATCATAGCGCCACAGGGTGAGGCGCGGATTGCTCAGACGCAGCCTCTTGTCGTCACTTGGCATAAGCGGGACAAGGGGTGGCGATCAGGGCATCATCTTCATAGCGCCACAGGGTGAGGTTGTTGCCCCATACGCAGCCGGTATCGAGCGCCTTGATGTCCTGTTTGCCGGTGCTGCCCATCAGGGCCGCCCAATGGCCGAACACCAGAATGGGGTCATCCACATGGTGCTCGCGCTGTTCGAACCAGGGGCGCAGCCCCGGAGTCGACTCCTTGGGCCCCTTCTTGCATTTGAAGTCGAGACGACCGTCGAAATAGCAGAAGCGCATCCGGGTGAAGGTGTTGATGATGTAGCGGTAGCGGTCGATCCCGACCAGATCATCTTGCCAGCCATCGGGCTGATCGCCATACATGTTGTGCAGCAGCCACTGGTATTGATTGCCGCGCAGCAGGCTCTCTACCTCGCGGGCGCAGTTGCGGGCGGTGCGGGCATCCCACGCCGGGGAGATACCGGCATGCACCATCATGATGGGGAGATCCGGATGCTCGGCCAGTAGCGGGCGGTGGCGCAGCCATTCCAGCAGTTCATCCCGATCCGGCGCCTCCATCAGGCTCTGCAGCTTGTCTTTCTTCTTGAGCGGCGCAACGCCATCGGCGACCGCCAGCAGGTGCAGGTCGTGGTTGCCGAGCACGGTGACGGCGCGGTTGCCCAGCCCTTTGACGAAACGCAGGGTATTGAGGGAGTCCGGGCCGCGGGCGACCAGGTCGCCACAGAGCCAGAGCACGTCTTTATCGGGATCGAACGCGGCTAGATCCAGCAGACGGCGCAAGTCGTCGTAACAGCCCTGGATGTCACCGACAAAACAGTTCGCCATGAAACCTCAGTTGATAATATTGGGGATGGCCAGCGTGAAGGGGGCGATGGGCGCCTCGAACGGCTGACCAGAGCCATCTTGCAGGGTATAGCTCCCTTCCATCACCCCTAGCGGGGTCGCCAGCGGCACGCCGCTCTGGTAGCGGTAAGTCTCACCTTCGGCAATGACGGGTTGTTCCCCGACCACCCCCGGGCCTGCCACTTCCTGCATCTTGCCATTGGCATCGGTGATGAGCCAGCGCCGGTGCAGCAATTGCACCGGGCCGGGCCCCAGATTCTCAATCTCGATCAGATAGTGAAACTGGTAAGGGTCTTTGGAGCCCGCCACATACACGGGGTATGGGCGGATCTCGAGGTGCGGGTGAGCCACAGGATCAGGCCTGTTGCTGATCCGCCAGCCAGTTGGCGATGATGACGAACTGCTCGAGGGAGAGGTTCTCCGGGCGCAGGTTGCCATCGATACCAAGCTCGGTCAGCTGGGCGTCGGTGATGAAGTTGGAGAAGCTGTTGCGGATAGTCTTGCGACGCTGGCCAAAGCCCTCGGTGCAGACGCGGCTCAGGCAGCGCATGTCTTTCGCGACCAGAGTCGGGTTCTTGTGCGGGATCAGGCGTACCACGGCAGAGTCCACTTTCGGCGCCGGTTTGAAGGCGCCCGGGCCCACTTCCAGCACTGGCACAACCTGGCAGTAGTACTGCACCATGACGCTCAGACGACCATAGGCCTTGCTGCCCGGGCCGGCACACATCCGCAATACCACCTCTTTTTGCAGCATGAAGTGCATGTCTTCAACCCGGTCGGCAAATTCGCACAGGTGGAAGATGAGCGGGGTGGAGATGTTGTAGGGCAGGTTGCCGAAGATGCGCAGCGGCGGCTTGCCTTCACCCATCAGAGTGCCGAAGTCAAAACGCATGGCATCCGCTTCGATGACGGTCAGTTTGTCCTTGAGGGTCGGGTGCTCGCGCAGGCGAGCGGCCAGGTCCCGGTCAAGTTCGACCACGGTCATCTTGTCCATCTGGGAGGCGACCGGTTCGGTCAGCGCGGCCAGACCCGGACCGATCTCCACCAGATTCTGACCCGGCTGCGGGTTGATGGCGGCGACGATCTGGTCGATCACATAGCGGTCGTGCAAGAAGTTCTGACCGAAACGCTTACGGGCCGTGTGGCCCATGTGCACCTTATTGCTCTGCACCTTACTGCTCATATCTTATTTTCTCTACCATCTTGATGGCGTGGTTAATCGCGGTGATCAGGCTGCCCGAATCCGCCAGGCCCTTGCCTGCCAGATCCAGCGCGGTGCCGTGATCCACCGAAGTGCGGATGAAGGGAAGCCCCAGGGTGATATTGACCGAACTGCCGAAGCCCTTGTATTTGAGCACAGGCAGCCCCTGGTCGTGGTACATGGCGAGTACCGCATCCGCATCCTTGAGGTATTTCTCCTGGAACAGGGTGTCAGCTGGCAGGGGGCCGACCAGATCGATTCCCTCTTGGCGCAGGGTGGCCAGAGCGGGTTCGATCACGTCAATCTCTTCACGTCCGAGATGGCCACCTTCCCCGGCATGGGGGTTGAGGCCGCAGACGTAAATACGGGGTTTGGCGATGCCAAATTTGGTGGCGAGATCCTCGTTGAGGATCCGGATCACCTTACCGAGGCGATCCTCGGTGATGGCCATTGCCACATAGGCCAGCGGAATATGGGTGGTCGCCAGCGCGACCCGCAGCCCCTCGGTTGCCAGCATCATCACCACATCGGCGGTGCCCGACTGCTGGGCAAAGAACTCGGTGTGGCCGCTGAACGAGACCCCGGCCTGATTGATGATCCCCTTGTGCACCGGTCCGGTCACCACGGCGGCAAATTCGCCGCTCATGTTGCCATCGCAGGCGCGCTGCAGGGTCGCCAGCACATAGGCGCCATTGCCTTCGCTGAGCTCGCCCGGCACCACGGGGGCGCCGAGGGGGATCGGACAGACGGTCAGGGTGCCCGCCCGCTGCGGATGGGCAGGGGCGGCGGCTTCATAGAGCTCAAGCTCGATGGACAGCCCCAACAGGGCGGCCCGCTCGCGCAGCAGCGCCGGATCGGCGATCACCACCAACTGGTGGGGCCAATCCTGCTGGGCAATCTGCAGCACCAGATCCGGACCGATCCCGGCCGGTTCGCCCGGGGTAACGGCAAGGCGACGGCAGCTCATCAGCTCCCAGCGCCTTCGATTTGGATGTAAGCCTCGTCACGCAGCTCATCCAGCCACGCCTGGGACTCTTCCACGAAGCGGCGGTTGTAAATCAGCTGGTAGGCGCGCTGCTCCTGAGCCTTGTCGGTGGCATCCTGGCTGCGGCGATCTTCCACCTGCACGATGTGCCAGCCGTGAGAGGTGCGGAACGGAGCACTGATCTGGCCCGGTTGCAGGCGGTTGACCATGTCACGGAACTCCGGCACATAGACGTTGGGATCAGACCAGCCCAGTTCGCCACCCTGCACCGCAGAGCCCGGATCTTCGGAGTACTTCTCCGCCATGCTGGCGAAGTTGGCCTTGCCGCTCTTGATGTCGTGCAGAATACCATCCAGCATCCCCTTGGCTTTCTCTTCGCTCAGGATGATGGAGGGCTTGATCAGGATGTGGCGGGCCTTCACCTCGGTCTGCATCACCTGCTGCTGACCCTTGGTGTCAAATACCTTGACGATGTGCAGGCCGGCGCCGGAGCGCAGCGGGCCGACGATGTCGCCCTTCTTGGCTCCCTGTACCGCTTCGGCCATCAGGGTGGGCATCTCTTGCGGGCTCATCCAGCCCCAGTCACCCCCTTCCAGCGCCTTGGGACCGTTACTCTCGGCAATGGCCAGTTTGCGGAAGTCGGCACCTTGCTTGAGGGCAGCCAGAATGCGCTCGATCTTGCTCTTGGCGGCATCCAGCTGGGCGGCGGTGGGGTTGTCCGGCAGGGCAATCTGGATATGACCGACGTGGTATTGATCCTGCTGTTGACCCTGTTTCTTCAGGATCTCCACCACCTGCTTCACCTCCTGCTCGGAGATGTTGATACGGCGGCGTACCTGATTGCGGCGCACCTCGTTCATCAGGATCTCGCGGCGCACCTCTTCCCGATACTGGGCATAGGTCATCCCTTCACGGGCGAGCTGGGCGCGCAGCTGATCCAGGGTCATCTTGTTGTCGGCGGCGATGCCCTGAATAGCCTGTTCCAGCTGGGTATCGCTGATCTTCAGCCCCTGGCGATCCGCCAGTTGCAGTTGCAGGCTCTCCTGGATCAGACGATCCAGCGCCTGTTTGCGCAGGGTGGCGTCGTCAGGCAGGGACTGGCCGCTCTCTTGGGCGGAGAGTTTTACCTTGTTGACCAGTGCGTCCTGTTGGCTGGACAGCACCACGTCCTTGTTGACCACGGCCAGCACCTTGTCCATCAGCTCGGGCGCAGCCAGTGCGGCCTGGCTCATGGCGCCGAACATTCCCGCGGTCAGCAGGGCAATCAGGGTCTTTTTCATATCCATCTCTCAAGGCTGGGCCAGCATCATTGCTGGCCTTTCAGATTAAACGGGCGAACATAGGGCAGCAGCTCGGTATCCATGGTGACACTGCGGCCACCGGTACCCACGCTGCCAAGTCCCTTCATTTCAAACTGCAGACCAATGACTTTTTCCGAAGTGGGCTTCAGGGTGACGTTGTCTGGCTGGTTGTGCCACTCCAGGCTCATGTTGATGCTCCAGCAGCAGGAGTCGTATTTGACACCGATCTTGCGGTCAATGTTCACATCCTGCTTGATATCACGGTAGTAACCGCCATACATCTGCCACTGATCGGCGAGCGGCGCCATCATCACCAGACCCGCCTGGTCCAAATCCTCGGTCAACGCTGTGTTGTTGTAGTTTCTATTACCGTCCTTGATGTAGCGGTAGTTGACCTGGGTGGTCAGCTTGCCGGCCCGGTATTCGACCGCCCCGTTGCCCGCCGTAAATTCCCCCTCGGAGGTGTCGTACTGGGTCCCCGCGTGGGCAAACCACTCATCGGTGATCCGGGCATCCCCCTCAAACGAGAGCAGCGAGCGGGCGTTGGTACTTTTCGGATCGGACGGGTAGAGACGCACCTTGGGTGGTGTCACTTCAAAGGCTTGGGCTACCGCCAAACGCAATCGTTCATCACCCGCATTGTCATAGACCCGGCTGGTCAGGCCAGCGGTAACCCGGTTGGCATCGCTGATGCGGTCGAGACCGGCAAAGCGGCGATCGCTGAACAGGCTGTAGTAGTCCTGACGGGTGGTGGTGGAGTCGTAGATCCCGATCTCACTCTGATCCCGATAGGGCACATAGAGGTACTGGAACTCGGGCTCCAGGGTCTGGGTCCCCTTGCCATCATACCAGTCAACCGAGCGATCAAAGTTGAGGCCCCCCTTGAGGCGGAAAGAGGGAAGGGTGCGGGTAATGGTGCCCTCTTTCAGGGTTAGCTGTTTGCTGTCTGCATCAGTGAAGCGGCTGCGGTCCTGGCTAACCAGATTATCGGGTACCTCCTGGTTATAGGAGGTAAACATCAGCTTGTACTGACTGGTCAGGTAGTAACCCGGTGCATCCACCAGCGGCACGGTCAGGGTCGGTGCCAGATGCAGACGGGTGGAGGTATAGCGTTCACCGGCCTGCTGGGCGTTAGCGTTACCACTGTCATAGCCAAACTTGGTCAGCTCGCTGTTCCAGGCCAGATCGAACCACTTGCCTTGCTGGTAGTAGTTGTAGTCGATACGCGGCAGCATCTCGTGGGGGAGCTGTGCACCCGCAATCAGGATCTGGTAGCGGCGCACCTCGGAGGTAAGGTTCCAGTTGCGCTGGTAGTAGCCGGCAGTAAAGGATTGCTGCAACTGACTGTCGACCTGGGTGCCCACTGGCGGGCTGAAGTCGTTGAAGTAGTTGTAATCCTTGTCCCGCACCTGGGTGTAGTCGATGCCCAAACGCAGGGCGCCATCCATCAGGGCGGAGCCGTGACGGACGTTCATCAGGTAGCGGTGGCCATTGGACATGGCCTGGTTGAGGCTCGGCGTTTCGTTGTACTGCTTGTCATCCGCCAGATTTTCAAAGTAGAGGGTGCCGGCGTGGGCGGGGTCCGGCATATAGCGGAACTCCACCTGCTCCATCAGGCCGCGTTTGTCCATAAAGCGCGAGGTGATGGTGGCATCGTAGTTGGGGGCAATGTTCCAGTAGAAGGGCTGGGTGATCTCCAGACCGTTACTGGAACTCTGGGTATAGCCCGGATAGAGCAAGCCGGTCTTCCGCTCATCCTTTATGGGGAAGTTGATATAGGGGAAGTAGAACACCGGGTAGTCATAGAGCCAGAGGCTGGCGTTCCACGCCTCGCCAAACACCTCTTTCTGGTCGATGTCGATGCTGCCCGCCTTGAGGGTCCACACTTCCTGACCGGGGGGGCAGGTGGTGTACTGGGCCCCCTCCATGGTGATGTTCTGGTTGTTGTTGGTCATCACCACGCGTTTGGCAAAGCCGCGTACCGGTGAGCCATGCACCTGATACTTGCCCTCTTCCAGTTCGGAATTCTTGGTATCCAGGTTCGATTTAAGGGTCTTGTCGCTGGTGACGGTCACCTGACCGTCGTTGTAATAGATGTTGCCGATGGCGATGACATCCCGGCTCTTCTGGTCGAGCTGGGCATAGTCGGAGTCAAACTTGCGAACCCCCTGACGAACCTTGACGTCGCCTTGATAGACGGCGGTGCCGCCCTGTTTGGCCTCGAGACGGTCGGCATCAACCTCGACCGGTTGCGCGTTGGCATCCTGGCCCGATGCAGGCTTCTCTATCTTGGGAACATAGTCATAGCAGAGACTATCGAGAATGCCGGTGGCTGGCGGCGCTTCGAACGGGGCCGCCTGCACCATCATAGAGGTGAGTGCGGGGGCCAGGCTGATAGTCAGGGCGATGGGATAGCGGCACCCCAGTGTCCATTTTGTCATGTGAAAGACTCGTGCAATCCGTGATAGATACGGTTGATCCAAGGCATGCATTTTACGACAGGTTTCATCGAGTTGACATTGCATGTCATTGCTTTATGTTAGCCGGCAATGATAAAGCATTATTGCGGCCAGGGCTAACAGCCAAGTGCTGCTTTCCACCTTGGTCCTCTACTTATGCACGATCGCGATTCCCTGCTATTGCAGTGGGCACGCCGTATTTCCGGTGATGCCAATCTTCAGTTGACCCTCATTTCCGGTGATGCCAGCTTCCGCCGCTACGCTCGTGGTGGTGGTCTGGTGTGGGTGGATGCCAATCCTAAAACCGAAAAAAATCATGAGTTTGTTCGTAACGCTGCCGCCTTGCAGGCGCGTCAGCTGCTGGCGCCAGAGGTGAAGGCGGTGGACTACGAACAGGGTTTGCTGGCGGTCAGTGACCTGGGCGATACCCAGCTGATCAGCTGCCTGAATGAGCACAATGTGCTGGCCTGGTACAGCAAGGCGATTGATTTGCTGCCCCGCCTGGGGTCGGTCGATCTGACGCTTGAGCCCTTTGATGCGGCTTTTATGGCGCGGGAGAACAGCATTTTCCCCGAGTGGCTGCTTGGCCATCATCTGCAACTGACCCTGAGCGATGAAGAGCAGCAGTTGCTGGACGAGACCTTTGCCTGCCTCACCGCCTGCAATCTGGCCCAGCCGCAGGGGGTGATGCACCGGGATTTCCACAGTCGCAATCTGATGGTGTGTGGCGGTGATACCCCCGAGAGCAGCACCCTTGCCATCATCGATTTTCAGGATATGGTCATCGGGCCGCTCACCTATGACCTCGTTTCCCTGCTCAAAGATTGCTATGTGCGCTGGCCGGACGAGGTGATCGATGAAGGGATGCGCCACGGTTTTGCCACTCTGCAACAGGCGGGTCTGCTTGGCGAGCTCGATTATGCCAGTTTCCGTCGTGATGCCGACCTGACCGGCATGCAGCGCCACCTCAAAGCGGCCGGGATCTTCACCCGGCTCTATCATCGCGATGGCAAGTCCGGTTATCTCAAGGATATTCCCCGCACCCTCGGCTACGTGGTGGATGTCTGTCGCACTCACGGTAGCGCCTATCCGGTACTGGCCCGTTTTGGGCAGTGGTTGGAGCAGGTGGTGTTGCCCGGGATGGCCAACGCCGGAGTGAAACCATGAAAGCGATGATCCTGGCCGCTGGCCGTGGCGAGCGGATGCGCCCGCTGACCGACCTGCTGCCCAAGCCGCTGCTGGCGGTGGGGGGCAAGCCGCTCATCGTCCACCATATCGAAAAGTTGAAGTCAGCTGGCGTGACCGAGCTGGTCATCAACCACGCCTGGCTCGGCCACAAGCTGGTCGAGAGCCTTGGTGATGGCAGTGCGCTTGGGGTGACCATCCACTGGTCAGCCGAGGAGAGTGCGCTGGAGACCGCGGGTGGCATCGTGCAGGCGCTGCCACTGCTGGGCGTAGCCCCTTTTCTGGTGATCAACGGCGATACCTGGCTCGATCTCGATTATCACACACTGGTCAGTCAGCCCCTTGGCGGGGATCTGGTCCACCTCTGGCTGGCGCCCAATCCGCCCCAGCACCCGAGCGGGGACTTTGCCCTGCAAGCCGGGCGAGTCGTGGATACGCCAGCGTTTACCTTCAGTGGGGTCGGACTATATGATCCGGCGGCCTTTGCCGGTCTCGCTGGCGGTGCCCGCAAACTGGCGCCGCTGCTGCGTGACTGGATGGCGCAAGGGCGGGTGGGCGGCAGCCTGCTCGCTGGCGAGTGGCGCGATATCGGCACGGTCGATCGACTGCGCGAGCTGGATGACCAGCTCCAGGCCCGCACTCATTAACTTCAAGAGGTCTTGAACCATGCGTATTTGGGGTAAGGTGCTGGGCGCCTTCTTCGGCTTTCTGCTCGGCAATATCATCGGCGCCCTGATTGGCCTGTGGATTGGCCACCGTTTCGACCGAGGCATGGGGCTGCAGGGGGCGTTTCGTCGCGGCCCGAGTCAGGCACAGCAAGCCGTCTTCTTTCATGCCACCTTCTCGGTGATGGGCCACATCGCCAAGTCCAGCGGTCAGGTGACCGAGCAGGAGATCCGGGTTGCCTCCAACCTGATGGATCGGATGCGGCTGGCCGGTGATCAGCGTGCCCGGGCGCAGGAGTCGTTTCGTCTCGGTAAAGAGGCCGACTTCCCGCTGCGCGAGACCCTGGCCGAGTTTCGTCGCGCCAGCCTCGGGCAGCGCGACATTCTGCGCTTCTTTCTGGAAGTACAACTGCAGGCCGCTTTTGCCGACGGGCGGGTAGAGGAGGGCGAGCGCGCCATTCTTCATACCATCGCCGACGAGCTGGGGTTCAGCCGCATCGAGCTGGCCCGCATTCTGGCGATGGCCGAAGCGCAGATGAACTTCTTCAATCAGGCCCATGGCCAGTATCAGGGAGGCCATTCCGGTGGCCAGCAGTATCGGCAGGCGGCACCCTCTGCGGATCGCCTCAAGAATGCCTACCAGTTGCTGGGGGTGAGCGAGAGTGACAGCGATCAGGATATCAAGCGCGCCTACCGCAAGGAGATGAGCAAGCATCACCCGGACAAGCTGGCCGCCAAAGGGCTGCCGCCGGAGATGATGGAGATGGCCAAGGAGAAGACCCAGGAGATCCAGCAAGCCTGGGAGTGGATCCGCGAGGCACGCGGCATTCGTTAAGCGCAAAAGCCACGCTGACCAGCACAACTGACAATAAAAAGCCCCGCAGCAGTGCGGGGCTTTTGTTTTGGCGTTTAATCAGGGCTGGCTTACTTGGCCGGAATGGCTTCCAGCACGTGTACCAGCAACTGCCAGAAACGCTCGACCGCCGGGATATGTACCTTCTCGTCAGGGGAGTGGGCACCGCGGATGGTCGGGCCGAAGGAGACCATGTCCCACTCCGGATAGGCGCTCTTGAACAGACCGCACTCGAGGCCGGCGTGGATCACCATGACGTTGGGCATGGTGCCAAACAGCGATTGGTAGCTGCTCCGCACCAGCGCCATGACGGGGGAGTCCACGTTCGGCGCCCAACCCGGATAGGCACCGGTGAATTCGCAGCTGGCGCCCGCCAGGGTGAACAGGGAGCGGGTCATCTGCTCGATGCTCTCGCGGCCGGAGTCGATCAGGGAGCGGATCAGGCACTGGACGTACACTTCGCCATCTTGCGTCTTAATGACCCCCAGGTTGGTGGAGGTTTCGGTCACGCCGGGCATGGCATCGCTCATACGCATCACGCCGTTCGGGCAGGCCATCAGGGCATCCAGCAGGCGCTGCTGCAGGGAGACGCTCATCAGCTTGGCCGGTTTGGCGGCGTTGTTGACCAGCACGGTCAGGTTCGGCTCGGTGGCGGCCAGTTCGGTCTGGTAGATACCGGTGTAGCGGTCAACCAGCGCATTGAACTCGCTCACGCTGGCCGCAGGCACCAGCAGGGTGGCACGGGCTTCGCGCGGGATGGCGTTGCGCAGGGTGCCACCGTGGATCTCGGCCAGACGGATACCCAGCGGTTCGGCTGCTTTGAGCAGGCGCACCAGCAGCTTGTTGGCGTTGCCACGACCGCGATGGATGTCGCAACCGGAGTGGCCACCACGCAGCCCTTTGACCGCCAGCTCAAGCGCTTCGCCTTCACTCACGTCAACCAGCTCGAGCGGGAAGCGGATATTGGCATCTACACCGCCAGCGCAGCCCATGTAGACCTCGCCATCCTCTTCGGAGTCGGTGTTGAGCAGAATTTCGCCTTCCAGCCAGCCCGCTTCCAGACCGAAAGCGCCGGTCATACCGGTCTCTTCGTCAGTGGTCAGCAGCACTTCCAGCGGGCCGTGCTTGATGGTCTTGTCAGCCAGCACCGCCAGGCAACCGGCCATACCGATGCCGTTGTCGGCACCCAGGGTGGTGCCACGGGCAGTGACCCACTCGCCATCCACATAGGCATCGATGGGGTCGGTCGTGAAGTCGTGCTGGGTGTCGGAGTTGGCCTGCGGCACCATGTCGATGTGCGCTTGCAGCACCACGACTTTGCGATTTTCCATCCCCGGGGTGGCCGGTTTCTTGATAATGATGTTACCGACCTTGTCCTGCTTGACCGCCAGACCTTCCCCTTGGGCCCATTGGATGATCCAGGCGCTCAGTTTGGCTTCATGCTTGGAAGGGTGGGGAATGGAGCAGATCTGTTCGAAGAAATGCCAAATCAGTTTGGGAGAGAGAGAGCTAAGCTGTGCCACGTCGGGACTCCTTACCAGCACGGAATAAACAGGGCCCAATCAGCGGGCCGAGGAAGAGGGTAACGATAATACAGTCAATCACATAAAAATGTGAGCAATCAGCGCAAATCGCAGGCAGGTTATGCTGGCCTGATGGCAATCAGGCAGTACGATCGTCAGGTTCGGACGATGCTGGCCGATAGAAAAGAAATTATGTGATCCACCTCTCAAAAATATTGAATTTAACGCGCCGACTGGTAAATTAGCTCCCGTGGTTCGCCACCGGTCAGGATGACGATGAAAGCCTCCAGGGAACCGAAGCAAAGCAAGTGCGCCTCCATGGAACCGAGTGTTTGTTCAAGGATTTGAGCCCGCATAAAGGTACGTAACTTGTTAAGCAATCAGGAGTTTCAATATGCCAGGCAGCAACTCAACCTATTGGTTTGCCCCTTCTTTGTATACCCAGGGTTTCAGCTACCCTAACCCCTTCGTCACTCGTCGCTAAGACGAGCTGCCCAACCAGGCAGAGGCGAGAAAGCAGCAGGTGCGTGAGGTAAATCCTCCCCCTGCTATTTTTTTATCTGCGATTTGCCTCACAGCCCATTTGGGCTCGGCAGCTGGGACGGCAGGTTGGTCGTTTGGCTCTTAAGGTGTGTCGAATGGAGAGGGTGATGTCGATTTTTCCTGTTTTTGGCATACGTTTGCCAGGCTTTTTCTCTGTAAACGGTGCTATCATATCGGCCCAACAGCCTGTCCGCGGTTTGGACACTTCTTCTAACCGATCGCCGGATACGCCCATCTTGCTTCCATTGTTATCAGATTTGCTGCCGAGGCTCAGCCCTGAGGCAGCCGACGTGCAATCTGAATTCAGTCTGGCAAGGGCCGCCATTTACTGGCATTTGCAGGGAAAATTGCGGATGTCATTATTTTAAGTTTTTGTTTTTAAATAACTATTTGAGATCGATAACATGCCGAAAAAGTTCTATGTGTCGTGGGACAACCTGCAACGTGAAGCTCGCCGTCTGGCCCGTCGTCAGCTGCCTGTCAGCCAGTGGAAAGGTATCATCGCGGTCAGCCGCGGTGGTCTGGTGCCCGCAGCCCTGATGGCCCGTGAACTTGGCATTCGTAATGTGGAAACCCTCTGCATCTCCAGCTATGACCACGACAGCCAGCGTGAGCTGGTGGTCGTGAAGGGCGCGACCACCGCCGGTGACGGCGAAGGCTGGCTGGTGGTGGAAGATCTGGTGGACACCGGCACCACCGCCAAGGCGATCCGCGAGCTCTACCCGAAAGCCAAGTTCATCGCGATTTTCGCCAAGCCGATGGGCGAAGCGCTGCTGGACGATTTCGAAGTGGCGATCCCGCAGGATACCTGGATCGAACAGCCGTGGGATATGGCGCTGGAGTTCGCTACACCGATCTGCGACGAAAAGTAACGGAATTGTGATGTGACGCTCACCGCGTCCATTGGCCGCAACCGGCTTTAATGGTTTCACAGGGCTCCAATTAGGAGCCCTGTTTTTTGTCTATCAATCTGTTGCGGGGTGGCTGAGTGGCGCTAAAAGTGGTTAAGATGGGCCATTGCCTGATATGAATGAGACATTATCTTGGACTTGAACGACGACCTAAACCTGACCGAACAGCTCTTTACCCGCGTCAAGAAGGTATTGGAAACATCCGAGATCTCCAACTCCAGTGCGGCTGATCTGGCGGAGGCCGCGTCAGACGAGATGTTTATCGATGGCTCCATGTCAAAGAGCTGGTATCGCCTGCTGCGCCGCCCATCCTGGGCCTGGCAGGGGGCAGATCCCATCGAGGTGGAGCAGATCCTGGCCCGCATCGCCATGGCGACCGGCGAGCGCACCCATGACTGCTATCTCGATACCATCAAGGGCTATGTGCCCGGCAACTGGATCTACGAGTGGAGCCAGGTGGCTGGCAACTATTTCAAGCAGGGCCGCGAACTGCGCGAGCAGGGGGATGCCGCTGGCGCCCTGAAGCTGCTGCTCAAGGCGGTGCGCTACTACTCCATCGCCAGCTATCCCCATCTCAAGGACGATGAGCTGGCGGATCAGGCCCAACTGCTCGGCAACATGGCCTATCGCGAGGCGGGTCGGCTGTTCAAGGTGCCGCTCAAAGAGATCCAGGTGCCCTTTCGCGGCAAGCATATTCAGGGTTATCTCCACCTGCCTACCACCGACAAACCGGTGCCGTTGGTGATCATCAGCGGCGGCATCGACTCGCTGCAGCTCGATTTCCTCAACTTCTATCTCAAGCGGCTCGAGCCCAACGGCATCGGCATGCTCTCCCTCGACATGCCCGGGGTCGGTTATGCCGAGCATTGGCCGCTGGTGCAGGATACCAGCCGTCTCCATCAGGCGGTGCTGCACTACCTCTCCGAAGTGGCCTGGGTCGATCATCAGCGTATTGCCATGGTGGGGATGCGTCTGGCGGGCAATATCGCCGCCAGATTGGCCTTTATCGAACCCTTCAAGCTGCGGACCGTGGTCTGTGTCGGCGCCGGTGTCAATCAGGTGTTTACCAATCAGGAGCTGTTTGCCAAGTGTCCGCGCATGATGCGGGACAGTCTGGCCAACCGGTTGGGGGCCGATGCGGCCCAGTGGGACGGCATGCGCACCAAGTGCCAGGTATTTTCACTGAAAACACAAGGATTACTGGGGACTCGCACCTCAGTGCCAATATTGAGTATTGGACACAAGCGAGATTTTATTTGTCCCGAGCAGGATGTACGGGCATTGGCGGCGGCCAGTCGTAACGGTAAGGCCATCGTTTTCGACAAACAGCCTTTGCTGGAGGTGTATGACAAGGCGCTGGACGAAATCGTCGAGTGGCTGAAACAGCATTTGTGTACCTGACATTGCGCTAAAGAACTGACGTCATCCCGAGGTGGCGCGGCTTGTTTAACAGGGAGGTTAACATGTCTGAAAGAGTGACCTACAAGCGACTGCTGCGGCAGTTTGCTGCCATTGGCCCCTATTTGCGCGAAGATCTCTGCGAAGAGGGGCGTTATCGTTTCGATTGCCTGTCGGTTTGCGTCAGCGCCAAGCCGGCGCCGGACAAACGGGAGTTCTGGGGCTGGTGGCTGGTGTTGGAGCAGGACGATCACCATTTCCGTTACCACTATCAGTTCGGTTTCTACAATGCTGATGGCGAGTGGCTGGACAAGCCGATCCCCAAGAAGCACCAGGTAGAAGTAGAGCGGACCCTCAACCGTTTCTACAAGCTCATCAGCGACAAACTGACGGCACTGGAGTGCCAGTTAGCGCCAGCGGATCAGGTCACCAATGAGTTGACCGTGACCGCCGCCTGATCCCTGATGCCCGGCGAGCAGCACCCCGCTGCTTGCCGGGCCATCAGTCAGCCATCTCCCCTTCCGACCGCAATCATTCGGGCCTTTGCCCCATCTCCTCACCCCGGCGTTAATTGCCTTGCAGGGCACCATGGCCGTGGGTATAAAGATATTCCTTACTTTTTTAGCCTTTATGCTCCCATGGAAAACAGAACCATAGTCGTCAAGTTGGGCACCAGCGTGCTCACAGGGGGGTCTTCCCAGCTCAATCGTGCCCATATGGTCGAGCTGGTCAGACAGTGTGCGGCCTTGCACCGTCACGGCCATCGGGTCGTGGTCGTCACATCAGGGGCTATCGCCGCCGGGCGTGAACATCTGGGTCACCCGCCACTGGCGCCAACCCTGCCCAACAAGCAGATGCTGGCGGCGGTTGGTCAGACCCAGCTTATTCGGGTATGGCAGGATCTGTTCAACCTCTACGGTCTGCATATCGGCCAGATGCTGCTGACCCGCGCCGATCTGGAAGATCGGGAGCGTTACCTCAACGCCCGCGACACCATGCGCACCCTGCTCGATCACCGCATTATTCCGGTCATCAACGAAAACGATGCGGTGGCGACCGCCGAGATCAAGGTCGGTGACAATGACAACCTCTCCGCCCGTGCCGCCATCCTGGCGGATGCGGATCTACTGATCCTGCTGACTGACCAGAAGGGGCTCTTTACCGCCGATCCGCGCACCAATCCCGATGCCCAGCTTATTGAAGAGGTGCAAACCATCGACGATACCCTGCGCTCGCTGGCAGGTGACAGTGTCAGCGGCCTCGGTACCGGCGGTATGGCCACCAAGCTGCAGGCGGCCGATGTGGCACGTCGCGCCGGCGTCAACGTGGTGATTGCGACCGGCCAGATGCCGGAGGTGATCGGCCGTCTCGCCAAGGGCGAGCGGATTGGCACCTTGTTCCCGGCGCTGGCGTCCCCGCTGGAAGGGCGCAAGAGCTGGATCCTGGCAGGCCCACCGCCTCACGGCGAAGTGCATGTGGATCAGGGCGCAGTGGCCGCCATGAAGGAAAAAGGCTCCAGCCTGCTGCCCAAGGGGATCGTTGCGGTCAAGGGCGACTTCATTCGGGGCGATGTGGTGCGCATTCTTGATCCCAAGGGCGCTGAGCTGGCGCGCGGTATCTGCCGTTACGACCATCTGGAGCTGGAGAAGCTGCGTGGCGTCCACTCGGATCAGATTGAGCAGGTACTGGGCTATGGATATGGTTCAGTAGCCATCCATCGAGACGATATGGTGCTGCTCTAATCAGGGCGGCACGGCATGAACAAAAGGGAACCGAGATGAGTCTGGAGAAAATGGGGCAGGCGGCCCGTGAAGCCGCCTATCAGCTTGGCACCGTCAGCACGGCGCAGAAGCATCGGGCGCTGGCCGCCATCGCCGACGAGCTGGAGGCGCGCAGTGAACAGATCCTCGCAGCCAACGCGAAAGATATTGCCGCCGGCCGTGAGGCTGGCTTGTCAGAAGCCATGCTGGATCGCCTGCTGCTCAATCCGGCTCGGTTGGCCGGGATTGTGTCGGATGTGCGCAAGGTGATCACGCTGGACGATCCGGTCGGTGCCGAAATGGATAGCCGGGTGCTGGAAAATGGCCTGCGCCTCTCCCGTCGTCGGGTGCCCATCGGGGTTATCGGCGTCATCTACGAGGCGCGCCCCAACGTCACCATCGATATCGCCAGCCTCTGCCTCAAGACTGGCAATGCCAGCATACTGCGCGGCGGGCGCGAGACCTTCCACTCCAATCTGGAGCTGGTGCGTGTAATTCAGCATGCCTTGGCGGCCTCCGGTCTGCCCGAGGCGGCGGTGCAGTACATCGACAACCCGGATCGGGCGCTGGTTGGCGAGTTGCTGCGCCTCGACCGCTATGTGGACATGATTATCCCGCGCGGTGGTGCCGGCTTGCACAAGATGTGCAAGGAGAACAGCTCCATCCCGGTCATCATCGGCGGGTTCGGTATCAGCCATATCTTCGTCGACGAGAGTGCAGATCTGGTGCGCTCTCTGGCGGTTATCGACAACGCCAAGGTACAACGCCCCTCCGCCTGCAATGCCCTCGATACCCTGCTGGTGCACGAGAAGGTGGCAGCCACCTTCCTGCCGCAGCTGGTGACGCTGATGAACGAGCGCAAGGTGACGCTGGTGGCCGCGCCCAACGCCATGACGCTGCTGGCGGGTGCCGACAACCTGTGCGAGGCGGGGCCGGAGGATTTCGATACCGAGTGGCTGGGTCTGACCCTGGGGGTCAAGCTGGTAGCGGATGTGAACGAGGCGCTGGCCCATATGCGCGAGCACAACGCCGGCCACTCCGATGCCATCCTGACCAACGATCTGGCCAACGCCGAGCGTTTCATCAACGGGGCCGGTTCGGCGGCGGTCTATGTGAACGCCTCCACCCGTTTCACCGATGGCGGCCAGTTTGGGCTGGGGGCCGAGGTGGCGGTGTCGACCCAGATGCTGCACGCCCGTGGCCCCATGGGGCTGACCGAGCTCACCAGCTACAAGTGGGTGGGGCAGGCGGATTACCTCAGCCGCGCCTGATAACCGGTTGTGTCAGATACAAAAATGCCGACCACAGGGTCGGCATTTTTGTTCGCGTGTATCGCACCGATACCACGCAGTGCGCTATCCCTCGGGGTTATTCCCCGTGATAGAGCACCTTGTCACCGGACTTGAGCACATAACCCTTCCAGATAAAGAGGGTGTAGCCGCTGCCCTGCCACGACCAGTTGCCCTCCGCACCTTGACGGGTCAGCAGGTGCTGCTCGCCGCTTGGCAGATGCAGTTCGGACTGCGTCTGGTCGGCGTTGAACAGCACGAAGGCGCTGCTGGTCTGGCTGGTGTCGGTTGGATTGAGCCGGATACCCTCTTCAAACAGGCGCACACATTTGCCAGTCAGCGCTGACCACTGATAGCCCGCACTGCCGATACAGCCGTGGCTGTCGCGATCGCTGCCAACCAGATGTTGCTCCGGGGTACTGCATGCCGCCAGCAGCAGAGAGGCGGCCATCAGAGTCAAGGTGCGCATGGTTACTCCTGCAGATCCCGCTCAATGACGATGTTGGAGAAACCCAACTCTTTGAAGTAGTTCTCCTGGTAATCCTTCACGCTTTTCTTGTCACGGCGACAAACCTGAGCCAGCTGGGCCTCCATGGCGTGAAAACTGGTGAGATCCAGCCCTTCAGCAGCGGCGATGGCGTCGTAGATGCTGCGGAACTTGTCGTTCGCGTAGCCGATCTCTTTGGCCTGTTTTTTATAGGTGTACGTAATCTTAAAGGCCATCTTGCCCTTCCTTCTTCGATTTGGCTTGCTTGCGCTGGACGTAGAGGTAGAGGCTTTCGACCTTCTCCCGAGCTCTGTGCGTCTTGCGCAGGGATGTCAGGCCGGATTTAAACACTGTCGGAGCCTTTCTGTTTGGTCTGCTTGCGTTGCACATACAGATAGAGGCTTTCGACCTTCTCCCGAGCCCAGGGGGTCTTGCGCAAGAACTTCAGGCTGGACTTGATGCTGGGATTATCGGTGAAGCAGCGGATATTGATCTGCTGCCCCAGCTCTTCCCAGCCATAGTGTTCGACCAGCGCGGTGACGATGGCTTCCAGAGTCAGCCCGTGTAGTGGGTTGTTTTTCTGCGCCGGGGTCGGCTGTTCTGCGCTCATGCCTGCTCCGCCAGCTTGGCAAAGGGTTGACCCATGCGGGTGGTGACCCCGTTGGCCAGATGGGGTTCGAACCCGGCCAGCATGCCCGGGCCAAACAGGCAGACGACTGTGCTGCCCAGCTTGAACAGGCCCATCTCGGCGCCTTTCTGCAGGGTGATGGCCTCGTCGCCGCTGTAGTCCCAGCGCACCACCTTCTTCTCTTTGGTCGGCGCAATGTTGCCAGCCCAGATGGTCTCGATACTTGCGACGATAGTGGCGCCGACCAGCACCAGCGCCATCGGGCCGTGCGGGGTGCGGAAGGTGGCCACCACCCGCTCGTTGCGGGCAAACAGGTTCGGCACGTTCTCGGCGGTGAGCGGGTTGACGGAGAAGAGATCCCCCGGCACGAACACCATGCTCTCCAGCACGCCGTCCAGCGGCATATGGATGCGGTGGTAATCCTTGGGCGCCAGATAGATGGTGGCAAAGTCGCCATCCTTGAACGGCGCAACCAGATCCTCATAGCCACCCAGCAGCTCGCGGGCGCTGTAGTCGTGGCCCTTGGCCTGAATGATGCGGCCCTGCTGGATGGGGCCGAGCTGGCTGACGGTGCCATCTACCGGCAGTGCCAGAGTCATGGCATCGTCAACCACCGGGCGGATGCCGGGCTTGAGCTCGCGGGTGAAGAAGGCGTTGAAGCTCTTGTAGTGGGCCGGACTCTCGTGCAGCGCCTCGCTCATATCGACCTGATACTGCTTGATAAAGGCCTCGATCACCTTAGTGGTGATGTTACCCGCTTCGGCGGCGGCAAATTTGCCGATCAGACGGGAGAGGGCGTGCTTGGGCAGACAGTATTGACCGGCAATTTTCAGGTTGTCAGTAATGCTCATGTTCATCATCAACGTAGGTTTATTAGGGTCACAGGCGCGCCTGTTGGCGACCGTGACGGGCTTCCTGCATGGTTTCCAGGATGCGGTGATAGTTGTGGAAGCGATCGGCGCTGATAGCGCCACTGTCGACTGCCGCCCGCAGGGCACAGCCGGGATCGTCTTTGTGGGTGCAGTCGCGGAACTTGCAGCCACCCAGATAGTCACGAAACTCGATAAAGCACCAGGTGATGCGATCGGCTTCCAGATGCCAGAGGGCGAACTCGCGGATCCCCGGGGAGTCGATCAGATCGCCGCCGCTCGGGAAGTGGTACAGTCGCGCCGTGGTAGTGGTGTGCTGGCCGAGCCCCGAGTTTTCGGAGATCTCGCCGGTGAGCACATCCAGCCCCGGCATCAGGGCGTTGGTGAGCGAGGATTTGCCCACCCCTGACTGGCCGACGAAGATGCTGATCTTGCCTTCGAACTGGGCCTTGAGCTCGTCGAGCCCTTCGCCGCTCTCGCAGCTCACCAGGATCACCTGATAGCCAAGCTTGCGATAGGGTTCGAGCTGGCGCTCGATGCGCTTGCGCGCCGCGTCATCCAGCATATCGACCTTGTTCAGCACGATGAGCGGCTGGATCTCCACATCCTCGGCGGCCACCAGATAGCGGTCGACGATGTTGGTGGAGAACTCGGGCATCACCGCCGAGACGATGATGATCTGGTCGATATTGGCCGCGATGGGTTTGACCCCGTCGTAGAAGTCCGGCCGGGTCAGCACCGAGTGACGCGGATGCACCGCCTCGATGACACCCGCTGTCGCGGCATTGAGGCCGGGACGCCACACCACCTTGTCGCCGCACACCAGACTACTGATGCTGCTGCGACGCAGGTTGCTGCGGTGGATGGTGCCATCAACCGCTTCCACGTCTGCATGCTGACCAAAACGGCTGATCACCACCCCTTCGATGGCGGGGCCAAACAGGGTGTCATCCACCACTGTGGTGTGATCTTTTTGCAGCCGCCGTTCGCGGTTGGCCTGGACGCGCCTTTGTTGACCCAGATTGAGTTTTGCTTTCTTTGCCACTCGATTCGCCAGTTTATGAACAGATCCAAAGCCAGTATGATACATGCAAATTGGCAAAATTCCGCCATTCCTCCCAATAGAGAGAGCAATCATGACAGTCAGCGCGCAGAACCTGGTATGGATCGACATGGAGATGACGGGTCTGGACCCCGAACAGAACGTGGTACTGGAGATCGCCACCATCGTCACCGACAAGGATCTGAACGTACTGGCCGAAGGGCCGGTCATCGCCATTCACCAGAGTGAAGACGAGCTGGCCAAGATGGACGACTGGAACGTCAACACCCACACCAATAGTGGTCTGGTGGCCCGGGTCAAGGCGAGCCAGCACGACGAGGCGAAAGCCATTGCCGAGACCCTCGAGTTCATTCGCCAGTGGGTGCCGGAGCGCACCAGCCCGCTGTGTGGCAACAGCATCGGTCAGGATCGCCGCTTCATGGTCAAGCACATGGCCGAGCTGGAAGCCTTCTTCCACTACCGCAACGTCGACGTCAGCACCATCAAGGAGCTGGTACGCCGCTGGCAGCCGGAACTGCTGGATCAGTTCAAGAAGAGCGGCACCCACCAGGCGCTGGACGATATCCGCGAATCCATCGCCGAGCTGCAGTTCTATCGCAGCCACGTCTTCAAGATCTGATTCTCCGGCAAGGGTTTGTCATGCGCTGGCTGCTAAAATCGCCACTTCGGCCAGCTTTTGAGCGAACGCGCGCAACCAGACAAAAAAGCCCTTGCAATTGGAATGACTGCTCTTATAATTCGGCTCCCGTACAGTAGCGCAAGCAACCAAATGCTGTACGGCTTGTTTTAAGGTAGTTGCGGGAATAGCTCAGTTGGTAGAGCACGACCTTGCCAAGGTCGGGGTCGCGAGTTCGAGTCTCGTTTCCCGCTCCAAAAATCTGATGATGACACTGGTGCAAACCAGCCCGATGCGGGAATAGCTCAGTTGGTAGAGCACGACCTTGCCAAGGTCGGGGTCGCGAGTTCGAGTCTCGTTTCCCGCTCCAATCATCAGCCAGCCTCAAGACAACCAAATTGTTGCGGGAATAGCTCAGTTGGTAGAGCACGACCTTGCCAAGGTCGGGGTCGCGAGTTCGAGTCTCGTTTCCCGCTCCAAAAAATTTGTAAGTGATATTCCGATGCGGGAATAGCTCAGTTGGTAGAGCACGACCTTGCCAAGGTCGGGGTCGCGAGTTCGAGTCTCGTTTCCCGCTCCAATCACTTGCAGATGACATTCTGTTGCGGGAATAGCTCAGTTGGTAGAGCACGACCTTGCCAAGGTCGGGGTCGCGAGTTCGAGTCTCGTTTCCCGCTCCAAACATTTGTAAGTGACATTCCGTTGCGGGAATAGCTCAGTTGGTAGAGCACGACCTTGCCAAGGTCGGGGTCGCGAGTTCGAGTCTCGTTTCCCGCTCCAATGTCTCTCCTTGAAGTCCACCAATCCAACATCTCAACACACTCATTACCATATCCAGTTGGTAGAGCATGATCCGTGCTTGCCAAGGCTGGGGTCGCGAGTTCGAGTCTCATTTCCCGCTCCAATCTCTCTCCGAAGTCTTCATAATCCCTTTGAATTGCCCTTCACATCGCGCTGCGATGCGTTGTCGTATCTGGCGTTTACTCAACGCGTCTCAGCCACCTCCTGCAAACAGGAAGGGGATGTGGGCTCATGGTGCGGATTGTACGAGGCAGGCGGTTATGGCAGGTGCTTGGGAGGAGATTGCGGGCAAAAAAGAGGAGGGGCCTTGGCTCCTCCTGCATGATTCACTGGCGTGGGCTTAGACCAGAGTCACGTTCTCAGCCTGAGGGCCTTTTTTGCCCTGGGTCACAGTGAACTGGACTTTTTGACCTTCAGCCAGGGTTTTGAAACCGGTGCTCTGGATGGAGGAGAAGTGAACGAATACGTCCGGACCCTGGGATTGTTCAATAAAGCCAAAACCCTTGGTTTCGTTGAACCATTTTACCTGGCCGGTGCGAATGTCAGACATGTGCTAAATCCTATCAATAACAAAATGAAACTAAGCCCGTGCTGGGCAGCATTTGCCTTGCAAGCAGGGGTTGGCTCATGACTGACCACGTCTCTTTGTCCCAGTAGCACGTAGAACAATCCCTGTCTAAAGCACAAACGATTGTACGTTAGCGCCGATCCATGTCAATTTGACCCCTTTCGTTTTTTGAACAAGCTAAAAATATTGTGAAGTCAGTAGCTTATTTGCAGAGATTTAACCGAAAAAAACGGGAGGCCAGCGCCTCCCGTTCTGTTATTCCTTGAGGGCGAACCCTTCGCCCTGCCGGTCGTAGCGGTAGACCGCCTGACCGTAGGCGCGGATCTCCACCCGCTGGATGCGGCGGGTATCGTCCAGCAGGATAAAGAGTGATTTGCCCGATTGCAGGCGGGTCAGGGGGCGATCCGGCCCCTCGATGGCGATCAGGCGGCTCAGCTCTGCACCCGGCAATTCGAATTTGCGCCAGATGGCGTAGAGGGTCTCACCCGCCTGCACATCGTGTTGCAGCCAGGTGCCGTTGACCTTCTCTTCGACCGGCTTGGCTGCTGCGGGCGCACTGCCTGCCGCGCCATTGTCGACGGTGAGAGCCTGAGCAGGCACTGCCAGCGGCACTTCCAGCGAGCCGGAAGGGGCCGCCTTGGGGGCGGGCGGCGCCGGCTCCCAGGCCAGCACCAGCAACCAGAGCGGGATCAGGATCAGCAGACCTATGGTGTTTTTGCGGGGCAGCGGGCTGGACAGCTTGAATTTGCCTGCTTTGGCATCCTGGCTGCGTTGGCCAAGATTGCCCATCCCCTGGCCAAAACGCTGGCGCAGGGACAGGGTCGCGGCATTGATGCGATGGAGCAGGGATCCTTGAGATTCGTCTTGGCGACGCTGCTGGGCTCGTCTGTTATGGCCTCGTGGGCGACGGTCCGGGGTGGGCACGGCATTTACCTCTCACTACATTGCCTGCCATCAGGCAAATTCGTCTCCTATGGTAAACGGACTCGCCCCCGAGGGGGAGAGTCCTGAGGCGGAAAATTATCAGCTGAGACGAAATTGACCCAATAATTGCTGCAATTTGTCGGCCGCCTGACGCAATGCCTGACTGGCTTTGGCCGTTTCGGTCGCATCCTGAGCAATGTCGTTGGCCAGTGCGTTGGTTTTTGACAGGTTGCCGGAGACGGTTTCGGAGACTGAGCTCTGCTCTTCGGCGGCGGAGGCGATCTGGTAGGTCATGTCGTTGATGGTGGAGATGGCCTGGTAGATGCTGCCGAGCGCTTCTTCCGCCAGATCCGCTTCGCTCACCGCCTGATGGGTCAGCTGCTGGCTCTGGGTGATGGCATTGACCGCATTGGTCGAGCTCAGACGGATCTTTTCGATCAGCTCCTGGGTGTTCTGCACCGCCTGCTGGGTATTGCCCGCCAGTTTGCGCACCTCGTCGGCCACCACCGCGAAGCCGCGTCCCTGTTCGCCAGCCCGGGCCGCTTCGATAGCGGCGTTGAGGGCCAGCAGGTTGGTCTGATCGGCAATCCCCTGAATCACGGTGAGGATGCTGGTGATCTGGGCGCTGTCGTGGGCCAGCCCTTCGACCACTTCGGCCCCTTTACCGGCTTCTGCCGCGACCCTGTGCATCGACTGGATCACCTGCTGGAAGCGCTCCTTGCCCTGATCCGCAGCGCTCTGCGCCTGTTTGGCCGAGTCGGCGGTGTTGTTGGCGTGGGTGGCGACCTCCTGACTGACGTAGGACATCTCCTGTACCGCGGTCAGCATCTGCTCCATCTCCGCCTGATGATGCTGTAGGTTGTTGTCGGTCTGACCGGCGATGCGATTGGTGTCACCGGCATAGCGGTTGACCTCGCTGGCGGTCTTCTGCACATCCCCGAGCAACCCTTGCAACTTGTCGATAAAGCGGTTGATGCCTTTGACGAGATCCCCCAGCTCGTCGACGGAGCGGGTCGCGAGGCGCTTGGTGAGATCCCCTTCACCATCGGCGATGTCATCCACCAGGCTGACCATCTGACGGATGGGGCCTGTGATGCTGCGGGCAATCACCAGCATGGTGGCCAGCGCCAGTACCAGCACGATCAAGGCACCGACCAGCTGTTGGGTCACCGCGGCCCGGTTCATCTCATTGAGCTGGCTCTCCAGCTGATCGGCCCCCGCCAGTACCACCTTGTAGGGCAGGGTGACGATGATGGCCCAGTTGCGGCTCATTCCCGGCACCATGATGGGGACGGAAATGCGGAATGATTCGTCCAGCTCCTGACGCTGAACTTCCGGTTTCAGGTACTGCTGCCACTGGTTGCCCAGCACCTTCCCGGCGCTGCTACCAAGCAGGCTGGCATCCCCGCTGGTGCCGGTGATGACACCGGCGGCGCTGACGATCAGGGTTTCTCCCTGGCCGTCATAAATGTTGCTGTTTAGGCTCTTGGCCTGACGGCTGATGGAGTCCACCGCCAGATCGAGCGCAGCGATCCCCTTGAACTGACCGCCGACCAGAATGGGGGTGGTGATGGTGCTGACCAGCACCTGTTGGCCGTTGATATCCACCTTGAAGGGGTCGATCAGGCAAGAGCGACCTTCCCGTTTCGGGCAGGCGTAGTAGTCGTTGGCGGGATTACCGAATTCGTCCGGATCAGTTTTTTCGATGGAGAGCAGTAGATCGGTGCCAATTTGATCCTTGTCGCGATAGAAGTAGGGTACGAAGCGCCCCTTGTCGTCACTGCCCAGAGCTGTCTGGCCGGCGAAGCTGGCATCCTGACCGTCGAAACCGTTGGGCTCGAAGCCGGCGAAGGCGCCATAGAGCTGTGGCTCCAGCGCCAGTTGTGCCTTGAGCAGGTCGGTGGCCTGCTGGCGATCCAGCGGCAGTTTGCCTTGTTGTTGCAGGGCGAGGGCGCTGGCCATTTGCTGGGTATAGGAGAGCCCTTTTTGCAACAGTTGGGTGATGGTAGCGGCTTCTGCGCGGGCGTTGGCGCTGACCTTCTGCCATGCCTCCTGCTGCAGCGCTTCACGGCTGGAGCTGATGGTCAGTTGTTGGGTCTGTTGGCCGGAATATTGGTTAAGCAGGATCAAGATGACCAGGGCTGCGGTCATGGCGATCCCGGCCATCACTAGAATGCGATTCTGGATAGAACGGAACTGCATCGTCTTTTCCTTGTTCGTGAGAAGTGTGGTGAGCGTTATCTGGGTATCGACCGGAGGAGGCCGCTCTCCAGTATTGCGCATAACAAATCGGAAGCGGGGCTTCGGTTTTGCGATCCTCTTCAAATATCGGGCTATAGATGCAAATGGCGACAGATTTAGTCCCCTACTTTCGCCCGCAATGGCGTCATGGTTTTCCCATCCGCGATGGTCGGTGCTAAAATGCGACGGTTTTTTCTAACGAATTGGCCCAAGGCCCTCTACACAAGGCTTAAAGATGAAAGTCAAAACCCGTTTTGCTCCCAGCCCGACCGGCTTTTTGCATGTCGGCGGTGCCCGTACCGCACTCTATTCCTGGTTGTTCGCAAAGAACCAGGGCGGTGAGTTCGTGCTGCGTATCGAGGATACCGATCTGGAACGTTCCACTCAGGAGGCGATCGACGCCATCATTGAGGGCATGGAATGGCTGGAGCTGAACTGGGATGAGGGCCCCTACTACCAGACCAAGCGCTTCGATCGCTACAACGCGCTGATCGACGAGATGCTGGCTGACGGCCGCGCCTACAAGTGCTACTGCTCCAAAGAGCGTCTGGAAGCGCTGCGTGAAGGCCAGATGGCCAACGGCGAGAAGCCCCGTTATGACGGCAAGTGCCGCGACCACGACCACGATCACCCGGCCGATGCGCCGCACGTGATCCGCTTCCGCAACCCGACCGAAGGCTCCGTGGTGTTCGATGACCACGTCCGTGGCCGCATCGAGTTCGCCAACACCGAGCTGGACGATCTGATCATTCGCCGTACCGACGGCGCGCCGACCTACAACTTCTGTGTTGTAGTCGATGACTGGGATATGGAGATCACCCACGTGGTGCGTGGCGAAGACCACATCAACAACACCCCGCGCCAGATCAACATCTACAAGGCCCTGAACGCGCCGGTACCGGAATTTGCCCACGTCTCCATGATCCTGGGTGACGACGGTGCCAAGCTCTCCAAGCGCCACGGTGCAGTCTCTGTAATGCAGTACCGCGACGATGGCTACCTGCCGGAAGCGCTGCTGAACTATCTGGTGCGTCTGGGCTGGTCCCACGGCGATCAGGAGATCTTCAGCCTGGAAGAGATGATCAAGCTGTTCAGCCTGGATGCCATCTCCAAGTCTGCCTCCGCCTTCAACACCGACAAGCTGCTGTGGCTGAACAACCACTACATGCGCAGCCTGGATCCGGCTTACGTTGCCAAGCATCTGGCATGGCACATGGAAAACCAGAAGATCGACACCAGCAATGGCCCGGCGCTGGCCGACGTGGTCACCCTGCTGGCCGAGCGCTGCAACACTCTGGTCGAGATGGCTGCCCAGAGCCGCTACCTGTTCGAAGAGTACGAAGCGATCGACGAAGCCGCTGCCAAGAAGCACCTGCGCGGCGTGGCTGCCGAGCCGCTGACACTGGCCAAGGCCAAGCTGGCTGCTCTGGATAGCTGGACCACCGAAGCGCTGCACGAGCTGATTGAAGCCACTGCCGCCGAGCTGGGTCAGGGCATGGGCAAGGTCGGCATGCCGCTGCGCGTCGCCGTCACCGGTCTGGGTCAGTCCCCCGGCATCGACGCCGTGATGGCGCTGGTCGGCAAGGAGCGGGTACTGGCGCGTATCGACCGCGCCCTGGCGTATATCGAAGCGCGCATGGCCGCCGAGTAAGCTTGCTGTCACCGGTCTGGGATAATCTCTCCCCCGGCATCGACGCCGTGATGGCGCTGGTTGGCAAGGAGCGGGTACTGGCACGTATCGACCGCGCACTGGCTCACATCGAAGCCTGCATGGCTGCCGAGTAAGCGCTGCCGAGGTGGGGGGCGAGGGGATCACCCTGCTCTGCTACCTGCTGAATAGAAAAAATCCGAAACCACTGGTTTCGGATTTTTTTATGGCCGTAATCGGCGGGGACGGGGCACAACGGTGGTTATGTCCGACCAGTGTGAGCCGTCAGGCGAGCTTGAAGGAGTGGATCTGGCTGTCGAGATCCTTGCTGTGCTGTTCGACCAGCTCGGAGGCCTCTTGCAGTTCGCGTAGCACCACAACCGATCCTTCGGCGATCTGCTTGACCTGTTCCAGGTTGCCGCGCATCTCTTCGGCGACCGCGCTCTGCTGCTCGGAGGCGGCGGCGATGTGGCGGTTCATGTCGGCCACCCCCTGTACCCGCTGCACTATGGTGGCGAGCTGGGTACCGGCCTGGGTCACCTGCTCCACCCCCTTGTCGGCCTGACGCACGCTCTGAGCCATCAGTTCGGCGGCCTGAGCGGCATTGCCCTGCAACTGCTCGATCATCTTCTGGATCTCGACGGTGGCAGCCTGGGCCCGGTTGGCCAGCTCGCGCACTTCGGAGGCGACCACGGCAAAGCCGCGTCCCGCTTCACCGGCGCGGGCCGCTTCGATGGCGGCGTTAAGTGCCAGCAGGTTGGTCTGCTCCGAGATGCCGCGAATGGTGTCGACTACCGAGCCAATGCGTTCAACCCCTTGCTCCACCTGATTGACCACGGTGGCAGATTGCTGGATGTTACCGGAGAGGGTGTCGATGGTGCTGACGGTATCGGCGACGCAGCGGCTCCCCTCTTCCGCCAGCTGGCTGGTTTCGGCGGTGGCATGAGAGGCCTGATCCGCATGGGTGGCCACTTCGCGAATGGCGCCGACCATCTGGCTCATGGCGCTGGCCAGTTGTTCTATCTGGGTGAACTCTTCGTTGATCGCTTCGTTGGCCTCTTCCATGCAGAGGGTCACCTGGGAGGCGATGTCGTTGAGCTCTTTGCAAGCGGCGCGCTGGTTGCCAAATACCTCTTTGAGGTTCTCCTGCGAGTGGGAGACCGCCTTGGCGATGTCACCGAATTCATCACGAGAGTTGAGCAGTACCTTGTGGCTGAGGTCCCGCTTGGCGAAGCGCTCCAGCAGGCCCACCAGATAGTGCACCTGCTTGACCATCAGGCGAGAGCCGGTGAGCAGCAGGATCACGAACAGCAGCCCCATGATGGTGGTCTCCATCAGGCCGTTCCAGAGCAGGCGGTCGGCAATGGCATTGGCTTTTTCCGGATCCAGCCCCTCGGCGAGCAAGGTCGCTTCCAGATTGTTGGCGTCAAACCAGAGTTTTGTCAGTAGCAGGAGGGTACTGAACACCATCAGCAGCACCACTTTGGGTACCAACCGGATGTTGCTCATTCTTTTCTCCAGCAGGTTCAGCTGCATTGTCATTCTCCTTTTAAAAGCCGTTTTTTCCTTTGCCCTCAGGACTATCGGCATTATCTTCTCTTTTATTAATTTGCACTGTGCTTAAAGTTGGAAAATGTATGCGACATCACTTAACTCATCTGCGGGCGATGGATCTGCTGATGGCATTTCTGTCGATTATCTCGGTTGTGCTGGTGACGGCCCGCTGGTGGGGCCATGAGAGCCTGACGCCACAGACCCTGCAGCTCTTCTATGACCTCGACAGTCTGATCTGCTACTTCTTCCTCGCGCACTTTGCTTATGGCTGGATCCGGGCCTCCGATCGCAAGGCCTATTTCAAGGCCAACTGGTTCTATTTGCCGGGTAGTCTGCCCATGGTGGAGTCCCTGCGCTGGGCCCGTTTACTTCAGCTGTGGCGGGTTTATCAGCTGTTCAAGGAGCACCCGGATCTCTGGGCCATGTTCCGTCGCGAGCGCAATGAGACCACCCTCTCCGGCATCCTGTTTCTGTTCTTCCTGCTGCTGGGGGTGGGCTCCGGCGTCATGTACTGGATTGAGTCAGGTCAGCCCGGCAGCCAGATTGAGACACCTTACGACGCGTTCTGGTGGACGCTGGTGACCCTCTCTACCGTGGGCTACGGCGATCTGGTGCCCAAAACCGAACAGGGGCGGTTTGTCGCCAGCCTGCTGATCCTGTTCGGGGTCGGCCTGTTCGGTGCCATCAGCGGTTTTATGGCCAGCCTGTTTTTGCAGCCTAACAAGGGGGATGGCGAGACCGACAAGTGGCGTCATCACTACAACAACCAGCAAGAGGAGTTGTTGCGGGAGATCCGCGCCCTGCGCAGCGAGGTGCGGGAGCTGAAAAACAAGTGAGGCTGCGGGCGGGCAAGTTGCGAAGTGACTCGCAACTCTGCGCGCATTATCCGGGGGGAGGTGCTTTTTCTTTGCTTGTCCTTTAACCTGCTGGCGGCTTAACATTCAACCTCTTGTCCAAACCTGAAAAAGAGAACCGATCGACCATGCGCGCCCTTCTCGGGATTTTGATCTGCTTGTGTGCCCAACAGGCACTGGCCGATACCCGTTATGTTTCAGACAACATCTTTACCTATATTCACAATGGCCCGGGTACCCAGTACCGGATCCTTGGTAGCGTCAAGGCTGGTGAACCGCTGGAGGTCAAGGCGGTGAACAGCGAGGCCGGCTTCACCCAGGTGGTGGACGGTCGTGGCCGCGAGGGGTGGATCAAGAACAGCGAGCTGCAGGGCGAGATCAGCCTGCGCGAGCAACTGCCCCTGGTGGAAAAAGAGCGCGATGAGCTTAAAGATCGCCTGCAGAACCTCAACGGTGACAATGAGAAACGTTTCACCGAGAAGGATGGCCAGATCGCTGCCCAGAGCAAGGAGATCGCCGCCCTCAAGGCCCAGCTGGCCAGCCAGGGGGAGGAGATGAGCAATCTCAAAGAGCAGAATGATGCCCTGACCCAGAGCTACGACAACCAGGAACACGACATGCAGATGGACTGGTTTATCCGTGGTGGTGCCATGGTGGGGGCCGGTATCCTGCTTGGCATCCTGCTGCCCATGCTGCCCCGTCGTCGCAGCCGTGGCGATCGCTGGATGAACTGACAGCATCTGGCTGAATGGATTGATGAGAAGGGTCGCCGTGGCGGCCCTTCTTTTTTATCCGCATCTTTATCTGCACTTTGTCCACATCAGTTGCCGTCTGCGCCCGGATGACGGAAAGCATCCACACAAGATCGTATACAAAATGATGCCAAATGACCCTCTCCATAGTCGGCCAGACTGCCCGCAGAGGGATGATGGCGCAGAATTAGCGATCTTTGTTAAAGAGTGGCAACAAATTCATTTCATATAGGGTGCAACATTGTATACATTATCGGCGTTTCGGCGGTGCGTCCGCCTTTGTCGATATCAGCCCTAGGGCGTACAGGAAGACCCCATATGTTCAAAGCTACTCAAGTGCTTGCCGCTGACTATATCCCCTCCGATCTGGCCGCCCTGCGCGAAGCCATCACCCAGAACTATGTGGTGGATGAAAATGCCTATCTGGCCGAACTGTCGGCCATGCTGCCGGGGGATGGCGCCTCGCTGGAGCAGGTGACCCAGCGTGCCCGTACTCTGGTGACCAAGGTGCGCAAGGAGAGCGGCTCCGGTGACGGTATCGACGCCTTCCTGCAGGAGTACAGTCTGGATACCCAGGAGGGGATCATTCTGATGTGTCTGGCCGAGGCGCTGCTGCGGATTCCCGATGCCGAGACCGCCGATGCCCTGATCAAGGACAAGCTCTCCGGCGCCAACTGGTCATCCCATTTCCGCAAGAGCGACTCGACTCTGGTCAACGCCTCCACCTGGGGGCTGATGCTGACCGGCAAGATCATCAAGCTGGACAAAAAGCTCGACGGCAACCCGGCCAACCTGCTGGGGCGGATGGTCAACAAGCTGGGGGAGCCGGTGGTGCGCTCCGCCATGTATGCCGCCATGAAGATCATGGGCAAGCAGTTCGTGCTGGGGCGCGACATGAAAGAGGCGCTCAAGGCGAGCCGCAAATCCCGCGAGCTGGGCTACACCCACACCTACGACATGCTGGGTGAGTCGGCGCTGACCATGCAGGATGCCGGCAAGTATCTGGCCGATTACCGCAACGCCATCGAGGCGGTGGGCAATGAACGCATTAGCGACGGCGGCCCGGCCCCCTCCATCTCCATCAAGCTTTCGGCGCTCCATCCACGCTATGACGTGGCGAACCGTGAGCGGGTACTTGGCGAGATGTGCGAGCGGCTGGTGGGGTTGGTGCGGCTGGCCCGCGACAAGGATGTGGCCATCAGCATCGATGCCGAAGAGATGGACCGCCTCGAGCTGTCGCTGGACTTGTTCGAGCAGCTCTACCGCTCCGATGCCAACCGTGGCTGGGGCAAGCTCGGCATGGTGGTGCAGGCTTACTCCAAGCGCGCGCTGCCGGTACTCTGCTGGCTCACCGCACTGGCCCGCGAGCAGGGTGACCTCATTCCGGTGCGACTGGTAAAAGGCGCCTACTGGGATAGCGAACTGAAATATGCCCAGCAGGCGGGCCTGCCCGGCTATCCGCTGTTTACCCGCAAGGCGGGTACCGATATCTCCTACCTCGCCTGCGCCCGCTACCTGCTGAGCGAGCCGACTCGCGGCTTTATCGCCCTCCAGTTCGCCACCCACAACGCCAATACCGTGGTCAGCATTCTGGAGATGGCCGGTGATCGCCAGTTCGAGTTCCAGCGTCTGCACGGCATGGGGGAGGAGCTGCACAACGCCGTGCTGAACGACAATCCCGGCCTGCACTGTCGCATCTATGCGCCGGTCGGCGCCCACAAGGATCTGCTGCCCTATCTGGTGCGCCGCCTGCTGGAGAACGGAGCCAACACCTCCTTCGTTCACAAGCTGGTGGATCCCAATACCCCGGTGGATTCGCTGGCCGAGCATCCGCTGCGCACCCTCAAGCGCTACTCCGGCTTTGCCAACGACCGCATTCCGCAGCCGGTGAACCTCTTCACCGACCGCAAGAACTCCAGCGGCGTCAACATGAACATCCTCTCCATCCAGCGCCCCTTCTTCGCCCGCTTGAAAGAGTTGGAGAGCAAGCAGTGGCTGGCGGGCCCCATCGTCGATGGTGAGACCCTCAAGCGCAGCGAGGCCCGCGTGGTGCTGAGCCCGCAGGATGTGAGCCTGACCGTCGGCAAGATCCACTGGGCCGATGAGCAGGCGGTGGAGCAGGCACTGGCCTCGGCCCATGCCGCCTTCCCGCGCTGGCGCGAGACCCCGGTGAGCGAGCGTGCCGCCGCCCTTGAGAAGCTGGCGGATCTGCTGGAAGCGAACCGCGAGCAGTTCATCTCCCTCTGTACCCGCGAGGCGGGCAAGCTGCTGCAGGACGGTATCGACGAGGTGCGCGAGGCGGTGGACTTCTGCCGCTACTACGCGGTGCAGGCCCGCGGCCTGATGGGGCAGGCGACCCTGCTGCCCGGTTACACCGGCGAGATGAACGAGCTGTTCCTGCAGGGGCGCGGTGTCTTTGTCTGCATCAGCCCGTGGAACTTCCCGCTGGCGATTTTCCTCGGCCAGATCGCCGCTGCGCTGGCCACCGGCAATACCGTCATCGCTAAGCCTGCCGAGCAGACCGGCCTTATCGCCCATCTGGCGGTGACGCTGGCCCATCAGGCCGGTATTCCGGGCGACGTGCTGCAGCTGCTGCCCGGTGACGGCGCCACCGTTGGTGCCAAGCTGACAGCCGATCCGCGCATCGGCGGCGTCTGCTTCACCGGCTCCACCGAGACCGCCAAGCTCATCAACATGACCCTGGCCAAGCGCGATGGTGCCATCCTGCCGCTTATCGCCGAGACCGGCGGTCAGAACGCCATGATCGTTGACTCCACCGCCCTGCCGGAGCAGGTGGTGCGCGACGTGGTGAGCGCCGCCTTCCAGAGCGCCGGTCAGCGCTGCTCGGCCCTGCGGGTGCTCTACCTGCAGGAGGAGATCGCAGAGCGGGTGCTGGAGATCCTCACCGGCGCCATGCAGGAGCTGAAAGTGGGCAACCCGGCCGAGCACAACACCGACGTCGGCCCGGTGATCGATGCCGATGCCAAATCCGGTCTCGATGCCCACCTCGCCTACATGATCCCGCGTGCTCGCCTGATCGCGCAGGCGCCGATGCCGGCCGCGACCATGGAAGGGCACTTTGTCCAGCCGACCGCGCTGGAGATCGGCTCCATCCGCGAGCTGGCCAAGGAGCAGTTCGGCCCCATCCTGCACGTGGTGCGCTATGCCACCCGGGATCTGGACAAGGTGATCAGCGACATCAACGGCACCGGCTACGGTCTGACGCTCGGGATCCACAGCCGCAACGAATCCCACGCCGAAGAGCTGGCGAGCCGCATCAACGTCGGTAACGTCTACATCAACCGCAACCAGATCGGCGCCATGGTCGGGGTGCAGCCGTTCGGCGGGCAGGGGCTCTCCGGCACCGGCCCCAAGGCGGGTGGCCCCCACTATCTGAGTCGGTTTGTCACCGAGAAGACCCGCACCATCAACACCACGGCGGTGGGCGGCAACGCCTCCCTGCTGGCGATGGGCGATGCCTGAACGGCGCAACGAGAGAACGATTAACAGCAGGCCGCCTTCGGGCGGCCTCTTTGTTGCCGGGTTCATCAGGGTTGGCGAACAGCGCAATCGATGTGAGCGGGGTCGTCATCCGGTGACGGCGGTCGTAAGATGGTGCCTCGACGGGGCGGGATGCCCCCTTTTCCACATCATAGAGCCTTGATGCGTATGTCATTGACTGAACAAGCCCGCTGGTTTGTGCTGGGGGGCGATCATCTGCTACTGCTCGATGCGCAGGGGCGGATACCGCAAGGGGAGCAAGCCCGCTTGCCTGGAGAGTTGGCCCAAGCCCATTTCGAGCGTTTTGACGAGTGGCAGGGGCTGCCCTGCTATCTGCTGGATCTGGGTAATGAGGCCGACACGAACACCATGAGCCCCCTGCGCCAGTTGATGGTGGCGGGGGACGAAGAGGGCTTTCGCCTCGCTGGCCGCGCCTGGCAGCTGGTCACCTTCCGCCGTACCCACCGTTTCTGCGGCGAGTGCGGGGCCCCCATGACCCCGAAGGTGGGGGAGTGGGCGCAGCTGTGCCACCACGGCCACACGGCTTATCCGCGCATCTCCCCCTGCATTATCGTGGCGGTGCGCAAGGGGCCGGAGATCCTGCTGGCGGCCCATCGTCGTCACTATCAAGCGGACGATCCCATGTATACCGTGCTGGCCGGCTTTGTGGAGGCGGGGGAGAACCTCGAGCAGTGCGTGGTGCGGGAGGTGTTCGAGGAGAGCGGCATCCGGGTTCGCAATGTGCGCTATGTGGCGAGCCAGCCCTGGCCCTTCCCCCACAGCCTGATGATGGGCTTTACCGCCGACTACCAGAGCGGCGAGATCAAGGTGCAGGACGACGAACTGGTCGCTGCTGATTTCTTTGCCGCCGACCGGCTGCCGCGCTTGCCGCCCCACGGCACCATTGCCCGGCGGCTGATCGAGTTGTCACTGGCTGGCGAGGGGTAACTGGGCGCCGATCTTTTCGGGAATGGGGCGCGCTGGTTTGCGCCCCTTCACATCTTTGCAACCGCGCGCCCATTTGCCACGTTTGGGCAGTCCGCTCCGGTGGGCAAAGTGGTATTATGGCCGCCATTTTATGCGTGATACAAACTCAGGAACTGGGATGAAAGAGCTGAAGAACGATCGATACCTGCGCGCTTTGCTGCGTCAGGACGTGGACATGACCCCGGTATGGATGATGCGCCAGGCTGGCCGCTATCTGCCGGAATACAAGGCGACTCGCGCCCAGGCGGGGGATTTCATGTCCCTGTGCCGCAACGCCGAGCTGGCCTGTGAAGTCACCCTGCAGCCGCTGCGCCGCTACCCGCTCGATGCCGCCATCCTCTTCTCCGACATCCTCACCGTGCCCGATGCCATGGGGCTCGGTCTCTACTTCGAGCAGGGTGAAGGCCCGCGCTTCGAGCGCCCGATCACCTCCATGGCCGACGTGCAGGCGCTGCCGATCCCGGATCCGGAAGATGAGCTGGGTTATGTGATGAATGCGGTACGCACCATCCGCCGCGAGCTGAAAGGCGAAGTGCCGCTGATCGGCTTCTCCGGTAGCCCATGGACCCTGGCCACCTACATGGTGGAGGGGGGCAGCTCCAAGGCATTCACCAAGATCAAGCAGATGATGTACGCGGAGCCCATGACCCTGCATCTGCTGCTCGACAAGCTGGCCGACAGCGTGATTAGCTATCTCAACGCCCAGATCAAGGCGGGTGCCCAGGCGGTCATGGTGTTCGACACCTGGGGCGGCGTGCTCACCCCGCGCGATTATCGCGACTTCTCCCTGCAGTACATGCACAAGATCGTAGATGGCCTGATCCGCGAGTACGACGGTCGCCGCGTGCCGGTCACCCTTTTTACCAAGAACGGTGGCCAGTGGCTGGAGCAGATCGCCGCCACCGGTTGCGATGCGCTGGGTCTGGACTGGACCACCGACATCGCCGATGCCAAGCGCCGGGTCGGCGACAAGGTGGCGCTGCAGGGCAACATGGATCCCTCCATGCTCTACGCTACCCCGGCTCGCATCCGTGAAGAGGTCGCCTCCATTCTGGCCGGTTTCGGTCACGGCAATGGTCACGTATTCAACCTCGGCCACGGCATCCATCAGGATGTGAACCCGGAACATGCCGGTGTGTTCGTCAACGCGGTACACGAGCTCTCTGCCCAGTACCACGGTCGCTAAGGCCGGGGCGAGAGAAGAAGAGTGTGTTTGAAATCCGGGGCCGTCAGGCCCCGTTTTACATTGAAATAGGCGCTGCAACGACGAGAATGTGGCGCCAGTGCAGGAGGCAAGATGAGCAGCAAGTCACTGGATTGGGGTATCGATCTTGGTGGTACCAAGTGCGAATGCGTGGTGCTGGATGGTAACGAGGTGCTGCTGCGCCACCGCATCCCCACCGAGCGGGCTGGCGGTTATGACCATATGATCGGCCAGATCGCCAAACTGGTAGCTGAGTGTGCCGAGAAGATTGGCCAGCGCCCAGCCGTCATCGGCATGGGGACGCCGGGGGCGCGGGATCCGCAGACCGGCCTGATGAAGAACTGCAACACCACCGAGCTCAACGGCAAGCCGTTCAAGGAGGATCTGGAGCGCAAGCTGGGTGTGCCGGTGCTGATCGCTAACGACGCCAACTGCTTCGCGCTGGCAGAAACCCATCTCGGTGCAGTGCGCCAGCACCATCCCGATGCGAAAGTGGTGTTCGGCATCATCATGGGCACCGGGGTCGGCTCCGGCATCGTCATCAACGGCCAGATCCTCAACGGCCACCACGGCATCGCCGGTGAGTGGGGCCACAATGTGCTCTCCCCTGACGGCCCCGAGTGCTACTGCGGCAAGCGTGGCTGCGTCGAGACCCTGATCAGCGGCCCGGCGCTGGAGGCCTGGTACGAAGCCAAGGCCAAGCGGCGCCTTTCGCTCGCTCAAATCGCGGCGGCCACCGCCCACGATCACATCGCCAAGCTCACCATCGACCGGCTGCACCTGCTGTTTGGTCAGGCGCTGGCCAATGTGGTCAACATTCTCGACCCGGATGTGATCGTCATCGGCGGCGGGGTGGGCAATGTGCAGAGCCTTTACAGCGCCGGACGGCAGACAATTTTGCCCTTCCTCTTTAATCCCCGCTTCGCAACCCCCATTATTGCTCCTGCCCTTGGCGACAGTGCCGGGGTATTCGGGGCCGCTCTGCTGGCCCGCGGTGAATTCAAGGAGGCCCTGCTGTCGTAGCCGGGGCTCCCGGGCGGCCGGTGCGCCGCCCTGTTGCTGGTTCAAGGAAACGGATTCTCGATGATCAAGATTGCCATCAATGGTTACGGGCGGATCGGTCGCAACGTGTTGCGAGCCCTCTATGAAAGCGGGCGCGACAAGACCATCAAGATCGTCGCCATCAACGAGCTGGCGGCCCCCGAGGCCATGGTGCACCTGACCCGTTACGATACCAGTCACGGTCGCTTCCACCATCCGGTGCAACTGGCGGGCAACAGCATGCTGGTGGGGGAGGATCTCATCTCCCTGTTTGCCGAGCGGGATCCGTCAAAGCTGCCGTGGCGGGCGCTGGGGGTGGATGTGGTGCTCGATTGCACCGGGGTATTCGGCTCGCGGGCCGATGCCGAGCTGCATCTGGCGGCGGGGGCGGGCAAGGTGCTCTTCTCCCACCCGGCCGATGCGGATGTGGATGCCACCGTGGTCTACGGGGTCAACCATCAGGTGCTGACGGGGCGCGAGCGGATCGTCTCCAACGCCTCCTGTACCACCAACTGCGTGGTGCCGGTGATTGAAACATTGCATCGAGAATTTGAGATAAATTGTGGTACTATTACAACAATTCATTCGGCCATGCATGATCAGCAAGTCATCGATGCCTACCACAGTGACTTGCGCCGAACCCGCGCTGCCAGTCAGTCCATCATTCCGGTGGATACCAAGCTGGCCAAGGGGTTGGAGCGGATCCTGCCCCACTTCGCCGGCAAGTTCGAGGCGATCGCGGTGCGGGTGCCGACCATCAATGTAACGGCAATGGATCTCAGTATTACTGTTCGTAAAAAAGTGACGGTTACTGACGTAAATCAAGCTCTGCAACGGGCATCCAGAGGTACATTACACGGTATTCTGGATTACACGGAAGAACCGCTGGTCTCCGTAGACTTCAATCATGATGCACACTCCTGCATCATTGATGGTACCCAGACCCGGGTGAGCGATGCCAACCTCGTCAAGATGTTGATGTGGTGCGATAACGAATGGGGCTTCGCAAACCGGATGCTGGATACTACCCGGGCCATGATGGCCGCAGGCTGAGCCTGCCCCGGGGACAAGGTTACTGTTTTTAACATTACCTGAAAATATAGAGGACTGAATATGTCTGTTATCAAGATGACTGACCTGGATCTGGCGGGTAAACGCGTTCTGATCCGTGCTGACCTGAACGTACCGGTAAAAGATGGCAAGGTCACCTCCGATGCACGTATCGTGGCGACTCTGCCGACCATCAAGCTGGCTCTGGAAAAAGGCGCCAAGCTGATGATCACCTCCCACCTGGGTCGTCCGACCGAGGGTGAATACAATGAAGAATTCTCCCTGGCTCCGGTTGTCAACTATCTGAAAGACGCTCTGTCCTGCAAGGTGACCCTGGCCAAGGATTACCTGGATGGCGTAGAAGTCGCTGCCGGTGAGCTGGTTGTGCTGGAAAACTGCCGCTTCAACAAAGGCGAGAAGAAGAACACCGAAGAGCTGGCCAAAAAATACGCCGCCCTGTGTGACGTCTTTGTAATGGACGCGTTCGGTACTGCTCACCGCGCCGAAGGTTCTACCTACGGTGTGGCTCAGTTCGCACCGGTTGCTTGTGCCGGTCCGCTGCTGGCGGGTGAACTGGAAGCGCTGGGCAAAGCCATGCTGAAGCCAGAGCGTCCGATGGTTGCCATCGTTGGCGGCTCCAAGGTCTCCACCAAGCTGACCGTACTGGAATCCCTCTCCAAGATCGCTGACCAGCTGGTTGTCGGTGGTGGCATCGCCAACACCTTCATCGCTGCTGCCGGTCACAACGTCGGCAAGTCCCTGTGCGAGCACGACCTGATCGATACCGCCAAGAAACTGGCTGCCGAGACCAACATTCCTGTGACCACCGACGTGGTTGTAGGCGCCGAGTTCTCCGAGTCCACTCCGGCCACCATCAAGTCTGTTAGCGATGTGACCGATGGTGACATGATTTTCGACATCGGCCCGGATTCTGCCAAGGCTCTGGCTGACATCATCATGAACGCCAAGACCATCCTGTGGAACGGCCCGGTCGGTGTATTCGAGTTCGACCAGTTCGCTGAAGGCACCAAGATCATCGCTGAAGCCATCGCTGCTTCTCCGGCCTTCTCCATCGCTGGCGGTGGCGACACCCTGGCTGCCATCGACAAGTTCGGCATCGCTGACAAAGTCTCCTACATCTCCACCGGCGGCGGCGCCTTCCTGGAGTTCGTAGAAGGCAAGGTTCTGCCGGCTGTTGAAATTCTGGAACAGCGCGCCAAAGCTTAATTGACCCGAGACGGGGGGCAAAAGCCTCCCGTTTCGTTTATCATGTGCCCGCTGTGCCGGTTCATGATGAACCCCCCATTTTTTATTAACGGCATACGAGACAGGACGATTAAACATGTCTAAGAAAATTTTCGACTTCGTAAAACCCGGCGTGATCACTGGTGATGACGTTCAGAAAGTATTCGCCATCGCTAAAGAGAACGGCTTCGCTCTGCCGGCCGTAAACTGCGTTGGTACCGACTCCGTTAACGCCGTACTGGAAGCTGCCGCCAAGGTTAAAGCGCCGGTTATCGTTCAGTTCTCCAACGGTGGTGCCGTGTTCACCGCCGGTAAGGGTCTGAAGCTGGAAGGTCAGAAAGCCGCCATCCTGGGTGCCATTTCCGGTGCCAAGCACGTTCACGCTGTTGCTGAAGCCTACGGTATCCCGGTGATCCTGCACACCGACCACGCTGCCAAGAAGCTGCTGCCGTGGATCGACGGTCTGCTGGACGCGGGCGAGAAGCACTTTGCTGAAACCGGCAAGCCGCTGTTCTCCTCCCACATGCTGGATCTGTCCGAAGAGTCTCTGGAAGAGAACATCGACATCTGCTGCGAGTACCTGACCCGCATGGCCAAGATGAACATGACTCTGGAGCTGGAACTGGGTTGCACCGGTGGCGAAGAAGACGGCGTCGACAACAGCCACATGGATCAGTCCGCTCTGTACACCCAGCCGGAAGATGTTGCTTACGCTTACGAGCGTCTGTCCAAGATCAGCCCGCGTTTCACCATCGCTGCCTCCTTCGGCAACGTACACGGTGTATACAAGCCGGGTAACGTCAAGCTGACCCCGTCCATCCTGGACGCTTCCCAGAAGTACGTTTCCGAGAAGTTTGGCATCCCTGCCAAGTCTCTGGACTTCGTATTCCACGGTGGTTCAGGTTCCACTCTGGAAGAGATCCGCGAGTCCATCTCCTACGGCGTAGTGAAGATGAACATCGACACCGACACCCAGTGGGCAACCTGGGAAGGTCTGCTGAACTTCTACAAGAAGAACGAAGCTTACCTGCAAGGCCAGCTGGGCAACCCGGAAGGCGCCGACAAGCCGAACAAGAAGTTCTACGATCCGCGCGTATGGCTGCGTGAAGGTCAGACTTCCATGATCGCTCGTCTGGAGAAAGCATTCTCCGACCTGAACGCTATCGACGTACTGTAATTCGTTACTGCACCTTGATTGCATGAAAAGGCGCCCTTCGGGGCGCCTTTTGCATTTCTGTGATCCGGTGCTGCTGGTTTGCCGTGCTTTAGCTGGGTATTATCGAAACAAGTTTGCTTATTTTATTAAACAATTTGCAACAAGGCAGGATGCTGAACATGCAGGCAGGAAAGCATATCGGATATCAGGAGCATGCGGCCTCCTACTACGCCGCGACCCGCAACGATCCGCAGCAGTGGCCGGAGCTGGAGGGGGAGCACAAGGCGGATGTCTGCATCATCGGCGGCGGTTTTACCGGCCTCAACACCGCCATCAATCTGGCGGACGCCGGTTACAAGGTCGCCTTGCTGGAGGCCAACCGCATCGGTTGGGGCGCTTCCGGGCGCAATGGCGGTCAGCTTATTCGCGGTATCGGCCACGACACCAGCCAGTTTGCCCGCTGGATTGGTGAGGAGGGGGTGCGCGAGCTCGACCTGATGGGGCTGGAGGCGGTGCAGCTGGTGCGCGAGCGGGTCGAGCGCTTCAATATCGACTGCGATCTCACTTGGGGCTACTGCGACCTCGCGACCCGTCAGCGTCATCTGGCCGGTTTCGAAGAGGATCTCGACCATTTGGCGAGCCTCGGCTATGAGCACGAGCTGAAACTGGTGCCGCGCGAAGATATCCATAGCGTGGTGGGGTCGGATCGCTATATCGGCGGCCTCATCGACATGGGCTCCGGCCATCTGCATCCGCTCAATCTGGCGCTAGGAGAGGCCCGTGCCGCCGCCAGCCTAGGTGTCTCGCTGTTTGAACACTCCAGAGTGACCCATATCGACTACGGCAAGCAGGTCGAGGTGACCACCGCTCACGGCCGGGTCACTGCCGATTATCTGGTGATCGGCTGCAACGCCTATCTCAACGACCTCAACCCGGAGCTGGGAGGGCGGGTGCTGCCGGCGGGCTCCTATATCCTCGCCACCGAGGTGCTGGATCGCCGCTTGCGCCAACGGCTGCTGCCGCAAAACATGGCGGTGTGTGATCAGAATGTGGCGCTCGACTACTACCGCCTCTCCGCCGACGGCCGCTTGCTGTTTGGCGGCGCATGCAACTACTCCGGCCGCGATCCCAAGGATATCAAGGCCTTTATGTTGCCCAAGCTGCTGCGGGTCTTCCCCGAGCTGGCTGGCACGGCCATCGAGTTTCAGTGGGGAGGCATGATCGGGATCGGCGCCAACCGGCTGCCGCAGATTGGCCGCTTGAAGGAACACCCCAACGTGCTCTACGCCCAGGCCTACTCCGGTCACGGCCTCAATGCCACCCATATGGCGGGCAAACTGGTGGCCGAGGCGATCCGTGGCGAGAGCCGGGGTTTCGATCTCTTCGCCAGCGTGCCCCATATCACCTTCCCCGGCGGCCCGGCGCTGCGCTCTCCGCTACTGGCGCTGGGAATGCTGTGGCACCGGATGAAGGATGTCTTCTGACTCAGATTGTCAGTCTGTGCAGTGATGGCTGAACGCCAGCCCCCTTGCTTATAGCGGGTTGGCACTATCGTTCCGCCTGATAGACCAAAAGATGCATTCGCGCCAATCCCTGCCGGTTGGCGCTATCTTTTACGTGTGAGAGCAGTTATCTGCCAAGGGGCTGTCAGATTGGCGGAATATTTGCCGAAAAAGGGCAGAGGACGGTGAGAGGAGGGCCAAGATGGAGATAAATGTGGTCGCGTCAGGCGGGCTCAGCCCGCTGGCGCAACGGCAGGGTTTTCCCGCTGCGCAGGCACAGGAGCGGGCTGTGACCTCACCATTAAAGGGCAGTGACAGCCGGATGGTGTGCGACCTTGGTGCTGTGCTGGACGAGTTGGGGCTGTCACCGCAAGGGGAGAGCAGCTGCGGGCGCAGTGTTTCAATCAGGGATTCGCTGGAAGCGTTCATCAACACCATGATGGGCTCCCTGCAACAGCAGCAGGAGCAACAGCTGGCGTTGCAGCAACAACAGCGGCAAGAGCAGGAACAGCGCAAACTCGCCATCGACGGCAGCAGCGAGAACTCGCTCAAGCGGGATCTGGAGCGCCTGCTGGAGACGCTGGGTCAACAGGGTGAGCAGGGAAAAGAGAGCGAGCAGGAAGTCGAGGCTGAGGCGGTGAACCCCTTGCAGAGCCAGCTGACCAAGTTGCTGGAGAGCAGCGGTGCGGCAGAGCGCGGGGTCACCCTCAAGGAGGTGCTGTCAGGGTTGGCCAGCAAGCTGCCGAACGAACCCGCTGAGCGAAAAGGGTATCGGGTCGATACCCAGGTCTGAGCTGGTTGGCAACGGCAGTCCCGCCGTTGCAGACTGAAGGGGCGGGAAGCCCTTTATTGGGCCGGTTCGGCCAGTCGCCACCCCTGTTCGTCCTTCATCATCCACACCTCTGCCTCTTGCGGCAGCACCTGGCCTGCCTCGAACTCGCCATATTTACGTTCGAGCTCCATCAGACCCATCTCCTGCTGGAAGGGGCCAGCCCGGTCGTAGACCAGATCCTCGTCGTGCAACACCTGCAACTGATCGAGCCCCTGCTTGAAGTGAAGCTGGTAACTCACCTTGACCAGATAGACCCCCTCCATCCGCTCCTCCTTGCCGAGGATGGTGAAGTCGCTGATTTCGAACAGGTTGGCATCTGTCTCGGCCAGCAACCTGGCGGTAACTTGGCTCCGGATATCCTCTTCACCGGGCCCTGCACTGCAGCCATAAAGCCAGAGGGCTAGCAGGGGGATGAACCACTTTTTCATCAAAACTCCGAACAGGTGCAAAAAGAGCAAAACGGGAGGGCAGATTGTGCCACGCGAACGGGCGGTGGCAAACCTCGGCTCACGGTTCCAGTGCGCGTTCCAGCACGATGGCCTCGGCCCGATAGCCGGCCAGCTCGCGACGATAGCACTCGGTGAACCCTCTGCGCTGCCAAAAAGAGAGTGCGGATTCATTGCTGGCAATGACCGACAGGCGAAGTCGGGTGGCTCCCCATGAGCGCGCCAGCGAGCAGGCGTGGCGATAGAGCGCCTGCCCCCGGCCAGCCCCTTGCCAGGGTTCCCCTACCAGCAACAACCCCAGATAGGCGGTGGTCGGGTCGGGATAGCCGCGCAGCAGATCCACCACCGCAGTCAGCGCTCCCTCCTCCCAGCGGCCGATGAGATGTTTGTCGGAGAGAGGCAGGCCGGGTGGGCAGGCGACAAGTTCCTCTTCTCCTGCCTGTGCAGAGAGAGGGTCATTGCTCACCGCCGCCTGATAGGAGGGGGCCTGCTCGAACAGCCGCTGCAAGGCTGGTGCATCGCTTGTCTGCAGCCGACGCAACTCAGTGTGCATCACTTACCATCTCGAGATGTTTGGCAAAGGGGATAGGTCCCATAAAGCCGGTGACCCGCTGCCCTGTCAGCTCCTTGCCCACGCGATCGAAGAAGATGAGGGTCGGCAGCCCCAGCACATTGAGGCTGTTGAGCAGCTCGATATCGGCATCGTCGTTGGCAGTGACGTCTGCCTGCAACAGCACCATCTGGCCGAAGCGCGCCCTCACCGCCGGGTCGCTGAAGGTCTTGTGCTCGAACTCCTTGCAGGCGACGCACCAGTCGGCGTAGAGGTCGAGCAGCACCGGCTTACCGCGGGCGGCGGCCAGCTGCACCTTGAGATCATCCAGCGTCTTGATGCGGATAAACTGCGGCGCCGTTTGACCGGCATCCGCCGTGACGGCAGCAGGGGCGGCCGGTTGCAGCAGATCCTTGCCCACCACCACGGCACTGATCATCGCCAGCAACAGCACGAAACCGCGCAGGCTCTTGGCCACCGAGTGGGGCTGGTGCTGGTTGTGGTGATAGAGATAGCCGCACAGCAGCAGCCCCCAGCCGAGCCAGGCGAGGGTCGCAATCTGATCGCTCCATAGCCGCGACAGCAGCAGGATCGGTACCGCCAGCAGGGCAAAGCCAAACAGCTGCTTGATCACATCCATCCAGGCGCCCGCCTTGGGCAGCAGCTTGCCCCCCGAGGTGCCGAGCAGCAGCAGCGGCAGCCCCATCCCGAGCGACAGCGCATAGAGCGCCGCGCCGCCGAGCCAGAGATCGCCGCTCTGGGCCACGTAGATCAGCGCCCCCGAGAGCGGCGCCGTGGTGCAAGGGGAGCAGACCAGCCCGGAGATCATCCCCATGATGGCGACCCCGACCACAGATCCGCCCTGTTGGCGGTTGGAGAGGCCGGAGAGGCGGGTTTGCAAACTGCTCGGCAGTTGCAGGGTATAGAGCCCGAACATGGAGAGGGCCAGCAGCACGAACATCCCCGAGAGGCCGATCAGCACATAGGGGTGTTGCAGCGCCGCCTGAAATTTCAAGCCCGCCGAGGCGACCACCAGTCCGAGCAAGGTGTAGGTGACCGCCATCCCCTGCACATAGACAAAGGAGAGCAGGAAGGCGCGGCCGGTGGAGAGGCGATGACCTGCGCCGGCGATGATGCCAGTCAGGATCGGGTACATGGGGAACACGCAGGGGGTGAAGGCGAGCCCCAGCCCCAGCGCGAAGAAGGCGACGACACTGAGCCAGAACCCCTGATGGCCGAGGGCGGCGGCCAGCTGATCCTGCTGGCTAACTGGTGCGACGCTTTGTGCCGTTTCAGCAGTGGACGCTGTGGTTGCCGCAGCCAGCGGGGCCACATCGATCAGCTTGTCGGTCGGCGGATAGCAGAGGCCGTCGGTACAGCCCTGATAGCGCACCCGCAGGGTGGCGTTTTCGCCCACTTCTTTTAGCGGCACCACGATGCTTACCTGCTGGTAGTAGACCTGGGTCTTGCCGAAGAAGTCATCCTCGTGCTCGGCCCCTTCCGGCAGGGTCGGCTCGCTGAAGCTGAGATTGTTCCCCTTGAAGCGCAGGCTGTGGCGATAGAGGTAGTAGTCGTCTGCGATATGGAGGGTCAGCAGCAGCTGATCGCCGCGCTGTTTGCTCTCAATTTGAAAGGCTTCATCGACCTGCAAAAACTTGGGTTTGGCGTTGGCGTCAATGCCCAGCGAGCTGAGCAGATCGGCGCCGTTGGCGTGGGCCGGGGAGCTGCCCACCGCGGTCATCAACAGGGCACAGAGCAGCAGCAAGGGAGAGATCACGCGGGTGAACGTCATGAGGTCTCCCTATTCAGCCAGTCGAGATAGGCGGGTAGTCCGGCACTTACCGGCAGGGCCAGCAGCTCGGGCACCTCATAGGGGTGATGGGCTTTAATGCATGCCCGCAGCTCGGCAAAGAGCGGCTGGCGAGATTTGATGATGAGCTGGATCTCGGTGGCGCGCTCCACCTTGCCTTGCCAGCGATAGACGGAGGTGACGTCCGGCAGCTGATTGATGCAGGCGGCCAGACGCTGGTTCAGCAGCTGTTCGCAGAGAAGGTCAGCACTGGTTTGATCTGGGCAGGTGCAGAGCACCACAATGGCGTCGGTCATAAAGTGGATCTTCACCTCGTTGGGGTAAACCGGGCAGGCGCCCTTGCCGTGTCATCCCTGTCTTGCGGATGAAGGTGAAAAAGCGCCCGAAAATCAGCGGCTACTATACCCCAGAGCCGCTTCAAATAGCATCTGTAGCCATTTGTGAGCCAGCGCCAAAAATTAGTGGAGGGCATGAGATAGACGCTGTCATGGGGACAGGGCAGAATGAGCGGGCTTGTTCCCCATTGACGTAAGGAAATGTATGACCCAACAGAATGAGCAGCAGAGAAACCGCATGTTGAGCCTGCTGCGCGAAGGTGAGCGCCGCATGTTGGTTCAATTGGCCGGGCTGCTGCGCACGACCGCCGATGAAATCAATGCCGAGCTGGAGAAAGAGGAGCTGATGGCCACCCTGGAGCAGCCCATCACGGTGGAGTATCTCAACGGCGTGGTGCAGCACCATCTGTTCGAGCGCAAACACAAGGGAGATATGGCGGTCGCCCAGCAGCTCCTGAACGATTATCAGAGTGAACTGGAAGCGCTGCAGGCTGCTCAGATCCAGCCTGAAGAGGCTGCAGCTGCCGACGAGAGCGGCGAAGAGCTCAAGGCCCAGGCCTGAGCAACGGGCAGGCCTGAATCCTTACCTCTGAATCAGCCGGCCTGCCACTACTGATCCCTCTTGCGGCACCATCATGTCTGCCATGATGGTGCCGTGTCGTTTCTTCTGTAGCCTTTCCTTGTTGATCTTCACTTCTCGGTTCCGGCCCACCCGATTCGTGCCTTAACGCACCTCTTGTGGCATGCCGTGCGGCACTTCGCGAGGGATGGGGAACACCTTGTCATAACCCCAGTTGTAGACGAAGGCGTAGATCAGGTAGAAGGCGACGAAGCCCAGATCCAGCACCAGCGCCTCCAGCAGGCTGACGCTCAGCCACCAGGACATGACCGGCAGCGCGACGATCAACAGACCGCCCTCAAAGCCGAAGGTATGCAGCACCCGTTGCCACAGGGTCTTGTGGGTATGGCCCTGATACTTCAGCAGCAGCTTGTCGACCCCGATGTTGTAGATGTAGTTCCAGACCGTGGCTAGCACCGAGAAGAACAGGGCCAGCGGGCCCATATGGTTGAGCCCGACCCCGGTAACCCAGCTGGCCAGCGGGGCGGCAATCAGCAGGCCGATCAGTTCAAAGCCAATGGCATGGCGCAGGCGATCGTTACGGGTACGCATAAGTCACACTCTCAATCAGGTTCATTCACGAATTACGGGTTAATATATAGAATTTTCGCGATAGATTCATGTTGGTATCCATCGCTAAAATAGATAGATGAGACGACTTGCCGGAGGGCCATAAGATGACGCCATCACTGGAACAACTGAGGATATTGCTGGCCGCTGCCGAAACAGGTTCGTTTTCCGCTGCTGCCCGCAAGCTGTGCAAGGCGCAGTCGGTGGTGAGCAGCGCCATCGCCAATCTGGAGATCGACTTGGCACTCACCCTGTTTGACCGCAGCGGTCGTTATCCGCAGCTGACGGAGGCGGGGGCCCGCATGGTGCAGGAGGCGGGGATCCTGCTGGCGCAGAGTGAACGGTTGCAATCCATTGCCGGGGAGCTGGCGGCCGGGGTGGAGACGCGCCTCACCCTGGCCATCGATGATGACTCCCACCTCCCCTGGCTCGGCACCCTGCTGGAGGCGTTTGCCACTCGCTATCCGACCGTGGAGCTGGAGCTGCTCTTCCCGCTGATGGAGGATGTGACCGAGATGCTGGTGACTGGCCGGGCCCAGCTCGGTATCAGCTATCAGAAGGTGCACCCTCAGCGGGAGATTGTCGCCCGTTCGCTGGGGGAGGTGACCATGCCGCTGGTGGTGTCACCGGATCATCCGCTGGCCCGCAAGCAGCCGCTGCGGGAGGTCGATCTGCAGGGGGCACGCCAGCTGATGGTGACCGGCCGACGGGAAGGGAGCGAGCGCCAGCGTTTTCGTATCTCGGCTCAGGTGTGGTGGGTCGAGGGGGATCTCGGGGTGCTGGAGCTGGTCAAGCGGGGCCTTGGCTGGTCCGCCATTCCGGAATTTCTGCTGCATCAACCGCTGAAGCGGGGTGAAGTGGTGGTGCTGGAGCCGGACTTTATCGCCAGCCACGCGCTGGCGCTGGAGTTACAGTGGCATCGCGCCCGCCCGCTGGGGCAGGCGGGACGCTGGCTGAAGGAGGCACTGCTGGCGCGGGTGCCTCGCTAGCCGACCTTACTCGGTCAGTTGGTAAGGCAGTGGTTGCAGGGTGAGGCGGGAGCCTTCGTCCTGCTTGAGGCGGAATTGGGCGTCAGCCTCGGTATCTTTCGGCAATACGGCGGTGAGCCACACCTGCCCAGCCTGTTGCCAGGCGTTGAGCACCATGCCGCTACGGCGCCAGTTGTCACCCAGTTGCAGCTCAAGGGTATCGCCGCTGGCGACCGGCTCGCCGGTGGTGCCCGCCAGCAAGAACAGGGCGCGGTTGTTGGCGCCACGATACTTGGCGCGCGCTACCGTCTCCTGCCCCATGTAGCAGCCCTTGTTGAAGCTGATGCCGTCCAGCGCCTGCAGGTTGAGCATCTGCGGGATGAACTCCCCCTGATGCACAGCTTCCATGTGCGGCAGACCCGCCTTGATCTCGAGCCCCCACCAGAGTGGCTCGTCACCTTGCGGCAGGGCGTCGGCTTGCTGATTGCTCACCAGCAGCCAGCGATCCTGTTCGATCTTCACCGCCATGCCGCCGTCGATAAGACCGCTCTGCTCCAGACCAAACTGCGCGGCGATCCACCCATCGCTGCCCGTACCGGCGATCCCGGTGGCGTGGCGCTCATCGGCGGCGATCTCGACCTTGGAGAAGACGGCAAATTTCTTCAGCTCCGGCAGCTGGCGCTCCAGCACCGACGGGCTGGTCAGCAGCAGCAGGCTGTCGTCGAGGCAGAGCAGGCGGAAATTGCTCCACAGCTTGCCCTTGGGATCACAGTGGCCACCCGGGGTCTGTTGCCCCGGGTGCAGGGCGTTGACATCACAGGTGACCTGACCTTGCAGATATTTGACGCGATCCTGGCCGCTGATACGGGTGATGGCCAGCTTGGTCAGAGAGAAGCGGGTCGGCTCGGCAGGAAAAACAGGTGGTTGCAGGCTCACGATGGTATTCCAGAGAGAAAGTATGTGAGCTGCATGGTAAAGACGTAACTAATGTTTGTCAGCCGGAAAATCCAGCTGGTACCATCCCCCGGTCTTTGTAAGGAGAGTGCCATGTTGAGCCCAGTTGAAAAATCCCGCCTGAAGTGGGCTTGCCGTCGCGGCATGCTCGAGCTGGATGTGATCTTTATGCCCTTTTTCGAACACGAGTTCGACTCCCTGAGCGAAGCCGATCAGCAGACCTTTATCCGCCTGCTGGCAAGCGACGATCCGGATCTGTTCAAATGGTGCATGGGTCATGGTGTCCCTGCCGATCCCGCATTTGCCGCCATGATCCCGATGATCCTGGAGCGCAATCAGGCGCGCCACGACAGCCAGGGGTAATACCGTGGAGCGGGTGATCATGACGGTTCACCCCTCCCGCCATCAGCAATGTTTGCTGGTGGCCCTCTTTCTGTTGCTGCTCTGGCCGGTGGCAGGCCTGATTGCCGGTTGGCAGTGGGCGTTGTTGCTGCCTGTCTGGCTGGTGGCGCTCTGGCTGAGTTGGCGCGCGCTCGCCGAGCCCCCGTTCGAGCTTGTCTGGGATGGCCAGTGGCTACAGTGGCAAGGTCGCCGCTATCAGCTCGGCAAGAAAAGCCGCATTCTGCCCGGCGTGCTCAGGCTGGTGCTTTGCCCCGAGCCGCAAGAGAGTGAATCAGTGTCGCCACGGCAACTGTGGCTCTTCTCCGACGCCTTTCCCCCCGAACATTACCGCCTGCTGGCGCGAGCCATCCACTTTCTGCCGTCCCGGCGCTGACGCCTGCTTCCCGTGATGACCATGCGCTGATTTATCGCGATAAGCCGCAGCCATGCGGCTGGCTGCGCTCTTTTTGTGGCTGAAAAGCGGTTGAAAACAAGTGACCCCGCCATGGCGGGGTCACTGATAGCTGCAACGCTTGGCAGGAAGGGGGATTAATCCCGCTCCGGGGTCAGCACGGTCGGTTTGGAGTCCGGCAGCATATCCGGATGATCCAGGTTGTAGTGCAGGCCGCGGGACTCCTTGCGCTGCAGGGCGCAGTTGACGATAAGCTCGGCCACCTGCAGCAGGTTGCGCAGCTCCAGCAGGTTGTTGGAGACGCGGAAGTTGGCGTAGTACTCCTGCACCTCCTGCTTGAGCAGGTCGATGCGGCGCTTGGCGCGGGCCAGGCGTTTGTTGGTACGCACAATCCCCACGTAGTCCCACATCATCAACCGCAGTTCGTGCCAGTTGTGCTGGATCACCACCAGTTCGTCAGAATCTTCCACTTTGCTCTCGTCCCACACCGGCAGGCGCGGCGGCTCCACGCTCATCGGCAGCTTGGCCAGAATATCGGCCCCCGCCTGATGGGCATAGACCACGCATTCCAGCAGGGAGTTGGAGGCCATGCGGTTGGCGCCGTGCAGACCGGTATAGGTCACTTCACCGATGGCGTAGAGGCCGGGGATATCGGTCTGGCCGTTGTTGTCGATCATCACGCCACCACAGGTGTAGTGAGCAGCTGGCACGATGGGCATCGGCTCCTTGGTGATGTCGATGCCGACCGCAAGGCAACGCTCATAAATGGTCGGGAAGTGCTTGATGATGAAATCGGCCGGTTTGTGGCTGATGTCCAGATACATGCAATCCGCCCCAAGCCGCTTCATCTCGTGGTCGATGGCACGGGCGACGATATCGCGCGGCGCCAGCTCGGCCCGCTCGTCAAACTCCGTCATAAAGCGGCTGCCGTCCGGGCGGCGCAGATAGGCCCCCTCGCCACGCAGCGCTTCTGTCAGCAGGAAGTTGGGGTCATCCGGATGGAACAGGCTGGTGGGGTGGAACTGGTTGAACTCCAGGTTCGCCACCCGGCAACCGGCCCGCCATGCCATGGCGATACCATCGCCAGAGCTCACATCCGGGTTGGAGGTGTATTGGTAGACCTTGGAGGCGCCACCGGTCGCCAGCGCCACGAAGCGGGCGCGAACCACTTCGACCTGTTCGGCGTTGCGGTTCCAGACATAGGCCCCCAGCACCTTGTTGCCCGGCAGGTTGAGCTTGCGGGTGGTGATGAGGTCGACCGCGTTGAAGCGTTCCATCAGCTGGATATTGGGGTGAGCGCGAACCTGATCGATCAGGGTGAGCTGCACTGCTTTGCCGGTGGCGTCGGCCGCGTGGAAGATGCGGCGATGGCTGTGGCCCCCTTCGCGGGTCAGGTGATAGTGGGATTCACCGTTGGCGTTCTCCTCCTGATCGAAGGGGACGCCTTGCTGAATCAGCCACTGGATGGACTCGCGGGCGTGGCGAGCGGTGAACTCCACCACCGCCGGGTCACACAACCCTGCGCCGGCGTTGAGCGTGTCGCTCACGTGGGATTCGATGCTGTCGGTTTCGTCGAAAACGGCAGCGATGCCTCCTTGCGCATAGAGAGTGGCCCCTTCACTGATGGGCCCCTTGCTCAGAACCAGGACTTTGGCGTGGTCTGCCAATCGCAACGCGAGGGACAGACCAGCGGCACCGCTGCCAATGATCAGCACATCGCAAAGGTATTCAACACTTGCTTTCATAAGTATCATTAGCCTGGATTAAGAACTGGCACCATGGTAGCCCAAGCGAGGGCGATGATGCAGCCTGCATCACATTTTTTTCAATTGAAGCGAACTTTCTCTGATTCTCCCTGTCTGAACTTGTGCGCTAGTAGGAAGGGCCGGAAAAGAAGAACGATAACCTGATGGGGGTTTTACGGCTCTGATGAGCGACCAGAATCTACTGGACGAACAGCTGGTTGAACGGGTCCAGCGCGGCGATAAAGCAGCTTTCAACCTGTTGGTAAAAAAATACCAGCATAAGGTGGTCAACCTGGTTGCCAGGTATGTCAACAATCCCGGTGATGTGCCCGATGTGGCGCAAGAGGCCTTTATAAAAGCCTACCGGGCATTGCCGACATTCCGTGGCGAAAGTGCTTTTTACACCTGGTTGTACCGAATTGCCGTAAACACGGCGAAGAATTATCTGTCCTCCCAAGGGCGCAGGCCGCCCAGCAGTGATGTGGAGGCTGACGAAGCGGAGTCTTATGGTGGTGGTGAAGCCTTGCAAGAGGTCTCAACCCCCGAAAACTTGGTGCTGACTGACGAGATCAAGCGCACCGTGTTTTCAGCCATAGACGCATTGCCGGAAGACCTGAGGACAGCGATCACCCTCCGCGAACTGGAAGGGCTGAGCTACGAAGAGATTGCCGAAATCATGGATTGCCCTGTGGGTACGGTCAGATCCCGTATCTTCCGGGCGAGGGAAGCAATCGATAAAAAGCTGCAACCTCTGATCGAGAATTAACTGGGGAAAGACGGGTTAACTTATGGCAAATAAAGAGCAAATCTCTGCCCTGATGGATGGTGACCTATGTGACGCAGAGGTACTGAACGAGTTGGTGATGGACTCCGACTTGCAAGATACCTGGGGTCGTTACCACCTGATCGGCGATGCCATGCGGGGTGACCTGTCGGTCAAGCTGCAACTGGATCTCTGTGACAGCATCATGGCTGCGCTGGAGGATGAGCCCACCATCCTGGCTCCCAAGCCGGTTGAGACGGCTCCCGTGCTGCAACCTGTCGTTGCACCGGTCAAGACAGATTCTAATGTGATTCCGTTGTTCCGCCGGGTCGGTCAGCAGTTGGGTCAATATGCCATTGCAGCATCTGTGGCCGCTGCCGTTATCTTCGGGGTGCAGCAGTATCAGGGGCAGGGTGGCGTACCGGCCAATCCGGTGCTCAATACCATTCCTGTCGGTGGCAGTGCGGCGCCGGTGAGTGTTCACTATCCGCAACAGGATGGCGCCCGTGCCCGTCAGCAAGGGCTGACCGAGCAGCAGATGCAGGAGCAGCGTGAGCGCATCAATGCTTTCCTGCGTGACCACCAGTTGCAGCAACGCCTGCTGCAAGACAGACAGATCCAACAATAACGAATTGTCAGGGATACTAACGTGCGCCAGCCTAGCCGTATTTTGCTGGCCTCTCTCCTGCTGATCAGTGCCAAGGCCTCGGCCGACGATAAGTCGGCCGAGGCCTTGTTGCAGCAGATGCAGAGTGCCGTGCAGCAACAGAATTTCGAGTTGTCCATGGTCAAGGCCCGTCAGGGGCGTCTTGAACCGATCCGGATCAGCCATGCCGTGATCAACGGCAAGGAAGTGGCCCACCTCAGTTACCTCGACGGCAAGGCGATCGAGTATCTCCAGCGCCAGAACGAGTACACCTTCTTTGAAAACAGCCACGATCCCTACACCCTGAAGGATGCCCGCTTCCCCGGCATCTGGTCGACCCTGGTGAAGATGCCGCTGGCGCAGGTGCTGGAGAGCTATGATCCTGTGCTGGCGGGTCGCAGCCGGGTCGCCGGTGTGGTGGCGCAGGTGGTGAGGCTGGTGCCTAAAGAGGCCGACAAATATGGTTTCGTGCTCTGGATTGACGAGCAGAGCCACTTGCTGCTGCGGATCGACATGGTCGAGCGGGAAGGCAATCTGGTGGAACAGGTGCTCGGTGTCGAGCTGGATCTGCAGAGCAAACCGGCCCCTTGGCTGGTGACGCTGGCCAACAGCAAGCAACCCCCGGCGCTGGCGCTGGAGGATGCCTACCCGGCGCCGCAACAGCAGCTGAACTGGCAGATCACTTGGCTGCCCGATGGCTTCAAGGTGCTGTCGCAAGACCGGCACCAGTTGGTGACCACCAGTATGCCGGTGGATTACATGATGCTCTCCGACGGGTTGGTGGATCTCTCGGTCTATGTCTCCCGCGTAGATCCCAAGCAGGCGGTACGCCAGCAGCTGATCCGCCAGGGCGCGACCTCGCTGGTGAGCTATGTCAACGAGGTGGGGGTCGAGATCACTGTGGTGGGGGAGGTGCCTGCCGAGACCGCCAAGCGCATCGCCGAGTCGGTCCAGCCGCTGGCTCGCAACGAGGCCGTGCAGTGAGTCCATGTTCTGGGCTGACAGTGGTGCGTAGCTTGCCGTTGGCTGTGAGTCGTGTTCAGATCCCCATTGCATGAGCACGAGGTGTTGCCGTGAATGAGATGAGTGAAGAGATGGCGACCGTAGTGGCCATTGAGGGTGACCATGCCTGGGTGGAGTGCGAGCGGCGCTCCGCTTGCAGTGGTTGCCAGCAGCAATCCAGTTGCGGTACTGGCACCGTGGCCAAGGCATTTCCCCTGAAAGCTCCCCGCTTACGGGTCAGGCTGACCGCCGAGGTGCAGGTTGGCCAACAAGTGAGGCTCGGTATCCCGCAGACGAGTCTGCTGCGTGGGGCTGCGCTGGTCTATGTGTTGCCGCTGTTCTGTCTGTTGGCCGGCGCCTTGCTGGGGCAGCTATGGCTGGCACCGCTGCTCTCGGGCGGGGAGGGGGTGACCATTCTCTGCTGCCTGCTGGGGGGCGTGCTGGGCTTTTTACTGGTTCGTTACTTTTCCAACCGCCTGGATCAGGGGCGCTACGGCCCGCAGATGCTCGGCGTGGTAGTCCCTGTCCGCATCCTCCCCTGATTGAACAGGCGCTATTTCACTGGCGCTGGCGACTAAAGAATGGCCGTCAGCCGGGTTATCCAGTAAAATCGCGCCTCCATAACTGACCTTAACTAATTTTGAGTGACTCTTGCTCGATGAAACACATTCGTAACTTTTCGATTATTGCGCACATCGACCACGGTAAATCGACCCTGTCGGACCGTCTGATCCAGACTTGCGGTGGCTTGTCCGACCGCGAGATGCAGGCTCAGGTGCTTGACTCCATGGATCTGGAGCGCGAGCGCGGCATTACTATCAAAGCACAGAGTGTGACCCTGAACTACCAGGCACAAGACGGTAACACCTACCAGCTGAACTTTATCGACACCCCGGGCCACGTGGATTTCTCCTACGAGGTCTCCCGCTCTTTGGCGGCCTGTGAAGGGGCGCTGCTGGTGGTGGATGCCGGCCAGGGGGTTGAGGCACAGACTCTGGCCAACTGCTACACCGCCATGGAAATGGAGCTGGAAGTGGTGCCGGTGCTGAACAAGATTGACCTGCCTGCGGCAGAACCGGAGCGGGTTGCCGAGGAGATCGAAGACATCGTCGGCATCGATGCGATGGACGCGGTACGCTGCTCCGCCAAGACCGGCCTGGGGGTCGATCTGGTGCTGGAAGAGATCGTGGCCCGCATCCCGGCACCGGAAGGTGATCCGGATGCCCCGCTGCAGGCGTTGATCATCGACTCCTGGTTCGACTCCTATCTGGGTGTTGTCTCTCTGGTGCGGGTCAAGAACGGTTCGCTGAAGAAGAACGACAAGATCAAAGTGATGAGCACCGGTCAGGTGTGGGGTGTCGATCGTATCGGTATCTTCACGCCCAAGCAGGTGGATACCCAGGGTCTGGGTTGCGGCGAGGTAGGTTGGGTTGTCTGCGGTATCAAGGACATCCACGGCGCGCCGGTGGGCGATACCCTGACCCAGGCCAAGAACGGTGCCGACAAGGCGCTGGCCGGTTTCAAGAAGGTGAAGCCGCAGGTCTATGCCGGTCTGTTCCCCATCTCCAGCGATGACTACGAGTCGTTCCGTGACGCCCTCGACAAGCTGTCGCTCAACGACGCTTCCCTGTTCTTCGAACCGGAGAGCTCCACTGCGCTGGGCTTCGGTTTCCGTTGCGGCTTCCTCGGCATGCTGCACATGGAGATCATTCAGGAGCGTCTGGAGCGGGAATACGATCTGGATCTGATCACCACGGCGCCGACCGTGGTCTATGAAATCGAGCTGAACAACGGCGAGACCATCCACATCGATAGCCCGGCGGCGATGCCTGCGGTCAACAATATCAAAGAGATGCGTGAGCCGATCGCCGAGTGCCATATCCTGTTGCCGCAGGAGTACATGGGCAACGTGATCACCCTCTGTATCGAGAAGCGTGGCGTGCAGACCAACATGGTCTATCACGGTAAGCAGGTGGCACTGACCTATGAAATCCCGATGGCAGAAGTGGTGCTCGACTTCTTCGACCGCCTGAAATCCACCAGTCGCGGTTACGCCTCTTTAGATTACGGCTTCAAGCGCTTCGAAACCTCTGACATGGTCCGTCTGGACATCATGATCAATGGTGAGCGGGTCGACGCGCTGGCCATCATCACCCACAAGGAGAACGCCCAGTATCGCGGTCGCCAGGTGGTTGAGAAGATGCGTGAGCTGATCCCGCGCCAGATGTTCGACATCGCCATTCAGGCCTCCATCGGCAACCAGATCATCGCCCGTAGTACCGTCAAGGCGCTGCGTAAAGACGTGACCGCCAAGTGTTACGGCGGTGACGTGAGCCGGAAGAAAAAGCTGCTGAACAAGCAGAAAGAAGGTAAGAAGCGGATGAAGTCTGTCGGCCGTGTAGACGTGCCGCAGGAAGCCTTCCTCGCGATTCTCCACGTCGGAAAGGACTAATAATAGATGGCAAGCACGTTTTCCCTGATCCTGGTGGTGGTCTGTGCGATCACCGGTATTATCTGGTGTCTGGACAAGATGATTTGGTCCAAGCAGCGCGCCGCCAAGATTGCCGTGGCCCGTGCCCATGGTGGTGCCCACCTGGATGAGAAGACCCTGGCCAAGGTGGCCCCCGTGCCGGTCTGGATTGAACAGACCGCCGGGGTCTTCCCGGTCATCACCTTTGTGCTGATCCTGCGTTCGTTCATTTTTGAACCGTTCCAGATCCCGTCAGGTTCCATGATGCCCACCCTGCTGGTGGGCGACTTCATCCTGGTGGAAAAATTTGCCTACGGTCTGCGGGACCCGGTGACCAACACCAAGTTCCTCGAGACCGGCGAGCCCCAGCGTGGCGACGTGGTGGTGTTCAAGTATCCTCTTGAACCGCGTGTTGACTACATCAAGCGGGTGGTCGGCATGCCGGGTGATCGGGTCATCTATCGCAACAAGGAGCTGATGATCCGGCCCAAGTGTGAGGAGCAGGAAGGGAAAACGTGCCCGGGCTTCAAGAAGCTCGACGTCAAGTTTGAACAAAGAGGCGAATTTACCCAGATGGGGATCCCCCTTGACCGCTATACCGAGCAGTTGGGTGATGTCTCCCACCAGACCCTGCGCAACCCGCTGATGCCTGACATGGTTGGCCGTTACTACCGCCAGCCCGGCACCTACCCCGACGAGTGGGTGGTGCCGGAAGGCCAGTATTTCGTGATGGGCGATAACCGTGACAACAGCACCGACAGCCGCTTCTGGGGCTTTGTGCCCGAGCAGAATCTGGTCGGCAAGGCGGTCGCTATCTGGATAAGTTTTGAATTCGAGCGCGAAGAGGGCTCCCTGCTGCCAAGCTGGGTACCGACAGGTGTGCGCTTCAACCGCATTGGCGGAATCAAGTAAATGAATATCAAGATGAACAGACTGCAGTCCCGTCTCGGGCATGTCTTTGCGGATCTGGAACTGCTGACCCGGGCGTTGACTCACCGCAGTGCCGGTTCCCGTCACAATGAGCGACTGGAATTTCTGGGTGACTCGATTTTGAGTCTGGTGATTGCCGATGATCTGTTCCACCGCTTCCCGCAAGCGGCGGAAGGGGATCTCAGCCGGATGCGTGCCACCCTGGTGCGCGAGAAGACGCTGGCCGAACTGGGCCGGGAGTTTGACCTCGGGGATCACCTGATCTTGGGGCCGGGCGAGCTGAAAAGCGGCGGTTTTCGCCGCGAATCCATTCTGGCCGATACGGTCGAGGCGGTGATCGGTGCCGTCTATCTGGATACCAATCTTGAGACAGTGCGGATACTGCTGCTGAGCTGGTACGCCAGCCGCCTGGACGACATCAAGCCGGGCATCGAGCAGAAAGATCCCAAGACCCGTCTGCAAGAAATTTTGCAGGGAAGCCGCAAATCCCTGCCGACCTACACCGTGACCAACGTCAAGGGCGAGGCCCACAACCAGGAGTTCACTGTCCAGTGTGACGTGGAAGGTCTGGATGGTCCGATCAAAGGGGTCGGCACCAGTCGTCGCAAGGCCGAACAGGCCGCGGCGCAGCAAGCATTGGAAAAACTGTCATGACAGATACAACCGATTTGAAAAGGCGCGGTCTTTTGACACAACAGGCATTGGAAACACTGGCATGACAGATACCACCTACTGCGGCTTTGTCGCCATCGTGGGCCGCCCGAATGTGGGCAAGTCCACCCTGCTCAACAAGCTGCTTGGCCAGAAGGTCAGCATTACCTCGAAGAAGCCCCAGACCACCCGTCACCGGATTTTGGGGATCGACACCGAGGATAACTACCAGACCATCTATGTCGATACCCCGGGTCTGCACATTGAAGAGAAACGGGCCATCAATCGCCTGATGAACCGTGCCGCCACTAGTTCGCTGGGTGATGTGGCCATGGTGGTGTTCATGGTCGACGGTACCCACTGGACCAAAGACGACGAGATGGTGCTGGGCAAGCTGCGCAATCTCAAGTGCCCCGTGGTACTGGCGGTCAACAAGATCGACAACGTCAAAGAGAAAGAAGATCTGCTGCCCCACCTCGAGTGGCTGGGCCAACAGATGAACTTCGCCCATATTCTGCCCATCAGTGCCGAAAAGGGCACCAACGTGGAGAAGATCCGCGAGTGGGCAAAGGATCTGCTGCCGGAAAACGTCCACTTCTTCCCGGAAGATTACGTGACCGACCGCTCCTCCCGCTTTATGGCCTCCGAAATCATCCGCGAGAAGCTGATGCGCTTCACCGGTGAGGAGCTGCCCTACTCGGTGACGGTGGAGATCGAGCGCTTCAAGGTGGAAGAGAACGGCCTCTATCACATCCACGGCCTGATCCTGGTCGAGCGCGATGGCCAGAAGAAGATGGTCATCGGTAACAAGGGCGAGAAGATCAAGACCATCGGCACCGAAGCGCGCCTCGATATGGAACGTCTGTTCCAGAACAAGGTGCACCTCGAGCTGTGGGTCAAGGTCAAGTCGGGCTGGGCTGATGATGAGCGCGCCCTGCGCAGCCTCGGGTATGGCGACGACTGATTGCTGACCCCGGCTTTCGTCATCCACAGTCGGCCCTATCGGGAGACCAGCCAGCTGGTCGAGGTCTTCACCCAGGATAGTGGCCGATTTACTCTGGTGGCTCGCGGTTCTCGCGGGCCACGCTCCCCTCTCAAGGGGCTGCTGCAACCCTTTACTCTGCTCACCATCGCCTGGCGTGGCAAGGGTGATCTCAAGAACCTCACCCAGGTCGAATGCCCGGATCACTCCCTGCGTCTCGGCGGCGATCGCCTCTTCTACGGCCTCTATCTCAACGAGCTGGTCTACTACCTGCTGGAAGCGCACACCCCCTTCCCCGAAGTGTTCGACGCCTATGCCCGTGCCATCATGGCGCTGGCCGACGGCGAGACGCCGGAGCTGTCGCTGCGCCGCTTCGAGTTCCTGCTGTTGCAGGCGCTCGGCTATGCGGTGGATTTCGAATACACGGCGGACGACGAGTTGCCCATCGAGCCGACCCTGCTCTATGGCTTCGAGCGTGAATTGGGCTTTGTTGCTTGCGAGCGGGCGCCGGATCCCCGTACCCTGTTTCTCGGTGCCCACCTGCTCGCCTTTGCCGAGGGACGTTTCGATACCCCTCCCTTGCTGCAGGCGGCCAAACGTTTCAGCCGATTGGCACTGCAACCCTATCTGGGCAAACGCCAGTTAAAGAGCCGGGAGCTGTTTTTAAAACGCAAAGCCAGTATGCAAGGCTGACACAGATTACAGACATACGGATATTGGCGCGGTGTGATTCGCTGACCGCGCAGTCAACAGATGAAGCCTTTCAAGGAGTTCTCAATGAGTGAAATCTATCTGGGTGTGAACATCGACCATATCGCCACCCTGCGCAACGCCCGTGGCACCCAGTATCCGGATCCGGTACAGGCCGCGTTCGTGGCCGAACAGGCCGGGGCCGATGGCATTACCGTGCATCTGCGTGAAGATCGCCGCCACATCACCGACCGCGACGTGGAGATCCTGCGTCAGACTATCCAGACCAGAATGAACCTGGAGATGGCGGTGACCGAAGAGATGATCGGCATCGCCTGCCGCATCAAACCCCACTTCGTCTGTCTGGTGCCGGAGAAGCGCACCGAGGTGACCACCGAAGGCGGTCTGGACGTGGCCGGTCAGCTGGACAAGGTGACTGACGCTGTTGCCCGTCTTTCCGCTGTGGGGGCCCAGGTTTCGCTCTTTATCGATGCCGATCCCATCCAGATCGATGCGGCTGCCGAGAGTGGTGCCCCCTTTATCGAGATCCACACTGGCCGTTATGCCGATGCCACCACAGATGCCGAGCGCAACGCCGAGTTCAAGCGCATCGCCGCCGGTGCCTCCTATGCCGCTGGCAAGGGCTTGAAGGTCAATGCCGGCCACGGCCTGCACTACCACAACGTCAAGGCTATCGCTGCTATCCCCGAGCTCTATGAGCTCAACATCGGCCACGCCATCATCGGCCGTGCCGCCTTCGATGGTCTGGCCAAAGCCGTGAGCGACATGCGCCTGCTGATGCAGGAAGCCCGTCAGGGGATCTGACTCACCAGACCGGCGGCCTGAGACAGGCTGCCAAAAATAACAAGGGACGCCATGGCGTCCCTTGTTATTTTTAGCTGAACCAAGTCAATCACGGCATGGCGAGTCAACTCTCGTGATCACAGCTTTCCATCGCTCATGCACATACGGATTTTCGCCTCGACAACCTCCTCCATGGCGGCCATTGCGGGCACCAGATACTGGCGCGGGTCGCTGGCATCCGGATGAGAGCCAAGGAAGGCTTTCATCGCATCGGCGAAGGCTATCTTCAGCTCGGTCGCAACGTTGACCTTGCAGATCCCGAGCTCAATGCAGCGGCGCACATCGGCTTCCGGCACACCGGAGGCGCCGTGCAGCACCAGCGGAATGTCCACTTGCTCGCGAATGGCGGCGAGGCGAGCGAAGTCCAGACGGGGCTCCTCCTTGTAGAGGCCGTGGGCGGTACCGATGGCCACCGCCAGCGAGTCGATACCGGTGCGACGGACAAACTCGGCCGCCTTGAGCGGGTCGGTAAATTTGGCATGAGCGGCATCGACGATGAGGTCATCCTCCTGACCTCCCAGCTGGCCCAGCTCCGCTTCGACGCTGGCGCCCATACGGTGGCAGAAGGTCACCACGCTGCGCACCTTCTCGATGTTCTCTTCAAACGGAAAGTGCGAGGCATCGATCATAGCGGAGCGAATACCCGCTTCGACCTTGTTGTGGATGTCCTGCTCGTCTTCGTGGTGATCCAGATGCAGCACCAGCGGGATACGGTACTCATGGGCCGCGGCCTGACAGATGGAGACCAGATACTCGACCCCGGCATGGCGATAGGTACCCGGGGTGCCAGCCAGGATCACCGGAGATTGCATGCGAGCGGCGGTGCGAGCTACCACCTGCACGGTTTCCAGGTTGTGGATGTTGAAAGCCGGTACGGCATAACCGCGGCGCTGGGCATCTTTGAGCATTTCATGGGAAGAGATCAGATACATAGTGACTCCTGAGCGTCCTGATTGACGCGAGATCCTGAGAAAAGGGAGGAGAGGTTGGTCGGATTTATCTTCCGGCCAGCCACCCAGATGTGTTGTTGATTGAGTTCAGTGGTGAGGGCGAGCAGGTTGGCCTGTTTGCCAACCGCTAGTGAACCGAGGCGATCGGCAATGCCGAGCATCTTTGCTGGTGCCAGCGAGGCCATTGTGATGGCTTCATCGAGCGGCACATCCGCCAGCTGCACCATGTTGCGTACGGCGCCAAGCAGGGTGAGGGTGCTGCCCGCCAGGCCACCGGCCTCGGTGCGAACCACACCCTCTTTCATTTCGACCCGATAGTTGCCGAGCAGATAGTGACCGTCTGGCATACCTGCGGCGCGCATCGCATCGGTGACCAGCAGTAGGCGCTGGCCAGCACAGCAGTGACAGAGCTTGAGCACGCTCGGGTGGACGTGATGGCCATCGGCGATCAGCTCCAGCCAGGCTGCGGGATGGACAAGGCCCGCACCGACCATGCCAGGTTCTCGGTGGTGCAGACCGCACATGCCGTTGAAGCAGTGCACCAGTCCGGAGGCACCCGCTGCCAGCGCCGTCATGGTGGTGTCGTGATCCGCCGCCGAGTGGCCCAGCATCACCCGTATGCCATTTGCGGCAAGATGGTGAATGGCCGCGATGGCATTGGGCTTTTCCGGTGCCAGTGCGACCACCTTCAGGGTGCCGCGCGCCAGCTGTTGCAGATGGTTCAGTTCGGCAATATCCAGTTCACGAAACAGCGCTTGATCGTGGGCACCCTTGTTGTCCGGAGTGAAGTAGGGACCTTCCAGATAGCAGCCGAGCAGTTCGGCGCCCGGCATGCCGCGGGCAACGCCATCGGCAATGCGGGCAAGAGCTTGCTCTATCTCGGGGAGTGGGGCGGTGACCGTGGTGGCAAGAAAAGCGCCGACCCCTTCTGCCGCCTTGGCCATCGACAAGGTAGCCAAGGCATTGCCATCGCTATCCATGACATCGACGCCGGCACCGCCGTGGACATGACCGTCGATCAGCGCAGGCACCAGCAGCTCGACATCTCGTGCCGGATCGCCATCCGTGATGGGGTCGATGACGGTGATGATGCCCCCTTCATGGGTGAGCTCCTGATGTTCCTGCCAACCCTGTTCGGTTAGCAGGCGACGGGCACGGATCCGTGAGGCCATTTAAATACCCTCCTCGACGAGAGCGGTATCTACCTGACGCTCTTTGCTCATCTCATCCGCCAACGAAGTGAGACCCCGGTGGCCGCAATCAAGGGCCTGCCGGCGGAATTCACGGGCGCTGAGGCCATCGCGTTCCAGCGCCATCTCCAGCAGCAGTTGCAGGTTGGTACCGGTAATAACCTCCCGCTCTGGCTGGTGCAGTGAGAGGGTTGAGGCGACCCGAAACGGGGTGCCGCCGAGCAGATCGGTCAGGAAGACCACGCCATCTCCCTTGTCGACCTCTGCAAGGGCCGCTTCGCACTGCGCCTGCAACAGGGCGGTGGTGGAGCTCTCGGGAAAGTCGATGGCGATAACCGCGTCCTGTTCGCCGAGGATCTGCAGCATGGCTCGCTCCAGACCGCTGGCGAAACCGCCATGACCACAAATGATGATGCCCAACATAGTCTGTTCCTTTACTGCAAAGGGGGCCGGCTTGCTGCCGGCTCCGGATTAGAGGAAACCGGCGAACTTGCCGACGATACCGAGTACGACCGTGATGACGATGAGACGCAGCGGGCTCCAGCCTTTGCGGATCAGGGCGTACATCGCCAGGGTGTAGAGCAGCGGCAGGAACGCTGGCATCAGCTTGTCGAGCACATCCGCCTGCAGTTTGACGACCGCATCACCGGCGGTGATCTCCAGCGTGGTGCCAAGGCGCACATAGGTGGCAACCAGAGCGCCAATGACCGTCATGCCGACAATGGAGGCGGCATGCCCCACCTTGCGGGTATTGGCCTTGATGACCGGAATGGCCGCCACCCCCATGCGGTAGGCGTAGTGCGCCAGACCAAAGCGCAGGCCGAAGTGGACCACGTTGAACAGCAGGAAGAAGACCACAGCCCCCATGATGGAGCCTTGCAGCGCCAGATCTGCCCCGATGCCGCCACAGATGGGGAGCAAGGTGAGCCAGAACATGGCATCGCCGATCCCGCCGAGCGGTGCGCCGACTGCGATCTTGGTGCTCTGGATGCTGTTGACGTTCTGTTTGGAGCGCTCCATCGCCAGCACGATCCCCATCACGAAGGTGACCAGGAAGGGGTGGGTGTTGAAGAAACCCATGTGCCCTTTCATGGCCCGGGAGAGATCCCGCGGATTGGTGTGGATCTTCTGCAGTGCCGGCAGCAATCCATAGAGCCAGCCGGAGGCCTGCATCCGCTCATAGTTGAAGGAGGCCTGCAGCAGCAGGGAGCGCCAGGCAAAGCGGTTGATATCCTGCTTGGTCAGTTCGGCGCCAAGTTGCTGATCTTCATAGGTGTCGTCAGAAGGTGCATGAGACAGTTGTGGTTCGACTGCCGAGATGACCCGGGCTGCGGTGTTGTTAGATGCCATCTTCAGTTTCCTCCTGGACAGGACGAGCTTGCGGGGTGGTGGTGCGCATGAAGTCGATCAGGGCCATGGCCAGTGCGGCGGCAGCGATGGCCAGCACCGGTAGCTGGAGCCAAGCAGCAGCAACGAAGCCGAGAATGAAGTAGGGGATGTAGACGTTCTTCATCATGATTTTGAGCAGTACGGCAAAGCCGATGGCGGGCATGATGCCGCCAGCGACGCCGAGACCGTCAATGAGGCGGGCAGGCAGCACGTCGATGGCCGCCTTGGCATGCTCTGCCCCGAAGTAGGTGGGCAGGAAGGCACAGAGGAAGTAGAAGGTACCCAGAGCCAGCAGCGCCAGATAGTTGACCCGCTCTATCCCTTTGGTATCACCCGCTTCAGCCATGCGATCACAGCGAGACATGACCCCGGACATGACCGAGAAGAGGAAGGTGATCCCCATCTGGACGGCAACGGCGAAGGGAACGGCAACCCCGACCGCCACATCCGGTTTGACCCCGGTGGTGATAGCGAAGGTGGCTCCGACTATGGTGCCGATGATGACGTTGGGTGGCTGTGCGCCCGCCAGCGGCGCCAGCCCCATCCAGACCAGCTCCAGAGTACCGCCCACCAGAATACCGGTGGGCAGGTCGCCGAGGATCAGGCCAACCAGCGGCCCCAGTACGACGGGCCGGTGGAAGTGGGTCAGACCATTGAACAGGTCTAGTCCGGCAAAAAATGCCAAAATCCCCAGTAGAAGTCCTTGTAATAAACTGATTTCCATCACAATTGTCCTTAATCAGAGCAAATTGAATATGTCCTGTGCCGGTTCGGTCGGCACGCCCTGGACATAGCACTCGACATGGGCGTCCCGCAGGGCGCGAAATGCGGTGATGTCCTGTTCGTCCACGGAGACGGTCTTGTGGATTTGACGCTTGCCGTCGGCGTAGTGCATGTTGCCGACGTTGATCCGGGAGATGGGGACACCTCCCTGAACTAGGGTGTTGAAGTCGCTAGGATTTTTGCAGACCAGCAGGATCTTCTGGCGATCCGCCGCCTTGTGGATGTTGTCGATCACCTTCTGGATCGGCCAGAACCGCACCGCAATGCCTTCGGCCAGCACCATTTCCATCAGGTTCTGCTGGATGGGGTCCTCTGCCACTTCGTCGTTGGCAACCAGCACCAGATTGGCACCGGCAAAGCCGACCCACTGGACACCGACCTGACCGTGGATCAGGCGCTCATCGATCCGGCTCAATACGATATTGGGCATCACAGCACTCCTTCTTGGTGGAACGGATAGATATTTACCCCCTGTACGACCCGGTTGACTTGTCCTGTTGGGCAGGGATTGTCCGGGCTGATACCCAGTCCCAGCGAGGTATGGAAGGCGTAGAACTGGGCATAGAGCAGGTAACAGAAGGCGAGCTGGGCATCGTCACCATGCAGGGTGTGGGGCAGATAGATGTGCTCGCCTTCCTCAATGGAGGGATGGTGCTGGTCAGCGATGGCGACCACCCGGGCGGCCTGGCCATCAGCCCGCAGTTCGCGCAGCAGATCCAGATCGTATTGACGGGTATAGGGGTCGTTGGAGATGAGCTGAACGATCAGAGTCTGTGCATTGACGACGGATTTGGGGCCATGGCGAAAACCAGTGGGAGAGTCAAACAGGGCGACCAGTCGGCCGGCGGTCAGTTCCAGTAACTTGAGCGCCGATTCCTGGGCGACTCCTTGCAGGCTGCCGCTGCCAAGATAGATGACCCGTTGTGGCAACGGCTCATTCCATGCCGGCACCTGCTGAACAACTTGCTCAAGGATCGCTTCACTGGCGTCAGCCAGCGGTGCGCAAGCCTGCTGGTTGAACTGTGTTGGCAGGAAGACGGCAAGACAGCTCAGCATCATGCTGGTCAAGCTGCTGGTCATGGCAAAGCTGCGATCATTGGTCTGTGGCGGCATCAGCAGGGCCAGAGAGCGGCCATCTTGTTGGCAGCGGCGATAGAGCGCCCCTTCGCCGTTACAGGTGAGCACCAGATGATGGCAGTTGTCGAGCAACTGGCTGGCCAGTTCGACCGCAGCCACGCTCTCCGGGCTATTGCCAGAACGGGCGAACGAGATGAGCAGGGTCGGGCAATCCTCGGCCAGATATTCGGCCGGATCGGTGACGATATCGGTGGAGGCAATCGCCTCGAACCGGCTATTCAGGCGTGCAGAGAGGTAAGGAGCCAGTGCTCGCCCGGCAAAAGCGGAGGTACCGGCACCTGTCAGGATCACCCGCAGATTGCCATGGGCGAGCAGGGGGGCGAGAAATCGGTCCAGTGTATGACGGCACTCCTCCACCATGGCAAGGGTCTCTCGCCAGGTTGCCGGTTGGTGCTGAATTTCGCGGGCTGTCGCCAGGCCGTTGGCCGTGCGCAGCATCTCTTCTGAATAACCAAGAATCATGTCTACAACTCCTTAAACAACAGGGTCGAGCTGGGAAGGACAGGGGCTGGCTGTGCTGCAGGCGTTGGCATAGCTGCGCAACACTTCCTGCACCTGATCGAGAATGAGCTCATGGGGATTGGCCGACAGGGTGCCCTGACGAACCTTGCGGTACTGCAGGGGCAGGTGCTGGCTGAGCAGTGGCAAGGGAATTGGCTCTGCGGCCAGGTTGGTGAGCAATCTGGCATAGCACTCATCGACGCGCGCATCGGGCCAGTAGTAACGAATGCGGTCTGAGTAGCTGTAACCGCGAGCGAGTCGGCATTCGTTGGCACTGCCCTGATAGTGGCTGCGCCAGAAGTCGGGGCGATCCAGCATGGTCTCTTCCATCACCTGGCGCAGGCCCGAGCAGGCCTTGGCGACAACCAGCTCCTCTTCGATGGCGGCAAGGGCAAACAGTGCTTCACGCAGGGCGAAGGTGAGGGCCGGGCCGACCTTGAGAATGGCAAAGTGGTCGCGAACAAGTTGGCGGTAGACCTCGGGGGTCTGGTAATCGGTGGAGTGAGCCTCGAACACCAGATGGGGGTAGGCTTCAATCATCCGGCTCAGTGGTGCCGCTTTCGCGGGTTGGTAATCGATGATGTGAGTGTGGTCAAACTCGACCCCTGGCTGGACAACGAGTCCGATCACCCGTGGCCAGATATGGGCCAGGCCAACCTGAGCGAAGGCTTGCTGATGGGCCTCCAGGGTATGGCGAGCAGCTTCTGGTGTGGTGACGGCCAGCTCGGCCAGATCTTCATGGGCACCACCCGGCACCGGCACCTCGGTGCCAATCACATAGACCAGATCGCTCTGGCCAAAGGTGGCCAGACAGGTTTGCTCGGCGATCTGCGCCAGACGGGCGGCCCGCTCTGCGACCAGCTCATCGGTCAGCGGCACCGGATCACCCTGACAAGACATGCTGCAGTCGAGATGGATCTTCTTGAACCCGGCGGCAACATAGCAGGCAATCAGCTTTTCGGCATGGGTCATGGCCTGCTCGGCAGGCTCACCTTGCCAGCGGTTGGGACCAAGGTGATCGCCTCCGAGAATGAGTCGGTGTGCCGGAAATTGGCACTCGGCAGCCAGTTGATACAAGAGATCACGAAAATCGGCTGGAGTCATGCCGGTGTAACCACCGAACTGATCCACCTGATTGGAAGTAGCCTCGACCAGCAACAGTTGATCCCCTTCGGCGGCCAAACGCAAAGCGGCCTCCAGCACCAGCGGGTGAGCGGAGCAGACGGCATAGATCCCGACCTGTTCTCCCTGTTTATGTCTTTCGACCAGTGCCAGCATGGATTTCATTTTGATCTTCCTTCGTTGCTCCAGATGAAAGTGATCTTTCACTTCGTTTCCTTTACCCTAGTGGTGATACAAACAAAACGAAACAAAAGAGTTCTGTCTTCTTGAGGTCGATCACAAAAAAGAAAGACATTGAAAGGGTTGCGCGATAGAAAATGAAAATGTTGCTGTTAAAAAGCTTAGTAATGGCTTGATTTGACTCTTCTGCTGAGCGTTAATATGAATACGTAACGAAGTGAAAGAGCATTTTCACCACAGCATTCCGGCAGAAGAGACTATGCAGACAACAGAAAAGAGCGTGCTCGGTACCAGCGAGCGGCGGGAACGGATCATTCAGCAACTGCGCAGCAATGGCAGTGTTCAGGTCAATGAACTGGCCACCTACTATCAGGTGTCGACCGTTACCATTCGCAACGATCTGGCATTCCTAGAAAAACAAGGGGTCGCTGTACGCGCCTATGGTGGAGCCCTGCTGTGTGAACCTAATCAGGCCGTGTCCGAGCGGACCATTGCCGACAAAAGTGTGCTCAATACGCCAGCCAAACAGCGGATCGGCGCGCTGGCGGCCACGCTGGTGCCACCCGGGTGTCGTCTTATCCTCGATTCGGGGACGACAACGCTGGAGGTGGCGCGCCATCTTAAGGGACATCAGGAGATCCTGGTGATGACCAATGGCATGAACGTGGCCAATGCACTGCTGGAGGCCGAAGGGGTGGATCTGCTGATGACGGGCGGACACCTGCGCCGCAAATCACTCTCGTTCTATGGTGCGCAGGCCGAGCAATCCCTGCAAAACTACCATTTTGACCTGCTGTTTCTCGGTGTGGATGGCATCGACCTCGAGCGAGGTGTCAGTACCCATTACGAGGATGAAGCGCGCCTTAATCGCTGCATGTGTCAGGTCGCCGAGCGGATCATCGTGGTCACCGACTCCAGCAAATTTGGCCGACGCAGCTTACACAAGATTATCGATACCCTGCGTATTCACACCCTGATCACCGACGATGCCGTGCCTGCCGATATCCTTGCTGGATTATGCCATGCAGGAATCGAGGTGATGCTGGTACCGGCCGATGGCAGTTTAGGGCAAGAGAAGCGGGGACAATATAATCCAGAGCAATCAGCTATAAGTAGTTGATGAAAAACGCGATAGACTGGGTTTCTTACCCACAGGACGAGCATGTTATGTACCCCCCCGATATCACCGACCTTGAACCTGTCGCTCGCGCGGCAGGGGCGGCCATCATGGCCATTTACAGCCAGCCCTTCGCGGTGGAGTACAAGAGCGACGAGAGTCCGCTGACCGCGGCCGACAAGGGGGCTCATGAGGTGATAGTGCAGGGGTTGGCACGGCTGACTCCCGACATTCCCGTATTGTCGGAGGAGTCGGGGCCCGAGGTGATGGTGGCGCGCCACGGCTGGTCACGCTACTGGCTGGTGGATCCCCTCGACGGTACCAAGGAGTTTGTCTCCCGCAATGGCGAGTTCACCGTCAATATCGCGCTGATTGAAGAGGGTGCGCCGCGTTGGGGGCTGGTCTATGCTCCTGTGCTGGACAAGCTCTGGTATGGCGGCAAGGGGCTAGGGGCATGGCGCATCACCGATGGCAAGCGCGAGTCTATCCAGACCCGGCCTCATCGTGAAGGAGAGGCGTGGCGAGTGGTGGGCAGTCGTAACCACCTGTCGCAGGAGACTCTCGATTTCCTGGCTCCTTTTGGCGAGATCGAGCTGGTTTCCATGGGCAGCTCCCTCAAGTTCTGCATCATCGCAGAGGGGGACGCCGAGCTCTATCCGCGCCTCGCACCCACCTGCGAGTGGGACACCGGTGCGGCGCAGGCGGTGCTGGAGGGAGCGGGGGGCTGCGTCACCCAACTCGATGGCTCACCCCTTGCCTACAACAAGCCCGATATCCTCAACCCCTGGTTTGTCGCCAGGGCGTGATCTTGCCGAAGAGCTGAACATCGCTCACATCGCCCCATAAAAAGCGGCCGGAGCGGGTTACACACCCACTCCGGCCTCTTTGCATCTGACGCGGGTTTATAAGACTTTCTTGAACGGCTTGATGGTGACCTTGGCAAAAACACCGGCGGTCACATAGGGGTCGGCATCGGCCCAGGCTTTGGCGTCAGCCAGCGAGGCAAATTCGGCGATGACGGTGCTGCCGGTAAAGCCTGCATCGGCTGGGTCCTCGGCATCGATAGCCGGGTGGGGGCCAGCAGTCAGCAGGCGCCCTTCATCCTGCAGCGCTTGCAGCCGGGCCAAGTGAGCAGGGCGAACCTGCTTGCGCAGCGGCAGGCTATTTGGGACATCTTCGGAGTAGATGAGATACCACATGAGAGGATCCTTTTCTGATGAGGGTTATTTTTTAAGCTCGTTCTTTTGTTCGGCAGGGATGTGGCGGTAGAGATAGACGCCGCTGAGCAGGGTAAAGACCAGCGTCATCCCCAGCAGGCCGAACACCTTGAAGTTGACCCACATCTCTTGCGGCAGGTTGAACGCCACGTAGAGGTTGAGCAGGCCACAGACGGTAAAGAAGCCGACCCAGCCGAGATTGACCTTGTCCCAGACCGCATCGGGCGCTTGCAGCTCCTTGGCCAGCATCTGCTTGATCAGGTTCTTGCCAAAGCCGTAGCGACTGATGAGCAGACCCAGTGCGAACAGCACGTTGATAACTGTCACCTTCCACTTGATGAAGGTGTCATCGTGGAAGAACACGGTGAGGCCACCGAAGAAGCCGACCAGCAGGAAGGTGAACAGCTGCATCTTCTCAACCTTGCGATAGCGGATCCAGCTATAGGCGAGCTGCAGACCGGTGACGACCACCAGTGCGCCGGTGGCCATGTAGATGTCGTAAAACTTGTAGACCGCGAAGAAAACGATAAGTGGAATAAATTCAATAAATTGCTTCATGTTTGGCGCGTAGCCCTCAAGAATGGATCTCAAAATTTTGTCCAGTTTACCTGCCCGATGGGCAACGGCAAATGAATAAGACCGCCCAATTTACGTCCAGTTCCCTGGCGCGGCGCTAGCCAAATAGCTGGCAGGCAAGGGGCTCGCCCAACCGTTTTTGATCCGCCAGCAGCTCGCGGATATGGCGCTCTTCGATAAGCGGGTTAAGCAGCACGGCGCGCAGCAGGGTGAGCGGCTGGGCGCCGTAGCGCACCACTGCCCGCTGGGTGCGGGAGACAAAGCTGTGCCCCTCGGCCCGCTGGGCTTTTTGCAGCGCCACGTTGAAGGCGTTGATCTGCGCGTTGGCCGCTTCGTCCAGCGCCTTGCCCTGCAGGTGGGGCGGGATGCAGCGGTAGGAGAGCAGGTTCATCACCGGCGCCGACATCAGCTCGAAGGCAGGATCGCTTTCGATAAGTTCGGCCATCAGGCGGGCCCGGTCGTAGTTGGCCTCGATCAGGTCGGCATAGCCTTGCTGGCCAAATAGCTGGAAGGCGGCATCCAGATAGAGGGCGTTGGCCGGGCGGGTGCCTTCCAGCGTAAAGCGGCCCTGATCAAACGAGGTGGCGCGAATGGCGTAGGGAGCCTCCCGCTTGACCGCCATCATCAGATTGGGCTGGCGGCAGAGCAGCATGCCGGTACCGAGCGGCACCAGCAGCTGTTTGTGGCCATCTAGGGTGACGGTATCGGCTCGCTCGATCCCGGCCAGCAGGTTTTGATAGCGGGGGGAGAAGAGGGTCGGGCCGCCCCAGGCTGCATCCACATGAAAATGGATCTGCTCGCGCTCGGCGATGGCGGCCAGCTCCGGCAGCGGATCGATGGAGCCAAAGTCGGTGCTGCCCGCCACGCCGACCAGCGCCAGCACCTTCAATTTCTGTTCTTTGCACTGGATCAGCGCCTGCTCCAGCGCAGCCAGACTGAGCCGGTTCTGCTCGTCGGTCTCAAGGCGCCAGACGCTGCGGGCGCCCAGTCCCAGCAGATCCATCCCCTTGTCGAAGGAGTAGTGCATCAGCCGGGAACCCAGAATGACGGCGCCGCGATAGCCCTGCTCATAGAGGGCAAACAGGTTGTCGCCGCAGGCGCGGTTGCGGGCCAGCCACAGCGCCGTGACGTTGGCAATGGTGCCGCCGCTGGTCATGACGCCGAGGGCGGCATCCTTGGCATGCATCTGCTCGCCGTAGAAGGCATCGTCCCGGCCATAGATGAGGCGGTGCAGCTTGGCCAGCACCTCCCGCTCCAGGAAGCTGAGCAGGCGGGAGGACTCCATCTTCATCGGATTCTGGTTCAGCATCACCAGCAGGCGCGACAGCTCGGCGGTATAGGCCGGCAGTGGCGCCGTCATGTGGCCCATGTAGCGTGGCGAGGTGAGGTGAGAGGCGCCGGGCACCAGGGTCGCCAGACGCGCCAGATACTCCTCGATGGAGAGGCCAACCGCAGGCATACAGGATTGATCGAGCTGGTGGGTGAACTGGTCTCGCTGGTAGGGGACCTGACTGTCGTCGGAGTGGTGGAAGCTCTCCAGCAAGGTGTTCATCGCCTCGCCAAAGGCGGGATCCGCTTGTGCAAACAACTCAGTCAACTTCATCAGGTTCTCCAGACCAGGTCACCGGGGTAGGTGTCTATGCCGCTTGTCTCGGGCATCGGCGGCAGAGCATACACCAAAGGGGGGCGGGTGACAGCCACCCCATTTTTTAAGCGAACACTTGTACTCTGAAATGGCGCTGGGTAGAGTGTCGCCAATGATGACGGAGTGAATGTTATGAGTGGTGTGATGGATTACTCCCCCCGGGAAGAGCTGGCCAACCGGCTGAGCCACGGTGCGGGATTGTTGCTGGGGATTGTCGGGCTGGTGCTGCTGCTCATCAAGGGATGGGGACAGGGCACGCAGGCGCTGGTGAGCTACAGCCTCTATGGCGGCAGTCTGGTACTGCTCTATCTGGCCTCGACCCTGTATCACAGCATGGCGGAAGGGCGGGCCAGACGCTGGTGCAAGGTGTTTGATCACTGCGCCATCTATCTGCTGATTGCCGGTACTTACACTCCTTTTCTGCTGGTAGCGCTCGACACGCCGCTGGCGAAAGGGTTGATGGTGGTGATCTGGGTCTTGGCGCTGGCTGGCGTGGTGTTCAAGCTGGTGTTTATCAACCGCTTCAAGAAGTTGTCGCTGTTTACCTACCTGATGCTGGGCTGGCTGTCGCTGGTGGTCATCTATCAGCTCTACATCCATCTGGCCGGTGAGGGGCTGCTGCTGCTCGGGCTCGGCGGCCTTATCTACAGTCTCGGGGTTATCTTCTATGTGGCCAAGCAGATCCCCTATAACCACGCTATCTGGCATCTGTTTGTGCTGGGTGGCAGCGTTTGTCACTTTATGGCCATTTACGGCTACGTCGCCTAACGTCGTGCAACTAGCCCTTAATTGGTATTGATAGCGTGTAAATGGATAAATTCGTGCGGTATCACACAGTTGGTATCAGCGTTTGCTGACAAGCTAGGGCCAGTTCAATTCGCAAAGGATGCACGAAATGAGTGAAATCGCGCTTTCCATCAGCATGTTGTCGCTGGTGGCAGTGCTAGGACTCTGGCTGGGGAACTGGCGGGTCTATGGCGTTGGGTTAGGGATCGGTGGGGTGCTGTTCGGCGGCATCATAGTGGGTCACTTTGCCGGAGTGTCGGATCTCGCTCTGGATGAGCACACTCTTCATTTCATTCAAGAATTTGGCCTGATCCTGTTTGTCTATACCATCGGCATCCAGGTTGGGCCGGGCTTCTTCTCGTCATTGCGCAGTTCGGGTCTCAAACTCAACGCCTTTGCCGCTCTGCTGGTCATCCTTGGCTGCGTGGTGGCTGCCGGCTTGCACCAACTGTTTGATGTGCCGCTGCCGGTCATTCTGGGGGTCTTCTCCGGCGCCGTCACCAATACGCCATCCCTCGGTGCGGGCCAGCAGATCTTGGCCGAGCTGGGCGCTGCGCCCGGTTCGACCGGTCTGATGGGGATGGGCTATGCGGTCGCCTATCCGTTCGGCATCTGTGGCATTTTGCTCACCATGTGGTTGGTTCGGGTGTTCTTTCGTATCAAGATCGACGATGAAGCCGCCCAGTTCGAGCTACAAACCGGTAAAACCAAGGAGAGCTTGCAGACCATCAACATCGCGGTTCGCAACCCCAATATGCACGGGCTGATGCTGAGCGAGATCCCGAGCCTCGATGAATCTGATGTGATCTGTTCACGGCTCAAGCGTGGCGATGAACTGATGGTGCCGCGCCCGGAATCCCGTATCGAACTGGGTGACTTGCTGCACCTGGTCGGTGAGCGTCACGCGCTGCACAAGGTGTTGCTGGTGCTTGGAGAAGAGGTCGATACCTCCCTCTCTACTCGCGGTACCGATCTGCGTGTCGAGCGGGTAGTGGTAACCAACGAGCAGGTGCTGGGTAAGAAGATCCGCGATCTCGACATCAAACAGCGCTATGACGTGGTGATCTCCCGCCTCAATCGGGCTGGTATTGAACTGGTGCCGACCAGCCAGACCAGCCTGCAGTTTGGCGACATTCTTAACCTGGTGGGACGCCTCGATGCTATCGAAGCGGTGACCAATGTGGTCGGCAACGTGCAGCAAAAACTGCAGCAGGTGCAGATGTTGCCGGTCTTTATCGGGATTGGCCTAGGGGTATTGCTCGGCTCCATTCCCTTCTATCTGCCCGGATTCCCGGCCGCGCTCAAGCTGGGTTTGGCGGGCGGACCACTGGTGGTGGCGCTTATCCTGTCGCGGATCGGCAGCATCGGCAAGCTCTACTGGTTCATGCCCCCCAGTGCCAACCTGGCGCTGCGCGAAATCGGTATCGTGCTATTTCTGGCCGTAGTCGGCTTCAAGTCCGGTGCCGGCTTTGTTGATACCCTGATCAACGGTGATGGCCCCTCCTGGATGCTATATGGGGCCGCCATTACCCTGATCCCGCTGCTGGTGGTCGGTGTGCTGGCGCGCCTCTACGGCAAGATGAACTATTTGACCCTGTGCGGTTTGCTGGCCGGCTCCATGACCGATCCTCCCGCGCTGGCCTTTGCCAACGCCATGCACCCGACCAGTGGTGCCAGTGCGCTCTCATACGCCACTGTCTACCCGCTGGTGATGTTCCTGCGGATCATTTCGCCGCAGCTCTTGGCTATCATCCTCTGGGCTGGCGCCTAGGGTTAATCTAACCAGGAGCATGCCGTGTCATGCTCCTGTCATTGTTTTGTAATTTATTGATAAATTTGGTTTTTACCCTTCCAGTCTTGCTATTTCGTACCATCCTGTTTGGCTGAATAATTCAGCTTCAAATCGGTCTATTCTTTCGAATTTTCGAGCTGGTTATTTTTTCCCTCAATCTGCAAAGTAAGCCGTGGCTTTTTGCATGCAAATCAGGATTCAGGAGAGAACATGATTACCAATGCCGTTACCTTGGAACAGGGCGTAACCGTAACCCAACTTAAAGGACAAATTTATCTGGTGGCCACAGATGGCAGCCGGAAGCTGTTGGCTGAAGGGGATGTGCTGCCAAAAGGGGCGGTGATCATGTCGCCGGATGGCGCCAGTTTCATGGGCGGCGGACAGTCGTTCAATGTGCAACCGGCCAGCGAGCAGAGTGAGCCTGCCGAAGAGGGGGATACTTCCCAGTTGGCACAAAACGGCGCTGCAGGTACTCCTGATGATATCAATGCCCTGCAACAGGCCATTTTGGGTGGCGCTGACCCGACTCAAGCTTTTGAAGCCTCTGCCGCAGGCGGTGCACCTGCTGCCGGTGGTGGCGGTATTGGGGGTGTCGCCGGTGCCAGTGGCAACGGCGGGTTTGTCACCATCGACCGTACCGGTTCCGCAACCATTGCCGAAGCTACCTTCGATACCACCTACAACGCCGATGGTGAGCCACCGCTTGAAGCCGTTGGTGAAGATGATCCCCTGTTTACAGCCGCCAACCTTGCCTTGAGTGCCGAGTCCCTGGTGAACGAAGGTGGGCTTATCACCTTTACCGCGACACTTGATCAACCTGTTTTTGGTGCTGACCTGGTTATTCAGCTGTCAAATGGTGCCGTGATCACCATTCCCGTCGGCCAGAGTTCCGGTTCAGTCACTGTTGCTGCTCCGGCAGACAGCCCTTATGTCGATCCGTCAACGATCACCGTTTCGATTACCGGTACTCAGGGCGGTGGTTTCAACCAGATTATCACTGGACCTTCAACGACTACCCAGATTAACGACACCGTGGACACCACCACAGTGACCCTGAGCGCCCCGGCGCAGGTCAACGAAGGGGGCCAGATCACCTACAGCGCCAGCGTCAATAATGCCCCGCAAAGTGACCTAGTTCTGACCCTGTCCAACGGCGCCAGCATCACCATCAAGGCGAGCGAGCTGAGCGGCAGCGTGACGGTCGATGCACCGAGCGACGATGTGTACCAGGATGGCAGCAGCCTGACGGTGAGTATCACCGGCAGCCAGGGCGGCAACTACGAGCAGCTGGATACCAGCAGCACGGTGACCACCGAGGTGGGCGACACCGTGGACACCACCACCGTGACTCTGAGCTCGGCCACCAACGGCCAGACCGTGACCGAGGGCGGCAGCATTGTCTACACCGCCATCGTCAGCAACCCGGTGACCGGCAGCCCGCTGAGCGTGACCCTCTCCAACGGGGTGGTGATCACCATTCCGGTGGGCGCCAGCAGTGCCAACAGCGCGCCGGTGCCGGTGCGTGCGGATGATGTGTATCTACAGGATGATCAAGCGCTGAGCGTCACCATCAGCAGCACCAATGGCGGCAACTACGAGAGCGTGACCACTGCTGGCACCATCAACAATACCGTGGTGGATGACAGCGATTCCGCCACCGTGACCCTGAGCGGGCCGGGCAGTGTGGTGGAGGGCGAGACCACCGCGACCTACACCGTGACCCTGAGCGATGCCGCGCCGGTCGGTAGTATCGTGACCCTGAGTTACACCTACACCAGCGCCAGTGGCAAAGACATCACCGAGACCACCCAGGCGGTGATCGGTGCTGATGGCAAGACCGCGACCTTCACCATCGCCACGGTGGATGACAAGTTTGCCGAAGGTGACGAGAAGTTCAGCGTGAGCGTGAGCGGGGTACAGACCCCGAGCGGCAGCAATGTGTTTGAAAAACTGGATCTGTCCGGTGCCAGTGTCGAGACCACCATCAAGGATGCGGCCTCGCCGGTGGACCCGGAAGTGCCGGGGGTGGAAGACACCGTGACCGTGACCCTGAGCGGGCCGGGCAGTGTGGTGGAGGGCGAGACCACTGCGACCTACACCGTGACCCTGAGCGATGCCGCGCCGGTCGGTAGCATCGTGACCCTGAGTTACACCTACACCAGCGCCAGTGGCAAAGACATCACCGAGACCACCCAGGCGGTGATCGGTGCTGATGGCAAGACCGCGACCTTCACCATCGCCACGGTGGATGACAAGTTTGCCGAAGGTGACGAGAAGTTCAGCGTGAGCGTGAGCGGGGTACAGACCCCGAGCGGCAGCAACGTGTTTGAAAAACTGGATCTGTCCGGTGCCAGTGTCGAGACCACCATCAAGGATGCGGCCTCTCCGGTGGACCCGGAAGTGCCGGGGGTGGAAGACACCGTGACCGTTACTCTGCGCGGGCCGGGCAGTGTGGTGGAGGGCGAGACTACCTCGACCTACACCGTGACCTTGAGCGATGCCGCGCCGGTCGGTAGCATCGTGACCCTGAGTTACACCTACACCAGCGCCAGTGGCAAAGACATCACCGAGACCACCCAGGCGGTGATCGGTGCTGATGGCAAGACCGCGACTTTCACCATAGATACGATTAACGATGGTGTTTACGAGGGCTTGGAAAGCTTCAATGTCTCGGTAGATGCAATCCAAACACCGATAGGTTCCAACGTGTTTGAATTGCTCGATGTATCTAAAGCAACAGTTAATACCAACATTATTGATGCTCAGAATTCTCCGAAGGTGGCGACCATCGTGGGTGACACCGTGGTGGAAGGGGATACCAACAGCTTTGCAGTGGGGCTGACCAACACCTCGAGTACCCCGACCACGCTGACGCTGACCCTGGCCAGTGGCACTGCCACCAAGGGGGTCGACTTCAGCGGCACCCAGGTGACCGTCACTATCGGCACTGCGGTGCAGACCGTGAACGTCAATGCGGATGGCACCTTCAACGTGACGGTACCGGCCAACACCGACAGCTTCAGCGTCAAGGTGAGCACCGTGAATGACACCGTGTTCGAGGCGAGCGAGAGCTACACCCTGAGCGGCGCAGGCACCAGCAGCACCGTGACCGGCACCGCCACCATCACCGACAACGACAGCGCACCGAAGGTGGCGACCATCGTGGGCGACACCGTGGTGGAAGGGGATACCAACAGCTTTGCAGTGGGGCTGACCAACACCTCGAGTACCCCGACCACGCTGACGCTGACCCTGGCCAGTGGCACTGCCACCAAGGGGGTCGACTTCAGCGGCACCCAGGTGACCGTCACTATCGGCACTGCGGTGCAGACCGTGAACGTCAATGCGGATGGCACCTTCAACGTGACGGTACCGGCCAACACCGACAGCTTCAGCGTCAAGGTGAGCACCGTGAATGACACCGTGTTCGAGGCGAGCGAGAGCTACACCCTGAGCGGCGCAGGCACCAGCAGCACCGTGACCGGCACCGCCACCATCACCGACAACGACAGCGCACCGAAGGTGGCGACCATCGTGGGCGACACCGTGGTGGAAGGGGATACCAACAGCTTTGCAGTGGGGCTGACCAACACCTCGAGTACCCCGACCACGCTGACGCTGACCCTGGCCAGTGGCACTGCCACCAAGGGGGTCGACTTCAGCGGCACCCAGGTGACCGTCACTATCGGCACTGCGGTGCAGACCGTGAACGTCAATGCGGATGGCACCTTTAACGTGACGGTACCGGCCAACACCGACAGCTTCAGCGTCAAGGTGAGCACCGTGAATGACACCGTGTTCGAGGCGAGCGAGAGCTACACCCTGAGCGGCGCAGGCACCAGCAGCACCGTGACCGGCACCGCCACCATCACCGACAACGACAGCGCACCGAAGGTGGCGACCATCGTGGGCGACACCGTGGTGGAAGGGGATACCAACAGCTTTGCAGTGGGGCTGACCAACACCTCGAGTACCCCGACCACGCTGACGCTGACCCTGGCCAGTGGCACTGCCACCAAGGGGGTCGACTTCAGCGGCACCCAGGTGACCGTCACTATCGGCACTGCGGTGCAGACCGTGAACGTCAATGCGGATGGCACCTTCAACGTGACGGTACCGGCCAACACCGACAGCTTCAGCGTCAAGGTGAGCACCGTGAATGACACCGTGTTCGAGGCGAGCGAGAGCTACACCCTGAGCGGCGCAGGCACCAGCAGCACCGTGACCGGCACCGCCACCATCACCGACAACGACAGCGCACCGAAGGTGGCGACCATCGTGGGCGACACCGTGGTGGAAGGGGATACCAACAGCTTTGCAGTGGGGCTGACCAACACCTCGAGTACCCCGACCACGCTGACGCTGACCCTGGCCAGTGGCACTGCCACCAAGGGGGTCGACTTCAGCGGCACCCAGGTGACCGTCACTATCGGCACTGCGGTGCAGACCGTGAACGTCAATGCGGATGGCACCTTTAACGTGACGGTACCGGCCAACACCGACAGCTTCAGCGTCAAGGTGAGCACCGTGAATGACACCGTGTTCGAGGCGAGCGAGAGCTACACCCTGAGCGGCGCAGGCACCAGCAGCACCGTGACCGGCACCGCCACCATCACCGACAACGACAGCGCACCGAAGGTGGCGACCATCGTGGGCGACACCGTGGTGGAAGGGGATACCAACAGCTTTGCAGTGGGGCTGACCAACACCTCGAGTACCCCGACCACGCTGACGCTGACCCTGGCCAGTGGCACTGCCACCAAGGGGGTCGACTTCAGCGGCACCCAGGTGACCGTCACTATCGGCACTGCGGTGCAGACCGTGAACGTCAATGCGGATGGCACCTTTAACGTGACGGTACCGGCCAACACCGACAGCTTCAGCGTCAAGGTGAGCACCGTGAATGACACCGTGTTCGAGGCGAGCGAGAGCTACACCCTGAGCGGCGCAGGCACCAGCAGCACCGTGACCGGCACCGCCACCATCACCGACAACGACAGCGCACCGAAGGTGGCGACCATCGTGGGCGACACCGTGGTGGAAGGGGATACCAACAGCTTTGCAGTGGGGCTGACCAACACCTCGAGTACCCCGACCACGCTGACGCTGACCCTGGCCAGTGGCACTGCCACCAAGGGGGTCGACTTCAGCGGCACCCAGGTGACCGTCACTATCGGCACTGCGGTGCAGACCGTGAACGTCAATGCGGATGGCACCTTCAACGTGACGGTACCGGCCAACACCGACAGCTTCAGCGTCAAGGTGAGCACCGTGAATGACACCGTGTTCGAGGCGAGCGAGAGCTACACCCTGAGCGGCGCAGGCACCAGCAGCACCGTGACCGGCACCGCCACCATCACCGACAACGACAGCGCACCGAAGGTGGCGACCATCGTGGGCGACACCGTGGTGGAAGGGGATACCAACAGCTTTGCAGTGGGGCTGACCAACACCTCGAGTACCCCGACCACGCTGACGCTGACCCTGGCCAGTGGCACTGCCACCAAGGGGGTCGACTTCAGCGGCACCCAGGTGACCGTCACTATCGGCACTGCGGTGCAGACCGTGAACGTCAATGCGGATGGCACCTTTAACGTGACGGTACCGGCCAACACCGACAGCTTCAGCGTCAAGGTGAGCACCGTGAATGACACCGTGTTCGAGGCGAGCGAGAGCTACACCCTGAGCGGCGCAGGCACCAGCAGCACCGTGACCGGCACCGCCACCATCACCGACAACGACAGCGCACCGAAGGTGGCGACCATCGTGGGCGACACCGTGGTGGAAGGGGATACCAACAGCTTTGCAGTGGGGCTGACCAACACCTCGAGTACCCCGACCACGCTGACGCTGACCCTGGCCAGTGGCACTGCCACCAAGGGGGTCGACTTCAGCGGCACCCAGGTGACCGTCACTATCGGCACTGCGGTGCAGACCGTGAACGTCAATGCGGATGGCACCTTCAACGTGACGGTACCGGCCAACACCGACAGCTTCAGCGTCAAGGTGAGCACCGTGAATGACACCGTGTTCGAGGCGAGCGAGAGCTACACCCTGAGCGGCGCAGGCACCAGCAGCACCGTGACCGGCACCGCCACCATCACCGACAACGACAGCGCACCGAAGGTGGCGACCATCGTGGGCGACACCGTGGTGGAAGGGGATACCAACAGCTTTGCAGTGGGGCTGACCAACACCTCGAGTACCCCGACCACGCTGACGCTGACCCTGGCCAGTGGCACTGCCACCAAGGGGGTCGACTTCAGCGGCACCCAGGTGACCGTCACTATCGGCACTGCGGTGCAGACCGTGAACGTCAATGCGGATGGCACCTTCAACGTGACGGTACCGGCCAACACCGACAGCTTCAGCGTCAAGGTGAGCACCGTGAATGACACCGTGTTCGAGGCGAGCGAGAGCTACACCCTGAGCGGCGCAGGCACCAGCAGCACCGTGACCGGCACCGCCACCATCACCGACAACGACAGCGCACCGAAGGTGGCGACCATCGTGGGCGACACCGTGGTGGAAGGGGATACCAACAGCTTTGCAGTGGGGCTGACCAACACCTCGAGTACCCCGACCACGCTGACGCTGACCCTGGCCAGTGGCACTGCCACCAAGGGGGTCGACTTCAGCGGCACCCAGGTGACCGTCACTATCGGCACTGCGGTGCAGACCGTGAACGTCAATGCGGATGGCACCTTTAACGTGACGGTACCGGCCAACACCGACAGCTTCAGCGTCAAGGTGAGCACCGTGAATGACACCGTGTTCGAGGCGAGCGAGAGCTACACCCTGAGCGGCGCAGGCACCAGCAGCACCGTGACCGGCACCGCCACCATCACCGACAACGACAGCGCACCGAAGGTGGCGACCATCGTGGGCGACACCGTGGTGGAAGGGGATACCAACAGCTTTGCAGTGGGGCTGACCAACACCTCGAGTACCCCGACCACGCTGACGCTGACCCTGGCCAGTGGCACTGCCACCAAGGGGGTCGACTTCAGCGGCACCCAGGTGACCGTCACTATCGGCACTGCGGTGCAGACCGTGAACGTCAATGCGGATGGCACCTTCAACGTGACGGTACCGGCCAACACCGACAGCTTCAGCGTCAAGGTGAGCACCGTGAATGACACCGTGTTCGAGGCGAGCGAGAGCTACACCCTGAGCGGCGCAGGCACCAGCAGCACCGTGACCGGCACCGCCACCATCACCGACAACGACAGCGCACCGAAGGTGGCGACCATCGTGGGCGACACCGTGGTGGAAGGGGATACCAACAGCTTTGCAGTGGGGCTGACCAACACCTCGAGTACCCCGACCACGCTGACGCTGACCCTGGCCAGTGGCACTGCCACCAAGGGGGTCGACTTCAGCGGCACCCAGGTGACCGTCACTATCGGCACTGCGGTGCAGACCGTGAACGTCAATGCGGATGGCACCTTCAACGTGACGGTACCGGCCAACACCGACAGCTTCAGCGTCAAGGTGAGCACCGTGAATGACACCGTGTTCGAGGCGAGCGAGAGCTACACCCTGAGCGGCGCAGGCACCATCAGCACCGTGACCGGCACCGCCACCATCACCGACAACGACAGCGCACCGAAGGTGGCGACCATCGTGGGCGACACCGTGGTGGAAGGGGATACCAACAGCTTTGCAGTGGGGCTGACCAACACCTCGAGTACCCCGACCACGCTGACGCTGACCCTGGCCAGTGGCACTGCCACCAAGGGGGTCGACTTCAGCGGCACCCAGGTGACCGTCACTATCGGCACTGCGGTGCAGACCGTGAACGTCAATGCGGATGGCACCTTCAACGTGACGGTACCGGCCAACACCGACAGCTTCAGCGTCAAGGTGAGCACCGTGAATGACACCGTGTTCGAGGCGAGCGAGAGCTACACCCTGAGCGGCGCAGGCACCAGCAGCACCGTGACCGGCACCGCCACCATCACCGACAACGACAGCGCACCGAAGGTGGCGACCATCGTGGGCGACACCGTGGTGGAAGGGGATACCAACAGCTTTGCAGTGGGGCTGACCAACACCTCGAGTACCCCGACCACGCTGACGCTGACCCTGGCCAGTGGCACTGCCACCAAGGGGGTCGACTTCAGCGGCACCCAGGTGACCGTCACTATCGGCACTGCGGTGCAGACCGTGAACGTCAATGCGGATGGCACCTTTAACGTGACGGTACCGGCCAACACCGACAGCTTCAGCGTCAAGGTGAGCACCGTGAATGACACCGTGTTCGAGGCGAGCGAGAGCTACACCCTGAGCGGCGCAGGCACCAGCAGCACCGTGACCGGCACCGCCACCATCACCGACAACGACAGCGCACCGAAGGTGGCGACCATCGTGGGCGACACCGTGGTGGAAGGGGATACCAACAGCTTTGCAGTGGGGCTGACCAACACCTCGAGTACCCCGACCACGCTGACGCTGACCCTGGCCAGTGGCACTGCCACCAAGGGGGTCGACTTCAGCGGCACCCAGGTGACCGTCACTATCGGCACTGCGGTGCAGACCGTGAACGTCAATGCGGATGGCACCTTCAACGTGACGGTACCGGCCAACACCGACAGCTTCAGCGTCAAGGTGAGCACCGTGAATGACACCGTGTTCGAGGCGAGCGAGAGCTACACCCTGAGCGGCGCAGGCACCAGCAGCACCGTGACCGGCACCGCCACCATCACCGACAACGACAGCGCACCGAAGGTGGCGACCATCGTGGGCGACACCGTGGTGGAAGGGGATACCAACAGCTTTGCAGTGGGGCTGACCAACACCTCGAGTACCCCGACCACGCTGACGCTGACCCTGGCCAGTGGCACTGCCACCAAGGGGGTCGACTTCAGCGGCACCCAGGTGACCGTCACTATCGGCACTGCGGTGCAGACCGTGAACGTCAATGCGGATGGCACCTTCAACGTGACGGTACCGGCCAACACCGACAGCTTCAGCGTCAAGGTGAGCACCGTGAATGACACCGTGTTCGAGGCGAGCGAGAGCTACACCCTGAGCGGCGCAGGCACCAGCAGCACCGTGACCGGCACCGCCACCATCACCGACAACGACAGCGCACCGAAGGTGGCGACCATCGTGGGCGACACCGTGGTGGAAGGGGATACCAACAGCTTTGCAGTGGGGCTGACCAACACCTCGAGTACCCCGACCACGCTGACGCTGACCCTGGCCAGTGGCACTGCCACCAAGGGGGTCGACTTCAGCGGCACCCAGGTGACCGTCACTATCGGCACTGCGGTGCAGACCGTGAACGTCAATGCGGATGGCACCTTCAACGTGACGGTACCGGCCAACACCGACAGCTTCAGCGTCAAGGTGAGCACCGTGAATGACACCGTGTTCGAGGCGAGCGAGAGCTACACCCTGAGCGGCGCAGGCACCATCAGCACCGTGACCGGCACCGCCACCATCACCGACAACGATCGTGTACCGGTGACCACGGGTGGCTACAGTGCCGGGCAGGAAGACAAGCCCCTGGTGTTGACCTGGGCCCAGTTTGGTGCCAGCGATGATCAGGCCGTTTCTGACTTGAGCGTGCAGATCAACACCTTGCCGCTGAGCGGCAAGCTGGAGTACCTGAACGCAGCCGGCCAGTGGATTGCGGTGAAGGTGGGGGATCTTGTCTCCTACGCCGATATCGACAGCGGCCACCTGCGCTTCGTGCCTGGCCTCAATGAGTCGAGCACCAATTCCAGCAACGGTAATGGAGTCGTGACTGGGAACCTGAATGGCGATTATGCCAGCGTTGGTTACCAGATCAGTGACGGCGCGAACCTGAGCAACAGCGGCAAGCTGGTGATCGATATTGCTGCGGTGGCTGACAAGCCGGTAGTCGATATCAGCCTGACCGGCAATGGCGTACCGCTCTATACCCAGTACCCGTCATCCGGTATCTCAACCGGTGCGTTCCAGAGCGGCAACATCAACAAAGATAGCCTCGGCATCACCAACAGTCTGACCGACAGCACCACCAGTCAGGATCAAGTGGTGGGTGGTAATGGCAATGACTACATCGTCAGCGTGAAGGGCGGTGGCGATTACTTCGTCGGCGGTGCAGGCAATGATGTGCTGGTCGGTGGCAACTCCACCTCAGGTGACACCCTCGACGGCGGCACCGGCAACGACATTCTGGTAGCCGGGCTGGGTGGCGACACCCTGTATGGCGGCGCTGGAACCGATCTGGCCGTGCTGATGGGCTCTCGTGCCAATTATGTCATCGAGCGCAGAAGTGACGGCGGTTTCAACTTCTTGGTGAAAGAGAACGGCGTCACCATTAGTAAGTCGCTCTACGACATTGAGCTGGTGCAGTTTGATGATGGTGTCTACCTGTTCAATCAGAACGATGGCACCCTGACGGCGGTACAGCCGAGCGTGGTGGATTACCCGCTCGAGATCAGCGTTTCCCTGACCGACCGGGATGGCAGCGAGCAGTTCGACAGCATGGTACTGACCGGCATGCCGACGGGGTCGATCCTCTATCAGGGCTCCACCGTGCTCGGTACCGTGGGGGCCGATGGCAAGCTGACGCTGACCGGTCTGTGGAACCAGAGCGCGCTGGACGTCAAGCTGACCGGTTTGACCCTGCGGGTACCGGGCAGCAGTGCAGGTCAGTTCGACCTCAAGGTCGAAGCCATTGCCAAAGAAGTGGTGACTGATGAGGCCAGCAGCGCATCGGATCAGGATTCGATCCGCATGAGCTATTTCCTCTCCACAGAAGGGGAACCGGGTGATCAGAACCGTACCTACGGTAGCGAGCACAATATCGTGGTCGGGGATCTGGATGGCAGCGTGGTGCTGCCGGGTCAGAACTACAACATCGCCTTTATGGTCGACAGCTCAGGCAGTATCGGCAGCAGCGCCATGAACACCATCAAGAGCCAGCTGGCGCAGATTTTCGCCAGCCTCAAGGCGAGCGCAGGCAGCGAGGGGGCTGGTACAGTCAACATCATGCTGGTTGACTTCGATGCCCTGTCGAATGCCAGTATTAGTGTGAACCTGAAGGACAGCAATGCCTTGAGTCAGCTGCAGTCTGTCATCGATTCCATGAGTAGCGGGGGGGGAACCAACTATGAAGATGTGTTCAAGACGGTTGCCAACTGGTTCAACAGCTCGACCGTACAGAACAACACCAATGCCAAGAACCTGACCTACTTCATTACTGATGGTAAACCGACTTATTACCTCGGTAACGAAGGCTCCAACCCGAGAGTATTGAATTTCTCCGGCAACAGCTATGACGTCTATCTCAACAGTCTGCTTGGTGGCACCTATGTTCCGGGTCGGGTGTATAGCTCGAATGGTTACACCATTATCGACAGCGCGGGCCGAGTATATGCCGATGGCAGATACAACAGCCCGATCGGTTTTATGCGTCCGGATGGCAGGGGGGGATATACCTACTCAACACTGGATGGTGATGGCAGCACTACCTCCAGCTCAACCATCAGCAACTCGGTAGCTGGTTTTGGCTTGCTGACAGGGATGGGGGTTACGGTAGAGGCGATCGGCCTAGGGGCCAGCATCTCCTACAACGATCTCAAGTCCTACGACTCCGATGGTGTCATCATGACCGGTGTCAATGCCAGTGACCTGGCCAACGCCATCCTGGGTACCTCGGTGAACAACCTGCCGGGCAGCGACCGGATCGACGGCGGTGCCGGTGACGACATCCTGTTCGGTGATGCCATCCATTTTGCCGGCATCAACGGTGAAGGCTACGCGGCCATCAAGCAGTATGTGGCCGGCAAGCTGAGCGCAGGTTTGGTGACCGATGCCCAGGTCCATGACTACATCACGGACCACGCCAGCGAGTTCGATCAGTCTTCCAGCAATGACAAGGCAGATGTGCTGATCGGCGGGGATGGTAACGACATCCTGTTCGGTCAGGGTGGCAACGATATTCTGGATGGTGGTGCTGGCAACGACATCCTGTTCGGCGGTGCCGGTGACGACATACTGCTCGGCGGCCTGGGCGATGACCAGCTCTTTGGTGGCAGTGGCAACGATACCCTGTATGGCGGGGCCGGCAACGATACCCTGAGTGGAGGTTTGGGCAATGACACTCTGGTCGGCGGGCTTGGCAATGACATCCTCAAGGGGGATAGCGGCGCCGATACCTTCACCTGGCTGCAGGGCGATACCGCTACGGGCAGCGTCGCCAAGGATTACGTGGTCGACTTCTCCAAGGCAGAAGGTGACAAGCTGGACCTGAGCGATCTGCTGGATCATGATGGGTCTAAAAATGAATCGTCATTGAAAGGTTTGTTGTCTGTGTTTGAAGATAGCCAAGGCGTGCATTTCAAGGTTAGCGAGTCGCAGGGTGGCCCAGCTACCCAGGAAATCGTGTTGTCCGGCCATAGTTTTGCAAGTCTGACCGGTAACAGTGCGTCAAGTGCCAGTCAGGTGATCGACTACATGTTGGCCAACAATATGCTCGATATCGACAAGTAAGCCCGATTCGAGGCTAAAAAAGCGGCAGAGCAATCTGCCGCTTTTTTTACTTTGCAGGGAAGCGAAATCAGTTGCCGAGGGTGGCGAACAGGCTCTGCTCCAGGGTGCCGCGGGAGACACAGACCGGCTTGATGGACGAGGCCGGGACGCGCTCTCCTGAGGATTCAACGAAGAACAGCTCGGTGTTGCCCTTGACGTTGACGGTCGCCACGCTGCTGTTGCCGCTCTGGGTGATGATCAGGTTGATCTGCAGGTTCGGGTTGCCCAGTGCGACTTTGGAACCCAGGGTGCCGCAGTCCAGCCACTCCAGCCCGTCGGCGGACTGGTTGACATTGGCGGTCATCAGGCCGGAACCTCGCTGGCTGTTTTCGATGGTGAGGCCGTGATCGGTGAACCACTTCTCGGCGCGTGCCCACACCAGATCCACCGGGATCGCCATCTCCTGAGTGTTGTTGGTTGCCTTGGCAATTGGCGGGTTGTAGCGATACTCCTCACCGCCGTTATTGTCACCAGCACAACCAACCAGCAGCAGCGCCAAGGCACTCCCCATCATCTTTTTCATCTTGTCTCTCTCGTCCATATCACCAGGCCATTGGCCAACCGGCGCCTATTATCGCCGGAGCGACAATCTCTGTCAGCAACCATCCTGCGTCCGGTGTCATGGGGAGGTGGTCGGGGCGCTTTACAAAATGGGTTTGCTATCATAGATTTGCTCGAAATTCCTCCATAAGCGCCCCTGTGACTCATATACTCACCCCGGACCTGCTGCAGCTGATCATCGACCAATTGCCAATGAGTATCTTCTGTCGGGATAACCATGGGCGTTACCTGCTCGTCAATCGCGAGTTCGCCAAGGAGGCTCGATTCGGCTCGCCAGCCGAGGTGGTCGGCAAGACAGATGCAGAGATGCCCTGGGGTGATGTGTTTCGCCGCGAGGATGAGCAGCTGTTTGCCGGGGGCGTACCGATGCTTCATCAGCAGTTTCATTGTGACCGGGGCGGGAATACTTGCTGGATGGAGGTGCACAAGGTGCCGCTTTACACCCCGCAGGGAGAGGCGTGCGCGGTGTTCGGTGTGGTTAACGAGATTGCCCAGCGCAAGAGCCTGGAGCAGACGGTCAAAAAGCAGCAGTTGTTGCAGCGTTATCTGCTCGATGCCATTCCTGACCTGATCCGCTTTGATGATCACAACGGGGTGTTGCTGGCGTGTAATCAGGCATTCCTCGACTTTATCGGGCAGGGGGCGGATGAGGTGCTGGGTCAGCAACTGCCGTTCCGGCTGGCGGCGCCACAGGGAATGGGTCATGGCGAGTGTTGTCTGCTGGATGCCTGCGGGCAAGGGCGACACATGCAGATCACCCGGGTCGATGTCCCCGATGGTGATGGCCACTCTCTCGGGATCCTGACGCTGGGGCGTGACATCACCGGCCTGCGCACAACTCAGGCGCAGTTGCAGCAGGAGCAGCACTACGACAGTCTGACCGGGCTGCTCAAACTTTCCCGTTTCTTGCAGACCAGCCGCCATCTGGGGGGCCGCAGCGCCACGCTGGTGCTGATCGATCTGCACCATTTTCGCGAGATCAACGATCGCTTCGGGATCCGGATTGCCGACCGCCTGCTCAGCCAGGTGGCCAAGCGGTTGCAGCAGCTGGTGCCACCACATTCCCTGCTCTGTCGGGTCGCTGCCGATGACTTCAGTCTGTTGCTGCCCGATTTCAACGAGCCATTGCAGGAGTGGAGCCAGCATCTGCAGCAGCAGTTGATGGAGCACTATCAGGTGGAAGAGCATCGCATTCAGATCCCGGTGTTTCTGGGGCTGGCCCAGGGGTGGGCAAGCGATGCCGAACGGTTGCTCAGCCATGCCGAGGCTGCGCTGGCGCAGGGCAAACGGCAGCAGCAGTACTGCACCCTGTTTGATCCCGAGCTGCATGCCCGGCTCAAGCGGCGTCAGCTGATCGCCGCCCAGTTGCCGCTCGCCATCAAGTCCGCCCAGCTGGTTGCCGTCTATCAGCCGATCATCTGTACCCGTACTCATCGGCTGCACGGTGCCGAGCTGCTCTGTCGCTGGCCTCATCCCGAGTTGGGGATGATCTCCCCCGACGAGTTCATTCCGTTGGCGGAAGAGATGGGGATCATCGGCCAACTTGGCCAGTTGATGCTGGAGCTGGGGTGTGCCCAGCTGGCGCAGTGGCAAACCGCGCAGCCGGATATGGTGCTCTCCATCAACCTCTCGCCGCTGCAGTTCCGTGATCCGGCGCTCTGTGAACGGGTCTCTACCTGTATCGTTCGCCATGGCCTCAAGCCCAGTCAGCTGGAGCTAGAGATCACCGAAGGGGTGCTGATGGAGAACGCCGACGAGATTGAGACCAACCTCGCCAACCTGATCGCCGCCGGTTTTCAGCTGGCTATCGATGACTTCGGCACCGGGTACTGCTCGCTGGCCTATTTGCCGCGTTTGCAAGTGGCGACCCTTAAGCTGGATCGCAGCTTCACCCAGGGGCTGGTCAGCAATACCACAACCACCGCCATCGTGCGTTCGGTGATCGGGTTGGGCCATGAGCTGGGGATCCGGATCACCGCCGAAGGGGTGGAGACGCCCGAGCAGCAGCAGTGGCTGACCGAGACGGGGTGTGATCGGCTACAGGGCTATCTGTTCAGCCGCCCCCTGCCGCCGGCGGAGTTTGCTGCCAGCTATCTGGCGTGAGAGATCGCCAGAAACAACCAGGCCACCGACAGGTGGCCTGGTTGTTTTACGATGGAGGCAGGATCAATCCTGGAAGTAGGTGCCCCAGCCATCGTAATCCACCCCATATTTTTCCAGGATGGGCAGCATCTTAGCGATATCGGCGACGATCGCTTCGACATTCAGCTTGCACTCGATGGTGGCATCGAAGCAGAAGATGGTGGCGCCGTCATCCAGCTCCATCTCTTCGGCATCAGTCACTTCAAAACCGGCCTTGAACAGGTCAACCGCTGCTTTTTCCAGACGGTCGAAATCCTGGCAGGCGAAGTGGTGCTCGATGTCGTAATCCGCATCGGGATTGCTGCCATCGGCCAGCAGTTCGTTGACGATCTCGGTGGTCTCATCACGCCACTCTTGCATATTCAGACTCATGTTGCCTCCAGGCGGTATCATTGCGGCAAAGCATACTCGCAGAGTGGATTCGGCTCAATGCGGCTGACCCACTGAGTCTCGAATTTCCACCATATTGGCGCAGCCCGTATGGCGCGCAGAGGCGAGCAAGTGCGGGAAACGGGGCTGGAATGGATAATAAATGGTCGTGACGTTCAGTTGTTGAGCGAACGCGCTTTTTATCGAGCCATCATGGTTGACACCCCAGTCGAGAAAGGGTTTAATGCGCGCCGTTGCCCAGATAGCTCAGTCGGTAGAGCAGGGGATTGAAAATCCCCGTGTCGGCGGTTCGATTCCGTCTCTGGGCACCATAATTCCTCCTTAGTTCAGTCGGTAGAACGGCGGACTGTTAATCCGTATGTCACTGGTTCAAGTCCAGTAGGAGGAGCCAAATTCGAAAAGCCCGCTCAATCGAGCGGGCTTTTTCATTTCTAGTTGCTGTTGCATGCTGCCAAAAATAGCGTTGCGCCACAGGTTGCGCTGAACAGCAGCATTCCGGTTTGCAGCATGCTGCCAGGGCATGGCTTCTTCTCTCTTTTTCTGGCCCTGATCCACGTCGGTTTCATCACGTTCTCTTATCCATGTTGTCGGCCTGAATGGCTGCACTCCTGTGCAGGCGAGCCATCTTTGTTGAATGGCGCCATGGCGTCAATCTCCCCCGCAAAACAATTTATTCAGCACGGTTGAACCGCGCCTAATCTGGGGCTGTTTCGACCTTTAAGCCATTGTTAACATTTTGGAAAACCGGAGTGACCCCGTGGCCGGGCGGGGCTATGATGGGGTCAATGATGTTCCCATCCTGACGGAGAGATCCCAGATGAACAGCCCCTTGAGCTATGTACTGGACGGTATCCACTGCGAGCCGCACTTTTTTACCGTTCCCCTCGATCACGATGAGCCGGATGGCGACAGTATTACTCTGTTTGCCCGTACCCTCTGCCGCAAAGACAAGCTCGATGAGAAGCTCCCCTGGCTGCTATTTTTGCAGGGTGGTCCCGGTTTCGGGGCGCCGCGCCCGACGGCCAATAGTGGCTGGCTCAAGCGGGCGTTGCAGGAGTTCAGAGTGTTGCTATTGGATCAGCGTGGCACCGGGATGTCGAGCCCCATCCACGGGCATATCCTGGCCAAACTGACACCCGCCGAGCAGGCGGCGTATCTCAGCCATTTTCGCGCCGACAGCATAGTACAAGATGCCGAGTTCATCCGGCAGGAGCTGAGCCCCAAGCATCGCTGGAGTCTGCTGGGCCAGAGCTTTGGCGGTTTTTGCTGCCTGACCTATCTCTCGCTCTTTCCCGATAGTCTGCGGGAGGTCTATATCACCGGCGGCATCGCGCCGATTGGCCGCAGTGCCGAGGAGGTTTACCGCGCCACCTATCAGCGGGTGGCCGACAAGAACCGCGCCTTCTTCGCCCGCTTCCCCCATGCCCAGGCGATTGCCAACCGGCTGGCCAACCATCTGCACCAGCATGATGTGCGATTGCCCAACGGCCAGCGCCTGACGGTGGAGCAGTTCCAGCAGCAAGGGCTGGATCTCGGTGCCACGGGCGCCTTTGAAGCGCTCTATTACCTGCTGGAAGAGGCCTTTATCGGCGACAAGCTGAGCCCGGCGTTTCTCTATCAGGTGCAGAGCATGCAGCCATTCAATACCAACCCGCTGTTTGCCATCCTGCACGAGGCTATCTACGCCGAAGGTGAGGCCACTCGCTGGGCGGCGGATCGGGTCAGAGGGGCGTTCCCGGCGGTGAACTGGGCGCCCGGCAAGGATTTCGCTTTCACCGGCGAGATGGTTTACCCCTGGATGTTCGAGCAGTTCCGCGAATTGCTACCCCTGAAAGAGGCGGCTCATCTGCTGGCCAACAAGGCGGACTGGGGGGCGCTCTATGACCCGGCCCAGCTGGCCCGCAACCAGGTGCCGGTAGCCTGCGCCGTCTATGCCGAGGATATGTATGTGGAATTTGACTACAGCCGTGAGACCCTGCGGGGCTTGGGTAGCAGCCGCGCCTGGATCACCAGCGAGTATGAGCACAACGGCTTGCGGGCCGACGGGGAGGTGGTGCTCGACAAGCTTATCGCCCTGAACCGGGATCGCTGAGGCGGATAGAGACGCCGGACTGCGGATGAAAAAGGGGGCCATATAGGCTGTCTCTTATACACAAATCCCCAAGCATCGCTTGGGGATTTTTTTGAACCTTTTCCCTTCTCCGTGATCTGACTCTTTTGCCATCCCTTATCACGGCTCTAATATGCATCTCACCCAACTCGAACAATGGGCATTCGACCAGTTTGGCCATGCCAATCTCAAGGACCCCAGACGCACTGAACGTCTCGTCAAACTCGCCACCGCCCTTGCTCAACAACCCGGAGATTGCGTGTCACAACTTCCCCTCTCACCCGCCGACATGGAAGGCTCATATCGCTTTATTCGCAACCACCATGTCAATGCCGATGCCATTGCTGATGCAGGCTTTGCCACCACCGCAGCCCTAGCCAGGGACTACGACCTGTTGCTGGCACTGGAAGATACCACGGCCCTGACCTTCAACCATGCCAGCGTCCATGATGAGCTGGGGCACACCAATCAAGGCAGTAGTCGCGCTCTGCTGGCTCACTCCGTCTTGTTGTTTGCTCCGCATAAATCGCAGGTGGTCGGCATGATTGCACAGCGTATCTGGACCCGTGATGTCAGCAAGCGGGGAGAGAGCCACCGGCATGCCACCCGGCCTTACAAGGAGAAAGAGAGTCGCAAGTGGGAGGAGGCATCCGTGGCCTTTGCCGCCCGTCTCGGCACTCAGATGGCCAACGTTATCTCGGTCTGTGACCGGGAAGCGGATATCTACGAATATCTGCATTACAAGCAGAGCAACCAACAACGCTTTGTGGTGCGCTCGATGCAAAGTCGCTGTATCGAAGAGCATGACCACAAGCTCTACGACTATGCCCGGCAGTGCCACTCTGCCGGCACCAAGGTCGTCAAAATACCGCAGCGGGGCGGCAGAAAAGCCAGAGAGGCCGTGCTCGACATCAAGTTTACCAAAGTCACCCTAAAGGCTCCGGCCAACAAGCGTAACGAGCCGGATATCCCGCTCTACTACGTGGGATGCATTGAGCAGGGCGATGCCTCTGACCGGCTGGAGTGGCACCTGCTGACTAGTGAAGCCGTGACCGACGATGCACAGGCCCGCAAGGTTATCGGCTATTACGAGCGGCGCTGGCTTATCGAGGATTATCACAAGGTCTGGAAGAGTGCCGGCACTCGGGTAGAAACCTTAAGGATGCAGAGCATGGATAACCTGAAGCGGATGTGCGTCATCTTGTCGTTTATCGCGGTGCGTCTGTTGCAATTGAGGTTTATCAACGAGGAGTCATCGGCACAGAATCAAAGCTGCGAAACGGTGATAGGCCCGACGGGGTGGAAGCTGCTTTGGCGAAAGGTAGAGAAAACGCCGTTGCCAACCAAGGTGCCGGATATGAGATGGGCGTACCGGAGCCTGGCCAAGCTGGGGGCTGGAAGGACACTAAACGAACGGGGCGGGCTTCAATAGCGGCATTATGGGAGGGCTGGTTTCGACTCCAGACCCTCCTGGAAGGCTACGAACTGGCGCAGTCTCTTGAGCACCAATAGTTGTGATCAAGAGACAGGCCATATAGGCCCCTTTTTTTAGTTGCTTCGCTGCGATGCTACCTAGTTTGCTTCATCGTGCCAGCGGCGAAAGATCAGCGAGGTGTTGATACCGCCAAAGGCGAAGTTGTTGGACATCAGGTACTCGATCTCCAGCTGTCGCCCTTTGCCTGTGATGTGGTCGAGGGGCGCACAGGCTGGGTCCGGATTGGCCAGATTAAGGGTCGGCGCAAACCAGCCGTCGTGCAGCATCTCAAGCGACAACCAGGCTTCGATGGCACCACAGGCCCCCAGGGTATGGCCAAAGTAGCTCTTGAGGGAGGAGATGGGGGTCCTGTCGCCAAAGATGGCGGCGGTCGCCTGGCTTTCGGCGATATCACCCCGCTCGGTAGCGGTGCCATGGGCGCTGATATAGCCAATCTGTTCCGGGTTGATCCCCGCCTGATCCAGTGCCATCTGCATGCAGAGTTGCATGGTCTGGCTCTGGGGCTGGGTGACATGGGCCGCATCACAGTTGGTGGCAAAACTGACCAGCTCGGCGATGATGTGAGCACCGCGGGCGAGGGCATGCTCCAGCTCTTCCAGCACTAGGGTGCCGGCCCCTTCCCCGATCACCAGACCATCACGCGCAGCATCAAACGGACGCGGGGTAAGCGCGGGGGTATCGTTGAGTTGACTGGTGGCAAACAGGGTGTCGAACACCACCGCTTCGGAGGGGCAGAGCTCCTCCGCGCCGCCCGCCACCATCACGGTCTGATAGCCGTGGCGGATCGCCTCGTAGGCATAGCCGATCCCCTGGCTGCCCGAGGTGCAGGCGCTGGAGGTAGGGATGACCCGGCCACGCAGGCCGAAGAAGAGACCGGTATTGACTGCCGTCGTATGCGGCATCATCTGCACATAGGTAGTGGCGGTGATGTTGGCGGTGGTCTTGTCGTTGAGCATGGCGCCAAAGGCGCTGATGGGCGCCGTGCTGCCGGTGGAGGAGCCATAGGCGATACCGGTGCGGCCATCGCTGAGCACCGGTTCATTCAGCAACTTCGCCTGTTCCAGTGCCAGCTCGGAGGCCACGGTCGACATCTCGGAGACTCGCCCCATGGCCCGAGTCTTCTTGCGCGGATAGTGGGCTGGCAGGGCAAAGTCGCGGATCGGCGCGGCCAGCCGGGTGTTGAGCCCGTCATAGACGCCCCACTCGTGCATGGTGACCACGGCGTTACGTCCTGCCTGCAGGCGCGCTTTGACGCTGGCCCAGTCGTTGCCAAAGGCGGTCACACCGGCCATGCCGGTGACTACGACCCGTCGATTCATATCAGGCCTCCGTTGATGGAAATTACTTGCCGGGTCACATAGCCGGCGATGTCGGACATCAGGTAGGAGACCAGACCGGCCACCTCCTCTGCTTGCCCCATGCGTTTGAGGGGGATCATCTTGAGCGCTTCGCTCTCTACTTCCGGGCTGACTATGCCGGTGTCGATAAGGCCGGGCGCCACGCAGTTGACGGTTATCCGCCGTTTGGCGAGCTCCAGTGCCAGCGCCTTGGTCGCGCCGATAAGGCCGGCCTTGGAGGCGCTGTAGTTGACCTGGCCACGGTTGCCCATGATGCCGGAGACCGATGAAAGGGTAACGATACGCCCGCCGCGGCGCAGCCCGATCATCGGCATGATGCAGGGCTTGAGCAGGTTGTAGAAACCGTCGAGGTTGGTATGGATGACATCATCCCACTCGTCGTCGGTGAGCGCCGGGAAGGCGCCGTCACGCACGATACCGGCATTGCAGACCACGCCGTAGTAAGCGCCGTGCTGCTCGATGTCGGCTTCAAGGCGTTCGCGGCACAGCGCACGATCGCCGATATCGAACTGGATGAGGCGGCCATTGCCACCCTGGGCGGTGATCTCGGCGAGGGTCGCCTGCGCCCCCTGCTGGTCGCTGTGGTAGTGGACGACCACGGTGAAACCGTCGGCCGCCAGCTTGAGGGCGATGGCACGGCCAATCCCCTTGCTGGCACCGCTTACCAGTACGGTCGAGTTCATTGTTTCTGCTCCAGTAAATCCGTCAGTTGCGCCTCGGTGGGCTGATAAGTGCTCAGGCGGGCTCTGGCACACTCGCGATCCCCAAGCCAGATGCTGCATTCAAAGCTGGCCATCCCGGCATCCTGCAGCAGGCAGTGGGCCTTGATGCGCAGCAGGCTGCCAGCGGTAAAGACGGGCAGCTGGCTCTGGTATTTGCGGGTTCCGAGCAGCATGCCGATCCGCACCGGCTCTTGATGATGATGTGCCTGCATGCCCGCCCAGGCGGCGATGGTTTGCGCCATCAGCTCGATGCCACACCAGCCGGGCAGATCGCCGTTGTCATCGAGCAGCAGCGCCTGCCGTGCTCCCACCACCGTTTCGCAGCAGACACTCTGCTCGTCATGTGCCGTGACGCGTTCGAGCAACAGCATGGGGGCGCGATGGGGAAGCAGTTGTGCTATGGGAGGAAAAGTCATGATGCCTCTTTGCCAAAAATCAGGCTGACGTTGTTGCCACCAAAGGCAAACGAGTTGGACATGATGATATCGACCGGCCCCTGCTCTTGCACAAGAGAGATGGGGGCCAGTGCCGGATCGGCTAATTCACCCTGCGGTGGCAGCGGCAGGCCACGTTCGATCAGCAGGCAGCAGAGCGCCGCTTCGGTCGCGCCGGCCGCCCCGAGGGTGTGGCCGGTCAGCACCTTGGTCGAGCTGACCGGCACCTTGTTCGGGAAGAGGCGCGCCAGCGCGCGGCTCTCCATCTCATCGTTGAGGCGGGTGGCGGTGCCGTGGGCGTTGACGTAGCCGATCTGGTCAGCCTCAAGGCCGGCACGGGTCAGCGCCATCCGCATCGCCCGCTCGGCACCTTCCCCTTGCGGGTGCGGCGCCGAGATATGCCAGGCATCCGATGACTCTCCATCCCCCAGCAGGGCAAGCGGAGCAGGCTCCAGGCTCACCAGAAACAGGGCCGCCCCTTCGCCGATGTTGATGCCGTCGCGCCCGGCGGCAAACGAGTGGCAGCGCTGTTCGCTCAAGGACTCGAGACTGTCAAAACCGTTGAGGGTGAGGCCACATAGCGAGTCGGCGCCACCGACCAGCGCCACATCGGCCTGACCGCTGGCCAGCAGGCGGCGGGCAGTGATAAAGGCACGGGCACTCGAGGAGCAGGCGGTCGAGATGGTCATCGCGGGCCCTTCAATGCCGAGATGGGAGGCAAGAAACAGCGAGGGTGAGCCGAGCTCCTGCTGCACGTAGTCAAACTGCGGTGGCAGCGTCTCGCCACGTTCATTCGCCGCAACGGCAACCTCGGCCTCGCCGATGCCGGAGGTACTGGTGCCGAGCACCAGTGCCACCCGCTGCGGGCCGACACGGGCGATAGCAGAGTTCACTTCGTCTGCGATATCGGCCAGCGTCGCAAGCAGCAGCCGGTTGTTGCGCGAGTCGTAGGGGGGCAACGTCACCGCCGGCAGTGAATGGCGCACCCGGCCAACCGGCGAGGTGCGGCCATCGACCAGCGTCCAGCGCTCGCCATCGAGCGGGCTGGCGCCATGGGTGCGCCACGCCTCGAGGGCGGTACTCACCTCCTCCTTGCCACGGCCGAGGGCGTTAATGAGGCTGTAGGCGTGAATATAGAGGGTCATGGCGCCAGATTCTCCAGTTGCAGGCGATAGCCAAAGCGGTGCTGGGTCAGGCTAACCGGCTCGCGCTGGCCTTGCCAGTGCTGATAGCGGATCTCGGTGACCAGCACGCCGGCAGGGTCGGTGAGGCGGCGAACATCCCCCTCATCGATCAGCTGCCAGCCCGCCGGCAGACGGGATTGCCACTCGGCCAGCGGCCAGTAGCAGAGCATCACATCGGCCAGCACCTGAGCCGGCGGGGGCAGGGCGTTGCCGGGCAGGGGGATCAGCCGCTCACTGTGAATGCCGCGCTGGTCGTATTGCACCTTGAACAGGCGCGCCCCGGTCGGCATCAGTCCGACCAGGGTAATGCCCTGCTGGCCGGCCTCCAGTGCGGTGAGCAGCTGATACTGCTTGCCCTGGACGCTGGCGATCAGCAACTGCTGGCGGTTGAGCGGTTCGGTGCGCTGGGGGGCCGGCAGTGACATGGCCACGCCCGGTGCCATAAAGGCTTCAGGGCGCGGCGAACTGCTACAACCTGCCAGCACGACCAACAACAGGGAAAACCAGTATCTCATCATGACTCCGCAGCCGGCCGTGGGGCCAGCACCATGGGCGATAACAGAAACGCGGTGAAGATCCCGCCGCTCAGCACTATCCCGAAACCGGCGATGGCGGGGGTGCTGCTGAGCGCCAGCAGGCCGAAGGCCAGCAGGGTGGTGAGGTGCGCCAGCAAGATGGCGAGCAGGGCCGACTGCTGACGAGCTGGTTCGTTGCCGCAGTGGGCGAAGAAGAGCCCGTAATCGATGCCGATGCCAAAGATAAGGCTGAGCGCCAGCACGCCAAAGAGAGTGAGCGGCTGAGCACTGAAGCCGAGCAGCGCCAGCCCCATGGCGATGGCCAGCCCGTTGACCAGCAGGATGCGTAGCGTCCGGCGCCAGCCGATGCGATGCCAGAGCAGCCCCATCACCAACACCACCGCGACCAGCAGCAGCTCGGCGAGCTTGAGGCGATAATCGGCAAAGAGCTGGCTCCACTGGCTGCGCTGATCCTGCCAGATAACCCCGTCATACTCGTTGGCCAGCCGGGCCAGTGCGGCGGCATCGTGAATGCCGGCCAGTGGCACCCAGATCCCGGCCCGGCCATCGGGCAGGGCGTACCAGAGCAGACGGCTCCCTTCGCTGACCGGGCTGGTTAGCCACGCATCGGGGGTCAGCAGATCCAGGGGCCGAGCGCTGGCCTCCACCGGTACGCCGGCGGCCTTGAGCGCGCTAATGACGCCAGGTTGCAGCGCCATAATGGCCTGATGATCCGCCTGTTGGCGGGCCTTCGAGGGGATCCACTGACTGATGGCAACAAACTGGTCGAGCACCTTGTGCTGGCGGGCCAGCTCAAGCTGGTCGGCCAGCGTTTCGAGCCGGGTGAGGGCCTGCTCGCCATCACTGCCCACCACCAGATAGCCGGTCATACCGCCCTGCTGGCCAGTCAGTTGCTGGATCTGGCGCTCCTGCGCCTGCAGCTCGTGGGGCAGGGGTTGCAGCTTCTGGATATCGTCATCGACCGCGAGGCGGCTGATGCCGATGGCGCTGATCGCCAGCATCAATAGCGGTAGCCAGCGGCGCAGGCCCCCCGGGCGCTGCCAGGCCGCAATCCAGCGCACCTGCCAGTGGCGTATAGGCAAGGCCCGCTGCGGCAGCTCGCCCAGCCAGTAGGGGAAGATCAGCAACACGGTCAGGAAGGCGGCCAGTAAGCCTGCCAGCGCGCAGATGGCAAGCTGCTGCAGCCCCGGGAAGGGGGCGAGCCAGAGCAGGGCATAGCCGATCAGGGTGGTGAGCAGCGCCAGACTCAGCCCCGGCAGCAGGTGGGTGCGGGTTTGCGCCGGTGTCTCGTGGCCATGCAGGCGCCGCTCGCTCAGGAAGTGGATGGCATAGTCGATAGAGATGCCGATGAGGCTTGAGCTGATCACCAGGGTGAAGACGTGGATCTCGCCAAACACCAGCAGGACGGCGCCGAGCCCCCACAACATCCCCATCGCCAGCGGCAGCAGGGAGAGCAGCAGGGCCCGCACCGAACGAAATGCCAGCCAGATCAGCACGATGACGCCGACCAGAGAGCCCAACCCGATGGTCGAGATATCCTGCTCGGCGAGCGAGCTGGCGTGCTGGCTGTAGAAGAGAGTGCCGCGGCGCAGCAGCTCAACGCCCGGATAGTGCTGGCGTAACTGCTGCTCGGCCGCAGTCAGCTCGCTGAGCAGTTGGCGGTTGCGCCCCATGTCGAAGGCAGAGAGGTTGAGTTCGGCCCGCACCATATACCAGCGGCGGCCATCCGCCCCGGTGCTGCTGAGCCAGCCCTTTTCGTCCAGCTGCATCGGACTCTTCTGCTCCAGTACCGCGGCGCGGGTCAGCAGCAGGGGATCGGCCTGCCACTCGGCGCGCGAGACGCCGCCGAAGGGGGAGTAGATCTGCCCCAGTACCCACTGGCTCCACCCCTCGGGACCGCTGGCCAGCCGTGCCCGCGCGCTTGGCGTGAGGTGTTGCCACGCCATCTGCCGCATGTAGACCTGCCAGGCGCCGGCGAGGGTCGGCTGGGCCATCTTCAGATGTTCCAGCGAGTTGATACCGGCCAGCTGCTTGCTCCACTCGGTCGCGGCGGCTTCGCCATCTTTGCCAGCGGGCAGGCTCACCAGCCACACCAGTTGCCGGTCGAGGTTGGCGAGCAGTCCGGCCCGAAGCTCAGGATGCCACTGCTGGTGCTCCTCCTTGGGCAGCAGATCCATCACGCTGGTATTGAAGCGGGCGCGGGGCAGGGCCAGCGCCAGGACAAGGCAGACCGCCACGCAGAGCAGCAGCCACCCGCGCCCCAGCAGGCGCCACTGTTTCTCAGTGAGCATCAAAACGGGCTTGCTCCTCGGCACTCAGGGGCCGGGTTTTAAGCTGCCAGTCAACAAAGCGGATCAGGGTAACATCCCCCTGCTTGTCATGGATGGCGAGCGAGGCGAGCTGGTGACGCCCCTTGAGCACCAGACTGGCGAAGACCTTGTCGAGGGGCGAGCGGATGGGCGTGAGGGTCAGGGTCCACTCCTCGCCCTCGTTGGTGAGCGTGTGGCGAAAGTAGTTATCCAGCGCCGCTTCGCTCGGGTCGAACAGGGCCAGCATCAGGTTGCTGAATTCCAGCAGCTGCGGGCTGTCGAGGGTTTGGGCCGGTTGACCGGGAAGCTGCTGCACCATGCGCGTTGGCGTGAGGGTCAGGGTCAGGGGGAAGGGTTTCTGCTGCTGCCACCAGAGCCCCTTGCCCTTCACCAACAGCAGTTCACCGCTGGATCGCAGCGCCTGAGTAAGGCCGCTTACCTGGCGCTCCTGCTCGAAATGGGCGCTGCGTGAATCGGCCGCCGTGAGCTGTTGCTGCACGTCGGCCAGGGTGATTGCCAGCGTTGGCCAGGAGAGCAGGGCCAGCAGCAGAAGGGGGAAGCGGGCGATCATTCGCTCACTCCCAGCTTGTCGAGCAGCACTTGGGGCGAGGCGAGGCACATCTCGCCGCTCTGCTTGCTGACCGCTACCTGCACCGTGTACCCCTTGCTGGTGCGCTGGCCGGTTGCCGGGTCAAACAGCAGATAGTCGATCTTGAGGCGATTCTGATACTCCGCCAGGGTGGCACGCACCCGCACGCTCTGGCCAAAACGCAGCGGCGCTATGTATTTCATCCGCACATCGATCACCGGCCAGAGATAGCCGGAGGCCTCCATCTGCGGATAGTTGTAATCGATGCGATCGAGCAGCGCGCAGCGCGCCAGCTCGACATAACGTAGATAGTGGCCATGCCAGGCAACGGCCATCATGTCCACGTCGTGAAACGGGATGGTGACATCCACCTCGGCGCTTAGCTGCCAGGACTCAGACATGGGACACCTCATCAAACAGCGGGTAGTGGCGTGCTTGCAGGCGGGCCAGCAAGGCGCGCAATTCGGCCTCAAGTGGACGGTCTTCCTGCAAGAAGGGGTGATCGCGGCGCACCGCTGCCACCATATTGGTCAGCGCCGGACTCAAGGGCTGGGCGGCAGCGCCCTGCAGAGCAAGGCGTAACTCAACTCCCTGCACGGCAGCTAACAAGCTGGCGGCGGCCACCTGCTCGGTCAGGGTCAACACCCGCAGCGCATCGCGGGCGGCAATGGTGCCCATGCTTACCTTGTCCTGATTGTGGCACTCGGTGGAGCGTGAAAATACGCTGGCCGGCATGGTGTGTTTTAGTGCCTCTGCCGTCCAGGCCGAGGTGCCAATCTGCACGGCTTTAAAACCGTGGTTAATAAAGCGGCGCTCGGCGCTTGCGCCTGAGAGGTTGCTCGGCAGCCCCTGATTGAACTTGCTATCAACCAGCTGGGCCAACTGACGATCGAGCAAATCCGCCAGATTGGCTACGGCGATCTTCATACTGTCCATGGCCATGGCGATATGGCCACCATAGAAATGGCCGCCGTGCATCACATGCTCCCCCTCACCGTCGATCAGAGGATTGTCATTGGCGCTGTTGAGCTCGTTTTCAATCAGGGCACGCCACCAGGGCAAGCTGTCGGCCACCACGCCAATGACGTGAGGGGCGCAGCGCAGGGAGTAGCGATCCTGCAGCCGGTTGCTGTGATGCGGCAGCTCGCCGCTCTGCAGATCGGCGCGCAGCCAGGCGGCGATCTGCTGCTGCCCCGGGTGGGGCTTGGTCGCAAACAGCCGTTCGTCAAAGTGAAAGGCGTTGCCCTCCATCGCCACACTCACCAGTGCCGTAATGCGGGTAGACAAGCGCATCAGATAATCGCAGCGCGAATACGCGAGGCAGGCCAGCGCCGTCATCACCGAGGTGCCGTTCATCAATGCCAGCCCCTCTTTCGGGCGCAGGGTCAATGGCGTGATGCCCAGCTCATGATAGAGATCTGCCGCCGGAACCAACTCACCATCCCGGTAGATCTCACGCTCACCCACCAGGGCTGCAGCGACGTAGGAGAGCGGCGTCAGATCGCCGCTGGCTCCCACCGATCCTTCTTCGGGAATGCGCGGCAGCAGGTCTTGCTCCAGCAGCCAGTGAAGGCGCTCAAGCAACCCCATGCTGACGCCGGATACCCCCTGCACCAATGAGTTAAGACGCGTCGCCAGCACCGCCCGCGTTGCAGCGAGATCAAGGTTGGCGCCAAGGCCACAACCGTGAAAGCGGGTCAGGTGCAACGGCAAGGTATCGACCAGATCGAGCGGCACGGCGCGGGTGACCGAATCGCCATAACCGGTGGTCACGCCATAGATCACCCCTTCTTCGCTCAGCAGGCGGTCGAGGTAATCGGCGCCACGCGAAATACGCGCCCGAAAGGCCGGGTCGGCATTGAGCCTTGGCAAAGCACGGCGCTCTGCCAAGGCGACCACATCTTCAATCGTAAGGGGGGCCGCCCCAAAGACTATCTCGCGCATGGGTTACTCAGTCCTGCTCATCGGTCAGATGCCAGAAGTCGAAAAAATTGAACCAGTCGAGCGGGGCTTGCAGGCAGTGAGCCTCCAACCGCTCGGCATAATGGCGCACGCGCGCCTCCAGCAGTTGCTGGCGGTGGGCTCTGGGTAGCGGTTGGCCATCAGCAAACGGCTCGAAGTGCACCCGAAAGCGCCCCTGCTCCTTGAGACCAAACATCAGATAGGTGGGGCATCCCAGCACGGCAGAGAGCGCAAATGGCCCGAGCGGGAACGGCGCTGGTGCGCCAAGAAAATCGGCCCACACCACCCGCTTTTCACGGGTCACCGAGGTGCGATCGCCGACGATCACCACCCACTCGCCGGCATCGAGCCGCTCTTTGAGCAAAATGGCGGTATCGGCCCCCAACTCCTGCACCTGAACCAGATTAAGGCCAGCCTGCGGGTTGATCTTCTGCAGCAAGGCATTAAAACGGGCGGCATGCCGGGTAAAGACCAGTGCCGTGATGCGCACCGCCCCTTCCTGATGGCCGAGCGCCCGGCACAGCTCCAAATCGCCTAGGTGCGAGCCCAGGATCAACGCCCCCTGACCACGCGCCGCCTGATAGTGTTCGCGGCCCACCAGCTCAATCTGATCGAGCCGGATATCACCGCGCCAGGCGGCCAGTTTGTCGAGCGCCGCCTCGCCAAAGCGCAGAAAGTGGCGCAGGCTGCCAAGCGGCCCGGGCAGGGTCACCCCAAGGTCTGCCGCCCGTTTGCTCAAGCGCGCCAGATAATCCCGGGAAGCCTGGCGCTGACTGCGCCCGGTCAGCCAGAAATAGGCGATCACTGGCAGCAAGATGGCCTTGAAGCCGGAGCGACCGAGCAGACTGTAGCTCCAGAGCATGATGCGCAGCCCCAGCAAGGTGCCGCGCTCAGGGGTGCGCGACCAGTGGGCGCGCCCCAATGCCAGCCATGCTTTGGGCCAACGCAGCAGATGGCGAGCGCCTTCACCAAGCAGGGTCAACACCAGTCGGGTGTGCATCCAGGAGATGCGCAGGTTGTCCCGATACATATCAAAGTGAGAGGTCCCATTTTCAGGGTAATGAACATGAACCGGAATAAAGCGGACTGGCGTTTTACGCCAATAGAGCCTCACCATGATGTCCGTATCAAAATCCATTCTTGAGCCAACATGACGCTGTTCTAACAGCGCACAGGTCGCGGCCAGCGGATAGACCCGAAAACCGCACATGCTGTCGCGAATATCCAGCGACAGCGTCTCAATCCAGACCCAGACATGGGTGAGATAACGGCCGTAGAGGCGCCCCTTGGGCACCGAGTCATCATATTCGGGTGCGCCGGACACCAGCGCCGTCGGGTGTTGCTCGGCCTCGGCCAACAGATCCGGCAAGCGGGTCAGATCGTGCTGACCATCGGCATCGACCTGCAGCGCATGGCTAAATCCCTGCGCCTTGGCGGCCCGTAGCGCCGTCATTACGGCGCAACCTTTGCCACGATTGCGCTCGTGGCGAAGCAAGGTGACCCAGCCGGCATGCTCGGCAGCCAGCGAATCGAGCATCGCAGCCGCTTGCGGCTCACTGCCATCATCGACCAGCAAACAGGGAAGCTGGTAGCCTTCAAGCTGCGCGAGCACGTTGCGCAGCGGGGCCGCATGGTTGTAGCAGGGGATGATAATACAAGGATTCATGTCAGGCTCACTCGACCACTGCTCGCCAGTTCGCCCGGCTCACCATCCGGCTGTAACAGCCGATATTCAAAGCGCAGCCGTCCCTCGGCGTGGCGTTGCAAAGACAATATGCAGCGCATGCCTGGTCGCAAAGGGCGCTGGAATTTAAGCTGATCCATGCCAGCAAATTCGCCCTCAATCACCCCTTCGCGGCGCGCCAGCGCCAGCGCCCAGTGCAGCTGGGTGACGCCCGGCAGCAGCGCGGCACCGGGAAAATGGCCGCTAAACCAGGGCAAATCTGGTGCAAGGTAGAGGGTCAGCAGCACACCTGATTCATCTGGTCGACAGGTCAGCACCTCGGGTAACAAGCTCGCGTTCATCATGCATCGCCCTCCGGCAGGGTGATATCGCAAGCAAAGCTATGGCGAAGCGCCACCCCATCGCGTTTGCCAGCACCGGTTAATGGCATAGTGTTAAACATCCGTAGCGAACGGGGCAGCGCCACCGGCTCCAGCCAGGGACGCAGCCTCTGGCGCAGTGCCTGTAAGAAGGGGCCATGCCCCAACGCATCATAATCCGCCTGCCCCTCGGCACTTGGCACCAGTGCCACCCCCAGCACCTGACGACCGCCCCGCTCCAGCGGCATCACTGCCACCTCTTTTACCCAGGGCAGTGACAACAGCCGCAACTCGACGTCATCCAACGAGATGCGCTTCTCTTCGAGTTTGATAATGCGATCGCGACGACCCAGCAGATGAAACTGTTGACCCCCCTGTTCCAGCGCAATGCGATCGCTGCCAAGCCAAGGCGTATTGTCCGGTAAAAACGGAGAAATCAGCGTCAGCAACTGATCGCCCCCCGAGCTTAGCTGCATACCGGGAAACGCATGCCAGCACTGATCTTCCCGTTCACGCTGGCGCCAGCCAATCCCGCCGGTTTCGCTGCTGCCATAGATTTCGACCGGCCGCTGGCCAAGCAACGCCGCGCACTGCCGGGCATCCTGCCAGGCCAGCGGACCACCGGAAGAGAGCAGCAGTTGGCAACCACTGCTCTGTAAAGCAGGATCGAGGCGGGACAAGAAGGCGGGTGAACTGACCAGCAGCCAGGGGCCGTGACACCTCTGCAATTGCTCGGGATAATCGGTCTGACGGCGTGCCAGTGGAATTCCCAGCGCCAGCGGCAGCAGGATACGAAACAGCAGACCGTAGATATGCTGGTGACTGACACTGGCATAGAGCCGGGCACCGTGACTGCACTGACCCCACAGGGAGCGCTGTACGCGCACTTCGGCGTCCAGTTGTCGCCATTGCTTGCTAATAGGCTTGGGATCACCGCTTGAGCCCGAGGTGTAGAGCGTTATGGTGGGTGAGAGTGACCGCTGTGGCCATACATCGGTAGCAGGTTGACTCAATGAGCACGGCACTCCTGGCGCAAACGCATCGACCAGCAGCCGCGGACAGGAGAGGTCAACCGGTTCGTCGCTCAGCACGCCATCAAATGCGCCTTGCGCCAGTAAGGCTGCCAAGGCAGCAGGGCGCTGGTGACCGGGCAAGATCATCTCGTGACCGGTGAGCGCGCACGCTAGCAAGGCTTGGCAAAAATGGTAACTGTCTGTCAGACAGACCGCCCAACGTGTTGCGCCCGCACCATTCATGCGAGCCGCCAGTTGCAGAGCCCCCGAGCGCAAGTCGGCCAGTGATAGATCGCCCTCAACGCCAAAGGCCACCACCCGCTCGGCCGGAGCCTGCCACAGCTCATCAAGCAGGGTCATCGTTCCCTCCCCGCATCACATGTTGGCGCACAAGCCACTCTCCCCCCATCAAGACGCCGATCAGCACATAGCTAATCAGACCGTTATAGAGACTCCACAGCGCAAGATCGCCGTGCAGGATGGTCAGGGCGGCCAAGGTCCCGTTGACGATAAAAAACAGGCACCACACCTGGGTAACGCGCCGGGTATAGTGCACGCCACGTGGCGGCAAGTCAGGTGTGGTCAGGCGAGCTAGCCGCTCCACCAGCGTCATGGGCTGGCGCAGACTCCAGCCAAATACCGCCAGCAGAGTCAGATTAACCACCAGCGGATAGAACAATAACCAGTTATGGGCTTTAAACCACAGGCTAAGCACCACCAGCGACAATCCCACCACGCTGGCCAGACGCGCCGCCCACCACCATTCGCGCAGCAGTGCGCCACCTGGCAGCAAACGCAAGGCAAACAGCGGTAACAGCAACAGCGCCAGCGAGTCGTGACTCCAGCGGGTCATACCGAAATAGACCAGCAGGGGATAGAGCAGCAGCACTCCCCCTGCCAGCAGGTTGAGACCACGCACCATCAGGCTGCGAGCAGGCGCTCTACCGCGTCCACCACATCGGCCACGGTACGCACGGATTTGAACTCTTCCGGCTTGATCTTCTTGCCGGTGAGCTTTTGCAGATGCACCACCAGATCGATGGCATCAATGCTATCGAGCTCCAACTGCTGATAGAGCTGGGCATCCAGGGTCACGGCGTCGGCATCAATCTCGAACAGATCGACCAGAGCACTGCGGATCTCGTTGAAAATCTCCTCTCTGGTCATCATGCACGCTCCTGCTGGGCCTTCACCAACGCGGCCAGCGCGGCGACCGAGGCAAAGTGGCGGCGGGTGTTCTCATCATCAGCGGAGAGCACGATACAGTAACGGCCTTTCATCGCGAGGCCCAGCTCCAGCGCATCAATGGAGTCGAGGCCGAGGCCATCGCCAAACAGCGGGGCATCGGTCTCAATCTCGGACGGAGTCATGCCTTCCAGATTGAGGCTGTCGATAATCAGTTGCTTGATCTCTTCAATTAGGGCTTGTTGCATCTTGAGTCCATACCGGGTCTTGATTGCCCGGGCTCAATACCCGGGTGAAATAGTGAGTCAGATGACGGGCCGCCAGTGAAGGGGCCTCGTGTGCCGGGACCAGATCCTGCGCCTGACACTGGGGCAAAAACTGGACGGTAAACACCGGCTTGTGTTCGGGTACGTGAAACCACTTGTGCTGCTTGGTCAGAAATCTGGCCGAGCAGTGGATGCTAACCGGCTGCAACCTGGCGCCACTGCGCACCGCCAGCTGCGCCGCACCGCGTTGCAGGCGCAGGGGGGCTCCTGGGGTGGTGCGAGTGCCTTCGGGAAATATCAGCAATATCCCCCCTTGCCGGATCCGCTCGATACATAATGGCAATAACCGCTCGGCAGCCACGTTGGGAATATAGTCGGCGGCGCGCACAACGCCGGCAACAAATGGATTACGCCACAGCGCTTCTTTGACGATGCAATCACAGTTTGGCATCTCAGAAGCCAGCAACACATAATCAAGCAGGCTGGGGTGATTCGCCAAGACCAAAGTACCTTCCAGGTTGGCGGGAATATCCTCGACCCGATAATCAAGCACCCCCATCATCTTTAAAAAACGCATAAAGAGGCGAAAGGAGTGACGAATCGAACCCTGAGCCCAGCGGCGGCGCATTTCACCATGAAAAAACAGGCTAAGCAAAGGGAACCAGAACAGTGTCAGCCATATTCCGCCGCAGCCAAACAGACTAAAACCCAGCATAGTGCCCAGTAATCGCCACAACCGGTTCAGGTGCGTTGCCATAACCACCCCTGCCGCCCATCAAATATCGTGAATTGCGATAACCCCATCAGTTGGGCACGCCAGCACGATAATGCGCCATCCGTCTCTGGTGGGACAGAAGTTGTCGTCCTGCATCCCTGCCACTCCCCACCTTTTGCCAACACCAGTGCCACGGCGCGTGGCGGCAGCTCATGGGCAAGCCAGGGTTGGGAAAATGGCGGGATATGACCTTCAAATGCCACCACCAGCACCTTTTGCAGACCATCGGCCAACATGCCGATAGCCTCCTGCAAGGCAGCGGCAAAGCTGCCCTCACCGGATGCCAGCGAACTCATAGGTATGGTCTGCTGCCCCTGAATGGAGGCCAGACCCGCCGACGTATTGTGTACCGATTGAGAGAAATCCGTGGGGGAGAGGGCGCGCTGTGCCGCCAGCGCCTGCAGCAGGGTGATGGAGCGTTCGAGCTCCCCATGGCGGCTGGCAAACACGGCGGCATCAAGGGGATGCCGCTCCATCATGGTCAGTGCCAGCTCGACGGCCAAGCGTCCACCCAGGCTCATACGCCGCGCTACCATCATGGGAATATGGGGTGTCACAACGGTTGTCGGTGGCAGCCAGAAGCCATCTTTCGCCCATGTCAGCCACTGCTCCCGGGTCGACATGCCCGGAGCGAGGGCGTGGCTTTCAGCGATGGAAAAAGTGGGTATTCTGTGCACGAGACGACCTTGATGCGCTAACGACAGTGATACTTGGGGAGATGTAACCGGGCCCAGAAAAAGTCGATTCAGCTCCGGTTAAGAATTCTGAGATAGGGGTCGCATATTACCATTCTTTTCCTTGATGGCTAGAGGGAATGTGTATGCATGCCAATATGCGCAATACAAAGTTAATTCAAATTATTTTATTTATTGAAAGCTTACGTTTTTTATTGTTTTATTACGGTGATTTTTAGTAGCTGTCACAGTGTAAAGGTTAATGAAATGAAAGTGCAAAAGTATATTTTTGTAGCGTTTATCTTAGCACCGGTTGCTAGCTGTTCCACCACCCAACCGATCATGAGCATATGACAATTCGTTCGGTGCCGAGCAATCTTAGCGCCTGTCGTTATAAGGTAGAGAGTGACAGATAATTTCTTAAACGATTATTAATGTCTGCGTCAATAAAAAGTGGGTGATGCGTTAAGAACACTCATGATTAATTACTGGCTATATTCAAGTTCGTCAGCATCTGGCCAATATCAGCACTCCTTAATAACACGACCAACTATTCCATTAATTATTTGATCAGTATCAATTGGGATGGCAAAGGTAAAGGGAAAATCCACCGTAATGACAACCGTTGGATTAACAGTCTGAAACAGGCCATTCAACTCGAACTGAATCGCGCCAGCAGTTACAAGTAAGGTTGGTGTATTTTGAATCACTATCAGTCGGATCGTTATAACGCACTGGATGCCATCAGCCAGGCCCAGCGTATCGCGTTTGCTCCCATGCTGTTTCAGGCAGCCTGGAGTTTGCGCGAATTTGGTATTCTGGCATTTCTTGCCAAAGAGCGGCAGGGCGCGACGGCAACGCAGATCGCCGAGGCGACCGGCTTGACCGAGTATGCGGTCAGCGTACTGCTCGATATGGGGTTGGGTGGCGGTATCTGCCACCTCAACGGGGAGTGTTACCTGCTGGACAAGGTGGGCCACTATCTGCTGAGCGACCCCATGACCCGGGTCAACATGGATTTTGTTCAACACGTCTGTTACAAGCCGCTTGCCCATCTGCAACAGGCCATCGAAAGCGGTACGCCTGCCGGGCTCAAGGAGTTTGGTGACTGGTCAAATATCTATGCCCACCTGAAGGATCTGCCGGAGCCGGCACGAAGCAGCTGGTTTCGCTTCGATCACTTCTATTCAGACTGGGCGTTTAAGCAAGCGCAGGATCTGGTGCTCGGATATGAGCCGAGCCACATCTACGATTTGGGGGGGAACACCGGCAAATGGGCTATCTCGTGCGCTCGACGCAGCTCCGAGTTGCAGGTGACCATTCTCGATCTACCAGAGCAGATTGCCATGGCCAGCGAGCAGATCCGGGCCGCAGGGCTGGCCGAACGGGTGCACGGGTATCCTGTCAATCTGTTGTCGGAGCAAGTGCTGCCCGGCGAGGCGGACATCTGGTGGATGAGCCAGTTCCTCGATTGCTTCAGCCATGATGAGATTGTCGCCATGCTGCGGCGGATCAGGAGCAGTATGAAGAAGGGGGCGAGGTTGTGTATCCTGGATCTGTTCTGGGATCGGCAGCCGTTCGAGGCGGCGAGTTTCAGCCTCAATGCCACCTCCCTCTACTTTACTTGTCTGGCCAATGGCAACAGCCGCTTCTACCACTCCAAGGAGTTCTATCAGTGTCTGCGAGAGGCGGAGTTTCATGTCGAGGAGGATCACGACATTCCGGGGCCAGGTCATACCCTGCTGGTTGCCAAGCCATTGTGAGCGTTGCTGGAGACGTGACAAACATGAACACTGCACAGATGACATTCGTTGTGCTGATTGCCGGCGTTGTACTGGCGGGGTGTGCCGAGATGAAGGGAATGGGTCGAACGATTGGCCATACCTCTCGCGATGTGACCCGAGAGATAGGCCATACGACCCGTGATGTGACCAAGGAGATAGGTAACGGCACGCGCGATACCGTCAAGGGCATCGGCAACGAGATCAAAAACATGTGATAGCAGGAGGGCCAACGTGGCCCTCCTTTCATTTGGGCTTTTGATTACAGCGCGGCGGCGATCCGGGCGCCGAGCGCCGCGTTGTTCAGTACCAGCTGGATATTGGCGGCGAGCGAGTTGCCGCCGGTCAGCTCGCAGACGCGGGCCAGCAGGAAGGGCGTCGAGGCTTTTCCCTTGATTGCCTGCTCATCCGCTTCACGCAGTGCCTGGGCAATGGCCGCGTCGATATCGGCCTTTGGCATGGCAAACTCGGTCGGGATGGGGTTGGCGACCACGGCACCGCCCGCCAGTCCCAGCTCCCACTTGAGGCGAAGCGCTTCGGCGATGGCGGCTGGGGTATCTAGGCGATAATCGACCTTGAAGCCGCTCTCGCGGGTGTAGAAGGCGGGCAGCTCTTCGGTTCCATAGCCAATCACCGGTACGCCCTGGGTCTCCAGATACTCCAGGGTCAGGCCGATATCGAGGATCGACTTGGCACCCGCGCAGACCACGGCCACCGGCGTTTGCGCCAGCTCCTGCAGATCAGCCGAGATATCGAAGGTCTCCTGTGCGCCGCGATGTACCCCGCCAATGCCACCGGTAGCGAACACCCGGATCCCCGCCATGGCGGCCACTATCATGGTGGAGGCGACCGTGGTCGCGCCCATCCCCTTGCGCGCCAGCACGAACGGAATGTCGCGGCGGCTGCACTTGGTGACGGCATGGCCGGCCCGGCCCAGCGCTTCCAGCGCACCGGCATCGAGACCCACCTTGAGGCGGCCGTCGAGGATGGCGATGGTGGCCGGAATGGCGCCGTTATCGCGCACCACTTGTTCCACCTGACGGGCCGTCTCCACGTTCTGCGGATAGGGCATGCCGTGGGAGATGATGGTGGACTCCAGAGCCACCACCGGCTTGCCGGCGGCCAGCGCGGCGGCGACTTCGGGTTGGATATCGAGGTAAGCGTTCAGCATGAGTACTCCTCCAGTATGCGATCAACGGCGGTCTTGCAGAGACCGGAAAAAACGGTATCGGAACAATTGACGGTCAGGGCGGCGCAGCCCAGGGCAAAGCGGGTGGTCTGGGCGATGTCGAGTTGTTGCAGCCAGGCATGGGCGAGGCCAGCCATAAAGGCATCGCCGCCGCCGGTGACGTTGAGTACCGGACTGCCCAGCACCGGCAGGTGGCCCTGCTGCTCGCCATCGCTGTAGAAGATCCCCTGTTCGCCCAGGCTGAGGAACAGCCGCTTGACCCCGGCACGGTGGAACCAGGCGGCCACCATGGGCCAGGTGTCGGGCCCGGCGATGGTCATGCCGCACAGTTGCTCCGCTTCGCTGCGATTGGGTTTGAGGGTGTGGATCTTGCCGAGCCAGGGGCGGATCTTCTCCACCTTGGCCACCGAGACGGTATCGACAAAGATGGCGTGATCCCCTTGTCGTTCGAACAGCCAGTCGAGGGTGTGGATGGCAAGATTGGTGTCGAGCACCCAGAGCCGGGCTCCGCCGAGAAAGCCGCCGAGCGGAGTCAGGCGGGCTGGGGTGAGCTGCTCTATGATGGCCATGTCGTTGATGGCGCAGCTCATTTCGCCGCTGCCATCATGCAGGCTGAGGTAGCAGGAGGTCGCGTGGCCATCGAGCACCAGCGTCTGGCGCACATCGACACCGGCCCGCTGGCTCACCTCTAATAGATGGTGGCCATACTGGTCATTGCCGACTGCTGTCAGCAATCGGGTATCGCTGCCAAGCCGCGCCAGATTCTCGGCGATATTGCGGCCGACACCACCGGCCGAGGTGCGCACCTTGCCCGGGTTGGAGTCGCCGAGCAGCAGGTTGTCGTGGCTGGTGCCGCAAATATCCATATTGGCACCGCCGATCACCACGGCGTAGGGGCCCTCTCGCAATACATAACCGCGGCCCTGCACATAGCCTTGCCGGATCAGGCTGGAGATATGGCTGGCCAGCGCGGAGCGGCTGATGCCGAGGCGATCGGCCAGATCCTGCTGGGCAATCATGGGATCCTGACGCAGCAGGGCGAGGATCTCTTGCTCACGTTCCGTCATAGACAAACATCCAGTTACAAACGTTTGTCTATTATTGTCGAAAAACGTTTGCCCGTCACCGGTTCGTGTCAAAAATGCCGGGGCGCGCACAAAAAATCGACATCGGCGATGGGTTGGCAAGCGGTTGAGCCGGGTGGGGTACTTTTAACGGGTCGGTGGCCCTGCAGCGGCTTATAATGGCCGCCACAAGATGAGGAGCGATGATGGAAAAGAGTGCATTCTGCTGCGTGGGGCTGGTCAATCCCAAGTCCCCGGAAAATGTCGGCGCCGTGATGCGGGCTGCGGGTTGCTACGGGGTGGACGAGGTCTACTACACCGGTAACCGCTTCGAGCTGGCGCGCCGCTTTGCCACCGATACCAAGCAGATGGTGGAGAAGATCCCGCTGCTCGGGGTGGATGACCTGATGGCGTTTATCCCGCAGGGATGTGTGCCCGTGGTGGTCGATCTGATCGATGGCGCTACACCGCTGCCCGACTATGTTCACCCGGAGCGCGCCTTCTACATCTTCGGACCGGAGGATGGCACGCTCGATCCCGCGCGCTACGGGGCGGTGAAAGATGTGGTCTATGTCCCGACTCAGGGCTGCATGAATCTGGCTGCTTCGGTCAACGTGATCCTCTATGACCGCTTGGCGAAGGGGATGAGGGGGGACAATCAGCGCTAGGCGATCATTTCGAGGTCGGGCTGGCGGCGGCTTTCTGTTCCAGCTCCCTGATAAAACCTCGGTGGTAGTGATAGAGCCGATAGTGCTTATATATTGCAGCCAGCGTCCCGCTGCGGATCAACCCAACCATCCCCTTATCCCAGAGTTGTAATAGCCGATGGCCTTGGGGAGTGTCGGCAAAGATGGGGTAGGTCGGGATCCAGCGCAGGAAGGCGCGATGCAAACTGGGGGGGAGGTCATCCTCCTTGTAGAGCACGCCCGCACTCAGAAAATAGCGATAGCGCTCTTTGCCGAGCAGCTGCAGAGCCATCTCATCGCTATCGATTTCATGCCACTGCATGGTGACAGCAATGTATTTGTCGAATGCCCAGCCCCGTCGCCATAACACAGATTGTCCCTGCAGGCTTTTTTCTCCTTGCCACGTGGGCAGCCATTTTTTCAGCATGAACACGGTCAGGTCATCGGCGGCGGCGGGATAGCTCGGTTGTAGTACACCAGTGACTTCATCGCGATATACCCCCATCGCCATATCGCCTCCTTTTTTGGCAATGATAGCGATGGCGCGTTTGTAGGGCACGATATGGGGAACGACTTGATAGCCGAGTGGTTGGTAGATGGCACGAACCAGATCGAGATAAATGCCTTTGCCATCCTGTTGGCAAAAGCCGGTCCAGTCATCGCAATAAACGTCAATAGACTCTGCTCGGCAATTAACCACCGTGCACAAACAACAGAGCAACAGACAGATGCGTAGCATGATCAGAGCGGGCCTCGTTGCTGGCCTCGTTGGGACAGAGGAAAAAACGATACCCTATTTTATACCATGGCATTGAGCGTGACCGAGCGTAGAAAAAATCTCGCATCTCCATTTTGCGACCGGGTCGAGGGTTATTTGCGGTCGGGTTGTTATGATCAAGAAAAGATTCAATAGTAGCCCAATCAGGAGAGGAGACTGCATTATGCCATCGATCAAAACGCTGCTCTGTCCGGTCGATTTTTCCCAAATGTCCCGCGCGGTACTCGACTATGCCGTATTTATGGCGCAGAGCCATCAGGCCCAGCTCAAGCTGATCCACGTGGTTGATCAGCTGCACGGTTTTGACAGTTACAAGATCCTGCATATGACGGCCATCGAGATCAGCCACGAGATGGAGCGTCAGGCCAGAACCCAGCTCAAAGAGCTGATTGCTACCCTGGCGATCCCGGCCACCTTTGATATTCGCTTTGGCCGTGCCGCCGATGAGATCATCATTCAGGCCAAGGAGGATGAGGTTGAGTTGATCGTGATGGGCAGCCACGGTCGTTCCGGTATCAGCCATCTGCTGGTAGGCAGTGTCGCCGAGTCTGTGGTGCGTCATGCACCCTGTCCGGTACTGGTGGTGCGCCAATAACGCACCATGTTTAGTGTGAAAAGCGTAACAAACAAGGCCAGCGAGTGCTGGCCTTGCATTTTCTGGTGTTGCGCCCGCTAGCCGTGGGCGTAGATGACACTCCCTCCCTTGATGGTATCTATGATGGCTCTGGCCTGCTCCTTGGGCAGGGCGGGGCAACCCCAGCTGCGGCCCAGCTTGTCATATTTGCGCAGATGGGTCGGGCTGGCATAGGCGGCGCCATGTACCACGATGGCACGCTTGCGGGCATTGCTGTTCTTGCCGGGGCTGAGCCCGTCCAGCCGCAGGGAGTAGCCATGCTTGCCCAGATAGGTTTCTGCGGTGCGATAGACGCCGAGGGAGCTTTGACGGGAGTTGAGCTGGTTGGAAAAGCGCTCTGCGGCCAGTTCGCCGGAGTTGCGGCCATGACTGACCCAGGTGTGATAGAGCAGCTTGTGGCGTTTCATGTCGATGACAAACAGCCTGCGCTGGGTGGATGGCTTGCTGTAATCGATGATGGTCAGAATGGCTTTGCGCTTGTGGCGCACGGTTTGATAACTGTTGAGTGCCTGACGGAAGGTCTGTTTATCCAGCTTGCCGGCCAGACCCAGCTGACGATAGAGGCTCGGATCCCCGCTGGCATCTGCCGTGCTGCTCCAAATGAGCGATATCAACAGCAGTGGCAACAGCAGCCACCCGCGTTGCCAGCCTCTGTTCCCGCGCGCTTGTCTCATCCGTGAATATCTCCTTGTCACTCCCTGCCAACGGCGCGGATATTGCCATCAATCCGCTCGATAGTTATATGCAAGGCGCTGAAAAGGCGCAATAAAAAACCGGCCGCAGAGCGGCCGGAAGTAATTCAAACAGTAGACATTGGTATTACAGGGTATAACTGACTTCCAATTGCTTAGAAGTTGTACTGCAGAGCCACACCAACTACGTCGTCAGTGTTCTGGCCCAGCTTGCTGGTACCGGAAACAGCGCCGTCATCCAGCAGGTTCAGCTTGTAATCAACGTAGGCGTTGAAGTTGTTGGTGAAGTTGTACCAGGCACCGATGGATACATATTCGGTCAGGGTGTCATCGAAGCTGACATTGGTGTCATTCTTCACGTCAGTGCGCAGGTAAGCCAGAGAAGGCTTGAACTTGCCGAGGGTGTACTGGGCAACAACTTCATAACCATCGCTCTTCTCGGCATAGCCATTCTTGACGAAGATGTGATCTTCACCGTGAGCATAGGTAGCAGCCAAGTAGAGATCACCGACCGCATATTTGGCACCGAAGCCCATCAATTTGGCATCGCTGTCAGCGCCGAAAGAGGCGAATTTAACCTGGTCTGCAGTTTTGCCAGCCTGGTTATAAGCTGCAGACAGACCCAAGCCCATAGCGAAATCATAGGATGCCGCTACGGCAAAACCTTCTTTGGAACCTTTCTTCCAAGAGGTCAGGGAACGGTCCTCATTCTGGGCGGTGTTGTTACCAGTGAACTGGGCACCCAGGGTCAGACCATTCTGGTTGAACATGTACTTGGCAACACCATTGGTGCGGCCGGTACCGAATACTTCGGTGCCTTTGCCCAGGCCGTCACCGCCCCACTCGGGCAGAACGTCGGTGTAGTCGTTCACGATGGCAAACAGGCCATCCTGACGACCATAGCTGAATGCGCCGAAACGGTCGTGCTTGATGCCGGCATAGGCATAACGCAACTCGTCGTTGTCAGAACCGGAGGTCGGCAGGTTGTACTCGGCAAAACCGAATGCCTTCATCTCGGGAGCAATCTTGGTCTCGCCGCGCATGTTTACACGGAAGTAGCTCTGGTCACCTTCGGAACCCTTGTCGTCAGTGCCGTAGTAAGCACCTTGTGCACGGCCGCCGATGTCCAGTTTGGTATCATTCTGGTTGTAAACGGTAGCAGCATGAGCGCCACTCGCCAGCAGCAGGCTGGAGATAGCAATAGTCAGTGCAGACTTCTTCATATGCGTTATTCCTCTGATGTAAACACGTGGACCTGTTTCGGTCTTTGTTCGTTGGATCGGGATTGAACCGATGGGAACAAGGTAGAGCGGTCAACCTTGACTGGAGCTGAATCAGAGGAGAGTTACTTTTTGATGCATTTCTTGTCATTATTGGGCGGGCGAGCGAACTGTACTTTTGTTGTTAAAAATCAATTGATTAGATTTTGTTGGTAAACATGAACGCGGCAGTGTTTGCAAAAAACACTGCCGTTTTGAACGCTATCAGAGCGGTTTTTGCCACAGGGTCAGCAGCAGATCCTGTGCCAGTTCATCCGGGCCCTGTTGAGCGAAAGCGTGACGCTGCTCACCGGTTGCCCGCCAGCCGAGGCGGCTGGTTTCCAGAATGAAGCTGCGCAGGGCCTGATCCATGGTGAGGCTGAACTGGCAGCGCTGTTGGGCCACTGGATTGAGGCCGCCGAGGGTTGGCCAGCTGAGGGGGTGCTCCATGCTCACCGGGTTGATACTGACCCGCAGTTGCCACTGATGGCGGGGGCCTGGCTGCAGATAGAGCAGATAGCCACCGGGGGCCAGCCAGCTGACTAGCTGTTCGGTCTTGATCTTGAGATCGTTGACCAGTAGCACTTGAGCCGAGCCCGGTTGCAGCGGCGCACGGGCGGGATCGGCAATGACAAATTGGCCGTCCGGTTGCGCTTTTTTGGCGGCAAAAATGGTGTTCTTGGCGATGTCGATGCCAGCAAACTGCCAGCCGGGCAGGCGCTCTGCCAGCGCGCGGCAGTAGTAGCCTTCACCACATCCCAGATGGATCAGCTCTTGCGGGGCAAGGGGAGAGAGCAGGGAGGCCATGGCCTCGACCAGCGGCAGTTGGTGTCCGGCTTCCAGAAAATGGTGCTTGGCGCGCATCAGGGCACGACTGTCGCTGTCTTTGGGGTTCTTCTTGCCGGGAATAAGATCCAGATAACCTTCCGGCGCCGGATCGAAGTGATGCTTATTGTCGCAATAGCGCCCCTGGGAGGCTTCATGAAGATGGAGCGGGCAGCGGCAACGGGGACATTGAAGGTGCATAGAAACTCTCTTGGCGAATGCCGGAACAGTGAAGGGCGTTCGGGATTATAGGGGAGAGGATCAAAAAAGGCTGCCGTAGCAGCCTTGTTTATCCCACGGCCTCAGTCAGGCCTGCGGACGGGTCATCAGCGAGTGCCAAATACCACAATGGTCTTGCCGTGAGCAGAAATGAGCTCCTGCTCTTCCAGCATCTTGAGGATGCGGCCCACGGTTTCACGGGAGCAGCCGACGATCTGGCCGATCTCCTGACGGGTGATCTTGATCTGCATGCCATCCGGGTGGGTCATGGCATCCGGCTGTTTGGCCAGGTTGAGCAGGGTCTGGGCGATCCGGCCGGTCACATCCAGGAAGGCGAGGTTACCCACTTTCTGGCTGGTGTGCTGCAGGCGCTTGGCCATCTGGCCAGAGAGACGCATCAGAATGTCCGGGTTGACCTGGATCAGCTGGCGGAACTTCTTGTAAGAGATCTCTGCGACTTCGCAGGAACCTTTGGCGCGAACCCAGGCGGAGCGTTCCGGATTCTCGTTCTCTTCGAACATCCCCATTTCGCCCAGAAAGTCGCCCTGGTTCAGATAGGAGAGGATCATCTCTTTACCCTCATCGTCCTTGATCAAGACGGCCACAGTGCCCTTGACGATGTAGTAGAGAGTCTCCGCTTTTTCACCCGCATGGATAAGGGTGCTCTTGGCGGGATACTTATGAATGTGGCAGTGCGACAAGAACCACTCCAGGGTGGGATCGCTTTGCGGTTTGCCAATAACCATGAGAATTCCTCTGTAGTGTCTTTTTATGGACTTGTGCGTCCGGGCAAGCCGCCAATCTTGCTTGCCATTCCTTTCATTAGTCGCAGTAGGATAAGAGCCTTTGCCTGTGCTGACAAGGCTTTGCGGGTTTTTGAAAGAGCCCTTTGAGTAATGCCTGCTGCGCTACGTTAGCCATTCTAGGGAAGATGGGAGGGGGATATGTTGATTTTGATCTAGTTATATTCCAACTTCGCCTGTTCGGCAGAGATATACTGCTGCGTTATGCTAGGGATCCATCATCATGATTAACCGGAGAGTGTGCGAGATGAAAGCCAAGGTCAGCTGGGTCGAGGGGATGAAGTTTGTCGGGGAGAGTGAGTCTGGTCACCAGGTGATCCTGGATGGTGCCAACCCCGGTGAGGGGGCCAGTCCGATGGAGATGATCCTGCTGGCGGTCGGTGGTTGCAGCTCTATTGATGTGGTATCTATCCTCGAAAAAGCGCGCCAGTCGGTGACCGCATGCCATGTCGATGTCAGTGGCGAACGAGTCGATAGCGTGCCGCGGGTTTTCGAGACGATTAATCTGCACTTCGTGGTGACAGGCAAGGGATTGGCAGAGAAGCAGGTAGCCAGAGCGGTGGATCTGTCGATGGAAAAATACTGTTCTGTTTCCCTGATGTTGGAAAAAGCGGTACAAATTACCCATAGTTATCAAATTGTTGAAGCTTGATAACTGACGATTGTTTCGTTGGTAGCCTGGCATAAAGCCATCACGCAATGCCCCTGCATGAGGCCATGATAGAAGGCCATTAAATAAGGAAAGTGCAATGAAAAAATTGATCGCTCTGCTTCCCCTGTTGGGTCTGGCGGCGTGCAGCAGCCCGCAACCCACCCAGTATCAATACAGTCAATATCAGTGTGGCGAAGAGATGCTGGCCGTTACCTATGATGCCCAGGCTGACATGGTGCAGTTCCCCTATGCCGGGGTTTACTACAAGCTGGCGCGTGTGGAGTCAGAGTCCGGTGCCAAATATTCTGACAGCGTTACCACCTTCTGGAATCAGGACAAACAAGCGCTCCTCACCCAGAAAGGGGTGACGCTGTTGACCTGTACGCTTAAATAAGTGACCACAGATATCTGAAGGTGTGCGGCTTTGTGTCCGAGTCTGGCCAAGGCTGGATTGGATCAAGAGGTTGAGGCTACAAAAAACGGCTTGCCGGGAGGCAAGCCGTTTTTCTATCTATCCATTATCACTAAACAAGCGTTAGTTGGTCGGGACGCGATGAAGCAGCTCGGCCGCGAGCTGCTGGCTAAGCGCCTGACGCTGGCTGTCTGCAATGCTCACATCGCTGGTCAGCTGGATGATGCTGCTCCAGACCGCTTTCTGGGTTTTGCGATCGAGCAGCACGATGGCCAGCGAGCCTTTGCGCTGGTTGGCCGAGGCGTATACCCCGGGCGTCATGCCAAGGCGTGCGAAAATCTCGCCGTCGCTCATATCCTTGCTGCCCGCAACGCCGATGGCGACCCACAGATCCGCCTCGTCGAGCGGCGCACTCTGCCACCCCTTACCATTGAGCTCCTGGCTCACCGCCTGCTGCATCGGCTCCAGCCACCCTTCCGCCAACTCACCGGCGAATTGATACTGCTCGGCCAAGGCGTAGCGCGGGGCCGCGCCATAGGTCCAAGTGCCAAGCGGGCGTACCAGCATGGTGCCGGACTCCAGCGTGGGGGCCGCCGGCCCGCTGCTGCAACCGCCCAGCAGGGCGAGCAGCGCCACAGAGAGATAAGCAAGCCGCATGGTGAACTCCTTTGAATCAGGTTATTTTGCCGGTTTCGAGCAATTGCTGGATGAGCGGGCGCAGGATCAGCTCCATCGCAAAACCCATCTTGCCGCCCGGCACCACTATGGTGTTCATCCGCGACATGAATGAGCCATCGATCATCGACAGCAGGTAGGGAAAATCCACCTGCTTGATACCGCGAAACCTGATCACCAGCATACTCTCGTCCAGACTCGGGATCACCTTGGCACTGAAGGGGTTGGAGGTATCCACCGTCGGTACGCGCTGAAAGTTGATATGGGTGCGCGAGAACTGCGGGGTGATGAAGTTGATGTAGTCATCCATGGAGCGAACGATGGAGTCGGTCACCGCCTCGCGCGAATGTCCTCGCTCCGAGGTATCGCGGATCAGCTTCTGGATCCACTCCAGGTTGACGATGGGCACCACGCCGATCAGAAAGTCCACGTGGCGCGCCACATTGTGATCCTCGGTGACTACGCCGCCGTGCAGCCCTTCATAAAACAGCAGATCGGTATTGCTGGGCAGATGCTGCCAGGGGGTGAAGGTGCCGGGCATCTGGTTGAAGGGCACCGCCTCGTCAAAGCTGTGCAGGTAGCGGCGATACTGGCCATTGCCATCCTGCCCATAGCCTTGGAAAAAGCTCTCCAGCAGGCCGAAGTCATTGGCCTCCGGGCCAAAATAGCTGATATGGCGCCCCTGTTCGCGCGCCTTGCGGATGGCTACATCCATTTCCGGTCGGGTGTAGCGGTGAAAACTGTCACCTTCCACCACCGCCGCGGTATATCCCAGTTGATGGAACATGGAGCGAAAGGCGTTGGTGGAGGTAGATGTGCCGGCACCGGATGAACCGGTGACGGCAATAATGGGGTGCTTGGCCGACATGGGATTCTCTCTTCCTTGGGAATTCCGTTATAAGGTCAGGATTTCGGTTTGGTCAAGACTGCTCGATGAAGCGGTCTTTCATCACGATATTCACCGATTCGTGCAGCTCGCTATAGACGATGACTGCCTTGCCTTGTTGTAATTGTGTTCTCACTGCGTCGACTTTGACGTCAAGCGGCACATCCTGCTCGCCATACTCGGTTCCTTCCTGCAACACAAAGTGTTCGATCAGGTGGGTCAGGGTGTCGCCGTTCAGTTCTTGCCAGGGAATGATCATGCAGGGGTCTCAATGCGAATAGAGATAATTATCCAGCTTATTGTTGTGCTGAATCCTGTGAATGCAATCACTTTTTACCCTTTCACCGGAGTCTGAGAGATGTTGTCTGAAGCGCAGCGCCGCGCGCCGTTAACCCTGACTGAGCATCTGGACCGCGCACGTCGACAGGCGATTGCCCGTGGCATGGTGTGGTTCTGGTTGTTGAACTGGCTGATGGTGTTTTTTTTTGCGATACGTTACGAAGTTTACCATCAGGTCGGGCTCGCCAGTGATGACCACTTGCCATGGCGTTTTCAGAGTGAACTTGCCCTGGTCATGATGGCGCTGTTGCTGTTACCTGCTGTCAACCTGTTTTGTGACCCTCTTCAAGATCGCCTCTGGTTACGGATCGCCGCGCTGGTGATGGTGCTCTGGGGCGGGCTCTGGACTCTGCATATCTACACCATTAGTCAGGTGGAGCTGCGGGGTGGGCTCAGTTATGCCAACGGGATCATGCAGCTCAACCTGCTGGCCGCGCTCATCGCTTTGTATCCCGATCGCAAGGTGTTTTACGGCTATCTCGTTGGCCCGATGACGATAGGCGTGGGGTTCGAGCTCTTTTTACGCGTCAATTTTCCCCAGATCTACCTGCTGGGTGTGCTGTTTGGCGTTATCGCACTGGAAGTGGGGCGGCGGATGTTGCACCGCAGGTTTGAGCTGGCGAGCGTGCGGGAGCATGAAAATCTGATGCTGCTGCGGCAACTTGATCTGCTCGCCAGGCAAGATCCCCTGACCGGCGTCGCCAACCGACGGCATTTCAATATCGAGTTGGAGCGTGCACTGGCCCATAGCCTGGAAAGCGGCGCCCCGCTCTCGCTCATCCTGATCGATGTGGATCATTTCAAGCGCTTCAACGATCACTACGGCCATCAGGTGGGGGATATTTGCCTCAAGGAGGTGGCACAAGCGCTCAATCGTGCGGTACGCACGCCATCTGATCTGGTGGCCCGTTATGGCGGGGAGGAGTTTGTGCTGCTGCTGCCCAATACCGACCGTCAGGCGGCGGCCAGCGTGGCGCAGCGGCTGCAAGATAGCTTGGCCAGCCTGCAGCTGGAACATCTGGCATCCGATGTCGCCGCCTGGGTGACGGTGAGTCAGGGAATTGCCAGCAGAGTGTCTGGCGAAGGGGCGGACCCGTTGCTGGAGCGGGCCGATCAGGCGCTCTATCGGGCCAAGGCGTTGGGGCGCAATCAGTTCTGCGTCGCAGAGTGATGCTGTTCGGCAATCCAGCGGCTGATCCGCTCATCCAGCCAGAACCGTGGCCGCCAGGGCGTGCCGTGCAGAAAGCCGACATGGCCGCCACGCTGGCTCAACTCATAGCACACCGTGGGCGAGAGTTGTTCCGGTCGGGGAATGACCGCGTGTGACATAAAGGGATCGTCGGCGGCGTGGATGACCAGGGTCGGGATCGGGATTTGGCGCAGCAGCGGCAGACCGGAGCAGCTCTGGTAGTAGTGGCTGGCGCTGTGAAAGCCGTGCAGGGGGGCGGTGACTTGCTCGTCAAAATCACGCAGGGTAGCAATTTGCTCCACTTGTCGGGGTTGCCAGCGTTCACTTGCTTGCTGCTGCTGGCGTATCTTGCTGAGCAGGTTGTGGCGCATGGTGCGTAGCAGATAGTTCTGATAGACCTTCGAGAAGCCCTGATTGACTCGCTCGGCGCAGCTCGCCAGTTGCAGCGGGGCCGAGACCACCACTGCCGCCTGCAGTGCTGCGGGGCAGGCCCGCGCCAGCAGATTGACCAGCATATTGCCGCCAAGTGAGAAGCCGATGGCGATCAGCGGTTTGCCCGGAAAGCGCTGGCTCAGCTCGGCAATCAGCTCCTGCGCATCACCGATGGCGCCGGAGTGATAGGCCTGCAGCTGGCGATTGGGCTCGCCACTGCAACCGCGAAAGTGCATCAGCACCGCCTCGTTGCCCTCTTGCTGCAGATGGCCGAACAATCCCTTGGCATAGTGGGAGTGAATGCTCCCCTCCAACCCGTGAAACACCACCACCAATGGCCGCTCGTCAAGGCTGACCTCCCCGCTCCAGGCGAGGTCGACAAAGTCCCCATCCTGCAGTTCAAACCGCTCCGCGACAAAACGGGCAGGCGTGCGGCGCAGCCACTTGGGCAATATGGTCTGCAGATGAGGATTACGGGCCCACCAGGGGGCGTGGAAGTGGCTCTCGGTCAGCATGGGGTCAGTCGGTCTGGGTCGAAGATAAGGAGGACGGGAGGTGTGCACCTCCCGCCAGTCATTGGCTTATTTCAGCAGGCGATCGTGATGTTCAGCGCCGCGCAGCATGGCCTGGATCAGCTCGTTGGCCTCGAACTTGGTCAGTGCCTCATGGGCACCCACCTGATAGGCTCGCTCCACACTGATCTCGCTGGAGAGCGAGGTGTGCAGAATGATGTAGGCCCCCGCCAGTTTGCTGTTGCTCTGTACCTCGAAGGCCAGCTCATAGCCATCGAGCCCCGGCATCTCGATATCGCTTACCAGAATGTCGATGGGGCTCTTCTGGCTTGCCCGCTGCTGCATCAGAGTCAGTGCATCCTTGCCATTGGTGCAGACCTCATAGGGGATATTGATGTAGTCCAGCGCTGCCATCAGCTGACGGCGAGCGACCGAGGAGTCATCGACCAGCAGGATCCGCATCGGTTTGATCCGTTCCCGCTGCACATCGGTCAGCACCGGATAGAGGTGGCTCGGATCATCCGGATAGACCCGGGAGAGGATCAGCTCCACATCTAGCAGCTGGATCAGTTGGTCATTGACCCGGGTCACACCGGTCACGAACACATTGTGGCCGAGGGCGGCGGGCGGTGACTCGATATCGCGCCAGTTGCACTCGGTGATCTTGTCGATGCCCCGTACCAGAAAGCCTACCAGGGTGCGGCGGCAGTCGGTGATGATGATGAAGCAGTGGGGCATCTCCGCCTTACTGATGGCGCGATAACCTACGGCCATCGCCATATCGATCACCGGAATGGTGGAGCCACGCATATTGGCGGCCCCCAGCACAGTCGGGTGCGAGTGCGGCATTGCCGTCAGCTGGGTGTAGGGCACTATCTCCTTCACCTTGAGGGTGCCGATGGCAAAGGATTGTTTGGCCGAAAGGTGAAACAGCAACATGCCCTGGGATTGATTGGCTTTGCTCGTCATGGCAGATGTCCTGTTGGTCGAAACGTTGGTCGTCACTTCATGCCTCTAGCATAAAGGATTACGGGGGGAGATGGCCCTTCCTTGTTAACGACCATCTGGCAAAAAACTGGACTCGTTTCACAGACTTTATTGGCGTTATCACGCTGACAATCGGCTACTGGCCATCATCACCACTAACGCCCCACAGCTGGCAGGCGGCTTGCAGTGTGGCCGCATCGGCATAGCCCAGCTTGCTGGCCACCTGGGGGGGTTTGCTGCCGCCTTTGAGCAATCTGAGCGCCTGCAGCAGTTGCCACTGCTGTTGCAGAGCAAGGCCTTCTACAGGCGCATCGGCCTGTTGTGCCCACCGTTGCAGAGACTCCGGCTGGCCACTGGCCAGCGCTTGCCAGCAGGTTTGCAGCTCACAGTGACCCTGCTGGCTGATGGCGCACTGTTGCAGCTCATCCAGGATCACCTGCAGTCGTTGACCATGTGCCCCTTGCCACTCTTTCGGGCGTTGCCACTGGGCCAGCGAGTCGAGCAGGGCATCGAGCAGCGGGGTGGCCTGCAGCCAGCCAGCCTGCTGCGGCTGAGCCACGCGCAAAGAGACATTCAGCTGATCGTAATCGCAACCGCTGAGGGGGCTGAAGGCGGCGAGGGCATCGGCACAGAGCCAGAAGCTGCTGCCTGCGGGCAATAACAGCTCATGCTGGCCCAGTTTCAGCAGCGCGGCGCCCCGGGTGATCCGCAACAGCTGCCCGACCGGGCTCCGCTTGCGGTTGCCAGCGTGCAGGCCCTGGCAGGAAAAATGGTGGTACTCGATGGCGTGATGCATGTAAAAACCCTGATATGATGCTGCCTGGAGGTAACAAATATGGAAACCAGACGTAAAAAACGCTTCATTGCCGGTGCGGTCTGCCCGGCGTGCGGCAAATTGGACAACATGATGCTGTATCTGGAGCATGGAGTCGAGAAGGTGACCTGCGTCGCCTGCGGCGATACCCAGGTGCAAACGCCTGCCGAGGTTGACAAGCAGACGCGCGAGGCGGAAGAGGTGATCGGGGTGTTTCGTCCCTGATAAGGCTACGGTGGTTGGAATGCGGGTCCCTCGCTGACGCAATTGCCGCTTTTTTCATCACTCAGTGGCGGCGCACGGCATATGCGCGGCCCGCTTTTTAGGGTATTCTGAGCCCGTTTTTTTCTATCCGCAGGATCCTGACATGAAAGTAGCTCCTCTGAGCGTGGTTACGCTGGAATACACAGTCACCGACGAGCACGGTGAAGTCATCGACAGCACTGTCGGCAAAGAGCCGCTGGTCTATCTGCACGGCACCCGTTACCTGGTCTCTGGCCTGGAAGCCGAGCTGGAAGGTCGCGCGGTAGGTGAAGCCTTCGAAGTGACACTGGCACCGAGCCAGGCCTACGGCGAATATGACGAGACGCTGGTACAAGAAGTACCGGGCGAGCTGTTCGACGGCATGGAAGTCTCCGAAGGGGATACTTTTGTGGCTGAAACCGACGATGGCCACCGCCCGGTGACCGTGGTTGAGGTGTCCGAAGAGTTCGTCAAAGTGGATGGCAACCATCCGCTGGCTGGCGTGACCCTGGGCTTCAAGGTCGAGATCAAGGACGTGCGCGCTGCCACTGCCGAAGAGCTGGCCCATGGTCACGTTCACGGTGCCGGTGGTTGCGGCCACGATCACGGTCATGACCACGATCACGGCGGCTGCTGTGGCGGTCATGGTCACGACCATGATGACGATCACGACCAGGGCGGTTGCTGTGGTGGTGCTGGCCACGGTCACGATCATGGCCACGACCATGCTGATGGTCAGGGTAAGGGCGGCTGCTGCGGTGGCGGCGGCTGTGGTGGCAAGGGCCATCACCACTGATCACGGCCAGGCCGATGATAAAAAACCCGCGATTATCGCGGGTTTTTTATTGGCTGACGGTGGTGCCAGACCATATTGCCTGAGCAGAGATAGCGCCGGTTCAGTAGTGCGGCGGCGGGGTCTCTTCGGCCATGCTGGCAATCTGGCTGGGTTGTACGCTTTGCAGTTTGTCGATCAGCAGCTGGATCTGGTATTTGAGTCGATCGAGTTCACGGCCCTGGGTGGTTACCTCGTCGTTGAGCTGCTCTATGGTGTACTCCGCATAGGCGAGACGGGTTTCCAGGGTTTCGATTCGTTCGTTTAAATGCTGACTCATGGGCCTTCGGGTCCTTACTTGATTGTCCAGATTTCGGCCAGACCACTGGAGCTGGCACTGACAAGGTGACTATTGTCGCGCAAAGCAACGCCATAAACCACAGCACTGGGTGGTTTCACCTTGGGAGTGGGGGAGACACGCCAGCTCTGCAACAGGGCGCCATCGCTCACTTGCCACAGGGAGAGCTGGCGGGAAGGGGCACCAGTGATGAGCCACTTGCCATCATTGACAAAGCGGGCGCTGGTGTAGACCTCGAAGCGGTGATCATATTGCAGCTGACTCACCTCCTTGCCGGTTTTCAGATCCCAGATGCTGGCCCGGCTGCTGTCGGCGGTGAAGGCGTAGCGGCCGCTCGGCTCCAGTCTGGCCATGATCACCCGGCCACCATGGTTGAACCGCCAGATCACCTGCCCGCTGCGAGTGTCCCACAGATAGGCGCTATAGTCGTTGCCGCCGGTCAGGGCGTAGCGACCGTTGGCGGAGAGATCCACCGTATTGACCTGTTCGGTATGCCCCAGGAACTGCAGGCGACGACCGCTTCGGGTATCGAGCCACTCGGCTTTGCCATCTTCCCGACCTATCAGCGCATAACGCCCGTCGGCAGAGAGCGCTATATCCCTCAGTTTGGATTCAGGAAGGGAGTAGTAGCCTTGTGACTGCCCGTCCTGCAGCCGCCAGATGGCAAAGGTGTCGGAGGTGGCGGTGACGGCATGGCTGTTGCCTTCGGAAAAGCGGGTAATGAACACCAGATCATCAGCTGAGTCGGATTGCTTCCAGCGCCAGCGTTGACGGTTCTGTTCCAGATCCCAGACGATGATGCCCTGGCGGATGCTGGAGACAATGGCCTGCTTGCCATCACTGGAGAGATCTGCAGTCAGCAGACCCGTGCTGGCGAGGGTCATTTGCTGGTTGGGTTGGGAGCTCTGCTCGCAACCGGTGAGCATTAAACAGAGGCTCACCAGATAAATGGCACTTTTTATCATTTTTGCGGTCTCACGCTTTTGTTACCTGCGATCACGGCGTTAGTATAAGGCGCTTATCACGATAAACCTCTCATTTCACGATGGAACCGAGAGCGGTATTTGGAGTTTGGAGAAACTGATGAACAAATTTCTGAAGGTGTCCCTGTTGGCGGCGGCGGTTGCCGTCGGTCTGACTGCTTGCCAAAAAGACGAGAAGCCTGCTGCGGCCAATACCGCCGAAGTGAAGGCAGAAGCCAGCAAGCCGGCAGAGGCGACCAAGGCCGAAGCCAAGAGCTTTGAAGAGCAATCCGGCTACGCAATTGGCCTCTCCATGGGTCGTTATATCGCAAACACCCTCGAGCGTCAGCAGGAACTGGGCATCAAACTGGACAACGCCGTGATCCTGAAAGGGGTCACCGATGGTCTGGGCAAAGAAGCCAAGATGACGGATGAAGAGATCCAAAAAGTACTGCAGGATTACGATGCCAAGATCAACGAGCTGACCAAGGCCAAGGCCGAGAAAGACTCCGTTGAAAATCTGAAGAAAGGCGAAGAGTACCTGGCGGCCAACGCCAAGAAAGAGGGGGTGAAGAGCACCGAATCCGGCCTGCAATACGTGGTCGAGAAGATGGGTGACGGCGCCAAGCCGAAGTCTACCGACATCGTCAAGGTTCACTACACCGGCACCCTGACCGACGGCACCAAGTTCGACAGCTCCGTCGATCGCGGTGAGCCGGCTACCTTCCCGCTCAACCAGGTTATCCCGGGTTGGACCGAAGGCGTGCAACTGATGCCGGTGGGTTCCAAGTTCAAGTTCTTCCTGCCGTCCAAGCTGGCCTATGGCGAGCACGGTGCAGGTTCCATCCCGGCGAATGCCGTGCTGGTGTTTGACGTTGAGCTGCTGGCTATCGAGAAGCCGACTGCTGACGACGCCAAGAAGTAATTCTTCTTGTAGTGAAAAACGGCTCCTTAAGGAGCCGTTTTTACTTGTGTATTCTCTGCAATCGCGGGATAACAGAGCTGTCTTGGCGTTGGGTTTGCGCGCGAAAATAAGGCAAAATAGATCGCAGAATCAAATACAAGGATGAGTCCAGTGGTTCAAAATAAATCACGTGTCCTGCTGGTGGAAGATACTCGTAGTCTGGCGGTGGTCTATGAACAGTACCTGCGCCAGGAGGGGTACGAGGTGGTGCTGGCCGACTGCGGTCAGCAGGCGCTAGCGCTGTTGCTGGCAAGTCCTCCCCCCGTGGTGTTGCTGGATCTGGAGCTGCCGGATATGCCCGGCATGGATATTTTGCAGATGATCACCGAACAGCAACTGCCCTGCTCGGTGGTGGTGATCACCGCCCACGGCTCGGTAGATGTGGCGGTAGAGGCGATGCGCCTCGGTGCCTTAGATTTTCTGACTAAACCGTTTGATAGCAAGCGGCTCTGCGCCACCGTCCGCAACGCCTTGCAACACCAGCAGTTGAGCTCGCTGATAGCCCACTATCGGGAGAGTTTCGAACGCAGCTCATTTTTTGGCTTTATCGGTGCCTCTATGTCGATGCAGGCGGTCTATCGCATCATCGAGAGTGCGGCGCCCAGCAAGGCAACCGTCTTTATCACTGGCGAGAGCGGCACCGGCAAAGAGGTGTGTGCCGAAGCGATCCACCAGTGCAGTCCCCGCCGCGAACAGCCCTTTATTGCCCTTAACTGCGCCGCCATTCCCCACGATCTGATGGAGAGCGAGATCTTCGGCCATGTGAAGGGTGCCTTTACCGGTGCCCAGGGGGATCGCAAAGGCGCAGCCTGTCTGGCCGATGGCGGCACCCTGTTTCTCGACGAGATCTGCGAAATGGATCTGGATCTGCAGAGCAAGCTGCTGCGCTTCATTCAGACCGGCACCGTGCAGCGGGTTGGTAGCGGCAAGCTAGAGACGGTGGATGTGCGCTTTATCTGCGCCACCAACCGGGATCCGCTGGTGGAGGTGAAAGCGGGCCGTTTTCGCGAAGATCTCTACTATCGGCTCCACGTCATTCCGCTCACCCTACCGCCGCTGCGGGAGCGGGGCGAGGATATCCTGCTGCTGGCGCGCACCCTGCTGCAGAGCTACGCCAAAGAAGAGAACAAACGCTTCAAGGATTTCGATGTCGAGGCGGCGCGAGTGCTGCTCGACTACCCTTGGCCCGGCAACGTACGCGAGCTGCAAAACGTGGTGCGCAATATCGTGGTGCTCAACGACAAGGAGCTGGTGAGCCCGGATATTCTGCCGCCACCACTCAATGGGGTTCGTCCCCAGCTGCCGGCGGCGATTGCGGCAGCGGTGACATCGGCTCCGGCGGCCACCGGGGCGGCCAATGGGCCGATCCGCCCGCTCTGGCTGGTGGAAAAAGAGGTGATCGAACAGGCCATTGCCAGCTGTGACGGCAATATTCCCAAGGCGGCGGCACTGCTCGAGATCAGCCCCTCCACCATTTACCGTAAAAAGCAGGGGTGGGAAGAGTCCAATCGGGCCTGAACCATCTTGTCGAAGTAAAGGGCGGCTAGCGTGCCGCCCTTTCTATTTTGGGGATCAGAGTTTGGCAAGGTGCTTGAGGCGGGCCAGTCGCTCCCCCTCGTTGGTGCTGAACCCGCGGTCCTGCGACAGCAAAAACCAGGCGCGGGAGAAGTATTCCGCGGCCAGCGGATCGTCAAGCACCAAGGCATTCTCCCCCAACTCCTCGAACAGATAACCATCCTCCGGCTCACCCGCCTCGGCCATATCGGCCTTGAGCTGGTGTAGCTCTGCCAGCGCTTGTTGATGCAGGCCCATGGCCCGGGTCAGCCGAGCCAGACTCCAGCGGGCGATAAACGCCTTGGCCGGATGGTTATGCTGCAGATGCCAGGCCAGACACTTCTGCTGCTGGATTTTCGCCTCCTCAAAGCGGCCCAGCTCGAACAGGGTCCAGCTCTGATTGTTGTAAAGGGGGGCCAGCCAGCCACGCACCTTCTCGTCACTGCTGCGCTCCGCCAGCTCCATCGCCAGTTGATGCCAGCGGCTCTGCTCTTCCAGCGGCGCCGCGATGGCGATCATGTGGGCGGCGTCGATGGCGAGATAGGTCTCCTTCTCCTTGAGTCCCCACTGCCAGGCTTGTTCAAACAGGGTTTTGGCACTGGTCTTGTCACCCGCCGAGTTAAAGGTGCGGCCTCGCTCCAGCAGGGTCCGGATCCGCGCTCTGGGGGTTGCATCGGTGAGGCGAGGCGCTATCTCGTCGAGCAACTGATGGGCTTTCGCAAACTGGCGCTGCAGCGAATGGGTGCGGGCAATTTGGGTCAGCAACTCCAGTTCGAGTTGCAGGTCGGCGGCAGCGCGTGCTTCGGGAAGGAGTGCGTGAAAACGCAGTACGGTGGCGGCGGGATCCTGATAGTCCCACAGCGCCATGAAATCGGGCGGATTGTCCATCTGGCCTCCTTGCTGGATATCCTGTCACCAAGATGCCTGCAGGCCATTGTTGGTGCAAGGGGCGCCCGTCACAGAGCGCCCCTTGCGTCATGCTAACGGCGGTGGCCAGTCGGTCAGTAGACCATGGCCAGGCTCATCAGCATCAGGCCGAGTGCGGCGAAGGCACCCTCCTTGATGGCGAGCCGTGGTACCAGAGCTTTGGGCAGGGCTGGAAACAGGCTCAGGGCAAAGCCCAGCCCCGGCATCAGCCAGTGGAATGCCGGATTGCGCAGGGCGGGATCGGCGGCACCGTTGATGATGATCAGCAGAATAAACAGGGTGAAGGCCGGCAGGATAAACCAGCGTACCCCACCGGCGGCGACAGCCCGCAGCGGCGAGATACGATAGAGCAGCATGGTCACAAGGAACAGCACAAAAGGGGCCAGCAGATAGAGCGGAGCGGGGTTCATAACATCTTTCCTGAAAACTGATCGTCAAAAAACGGGTGTCTTAAGCAAGAGGCGCGGGATTTAATCACTCTTTGCAGGTAATCACCAGCAGCCCGGGCTCGGGCTGTGAAGAGGATCCCGGATAATGGTTTGCTACCGCTAGCCTCAGCGCAACCAGAACCAGGCGGCAAAACCCAGCCAGCTCAGCACCAGCAAGATCCAGGGCAGGGGATGCTGATGGCTCACTTCAACCAGTTCGAGCTGATCGTCTTGCTCTTCGGTTTGTGGCGTGCCCTGTGGCTGCCTGGCTTTGGCCTGCAATTTTTTCTGGCGGCTCGCTTCGCGGGCCCGCGCCTTCATCTGCTTCTTGTATTCGTCGATGCCTTTCTGGATCCCTTGCGCGATAAGCTGGGTCTGCTCCTTGGTCTGCCCCGGCTTCTGGTTGGCACGGGCAATTTTCATCGCCTCCTGCTGGGTCTCGGGGGAAATCTTGTCGTACTTGGCCATCAAATCATCTCCTCGGGCATGGCTGGCTGGGGAGTATGCCATAAAGGCACGTCCGGGTGGTGGTCACAACGCTTCACTCACCCATGACGATGACCATTGCCAGTGAGAAATGAGGGGATGAAATGAAAAGAGGCGGCCCGTGGGCCGCCTCTTGCGCAGTGACAATCTTAAACCTTACAGCTGCTCGATACCGACGATATGCCAGGGGGCATTGTTCTTGGCCAGATCGCGCTCGAGGTGCCACACCTCTTTGATATCTTCCTCGACCTGCTCCTGACGGTCCATGTAGCGGCCGCTGAAGCGTACGCTCACCTGAGCCCAGTCGCTGCCGTAGTCGGCGCGCACCAGCTGGGTGTCAACGTACATTACTTCGGTGTGCTGGTCGCCAGTCAGTTCGGCGCGCTCGGCTTTGAGCTGTTCGAACAGCTCCGGGCTGACATACTCGCGCACTTTTTCCAGATCGTTCTTGTTCCACGCCTCTTGCAGGGTGCGATAGTGATCGCGGGCACCGGCCAGGAAGCTGTTCATGTCAAAGCCTGGCGGCAGGCGGAACGGCACGTCGCTGTCGGCAAAGCCGGTCGCTTGCGGTGCGCTGTTGTTCTGCTCGAACTGCTGCGGGGCCGCGGATTGCGGTGGCTGATAGCCCGCATAGGCCGCCTGTTGTGGCTGTGGCATCGCGACCTTGCCCCGGCGCAACGTGCGCAGCAGGAACACGGCACCCAGTGCCAGCAGGGCGATCAGCAGGAAGTCCATTCCTTGCAGACCTTCAAAGGCACCGCTGCCCAGCAGGTAGGCAAACAGGCCACCGGCCAGCAGGCCGCCCAGCAGGCCACCCATCATGCCGCTCTTTTTCGGCGCAGTCTGGGCACCCAGTGCCGGGTTCTTGGTGTCGACCGGTTTGGCCGCAGGCTGGGCCGGCGCAGTTTTGTAACTTTTACCAAAGGATTTGCCGCCGCCAAATTTCTTGGCTTCGGCGTGAGGTGCCCCCAGGCCAATGGCCAGGATCACGGCAAACAGGGTCAGCATCTTTTTCATTTTGACTCTTTTCACTCTCGTCTGTGGGTGGGGCATGCTCCGCTTTGGCAAGCTCAGCAAGGCGCATGGCAGGCTGCCTGTCCCTAATTGTGTCGCAGCTTGTATTCATCATTATCACTGTTGGCATGAATTATTCATGAACGAGTTGTCTGGTCATCAGGCGTCAAGAGCAGGAGTACACCGCATGAAAAGCAGACGATTGAGTCGCAAGGAACGCAAAATGCGTAGCAAAATCAAAAGTAACAAGAGTGAGCCGGCCCTGGTCTGGCCCTTTATGATGGTATGAGCCGCCAGATAGGGCTCGCCGTAGTTGGCTTTCTTTTGTAAAATTCCCGTCCCCTTCCCGCTGCGGTTTTTATGTGTATGGCAGAGCAAGTGACGGCGAAAAAAGACGCCAAGACACAACAGCTGAAAGTTCCTCCCCACTCTTTTGAGGCCGAACAGTCCGTACTGGGCGGCCTGATGCTGGATAACGATGCCTGGGATCGGGTTGCCGAGCGGGTGATCGATCAGGATTTCTACAGCCGTCCGCACCGGCTGATCTTCCAGGCCATGACCCGCCTCTCCAACGCGGGCAACCCCATCGACCTCATCACCCTGCAGGAGGAGCTGGAGCGCTCCGAGCAGTTGGAGGAGTCCGGTGGCTTCGCCTATCTGGTGGAGATCGCCAAGAACACCCCGAGTGCCGCCAACATCAACGCCTACGCCGAAATCGTGCGCGAGCGGGCGGTGGTGCGGGAGATGATCTCGGTCGCCAACGAGATAGTCGAAGCGGGCTACGAGCCACAGGGCCGTACCTCCGGCGATCTGCTCGATCTGGCCGAGAGCAAGGTATTCAAGATTGCCGAGCAGCGCACCAGCGCCAACGAGGGGCCCCAGCCGCTCAAGTTGATCCTCGAACAGACCGTCGACAAGATTGAAGAGCTGTTCAAAACCCCGCACAACGGCGTGACCGGGGTATCGAGCGGTTATGGCGATCTCGACAAGATGACCGCCGGTTTGCAGCGTTCGGACTTGATCATCGTGGCGGCCCGTCCCTCCATGGGCAAGACCACCTTTGCCATGAATCTCTGCGAGCACGCGGCCCTCACCGCCGACAAGCCGGTGCTGATCTTCTCGCTGGAGATGCCCTCCGAGCAGATCATCATGCGTATGCTCGCCTCGGTCGGTCGCATCGACCAGACCAAGGTGCGTACCGGTCAGCTCGACGACGAGGATTGGGCGCGCCTCTCCTCCACCATGGGATTGCTGCTGGAGAAGGGCAAGATGTATATCGATGACGCCTCCGGCCTCACCCCAACCGATGTGCGCTCCCGTGCCCGTCGGGTGGCGCGCGAGCACGGCGGCCTCTCGATGATCATGGTGGACTACCTGCAGCTGATGCGGGTGCCGGCGCTCTCTGACAACCGTACGTTGGAGATCGGCGAGATCTCCCGCTCTCTCAAGGCATTGGCTAAAGAGCTGCAGTGCCCGGTGGTGGCGCTCTCCCAGTTGAACCGAAGTCTGGAACAGCGGGCCGACAAGCGTCCGGTCAACTCGGATCTTCGTGAATCGGGCTCCATCGAGCAGGACGCGGATTTGATCATGTTTATCTATCGTGATGAGGTTTATCACGATGACAGCCCGGACAAGGGGATTGCCGAGATCATCATCGGCAAGCAGCGTAACGGCCCCATCGGTCGCGTGCGCCTCACCTTCCAGGGTCAGTTCTCCCGGTTCGACAACTACGCCGGCCCGGCGTTTGATGATGATTATTGATAAGTAATGGATAAGGCCGTCCGGATAGGGATTGCCAGGAGTGCCCTGAAAGATGGCGGATATCTCCGGCAAGCAGCGTAACGGTGCCAATGTCGGCCGTGTGCGCCTCACCTTCCAGGGCCAGTTCTCCCGGTTCGACAACTACGCCGGTCCGGCGTTTGATGACGACTATTGATGTAAACCCAGGGTGATGGGGGATTAGCCATCACCACGACTGCCCTGACCGATGGCGCAAGCAGATAGTGGCCGCTGGTCGGGGCTTGTTTTCCCGGTTCGACAATTATGCCGGTCCGGCCTTCGACGACGATAAGTGAGTGGCGGTCTTCGGCCCGATGAGGGGGAGACCATTTGTGCCCTCGTAAGGGAAAACCATGAAAGCGGCTACTGCCCAAATCAACACTGCGGCCTTGCGCCACAACCTCGCCGTGGTCAAGCGCCACGCTCCCGCTTGCAAGATCATCGCTGTGGTCAAGGCCAACGCCTATGGCCACGGACTGCTGCCGGTCGCCCGCACCCTGGTGGATGCGGATGCCTATGCGGTGGCCCGTATCGAAGAGGCGCTGATGCTGCGCTCCTGCGCCGTGGTCAAGCCCATCGTGCTGCTGGAGGGATTCTTCTCCGCTGACGATCTGCCGGTGCTGGCGGCCAACAACCTGCAGACGGCGGTTCACACCTGGGAGCAGCTCGAAGCGCTGGAGCAGGTCGAGCTGCCAGCCCCCGTGGTGGCCTGGCTCAAGCTCGACACCGGCATGCACCGCCTCGGGGTGCGTGCCGACGAGATGCCCGCCTTTATCGAACGACTCGGCAAGTGCAAGAACGTGGTGCAGCCGTTCAACATCATGACCCACTTCAGCCGCTCAGATGAGCTGGAGCAGCCCACTACCCGCGAGCAGATCGATTTGTTCAGCAAGTTGACCGCGCCGCTGGCGGGTGAGCGGGCCATGGCCAACTCGGCGGGCATTCTGGCCTGGCCGGACTCCCACTGCGACTGGGTTCGCCCCGGCGTTATCCTCTATGGCGTGTCGCCCTTCCCCAACACGGTGGCGGCCGATTATGACCTGCAGCCGGTGATGACCTTGAAGACCCAGCTGATTGCGGTGCGGGATCACAAGGCGGGCGAGCCGGTGGGCTACGGCGCCAACTGGGTGGCGGATCGTGACACTCGCCTTGGCGTGATCGCCATCGGCTACGGTGACGGTTATCCGCGCATGGCACCCAACGGCACATCCGTGCTGATCAATGGCCGCATCGTGCCGCTGGTGGGGCGTGTCTCCATGGATATGAGCACGGTCGATCTGGGGCCGGGCGCGACCGACAAGGCCGGTGACGAGGCGGTGCTGTGGGGCGAGGGGCTGCCGGTGGAGCGGGTGGCCGACGAGATTGGCACCATCCCCTACGAGCTCATCACCAAGCTCACCTCCCGCGTCTTTATGGAATACGTCTGATGTGGCAGCAGTGCCTGTAGACCCAAGATAAAGACCCAAGATAAACAGAGGGATGGCGCCGAGCCATCCCTCTTTTGTTTTTACGGTTTCGCGAGCTATCCGCTTGCCCGTGGTGAAGCGCTCTGCGTGGCTCAGCCGACCTTGAAGGGGGTCAGCTCGGCCAAGGGGCTCGCGTCCATAAAGGCTTGCGGCTCCTGGCCATGTTTGAAGATCTTGAAGTCCTGATCGCGAGCGCTCCAGTACTCCAGATGCTCACCACTTACCTGCAGCAGACTCGCTTCGCGCAGGGCCACCACATATTCGCTCTGGTTGATGGCGCAGAATTCGGCCAGCCGCTCGTCGCGGGTCTCGCCCATATGGCCGCTGATGCTGGCGTCCAGATAGTGGGGGTTGATCTGCAGCGGGAACAGGCCCAGCGCAGGCAGCACGGCGGCGTTGCAGACCGGCATGTCATTGGTGGTGCGGATGCTCGGGGTTGCCACGTTACAACCGGCGCTCCAGCCCACATAGGGAACGCCACGTTCGCGCACGGCGCGCTGGATCGGCACGATCAGGCCATTTTCATGCAGCAGCTGGTTGAGGCGCCAGGTGTTACCGCCGCTGATAAAGATGGCGTCGGCCTGATTGACGGCATCGACCGGATCATCGAAGTGGTGAATGCTGATGGTTTCGATCCCGAGGCTCTCGGTCAGATCGTTGGCGCGGGCATCCCAGTCGCTGCGGATCACCGCGTAGGGGATGAGCAGGATGCGCTTGACCTGTTTGCGGACCAGCAGGCTTTGAACCCGATCCCGGGCCCAGCCGAGCAGACCGGGAAATTCGTTGGCTTTACCATTGCTAAGCAGAAGCAGTTCCATCAATACGTCCTCAAAAAGTGAAAGCGGAGGAGGGCGGGCCACCGGATCCGCCGCGCGGCCGGATGGCAAGAGGAGGCATAATACCACCATTGGCACGGCAGTTCTGTGATCGGGTGGCCCATTCAATGGCTGAGGATGGGTGACGCCATGCCAAGCGGTGGATGAATGAGCCGCGGTCAACTTGCACACATCGCCAATAAAAGACCCCGCCGCAGCGGGGTCATGGCAGAGTTAGTCGATATCAATCCAGACCAGACGATGATCCGAGCTGACCCCCTTGGCGATGCCGAGTTTCGCATCATAGACCAGGTGATAACCGGCTTCGAAGCTGGCAGGCCAGAAGACGCCGCTCTTGACCACGTTGAGGTTGGCAGAGGGGATAACGTGATCAAGTTGCAAGCCGCTGCTGCTGGTGATGCGCTCCGGGTGTGGGCGAGCATTATTGCGCTTGCAATCGGCCGCCTTGTCCAGACACTCGGGGCCCCCTTCGCTCACCGGGATCAGGGTGCCATTGGTCACAGCCTGATTCATCAGGGCGTTGTCCAGCAGCGCCTGAATCGCGGTCAGATCACCATCGCCGGTGAGCGGATCGGCGTTGAGATCCCCGGCGATCACGAACTTGGCGTTTTTGGCCAGCCCACCCTTGGTGCCATTGTCATCGGTCATGTAGTTGAGACCCTTGACGTAGTCGTTCCAGAAGGCGATCTCGGCGCGGTTGTGCTTGACGTTGTGGCGTGCCGCGTTGCCGTAGATGGGAGGCGTCGGGTGGGAGATCAGGAAGTGGATCACCTCTTCCCCCTTGTCGGTCTTCACTCGCACCGGCACATCGGCGTGGTTCTTGGAGGAGAGCGGGAACTGCTGCCACACCTCGTCGTCATACCAGGCATCGCCGCACTGGCGGCTGGCCGGGATCTTGGCTGCGGTGTTGTAGCAGTCGTCGATGATGGGGTTCTGTTCGCCCGGCATATCCTTCCACTTGAAGTGCTGGAAGGTACGGATCTGCTTGGTGTCGATAGGATATTGGGACATCACCGCAAAGGCGTATTGGCCGTGGTAGTTGCCAAAGCCCCAGCCATCATCGGCGGTGGTCTTGCCATCGAGATTGAGGTCATAGCCACTTTGCAAGCCGGTGTTGGTGGCGAAGTTCTGCAGCACCGGATAGCTGATGGCCGTCACCTCGGCGTGCTGGGCGTGGGCCAGATAGTTGTCATTGAAGGCTTTCAGATCGGCGGTGCTCTCGCCTTTGCCATCGTTGTCGAACTCGTTGAGCAGGAATACATCCGGGCGGGTGCGCTGGATGATCTCCGCCACGTTGCGGATCTGCTGCACGTTCTTGGCTTTGGTTTCAGTGGCGCCGCTCAGGCTCCCTTCGGCGAGGCGGGCCAGCAGGGCATCCTGCTCGGTGCGTGTTAGCGCCAGCTCACCGGTCAGCATCCCGGCGGCAGTGCGGTCAAAAGAGAGGTTGAAGGTGGCAAAACGAACCATGGGATCAGCTGCCTTTGAATCGTTGTCGCTGTTGCAGCCAGCCAGCATCCCGAGGGAGATGGCGGCAGCCAGTAGGGTCTTGTTGATATTTTTCATTGTTTTTGTTCCGTAGCATCAATGAGTTATGCCTTCTGTGAGGCGGCACCATTATAAGAAGATGTAGATGCTGCGGGGATTTTGCCTGAGCAAAGTGTGAGGATATTCACACCACTTATTATGCAGTGATGAATTTTGATGTGGTTAGATGGGCTTAAGGGAATCAAGCGAAAATGTTCCCCTTCGCTGTCGACACCCCCTTTTCTATTACACCACCATCGGCAGGCCGCTCTCGGGGTGGTGGATCACCTGTGCCGGATAGTCATAGAGACGGGCGATCAGCTCAGGGGTCAGCACCTCGGCAGGTGTGCCATCGGCCATCAGCTTGCCCCGCTCCAGCATTACCAGCCGATCGGCATAGCGCGCCGCCAGATTGAGGTCGTGCAGTACCACCAGCACCGCGGTATTGCGGCTGGCCAGGGCACGCGCCATGGTGAGCAGCTGATGCTGGTATTTCAGATCCAGCGCCGAGGTGGGCTCATCGAGCAGCAGCAGGCGGGGTTGCTCGGTCTGCTCGGTCGGGGAGGGGGCCTGCCAGATCTGCGCCAGCACCCGGGCAAATTGCACCCGCTGCCGCTCGCCGCCGGAGAGCCCCGGATAGAGCCGCTTGGCCAGATGCTCGACCCCGGCATGGGTCATGGCCGCCGCCACTATCTCGTCACGCCGCGCCGCCGGTTCACTGTGGGGCAAGCGCCCCATGGCGACCACTTCCTCGCAGAGAAAGGGGAAGTTGAGGGAGGAACTTTGCGGCAATACCCCGAGCCGGTGGGCCAGCTGGCTGCTGTCCCACTGCTGGCGATCCGCGCCAAACAGGGTGATGGAACCCTCATATTCCAGCTCGCCGGTCAGGCACTTGAGCAGCGAGCTCTTGCCCGCCCCGTTGGGGCCGAGCAGGGCGGTGAGGGTACCGCTCTCGAGACTAAGATCGAGCCCATCCAGGATCTGGCGCTGGCCACGGCGCAGGCTGAGTCGGGTGCAGCTTAACAGGGGGGCGGAGAGTGAGGATGAGAGTGGTTGCATAACAGTCCGTATCACAGAGCGCGGCGGCCTTTTACCAGCAGCCAGATGAAGAAGGGGGCGCCGAGCAGGGCGGTGATGATGCCCACCGGCAGCTCGGCCGGGGCCAGCAGGGTGCGCGCCAGCATGTCGGCCGCCAGCAGCAGGGTGGCGCCAAGCAGGGCCGAGAGTGGCAGCAACCTGACGTGGTTGGGGCCCGCCAGCAGGCGCACCAGATGGGGCACTACCAGCCCGACGAAGCCGATCATCCCCGATACCGCCACCGCCACTCCGACGCCCGCTGCGGTGAGCAGGATCAGGCGGCGCTTGAGGGATTGCACATTGACCCCAAGATGACGAGCCTCTCCTTCACCCAGCAGCAGGGCGTTGAGGGGATTGGCATCGCGCATAAAGAGCCACAGCAGGGCCGCCAGGGTGAGCAGGGCCAGCGCCACATCGGCCGGTTTTCCCGCCGCCAGCGTTCCCATCTGCCACAGGCTCAGGTTGCGCAGCATCTGATCGTCCGCCAGATAGGTGAGCAGGCCGATCACCGCGCCGGAGAGCGCCGTGATGGCGACCCCGGCCAGCAGCATGACGGTGACCGAGGTGCCCCCCTCACGGGTGCCGAGCAGATAGACCAGAGTGGTGGTGAGCGCGCCGCCGAGAAAAGCGAGCAGCGGCAGCAGGCCAACCCCGATGGTGGCTTGCAACTGCTGACCGAGTGGTGCCAGCAGCACGATGGCGAGCGCCGCGCCGAGCGCTGCACCGCCGGAGACCCCGATGATGCCGGGGTCGGCCAGGGGGTTGCGAAACAGCCCCTGCATCACGGCGCCACAGAGCCCGAGGATCCCGCCCACGGCGATGCAAAGCAGGGTACGCGGCAGACGAATTTCCTGCACGATCAGCAGCTTGTGCGACTCAATCCCGCTCTCCTGCCCGGCAAACAGTGCCCGTAGACTCTCGCCCAGGGTGAGCGCCATGGGGCCGGTTGCCAGCGAACCGAGCAGCAACAGCGCCAGTGCGGCCGTGGTGAAGGCCAGCAGCCAGGGGAGGGGCAAGCGCATCATGACCCCTTCTTGATCCACTGGGCGATCTGGTTCGCCTGTTGCAGGGAGTTGAGGCTCAGGCCCCCTTGCAGGGCGTGACCGTCGATGGCGTGAATGGCGTTGCGCTTGCCAGCCGGGGTAGCGGCCAGTGCGGGCACTTCCGCCAGCACCTTGGCCGGATCGGCATACTGCTGCCAGTCACGACCGCTGACCAGCACCAGATCGGGCTGCATCTCGATGAGGGATTCGGCGGATACCGGCTTGTAGTTACGCAATTCGGCGACCGGATTGATGCCGCCCGCCAGCGAGACCAGCGCGCTGGCGGTGGTGTCCCCCCCGGCGATGCTGGTGGGTTGCCCCTTGTGCAGCAACAGGAAGGCGACCTTGAGCGGTTTGTTCTGTTTGGCTTGCGTCGCCAGCTGATCGGTCTGGGCCCGGATCTCTGCCTTCAGGCGATCGCCAGCTGCTTTGTTGCCCAGCAGGCTGGCGAGGGTGTCGATACGCTGATTGAGGTTGGCGAGGGTCGGCGCGGTATCCAGCACCTCCACCTTGACCCCGGCACGGCGCAGCTGATCCAGGGTCGGGGCCGGGCCCATCTCGTCACTGCCCACCAGTCGGGTGGGGGAGAGGCTCAGGATCCCTTCGGCGGCCAGTGCCCGGTGATAACCCACCTTGGGCAGCCCTTTTGGCAAGGGGCTGCTGACATCGGTGGCGATCAGGCTCGATTCACCGCCAAGGGCCAGAATGAGTTCTGTGGTGGCGGGACCGATACTGACGATACGCTCTTGCTGGCCGTCGGCGGCAACGGCAGAGAAGTGAGACAGTGAACTGCAGAGCAGGGTGATGGCGAGGGCAAGACGACGGCCCATGCTAACCTCCGAAGGGGTGAATGAAACGGGTGTGCCGCCGAGAATATCAAGGCTTTGGAAAAAATGCACTGATAATGATAGCAATTATCAATTGCATTGATTTCGGTGCTTTATTAGAGTAGCCGCCATGATAAACAGCGGGACGACCTAGTTCCGCAGAGGGAGAAAACATGAGCATTGCACAACGCATTCACGCGCTGCTGGAGCAGGATCCCGGCGCTCATCCGTCTACCATGGCGGCCCAGCTTGCCATCAGCGAATGGGAGGTGGTTCGCCATCTGCCCGCCGAGCTGGTGACCCTGCTACCGGCCGATCGCGCGCAAGGTCTGCTGGAAGATCTGGCCGACTGGGGCCCGGTGACCACCATCGTCGAATCAGAAGGTTCCATCTTCGAGGTAAAAGCCCCCTTCCCGAAAGGCAAGGACGCACGCGGCTACTACAACCTGATGGGCCGCGATGGTGAGCTGCATGGTCACCTCAAGCTCGACAACGTGGCGGGGATTGCGCTGGTCAGCAAGCTGTTCATGGGCAAGGAGGGGCACTCCTTCCAATTCTTCGGTCACTCCGGCCGCTGCATTTTCAAGGTCTATCTGGGTCGTGACGAGAAACGCCAGCTGCTGGCCGATCAGGTCACCCGTTTCATGGCGCTGCGCCACAACTCTCAAGAGGAAGTCAAAGCATGAGTGAACGTCAGGAGCGTCTGCAGAACCGCCTGCAACCGGAGATCCGCGAGTTTCGCGACAGCTGCCGTACCCTGCAGCTCGCCACCGTCGATGGCGAAGGCAATCCCAATGCCAGCTATGCCCCGTTTGTGCTGCAGGAAGATGGCTACTATGTGCTGATCTCCGAGATCGCCCGCCACGCCCGCAACCTGCAACAGGTGCCCAGGGTATCCCTGATGCTGATCGAGGATGAGAGCGGTGCCCGCGAGCTGTTTGCCCGCAAGCGCTTGACCTTCGATGCGGTGGCCGAAGTGGTGGCCCGTGACGACGCTCGCTGGAGCAAGGCGGTGGCGGCGCTGGAGGGGCGTTTTGGCGAGATCATCATGGGTCTCTCCAACCTCAAGGATTTCAAACTGTTCCGCCTCAAGCCGGAGCAGGGGCTGTTCGTCAAGGGCTTCGGCCAGGCGTTTGCGGTCTCCGGTGACGAGCTGGTGGATTTCGTCCATCTGGTGGAAGGGCATAAGCGCATCGACAACGGTGCCGAGCTCACCAGCCCGGCCGATGCGCCGGTCTGACGATCCCTGCCGACCACGACAGCCGTCATAACAAAACGGGCAGCCACTGGGCTGCCCGTTTTTATTGCGTTATCTCATCCGGCCTGTTCAATCCTGCCAGCTGGCCTTGTTGGGAAAAGCGCGACGATCGGCATCGGTGGCCGTTTCGTTGCACTCCCCCCGCACCTTCCAGGAGGTCTGGCTCAGCACTATGTACCCCTGGCGGCAATACTGCTTGGTCGCCAGGGTCTCGGTCAGCAGGTTCTCCTGCAAGGCTTCCCGCTGTTCCTGCAGCCGCTGGCTCTGGGCCGCCGAGAGGCCGCGCGGCAAGGTGTCGTTGGGCGCGGCTTCAAAGGTGAAGCGCTTGCTCCCCTCCTCGTTGATGTGGGTCAGAAACAGGGGTTCCGGCCTGTCATACTTCTGTCCGGGCAAGCTGGAGCAGGCCGACAGCAGGGGAACAATCAACAACAGGGTGGCAGACAACAGGCGCACGACAGACTCCGGTGAGAAACGAGGCTAGGCTCGCAGATTAGCACGGCTGCAGGGCGGGTGTTACTGCCAGCAGCTCGTCGGTGGTGAGCAGGGTGACACTGCGCCCCTCCGGCAGGCTGAGGTGGCGCCACATCCAGTGATGGTGCTCGGTGATCTGGGCCGCGTTCAGGTGGGGGCGATCGGCGGTGGTGTGACCATCGCTCAACACCAGCACCTCGTACCCATGGGAGGCGGCACTGCGCACCGTGGTATCGACGCAGAAATCGGTGGCGCAGCCACAGAGGATCAGTCGATCGACCGGCTGCTCGGCCAGCAGGAAGGCAAGCTCGGTATCGAGAAAGCTGTCACAGGCTGTCTTGCGTACCCGGCTATCGCTCTTGGCTGGCTGCAGCGCACTGTGCAGTTGCCAACCCGGGGTGCCCGGTTCCAGTTCGGTACCAGGGGGCGAGTCATGCTGGATATAGATGACCCGTCCCTGTTGCTGCCTGACATGGGCCGCCGCCCGATTGATATTGGCCAGCACCTGCTCCTGGCGGTAACGGGGCTCGTTGAACAAGCCTTGCTGCACATCGATGATCAGTAACACATCCATATTTTACCCGCCGTTTCCTGAAAGATTAGGGTTGCAGCCACTGGCTGCAGTCACGACTGCGGGATTGATGCAGCGCGCCCATATCTTGCTTCATCTCGTCACTGTTTTGCCAGCGCTTAGGCAGCGGCATGATGGTTACCTGCACATCGGCTGCGCGATCTGCAACAGAGGTCTCATCTGTGCGGGGGACGACCAGCGCCACCTTGAGGGCTGGATTGCGGCTGGCGATGCGACTGGCGAGCCCAAGCCCCCCCTCGACGTGGAAATTGCCGGCGATATGCATGATCTGCTGGCCCGGGTGCTTGGCGAGATAATCCACCATGCTCTCGGCCATGGTGTCGTCCCAGCTGGTCTGGGCGGCGAAGCGGCGGGTGTTGCTGTCGGCGTCGCCGTGATGCATGGAAGCCATAAACTTCTGGCGATAGGGGTCATCCCCCAGCGTCAGTTGGCGGGCCAGCTGGCTGCGGCGCGACGCGGGCAGTTTGTCGAGCCACTCAGCCCCCTCCTGACCGACGCAACTCACCAGCGGTTTGGGGGCGTTGGCGGCGATCACCGGCATCTGGTGCGCTTTGGCAAACTCCACCAGCGGGCGGTAGTCACTCGGATAGTTGGGCCAGGCGTTGCCTGCGCGGATCAAGGCCGCTTCACCAATCTGGTTCGCCAGATAGGCATCCAGCGTCTTCTGATCGGCGCGGCTGAACTGCTCCATGGAGAGGGCCAATGGCCGCCCGTGCTGCTGACCGGCGCTGTAGAGCCCGCTCAGCAGGCGCGATTGCAACAGATGCACGGCGGGATGGCTGTGCAGCTCACCCACCAGAATGATGTCGGCGTCGGCAATGCGCGCGATCGCCTGCTCCAGCGTCAAGTCTGCGTCTCCCTCGCCGCTTAGCCGGTAGTCATAGAGCGTCTGCAACTGTGATGACACGGTCGGTTGGGTGGGGGTGGCACAGGCTGCCAGCAGCAGCGGCAGGGCGAGCAGGGGACGTCGTCTAATCATGGGATCTCACGGCTTATATGCCCGGATGCCGGTGCATCTCGGGGGCTAATAGAGAATAAGGGCAACACAGGGCGACAGTGTAAAACCAATTTGGTTCAAAACAAATGAGAATGATTTCGTTTCTTGTTGATCTTTGTCGAGAGCCGGGTAATATGCGGCCTGTTTGATAACAGTTCTCAATAAGGATTCGCTGTGACCCATCATAACGCACTCTCTCTGGTTGCCCTCGCCGTGGCGGCCGGTCTCTCCTCCCAGGTCTTTGCTGCCACCCAGAAGGCGGATGAAGTCTTGGTCGTCAGCGGCTCACGGATGGAGCAAAAACTGGAAGATGTCTCCGGCCCCATCTCGGTGATCACCGCCAAGCAGATTGAAGAGCAGGTCGTCACCAATGTCGCCGATCTGTTCCGCTACGAACCCGGTGTGACCGTGCTCGGCGGTCAGGGTGATGCCCAGACCTTCGTCATCCGCGGCATGGGTGAAAACCGGGTCAAGGTGGTGCGCGACGGCGTGCGCCAGAACGATGCCTACAGCAAGGGCGGTGTCGGTCAGAGCTACTTCGATACCGACATGATCAAACAGGTGGAAGTGGCCAAGGGGCCGGCGTCTGCCGCCTACGGTTCCGATGCGCTGGGTGGCGTGATTGCCATCACCACCAAGGATGCCAGCGATTTCCTCAAGGGCAAGGATAGCTATCTGGATGTGACCAGCGGTTACGCCTCCAGCAGCCACCAGAAGATGGCGGGCTTTACCGGCGCCCTGCGCACTGGTGAAGTGGAGAACCTGCTGCGCTACACCTGGCGCGATGGTGGGGTGACCCAGAATTTCGACTCCAGCAAGAACGAATTCGATATCGGTACCCACGCCCTGCTGCTCAAGAGCAAGTGGAACCTCTCCGATGAGCAGTTCCTCAAGCTGACCGTTGACTACCTGACCGATGGCGAGGAGCCGGATGCGGTCAAGCTCAACAAGGTCGGTACTGGCACCGCCCGCGTCTTTGATCAGCCCATCACCGACAAGCAGACCGACAACCTCTCTGTGGTGCTGGATCACGGCATTGCGCTGAATCAAGGCTGGGCCGATCGGATGGATAGCAAGGTCTACTTCGCCCGCACCAAGCAGACGCTGGATCAGTACGCCTCATCCAAATATCCGGTCAGCCCCGGCAACCCCTATGTGACCAAAAACTCGCTGGATCACAACGTGTTCGATCAGCAGAACATCGGCGCCCAGCTGCAGTTCCACAAAGCGGTCGCCAATCACCGTCTGGCCTGGGGGGTTGAATACGAGCACACCGACAACGAGCGTACCCGTTACAAGGGGCCGACCACTCCCGGTGATTTTGTCGGCTACAACGAGCTGAGTTTCCCGGCTACCACCAGCGAGCGCAGCGCCCTGTGGGCCTTTGACGAGATCAAGTTTGGCGAGCGCTGGGTACTGACCCCGGGTGCCCGTTATGACTACTACCGGATGACCCCGGACAACGATCCGGCCTACACAGGCGACAAGCTGCACAAGTTCTCCGAAGGGGAGTTGTCACCCAAGCTGGGTCTGGTGTTTAAGGCGCACGAGGCGGCCAACCTGTTCGCCCAGTACAGCCACGGCTTCAAGGCCCCCATGTATGACAGCGCCTTCTCCACCCTGAACCATCAGGCCTATGGCTACCGTATCGAGCCTAACCCGAACCTCAATCCGGAGAGCAGCGACGGCATCGATCTCGGTGTACGTGGCAACAGCCACGGCTTCAGCTATGAAGTCGCCAGCTTCTACAACAAGTTCGACGACTTCATCGAAATGGTGGAAGTGGGCAAAGAGGGGCGCACCGCCGTCTACCAGTACCAGAACCTGAGCAAGGCGACCACCAAGGGGGTCGAAGCCAAGGCGGATTACTGGCTCAACGACATCGTCAATGTCTGGGGCAACCTCGCCTACATCGAAGGCAAGGATGGGGATGGCAACTACATCAACAGCCTGAGCCCGCTGAACGGCTCGGTCGGTGTGCGTCTGGAACAGTCCCAATGGAACTTTAACACCGCGCTGCGCTTTGCCGACGATATGGACAAAGTACGTAAAGACAGCACAGGCAAGGATTACGTGAAGAGCGCCGGTTGGGGTGTGGTGGATATGTACGCCCAGTTCAAGCCGATGACCGATCTGCAGCTCAACGTCGGGGTCTTCAACCTGTTTGACAAGGAGTACACCAGCTACGAGCGCATCGCCGGTCGTGCCGAAGGCTCCGATAACAGCCTGATGACCGAACCGGGCCGCAACCTGAGTGCACGGGTCAAATACGTATTCTAAAGAGCAAACAACAGACGCAGATGATCAAAGGGGCTTCGGCCCCTTTTTTGCGGCCGCCATGTTGTGACGATGGCGCAGGGCGGATGTTGGCCTAAAAAAAGAAACCCGCCATGGGCGGGTGGAAGGATTGCAACACTAACCAGGAGGAGGTGTTACCAAGTAGACTCGGCTCCTTCGCTAATAGTTCAATTTTATTGAAGTTTTTTCGTTTTTTGCACAGGGTTTCCATCGGGATCTGTGGGGGCTGATGGGTTATCATTCTGCTCCCGTCATCCGGTTACAGAGGATCTATGCCCGCGTTTTCCTGGTTAGCGCTCTTTTTCGGCGCCTTCTATTTTGTCTACGGCGCTTACTTGCCGTTCTGGTCGCTCTGGCTGGAGGGGGTGGGCGTCAGCGCCGAGATGATTGGTCTGCTGCTGGGGGCGGGGATGGCGATCCGCTTTGCCGGCAACCTGATGGTGATGGGACAGATCAAGGGAGCGGGTCATCTGCTGCCGATTACCCGATTGCTCTCCCTGCTCAGTCTGCTGGCCTTTCTCGGCTTCTATCTCAGTCATCACCTCTGGTGGCTGGTGGGCTTGACCCTGCTGGCGAACTTTATCTATCCGACCCTGATGCCGGTGGGAGAGGCGCTGGCGACCCGCATGGTGGTGCAGGCCCACCTCGATTACGGCAAGGTGCGGCTGTGCGGTTCCTTTGCCTTTATCGTCGCCTCGACGCTGGTGGGGGCGTTGGTGGGCAACTTCGGTAGCGAGTGGATTTTGCACACCATGGTGGCGGGGCTGGTGCTGATGCTGCTACTCAGCTGGCTGCCGCTCTATCCTGCACCGCAAGATAGTCAGGGCGAGCGCGCCAAGGCGTCCTTGCTGGCGACCCTGCGCAGCGCTCCAGTGCGCCGTTTCCTGCTGCTGACCGCCCTGCTTCAGGGGAGCCACGCCGCCTATTACGGTTTCAGCGCCATCTACTGGAAGGCGCAAGGGTATAGCGGCACCATCATCGGCTATCTCTGGGCGCTCGGGGTGGTGGCGGAGATCTGCATGTTCGCCGCCGACAAGCGTTTCTTGCAGCGCTTTGGCGCCCAGAGTCTCTTTATCGCCGGTGCCATCGGTTGTGTGGTGCGCTGGGTATTGCTGGGTGCCTCGACCGAGCTGTGGGTGCTGGTACTGGGGCAGTTGCTCCACTCGGTGACGTTCGGTATGAGTCATCTGGGGGCGGTGCGTTTTATGACTCGCCAGCTGCCCGCCGAGCAGTTGATCCCGACCCAGGCGCTCTATGCGGCCCTTGGCCTTGGCATGACGGTGGCGGCCCTGATGGCGGTTTGTGGCGTGCTGTTCGAGCCCCTCGGCGGCGGCATCTTCTTCCTGATGGTGCTGGTGGTGTTGCCGGTGTTCTTCCTGCGGCTGCGCCCCTTTGCGCCTGGCTAATCTGGCACGTTTGGTCCGCATCTTCCTTCGATTCACATCCCAATACCGCGGTGAGTGAGGCAACGCTGGGCAACAATCCGGCAGGGAGTTAAAGGGAAACGGCGACACCGGCCAGTGAGTGAGATAGGGACTGGTTCGCACCGTCCCTCATCGACAGGAGAGGATTTGGCGTAGTGGTTGAATGATCGCTGGATATATTAATTTAATTTGGTGATGCGGATCGAAAAAATTAAAACAATGTTTCCTTATGTTTGTTGCTTGTGATTTTTTTCACATTTCGCGTGGTCGAGTAGCTATAAGCTGGCCACCAATCGATGACCAGTGAATTGTCGAGCAACCAAATAAACATGTTGAGGGAACATCCATGAATATGAAGAAGATTGCCGCCAGCGTTCTGTTTGCCCTGCCGCTCACCCTGACCGGTTTTGCCGCTCAGGCCATGGAGAGCGTCACGCTCAAGCTGGCCCACAATCTGGACACCAGCCACGTGGTACACCAGACCTGGGTCAAGATGGCCAAGGATCTGAGCGATGCTACCGGTGGCAAGATGAAGATCCGCATCTATCCGGGCGGCCAGATGGGTGGCCCGCGTGAGACGCTGGAGCTGCTGCAAAACGGTGCCCTCGACATGACCAAGGCCATGGCCAACGAGCTGGAAGCCTTTACCCCGGCTTACTCCATTTTCAGCCTGCCTTACCTGTTCAAAAACGATGAGCACTTCAAGGCTGTTATCCACGGTGAGATTGGCAACCAGATGATGGAAGAGACCAAGTCCAAGGGCTTCTTCCCGATTGGTGCCTATGTGGGGGGAACCCGCAGCTTCTACGCCAAGAAGGCCATCACCTCGCCGGCTGACATGAAAGGGATGAAGATCCGCGTGATCACCACCCCGACCACCATCAAGTTCATCGAGCTGCTCGGTGCCTCGCCGGTGTCGATTCCGTTTGGTGAGGTTTACACCGCCCTGCAGCAGGGGGTGATTGATGGCGCCGAGAACAACGAGCCCTCCTTCGTGCAGACCCGTCATGTAGAGGTGACCAAGTTCTTCACCGAAAACCAGCACACTTCCATGCCCGACTATCTGGTCATTTCCGACAAGAGCTGGAACAAGCTCTCCCAGGAGCAGCGTGATGCGCTGACCAAGGTGGTGAAGAGTTCCGAGCAGGAGCAAGAGACCATGTGGAACACGCTGGTGAGCGAGACCAGAAAGCAGGCCGAGCAGCAGGGTGCAACCTTTATCAATGTGGATAAGGAGCCGTTCCGCCAGGCACTCAAGCCGCTGTATGACGAGTTCAAGCATGATCCGGTCAAGGGCCCCTGGATCACCAAGGTGGAGGAGGCGGGCGCCAACATCACCCTGTAATGGATAAGCAGAGAAGGGCGGCCAAGGCCGCCCTTTGTTGTACAAGGAAGAGATCATGAATATCGAGACATTTAAGAAACCCATCGACCGCCTGCTGGCCGGTTTTACCATCACAGTCATGGCGCTGCTGGTGGTCTGCGTGGTGTGGCAGGTGTTTAGCCGCTACGTGCTGCAAAAGCCCAGTACCATGACCGACGAGATCGCCCGTTTCAGCATGATCTGGGTCGGCCTGTTTGGCGCCGCCTATGCCGTCGGTCAGCGTCGCCATCTCTCTATCGATCTGTTTACCGCCAATCTCAAAGGAACACGGCGGGTGATCAATCTGCTGTTCGTTGACGGTTGCGTGCTGCTCTTTTCGGCCAGCGCCATGGTGTGGGGCGGACTGACGCTGGTGACCAAGGTCTACTCGACCGGTCAGCTGTCACCGGCGATGCAGATGCCGATGGCCTATGTCTATGTGGTCTTGCCGCTCAGCGGTCTGATTATCTGTTACTACAGCGTGCTGTTTGTGCTGCAGACCATCAGTGAGCAGTTGCTCACTCGCAGCCACAGCGCGGCCGTTATTGCCGAGGAGGGTCGTTAATATGGATTGGACTATTGCTCTGGTGATGTTCGGCTCGTTCTTTGTGCTGGTGTTTGCCGGCGTGCCGATCTCGTTCTCTATCGGCCTGGCTACCCTGGCTGCCGGTGTCATGATGTTGCCGCTCGAAACCATTCTCGCCGTGATTGGCCAGAAGATGGCCACCGGCCTGGATAGCTTCTCCCTGCTCGCTATTCCGTTTTTCTTTTTGGCAGGCTCCTTGATGAACTCGGGCGGTATTGCCCAGCGCCTGATTAACTTCTCCCAGGTGCTGGTCGGGCGGATGCCGGGATCGCTCGGTCATGTCAACGTGATGGCCAACATGATGTTTGGCTCCATCTCCGGCTCGGCGGTGGCGGCTGCGGTGGCGGTCGGTGGCACCATGGCACCGATGCAGAAAAAGGCGGGTTACGATCCGGCTTACTCTGCGGCCATCAATGTCACCTCCTGCATCTCGGGGCTGCTGATCCCGCCCTCTAATGTGCTGATCATCTATGCCCTCACTGCGGGCGGCATTTCGGTGGCCACCCTGTTTATGGCCGGCTATGTGCCGGGTATCCTGATGGGGCTGTCGGTCATGGTCGTGGGCGGCATTATCGCCAAGCGCCGTGGTTATCCGGTGGCCGAGCGGCCGACCTTGCGCGTGGTGCTCACCTCCTTCTGGGATGCGCTGCCCAGCCTGATGCTGGTGGTGGTGGTGATGGGCGGTATCCTCGGTGGCGTGTTTACCGCGACCGAAGCCTCGGCCATCGCCGTGGTCTACACCTTTATCCTCTCGGTGCTGGTGTATCGCCAGGTGAAGCTGGCCGATCTTCCGCGCATCCTGCTCGACTCGGTGATCACCACCGCCATCGTGCTGCTGCTGATCGGTATCTCGGTCGGGATGTCGTGGGCCATGACCAACGCTGATATTCCCTACACCATCAGCGAAGGGCTGATGGCGGTATCGGATAACCCGATTGTCATTCTGCTTATCATCAACGTGATCCTGCTGGTGGTCGGTATCTTTATGGACATGACCCCGGCGGTGCTGATCTTCACGCCGATCTTCCTGCCGATCGTCACTGACCTTGGGATGGACCCGGTGCACTTTGGCATCATGATGGTGTTCAACCTCTGTATCGGGCTGTGCACGCCGCCAGTGGGCAGCGCCCTGTTTGTCGGTTGCTCGGTGTCGGGGGTGAAAATCCAGTCACTGATCCGTCCCATGCTGCCGTTCTTCCTGGTGCTGCTGGCTTCGCTGATCGCGGTCACCTATGTGCCGTCGCTCAGCCTGTTCCTGCCGGGACTGTTTGGCATGCACTAATGTGAACGTGATACGTGATGGTGTACGACGACAAAGGGGAGCCAAGGCTCCTCTTTGTCGTGATAACACATCCCCTCGGCCGGCAGCATCTCAGTGACCTGGCACTCGGGACTGGGCGTGGCAGGGGGGGATAGAGCTAAATATATCCACCCGGGAAACCCGCAGCAGAATGCCTGCATGGAGCGGTTTAACCGCACGGTGCGTTGGGCCATTACCTGTTTGAGTCACTGAATGAGTTACAAGAGTTTGCCACGAACTGGCTGTGGGTTTATAACCATGAGCGGCCCAATATGGCGCTGGGTGGCTACACGCCGAAACAACGCCTGGCACAGGCCACATGACCTCTACAAAGAGGCCTCTGAGGTTATCAAAGCCATGTATGTCGGCAAGCGGTTGCCCGATGAGTTTTGCAAACAGGGTGCTTCAAATTCCATCAAATATACCTGGTCGTGATGGTTTTTCATGTTGTTCGCCAGACCCTATCATTTCGAATCGGATTCATATTGTGTCAAGGCTCCCTGCATGTTGGGAGCCTTTATTATTTCCATCTCTCTTGGCCGATCGTGCCTCTCGGCGTCAGGGTTAATGCGGCATCACTTGCAGATCCGCACTCTTAAGCTTGAAGGTGCAGCCTTGCTGGATGAGCTCCTCCCGGTTTGCCAGCACCAGCGGGTAGAGTAGCGGATGCTGCTGGTGATCGCCGTTATAGCTCACCTGCATTCGCTCCAGCGCGTAATGCATCAGTGGGATGCGCTGACTGATCAACAGCTTGCCATTTGGCATGGCGTAATCGCTGGCGATGATGGCTTGTTGCCCTTCACTGAGGCCCGGGTTAGGGATGACCACGGCGGTGACCCGGGTGTTCCACTCAAGATCCTGCTCTCGGCCATGAGGGGAGGCATCCAGCAGATCCGGCTCCCCACGAAATCGGCTCATCACAAAGTCCAGATATTCCCCCTTCTTCTCGCAGTAGGCGCGCACATGCCAGCGGATCCCGTCATAGACCTGGGTCAAGACAGAGATTGAGCCCGGCCCACATTGGTGATTTATTTAGCAGGAAAGCAGAAACATGAAACGATATTTGAAAGTGGGTGATCGCTGCAAACAGTGTGATACCCCTCGGGTAGACATTAGCCATGAGACACTACTCGAGATTCAACGTGAGCTTCGCCCATCGATTAAATCAATTCCTACTGCAGTTTTACATGGCATCTGATCCGGGAGTTTCTGCTCCCGGATCTGTTAAGCTAACCCTCATTTGTTATCGCATCAGTTGGAGTAACCCATGGCAGCCTATTCCCCTCCCTTCACCCTGACCCACGCCATGTTGAGTCGAGTGGCGGAGATCGCCGAGTTGGTGGGGCAGTGGCGGTTTACTCAGAGCTCTCAGGTGCCGATGCTGCGTCGAGAGAACCGGATCCGCACTATCCAAGCCTCCTTGGCTATAGAGCACAATACCCTGAGTGTCGAGCAGGTGACGGCAGTGATTGAGGGGAAGACGGTGCTTGGGCTTCCACGGGAAATCCAAGAGGTCCGTAATGCGTTTGCGGCCTATGAAGCAATGCCTGATTGGGATCCTACTTCCGCTGATGATCTACTCGGTGCTCACGGACTCCTGATGCGTGGACTCTGCGATGATGCGGGTCACTGGCGTAGCGGTGGCGTAGGTATATATCGAGGCGAGCAGTTGGTGCATATGGCTCCCCCTGCGAACCAGGTCCCTCGTCTGATGGGACAGCTATTGACTTGGCTGGCTGAGACCGAGGCTCATCCGCTGATCGCTTCCTGTGCCTTGCATTATGAGTTGGAGTTTATTCACCCCTTTGCGGATGGAAATGGTCGGATGGGGCGGTTATGGCAGACAGTGATCTTGAGTCGCTGGCAGCCTGTAATGGCCTTCTTGCCAGTGGAGACGGTGATCAAGGCTCGGCAGGAGCACTACTATCAGCAGCTAAGTCAGGCTGATAGTCGCAGTGATTGTACCGAGTTCATCCTCTTTTTACTGGAAGCTCTGCGCGATGCGCTGGCCCAAGCGATTGCAATTCAACCAGCAGTAGTATCACCTCATCAGGAGAAAATGCGGGTAGAAATGAAGGTTGAAACGCAGGTAGAAAAACGGGTGAAAACACCGCAGGCCATCTTGGCGGAATTGGCGGCTGAGCCGACCATAACGCTCAAGCAAGTTGCAGAGCGGATTGGCAAGTCGACTAGTACCGTGGAGAGGGCTGTTGCCGTGCTGGTCAAAGACGGGCGATTACGTTTTGTTGGGCCGCGTAAGAGCGGACGTTGGGAGGTATTGGATCCTGACGTGTAACCATCTAGCCTCGCAGCTAACCGACTCAGGGCTACCTCGCCACCGGCAGGTCTTCCATGCCTGCCGATGGTATATGGACGCCATCATACTGTTTTTGAGCCTAGGCGCAGGTCTTTAACTGGCAAGTTACCCCTTTGGATTTCTTTAAAAACTATCCACTTACTGAAGTGGGGAGCAAGGGCCAGAACTACATCTGGTGATCGTATCTGGCCATCTTCAACATCCCATAAACGAAGTCTAACTTTTCTTCAGTCGGTTCATCGTCTCGCAGCCAGTGTATGCGTCAGGGTTAATGCGGAATCACTTGCAGATCCGCACTCTTAAGCTTGAAGGTGCAGCCTTGCTGGATGAGCTCCTCCCGGTTTGCCAGCACCAGCGGGTAGAGTAGCGGATGCTGCTGGTGATCGCCGTTATAGCTCACCTGCATTCGCTCCAGCGCGTAATGCATCAGTGGGATGCGCTGACTGATCAACAGCTTGCCATCTGGCATGGCGTAATCGCTGGCGATGATGGCTTGTTGCCCTTCACTGAGGCCCGGGTTAGGGATGACCACGGCGGTGACCCGGGTGTTCCACTCAAGATCCTGCTCTCGGCCATGAGGGGAGGCATCCAGCAGATCCGGCTCCCCACGAAAACGACTCATCACAAAGTCCAGATATTCCCCCTTTTTCTCGCAGTAGGCGCGCACATGCCAGCGGATCCCGTCATAGACCAGGGTGTGGGGCACAATGTTGCGGCCACTCTGCTCCGCTGAGCTGAGCGACACGTAATCGACATCGACCCGCAGCTGACCGCGCGCAGCTTGTACTAGACCCCGGACAATCTTGGGGTCGATATGGCGGTTGGGCACATCCAGGATCTCGATATGGCCGTAGCGCAGATCCATCAGCGGCAGGGTCAACAGCCCCGCTTCATGTTGGCGTTGATGCTGTTTTTCACGGTGCAACAGCATCAGGTACTCATCTACTTTGCCCTCACTAAAGCGCGGCACAAATTGCTCGGTGGGTTTGTATCCCTTCAGGCTTCGGTCATAGACCAACCCTTCCGGTGAATAGTGGGTCAGGTAGTGATTGATATCCCGTGATGCTTGTTGGCGGCCGATATTGAAGGCAGTCATCAGGTGATTGGTGGTCAGCCGTCCTTCCCACTGCAACACGATTTCTAGCAGACGAAAACGCAGGGTCTGATCCCAAGTGAGCTCTTTGGGGGTCATATGTGCTCCAAAATGCGACATGTGTATGTAACCAGTATCGGCATGAGTATACAGGCGACATATAATGAGTCCATCGAAATGAGCGCCAAAGGAGCATCTCATGAACGGGAAGCTGGATAGTGCATACAGCCATCATGCCGGATGCAGCCGCGTGGTATTGCTCCCGAGCTGGTGGAGCTGCTGTTGAGCATCAGACGTTCTGCTTATCACCAAGGGCGCGAGCTGGTTTATCTCGACCTGAGAGGGTTGGCGATGTTGCAAACCGGCGGCAGGTTGTCTGCGCAGTTTTGCCAGCGTCTACGCCGTCATTATCTAGTCCTGCAAGACTGCGAGATTGTTACCGTCGGTCATAAAACCACTCACTTCAAACGTGATCGTCACTGAGGCGCTATGAACTCAAGACTGTTATCGGATCAGGCGGCCATGCCCCTGATCAGGGGGATCTGTTGCCTGCTGTCAGCCGAGCGAGTCACGGCGCTGACCTCTTTCCTCGCCAAAGGCTCGTTTCACCAGGAGGGTGATACTGCACAGCTGGCGGTGGTGACGGCATTGGCTCTCCATATTGAGCAACATCGGCTGGATCGCACTTCACAACCCATCTACCAGGGGCGTGAGCAACTGATGGCGGGGGCTGCCGATTTGCTGGGGGAGGGGGCCAGCTTTGAAGATCAGGATGCATTCCGCCTGTTGGCTTTACTGCTCGATAAGTTACTGCGGGGAGGGCGCGGCGGCCGTCAGGCCAAGCTGGATGGGCTCACGGTAAGCGTCATAGAGCAGCGGGCGCTGGCAGCCACATCTCTGAATAGCGGCGCCGTGGTGCGGGGCTGCTGGCGGCGCAAATCACGCAATCAGCTGGGCCATGCCAGCTGGCTGGATGTGGTAGAAGCAGCCCTCTGGTGCTTCTGGCATAGTGATGATCTGGCCAGCGGCGAGATATTGCTTGCCGCATTGCGGGGCAGGGATGAGCGAGTGCGATTGGTTTATGGTCTGCTGTCTGGCGCTTTCTATCTGTCAGATCGGACGGATTGAAGAGGCAGGGCTGTCGTTACCCTGCCATCTTGTGTCCGGTTAACCAGCCAGTTTAGGGAAGGTGCGAACAAGTCCTTGGTGTGAGATCATGACCCTCACTTGGTATCAGGGATGAGGTTCAGTATGAGTCACCTGCTCACCTTCGCGGATAGCGAGTTCAATGGCAAACGCCGTAAAACCCGCAAAGAGATATTCTTGGCCCGCATGGAGGATCTGCTCCCATGGGCGATGATGCAGGGGGTCATCGAACCGGTTAATCCCAAGGCCGGTAACGGGCGTCGTCCCTACCCACTCGACACCATGCTCCGCATTCACTGCATGCAGCAGTGGTACAACCTCAGCGACGGCGCCATGGAGGACGCCCTCTACGAGATAGCCTCAATGCGTCTGTTTGCCAAACTCTCCCTGGACCAGGCCATCCCTGACCGCACCACCATCATGAATTTCCGTCATCTGCTGGAGCAGCACCAACTGGCCCGTCAGTTCTTCGAGGCCGTCAACCAGTGGCTTGCTGACGCCGGATATCAGGGGGCGGAAAAACGTGAAGAACTGAACGATGTGAAGGTTGAGTGGGCGATTGCGATGCGACCTGGCAAGCTCGGGGTGCTCAAGAAGCATCCTCGAAAAAACAAGGCAGTCATTGCCGTTGAGAGGCTCAAATCCAGCATCCGCGCCAAGGTGGAGCACCCGTTTCGGATCATCAAATGCCAGTTTGGCTTTGTAAAGGCTCGATTCAAGGGGCTACGCAAAAACGACAACCAACTGGCAATGTTGTTTACGCTGGCGAACCTGTTTCGAGTGGACCAGATGATACGGGCATGGGATAGCTGTGCCCAAAAATCGAAATAAGCCTCTAAAATGGGGCGAAATATCACTTAAAAGCCCAATGTTTGCGGAAAGACATCCGAAGCTCGGAGTAATGAGCATTTCAAACGAGGGCAAGTTACTCATGATGAAGGTGCGACCCACTTGTTCGCACCTTCCCTAGATAGCCCTATCGCTGCACAAACAGATTGATCACACACGCCGGTGTGACCAGCTCAAGCTGGCCAACTGTATTCATGCGTTCTGGCTCTCCATCTTGCTAGCCTCGGTGGCCAATACCGTCATCATCTCTTTCTGATGAAAATCGATCTCATCTTCTCCCCATGCCTGGCGTTGCTGCATCAATTGCAGCATGGCATGGAGCTTCAGACTATCGATCTCGTTTCGCGCCAGACTGACCGCGAAATGTTCCTGTTTTTGCATGGGTTGGAAATTACTCAACCGCGAATTTTTGCTGTGACTGATCAGGCACAGATTGCCGAAAGCATGTAGCGCCGTATCCGCAATCTTTGGATATCCATCCATCGGGTGCTGCGGTGAAAAGTGCTCGACCGAGCTGCGGAACGTAAACTCGAAATTGCGCGTCACCACATCCTTGTTGGCGCCTGCCACCCAAAGCAGATAATCGAGATAATTGAACACAAAGTTATTCTCGATGACCCCGAATCGCAGCTTCTCGCTGATAGCCTGACGCCAGCATTCATCCCCAGCAGACGCTGTCAGCGCTGACACCTGTCCATACAGCATCTGGTAGTAAGAGGCCCCTTCGCCCGGCGCCAGGAAACGCTGGAACACAAAGCGGCGGGCCATGCTCTCCAGATAGTGCAGATACTCTCCCGCATCTAACCCTTGGTCACTGTGACAGGTATCAAACAGATAACGCAACGCGCCATTGAGCCAATGCTTGTAGACCAGAGTCGGCGTCGACACATGGAAAGCCGCAAGCAGCATCAGCAGTCGCCGGTTGATGCCGTCAAAGCCATCCTCGTTGTCATCAAAGGTATTGATATAGCTGACGCTCTCTTTGGAGTACCAATGCAACCGTTTCAGACTCCAGCCATCTTTGCCCTGGCTAAACTCGCGTTTGATGATGAACTGATCAAACAGGTATTTGCATTTGAGCAGCGCAAAAACAAAGTGCTGCACCCTGGCCACCGCATCGTCCTGCTTGAGCAGGCGCAACTCGAACTGCTCGATCATCTGTTTGTCATCCAGCGGCACGCCTTCGGTCTGCAACGGGTCCCGCCTGACCACGCGCAGCACATGCAGCAAGAAGTTGGAGAAGTTGATCACGCTGTTAAAGCGTTCACTGCCGGCACTCTCCTCTACTTGACTGCGCTCGCCGTCCAGCGTCACGTCCTGCAAGATGGCAGCCAGGGTTGGCGCCTGTTCGCGTCGCGTCAACGGATCAATGGCGGACGATGGAATCGACTCGCCCAGCAAGGCCAGCAGATGAGCAAAGTCGCGCGGGACAAACCGCCCCCAATCATCTTGACCAAACAGACGATGGCGCTGATCCGGGGTAAAGCCGTATTGCACATAGCGCTCCATATTGGCGCAAGCATCCCAGACCTGGGTCAGGGCATCGAGGCTCTGCTGGCGGCAGAGCGGATCGGCCATCCGGTTGAGCGTCTCCATCAACCGCGCCTTGATCACCTCATGCTTCTCCAATTGTTCGCCGCGATTGTTCATCGCCTCGAAGAAGTGGTTGAGATCGGTATCCTCTGGCACCTCGATGCGGGAGATTTGCACATGCTTGAAGAGGTAGTCGCAAAAAACCGTCAATCTGGTCCCAATTAAACCAAGAACAGCCAATGCCTTGCCAATGAGTTCAAAGCCGTCCACCAAACCGTCATTGAAGGTACTCCCACGCAAATCGTGGGGGGCATCACCTTTCCATAAACACTCGAAGGTGTGACTCGATATCGGGCGACTTTCAAAAGCAAGGTTGATAGCCTGATACCAACTCATATCCACCGCATCTTTCGCTTGGTGCTTTAGCCAATTGGCCAACAGAGAGAGGGTGGTAAAGCGTTGCTGGCCATCGATCACCTCATAACGACCATCATCACGCTTATGCACCACAAGCGTACCGATATAGTAGGTCTGTGGCTCACCCTGTCGCGATGACTTGGTCTGATAATCCAGCACATCTTGCAGCAACTGGGTGATCTCACCCTCGCCCCAGGCGTAATTACGCTGGTACATCGGCACCAGATAGCGGGCATGATCGCCCAGCAGTTGCCGGATGGAAAACGGACGCACAGCGTTAGGCATAGTACTTCATCTCCTTAAACAGCATGACCAGCTCATCATCACTGCCGTCACGATTATTCCTGTTTTCTGACGGGCTGAGGCTCGGCAACGGGAAGGCATGCAGGTCTGCCGGCAAGCGCGCATCACGAATCGCGCGGATCAGGTTGTGCTCCAGCACATAGTTATCGACGGTGGCAAGTTGAACCACCTGCTGGCGAATGCGACAGCGATAGGCCCAGATAAAACACTTCTCGATGGCCTGTGACAGCCCCGCGCAACCGAACTTGTCGAGATAGAAGATCAGGGCACAGTCAAACATGGCGCGTACATAACCATCGCCGGTGCGATAGCGGCGGGCATAGCTGTTGAGTGTGCTTAAAATGTGCTGTGCTTGTGGCGAAAGCTGCGCCCACTGTAATGTCCCGCGCTCGGCTGGTTGCGTCGCTACGGTGTGGTCAGCTGTGCTGGCCTCCGGCATCTGCGCTTTGACAATGTTGGCCACCTGCTTCTGGTAGTGTTCGGCCATCTCGAAAAAGCGCCGGCCATTGATGATCATCTGGTCGAGATGGAACGGGAATCGCATCCGCTGGCCATCAATCTTGCGCTGATACTGACTGTTATAGTCATCCACAAAGTGATGGGCGATACGCAGCGATTCGACGTACGGGAAATGGCCCACCTTGTCGAGGTTGACCCCTTTAAACAGATCCACATCGCCCTTGCCGAAATAACGCGCCGATTTCCCTTCGGCCCATTGCCTGACCCTGAAGAGATAGTCGGCAAACAACACGGCCAACTGATCGCTCGGCAGGCGCTCCCAATGCTCGACCGCTTCGGCCTTAAGATGCCCCTCTGCCTCGGGGAACTCGCGCAGATGGTAGGCCTTGAGCAGATCGTGCGGCGCCAGATCACGCCCGCGGGCGTTTTGCGAATCGAAGAACTGGAACGCCTCCGAGATATCCTTGAGCACAAAGCAGACCACCTGACAGTGATTGAGCAAGAAGTTGATCTGCGTTTCCGTGAACTCAGGCCGAGCCACCCATCGCCGCAGCGCCAGATAGTTTCGACGCAGATTCAGCGCCGAGTCCAGGCTAGGAAAGGATTGCCGGGCCATAAAGGCATTCACGGGGGCAGCCAGGTTAGCTAAATCCTTCTTAAGATCTTGGCGGTTGAAACGGCCCGCTTGCTGCGGGTCATCCAACAGCTCAAGCAGCGCCTTGACGGTCAACAGCAGGGTCAGGGTGCGCTGCTGGCCATCGACAATATCCAGCCAGCATTGGTGCGTCTGTTCATCCTGATGCTGATGAAACACCAAAGAGCCCAGCCGATAGGCCTTTTTGTCCTGTTGCTGGGCCAGATCGGTAAACAGATCGGCGATATGCTTCTCCCCCCAACGATATGGACGCTGGTAATGGGGGATCTGCAAATTCGGCAGTGCCAGCAAGCCTTTTACCGACAGCACCTGCTTGTCGATACCCTTAGGATTATGTGGTTGAGTCCTGTCCTGCGACATAGCTGTTGATGACTCATGGTTATGATGCATCTGTTGGAACATCCTCTGTGATCTCGGCTAAGGCGTACCTCAAAACCAACCGGCTAGTTTCGGGTACGCATCCACCGGCAATCTAGTTTTACTTTCTCATTATTTTCAAATTGATGCGTCTTCTTGCTACGGTTGGCCATGCATATTAGCTGTGGCCGCAGGCCAACATGGAGAAGCAGAAATTTTTCTTCTTGATAGCCATGGAGAGTCCGCTATTTTGACCTTTTAGTTCACCGCGCTTGTCATCATGAAAAAGTTGAAAGGCCACGATCGATAATAACGCCAGCAGCTTACCGATATGAACATGACCGGACTATACAATTACCACTTTTTGGCTATATGACATAGCCACCTGCCTATAGATGCGTCAGTTTTTGTTCGCGCTCATCGGAACATATTGCAGAGCGCGCTATGCGACACGGCAAGTAGTAATCATCGTTGATAGGGCAAGAATACGGATTACAGAGGGTGGATTCGATACTGAACATTTGCACATGTCGCATTTTCGAACAGGGCTTAGCGAAAGGCAGCTAAAACGTAATGCCCGTTTTAAATGCAACTCCGATCACGATGAGGGTGACCACCAGCGGGGTGTTCTGTACTGAAATTCAATCATCATGATCTTCGGGTCTTCCCGGTACTTTGTGATCCAATCATCACTCATCTTCCATCCCACACAGACTTGGCGTTTAGGATGAATCGACAGCAGATGATCCTTTGAGGTTATAAACACTTTGATGTCATCCTTGCAATCGACAACCAGAGCCAAATAAGGCTCGCAGTTGAACGCCCGGCAAGCCACATCCACCTTGTTAAAATGCTCGTTATCGATACTCAAGTAATGATTTTCTTTACCTGCATTACGCGATCTGGATTTAACTGAAATCCCCATTAGCTCGTTGGTATGCGGGTTTTTAGCCAAGATGTCGATTCCGGTGTGGTCAACAATGGTACATTCGAACCCGTATTTCGAAAGCCAGTACAGAACTAGGTTTTCTGCAAAATCCCCTGTAATTTTTGAGTGCCGGGTACTCTTGTTTACTTGCATAACACCTCGAATGTGACGCTCGACAACCAGCATCATTAAAGGCCATAGCCTGCTGTCTAACTTATATAATTTCTACGAACAACTCATTGATTTGTTGTTGTTTTAATCAGATCAGACCGCATCACGTCCAAATCCAGACGCCATCCCTGCCTTGAGGATGATGCAATAATCGAGTAAGTGGTTCATCTGCGTGAGCCAGTGCAGGATTCTCAAATTTCGATAACAACTCAGTATCCTGCACCTATTTTATCATTCAAATTTTTATACCAACTATACGTTTTAGCATTGTTATGCCACGGTCTAGAAATATCTTTTAATGTATGACCACTAAGGAAGAATGGCCTTATAAGTTAAGCCAAATCCAATATTGACCAACAAATCAACAGAATTTGTTATCGTACATATAGATTCACAGAATGCAAGCAAAATCATATCTACAAAGAAATGCAACCCTAAGAATTGAAAGATTGATCACAGTTAATAGCAGCACCAAGCCTACATCCGACATTCCGCACCTGATTGGGGATTTTTTTTCGGAGACGATGCCTACACGTTCACAGCAAATGACAACATCAAGGTATTGGCAATGGAGGCGTGACCAAAAGCTAAAATGCTCAGATTCATTCTTTCGCCCCCCATGAAATGATGCAAACCATTACCCAACAGAACATCTTTACGTAGCAAAGTGAGTGAAGTCACGAGTTTTCTCAATTCAATCCTGGCAGTGTGAGAATCATCACCATTTAAAATGCAAATATTAGGTGCGGAATGACGGCTACATGATTGTTGATTGCTTTTACATCAATATGGGTATCACTGCACACCATATAAACCTATAGCATTGGCATTGCGATAGCCAACCAGACTGGTAACCTCGAGGGTTTTAATACTTAATTTATAGGTGAGAAGTAAATCAAATTATTTAGCATCTACATAGCATCTCCCTTACATAACACCCCAAGGCATCTGGATAATGATGGTTGTTATCACTCGGATAAGACGGTCATCGCTTATGAACATCAGTGTTAGTGAACCAAGTGGCTTCTATGATTACGTTACTTTTTATTAACTGATGTCTGGCCAATATTGAAGCGTTTTTCGTCACTCTGAAGTCAGAGCGATGCTATAACAGAACCTGATTACCCATGACCCTCAGCCAGCTTCAAGAGTCGATATGGCATCGGAGGGCTTGCCACGACTGCATGCCCTAATTCAACCAACATGCTCTTGAGGTCAAAACGATGATTAAACCGGAAGCAGTATTCAGCAAGATGTCTCGGTAAATGCTTCGCTCCGAGCGTATGGCAACTGCCCCGCAGCGAGTTCTTCACATTCCCTATCATCGTGTTTACCCAGTTGAATGCCGGATGATCCAGCAAATCAAGGTTGCCCCCGGTGACAACACCCAGGTGCTCACAATTGGCCTCTTTGACCGCTTTGAAACAGGCCAATCCATCGGATATCACCGCGCTACCACTGGCAACATGCCGTTTTGCCCAATCCGCAATGGACTTGGTTTTGAAACCATCGACCACCGTCATCCGCATCTTGATTGGATGCCCTTCCTTATTCAGGGCCACTGCTGCCACAAATGGCGTCTTGCCTGCCGCGCCCCGACCCCGTTTGCCACCACGGCGCTCGCCACCCCAGTAGACATCATCGAGCTGAATGATGCCGCTGATGGGCTGCTTGTCATCGGACTCTTTCATGGCTTGCAGCAGCTTGTGCTTGAGCATCCAGGCGGTGTCATATTTGACGCCCAACTGGCGCTTTAGCTCCATCGCTGACAAGCCTGTTTTGGTCTGCAATAACAGGTGCATTGCCAGAAACCACTTGGTCAGAGGGAGCTTGGTGTTTGCGAAAATAGTGTTCCCAGTCAATGACATCTGGTGACGACAGTGATTGCATTGCAGCACGCGTGGCCGACTTTTCAGGTGACAACAGGTCTTGTTGGCGCACTCAGGACAGACGAAACCGTGTGGAAAACGCCAAGCGAGCAGCGCGTTTTCGCACTGCGTTTCAGTGCCATAGTCCTTGAAAAACTCAAACAGGCTGTAGCCTTTCTGGAATTGGACTTTGCTTTTGGCCATGATCTCGCACCTCAGTAACTGTACGTAAGAGGCGCTGTTCCCTTTACGTGTAGGTGAGCCGAGTGACTCCGCCAAGCAGCCATGAACAGGATGTATTCGGCTCCTGGTTCACCACTCGAAACCAAGCAAGGTAGTTTTCCAGGTAGTCTGTTCCTACTCCGTGAAATTTGGCCATCCATTCCCGCCAACGACTCACGTAGTTATTGAGGGTCTGGATGTGGAAAACATCATCTTCTACTCGATGATGAGCGCTGGCGATCAACCGCTTATGGATCACGCCCGGCGCGTTCTGTGCAATCGTGCTGTAACTTAGATTGCCATCCGTGCACAGGATTGTTCCCGCCGTGAGGAGTGGTTTTAGGGAAGGTTCGATTTGACTCAGGCTTTTATCTAACAACACAGCATCACTTTCTCGACCATATCGATCTAGCGCGATTAAGAGCGGGACCAAGGGTATATGCCCACGTTTTTTACCCTTCGCGCCCCGGCGCCTTGCTGGACGATCCAGATGACGTCGTCCCTTAAATGATTCGGCTACAAATACCTCATCGGCCTCTACGATCCCGGCCAATTGCTTGGCTCGAGTGGTCAGTGCGTAGCGCAGAAAGCGATGGCGCCAACGAAATGCGGTCTTCAGGTTGATGGCGCACTCTCTGGCAGCGGCTCGCAGCGACAACCCACGACTGAGGCAGTCAGCATAGGCAGCCCACTTGTGCTTGTGATGAAGCCCCGCCAAAGCAGAACCATCCAATTGATTGAATGTTTTGCCGCATGCCTTACAACGGAACCGCTGCTGACCACGAGCACGTCCCCAATGAATGACATGGGAGGAATTGCAACAGGGGCATGCTGCGACAGCCTCGCTCTGGTTTGCTAATGCCTGATGGAGTTGATCACGTTGCAGATGGTGACGAAGTTGTTCCTGGGCGCGTTCTAGTTGGATTGGGTCGAGCTGGGCAAAAGAACGCAGCATTGAGGAAAACGCTTGGCTGTCCATGGCAAGCTCCTTACTCAAATAACCTGAAATAAGTATAACGCTTGCCACCAATACGGCTCTGGAACAGCGCCACGTAAGATCAGTATAGTTCGTGGTGACTGCTGATCATGGGTAACCAGGAAAGCCAAAATGTGAGGCTGGAAACGGTTCACCGCCATGCAACGTGGTAGCCTTGGTCTCAATAGAAGAGTCTATTGGCAAGGATACCATGCCGGTCCCGATGGCGCCTGAAGCCTACACCTGTCCCCCACTGTGGCTGGCACAAGACGGTGATGTCGGCCAGTGACGTGCTCATCCGTAATCATCACTGGTTCGACGCCAGCCCCAGTTGCCAGCATCAACCGCTGGAAACCCGGCCTGCCAGCCTCACTGAGCAGATGATAAGTCGGGTCAAACGCATGATGGGAGCATCGGCTTAAACTTTGCCGCTTTTCATTAAGAAGTAAGTGCCGCCCCTGGTTGGTTATTTGCTTTCCACTTTACAGCCCCGCTCCGCCGGGGCGTTACCAACATGGAGAACATTGTTGAATTACGAGCAACTCAAGCAGCGTCACCGGACCTTGCGTGATAACTATCCCGTTAACCTGAATCTCAGAGCGCATCGTGCTCTGAGCTGGCTGCAGCGTGCCGAGTTGGCAGAAGACGAAGATGGGCGTTTTATTTTTCTCTGGATCGCCTTTAACGCCGCTTATGCCAGCGAGATTGACGAGCGCTGCCGTTTGTCCGAGCAGGCCACCTTCAAGGCTTTTCTTGAAAAACTGAGCGAACTCGACGAACGCAAGCAGATCGACAATCTGGTTTGGCAGGAGTTCTCAGGCAGTATCCGTGTTCTGCTCGATACGCCCTATGTCTTGCAAAGCTTCTGGGATTTTCACAGCGGCAAGATCACACAAAGCGAGTGGAAAGAGCGCTTGGCGCAAGGCAAGAAAACTGCCAGCCTGGCGCTCTCCAGTGGTAATACCCCGGTTCTGCTTGGTGTTGTTTTCAGTCGTCTTTATACCCTGCGCAATCAGTTGATGCATGGCGGTGCAACCTGGAATAGCACGATCAATCGCAAACAATTGCGTGACTGCGCGGGTCTGCTGAACAAGCTGGTCCCCCTTATCATCGAGCTGATGCTCGACAATCCCGATACCTTGTGGGGAGATGCCTGTTATCCGGTGGTGGAGATGGCCGGATAACGGTAGCATTCCAGCGGTTTCAGTCACCAGGCGTGGGCACCTAGTCGGTGCCCGTTTTTTTAAACATAATCGGGGCGGATTTCACAAATCCCATGGGGCGAGGATTACCCTTCTCGCGACCCGCGACCAACTTGCTGAGTATGTTGATGATCTCATCGGCGCTGAGAACACGTCGCTGCAGACGCTGACGGCGCTTGAGGACGGCAATATCCCCCAGGGTGATATCACCCAGCTCGCTCAACCGCGGTGACAACTCAAACATCGTAATAAAGTCGATAAACTCTTCCAGTGCTGTCATGAGTTGATCGGTAGCAAGCGGGTGTAACTCAATTTGGTAGTCAAAGCGGCGTGCCACCGCACTGTCGAGCCGTTCGATGAAGTTGGTGGCAATCACCAACATGCCGGTAAACTGCTCTATCTGCTGTAATAGCTCGTTGACCTGGCTGGTTTCCCACCCCTGGTAGTGTCCACGGCGATCACTGAGCAGACTATCGACCTCATCGAGAAACAGAATGGCCCGACGTTCAGTTGCCTCGGTGAAGGCGGCGGCGATCAACTTCTCCGATTCACCGACATACTTTTGCAGCAGATCGGATCCCAGCCGTTTCACAACACTGCAGCCAATCTGCTCGCCGATATAATGAACCAGTGCTGTTTTGCCCGTCCCCGGTTTGCCATGCAGCAGCACCCGTCCCTCTCTGGCCTGTATGAGGGTTGACAGCAGTTCACCAACCTCAATGTCTTGCTTCATGACGCTGTCATGCCCCTGCAGGCTGAGCAGACCGGGGTTGAACACGCCCTCCATGCGATAAGGCGTGTTCATATAAACGGTGTACGTGTCGGAGCCCTCCATCTCCATCACTTCATGCGGGGAGTGTGACGCCGCGGTGATCGCTTGCTCTCGTTGCCACATCCAGCGCTCAATGGCCATCACCGCCTTGTTACCTTTGAGACCCATCCCCTTAATCACATCAGCCATTCGGCAGATATCCCCAGGGGACATCCAGCGCTGTCCGGCCCAGATCAGTATCTGCTGTTTGGGGATACGGCAGCCACGCAGTGCGTTCTCATAGATGTGCAGTCTGACATCTGCGTCAGGATGTTCAAACCGCTGCAGCCAGTTAAAGCGCCGCAAAGTGGCCGTCTCGATTTGCGTGATATCGTTGGTAGTCCAGATCACCGGAACCGGGTTTTTCTCCAGCAACTGATGGCGCTGCTGCTTGGGCATGGCCCCCTGACCAAGCAGGTCATCGGCCTCATCAACCAGTAGCATATTGTTGTTGCAGCCACTAAGCAGGCGCTGCGCTAACAACAGATCGCGCAACCGGCTACGGCTCTCTGCTCCCTGGCGATAGCGACTTTGCTCTACACAGCGCAGTGAATAGAGCGTCATTCCTGCTTCTCTGGCCAGCAGGCAAGCAAACTGGGTCTTGCCGGTCCCAGGTCGCCCCCACAATAGGGTGTTCCAGCCGACTGGGGCCATTCGTGGCAACTGGCGAGCATGCTCAACCAAATTTCCCAACGACATATGCTGATAATCAGCCAGTGTCAGGTCACCACCCGGCATCGCCTCCAGGCAGTTTGCCACCAGCTCAAGCGGATGGTGCAGTGGATGATGAAACAGGCGTTCGGCCATCCCCAGATCCATGCGGATGGAGAGCCCCAACAGTGCCGTAGGCTCACGCCAGAGCATGTCTACATCGACCATCCAGTTGGGATTAACCAAAAACCGGTTTAACTCATCAACCGGCTGCTCAGTGAGGGCTGCCAGCAGCGAAAGGCGGGTGCGGTGCTCACTGAGATAACTGGCTTCAGTGAGCGCCTCCTGCAGTCCCTGGTGCAGGGTATAGATGGTCACAAACTGCAGCAGCGCCAAGCCGATACCGCTGGTATCGCCCATCTGGCGACAGAGTGACTGGCTATTACTGGCAAACGGCCCTGTCACCGGTCGCGACATCCGGACGGTGAGTACCTTCTTGAGCATTACCTTGCTGGTCAGGTCTTCTTTGGCCAGATAAAACTCCGGCAAATCTTGTGGCTCTGTCTCTTGCAGATGTTCAAACAGTTCGGGGACTTCTTGCAACAAACGGCTCAGATAAGTGCATGCCAATGCATCCACTTCATTGCTCTGCCAATACTTGTTGATCATGGGCATATCGCTACATCTCCCTCAGTACATCGATGCAGCGATCATACGATCCAGGTACGACGTTATAGGTCGCGCCTTCGGGGATTGCTCGTACTGGATAAAAACACATGTAGCATTATCAATGAGATACAACAGCCATCAGGAATGCAGACGGATTATCTGGCCGGTTCACAACTTGGGGAGAAACTACTTGAATGAGAGCTCAATTATGCAAGACACTCTGGGCCCATCGCAGATAACAAGGAATGAAAATGCCAAGCGCCGACAGTCGCCAACCCCTGCGCAGACAATGGCACTTATTACAATTATTGCCGCAGCATGGACAGGGCATGACCAGTCGATCCGCCAATCAGGCTCTGGAGCAACACGGTTTTTTTGTAGACAAGCGCACCACCGAGCGGGACCTGCGTCAGCTTGAGGAAGTCGGGCTGGTTCATGCATCAGGCAAGAACCCTTGCCTCTGGCTCCGCCCTTCTCGCCAGCAACAATTTGTGGCCATGACGACCGCCGAAGCGCTGAGCTTTTCCCTTCTGGAGCAACAGCTGAAACCCCTGCTTCCCGCCTCACTGCTGAAGGTGCTGGAAACACAATTTGCCCAGGCCAGAACACTGCTTGAAGAAGATAAGCGCTTTAATCGCCATGCCTCATTGATGAACAAGGTGCGTATTATTCCCCCCTGTTATCTGCTGCAGCCACCGACCATTGACCTGGCCGTTCTTGACGTCGTTCAACACGCCGTTGCCGAATCGATCCCTCTGGCAGTTGATTATCAGGGGCTGGGAGATGACGCGGCGCGCCAGCGCCATATCATGCCGCTTGGCCTGCTGCAGGAAGCGCAGGTCACCTATCTGATTGGCCGCTCTCCTGGCTCACGTCAGAACAAGCTCTTTGCCCTGCATCGAATGAGCAGTGCGCAGCTATTGCACGGTGAAACCTTGGATGATGCCTCTGATTTTGACATCGATGCTTATCTGGCAGCAGGCCATGGGCAATTTCACGCCAGAGCCCCCATACGGCTGCATGCCATTATTGCCGAACCATTAGCCAGAATTTTGCGCGAAACACCACTATCCTCCACCATGCAACTGATTAAGGATCATGAAGAAGATAAGTGGATACTGCGCGATGAGTTACCTGATACCGAATTACTGCGCCGCTGGTTGACGATACATCAAGGCATGTTGACCTATATTCAAGATGACGCTGAAGAGTTTAACCTCTCGCCTTATGAGGCTGCCTGAGTTAGCTGGCAGCCAATATATCTGCCTGAAAATGCGACATAACCATATCACCACACGGCTCACCCAAGCTCAGGCGTGAGCTGGATCGCGAAATGGTTCAATAAGCAGTGAGATAATCACTCCGTCCACAGTTAATCCCGATCTCGAAAAAATAATAACAGCCAGTAGACACTATCACCGACATATTTTCACGGCCATTTAAAACACACCTAAAAAGTACCGTTTATTTATTCTTTACATCAATTTATTGACCTTATCATTCTCTAACATATTGGAGAGATACTATGGCAGTTGCCATTTCATGCATGAATATCTTCGTTCACTTCGACCGGCTAGCCGACGTCTTTCCTGGCGGTCGAGCCGCACTTTGGGATCCGGATTTCTTCTGGGGTTATCATGATGGTCGTATACTGCGGCTTGGTGCCATGAACGACTATGATGCGGCCATGATCCATGGCCAATTATCCGAGTGGGGACTTCAAGCGGGTAAAGACTACGGTGGCTTTAACTTGCCCTGGCTTGAACTAACCAATCTCTATTCTGAGCCTGCGGTACAGTTCAAGGGAGAGACTGGCGGTGAGTTGATCCATGATGGTAATTTTCACGAGTTCCTGCACCGTGGAGACATCAAGAAAACCAATCAACTCACGTTGCTTATCGAAGATTCGCGGGGCTGGCTGCTGAGCAAAGAGCCCGGAGCGTCATGCTATACATTTCCAACGCTGACGCTCTCTTGCAAAGAGTCGCCCCTGGTCACCATCGGCAAATATATCCACAAGAAAACCAAGTTAAACGTCGAAAACATAATTAGACTGGGCAAGCTGGATTATACCGATAATGAGCACTATCACTCTTTCTACCATATCACTTTGCCATGGTTTGAGCATTTAAAGAAACGAAGAAGCAGCCGATTTTATTGGTGGGATGGTAAGCAACAAACAGATATTGACTGGCGAGTACTGGATGCCCACAGAGGGATGAACAGCGATTAGCCATCAGAGATGACGGACCTTATACAAGCAGATAAAGCAGATAAGCTGGTACTGGCGTGACTTCATATTCAAGAGCAGCCTCTTTTTCAAGAGGCTGCTCTTATGTGCGCAGGTTAAACCATGCTGCTCTTATGCTGAGCCAAGTAGCACGCGATGATCTTTCTCGAGCTATCGGCCAAATCTGGCATATCCGCTTGATAATAAGCCAGCGTATCAATTTCATGACTTGGTACCGGGATACCACTGGCTCGAATATAAAACACCTTATGACGATAATAGTGGCTTTCGAAGTCGAAGAGGTAACGTACCTCTTCTGCAATCAAGCCGGTCTCTTCCTTGAGTTCACGGATTGCTGTCATGATGCGCGGCTCGTTCTTTTCAGCCTGTCCCCCCGGCAGAAGGTAATGGTCGCGACGCATCCGTGTCAGCAAAATACCGTCAGGCAGTTCGACTATGACGGTGCCCCGGCGACGCTTTTTGTGAGAGGGGGTGTTGTTAGTGCAGGTCATTGGCTTCGCCACAGTCGTGTAAGGCATCCATAATCCGCCGGGCGACCCGTCCGCAACGGGTGTTATCATGGTTGGAGCCAAAATGGGTGGTTTCAAGGCAGAGTAAAAATCCAGCCAGCGTGTCGAGATCCCCAAGCAGAGCAACGGTCGTCACGTTATCCACATAGCCGTAATACTCGTTACGGCACTCATCGAGCCAGTTGATATTGACCGGATCCCACCAACGCCACAGGATCTCGTCCACATGAGCCACAAACTCACCATGCTGAGCCGACGACAGTTGCCAAACGGGCTCTTCTTCAAGCAACTTCCACATCTGTCGATTCATACCGTCACCGGCACTGCCAAGGTAGGTCGATAACCAAGGCGAGAAGTAGTGACTTTCCGATGGGAAATGAGGCCCCGGGTTCTCTTCATCAATCGTGATGGTGTAGCTAACAAGTGGTCGCTCAGCACTGGCACCACTGTAATCGACGCAGATGACCCGGTTTGACAGTGGGCCAGGGACCCCTTCCAATGCGTAATGTCCTACGACGACAGGCACGTCCAAATCGGGACCTTGCCATGGAGCCGGCAAGGGCAGATCAGGGACCAACCGACGCATATCCCGACTTACCTGCGCCAACTCTCGATAGGTGGTTGCCTGCTCCAGCCACCAGCGCTGACGCACCGAGGTCCGGGGATGTCCCATTCGGTCGTAGAAACAGAGCCCTTCAGGCAACGCTGTTTCTGGCCCCTTGAGCAGCAGCTCGCACAGCGCATACAGCTCATGCTCGGGGTTGAACGCATCGACCCAATGCTCTTTGCGCAGGGCATTGTGTTCATTCAGATAGGGGCGCAACCTGGCAATCGCATCATCATCCCAACAGGCATGGACTGAACGCACATGCCCAAAGTCGACAAAGAGTGGCAGGGTCATGAACCACTCAACCCACTGTTGATGACACTCACTCCCTTCACCCACCTCATCGAGGAACCCTTGATGCTGCGCACGATGCACCTGGGTGTGCTCACGCAGCGGTAGCCCTGTGACCGGATGTCGCATCCAGAAACCGGTAGCATTGAATTCGTGATTCCCCATGATGCATTGGGCTCGCCCTGCCTGGTGCAGTTGATGGACCAGCGCCAGCGTCTTGCCATGATCAATGCCAGGCTGGGCACTGTTGTCGATAAGATCCCCAACAAACACCAGGGTGACGAAGGGGCAATAAGCCATGGAGTCTGCATCATCGAGGTCAAAATCAACAGACTTGAGCAGCTCTTGCAACTGGTCATATTGAGCGTGCACATCTCCGATAAAAACCAGACACTCTTCACTGCTCATCAACCAGTCTCCTTGCGTATTGGATAAGAAATTTTTCGCCGTTGTCGGCGCAGGCAATAGGGCCCCTTCGCCCCATGCCATAACGAACTGAACTATTCATGTATATCCTCGTGAGATAACGAGTTGACGTCACCAGGCCTCCGGGGCGGCTAAACCGGAGGTGCCACGACAAAGCGTGAAGGACGGTCAAGCGACCACTCCCAAGCCACCAGGGGGTGATCCGGATGGGCGGCGTTGTAGTCTACGCAGATCACCTGCCGGCCGAGCTGTGCTGGCTGACCACCCAGTGTGTAGTGCCCCACCACGACGGGCACCGTTTGTGCGAGCGGCTGGTTGCTGTCTGAGAGTGGAAGATCAGGCAAACTGTCCACGGCCGCATCGTGCACCTGACCCAACTCACGGTAAGTGGTGGCATTTTCCTTCCACCAGCGCACCCGAATGTGGTGACGCGGCACACCATGCTTGTCGAGGAAATGGTGCCCCTCTGGCAGCGGAACTTCTGGACCTTTGAGCACGACTTCACATAGCGTGAAAAGCTCATGCTGGCGGTCAAAGGCGTTGACCCAGTGCTCTTCTTTCAGCGCATTCGTGTCATCGAGATAAGGGCGCAGCCGCTCAATGGCACGTTCATCCCAACAGGCATGGATGGCTCGCAACGGGCCAAAATCGAGAAACAACGGGCGCGCCTTGAACCACTCGATCCACGATTGATGCTGCTTACTTTGCTCACCCACCTCATCCAGAAACACCTGATGCTGCTGACGATTCTTCTCGTTGTGCTCACGCAGGGGGGCGTTGCTCTCAGGATGCGTGGCCCAAAAACCCACAGCATTAAATTCGTGATTACCCATGAGGCAATAGGCCAACCCGCGTTCACACAGATCCTTGACCAGTGAGAGGATGCGCAGATGATCCACATTGCTGGTATCACGGTTGTCGATGAGATCGCCGACAAACACCAACTGGCTATCACCGGCACGAGAGTGGGGATCGGCAGCGTCAAAGTTAAGTGCTGTTAGCAGTGACTCCAGCTTGTCGGCACGCCCATGCACATCACCGATGAAGATAAGATTGCGAGGAGTATTCATGGTGCGGGGATCTCCACCACGTCGGTTGGCAAATAGGGGTGATGAAACGTGGTACCAAGCAATGTGGCCAAGCGCAGCAGGATCACCGGGATCACTCCACTCTCGATGTCCACCGCGATACCATCGGATCCACAAAAACTGTTAAAGCGGGATGCCCGCGCCAGCGCACCGAGCAGGCAACAGCACTCTTCCCTACCCCAGAGTAACGATTCAGCCAGCAACGCCTCACTGCAACTCACCCCGTTCCCAAATACCTGCCTGGCAATTGGTGCCGTCATACCGTCAGGCTGCATCACACCACACTCGTAGACCAATTCCAGAAAGAGAGAGCCCTGATGCGTGGTATCGTCCTGTGCACTTCGCTGCATGGTTTCGAGCAATACCAGCAACTCATCATCTTGAGGCACACGGTGCAGGTTGCGATCTGATAGTGTGGCGGCAAGACCGATTAAACGCTCACTCCACGCCAGCTTCTTGAGCCACTCGGCTGGAATAGCATCGATGCCATAGTAAGCGCCGGCTAACTGTCCATAGATAGCGGCAACCGTATCGGCATCGTCACCGAGATTGGCGGCCAGCAAGGCCCCTTGGGCAAAGCTCTGGCTATGCCAAAAAGCCCAAAGTGCAGCCTCAAGCGAATGCACCACGTAACCCGAGCTGCGGATCTCATCACGGCGCTTATTACGATAACTGCCTGCTACGATGGCCGCGATTTCGGCCGGCAAGGTACCGAGCAAGCTCAGCTCGAGGTCTGACAGAGTCAGCACTGACCTCTTACTGTGCTGTGACGGTTGTTCGTTTTCATCAGGCGCCAATGCTGCCATGGCATGATCAATAAACAGGCTCATGACCTGACACGCCGACACCGCCAAAGGATGTCGGTGCGTCGTCATGGATGAGCGACGCGCCATTTCCACCAAATTCGACAGCGCGGCTTTCTCATCACGCAATGAATGGTAACTGCTATAGAAAATGGCGATGGGAGCCAGTCGCATCAGACTGCCATTACCCGCACTGTGTTCACTTTGCAGGCCAGGATAGGGCTCATGTTGGTCCATATAACACTGCAGTGCGCGACTCACAGTCATACCGATATCAAAGCAGTGGCCAGTGACAGAATTCTCCCCTTGGCGCCACCAGCGAACATAACGCTCAAGCTGATCGATGGGGTCATGGCGATGGCAATTCAGCAAGCTGTCTGCCAGGCACAACGCCATACTGGTGTCGTCAGTCCACTGACCGGGCGCCAGCTTGAATGGGCCACCGCCAATCATATCTAACAATGCAGGACGAGAGTCTCGCTGGCTGAATTCAAGAGTCGTACCGAGCGCATCTCCCACGGCCAACCCGACAAGGGCACCCTGAGCGGAACTTTGCAGATGTTTCATAGTGTTAGGTCTCATGCTCTGTTTCCCTGGCATGGATGATTATTAATCCTTGATTTATTTGAGGGCAGCATCCTACTCCTTTGTCGATGTGTCACAAGCCGACCCAACTCGATTTCTGAAACGATGTTGCGAATTGCCGAGCAGCTCACAGTCTGAGGTGATGAATAAGCACAACCAGCAACGACGGATTGCTTGACTTAGAAGAGATGAAAATTGCGATATGCACGGCAATCTGCCGCAAAACCGATGTACCCAGAAGTCAGTGGTTAGCACCTATCTGGGAGGCCCCCAGTGTAGGGATTTCAGGGAGGAGTGACGATACTGAATAGATACACATGTCGCGTTTTGGAGCACATATGAAGCATCACCGTCGAGTATCGGCAGGGCTAGCAATATCCTCTCTCTGCCAGCGACACCACCCCTCAGTGCCGACAACCAGGTGATCCAGGGTGCGGATATCGACTAGCTCCAACGCGTTCTGCAATCGTTGGGTGATTTCGATATCTGCCCGGCTGGGTTCTGGGTATCCCGACGGGTGGTTATGCACCAGCATAAGAGCGGCAGCATTGTGGTGCAGTGCCCGCTTGACGACATCGCGCGGGTAGACGGTCGCAGCGGACAGGGTGCCAAGGAACAGCTCCTCGTAGGCCAGGATCCGGTGTTGGTTATCGAGGAACAGTGCCGCAAAAACTTCGCGATCCCGTGTTTGCAGCAGTCCTTGCAGGGCTTGATGGGCCAAGTTTTTATCGGTGATGGCAACGCCCTTGGCGAGTTTCTTGCGGGCAACAGCTTGGGCTATGGTGAGCAGGTCGTCGTCGGTGACAAGGTCAGTTACCCGATAGGTACCGGGGATCTCCCCGGCGATCAGTTTGTGATGCAACATGATGGTGCTCCATACGCCATCGCCCCACCGCGTGGGATGCGGCAGGGTAGGCGAGGTAGTTGGTTAATGGGTTACTGAATGGGGGGTGACCGCAGGCTTGGTTGGCGGTGTTCTGGCCGCCAGGGTGAGCGGGGTGTAGTCGTGCAGCGGAATGTGGTAACTGGTGGCGAGCAAGTTACCTACCCGTGTTAGCCAGTAGTGATCCGGGTGATCGCACAGCCATTGCGCCAGTGCGTCACCCCGTTCGTTTTCATAGCGCAGGTAGAGGGCGTAACCGTCCACCGGCTGGCTTTGGTCATGCACTGCTTCAATCTGACCATCATGCTCAAGATAAGCCTCCAGCTCGATGGCGAGCACAGCGTTAATCATCTTCGGTCTCCTTGTCAGGGATGGGGTCACTCGCCACGGCATAGCCGCGATGAATGCAGATGCGTTGCAGGTCGGCCAGAAAGTTGGCCAGTACGCGGGGTTGTTCGGTGAGTGGCACGGGTCCTGCTTGACTGCGCCAGAAACAGCGACGTTCGGGGTCGATGCAGATTTCATCCCTCGGCTGGCTTATGGTGTGCCAGTCCTCAGCATTGGTGAGGGAGATCAGTTGCCACTGCACGCCAGACCAGCGCACTTGTAAGGTGACTGTGCTGGCTTGTTGGCTATCCGGTGTCAGGTGCAGCAGCCAACGCTGACCACAGCTGGTGGGTGTTATCTTGGCGTTGGTGGTGATTTGTCCCAACCACTGACGTGAGTAGTGGGAGAGCGCTAATTCTTGGCTCATCGTGTCCTCCTAATCTCCTGCGACCGTGACGCTGAAGCATTCCAACCGGCAGTAGGCAATAAAGTTGCTCTGCCAGATGTCGAACAACTCCCGCGCTTCGGCCAGCCGCAGCGGTCCCCAGCCCAGCATGGTGTGTTCTCCATCGAGGAAGTTGAAATCGAGCTCCTTGCAGAGCTCGGCATCATGGCCCCGCCCCTGGTAGCTAAAGTCGGTGACGTAATCGAACAACCAGCCATCGAGCCCACGGATCAGGCGGATCTCGACCGGGTGCACGCCGCCTTGCTCGGCACTGTAGCCGGGGTTGCGAAAGTTGAAGGTCAGTTGGGTTAAGCGCTCAAGGTTGAGCTCGGTGTTAGCGACCTCTTGGTTGAGCAGAACCAACAATGCTTGGGTTACGGGCAGGGCAAAGCCGTCCCGGAAAAAGGGAATGGTCATGGTGTTTCCTCATTGAGTTCAAGCAGGGGGGGAGCCCCCTGCTTTTGCTTTGAAGTGATGGGTCAGTCGTTTAACCAATCCCACAGCTTGCTGACGCCATAGGCTGCGACGGCACCCACGGCAAGGGGTGCTAACAATGGGGCTGTGGCAATACCGGTCACCGATACTACCGTTGCAGCTGCGCCACTACCGCCAGCCGTTGTGGCTAGGGTGCTGGCAGCAAGTCCTGCCGTTGCACTGGTGGCCGCCTTGCCTAACGTGTGACGAGCGACTTCGGCAGCCACCACCGTTGCTAAAGCGGTTTGCAGCAACCTGGGGGGGCGCACAAGCCCTTCGATGCACCAGGTAACAAACTGCTCGCCACTGGCAAAGGGCTGACCTTGCTCACCTTCATTGAGTCGGGCGTAAGCCCGCGTCAGGCTTTCCTCTCGACTGAACAGGCGCATGGCATGGGGCTTGACCTCAATAGCGCAGTGCTGACTGAATTGCGCCAACGAGGTCAACGTCAGTTGGCCTGAGTGCTCTCCAAAAGTTAATGGTAGACAGTGAATGATCTGGTCATGGCCAACAAAGAGGCCATGATGCTGGCCTTCAGGCTGCGGTGTTACCAAGTGATCGCCGATAATGAAATGTCGTGTCATGGGGTGATGATCCTCATCAAGAATTGGAAATGAAAAAGGGCGTCACCGTAATGGTGACGCCCTTTGGCTTTGTTTTTTCTGAGCGGACTAATTATTGCTCACGGTGATCTTCAGGGGTTGATGAAACTGGGGGGTGAAGGTGGATACAGGTAGCCGAGTGACCTGGTTGTGAGCAAACACCTCGGTCGCCTGAATAATCGCAATTAAATTGGCCTGCTATTAAGTTGGTGTTCGCCTTTTGCAGTTCTTCATGAGCTGGCGGATTTTCTGCGCGAGACCAGCAACCGCCCGACCGAGCAGGGCATTGTGCTAAGCCAGCAACTGGCTCGGCTTGATGATGCAGACCGAACCCTGTTGCTGGAAACGGTAGAACGGTTGGTGGAGTGGTTGGCTCGTTCCCGCTGATCACCCGCCATTTACTGGGGGAGGGGATGGGGTCCCTTTTCCCAATTTGTTGGTGAGCGGACTCCTTCTTGGTTGCGGCCTCTGTGACGTTCTGGTTGCTTGGCTTTGCGGTGCGTTGTGCGAGGCAACCTCCACTGCCCCTACGTTTCCACTCGCCGTCTCGTCGCTGTTTGTTTCGGGATAGAACTCCTCCAGTAACATCGGCACCTCTTCATCGATATCCTCAAACTGGCCGTTACGCAGCAGCTCACGAGCGGCCTGCTCCATCTGGTTGATGGCGAGCCCCGCTTCTTGGTCACGCTGGGCGGCCTCCTGTGCCAGCCTGACGGCCTCGGTCAGATTGGTCTCTTCCCGTAAGGTCAAATCCACGTAGTAGACCGGTGTGCGGTAGGACTGGGCAGTGCTCTTGGCCCGCAGCCTCAGGGTGAGCGGCAGATAACGGGTATGGCCACCGCTCACAGCCTCCAGATACTTCAGCCGTGCCGCCAGGGTGCGTACCGAGTTGTAGCCGGTGGTGCGGAAGATAAAGCTGCCCAGCTCATCCCCTTGCCCCTCCACAAACAGGTTCAGTCGCCCGTACAGCTTGCAGCCCTGTTGGCCAGCAAAGGCGCAGCGCTCTGGTCCAGAGCAGCTGACCTCCTCCATGCCTTGTGCCCCCACTCGTCTTGCCACCTCCCCATTCCCGACACAGAGCGGCCTGCCGGTTTGCCGGTCAAAGGCGCTGTATTCCGCCCGCAGATTCAAGTCGCTGTCGTTGAACAGCACTCGCACCGGAATGGCGCGGATCTTGGTTTGCTCCTGACCTTGGCCACTCTTTTGCGATGAGTAGTGTTGGTGCAGGGGATGGAGTAACCATCCCCCCTTTTGTTGTACCTGAGTGGTGAGGGTGAAGCTGTCGTCCTTCTCTGGCACCCACTTATCCTGTTTTTGCACCAGCTTGCCGATGCAGATCCGTCCGATCACGGGCGGGGTAATCGCCAGTCCTTTGATCATGGTGTTTGCCTCAAGGGTTGAATGGTGAAGCGGCGCACGCCTGGCACCGGTTTGACGTAACGGGTGAGCAAGTCGGGATGATCCTGCCCGAGCTTATCCAGATCCGGTGCCAGCCGGTCTTTACTGCGCTTCCAGGTGATCTTGCCGTCGGCAAACAGCCCGGCTGTCGCTTCACCCAAAGTGGCTTGTAGCCGCTGCTTGAGTTGTGACTCCTGCTGCTCGACAGCTTCCTTTTGCTGACGCAATCGCAATAGCTCGCCAAACAGCTGGTTGAACTCGGGAGAATCGGAGAGATCCACCGTCTGGCCATCGTCACGGGGGAAGAGCCAGCTCAGAGTATTAGCGGCATCACTCGAGCCGTCAGGCTCGGGCTGCTGGTCTTGTTGCACCATCTGCCAGAACTGCGCTTCCCGCTCGGTGAGATCCTGGATCTTCTCCTCATCGCGCTCGATGCGGTAAATCCGAAAATCCTGGCCGCCGATCAGCACTGCCACTTCGGCCCAAGCATGGCCGGTAACGGCCAGTTGATGCAGTACCTGACACTGGTAAGCCACCGGCACGCCTTCCTCCCACTGGGGGGCGCTGTGATAGCTGGCGGTCTTGATCTCCAGAATGCCCGGCCCATCGGGGTGGCCGACCACCTCCCGATCGAGGTTGGCGAGCATGAAGGGTTGTTCGGGGTGTTGCAGCACTGCATTGACGCGGCGCACCTTGTAGCCTGTGCGCTTGGCATAGACCTGTGCCAGCACAGGTTCGAGCTCGATGCCCCACAGCACCGCTTCCTTATGGGAGATATCTTCCGGCTCCTTGCGGCCAGTCTTCTCCAACCACAGGCTGAGCGGGCATTTGTAGGGGGAGAGCCCCACTGCCACGGCGGCATCGGAGGAGCCAATGCCGAGTTTGCGGATAGCGAGCCACTGCTCGCGGGTTAATTGGGTAGTGGAGGCCAGCCGCAGGGCTTGGCCGTATTTGGTTTTTGCTTTCATGACTATTCCTTGTTGACGGCATAAATGGCTACGCCCGGATTGGCTTGTGCCAGTCCGGGGGAGGTCGTTATGCGGTTTGAATGGGGAAGCGGAATTACTGCAGCAGAGTGAGTGCCTGATTCAGGGCTTGGGATTTGAGTTGGGCGCCTTGACCAAACCAGGCGGAATCGAGCCGGTGATCCTGGCTGCGGGCACGGCGGTGGTGATCCACGTATTCGGTGACCGCATTGACCAGCCCCCAGGCTGTATTGCGGGAACTGGCAAGCTCTGAGCCCATACCCGCGCCCTGATAGAGCTCATGCAGCCGTTGTACCGGCTTGGTGAGAATGATGCTCTCCTCATCCAGCGGTTGCGCCAGCAAGTCGCTGAAAAAGCGTAGCGCCTCTTCGGGGGCGACGGGCCGTTGTGCCAGCGCCTTGCTCTGGATTTTGAACTCATCCCAATGGGAGATCCCCAGTCCGAGCGACTCTTTGACGGCAGCAGCATCGAACTGAGTGGAGTGGGGCACCTTGATGGCACCGGTCGAACCGCGCAGTGCCATCTGCAGGGTGTTGTTGCATACCACCCGCAGCGAAGTGAACTGCGCCGTGGTGCAGAGTGTGCCATCGCAGCTGGTCGCCAACAGCAGATAGGACTTTACCAAGTCATTGCCTTTGAGTTTTAGATCCTGGCCGGTCTTAGCCAGTGCCCACAGCTTGCGGCCGCCTTTGAGCGAGCCTGCAGTCTCCAGCTCAAAGCCACCAGCTTCCACCAGGTCTTGATAGAAGTGCAGCACCTCGTGAGGCTGTACCACGTTGTAGCGGCTTGAGACCACCGATAGGGGGGCAAGGGTATCGGAGCGATAAAGTACCTTGCTGTCGCTGTAGGGGCGGATATGGAGTGCATCGGAGGCGACGTTAAACATCACGTCGCTCTGCTCGATAGTCCAATTCATCCCGGCTGCCTGTAGCCAGATATCGAGAGATTGTTGCGGGGGTAAGACATTGCCAAGGCCATGCCAGGGCGTTTGACCGGTGTAGGCCATCGTATCGATCAGGTGAGCCATGAGAAATCTCCAATGAAAAAGGGACTGCACAGAGCAGTCCCTTGGGTAGGTTCATGGAGATAATATATATCTGTAAATTATTATAATGATAATCATTTGATGTTTAAGTGCGCGTGAATAAGCATCTCTTATCGGTCACTTTTAGTGAGACAATGAACTTCGTTGGAGGGGTACGGAGAGGGGTATGGGGCCAAAAATGACCAAGGGGTTAGCATCATGATGATGCTAACCCCTTGTTTTATATGGCGCTCCCGACTGGAGTCGAACCAGTGGCCTGTCCCTTAGGAGGGGACCGCTCTATCCTACTGAGCTACGGGAGCTGTGTGGCGGGCATTATACAAGAAGCAACTCCCTTTTAAACCCTTGATTCTTATTCCAATACTGCCAAATCCCCATTCTGGATGTTAAACGGTGAATATTTGTTCTGGCTGCTGATGATGGCGCCATCGTCGAATACCTGTACCACCTCGAACAGGCCGTCGGCCGGGTTGCGCATCATGCGCGACTTGCCGTAGGGGTCGATGAAGTCGGCGTTGTGCTGGATGCGGAACTGATCGCCGAGTTTGACGCCGTTGCGCCGCCCCAGATTGATGTAGGGACCGCGTTCGTTCTGGCCTACCACCCGGGCGGTGACCGGGGCACAGGTGAGCTGGGCCACCAGATCCTGAGCGGCTTGTTGCAACTGGTAGTTGACCTCCTGGCCGTAGCTCGACTGCCAGAACTGGCCGCTGCTGCTGCCCACCTGCTCCCGCTTGCCAAAGGTCCAGGTGGCGCGCCCTTCGTAGACCTTGCGGTTGACCAGGCTGCCGTTGATGCCGTCAAACAGGTAGAGCTGCATGCGAAAGTTGCGCACGGGGTCCTCATACCAGCTGGTCAGCTGGTTGCCCTGTGGCTCGATGGAGAGATCGTCGATACTGCCGAGCACCAGATATTGGCTGTCGGTACGCAGGCTAAGCGCCTTGATCTCCTCAAGGGCGCTGCGATCCCCCTGTTGCAAATGCAGCGGATCGATACGCAGGTTTTCATCCAGCCACTGGCGCACCGCGACCCCTTGCGGTGCGTTGGCGAGGGTTTCGAACAGCCGTCGCGAGAGGTTTTCCGGCATATCGTCCATGGCGCCATAGCTGGCCTGATCCGGATAGCGCATCCGTAGCCTGACCAGTGTCAAATCCTTGGCGAAGTGCTGGGTCTGGCAGATTTGGCGCTCGGCCTGAATGTCGGCCACCAGCGTGATGTACATGCGGCCGTTGCGCACCTCTTCCCGCTTGAGCCGATACTGGCGAATGTCACCGCCGGAGCGGATCTGGATCTGCTCGGAGCGCAGGCTGCCATTTTCCAGACGCTGGACGCTGGAAACAGCCGCGCCGCTGGCCAGCAAGGCCTGACGCAGGGCGTCGCGAGTCGCCTGCTCACGGGCATAGACTTCATCGCCCCCCAGAATGGCGGCGCTGCCCTGTGCTTCGATAAGCTCGGCGCGGGCGCTCAGGCTGGCCAGCAGCAGGGTCAACAGCAGCGGTAATTTCATAGCAGATACCTTGAGTTGGCGGGCAGCCGAGCCATTTTGAGGAAATGGCATCCGCTGGCCGACATGGATCACAACACTTTCCGGGTGGCAGCGCACACTGGCGCTGACAATGACCATTAAAAAGCAAGAATCATGCCTCATTCCCGGCTCAAGCTTTGTCTGGCGCGTCCGATAATAAGTCAGGTGCAGATACAGGAAAGGTATCCATGAACAAACTCATCATGGCGTTGGCGCTCGCCCTGGCATTGACCGGGTGCGGCTCCGACCCTATCAATCGGGATCAGGGTGACCCCCGTCAGGCGGCGCAGGGGATGGAGCTCAACTGGCTGGTGGCCCGTATGACCGAACAGCTGATGGAGCGCAAATCGCTGACCACCCTGACCGAGCCCATCGCGGTGGCCTCTTTCGTCGATCTCGATACCCTGCAAGATACCAACTGGATGGGGCAGCAGATTGAAGAGAGCTTTATCTACGAGCTCAACCGCCGCGGCGAGGTGGTGGTGGACTTCAAACTGACCGGTAGCATCAAGGTGACGCCGCAGGGGGATTTCGTGCTGAGCCGCAACTACAAGGATCTCTCTTCCCGTTTGCCGATCTCTCGCATTCTGGTCGGCACTTTCAGTCGCAACAGCAAGGGGATCCTGGTCAACGCCCGCGTTATCGACATGCGCACCAAGATGGTGGAGACCACGGCCCAGAGCCTGATCCCGCAAAAATATCTGTTCGGTGCCAACAACTCGTTTGGTCGGGCATCGATCAATCGCGGTTATCTGATGCGTGACAGTCAGGCGCGGCCGGGCGGTCATCTGGTTAACCTGACCCCGTGAGGAGCGAGTCATGAAGATCCTGTTTGGTTGCCTGTTGGCACTCTTGCTCACCGGTTGCAGCGGTAACCGGGTGGTGGATTACACCCGGGGTGGCAAGCCCGATGATTTTCCGGTACTCAAGGCGGTGGGCTATGCGGTGATCGATATCCAGCCTGGCCCCTCCCAGTCGGAGAAGATGCTGCAAGCCATTCGTGCCTCCAAGATGGATGCCTATCGCGAGCTGGCCGAGCAACTCAACGGTCAGCAGGTGCGTGGCCAGAGCAGCTACCGCGATCTGACCCAGATCTCCAACTCGCTGGATGTGTCGGTGGCGGGTGTGGTGCGCGGTGCCCGGGTGGTGGCCTCCTATCCCCGTGGTAACACCTATGCCACCGAGATGGAGCTCGATACCCGCGCCCTCTACAACATCAATCAGTTGATGGCCGGTCAGTTCTGAGTTGATTGCCTGACCTGAAAACAGGCATCAACGCAGGCATCAAAAAAAGGCGAGCAGGGTGCTCGCCTTTTGTCGTTGTGGGCTTAGCTCCCCATCAGCACCGGCGGTACTGTGGTGGGTTTCACATCCTCGCTCGGGTAGCAGCCCAGCACCTTGATATAGCGGGTGATCTTGGTCAGCTCCACCAGTGCGGCCTGCATCGCCGGGGTCTGCAGGTTGGCGGAGACATCCAGATAGAACATCTCCTCCCACGGGTTGCCCTGCACCGGACGGGACTCCAGCTTGGTCATGTTGATCTCGTGGCTACGCAGTACCAGCAGCGCCTCGACCAGCGAGCCCGGCTTCTGGGAGGTGGACATGATGAGGGTGGTCTTGGCCGGGATTTGCGGCGCCACGTCGATGGGCTTGCGCGCCACCACGATAAAGCGGCTGTAGTTCTCTTTCTGGTTGGCCAACTGCTCGGCCAGCACATCCAGGCCATAGAGCTCGCCACCGGCGGCGCTGCCGATGGCGGCGGCCTCGGGGCTGGCCAGCTCCTTCACCTTCATCATGGCGCTGGAGGAGGAGTCGCAGATCTCGTGACGGGCCCCCTCCAGTTTGCTCAGGTAGTGAGAGCACTGCTGGAATACCTGCGGATGGGCATAGAAGGTCTTGATGCGGCTTAACTCGGTCGGCACGGCGGTGAGAATGCAGTGCTCGATGGGGTAGGTGAGCTCGCCGACGATGGAGAGGCTGGTGTGCTGCATCACGTCATAGACTTCGTTGATGGAGCCCGAGCTGGTGTTCTCGATGGGCAGCACACCAAAGGCGGCGCGACCCGACTCCACCGCATCCAGCACTTCGCGAAAATTCTGGCAGTTCACCTCGATCACCTGATCCTTGTAGCGCGCCAGATATTTGCGGGCGGCCAGGCTGGAGTAGGAACCGCGGGGCCCCAGATAGGCGACGCTGGTCATCGGCTCCTGCTGTCCCGGGTTGAGCAGGCTCTGCAGATAGGCCTGCTGGGAGAGCACCGAGTCCTCGATGATAGTGTGGTAGATGCGGGTGATGTACTGGGCATCCAGCCCCAGCACGCGCCCTTTCTGGATCAGGGCGACCAGCAGCTCCTGCTCCCGCTGGTGGTCCCGGATGGGGCGCGGGTTGGCTTGCTTGGCGCGGGCCACCTCGATGCTGAGGGTCTTGCGTTTCGCCAGCAGGGCAAGCAGCTCCTGATCCAACCGGGTGATGTCTTGTCTGATCTCGTCGAGCGTTGCCATGATTGTTCCCTATCCAAGTAATCGATTGATATTAATGCAAAAAAAAACCTCCGCTAGGGGAGGCTCGATTCGTCTTTGCGTTCTGTTCACACGACGACAGGCCTTCCCTCAAACGGGCCGGATAAACGAGAAAGCAAAGAAGAATGTTGGCTGCATGGTCAAAGTCCTTATGGTAACGCCCTAACCATTAAGGGATTTGCCGGTCTGATGCAAGTAAAACTTGCCCGCAGGCGGGGATGGGGGCAGGGTATCCGGTTAAGAAAATGGCGTATGAACAATATTCTATTGGCTCTTTTTTTGCGGCGACAACGCAGTGGGGGAGGTAAAGACGATGGCGATTATTTTCGATCTGGGGCGGGTGGTGGTGAGTTGGGATCCGGTGGGCATAGTGCGCTCGGTGCGTGGCTCGCAAGGGGCCGAACAGGTGGCAGAACAGCTCTTTAACCACCCGGACTGGCTGGAGGTGGACAGAGGCACCATGTCGCTCCACACCATGGCCCGCGAAGCACAAGTGCGCACCGGCCTCTCGGCGGCGGAGAATCTGGCCATTTTACAGGCCGTTCCCGCCTCCCTGCTGCCAGATCCCGCTATGCTAACTCTGATAGCCGAGTTGCATGGAGCGGGGCACACTCTGTATGCCCTCTCCAACATGGGCCATGCCAGTATCGACTGGCTGGAGCAGCATCAGGCGTTCTGGCGCTTCTTCAGCGGCAAGGTGGTATCGGCGCGGGTGCGGATGATGAAGCCGGAGCCGGATATCTACCGTTATCTGCTGGTGTCGTTCGATCTGAAACCGGCAGAGTGTATCTTCATCGATGACAGTCCCGCCAATATTGCGGCGGCTGAGGCCCTTAGCATCAACGGGATCGTCTTCACCGATGCGGTGAGTTGTCGCCAACAACTGGTTGCGCTGGGCTGTTTTCCCGTTAATGACAAGGGGTAATGCCCCTGTGGGAGCGTTATGGAGCATGGCCGGTTTCGCAATTGGCTCAGTCGCTATCCCGAGGCGACGCTGATCATCGCCTGCAAGGATGGCAGCGGTTATCAGCTCTGTATCGAGGCGGAAGGGGCGTGCCTCTGCCTGACCGACAGCGAGGGAGGGCGGCTGACCTTTACCTCGCTGGATCAGGCGCAAGGTTTCTTGCGAGCTCATCGGGTTAATCAGGCAAAATTGCGAATTTATGATGCCGAAAATGAAGATATGTCGGCAGGATCACAGGAAATAATTATAAAGTTTTAATTTTAACCTGACTCTTTTCAGGGTTTATTCAGCTTTTCCCCCCCACAATAATGCACCTGTTCATCATCCTGGAGCCGTTTAATGGGTGCCAATATAGTTGTACTGAATCAGGGATATGACCACTCTTTTCAGGCTAGGGAGCAGCTATTACTTGAGCGATTGGCGGATTATGACGAGTTGATTGTCTCTTTTTCGGGGCGGTTGGAATCCTGCTACAGCATCGATCTGTGCCGCGCTGCCGGCGTGAAAATCCACGCTATTACCCTCGATAACCCGACCCGCAGTCGCAGCGAAGTGGCCCGTACCCGGCGTTATTGTCAGCGCTATGGTATCGAGCACAGGGTCATCAAGAGCGACGAGATTGTCTTCTGCGATCGCCTGCCAAATGTTGAAGGGCTGATCGACCCAGTTCGCCACATGGGTGAGCATGTTAAGACGCGTCCGGAATGGGCTCATCTGCCTCTGTTGGTCCCTGCATCGGTGGAGGAGCGTGATCACTATCTGGCTCAGTTCGGTTCCCTGCCGGCCAATAGCATCTGGTTTTTTGCCGACAACGGGGTGATGAGCCGCGATTTTCGCTATGGCTTCAACAAGCGTCGGCTCGGTCGTTGGGGTAAGGGGAGCAACGGTTGCCTGAGCAATCGCTTCACCAATCCACGGATGCTGGAGCTGCGTTATCTGCAGATGGTGGATCAGGCTGAACAGATGCTGGCCGACATGGGGCTGGACGAGGCACAGGTCTTTTTCCATACCCTGTGCGACTGTTCTACCACCCTGGCCCGGGTGCGTTTGCCCGAGCATCAGCGCGCGCAGGCCTTTGATATGCAATCGGATATTCTGTCCGCCCTCAAGGGGAGCAAGTTCGATCTGGTGACTCTGGATATGGCGCACAAAGAGCGGCACGATCTCGCCATCTAGCCTGCGGGCGGGCGATGCGGGTGCCAGAACGTGAGTGCTGTCATAGGCAAGGGGCAACGGGACTGTTTATACTGTCGCCCTTCCACCCGTTACTGAGCTTCGCCCTATGCAACCCTTCTCCCATCTGCTGATTGCCCTGTGCCTCTCCCCCGTACTGGCGCAGGCGGCCCCTCTTTCTCAGGTGACGCTGCCCGATGGCCGGCAGGTTCAGCTCAACGATAACTTCACCTGGGAGTATCTGGTGGTCAAACCGGCAGAACCCGTGCAGGGCGTGGCGGCTGATGAGAAGGCGGGGGCCGTGGTGGCGGTCGCTGCTCCGGTGCTGACCGATCAGGCCAAGGCCAATCCGGAACTGCTCGCCCAGATAGCGCGCGACGGTGTGGTGGTCAAGCTGGACAAGATCGAGGGATCTGACCCGCTGCTGCTGACCTTTATGGTGAGCAATACCGGCAATCGCAATGTGGTCGGGGTGCGCGGCATGGTGACCCTGTTCAGTGCTGACGGCGTACAGCTGAGCCGTCAGGAGGCCCGCTTCTGGGTTGCCGAGAACCGCCTGCCGGAGACCTATCTGCGCAAGGGGCAAGCCCGTCCATCGCTGGCCCTCGAGATCCCCCGTCCTGCCGGATTGACCGGCCAGCCACTGGTGCGGGTCGAAATTGACGAAGTGGTCTTCCGCTGATTTTGCGCAGTTCCGGCCCATGCAAACCGTTTGGGCCGGCAACGTGTTGCCGCTGACATCCCCTGCAATATCTGCTTACATCTGACTGGGTTCTGCAACAGCTTGCCGCTCGGCAAGCCGGGAACTTGGCCGCACAATGATGCCATACCCGCTCGCTAGCAACGGGTCCGCCACCTAGGCGCACACCAAATCCGACTATCTGAACAACAATGTGTTTTTCCCCGGCGTCTAATCATCCTTCCTGTCGTGCTTCCATTTTTACCCATGACTTCGGTCATGGTTTTTTCTTTTTCCGGTGATCCCTTTTTTCTCCTTGTGTCGTATCAGTCGCAAATAGTTATACAACTTCCATTTCTTTGTATAACTGCTATAAGTTAATCAATGCTTATACAAGGAGCGTCATCATGTACAAGATTAAAGTCGGTATCAGTGCCTGCCTGCTGGGACAAGAGGTGCGTTTCGACGGGGGCCACAAGCGCTCCAGCTTCTGCGAACGGGATCTTGGCGCTCACTTTGACTACCACCCCGTCTGTCCCGAGATGGCTATTGGTCTCGGGGCGCCCCGCGCCGCCATCCGGCTGGTCAAGCGCCACGGCGAGATCCGCGCCGAGGCGAGCAACGGCAGCTTCGATGTCACCGAAAAGCTGATTGCCTTCAGCGAGCAGAAAGCCCGCCAGCTCGACTTTATCTCCGGTTATATCCTCTGTGCCAAATCCCCCAGCTGCGGCATGGAGCGGGTCAAGGTCTATGGCGCCAACAACGAGGGGAGCGCCAAGGAGGGGATCGGCCTGTTTGCCAAGGCGCTGATGGAGGCCAACCCCTTGCTGCCGGTCGAAGAGGATGGCCGCCTGTGCGACCCCATCCTGCGGGAGAACTTCGTGCTGCGGGTCTTTGCCTACCACGACTGGCAGCAGCTCTGCGCCCGTGGCATCACCGCCTCTGCGCTGATCCGCTTTCACTCCCGCTACAAGTATCTGGTGCTCTCCCACGCCACCACCCACTACCGGGCGCTTGGCAAGCTGCTCGGCAATCTGGGCAAGTCCGCCAACCTGCAGGAGGTGGCCGACAACTACATCAAGGGATTGATGACGGCGCTGACCCTGCGGGCCAACCGCCGCAGCCATACCAATGTGCTGATGCACCTGCAGGGCTACTTCAAGCGGGTGCTGACCCCAGCCCAGAAGCAGGAGCTTGCCGATACCATCGACAAGTACCGCACCGGCATCTTCCCCTTGCTGGTGCCGCTCACTCTGATCCGTCACTACCTGCGCGAGTACCCCAATCCCTATCTCGCTGAGCAGGTTTATCTCAATCCGCACCCCGATACGCTCAAATTGCGCTACGGGCTCTGAGAATGCTGTTTTGTGCGGTCGAGCAGGTCTATCTCGACCTTCACCCCGACACGCTCAAGCTGCGTTACGGGCTCTGAATCCGTTCTGTTGCCCCGGTGCATGGTTTGCGCCGGGGAGCTTGACCCCTCTGTTTGATGGACGTTGTCATGTCTGATTTACCGCAAGAAGTTGCTCCTATGGCTGATGAGGGGATCTACCCCATTCGCGAGGTCTCCCGCCTCACCGGCGTCAACGCCGTCACCCTGCGTGCCTGGCAGCGCCGCTACGGGCTGGTGCAGCCGGCCCGTACCGAAAAGGGCCACCGCCTCTACAGCGAACAGGATATTCGCCAGATCGGCGAGATCCTGAGTTGGCTGGAGCGGGGGGTGAGTATCGGGCAGGTGAAGGGGCTCTTGAGCGAACCCCATTCCGAACCGGTGAGCGATCACTGGCAGCAGACCCTGGAGCAATTCAGTCAGGCGCTGCTCGCCTTCAACCAGCGCAAGGCAGAGGCCGAGCTTAACGACCTGCTGGCGAGTTACCCGTTCGAGCTGGTGCGCAGCCGGGTACTGCAACCGCTGGTGGAGCGGCTGCTGGGGCTGTGGCGCGAGCGGCCTGATGGCGAGTTGCTGCAACAGGTGTGGCTGGGTTGGCTGCATACCCGCTTCGCCCGCCACCTGATCGAGCAGGAGAAGGGCGTGCCGATCACGCTGGCGAGCTGGGGACAGGTCGGCCCGCTCGATCTGGTCTGGGCCGCCTACGAGCTGATCGGTCACGGCTATGAGGTGCAACTGCTGGGAGCGGTCGAACCTCGCCATGTCAGCCTGCTGGAAGGACGTGCCGTCACCCCCTGGCTGGTACTGCTGGGGGTTGGGCTTGGCAAGCTGGAGCTGGCCGCCGGGTGGCCCGCAGGCACGCGCCTGTTTGGCGAGTTGGGGCGCCTCTACGACGACGAGTGGCTGCAAGCCCACGGCTGGCGGGCGAGCCTTGCCGAGCTGATGGTGGACGCACCTGCTTCGGCTGGCGCCAGCGGACGCGGGAGAAAAAAATCATGAAGCTGGTCTGGTTGCGCAACGATCTGCGCCTTGCCGACAACCCGGCGCTGCGCGCTTGTTGTGGAAAGAGTGCCTGCGCCGATGATGAGCCGGTGGCCGCACTCTTTATCGTCTCCCCCACCCAGTGGCGGCTGCACAAAATGGCCCCCATCCGCCAGCGCTTTATGTTGGCGCAGGTGGATGAGTTGGGGCGCGAGCTGGCGGCGCTCGGCATTCCGCTTCATCTGCTGCGCGTGGAGACCTTTGCCGAGGTGCCCACAGCTCTGACGAACTTCAGCCGCGAGTTGGGGGTGACCCAGCTCTATGCCAATCAGGCCATCGAGATAGACGAGCAGCGCCGCGACCATTCCGTCAGCGCTGCGTTGGCAGAGCAGGCGGTGAGCTGTCACTGGCTCAACGGCTGCTGCGTGTTGCCGCCGGGGCGGGTGCTGACCGGCTCGGGGGAGATGTTTAAGGTCTTCACCCCTTTCAGTCGCGCCTGGCTCAAGGCTCTCGATGAGGAGGGTTTTGTCATTCATCGCGCCCCTGCGCCCCGTGGCGAGCCCTTGCCGTGGCAGCCGCTGGCCGAACGGGCGTGGGTTGATGAGGCGCTCGGCGAGCTGACGGCAGACCCCCGCTGGCCGGTAGGGGAGGCCGAGGCCAGCCGCCGTCTGAATGACTTTTTGGAGCAGGCGGTGCTCGACTATGGCGAGACCCGGGATTTTCCTGCCATCGCGGGCACGTCCGTGCTCTCCCCCTATCTGGCGGCGGGCATCATCAGCCCGCGCCAGTGTGTGGCGGAGCTCCAGCAGCGGCTTGGCTATCGGCCCCAGTCCAAGGCCCAGCCCGGCTTTGTCTGGCTCAATGAGCTGGTCTGGCGCGAGTTTTATCGCCACCTGCTGGTGCTGATCCCGACCCTCTCCATGAATCTCCCCTTCAAGCCCGAGACGGCAGCCTTGCCGTGGAGCTGGGATCCGGATGCCTTCGCCGCCTGGTGCGAGGGCCGTACCGGTTACCCCATCGTCGATGCGGCGATGCGTTGCCTCAACGCCACCGGCTGGATGCACAACCGGCTGCGGATGATAGTGGCGAGTTTTCTCACCAAGGATCTCCATATCCACTGGCGGCTCGGGGAGGATTACTTCATGAGTCGGCTCATCGACGGAGATCTGGCAGCCAACAACGGTGGCTGGCAGTGGGCAGCGGGTACCGGCGCCGATGCGGCGCCCTATTTCCGGGTCTTCAACCCCACTACTCAGGGGCAACGATTTGATCCACAAGGGGAGTTTATCCGTACTTGGGTAACTGAACTGGCCGATATTCCTGCCGCTTATGTGCATCAGCCCCACGACTGGCTGAGACTCAAGGGGCGACAGGATTATCCGGCACCCATGGTGGATCACGCCGTTGCCCGGGTGAGAGCCATCGAGATGTTTCGCTCTCTGGAGAAATAGGATGAACGAGCCGCTGGCCCGCTTTATTGGCCTTTATCAGCAATTGGACAAACAGCAGTTGCACCGCTTGCCCGAGGTCTATGCCGAACAGGTGGTCTTTACCGATCCGGCCCACCGTATCGATGGGCTGGCAGCGCTTACTGACTATTTTTCCGCTATGTACCAGCGCCTCGCCTACTGCCGCTTCGAGATCACCAGTCAGCAGCAGCAAGGGCAGGAGGCATGGCTCAGCTGGATAATGCATTTTTCTCATCCACGGCTGGCTAGCGGTCAGACGGTTACGGTAGAAGGTGCCACTCGACTCACCTTTGACAAGCTTGGTAAGGTAGTTATGCACCGCGATTATTTTGATCTTGGCGCCATGCTCTACGAGCAGTTGCCGCTACTGGGCTCAGTGGTGCGAGCGATCAGAGGGAGATTGGGTTCATGAATGGACGCGTATTGATCACCGGCGCCAGCTCAGGGATCGGTCGTCAGCTGGCGCTGGACTACCAGCAGGCCGGGTGGCAGGTGTGGGGCTGTGGCCGCGATGGTGAGCGGTTACAGGAATTGGCGCAAGCAGGCGTCACCCCGCTGCAGTTCGATGCCCGGGATCTGGCCGCAATGCGCGGGGTAGTCGCCACCCTGCCCCCCCTAGATCTGCTGATCCTCAACGCAGGCAACTGCGAGTACATGGATGTGGCGGAGGGGTTTGACAGCGATCTGTTTGCCCGTGTCATCGACACCAATCTGACCGCCACCGGCCATGCGCTGGCCGCCTTCTTGCCGCTGTTAGGGGCGGGATCACGGCTAGCCATCGTCAGCTCGTCGGTGAGCTGGCTGCCGCTGCCGCGAGCCGAGGCGTATGGTGCCTCCAAGGCGGCCCTCGACTATCTGGCGGATACCTTGCGCCTCGATTTGGCCAGTAAAGGGATTGGGGTGACCCTGATCCGTCCCGGCTTTGTCCAGACGCCGCTGACCGCCAAAAATGATTTTCCCATGCCCTGTCTGGTGACGGTGGAGCAGGCCTCCAGCGCCATCATGGACGGGCTGACCGCTGGTCGTCACCAGATCCACTTTCCCCGCCGTTTCATCTGGTTGCTGCGCCTGCTTGGTGCGTTGCCGGTGGGGCTCTGGCTGCGCCTTGGCCGCGCACTCGTATCGAAAGGAAGCCATTCATGAAGAGAAAGATCGCCATCGTCGGTTCAGGGATTTCGGGGCTCACCGCCGGTTTTCTGCTACACAAACTCCATGACATAACCCTGTTCGAGGCGGCGCCGACTCTGGGGGGACACACAGCCACTGTCGATGTGAATCAGGCTGGCCGCAGCTATGCCATCGACACCGGCTTTATCGTCTTCAACGATCGTACCTATCCCAACTTCTTGAAGTTGCTGGCGCGGATCGGCATGGCGCGGCAACCGGCCGAGATGAGCTTCTCGGTGAAGAGTCCGGAGGGGCTGGAGTATAACGGCCACAACCTTGACACCCTGTTTGCCCAGCGCAGCAATCTGCTGAGCCCCCGTTTCTACGGTTTCGTCGCCGAGATCTTGCGTTTCAATCGGGAGGCGCGGGCCTGGCTGGCCGATGGTCAACATCAGGGGGCGGGCCCCGAGCTGACGCTGGGGGACTTTCTGCTGGCGGGGGAATTTAGCGACTACTTCGCCCGCCACTACATCTTGCCGATGGGGGCGGCGATCTGGTCATCGACCCTGGCCGATATGCGTGCCTTCCCCCTTGGCTTCTTCCTGCGCTTTTTTGCCAACCACGGCCTGCTCGATGTGGCCAATCGTCCCCAGTGGTATGTGATTCCGGGTGGCTCGCGGGAATATATCGGCCCCCTTACCGCGGGTTGGCAGTCGCAGATCCGCCTCGCCTGTCCGGTGCAGAGCGTGCGGCGGGACGCGGACGGCGTGGTGATCCAGAGCAGTTATGGCGAGGAGCGGTTTGACGAGGTGATCTTCGCCTGCCACAGCGATCAGGCGCTGGCGCTGCTGGCAGATCCCGGCGAGCGGGAACAGGCCATCCTCGGCGACATGCCCTATCAGGCCAACGATGTCTGGCTCCATACCGATGCCCGCTGTTTGCCTACCCGCCGCAAGGCATGGGCCAGCTGGAACTATCAGCTCGATGGCAACGACGAGGCGCGGCCGCTGGTGAGCTACAACATGAATATCCTGCAGGGGGTGAACTCGCCAGAGCCCTTCTGCGTCAGCCTCAATCCCAAGGGCAAGGTGGATGAGAGCAAGGTGCTGCGCCGCTTCGTCTACCACCATCCGGTGTTCAATCAGGCCTCCATCGCCGCCCAGCAGCGGCGGGCGGAGATCTGCGGCCAGCAGCACACCCACTTCTGCGGCGCCTACTGGTACAACGGCTTCCACGAGGATGGGGTGCGCAGTGCGCTGGATGTCGCCAGGCGCTTCGGGGCCGAGCTATGAATGGCGCCAACGTGGCCACCGAACATGAGCGTGCTGATGAACTGGCAGGTGTCACCAGCGCCATCTGGCAGGGCTCGGTGCGCCATCGCCGTTTTGCGCCGCGGGCCCACACCTTCTCCTACAGCCTCTTTATGCTGGGACTGGATCTCGACGAGCTGCCGCAGCTCGATCAGGGGCGCTGGTTCGGGGTTGAGCGAGCGGGGCTGCTCTCGTTTCACCGCCATGACTATCTCAAGGGCAGTGAGGGGGGCCTCAAGCAGGCGGTGTGGCAGAAGGTGAGCGAACTGGGTGGCGATGCCGATCATGAGGGGCGGGTACTGCTGCTCGGCAATGTGCGCTGTCTGGGGTTCTACTTCAGTCCGGTCAACTTCTACTTCTGCTACCGGCAGGGCGAGGCGCGCTATCTGCTGGCGGAGGTGTCGAACACTCCCTGGAACGAGCGTCACTACTACCTGCTGGATCTGGCGGCGCTGGCGCCCCATGACAAGGATTTTCACGTCTCCCCCTTTATGGGGCTGGCGATGCGTTATCACTGGCGCATCAGGCCGCCCGCGCAGGAGACACTGATCCACATCGAGAGTCATCCCGTATCCGGTGAAGCCAAGCTGTTTGACGCAACCCTGGCGCTCACTCGCGAACCCTTGTCGCGCAAGGGGCTGGTGGCCCTGCTGGCCCGCTGGCCCTGGATGACCATGAAGGTGCTGCTCGGGATCTACTGGCAGGCCCTGCGTCTTTTTATCAAACGAACCCCGATTTTTACCCATCCGGAGAGCCGCTAATGGAACTTGCTCAATCAACCCTCTCAGCCTCATTCATCGATAAAAGTGCAAGGCAATTGCTGCTCAAACTGCTGGGTCGTCTCGAACATGGTCAACTGCTGCTGCGGGATGGCGGTGAGCGCCATAGTTTTGGCGTGGCGGGCACCGATCTGCATGCCGAACTGGTGGTGCAGGATCCGGCCTTCTATCGCCGCCTGTTGCTGGGGGGCAGCATTGCCGCCGGGGAGACCTGGGTGGAGGGGCTCTGGACCAGCCCGGATCCGGTGGCACTGGTGCGGCTGCTGGCTCGCAACCTGACCCTGCTTGACTCCCTCGAGCGGCGCCTCGGCTGGCTCAGTTTTCCCTTCAACAAGGTGCGCCACTGGCTCAACCGCAATACTCTGACCGGCTCGCGCTCCAACATCGCCGCCCACTACGATCTCGGCAATACCCTCTATCAGGGCTTTCTCGACGGCCATATGCAGTACTCGAGCGCCATCTATCCGAGCGCCGAGGCCACCCTCGAAGAGGGGCAGCAGGCCAAGCTGCGCACCATCTGCGAGCGGCTGGAACTGGGGCCTGACGATCATCTGCTGGAGATCGGTACCGGCTGGGGCGGCCTCGCCGTCTATGCCGCCCGCCACTATGGCTGCCGGGTGACCACCACTACCATCTCCCGGGCCCAGCACGACTATGCCAAGGAGTGGATTGCGCGGGAGGGGCTGGGGGATCGCATCACCTTGCTGCTGGAGGATTATCGCAAGCTGGAGGGTACCTATGACAAGCTGGTCTCCATTGAGATGATCGAGGCGGTAGGTCACGCCTTCCTGCCCGACTATTTCCGCCAGTTGTCACGGCTGCTCAAGCCCGGTGGTCGTCTGCTCATTCAGGCCATCACCATCGCCGATCAGCGTCATGCCCAGTATCTGCGCGGGGTCGATTTTATCCAGCGCTACATCTTCCCCGGTGGCTGCCTGCCCAGCGTCTCCCAGATGGCGGGGTTGCTGGCGCGGGAGACCGACATGCAGCTGGTGCGGTTGCACGATCACGGCCATCACTATGCCCGCACACTGGCTCACTGGTGCGAGCGCTTTCTGGCGCTGGCGCCCGAGCTGCCCAAGCTCGGTTACAGCCAGGATTTCATCCGGTTGTGGCACTTCTACTTCGCCTATTGCGAGGGGGGATTCTGGGAGCGCAGCATCAGTCTGGTGCAGCTGGAGGCCGCCAAGCCGGGGCCCGCTGGCTGGTCGGGTGATGTGCCAGTAAGCGGTCACTGACCATGTGGCAGTGGGCTCATCTGCTGGGGTTCAACCTCTACTGGTTGCTGGCGGTGAAGTGGCAGCAACCGGGCCCGCTGCTGGCAATGTTGCTGCTGCACTTTCTCTTCTCACCCAGCCGCCAGCGTGACTGGCGGCTGCTCCCCATCGCGGTTGCCGGCTGCCTGCTGGATGCGCTGCTCTGGCAGCTCGGCTTGTTCCGGTTCCCGTCCGGTTTTCCCCTCTGGCTGGTGCTGCTCTGGCTCGGTTTTGCCCTGACGCTGGGCCACGGCATGCGCTGGCTGCTGCGCTTGCCTCGCTGGCAGCAGGCGCTGTTTGGCGTGTTTGGCGGTGCCTCCTCCTATGTGGCGGGGGCCGCCATGGGGGCAGTACACTTACCCTGGGGCATCTGGATCAGTACGGCGCTGCTGGCAGTGATCTGGATGTGGTGGTTACCCGTACTCCTGTGGGTAATGGTCAAGCTGGAGGGTGAGTCATGATGAACGCCTTTTCGACCGACACGTTGCTTTTTTCCAAATGGACCAAAGAGAGCCAGTACGAGCTCACTGATCGCTTCTATCTGGTGGTTGCCTGCCAGCGGGATGCGCAGGGGCAGCTGGTGCAGGTGGTGATGCAGGATATCAATACCCTGCAGGAACAGGAGATGGACTGGCATGAACTGGAAGACCCCAACCACTGGCATATGGGGTGGAATTAACCCGCTGCTGTTGGCGTTTACGCTCTTTGCTGCAACCGCGGTGCAGGCTTCTGCCGCCCCCTGGCAGCAGCTGCGCCCGGTCGGGCAGGGGGAGATGAACTGGCTCTGGTTCAAGCTCTACGATGCCACCCTCTACAGCGTGAGCGGGCGCTATCAGCCCGGTCACTATCCACAGGCTCTGACCCTCACCTATGCCAGATCCATCGAGCGGGAAGATCTGCTGAGCGCCACCGCCGCCGAGTGGCAGCGGCTCGGTCTTGGCACTGAGGCCGAGCGTCAGCGCTGGCTCGGCCAGCTCGCCGCACTCTGGCCCGATGTACAGGCGGGCGACAAGCTCACCTTCTATGTCGACAAGGGAGGGGCAGGCCACTTCTGGTGGCAGGAGAAGCCGCTCGGCACCCTGGCCGATCCGCAATTCTCGGCTGCCTTCCTCGCCATCTGGCTGGCTGACAACAGCCGCGATCCCGCCCTGACCCGCCGCCTGCGTGGCCAACCCTGAACATGGAGTTTCTGATGTCTTTCTATCGTGCATACCGCTGGTTGCTGTTGCTCCCCTTTTTGTTGTTGAGCGGCTGTGGTGCCAGTCTCGATGACTATCGGGGGCAGGGGCCTAACTGGGATCTCGCCCGTTTCTTCAACGGCAAGTTGGTGGCTCACGGCCTGGTGACCGACCGCAGCGGCGAAGTGACCAGTCGCTTTCGGGTCGAGATGGTGGGGCGCTGGCAGAACGGTAAGGGGGAGTTGTTCGAGCAGTTCTACTTTGACGATGGCCGCCAGCAGACCCGGACCTGGTATCTGCGCCAGGGCGATGATGGTCACTGGCGCGGTAGCGCTTCCGATGTGGTGGGGGAGGCGGTGGGTAAAACCCAAGGGTTTGCCCTCAACTGGCGTTACCAGCTCGATCTGGCGCTGCCGGATGGCGAGGTGGTGCGGGTGAGCTTCGATGACTGGATGTATCTGCTGGATGAGGATCGCCTGATCAACCGCGCCGCCATCAGCAAGTTCGGTATCCATCTTGGCGAGGTGATCCTCTATATCGAACGTCTGCCCTGACCGTTAACGCAAGATAACGGCCAGCAAAAAGCGCGCAAATGGCGCGCTTTTGTTTACTGAAAAATCAGGGTCATCAGATGATGCGGTTCTCTTCCAGCATCTTGCGACGGGCCTCTTCCTTGGCCATCTTCTTCTTGCGGTTGTCGCAGGGTTCCGGGCAATCGCACTCTTTCTCGATGCCGACGCTACCCAGACCGCCGCAGGAGCCGGAGATAGTCTTCTTCTGGAAGATGTAACCGATAGCCATGGCGGCTATCACCAGCATGAATACCCCGAAGGTGATCAGAAAAATTTGCATCTCTACCTCTTACTTCTTGACCAGATAGGGCTTGAAGGCATCGGAATAGGCCTCTTCAAAGCCCTTGTCGGTCTTGGTGATCACGAAGATCGCCAGGCCTCGCTCGTTGGCATAGGCCAGGCTCTTCTCGGTCCCCATCACCATAAACACGGTGGCCAACCCGTCTGCGGTCATGCAGGAAGGGTGGATCACGGTGACCGACACCAGACGGTGCTGGATCGGTTTGCCGCTGCGCGGATCTATGGTGTGGGAGAAGCGCTGACCATCCAGTTCATAGTAGTTGCGGTAATCGCCGGAGGTGGCAACCCCGTTGTCACCGGGCACAATCACCTCTTGCACCGTGCCGGTGCCCGCAGTGGGTTTTTCTATGGCCACGCGCCAGGGGTGCCCCTTGCCGTTGACGCCATTGATCCGCAGCTCGCCGCCAATCTCCACCAGATAGTTACGCGCACCCAGGGACTCCAGATACTCGGCCACCTTGTCCACCCCAAAGCCCTTGGCGATGGCGGAGAGATCGACGTAGAGATCCGGAATATCTTTTTGCAGGGTGTCGGCATCCACCGAGGTGATGACGTGCAGGTTGCCCAGGCCGGTCTTCTGGCGAGTCTGGGTGATCAGCTCGTCAGAAGGGATCTTGGTCGGCTTCTTGTCCGGGCCAAAGCCCCACAGATTGACCAAGGGGCCAACGGTGACGTCCAGCGCCCCCTGGCTCTCACGGCCAATGTGAATGGCCTCTGTGACGACCCGTGCGGTATCGCGGGAGACCACTACCGGTTTGTTGTCACGGCTCTGGTTGAAGCGCGACAGTTCGGAATCGGGGCGATAGGTCGACATCTGATCGTTGACCCGCTCCAGCAAGACATCGACCTCGGCCTGTAATTTGGCCGGATCGCTGATGGCGCTGTCCGCCACCTTGATGGAGTAGTAAGTGCCCATGGTGCTACCGGTGATATGGATCTCCGGTTTGGATTGGACCATCTCCTGACCGCACCCAGTCAAGAAAAAGGCTAGCCCGAAGGCTAGCCAGGTCTTTACAACACTGTGCATGGATTAACCACCAAAGTCATCCAACAGGATGTTTTCGTCTTCAACGCCCAGATCTTTGAGCATGTTGATGACGGCAGCGTTCATCACCGGAGGTCCACACATGTAGAACTCGCAATCTTCCGGTGCTTCGTGGTTCTTGAGATAGTTCTCGTAGAGCACGTTGTGGATGAAGCCGGTGTAGCCGTCCCAGTTGTCTTCCGGTTGCGGATCAGACAGGGCGACGTTCCAGGTGAAGTTCTCGTTCTCGGCGGCGAGCATGTCAAAGTCTTCGACATAAAACATTTCGCGCTTGGAACGGGCACCGTACCAGAAGCTCATCTTGCGCTTGGACTTCAGGCGACGCAGTTGGTCGAAGATATGGGAACGCATCGGCGCCATACCTGCACCACCACCGATGAACACCATTTCGGCATCGCTTTCCTTGGCGAAGAATTCACCGAACGGACCGGAGATAGTCACCTTGTCGCCAGCCTTCAGGCTGAAGATGTAGGAGGACATCTGTCCCGGAGGGGCAGTCCAGTTGCTCGGGGGGGGCGTTGCGATACGCACGTTCAGCATGATGATGCCGAACTCTTCCGGATAGTTGGCCATGGAGTAGGCACGGATGATCGGCTCATCGACCTTGGACTCCAGCTCAAAAATCTTGAAGCGATCCCAGTCACCGCGATACTCCTCGGGAATATCGAAGTTCTTGTAGTGCACGTGGTGAGCCGGGGCTTCAATCTGGATATAACCACCGGCGCGGAACGGTACGCTCTCGCCATCGGGGATCTGCAGCTTGAGCTCCTTGATGAAGGTGGCCTTGTTATCGTTGGAGATAACCGTACATTCCCACTTCTTCACTCCGAAGATCTCTTCCGGCAGTTCGATATCCATGTCGGAGCGAACGGTAACCTGACAGGCCAGGCGCTCGCCGTGACGGGCTTCGCCCTTGCTGATGTGATCCAGTTCGGTCGGCAGGATATCGCCGCCACCGGATTTCACCCGTACCTTGCACTGGCCGCAGGAGCCACCGCCGCCACAGGCGGAGGAGACGAAGATACCGCTGCCAGCCAGCACGCCGAGCAGCTTGCCACCGGCCGGGCTGGTCACAGCCTTGGCCGGGTCACCATTGATGCTGATTGTCACGTCGCCCGCGGTCACCAGCTTGGACTTGGCGAACAGAATGACTGCCACCAGTGCCAGCAGGATCACGGTAAACATGACCACACCCAAAATAATTTCCATCTATCGTTCCTTTCTGATTGCAGGAAAGCCGATTACAGGGAGATACCAGAGAAGGACATGAAGCCCAGCGCCATCAGGCCGGCGGTGATGAAGGTGATGCCCAGACCGCGCAGGCCTTGTGGAACATCGGAGTACTTCATCTTCTCGCGGATACCTGCCAACGCAACGATCGCCAGCATCCAGCCTGCCCCTGAACCCACACCGTAGACCACAGACTCCATGAAGTTGTAGTCACGCTGCACCATGAAGGAGACGCCACCGAAGATGGCGCAGTTCACGGTGATGAGCGGCAGGAAGATACCCAGCGCGTTGTAGAGTGCCGGGAAGTACTTGTCCAGCGCCATCTCCAGGATCTGTACCAGTGCTGCAATCACACCGATGAAGGTGATGAAGCTCAGGAAGCTCAGATCCAGACCGGATACCAGAGCGCCATCTTTAAGCACGTAGTTGTAGATCAGGTTGTTGGCAGGAACCGCGATGGTCTGCACCACAATAACGGCAATACCCAGACCCATGGAGGTCTTTACCTTCTTGGACACCGCCAGGAAGGTACACATCCCCAGGAAGAAGGAGAGTGCCAGGTTTTCGATGAAGATCGATTTAATCAACAGACTCAGATAGTGTTCCATACCTTAATCCTTCGCCTCCACCTGCTTGGGATCCTTGGTGCGTACGCCCCAAATGATCAGACCAATGATGAAGAATGCACTCGGCGGCAGCAGCAGCAGGCCGTTGGGCACATACCAGCCACCGTTGTTCACCAGTGGCAGCAGTTCGATGCCGAACCAGGTGCCGGAGCCCAGCAGTTCACGCACGGTCGCCACGCTCAGCAGAATGGCGCCATAGCCCAGACCGTTACCGATACCATCCAGGAAGGAGGGCAGCGGGGCACTCTTCATGGCGTAGGCTTCGGCGCGGCCCATCACGATACAGTTGGTGATGATCAGACCCACGAACACCGACAGTTGCTTGGAGATGTCATAGGCATAGGCCTTGAGCACCTGGTCAACCACGATAACCAGTGAGGCGATGATCGCCATCTGCACGATGATCCGGACGCTGTTCGGGATCTGGTTGCGGATCAGGGAGATGAACAGGTTTGAGAAGGCGGTGACCGCCATGACCGCCAGGGTCATTACAAACGCAGTTTTCATCTGGCTGGTAACCGCCAGTGCAGAACAGACACCCAGCACCTGCAAGGCGATGGGGTTGTTGCCCAGCACAGGCGTCAACAGCAACTTCTTCATTTCGCTCTTGTCAGCCATTGTTGATTTCTCCTGCACGAACCTTGGCAAGGAAAGGACCGAAGCCCTTGGGACCCATCCAGAAGTCGAAGGTATGCTGTACGCCGTTACCGGTCAGGGTAGCGCCGGACAGGCCATCGATATCATGCTCGGAACCTTCCGGAGCATGGCCCTTGATGACGCGCAGCGCCGGCATGCCATTCTGGTCGAACAGTTTCTTGTCCTTGAACAGCGCCTGCCAGGCCGGGTTTTCGATCTCGCCACCCAGGCCCGGGGTTTCACCGTGGTCGTAGTAGGTGATGCCCTTGATGGTCTGGCCATCAGCGGCGACGGCGACGAAGGCATACATGGTCGACCACAGACCCTGACCGTAGATGGGCAGGATGATGCTGTCGATCTTGCCTTCGGCATCCTTGGCGAAGAATACCGGGATCTGCTTGGAGATCTGACGCAGGCTGGCCTTGTCGTCAGCGGCGGCAAGACGGATGCTGCGGGCCGGATCTTTGGCTGCCTGCTTGGTGTCGAAGTTGTCGGCATCGCCGTCAACAAAATCACCGGTGGTCAGATCTACCAGACGGGCTTCGATCTTGTCGCCATACAGTTTGGCAAGGTCGCGCTTGGCCACTTCGCTCACATCCACACCGGCTACGGCGAGAATGTTGCTCTGCTTGTCGAGCGCCTTGTTTTCCTGCTGGGTAGAACGCAGGCCCACAGCGGCAACGGATACCACGATGGAACAGGCCAGACAGAGGCCGGTGACCACGCTGACGGTGCCGAGGGTTGAATCTTTATTAAACGCCACGAGCAATCCTCCGCTTGATGTTTGCCTGAGCGACGAAGTGGTCAAACAGGGGGGCAAACAGGTTCGCAAACAGAATGGCCAGCATCATGCCTTCCGGGAACGCAGGGTTGACCACGCGCACCAGCACGACCATTACGCCGATCAGGGCGCCATACCACCACTTGCCCTTGTTGGTAAAGGCAGCGGAGACAGGGTCAGTCGCCATGAAGGCCATACCGAAGGCGAAGCCACCCAGTACCAGATGCCAGTGCCACGGCATGTTGAACATGGCGTTGGTGTCGGAACCGATGACGTTGAACAGCAGGGAGGTGGCGATCATACCGATCATCACACCGGCGATGATGCGCCAGGAGGCGATGCGCATGTAAACGATCATGGCCGCACCCAGCAGGATCATCAGGGTAGAGACTTCACCGATGGAACCCGGCAGGTTGCCGAGGAAAGCGTCCATCCAGCTGATAGCCTGGCCGGTTGCACCGTTGATCAGCGCCATCTGGCCGCCTTGGGCCCACTGGCTCAGCGCGGTTGCACCGGAGTAGCCATCGACGGCAACCCATACGGCGTCACCGGAGATCTGGCCCGGGTAGGCGAAGAACAGGAACGCACGACCAGCCAGCGCCGGGTTCAGGAAGTTCTTGCCGGTACCACCGAACACCTCTTTGGCCATCACCACACCGAAGGTGATACCCAGCGCAGCTTGCCACAAGGGCAGCTCGGGCGGCACGATCAGAGCAAACAGAATGGAGGTCACGAAGAAGCCTTCGTTAATCTCGTGTTTGCGCACCATGGCGAACAGCACTTCCCAGAAACCACCGACCAGGAACGCGGTCAGGTAGATCGGGAAGAAGTGGGTGGCGCCAATCAGCATCTTGCTGCCGATACCGGCAACTGCCGGATCGAGGGAGGCGCCCAGCATGGTGGCCAGCGCATATTGCCAGCTGCTGGCACCCGCAGCCGAGCCCATGTGGGCAATGGCGGCAATCGCCTGGTTACCCACGTTGAACATGCCCCAGAACATGGCCGGGAACACGGCCAGCCACACCATGATCATCATGCGCTTCAGATCGAGCGCATCACGAACGTGGGAGGCGTTGCGGGTAACGGTACCCGGGGTGTAGAACAGGGTGTACGCCGCTTCGAACAGGGCGTAGTACTTGGCGTACTTTCCACCCGGTTCGAAGTGGTGTTCCATATTTTCAAGAAGTTGCTTGAAACTCATCGCTTAACCTTCCAGTTCAATCTTGGTCAGGCACTCACGCAAGACTGGGCCGTACTCTGTCTTGCCGGGGCAGACAAAAGTACAGAGCGCCAAATCTTCCTCATCCAGCTCCAGGCAGCCCAGTGCTTGCGCACCATCGCTATCGCCGGAGATCATGTCCCGCAGCAGCAGGGTCGGCAGGATGTCGAGTGGCATCACCCGCTCATAGTTGCCGATAGGCACCATGGCACGGTCACTACCGTTGGTAGTGGTGGTGAAGTTGATCAGCTTGCCCTTCATCAGATGAGAAAGGGTGGTGCGGGTGATGGAGAACTTGTTGGCGCTGGGGTTGATCCAGCCCAGGAACTCTTTCTCGCGACCTTCGCCCAGTACGCAAACCTGATTGTGGTAGCGACCCAGATAGTCGTGAACACCGTCAGCCTTGGCACCGCTCAGCAGAGAACCGGAGATGACGCGGTTTTCGTCAGCGCGCAGCTCGTTGTTGGTGAGCTGGCTGATGCAGGCACCCATGCGGGTACGCAGCAGACGCGGCTTGAGCACGTTCGGGCCTGCCAGCGCGATCACCTTGTCAGTGCAAATCTGGCCGGTGGTGAACAGCTTGCCGAATGCGATCACGTCCTGATAGTTGATGTGCCACTGCACCTTGGTGCTGCTGACCGGATCCAGGAAGTGGATATGGGTACCTGGCAGACCGGCAGGGTGCGGACCAACGAAGATCTCTTCCTTGACCTGAGCCAGCGGAGAGTGGGGCAGGCTGCCTTCCCCTTTACAGACGTAAACGGTGCCGTCGGTCAGACGGGTCAATACGGCCAAGCCATCGAGGAAGGCTTGTGGCTGTTCCTTGATGATCAGATCGCTATTGGCTGCCAGCGGGTTGGTGTCCATTGCCGTCACAAAGATGGCGCGCGGGGCGGAGCCTACCGCGGGGACTTTGCTGAACGGACGGGTACGAAACGCAGTCCACTGACCTGATGCGACCAGGATCTCTTGCACCTTGCTGCGCTCGAGCTTGGCCAGCTCGGCAGAGGCAAAATGCTCAAAGGTCACCTGTTCATCGGAGCCATCGAGGTCGATGACCACGGACTGGAGAACACGTTTGGCACCACGGTTGATTTCTGAAACCACACCGGTGGCAGGAGCTGTGAATTTAACGCCCGGATTCTTCTTGTCTTCAAAAAGATCCTGACCTTTGATGACGCGATCACCTACTTTGACGAACATAGTAGGTCGCATCCCCACAAACTCCTCGCCCAGTGTCGCAACACGGGTGATGGCGGGGCCATCGTAGATTACTTGCTCTGGCGCACCCAGCACGGGGATGTCCAGTCCTCTTTTGATTGTAATCATACTCAATTGCACTACCGTTACGGGAGAGATTGGTTAGCGCCGAGAAATACATCACGACGGGTGGTTGAATGTGTTGATGTTGTGGTTGCGCCAGACGGTCAGGCCCAACAATTATTCAACATGCAAGCTCACTCAGAGGTGGCAGAGTTTACCACTTAAGGTGCATTTTCTGCCATGCCAAATGGGCAAAACCCCCCGTGCCATCACAAAATTAACTTGTAATGAATAACGCCAGAACCCCTTGTAAGTAGTGGTTTTAAAGGTTTTTTATTTAGATACCTCGATGGGGGTATTTGTTGTTGGGTGTAGACGGTTAAGAAGAACCTGTAATGTTTGAAAATACCCCTATTGATGTCGTTTTTTTTGGGGGGGTATAGGGGTGGTTTGTTAGATTTTTGTGTGCAGAGCGCCTATGCAAGGATGAGCGCGGGGCTCAGGAGAGTGACGGTTTGCCAACGCAGCTCGGGGTGCGCGGGGCGTGGCCTTTTTCCTGCCACTCGTGCTCTGTGTAGGTATGCAGCGCCAGTGCATGAATCGCGCCGGCCAGCTCGTCGGCCAGCACGGCATTGACCTGCCGATGACGGGCCAGCAGCCGCTGCCCTGCAAATTGCTCGCTGACGATCACCACCTTGAAGTGACTCTCTGAGCCCGGTTCCACCCGGTGCATGTGGCTCTCGTTGATCACCTCCAGCACGGTGGGGGAGAGGGCGGCGGTCAGCTTGGCTTCAATCAGTTGTTGGATGGTCATCGGATCGGTTTCCAGAGTGAATGTCGGGCCATTCTATCGGCAGTCGCGCGATGGAATAAGCCCCCGTAAGGGGGAAATCACCGGTCAGTTGTCCTCTTAATACGCATCGAACTGGTGAAATTCCTGCTCCTCGCTAGAATAGCGCCACTTTGCGTCGCCCCTGGCGCCTGGATACACGAATCAAGCCGAGGTTGGACTCTTCCTATGCAAACCCTTCTCGACACTCCCCATTGCCAGCTCACGCTCTACCGCTATCCGCGCCAGAGTCAGGAGACCCTGCAAGCCTGGGATGCGGCTGACGAATATCTGATCAATACCCTGGCGGAGTCCACCCTCGAGCAGGCGGGCCCCGTCATCATCATGAATGACAACTTTGGCGCGCTGGCCGCCTATCTGCACCCGCACTCCCCCTGCTGCGTCACCGACTCCTACATCAGCGAGCGGGCGACCCTGGCCAATCTGGCCGAAAACGGGCTGGATGCGGGCGGGATCCGCTTGCAGGATGCGCTGGCGCCGCTGCCCGATGCCCCTGAGCTGGTGGTGATTAAGGTATCCAAATATCAGGCTTTGCTGGAGCAGCAACTGTTGGCGCTGCGGGAGGTGGTGACACCGGCAACCCGCGTCATCGCTGCTGGCAAGGCGAAGGATATTCATACCTCTACGCTTAAATTGTTCGAGAAGTATCTGGGGCCTACTCGTACCTCGCTGGCCTGGAAAAAGGCGCGTCTCATTCACTGCGAGCCGCAGGCAGAGCGTCCCGCGCTGGCCAATCCCTTCCCGACCGTGTGGCCGCTGGAGGGAACTGACATGCTCATCCACAACCATGCCAATGTCTTCTCGCGCACCAGTCTCGATATCGGTGCCCGCTTTATGCTGGACAACTTGCCCATCCACAGTGCCCGCAAGGTGATCGATCTGGGCTGTGGCAACGGGGTGCTGGGGTTGTCGCTGCTCGCCAAAGACAGCGAGGTGGAGGTGACCTTTATCGATGAATCCTATATGGCGGTCGCCTCGGCCCGGCTCAACGTCGAGCACAACCTGCCCGATGCTCTGCCGCGCGCCCGCTTTATGGTCAATAACTGTCTCGACGGGGTGGCGGTCGGCTCGGCGGATCGGATCCTCTGCAACCCTCCTTTCCATCAGTTGCAGGCGATCACCGATCATATCGCCTGGCAGATGTTCAGCGATGCGCACCGGGTGTTGCCTCAGGGGGGGGAACTCTGGATAGTAGGCAACCGTCATCTGGACTATCACAACAAACTCAAGCGCTTGTTTGCCAACGCACAAGTCGTTGCGTCAAACAGCAAATTCGTTATTTTGAAAGCCATCAAACGCTAAAGCCAAAGGAAAACCATGATGAAAAAGTCACTCTTGCTGCTGGCCGCCCTGATGCTGGGCGGGTGTGCCACTCATTGGCCGGAGACGGCGCTGCTCAATCCGCAGGTGATCCCCGCCAACCAGCAATACTACTCTGGCAATCGCATCACCATGGAAGGGGTAGACAAGCGTGCGGCTGCCTACGTCTTCTCCATCAAACATAAAGAGAAAGCGCCGGTACTGGTCAATAGCGAGCGTCCGCTTAATCTGTTGATGGCCGAGCGGTTGGCCGAAGGGCTGCGCAGCCAGGGCCTGGAGGTGGGCAACAGTGGCACCACCAACCTGACGCTGGTGATCTCCAACGCCGCAGTTAATGTGGAAGAGAAGACCTTTACCTATGTCACCAAATCTCGCGTCAGCCTGCAGGTGATCGCCGATTTTCAGGGCAACCGTCTGACCAAGCAGTTCAACATGTCCTCCAGCAAGGAGAGCCCGAGCGAGCCAAGCATGGCGGATCTGGAATCCACCCTCAACCTGCAACTGGGTAGCGCACTGCAGCAGATCATGGCCGACGAGGCGCTGCGCGGTTATCTGAAAGGTCAACCGAACGGTGCAGGGGTCTGATGATGAAAAAAATCTGGTTGCTGGTCATGTTTATCACCCCGCTGGCGTTCGCGGGCCCGAAAGTCAGAATGGAGACCAACCACGGCAATATCGTGGTGGAGCTGGCGTCCAAGCAGGCGCCGCAGACGGTAAAGAACTTCCTGCGCTACGTGGCCGATGGTAGCTACGATGGCAGCATCTTCCATCGGGTGATCCAGAACTTCGTGGTACAGGGGGGCGGCTACAACCAGCAGTTCCAGCAACTGCCTACCTATGAGCCGGTGGTCAACGAGTCTCGTGGTGGTCTACCCAACCAGCGTGGCACCATCGCCATGGCCCGTACCCAGGCGGTCGACAGCGCCACTCGCCAGTTCTATTTCAATCTGGTCGATAACAACAACCTCAACGCCAATGGTGCCGCCGGTTATACCGTGTTCGGCCAGGTGGTGCAGGGGATGGAGGTGCTGGACAAGCTGGCTCAGGTGCAGACCGGTTACAGCCCCATTCTGCGTGCCAACGATGTGCCGACCAGCCCCATCATCCTGAAAAAGGTGGTATTGCTGGCAGAAACCCCGGCGGACAAGAAAGTCGATAAGAAAGCGGGTAAGTAACCCTCGCCATCCGTGGTTCGTCACCGCGCGCTCGTCACACACTATGCAAGGCACATCCCGCTTGGAATGTGCCTTTTCTCTATCCGGACTTCTTTTTGCCTATCGCTTTGCTTGCCTTGGCTATCTGCCATCAACCTGCCAAAATGACGCACTTTTCCAACGTCGTCAGGTAGTTGAACATGATCCGCAAACCAAGCTGGAGAGAGTCCCTCGCCGTCTATCTCGAATTTCGGGTGTTTATTCTCTTTGCCATGGGTTTTTCATCGGGTCTGCCGCTGCTGCTGGTGTTCGGTACCCTCTCATTCTGGTTGCGTGAGGCCGATGTCAGCCTGACCGATATCGGCTACATGAGCTGGGTGGCGCTCGCCTATGGCTTTAAATGGTTGTGGTCGCCGCTGGTGGATCGCATGCCGCTGCCGTTGCTCTCCACGCTGCTGGGGCGTCGTCGCAGCTGGATGTTCTTCTCCCAGTTGCTGATTGCCGCCGCGCTGGTCGGCATGGCGTTCTGCGATCCCAAGACCGAGCTGGCCCAACTGGCGCTGTTTGCCCTGCTGGTGGCCTTTGCCTCGGCCACGCAGGATATCGTTATCGATGCCTATCGTATCGAATCCGCCCCCGAGCGGCTGCAGGCGGCGATGGCGGCCTCCTACATGACCGGCTACCGGCTGGCGATGATCATGGCGGGTGCCGGTGCGCTGGCGCTGGCGGCCTGGTTTGGCAGCAACAGCGGCTATGACTATCGTGGCTGGCAGGTCACCTATCTGGTGATGGCGGGCCTGATGTCACTCGGGGTCATCACCACGCTGTTCTGCCACGAGCCGGATATCGATCTGGCCGGGCAGGGCAAACAACAGGCCGAACGCAAGGCACTGCTGCTGGAAAAAGGGTGGCCTGCGCTGCTGGCGAGTGCGGGAGCCTGGGGCTACGAAGCGGTCTGGTGTCCATTTGCTGACTTCTTTCGTCGCTATGGGAGATCGGCGCTGCTGATCCTTTTGCTTATCGCCTGCTATCGGGTTGCCGATGTGGTGATGGGGGTGATGTCCAACAGCTTCTATGTGGATATGCAGTTCAGCAAGACCGAGGTTGCGACGATTACCAAGGTGTTTGGCGTCATCATGACGCTGGTGGGCGCTGCGCTGGGGGGCGTGCTGGTGATGCGCTTTGGCACGCTGCGCATCCTGTTTTTGGGGGCGCTGCTCACCGCCAGCACCAACCTGCTGTTTGCCCTGCTCAATCAGGTTGGTCACAACCTGGAGCTGCTGACGCTGATCATCTCGCTCGATAACCTCAGTGCCGGTATCGCTACTGCGGCCTTCGTGACCTATCTCTCCAGCCTGACCAACGTCGCTTTTTCGGCGACCCAGTACGCCCTGTTCAGCTCGGTGATGTTGCTGCTACCCAAGTTGCTGGCCGGTTTTTCCGGGCAGGTTGTGGAGCAGATTGGCTACAGTGCCTTCTTTATCGGAACCAGTTTATTGGGCTTGCCGGTGTTGTTGTTGATTGTGCTAGTAGCCAGAAAAGGGCGTGAGTTGCTCTCAACGGCTGACAAATAGCAAGCGTTTGCGTAGAATCGGGGGTGATTAGATTCACACTTCCGGATAAAGTTCCCGAGAAGTTGTTTCACCCCCAATTTTATTTGATTAGAATCCCTCTCGCTCCTTGTGGGCAGGCTACGGAAAACCTCAACTAACGCACAAGAGACCAATAAAATGGCCAAATTTACCAAGACTCTGATCGCTGCCGGTCTGCTGGCTGCTGCCGCTACCCCAGCCTTTGCTGCTGACTACAGCGGTGATATCCACAAGAATGACTACAAATGGATGCAGTTCAACGTTATGCATACCATTGACCAGATGCCTTATAGCAACGAAAAAGGCGGCTATAACGACACTTATTTCGAGATGGAGTTTGGTGGTCGTTCCGGTATTTTTGATCTGTATGGTTATGTCGACGTTTTCGATATTTTCGACTCTAAGCACAGTGACAAGCACGATGGTGACAACCTTTACATGAAGTTTGCACCGCGAGTGTCTCTGGATGCACTGACTGGCCAGGATCTCTCTTTTGGTCCGGTGCAAGAAGTCTATGTTGCCTCTCTGTTTAGCGTGGGTGGCCCACATGGATTGTTTGAATCCATGGTTGGTCTGGGTACTGACGTACAGGTACCTTGGTTTGGCAAGGTTGGCATGAACCTGTACAAACGCCATGTCAACGAATCAGGCATCATCAATGATAAAGGTGAGAAAGTATACACTGGTGGTGAAGGTTGGAATGGTCAACAGTTCTCCATGAACTGGTTTAAACCCTTCTACACCTTCTCTAACGGTAGCTTCGTCTCCTACCAAGGTTATCTGGATTACACCTGGGGCATGAAAGAGTCTACTCACTCCGACGGCCTGGGTACCTTCCACGGTATCTACTGGCATTCCGACCGTTACGCCGTTGGTTACGGTCTGAAGTACTTCAACGAAATCTACGGTATCGATAATGGTCACTCTTTCGATGGAACCAATCACCTGAAGACTACCGGTTTCAGTCACTACTTCTCTGTTACCTACAAGTTCTAATAAAACTTGGGGTACAAAAAACCGGAGCCTTGGCTCCGGTTTTTTTATTTCTGCTCGATTGGATGGGCGCGAAGAGAGAAAGCGCCCGGGCCAATCAGTCGCGGAAGTTCTGGAACTGCATCGGTTGACCCAGTTCGGCGCCACGGACCAGTGCCATGGTCTCTTGCAGATCGTCGCGCTTCTTGCCGGTGACACGTACTTCATCACCCTGGATGGCGACCTGTACCTTGATCTTGGAGTCCTTGATCAGCTTGACCAGTTTCTTGGCGATCTCTTTCTCGATCCCCTGCTTGAATTTGACGGTCAGGTGGAAGCGCTTACCGGAGTGAACGGAGTCACCCACTTCCATGGAGCTGTTTTCGATGTTGCGCTTGAGCAGAGCTGCGCGCAGGATTTCGACCATCTGCTTGAGCTGGAAATCGGCATCGGCTTCCAGTTTTACCTCTTCCTTGTTCAACTCGAAGCTGGCTTCTACCCCACGAAAATCGAAACGGGTGGCCAGTTCACGATTGGCGTTGTCGACTGCGTTCAACACCTCGTTCATTTTGACTTCAGAGACAATATCGAATGACGGCATAGCCGGAGCTCCTCATGTTGCGTTATCGGGGGGCAAATCTACCAGAAAACAGGCAAATTTGCTGATTTTGATGGGGTTGCTCTGCTAGAATCCCCTGCGCACAGGATGGATGGACCCGTTAGTGTCCGCCTGCGAGTTCTTCACTTATCCCCGGTAACAGGTTGAGAGGATTGCAACCCTTACCCTGACAGAGTCACACCATGCCAAGCGGATTAAAAAATTCCCGACAGCCTGTTATGCCACCTGTGATCCCGCAGTGGTCACTGTTGGGTTGTGGCGCCCTCGGCGGCGTTTTTGCCTCCCTGCTGACCATCAGCGGTCAATCTACCCGTGTCTTGTTGCGCGAACATCATAAGTCCACGCTCCATCCGGGGATCGATTTCACCTCGCTGGAGGGGCATGTTCAACTGCTCAATATCGAGCGCGGATTTGTCAGCAAACCCGGCAAGATCCAGCGTCTGCTGGTGATGACCAAGGCCAGTCAGCTGATGGCCGCACTGACGCCGCTGGTGGGTAAGCTCGATGCCGGCGTGCCGATCGTGCTGCTGCACAACGGGATGGGCATTGCCGAGCAAGTGGTCGAGATGTTCCCGCACAATCCGGTGATTGCCGGTGTCACCAGCCATGGCGCCATGCAGTGCGGCCATTTTGTCTTCCGACATACTGGCAAGGGCGAAACCTGGCTCGGCCCGATCAATGAAGCCGCCAAGGCCCACGCCGCGCTCGCGGATGAGCTGGCGCTGGCATTGGGTCAGGCGGGTTGGGATGAGCAGGTATTGGCGCGCCAGTGGCAAAAGCTGGCCATCAACTGTGTCATCAATCCCCTCACTGCCCTCTACAAGCTGAAAAACGGCGAGCTGGCAGGCCCCCGTTTTGCCGATGCCCTGCAGCAGATCTGCGTGGAAGTGGCGGATGTGATGTGCGCCGAAGGGATTGCGACCACGGCCGACGAGTTGCAGCGCCGGGTGATGACAGTGGTGGAACTGACCGCTGACAATTACTCCTCCATGTATCAGGATATGGAGCTGGGACGCGAGACCGAGATTGAGGCTATCACTGGCTTCCTGCTGGCCAAAGCGGCCCGGCATGGCATCGCCGTACCGGTCAATCAGGGTCTCTATCAGGCGATCAAAGAGAAGAGTCAGGCCGCCTGACCTTTTACATGGCAGAGCAAGCAGCAAGGAGGCAGGAATGAGCGTATTGGTGCTGGTGGCCCCCGGGTCGGAAGAGATAGAGACGGTCGCCATTGTCGATACCCTGGTGCGCGCCAGCATCGAGGTGGTGCTGGCTTCTTGCTGCCCAGCCGGATCCCGGCAGGTGAAAGCGTCGCGCGGGGTACAGCTGGTGGCCGATTGTCATATCGACGAGCTGACCCGTCGGGACTTTGAAGCCATCGTGGTGCCCGGCGGCTTGCCCGGCAGTGAAGTGATCCGCGATACCCCGCTGGCCATCGATCTGCTCAAAGAGCAGGCTGCTCTTGGTCGCTGGCGTGCGGCCATCTGCGCCGCCCCGGTGGTGGTGTTGCAACATCATGGTCTGCTGGAGGGTACCATCGTCACCTGTCATCCCGGCTTTCAGTCCCGACTACCGACATCGCAGCTGTCACATGAGCGGGTCGTCAGGGATGAGACTCATCGCCTTATCACTAGTCAGGGGCCGGGCAGTGCCATCGAGTTTGCGCTCGAACTGGTTCGGGTGCTGCGCGGGGATGAGGTGGCAGCCACTGTCGCTGGCCCTATGGTGCTGCCTTGAGCGCACTCTGCTGCTGAATCAAGCTGGCCATGCGTTGAAAAACGGGCCCCGGTCATCTTGAGCGGGGCCCGTTTGCTATCAGGCGTTGTCGGTCACGCCATCTTGTCCGGCTCAGTAGTCGTACAGTTTGCACTTCTTCTTGCGAAACTCTTCACGCCAGCGTGACAACTCCTGCTCTGTGCCGAGCGTGTCCCCTTTCTTGATGGCCTGCTCCAGTATCTCAATCCGGTCGTACAGCCAGCGGCACTCTGCCGTCGGGTTGTTCTTGCCGATGCCGGTCAACGGCAGCAAACAGAGTCCCAGCCAAAGATATTTCATCCCGAACGCTCCTTGTCATTGTGGTAGTAAAGGTCTCTTTGGAGTCTACCACTTTAGCCGCAACGAGAGAGATAGAGCTGCGGTTATCCTTGGAGTAAGATGGTGCCATGTCTGTTTATTTATACAGTGGTATGCGCAAGATCATCCATATCGACATGGACTGCTTTTTTGCCGCGGTGGAGATGCGGGACAATCCGGCGTTGCGGGAGGTACCGCTTGCCATCGGTGGGGCCTCCGAGCGGCGCGGTGTCATCTCGACCTGCAACTATGTGGCGCGCCGGTTCGGGGTGCGCTCCGCCATGCCGAGTGCACTGGCGAAAAAACTCTGCCCACCGCTGGTACTGATCCCGGGACGGATGGCGGTGTACAAGGATATCTCCCGCCAGCTCAGGGCCATTTTCCTCCGTTATACCGATCAGGTTGAACCGCTGTCGCTGGATGAAGCCTATCTCGATGTAACCCACAGCCGCTGTTGTGGTGGCAGTGCCACCCTGATGGCACAAGAGATCCGGCAAGCCATCGTCACCGAACTGGGATTGACCGCCTCGGCCGGTGTGGCCCCCAACAAGTTTCTCGCCAAGCTCGCCTCGGAGCAGCGCAAGCCCGATGGTCTGTTTGTCATTCGTCCCGACGAGGTGGCGGAGTTTGTCTGCCAGTTGCCCCTCGGCAAACTGCCCGGGGTGGGGCGCAAGACCGCCGAGCGGCTGGAGGCGCAGGGGCTCTACACCTGCGAGGATGCGCGGGCCTTGTCGGAGGATGAGCTGTGCAGTCATTTTGGCAAGCTGGGGGCGATGCTGACGACCCGGATCTGGGGACTGGACGAGCAACCGGTGCAGGCGCACCGGATCCGTAAAACCATCGGGGTGGAGACCACGTTGGCAAGTGATCTCTGTGACGAAGCCGCCTGCCTGGCGGTATTACAGCAACTGCTGCCAGAGCTGGAGCGGCGATTTCAGCTGGCGTGTCCTGCCGAGCAGGTGATGGGGCAGGGGATCAAGCTCAAGTTTGCCGACTTCCACCAGACCACCGTCTATCGCAGTCAGGGTGGCTATTTGCCCGCCTTGTTTGTTCCCCTGCTCAAAGAGGGGCTGCAACGGGCACAAGGACGTTCGGTTCGCCTGTTGGGATTGGTGGTGGGTTTGCCAAAAGAGGGGGAAGTTAATCAACTCTCGCTGGATTTGCTGTGAGATGGTTAAGTTTTTGTTTATAAAGTCGATAATCTATCCATCTCTCTCTGTATGACGTAGGAATATTGGCATGAGCGCTCTTTCTGTCCAGGGTCGGATTACCCTGATCGCCGGTTGCTGCCTGTTAGTGACAGCCGCGGCCTTGGTTGCCTCTTCGATTTACAACGCGAACAACATGCAGCAGCAGGTGCGGCAAGCCACCATGCACGAGGCGCAGCAGTCGGCCGAGAACTGGATGAAGGCGATGGGCTCGGAGCAGGCGGCCAAGGTGACCAGCTATCTCGATGAGGCCTATTTCCGGGCTAGCTTGCTGGCCGAGAGCGTGTTGTTCCAGCGCAAGAATGCAGCCGACAACTTCGTTCATTCGGAGGCGCTGCGCGGGGCGATCAATCAGCAACTGCAAGATGCGGCGGCCTCATCGACCAACCTGCTCGGTGTCTATGCAGTGTTCGAGCCTGACCAGCTGGATGGGGAGGACAGCAATTATCAGGGCTCAACGGCGTTGGGTTCCAACGACAAGGGGCGCTTCGCCAGTTATTGGGCGTACGACAACGGCAAGCTGGTGCCCGAGGTGCAAAATGAGGAGGTGCTGGCTGACGAGAGCCCAACCGCGGCCGGTGGCGTTGAAAACGAATGGTATCGCTGCAGCATTCGTTCCCGGGCCCTCTGCCTGCTGGAGCCTTATTTCGATAATGTGGGCGATAAGCAGATACTGATGACCTCGGTGACGGTCCCGCTGCTGGAGCAGGAGACCATGCTGGGGATGGTGGGTGTCGATATCTCTCTGACCACCTTGCAGAATCTGGTCTCCTCCATGGACAAGGAGCTCTATGAAGGTAAGGGAAAAATATTGTTGGTGAGTCACGATGGGCTTGTGGCTGGCGCGGACGAGTTTGCCGTGACGCTGGGGGAGAAACTTGCCCAAATCAATCAGGCGCTGGCTGGTGAACTGCAAGGGTGGCTTGCTCAGGGCCAGGAGCTGACTCGCTGGAGCAGCGACGGCGCCCTGTTGCAGACCTTTGTCCCGGTATCCATGCGTGGCACCGACCGTAAATGGGGTATCTACATTGAATTGCCACGCACTGTGGTGCTGGCCTCGGCCCAGCAACTGCAGGATGAACTGGCCAGTGAGGCCAATCGCAGCGTGGTCTCGCAGCTGTCGATCGGGGTGTTGATCTCGCTATTGGCCCTGAGCTTTATCTGGTTGATGGCGCGCCAGATTGTGGCGCCCATCCGCGCCGTGGTTGCCCGCCTCAAGGATATCGCCAGTGGCGAGGGGGACTTGACCCAGCGCATCGAGATCCAGCGGCAAGACGAGATCGGCGAGCTGGCCAAGTGGTTCAACAGCTTCCTCAACAAGTTGCAATCCACCATCAGTCAGGTGATTGATACCGTCTCCGGTACGCGCAACAGTGCCGAGCGAGCCGCACAGGTGGCTGAGCGTACCAGCAGCGGCATGCAGGCCCAGTATCAGGAGATCGATCTGGTGGCGACCGCATTTGAAGAGCTGAGCGCCACGGCGTTGCAAGTCTCCGGTAATGCTGGTTCGGCGGTGGAGGCTGCCAATACCACTGACGCCGCGGCGCAAGAGGGCAAGTATGTGGTGGCCGATACCCAGGAGGCGATGCGCAAGTTGATGACCATCATCAACGATGCCCAGCCGGTGGTGGAGCGGCTTTCGGCCAACAGCGGTAACATCAATGACATCCTCATCGTGATCCAGGGGATTGCCGAGCAGACCAACCTGTTGGCACTCAATGCGGCCATCGAAGCGGCGCGAGCCGGTGAACAGGGGCGAGGTTTTGCCGTGGTGGCCGATGAGGTGCGCAATCTGGCAGGCCGCACCCAGAATGCCATCGTCGAGATCCAGAACCTGATCAGCCAGCTGCAATCCGGTACCGGCGCCGTGGTCAAGGCGATCCGCGATGGCCATGACCAGGCTGACGAGACGCTCACCAAGGTGGATCTCTCGGTGCAGGTGCTGGAGCAGATCATCCAGTCGGTCTCCACCATCCATCAGATGAACGAGCAGATTGCCCGGGCGGCACAGGAGCAGAGCCGGGTGGCAGACGAGATCAACCGCAACGTCAGCAACATTCGCGATGTGAGCCACACCATCCGGGCTGAAGCGGCAACGTCCGCCGAAAATGGCCGCGAGCTCGCTGCGCTGGCTGACAAACAGCAGCAACTGGTGGGGCAGTTCAAGGTATAGCGGGATCAAAAAAGGCGCCATCCAGCTGGAGGCGCCAAACACATTCAGATGACAGACTGGGTCAAACCGGTGAGATTTGAGCCCCTCTTCCCGCAGAGGAAGCAACACAACACCACAATCACAGTCGAAAGACTCACGAAAAACCCATGTAAACCAACATGTAGTAGAAAATGTGAGCCATATGACGACTGATTGCTGGGCGAATTATGTTTATTCACTGGTCGACCCGCAACCGACAAATTATAATGCGCCCCATTAGAAAAACTCATCGTCGGCTGGTGTCATGTCTCGTCGTTTACCTCCGCTCAATGCCCTCAAGGCGTTTGAAGCAGCGGCTCGTCACTTAAGCTTTACCCGCGCAGCAGAAGAGTTGTTTGTGACTCAGGCTGCCATCAGTCACCAGATCAAGGCGCTGGAGGAGTATCTTGGCATCAAGCTGTTCCGCCGAAAAAACCGCTCCTTATTGCTGACAGAAGAAGGGCAGGGCTATTTCCTGGATATCAAGGACATCTTTGCCTCCATCTCGGAGGCGACCGACAAGCTGCTGGCCCGCAGTGCCAAGGGGGCGTTGACTGTCAGTTTGCAGCCGAGTTTCGCCATCCAGTGGCTGGTGCCGCGGTTGGTCAAGTTCAGCGAGCGCCACCCCGATATCGACGTGCGGATCAAGGCGGTTGATCTCGACGAAGGGTCGCTTACCGACGATGTGGATGTGGCTATCTACTACGGGCGCGGCAACTGGCCGGGCCTACGTTGCGACAAGCTGCATACCGAATACCTGATCCCGGTCTGTTCCCCCTTGCTGCTGACCGGGCCCAAGCCACTGCGTACGCCGCAGGATTTGACCCTTCATACCCTGCTGCACGATACCTCCCGCCGCGACTGGAAGGCCTGGTTCCGCCAGCTGGACATCGATGCGCCCAACGTCAATCAGGGGCCCATCTTCAGCCACTCCACCATGGTGATCCAGGCTGCGATCCACGGCCAGGGGGTGGCGCTCGGCCACAGCGTGCTGGCACAACCCGAGATTGAGGCCGGCCGCCTTATCTGCCCGTTCGAGCAGGTACTGGTGAGCAAAAATGCCTTCTATCTGGTGTGCCAGGAGCAACAGTCGGATCAGGGCAAGATCGTTGCCTTCCGCGACTGGATGCTGGAGCTGGTGGAGCAGGAAGAGGCGCGTCGCAGGGCAAGGCTTGCCGATGCCTGAGGTGATCCGCGAGGGGGCAATTGATGCCCCCGTTCGCATTTTGCTGGCTCACGGCGCAGGCGCCGGGATGGAGCACGCCTTTCTTGCCGAGTTGTCACGCTTGCTGGCTGGCCCCGATATCGAAGTGGTGCGCTTCAACTTTCCCTATATGGCCAAACGGGCTTTGGATGGCATACGCAGGCCGCCTGATCGGCAGCCGGTATTGCTTGAACACTGGCGTGAAATGATCCGGACATTTGCTCATCCCAGACTGTTCCTGGCGGGCAAGTCGATGGGCGGGCGGATGGCGGCAGAGCTGTATCGTGAAGGCGGGGGTGAGATGAATGCTGCAGGATTGCTCATTCTCGGGTATCCTTTCCACCCTCCGGCCAAGCCCGACAGTTGGCGAGGCGAGGTACTCAAGCATATTGCGGTGCCAACCCTGCTGTTACAGGGGGAGCGCGATACCTTCGGTCGTCGCGCCGAACTGGCCGATTTCCCCTTCTCACCCGCCGTATCGGTCCATTGGTTGACCGATGGTGATCATGGTTTCAAACCGCGTAAAGCCAGTGGCGTGAGTGAGCAGGAGAATATGCAGCATGCGGCGGCGGTCATCAGCCATTTTGTGGCCCGGCACGGATAGCACGAGAGGGTTGGCTTTATTGCCAGCCGTGATGAGAGAGGGAGAGTGAGGATGCAGATCCATCGACATGTTCATCGACACTGGCTGATACTGGCCGGTCTCTTCGGGTTGACGGCCACCATGCTGGGAGCGTATGGCGCCCATGGATTGGCAGCGACCGGCATTACGCCCGAGCGTCTGGCGGTGTTCAATACCGCCGTGCAATATCAGTTTTTTCACGCATTGGCCCTGCTGGTTCTGGGTTGGTGTGGTGTGCGCAGCAAGGTGATCCACCTGGCTGGCACCGCCTTTGTGCTGGGGATCATCGGATTCTCCGGCAGTATTTACGCCATGGTGCTGCTTGGCAGCAAGGGGCTGGGGTTGATTACCCCGGCCGGTGGCCTCTGTTTTATGTTGGGATGGGCGGCCCTGATCTGGGCCGGCTGTCGTCTTGGAGGAAAAAATGAATAATCTGCTGCTTTATTGCCGCCCCGGTTTTGAGAAAGAGGCGGCTGCAGAGATCACCGAGCGTGCCGGTAACATGCAGTGCTACGGTTTCGCCCGGGTCAAGGACGACAGCGGTTATGTGATCTTCGAACTGTATGACGAGGAGCAGGCGGACCTGCTGGCTCGCAAGCTGCCGTTCCGCGAGCTCATCTTCATCCGTCAGATGCTGGTAGTCACCCATGAGCTGAAAGCGCTGGATGTCGCCGACAGGATCTCCCCCATCATCGACGCCGTGAGTGACTACACTATTTGCGGCGATCTGCGGGTCGAGACTGCGGATACCAACGAAGCGAAAGAGCTGTCGGCCTTCTGCCGCAAGTTCACCGTGCCGCTGCGTCAGGCGCTTCGCAGCAATGAGATCCTGACCAAGAAGGAGACGCCGAACCGTCCGGTGTTCCACGCCTTCTTCATGGCCAATGATCATGTATTGCTGGGCTACTCCTACTCGTTCAACAACTCCGGATTCCACATGGGGATCCCGCGCCTGCGCTTCCCGGCCGATGCACCGAGCCGCTCCAGCCTCAAGCTGGAAGAGGCGTTTTACGTGTTCGTGCCGCGGGAAGAGTGGGATGTGCGTCTCTGCTCCGGCATGAAGGCGGTGGATCTGGGCGCTTGCCCGGGCGGTTGGACCTATCAGCTGGTGCGTCGTGGCATGATGGTGACGGCGGTCGACAACGGCATGATGGCCCAATCCCTGATGGATACCGGTCAGGTCAAGCATATCCGGGATGACGGTTTCGTCTGGCGTCCGAGCAAGAAGAACACCTACTGGCTGGTGTGCGACATGGTCGATAAACCGGCGCGGGTCGTTCACATGATTGCGGACTGGTTCCGTGAGGGCGACTGTCAGGAGGCGATGTTCAACCTCAAGCTGCCGATGAAGAAGCGATATGCCGAATCGGTACACAATATCGAAGTGCTGCGCGAGATGCTCAAGGAGATCGACAACGCGTTCGTGATCCAGGCCAAGCAGCTCTATCACGATCGGGAAGAGATCACCGTGCATGTTTACAACAAGTACTGGGTCTCCAAACTCGAACCCAAGGCGTGATGTAGGCGTTCAGCCCGTACGATAAATACCAAGGCCGACAGGGAAACCTGTCGGCCTTTTGCTATCCGGGGCTTGGAGAATCAGAAACGGTAATCGACGCGCAGGGATGACTCGTCGTCGGTCACCTTGATCTCGATCTGCAGCGGGATGGTTTTATCGACCGGATTGAACTGCATCTTGACCCCGTCTCCTCTGAGCTTGATGGCGGTATTCATGCTGCCTGCCTTGAACTTTACTCTGGGTTTGTAGCGATCAAACGAGAGGCTGACGCTTTTTTCCGGGGTCAAATTGAGTTGCTGATAGGAGGTGACCTTCTGGTTGCCAAAATTGTCGGTGGTCACCTCTATGCCGAAAGACAAGGGCTTGGGCGCTTTCAGCAGGTCGTTGGTATCCAGGCTTGAGCGCCATACCTCGGTGGCAGTCTGCTTTTCCTGCTGCGGCAGTTTGGCGGTTTGGGTTGATTGGCTCTGTTCGAAGGCACTTGCAGTGCCACACACCAGCAGCAGACCCGAAACCAGATAGCACCCGTATCCCTTCATGAAAAACACTCCCTGTTCTTCTTATCTATTGAACATAGTTGTTGTTTCGGGAGTGGCAACGTAATCGTAAACATAAAAAAAAGGAGCCGAAGCTCCCTTTTAAAAGCAATGAATTAACTCACAGTCGATCGATGATGGCCTGGGTGAATTCGCTGGTGGATGCACTGCCGCCCAGATCGCGAGTGACCCGATCACCGGATTCGATGGTCGCTCGTACTGCTTCGCGGATCCGCTCTGCTTGATCCTGCATGCCGAGGTACTCCAGCATCTGGATGGCGGCGAGGATCACCGAGGTCGGGTTGGCAATGTTCTTGCCTGCGATGTCTGGCGCAGAGCCATGTACCGCTTCGAAAATGGCGGCGCCATCGCCGATGTTGGCACCCGGTGCCATGCCCAGCCCGCCGACCAGACCGGCGCAGAGATCCGAGAGAATGTCGCCGAACAGGTTGGTAGTGACCATGACATCGAAACGCTCCGGATACATCACCAGATTCATGCAGGCGGCATCGACGATCATCTCTTCGCTCTGGATATCCGGGTAGTGGCTGGCGATTTCACGGGCCACTTCGAGGAACAGGCCGGAGGTCGACTTGAGGATGTTCGCCTTGTGGATGATGGTGACCTTCTTGCGGCCCTCCTGACGGGCCAGCTCGAAGGCGAACTTGACGATGCGCTCGGCCCCTTCGCGGGTGATGATGCTCATTGCTTCGGCGCTGTTGTTGTCATCGCTGCGCTTCTGACCGGCACCCGAGTACATCCCTTCGGTGTTTTCACGCACCGTGATGATGTCGATGTTGTCGTAACGGCTTCGGGTGCCCTTGAAGGAGATGACCGGACGCACGTTGGCGTAAAGGTTGAACTTCTTACGCAGGGATACGTTGATGGAGGTAAAACCGCCGCCGACCGGCGTGGTCAATGGCCCTTTCAGACTCACCTTGTTCTTCTCAATCAGATCCAGGGTAGCCTGGGGCAGCAGCTCGCCATGCTTTTCGAGGGCAACCAGACCCGCATCAGCATATTCGTACTCAAAGTCGCAACCCGCATGGGTCAGGATCTGGATGGCTGATTCAATGATGCTGGGGCCGATGCCGTCGCCGGGGATCACGGTAATTTTTCTTTTGGACATGAGAGGATTCCACTTCCAGGGTATAGGGGAGGATGGGGCTGCTTTATAGCATTTACTCAGCAAACCAACCACATTCCGTTACATTCTACTTACTTTCATCAACAGCGAGGGTGAGTCTCGTCATGGTTCACGCCCTTGCCTGCATTTTTGTTCGGCCATCTATTCCGGCTGGGGCGGGTAGCGGATGTCCCGCAGGTTGAATCCCAGCACAATATCCCGCTGCAAGCGTACCAGTCGCTGGGCCAGCAGCGCCTCATCCTGATGCTGGCGCAGCTTGAGCAACGGTTTGGCGGCATCCTCTTGCTGGCAGGCCTCGAGCATGGCGGCCAGATTGCCATACTGCTGCAACAGTTGGGTGGCTGTTTTGGGGCCAATACCGGGTACTCCCTTGATATTGGAACCGCCGATACCGGTCAGGGCCCAGAAGTCGACCAGCTGAGCGGGGGTGACCCCATATTGCTGCTGGACGAAGGCGGCATCCAGCCAGCGTTTGTTGAAGTAGTCGCGCACCCGGATCTGCGGGCAGATGAGCTGGCAGAATCCCTTGTCGGTGGAGATGATGGTGGCCCTTGCCCCGTGCTGGGCAATCCCACTGGCTAACGTGGCGATAAGATCATCCGCCTCATCGGTCTCGGAGAGCAGGGCATCGACCCCACACTCCCAGAAGGCATCCTGCAGGGTCGCCAGCCCTTCCCGCAGCTCGGGGGGCATGGGGGTGCGCCCCTCCTTGTAGGCTGGATAGACCTCTTTGCGCCAGCTATGCACCTCGCCGTCAAAGACCGCGATGACATGGGTCGGCTCGCTATGGGTCAGCAGCTTGCGGCAGGTATTGATGAGGTTGGCACGGGTGGCGACCAGCGCCTGGGCAGGGGTCAGCGCCTGCTGGGCCTGGACCGCGTGCAGACGGCGAATGAGGTTGAGGGCATCGATGATAAGCAGGTGTGGCCGGATAGTTGACATGGGGCACTCTTGGCGATCGGGACGCTCCATTGTAACAAACCGCTCGCCTGATGGGGATTGATGCTATTCGGAGAGGCATAGAGGTGACTGCACCCCGCCGCAAGCGGCGAGGCTTCCCACTTCTTAGGCCGCTACCGTCAGATTGACGGATTTACGCTGGCCTCCATGGGCAGAAACGGCGAGCCCCGCCGCTTTTAATTCCAATATTCCTTGCTGTCGAATGTTCATGGCCGCGTTGATGTCGCGGTCATGCTCTGCCCCACACGCTGGACATACCCACTGTCGTTGGTGAAGTGGCATCTCCGGCATCTTGTGGCCGCACTCGCTACATGGTTTAGAGCTGGCAAACCACTGATCGAGTTTGATTAGGTGGCAGCCCACCGCTTGGGCTTTGTACTCCAGCCTCATGATAAAACCATGCCAGCCAGCATCGCCAATGGCGCGGGCCAGCTTGTGGTTTTTCATCATATTGGTTGTTTTAAGCGTCTCCACGATGATCGCTTGGTTATCGTCAACTATCGTGCGAGAGAGTTTGTGCTGAAAATCAGCGCGAGCATGGGCTACCCGCTCGTGCAGGGCGGCCAGCTGTAATTTGGCCTTACTACGATTGGCACTGCCTTTTGTCTTGCGAGACAGTGCTTTTTGCTTTCGCCGCAGATTGTGACTGGCGTTGATAAGATGGCGCGGGTTGGCCATCTTTTTGCCACTCGACGCAATGAGGTAGTGGGACAGCCCCATATCATAGCCTGTCACCGCTGTGATGAGGGAGGGCTTGGCGGGAGCCTCACGGCCATCATCGCAAAGGATGGAGGCATAGTATTTCCCTGTCGGGCCACGGCTGACCGTGATGCTGGAGACCACGCCGATAATATCTCGGTGAATGACAGCTCGGATGGGCGTCATCTTCGGTAACAGGATGGCATCGGTCAGCACTTTGCCATTGGGGTGGTAGCTCGATTGCCTGCCTCGCTTGCTCTTGAAGGTGGGCATCCTGGCCTTGAGCTTGGGGTTGAAAAAATTGGCGAATTGTAGTGGCATAGTGAATTTGGCCACCTGATTAGAGGTGATACTCTCACCTCATACACTGACAGGTGACATGATGACGCAATCAAAACGACGTACTTTTACTCCTCAGTTCAAACTTGAGTGCGCACAGCTCGTCCTAGACCAGGGATACGCCATTCGCGCGGCCTGCGAAGCGATGGGCGTTAGCAAATCAGCCATGGAACTATGGGTGCGTCAATTACGTTCCGAGCGAGCTGGGAACTCTCCCAAGGCGACACCTCTGACCCCAGAACAACTTCGGATCCGTGAGCTCGAAAAGCGCTTACGTCGCTTGGAAGAGGAAAATACCATCCTAAAAAAGGCTACTGCTCTCTTGATGTCCGACTCCCTGAACAGTTCTCGCTAGTCGAGAAACTCAAGCAGAGCCATGCAGTTGCCCGTGTTTGCGAGGTGTTCGGGATCCACCGCAGCAGTTATAAATATTGGGCTGGCAGGGTAACGACCATTTCTCCCCAGCTTGTCGAACTGCGCAGCGAAATACGCCGTGCGCATGAACTCAGCAATGAGTCTGCTGGCGCACGCACGATAGCGGGGATCGTGACTGAGAGGGGATTGCCTCTCAGTCGTTATCGAGCAAGTAAGCTAATGAAAGTATTGGGATTAGTGAGTCGACAGCAACCACAGCACAAGTACCGTAAGGCACAACGAGAGCACGTTACTATCCCTAATTTACTGGAGCGGCAGTTTGCTGTGACGGCCCCCAATCAGGTGTGGTGCGGCGATGTGACGTACATCTGGACTGGCCAACGCTGGGGCTATCTGGCGGTAGTAATGGATTTGTTTGCCAGAAAACCGATTGGATGGGCGTTCTCGCTCGCGCCTGATAGTGAGTTGACGATGAAGGCTCTGACCATGGCCTATGAGCAACGAGGGCAACCACAGGGGGTGATGTTCCACTCTGATCAGGGCAGCCATTACAGCAGTCGTCGATATCAACAACTGTTATGGCGGTATCGGATAAAACCGAGCATGAGTCGACGTGGTAATTGCTGGGATAACGCGCCGATGGAGCGGCTATTTCGTAGTTTGAAAAGTGAATGGGTTCCTGAGCATGGTTACAAAAATGTGGTCGATGCCAGGGAGAGCATCAGTGAGTATTTGATGGGCTATTACAGTAGCATTCGCCCCCATCACTACAACGGTGGTTTGACACCAAATGAATCTGAGCGGCAGTATTGGGCTGCTTATAAAACCGTGGCCAGTTTTACTTGACCACTACAAATGCCTTATCCAGGTTGATCACCGCCTGCTGTAAGGCTTGTGAATCGTACTCTTTCAGCCAGCTGTATTTGCGCGATTTTTTTGCCACAGCGAGCAGGGGTTTCAAGTCGCGTTTGGGTTTCAGTGAAACCCCGTGGCGCTGGAACATGTGCCGCTGAATATGAAGGGCTTTGTTGTACGCGAACCGCACCGCGCCGAACTGAGCATTGAGGAATGCCGCTTGTTCGTCGGTGGGGTAAATACGTACTTTTGTGGCTCTTTTCATGATTAAAAACACAGGCTGTATATAAGCGGCGCTGTTCCCTTTACGTGTAGGTGAGCCGAGTGACTCCGCCAAGCAGCCATGAACAGGATGTATTCGGCTCCTGGTTCACCACTCGAAACCAAGCAAGGTAGTTTTCCAGGTAGTCTGTCCCTACTCCGTGAAATTTGGCCATCCATTCCCGCCAACGACTCACGTAGTTATTGAGGGTCTGGATGTGGAAAACATCATCTTCTACTCGATGATGAGCGCTGGCGATCAACCGCTTATGGATCACGCCCGGCGCGTTCTGTGCAATCGTGCTGTAACTTAGATTGCCATCCGTGCACAGGATTGTTCCCGCCGTGAGGAGTGGTTTTAGGGAAGGTTCGATTTGACTCAAGCTTTTATCTAACAACACAGCATCACTTTCTCGACCATATCGATCTAGCGCGATTAAGAGCGGGACCAAGGGTATATGCCCACGTTTTTTACCCTTCGCGCCCCGGCGCCTTGCTGGACGATCCAGATGACGTCGTCCCTTAAATGATTCGGCTACAAATACCTCATCGGCCTCGACGATCCCGGCCAATTGCTTGGCTCGAGTGGTCAGTGCGTAGCGCAGAAAGCGATGGCGCCAACGAAATGCGGTCTTCAGGTTGATGGCGCACTCTCTGGCAGCGGCTCGCAGCGACAACCCACGACTGAGGCAGTCAGCATAGGCAGCCCACTTGTGCTTGTGATGAAGCCCCGCCAAAGCAGAACCATCCAATTGATTGAATGTTTTGCCGCATGCCTTACAACGGAACCGCTGCTGACCACGAGCACGTCCCCAATGAATGACATGGGAGGAATTGCAACAGGGGCATGCTGCGACAGCCTCGCTCTGGTTTGCCAATGCCTGATGGAGTTGATCACGTTGCAGATGGTGACGAAGTTGTTCCTGGGCGCGTTCTAGTTGGATTGGGTCGAGCTGGGCAAAAGAACGCAGCATTGAGGAAAACGCTTGGCTGTCCATGGCAAGCTCCTTACTCAAATAACCTGAAATAAGTATAACGCTTGCCACCAATACGGCTCTGGAACAGCGCCATATAAGCACAGTTATAGCGCATGCCAGTGAAATCAACAACCGCTGCGGACGTGCGGCAGGCGCGACTATCGAGACACTGAAGACATAGGCGGGCTCGCAAACGCATCAGATTAGCTCCCCTTATATCCCCGCCCGATTGGGCTAGGGTTTACGGGGCATCTGCTAATAAAGAGGGGCCCCGATGGGCCCCTCTGTCGATGATGTGGCTGTCTGTACCCTAGCGGACGATTTCGTAGCAGGGCACATACTGGCTGCCCGGCAGCTTCATCCGCTGCTGCTTGACGAAGCTTTCCAGCAGCTTGTCCATCAGGTGCATCAGCTCCTTGTCACCGTGCAGCCTGAAGGGGCCCTTCTTCTCGATGGCGCGAATGCCCCCTTCCTTGACGTTGCCAGCTACGATGCCGGAGAAGGCGCGACGCAGGTTGGCAGCCAGCAGTTGCGGCGGCTGGTTGCGGTGCAGATCCAGACTGGCCATGCTGGCGTGATCCGGCTCGAAGGGGAGCTGGAACTCTGGCTCAATCTTGAGGGACCAGTTGAAGGAGTAGGCATCGCCGACCGATTTGCGATATTCGCGGATTTTCGGCATTGCCTCTTTCATCACCCGGGCCACTTCCGGCGCATCGCCGACAATGATCTGGTAGAGCCGGGTCGCAGACTCGCCCAGGGTTGCCTTGATGAAGTCATCGATGGCGCGGAAGTAGTCTGCACTCTCTTTCGGGCCGGTCAGGATGATGGGCATCGGTTGCCGTTCATTCGCCGGGTGCATCATGATGCCGAGCAGATAGAGCAGCTCTTCGGCGGTGCCAACTCCGCCCGGGAAGATGATGATGCCGTGGCCCAGACGCACGAAGGCCTCCAGTCGCTTCTCGATATCCGGCAGGATCACCAGCTCGTTGACGATGGGATTGGGGGGTTCGGCGGCGATGATGGAGGGTTCGGTGAGGCCGATGTAGCGCCCGTTTCGTACCCGCTGTTTGGCATGGCCGACGGCGGCGCCCTTCATCGGCCCCTCCATGGCGCCCGGGCCACAACCGGTACAGATGTTCAGCTCGCGCAAGCCCAGTTCGCTGCCCACCGCGCGGGTGTACTGGTACTCGATCTCGTTGATGGAGTGGCCCCCCCAGCAGACGATCAGGTTGGGATCGGCGCCGGGCAGGATCACTTTGGCGTTGCGCAGAATGGCGAACACCACGTTGGAGATATGGGTGGAGTTGGTCAGATTGACCAGCCGGTTCGATTCGAGCTGGTTGGAGACATACAGTATGTCGCGCAGCACCGAGAAGAGGTGCTCCTGAATGCCGCGAATGATCTCGCCATCAACAAAGGCGTGCTCGGGGGCATTGAACAGTTCCAGCTTGACCCCGCGCTCGCGCCGGATCACATGAATATCGAACGATTTGAAGCGTTCCAGGATCTCCTTGGAGCTGTCGGTATGGCTACCGGAATTGAGCACCGCCAGCGAGCAGTTGCGAAACAGTTGATAGATATCGCTGGAGGCAGTCTGTTTGAGGCGATCCACCTCAAGCTGTGACAGCAAATCCATGCTGCCAACGGGATTGATGTGCGTAATCATAAGTTCCCCTTTACTCATTTGTTATCATTGTGTTTTTCCCTGGGGAGAAAAGGGGACGCCATGTGGCATCCCCTGAGATCGATAGTAGTGGTAACAGAGGGGGGAGGGAAATAGGGAAAAGAGTGTTCGCTGTTTTTAAACCGCTTGTCAGGCCAGTGTCACTTGATCCCGGCCTGCGTTCTTGGAGTGGTAGAGTGCCTTGTCCGCCCGCTCGAACACATCGGAGGGGTTGTCCCCCTCCTTGAAGAGGGTTGCGCCAATGGAGATAGTGATCTCCACCTTGGCATCGCGAAAACGGAACGGGATGCTCTTGATGGTCTGGCGCAGGGTCTCCAGCGGCTTCTGGAACTTGTCCGGGTTGATGTTGGGCAGCAACACCACGAACTCTTCGCCACCAAAACGGGCGATGAAGTCTGTGTCACGCAGGGCGCCCTGCAGCGCCTTGGCGACCACTTTCAGCGCTTTGTCACCCGCCATATGGCCGTAGTTGTCGTTGATGTTCTTGAAGTGATCGATGTCGATGATCGCCATGCAGAGCGGTGTGCTGTAGCGAAGCCAACGTTTGAACTCCTGCTCCAGCCGTTCGTCGAGGGCGGCCCGGTTGTGCACCTGGGTCAGGCTGTCGAGGAACAGCTTGTGCTTTTGAATGGTCAGCCGCTTCTTGTACTCGGCGGTCTCCTCCTTCATCAACCGCAGCTTGGACTCCATGGTGGAGAGGTGGGTGAGCAGGTGTCGCTCCCGCGCCGCTGTGTTGTCACGCTCCTGCAGCAGCAGATTGATGGCGCCCATATGGCCAGAAATGGCGCGCTTGAGCGCATCGAGGGAATTATGGCTGGCCAGGGAGTGATCGATCGCCTGCAACTCGTTGGCCAGCGCCTCGCGGGTCTCTCGGGTTTCGTTTTGCAGCGCGCGCCCCTCGTCGAGGGATTCGGTAAATCCGATATGTACTGCGGACAGGCTCTCGTTGAGGGTACTGAGGAAGGCGCGGGAGGCTTTGCGCTCCTCGCGAGTGCCTTCGATGATGAGCTCGATCACCTGCAGGCAGGTTTCCGCCAGCAAGGCAGGGTTGATCCCGATCAGCAGTTGGCGGCGAATATCGCTCAGGCTCTCGCCGATGGCGCCGGCAAAATCGAGTTCGGTGATGAGCCGCTGCAGCTCATCGGCGATGCGAACGTGATCCTTGAGATCAAACGGGTCGACATCGGGCTGGCCATCATTGCTGGCAGTATCGCTTTCTTGTTGAGTTGCACCTGACGGCGCCAACAGGGGCTGGCTTGGCAACAGCTGGATCTTGATCGCCTGCTGGTAGAACTCCAGCAGCTTGATCACCTTCTTCTGGTGATCGGCAATGCCGTAACCGGCGGGACTTGCCAGAAATTCCTTGAGGTACTTGCGGGTCTCTTCCGGGAATCCCTTGATAGTTTTCAGCTGTTTGGAGCCAAGGTCGATGGCGTTCTGGGTCAGGGTGATCGACTCTTCCAGCGCATTGCTGTGCTGCTGCAGCAGCTTTTCAATGGCCAGCAGATCGTCGTCCAGCGAGGTAAATGCGGGATTGTTATCCAGTTTCTGCTTGAGCTTGGCGAAGCGATTGTCCAGCTCGCGGTCGAAGCCACGGCAGGTGAGCATCAACTTGTTGATAAACTGGATGCCGCGGGCACGCTCTGCATCGGAAAACGACAGCACGCCGTCAAGTTCCAGCTGTTTCTGCTGAAGGGATTCCCTGAGCCTGGCCAATTGTCCTGCTACTGCAGCGATGTCATTCATTATCAGGTCGCCCTGTTGTCATTCTTGTTTTTGGTGTCGGATAGCAACAGTGGTCGAACCGGGTTTCGAGCCTCGTCTGTTATCTACATTTTTTGGTGGTTATCAGCAGCCGGCTTCCTTGCCAGGCAGGGCCAATTAACCCATTGCTTTTCATGAGAAGAATTGACTTTTACCAGCCCCTTGTCAATTGCCATCAGGCCGCATTGCCACACATCCCCATTAAAAAATGCCGCCTGCTGGCAATCGATGGCGGCCAGCTCCAGCCAAGCGTTTTGCTGATATTTTACACTGAGCTGAATGGCTCCCGCCAGGGCGAGATAGCAGAGGTCAAACAGACCATGGTGATCGAGTGCCGTGGCTGCCTTGGGCAGGAACGGATGACTGACGATGCCTAGGCTGATACAGCGATCCAGCGGGTATTGGCAAGGGAAGGCCGCGATGGCGGTCAGCAGGTCTCCCGCCAGTTGATGCAGGTTGTTGACGTGGCGCTGTGGCACCACGTAGAGCATGTGTCCTTCGCGCAAGTCATAAATACGGCCATCTTGCGGGGTCAGGGTGTTCATATAGGCACCGAATGCCTGTTCGATCTCGCTGCTGGCCTGATAGCCGTGCTGCTCCAGCGTGTTGACCAAAAAGGGCACCCGGAACAGCAGGTAGTGCAGCTTGTCATCGAACTCGCTGGAGGGCTGTTCACTGAGATACCAGCGATCCGATTTCAGCTGGCGTTTGGCCATCTCACGTGGCCAGCGGTTCATCAGCCGCTGCCAGTTGGCCAGCCCCGAGCGCGGTTCGATCAGCAAGGCTTCACCGGCCCGCTTCAGTTGCAGGCGGGCAGTGCGCAGCTTGAGCCAAAGGGTGAAAAAGAGGTAGATAAAGAGCGCCAGCAACAGGCTGGTGGTGATGCTCGACCAGAGATAGCGCTCCTGCTGGTGCTGGCTGTTGTTCAGACGCTGTTCCAGCTCCTTGATGTGCTGTACCCGTTCGACCTGGACATAGTTGTCGCGGATCGCCGCCTGTTCCATGGCCAGCTCCTGCTGGCGCACCTCTTCGCCCAGACGGTGGAAGAGCTTGTAGCTGTCGAGGGCTTGGCGCAGATACCCCTTCTGCTCATAGGCGAGCGAAAGCAGGCGGAATACCTCGTACTGACGGCGCGCATCGCCGAGCTGATTGGCCAGCGCCCGGGCACGTTCCAACTGCAGGATGGCGATGGCGGCTTCCTGTTTCTTCAGATAGAGCTCGCCGAGCAGCAGCAGGGTATCGATCAGCGGCTCTTTGGCATTGCTCAGCTCGTGGGACTGACGGGCCGCATTGAGATAGTTACTGGCCAGCGACAGATTACCGCTTTGCAGGTAGGTTTTGCCAATCTCGTATTTGAGCAGGGAGGCTTGCGGCCGGTTGCTCCCCTCATCGAGCAAATCCAGCGCATTGAAGAAGTAGACCAGCGCCATATTGAGGTCGCCCTGCTCGCGGTTGAGTCGCGCCAGCACCATCAGGGAGTCGCACAGCAGGGCAGGGTTGCCGATGGTGTGGAAGTAGTTGGCCGCCTCATTGGCATATTGCAACGCTTTCTGGGGCTCCTGCTCCTGCTGGTAGAGTTTGACGATCTGGTTCGACAGCAGGCCGAGGAAGAGCGGGTCGTTGAGGCTTTTGGCCTGTTGCTGGGCATCGATATATTCCCCCAGCGCCAGCTGTGGCTGCTGCAGCGCGCGATAAAGGTCGCCGCTGATGGCGCTGACCCAGGCACTGGCGAGGGGATTGGGCATCTTGGCTGCCCAGATCCGTGCGGCTGCCAGATGGGCCTTGGCATCATCGAAGTGCTGGTTCTCGATGTCGTAGCTGGTGCGCTGCAGGCGGCCATAGATCTGCAACTGGCTCTGCTTGAGAGTGGGGGCGGCCAGCTGTTTGTCCAGTTGATCCATCAGGGCGCGGAGGGTGTTCTGGTTATCCGCTTTGAGGGCCTGACTGCGGATCTTGAGATAGAGGCCGTGGGCCTTGAGTTCCGGCTGCCCCTCTTTGTCTGCCAGAGCTATAGCCTTGTCGAGCGCTTGCTGGGTGGCCTGATACTGGCCAAGTTGCAGCAGACACTCTCCTTTGAGCAGATGTGCGCCGATGTTCTGGGCTACCGTGCCGTAACTCAGGATGGGTTCGCGATAACCGAATTCCTGGTGATTGCTGATGATTTGCTGGGGATTATTGGCTGCGCGCGTCAAAAAGGCGGTGGTGATCTGGACACATCTGGCAGGATCGGTCAGTACCATCGATTGCGCTTGTTGCAGATCGATAGAGAGTTGCTCCTTGTCCAGATCCAGATTCGGAGCTGACAGGGAGGACATCATCATGGCCAGAAAAAACAGTTGATTCATTGGATTAAGGACGGCGCAGAGGTGTTGGCATGTTATCCAAGCCCCCCCCTGCGAGTCCAGCGTTTACTGTGGTTTGCAGGTGGCCAGCAAGTGGGTTTCGTCTGGAGTTTATTATCCAGCACTCTTATTTCTGCTGGAAAAAGGGGTTAATCGAATCCTTTCAGCCACTTGTACAGGGCAGTGTCCTGCCCTGTCTACTGCAACTCGCCTTTATTGGCGGATCAGACGCAGGTTGGCGGGCACCGCTTCGAAATCGGAGCGGAACGGGTTGATGTCGAGGCCGCCGCGGCGGGTATAGCGGGCATAGACGGTCAACTGCTCGGGTTGGCAATAGTGCTTGAGGTCGATAAAGATCCGCTCGATGCACTGCTCGTGGAACTCGTTGTGCTGGCGAAACGAAATGAGGTAGCGCAGCAGCTTCTCCCGATCGAGTTTCGGCCCCTTGTAGCGGATCACCACGGAGCCCCAGTCCGGTTGGCTGGTCACCAGACAGTTGGATTTGAGCAGGTGGCTGTGCAGGGTCTCTTCTACCTGTTCGCTACCGGCTGCCCCATGCAGCAGGGACGCATCAAACTCGTAATTGTTTACCTCGATATCCTGCTCGTCGATGCACTCGCCAGGCAGCAGGGCAATCTGATGTGGCGCCTTGTCGAGGGGGAACAGGGTCACCTTGACGGTCTTGCCGGCACAGGCGCTCAGATCCTTGGTCAGCATGGCGGCGACTGCCTCGATGGAGTCGCAACGGGTCTGGTTGAACGAGTTGAGATAGAGCTTGAACGATTTGGATTCGATCAGGTTCGCGCTGGTGGCCGGAATGGTCACTTCACCCACCGCCACCATTGGCTTGCCTTTGGCGTTGAGCCAGGAGATCTCATAGAGGGTCCAGACATCGCAACCGGTAAAGGGGAGGTCGTCACCGAGCTGGAGGTCGTCCCGGTTCAGGCTGCGGGGAACCGGCTGCAGCAGGGAGGGGGTGTACTGGCTGATGTAATCGGATTGCTGGCCCAGGCTCAGGCCGGTCAGGGCGCTGGCCCCGGCGTATCTCTCTTGTTTGCTCACAGGGTTGCTCACGTAATGTGCTCATGATGAGTGGAATAAAACGGGCCATTGCAGGGCCGGATGGTTGCAGCCGTTTGGCTTGGGCGCCGGCCTCTCTGTATCACGGATTCGGTATCCTGGTTCGCAAGGTCGGCTGACAACCTTGTCTGTTACCGGGTTTGGTGGTGCAATAGCGGACTTTGCCAGCAATTGTGGGGATTTTCGATGTCGGATCAAGTTTTGTCTGCCCTGGCGCACTTTTTTGCCCGCTGGCAACGGGATGGCGAGGCCAGACGAGGCCTGCCCTTGTGCGAGTGGGAGGCGGACTGGCGTTCTCCGTGCCAACTTGGTGAGCCCGCCGATGGTCGGGTGGCCTGGCGTCCTCACCATCGCCCCGAACCCGCCGATTTTATGGCCATGGCCGATGCCCTTGAGCTGACAATTCATCCCAGCGCCATCGCCCTGTTCGGGCACTGGTTCAGTCGCCCCATCCCCTGCCTCTTCAAGGGGCTGCGCCTTGAACTGATCTTGCCGTGGAACGAGGCGGATCTCGACCTGCTCAGGGAGAACCTCATCGGTCACCTGCTGATGCTGCGCAAGCTCAAACGCACGCCATCTATTTTCATCGCCACCACCCGCCACGAGATGACGCTCATCTCGCTGGATAACGAGAGTGGTCAGGTGTGGCTGGAGTGGCTCGACTCCGGCCGCCGTCTGCCACTGGCTCCCTCCTTGCCGGCGTTTCTGGAACGGCTCGAGACATTGCCGCAATAGATGCTGGTTTGAGCCAACGTGACTCATCGGAACGAAAAGAGCCTTGCCATGCGGCAAGGCTCTTTTGTTATGGCGTCGCGTGCAGGGAGCGCGCTTAATCCTTGAAATCCCAGGAGAGGTTGGAGACCAGGCGGCAGCTGTCGCACTTGAAGTCGAAGATCTCGTGCAGCGGCTCGGCCAGTGCCCACTCACCGCCACAGCTGGGACAGGGGCGCGCCTTCTCGTCGGCGGCGCTCAGCCCGCCCACCCGGTAGAGGTAGTAGTAGGTGGGGATGCCGCTCAGCACTTCCAGCCGTTTGGCCAGATCGCTGCCGCGCCGGTAGAGGCGGCTGCCCACGTCGCCGATTTCGTGCAGCGCCGCATGTTCGGCGATGGAGCCGTTCATCTGCAACTGATCACATGCCTCCCAATCCTCTTGCCACTTGATGATCTGTTTCTGATCGCCGTTGGCGACGGCGGGCAGTTGGTAGAGCGGAATGGGGGCGAAGTGGTCGCCACAGCGCAGCGGCGAGCAGCTGTGCAAAAAGCTGGTATAGAGCAGCATCCAGCTCGGCCGTTCACCCTGCTCGCCGCAAGGATCTGTGCTGTCGGAGAGCAGATCCGCCCCTTGAAGATGGAGCTTTGGCGCCAATAACCCGGCCTGATTGAGCTGCTGTTCGGCCAGTTTGACCTGATCGCTCTGGTTGTCCGGGTGCAGGCTATCCTGCTCCGGGCAGACTACCCGACTGACGAAATAGTCGTCGTGCATGCTGGTGGGGAACTCCCGCCCGAGGATCTGGCCCTGATAACGCAGCATGTCGAGGTAGTTGACGATGGCCCGCTCGGCGTCGCCTAGGGAGGTATCGCGGTAACACTCAAAGCAGAGTTCGACGATATACATGGTTCAGCGCTGCCCCTGCTGGAGGAGCAGGTCGGTCAGGCGATCCACCTTCTGTTCGATGCGCGCGAGCTGTTCGGCGAGTTGCTGCAGGGTGAGCGCCGGTGCTGGCTGGGGCGCTGCTTCGGGCAGGATCTCGCTCTCGGCGGTCGCAACGGGCTGCTGCTTCCACTGGCTCAGCACTTTCAGCAGCTCGGCCATCGGCACGGGCTGGGTGAGGCGGGCCTTGATCATGGCGGTGGTGGGCGTCAGGCCCTTGGCGGCCAGCTCGTTGGCAATTCGGATGATCTCGTGGGCGGACATAAGCATGCTCTGGGTGAGAAGGAGAGTTCGATATCGGGGCGGGATCTTAACCAAAGCCGGCAGGGGAGGAAAGGGGCGGGCGGCTTAGCGGGGCTGGCGCAGCATCACATCAAGCAGGTCGATCGCTTCGCACCAGTCGGAGTCGTGCCACAGGGCGTCGCGCAGAAAGCTGGCCTGGGCGGCATTCCAGAAACTGGCCTCCGGCAACAGGGTCTTGTTGTCGAGGTGATGGTCGTGCACAAAGCGGTGCAGGCTCAGCTCGTCGTTGGCTATCCCGAGTTGGGCAAACAGGGCTGGCAGATCGTGGACAAGGAGTGCCATCTCGTCTCTCCCTTTGTTTAATCCCTGAGATTATAGACAGGCATAGCCTCCGGGCGTTGAGACGAGACGAGCGATCAGACCGAGGGGATTCGATGGGGTGGCAGATCAACGCCCACAACGTGCAGCCCCTGCATCTTGAGGGTGCCCTGATAGTGGCTCTCGCCATCGCTGGAGAATTCAAACTGATAGTGGGTCAGCAGACGTAGGGGATTGCGGGCCAGCTCTCGCCGATGGCGGGCCAGCGACAGCAGTTGCAGATCATGGTGCTGGCAGTAGCGGCGCATATATTGCCAGGCCACTTCTGCCTGTTGGCGTTGCAGCCAGAACAGGCCGGCAACGGCAATCAGCAACAAAATTCCGAGCATCTCTCCCATAGGCGGGCTTCCTTATCGTGATGTCGATAACCGGGAGTCCTGCTCGGTCCTCCCGATCTCCTTTTCTATTTCCCGCCGTGTTGCCTCGTGGCGTGAGGCGAGGGATCAGGCCGAGGCAAACAGACGACCGATGGCCTTGCCCAGCGCATCGCTGCGGTCGGGGTCGCGCAGTCTGGCCAGCATATCATTGCGCAGGGCCGGTAAAGTGACCAACTCGGCAAAAACCTGATTGAAGAACTGGGTCGGTTGCAAGGCGAGCTGTTCCAGATAGTGGCTGAGCAGATTGGCATCTTTCAGATCGGGCCAGAGCCGACCGGCGATGGCGAGCAGCAGCGCCGGGCTCGGCTGGGTTTGCAGCAGGGTCAGCAGCTTGTTGCTGCGCAGCGTGCTGCCGGGGCAGGAGGCCATGGCGCGGCAGAGATAGGCCAGGGTCTCAGGGTTGGGGGCGGCGCACTCCTGCTCCTTGCCGATCCGCTCAAGCAGGGCACCTTGTACTGCCGGCGGCAGCGGGGCGTTTTCAAGGCTCTGGCAGAGGGCATAGAGCGGCTCTTGCGGCAGCTTGGGCAGCGCCTTGCAGATCAGCGCCAGATTGCGCTCATCATGCAGCCGCTCGGCCAGATCGGCAAAGCCCTGCAGCCCCAGCGTCTGCCAACCGGTGTCGTTGGGGGCGGCCAGATAGTGGCAGAGGGCATCGTAATAGGCAGAAGGGGCCTGCTCCAACTGGCGCGCCAGCTTGGCGTGCAGACTGGCCATTTTGGCCTCTGCCGGGCGGAAGGTGTAGGGATTGTCGGCCAAGCGCTGGGCTTTTTCCTCATTCAGATCACCGGTGAGCTTGTAGCCCAGGGTCTCGACCACCTGATCCATGAACAACTTGGGGCCGTTTGACATCAGCAGGCCGCGCTCATCGAGGGCAAACTTGAGGAACCAGAGGTAGTGGCGAGACTCGCTCGGCTGGAAGAAGTGCACACCCAGCCAGGCGTGCTGTTGTAGCGGCCAGGGGTAGGGCTCCTGCTGCTGTTCGATGCGGACAAAGGTATCGTTTGCCAGTGGCCGCACCTGGCGGCCCATGTCAAACAGCTGGAACTGGGTGCCAGCCTGAGTCAGAAATTCGGTCAAGGTATTGATGGCGTTCGGCGTCGCAGACATGGTGAGATCCGGCTAAGGGTGATGCGGGCCGATTATAAGGCCCTTGCCGAGGATAGCCAGTGGCAGCAGACGCGCGCTGTGGCAGATATCAACATGGCAGCCATGCGGGGGGAGGTGTATAGTATCGCCCTTTTTTAACGGCGGCAGGCTGCACTGGCTGCCGTGTATGTCGATAGAACCGGCTGAACCGCCGGTGCTGTGCGACTGAATGTATCGGTATCCTGGCTGACCCTGTCGGGTCGGCGGATCAATCTGTGGTTATGAGGAAGAGAGCGAGATGAATCAATATTTGCTGGTAGCTGGCCTGTTGGGGGAACTCACCGCCGAGTTGCAGCGCCTCGAGCGCTGGCAAGCTGACCATCCCGGTGACGACGCCCTGGCAAGTACCCTGCCCTTTTGTGTCGATACCCTGAGCTTTGATCAGTGGCTGCAGTTCGTGCTGATCCCGCGCATGGAGCAACTGGTGATGTTGCAGGCGCCGTTGCCCACCAGCGTCTCCCTCTATCCCATGGCCAGCGAAGTGTACAAAGAGCAGCTGGCCGAGGTGGAAGCGCTGCTGCGGCTGATCGCCCGATTCGATCTGCTGCTCTCCGGCAAAGTGATCGAACAATGATGCCAGCGCAAACCCGAGAAGAGAGTGACCTGAAGCTGACCTTGCTCTATCAGGATGAGTGGCTGGTGGCGGTCAACAAGCCCTCCGGTCTGCTGGTGCACCGCAGCTGGCTCGACAAGGGTGAGACTCGTTTTGCCATGCAGATGACCCGGGATCTCATCGGCGGCCGCCATGTCTATCCGGTGCATCGCCTCGACCGTCCTACCTCCGGCGTGCTGTTGTTTGCGCTCGATCCGGTGATTGCCCGCGCACTGACTGAAGCCTTTACCCAACGTCAGGTGCACAAGGAGTACCTGGCATTGGTGCGCGGCTGGGCACCCGAGCAGGGGGTGATCGACTATCCCCTCAAGGAGCAGCTGGACAAGATTGCCGATGCCATGAGTAACCCGGATCGTCCGGCGCAGGATGCCGTCACCACTTTCCGTCGCCTGCATCAGGTCGAGCTGCCTCATGCTGTCTCCAAGAAGCACCCCACCAGTCGCTACAGCCTGGTCAGATTGTTCCCGAAGACCGGCCGCAAGCATCAGCTGCGCCGTCATATGGATCACCTGTTCCACCCCATTGTCGGGGATACCACCCACGGCGATGGCCGTCACAACCGCTTCTTTCGCGACCACTTTGGCTGTGAACGGCTGCTGCTGGTGGCCCGCACCCTGAGCTTTACCCATCCGGTGCTCAAGGTGCCGATGCGGATCCAGGCGCCGCTCGGTCAGGATGTGCTACGGCTGTTTGCCGAGCTGGGCTGGCCCGCCAGCGAGAGCGACTACTAAGCGCCTGATCCTCAGCCCTGAACCGGTGGCATCTGACGCCATCTTGCTGATAGAGTTGCTAAAAAGAGTGACTCAAGCAGGGAGAGGAGAATGGCGCAGATCGATATCGTGGTAGGAACTGTCTATGGCGCAGCCATGCTGGTGGCCGAGACCCTGGTAGATGAGCTGGAACGCAAGGGGCATCACTGCACCCTGCACGAAGAAGCACGGCTGGTGGACATCGACCCCGGCCGTTTTTTATTGCTGGTCAGTGCCACCACAGGGCAGGGGGACATTCCTCCCAATCTGCAGCCCTTTGCCAGCGAGCTGGCCGACAAGGCCCCCTGGCTCAAAGGGCTGCGTTATACCCTGATTGCCATGGGAGACAGTAGCTATGACCATTTTTGTGGTGCGGGCCGTCGGCTGGACGGATTGCTGCAAGAGCTGGGGGCCACGCGAGTGATTCCCCCGCTGGAGCTGGATGCCACCGTGCACGATGAACCCGAACAGGTGGCACTCAGCTGGCTGAAAAAGTGGGATATTCAGCCCTGAATATTCTCTGAAATAGAGCCATATCAATCCCCTGCTCCTTAACCGGCAGGGGATTGTTATTGGCATAAACGCCATCTTATGCCGATCCGCTTAAGTGAACCGCATTGTGCCAACGTGGGGACTTCATCAGCATTCTTGATGGCGATGGCGGGGATGATCTTGAGCGCGGAGAGTTGCTCACACCATGTGGATATGGGCAGTCTCGTTGGTGGAGTGATCAGGCGTCATGTGGGGTGGCATTGCCGTCAAGGGGATGATGGCGCCACGGTGCTGAATAACGGTGCTGGCCAGCTGGTGGGCATAATGCGCCGAGTCGGCCAGGGATTGCCCTGCTAGTCTGGCGGCAAGGTAACCTGCGCTGAACGAGTCGCCGGCTGCGGTCGTGTCAAGCACACGCTCTTTTGCCAGCGCGACGGCGGGCACTTCGCAGTGGTATGCCTGTTTGACGATGAGACAGGGCTCGGCACCGCGCTTGATGACGATCTCTTCGACACCCAGCTCGCGAGTGCGGGTCAGACATTGGGCCTCTTCGCTGTCGCCCCACAGGGCGAACTCATCATCCAGGGTCAGGAAGGCAATATCGGTCAAGGCCAGCATGGCGCGATAAGCTTGCCTGGCCGCTTCCTGGCTCTCCCACAGTCGCGGTCGATAGTTGTTGTCAAAAGCGATCCGGACGCCAGTCGCACGGCACTCGGCCAGCCGCTGTAGCAGGGTCTGGCGATCCTCTGCGGACAAGATGGCGAGGCTGATGCCACTAAGATAGAGGTAGTCAAATGCCTGCAACTGGCGGCATATCTCGCCGCTCTGTGGGGTCTGCAGCCAGTAACGGGCCGCTGCGTTGTTGCGCCAGTAGTGGAAGGTGCGCTCCCCGAGTTCGTCGGTCTCGATGAGGTAGAGGCCGGGCAGTTTGTGGTCGAGTCGTTGTACCAGCTCTGTGTGTACGCCTTCCTGTTGCCAGTGGGCCAGCATGGCACTGCTCATGTGATCTGTGCCCAACGCACTGACATAGTGTACGGCGACATCCGGGTTGGCGCGTGTCAGATAGACGGCAGTATTGAGGGTGTCCCCTCCGAAGTGGCGCACTATGCCATCCCGGTTTTCGGACAACTCAATCATACACTCGCCAATGACGGCAACTTTGATAGACATACGTTTTCTCGCTGAATTCGTGTTGGTAATACAATCATTTTATTTATTTTTGATTTGATTTAAATAAATTGAAACACAATTTCATTAAATTGTGACGATGGTCTTGTGTCTGGATATGATCACGACTCTCTTGTCGCGAAGGTTGGGTGTTTATCAGCGGGAAAGAGGGCTCGGCAGGGACATGAGGTCAGCGAGCCTGAGTTGGCAGGGGGTCATGTGAGAATTCAATGGTGCGAGAATGTGAGTAATCGCACATATTATTATTATTATTTAATGAGTTACCCCTGTTGGGGTTGCTGAAGCTATGACTATCAGCGTATTTCAAATACAATGAAACAATAAATCATTTTTTGTAAGGAGATATGTCTGTGCTAGATAACTCACCCGATTCAGTCTCATCAGTGCTCAAGGTGTTTGGCATTCTACAGGCACTCGGGGAACAAAAAGAGATCGGGGTGACGGAGCTCTCCCAGCGCATCATGATGTCCAAAAGCACCGTCTACCGCTTTTTGCAAACCATGAAGACCCTAGGATATGTCTCTCAGGAGGGGGATACCGACAAATATGTCCTCAGTCTGAGACTGTTCGAACTCGGGGCCAAGGCGCTGGAGCACCAAGATCTGGTCAAGATCGCCGATGAGCAGATGTACCGTCTTGGCAAGCTGACCAAAGAGACACTGCATCTGGGGACCCTGGATGAAGACAGCATCGTCTATCTGCACAAAATCGACTCCGAATACAATTTGCGAATGTATTCTCGCATTGGCCGCCGTCGCCCGCTATACAGTACCGGTCTTGGCAAGGTGATGATGGCTTGGCGGCCCGAAACCGAGGTGCGTGCCATGCTGGCGGATGTCACTTTCGAGCGTTTCACCGAGCACACACTGAAGGATATCGATGAGCTGCTGGTGGAGCTGGCGCAGGTACGGGAACAGGGTTACGCCGAAGACAGGGAAGAGATGGAGCATGGTTTACGCTGCTTCGCCGCGCCCATCTACAACCGCATGGGACGGATCATCGCGGGGCTCTCCCTGTCGCTGCCCCTGGTGCGTTTCCATGAAGAAAACAAGGAGACGCTGGTGGCCCAACTGCACGATGCTGCCGCCAAGATCTCTGACAGTTTGGGTTTTCACAGTTATCCGTTCGGAAACAAGCAATAAGCACGAATGAGGTTTATCTGTCGTGAAAAGAGCAGGCTTGGCCTGCTCTTTTTTCATCTGTGGGTGCCGATGGCTAATACCAGAAGCAGGCTTTCGCCCGCATCGTCAGGCATTTTGCGGGGCCGCCCGGTAGAGTTTGAAGATGGTGTGGCTGTTGATGACGAAGAAGATGCTCTCCTGCAAGATGCCACCTATGGATCCCGCCCAGATATTGTGGCTCAGCCAGCAGATGGTACTACTTAACATACACAGTCTCAGCGCAATACCGTTGAGACGAAACAGGGCATAGGTGCTCAGAGTGGTGCCGATCAGCGTCAGTATCTGTACCGGATGGGTCATTTGAGGGATCACCAGCAGCCAGGCCAGCGTTAGGAACAGCAGCATGACGCCGATCCCTCGATAGTAACCCGATACCCAATTGCGCACCGCACAAAGTAAGCAGTTGATGGCGGCCACGGAAGAGCCCAGCAGCAGGAAGTGCAGACTCATCAGAGTGCCGTTGAGCGTCAGGTGGAGTCTGAGCTTGTTGTCCTGGCGCTGCATGAAGGCCACAGTACCAACGAGACAGGCCAACAGCCCCACTGACTGGGCAAACCAATCACTAGCGAAAAACATCTTACTCTCCAGTCAGGGGAGAATGACAAAAGGCGCCTTGCGGCGCCTCATTAAACGGTATTGGATTTAGCGTGCCAGCCAGCCGCCATCAACGGCAACTGTGTATCCATTGATGTAGTCAGAGGCGGCGGAGGCCAGGAATACCACAGGCCCCATCATGTCGTCTGGTACACCCCAACGCCCAGCCGGGATCCGCTCCAGAATGGCGGCATTGCGATCTTCATCGGCCCGCAGGGCAGTCGTGTTGTTGGTAGCCATGTAGCCTGGGGCGATGGCGTTAACGTTGATCCCCTTGTTGCCCCATTCGTTGGCCAGTAAGCGAGTGATGCCCATGACGCCGCTTTTGGAGGCGGTATAAGAAGGCACGCGGATCCCGCCCTGATAAGAGAGCATCGAAGCGATGTTGACAATCTTGCCGCCGTTGCCTTGAGCGATAAACTGTCTGGCCACTGCCTGGGACATGAAGAAGACGCTTTTGATGTTGATATTCATCACATCGTCCCAATCTTTTTCGCTGAAATTGATCGCATCTTCCCGGCGAATGATACCCGCATTGTTTACCAGTACGTCCACGTGACCGAAGTGTGAAACTGCTTGGTCTACCAGCGCGGGCAAGTTTTCCACCTTACTGACGTCGGCTTTCAGGCTTAAAAAGCGGCGGCCGATAGCTTCAACTTTGGCGATGGTCTCGGTCGGTTCGACGATGTTAATACCAACGATGTCGCAGCCTGCCTGGGCGAGTCCCAGAGCCATGCCCTGACCCAGTCCGGTATCACAACCGGTGACGATGGCAACCTTACCTTTCAGATCGAATGCGTTAAGAATCATGTTTTTTCCTTTAAGCACAGAATGAGTATGCTTTCTTTGTTGTGATGAGCAGGGCGCGATGACGCGCCCCGTAAGGCGAATTATCAGTACTAGCGCAGGTCTTTAACTGCGAGATGGTCCATATCACCGAACACTTGGTTCTCACCGACCATGCCCCAAATGAAGGTGTAGGCCTGAGTACCCACACCTGAGTGGATGGACCAGCTCGGTGAGATGACAGCTTGTTCGTTGTGTACCAGCAGGTGACGGGTTTCATCTGGTTTGCCCATCATGTGGAACACCGCGGCCTCTTCTTGCATGTTGAAGTAGAAGTAGACCTCCATGCGGCGCTCGTGGGTGTGGCAGGGCATGGTGTTCCACAGGCTGCCCTCTTCCAGCTGGGTCATGCCCATCACCAGTTGGCAGGTCGGCAGCACGTCAGGTACCAGATACTTGTAGATGGTGCGACGGTTGCTGGTGGATGCATCGCCCAACGTGGCTGGAGAGGCCTGACCCTGGGTAACCTTGCGGGTGGGGTAGTGGGTGTGGGCGGGCGCGCTGTTGTAGTAGAACTTGGCCGGCTGAGTCGCGGACACGCTGGCAAAGCTGAGCTCACGGGCTCCTTGTCCTACATAAAGTGCTTCTGCATGACCGATCTCATAGGTGGTGCCATCGACCACGATCACACCGGGTCCCCCGATATTGATCAGTCCCAGCTCGCGGCGTTCGAGGAAGTAGCTTACTCCAAATGCAGTGCCAAGATCGCTAGAGAAGGCAAGTGGCGCCTGACCCGGCATGATACCGCCGAATACGATCCGGTCGATGTGGCTGTAGGTCATCGTCAGTTCGTTGGGAACAAACACCTGTTCAACCAGAAACTCGCGGCGTAGCCCTTGGGTGTCCAGTTGTTTGGCGTGGTCGCTGTGGATACTCTGACGAATTTGCATATTGAACCTCAATTCTTGGTCATTGTTGGTGTTCATGACGCGTCATGAACACCCTTTGATGTGGAAACAATAGCAAAACAAAAAAACGCGATCAAATTAAAGTGAAACTACGTTTCATGTTTTGTGATGTAGATTGTGAAATTGCTCTGTTCGTCAGACACCCCTTTCACTTTATGGGCTCTGAGCCGTGGATAGACCGCATTTCCCGACGAGCGCTTAGAGACAAGATGATGCCCGCTAGTAGTACTGCCAGCGCGATCAGGCCATGCAGGTAGTTTGTTGTGAGCAAGAACAGGGGGGCGATCAGGATCGAGAGCAGTAGTAACAGTCGGCCAAGCAGCAGGGTCTGCTGTGGATTGCCAAGCGTTATCTCGGAGGGCCGCAGGGGCCTTTTGAGATTGGCAAAAAATTGAGCCACCTGACGAGCGCGGTGAGGGGGGTACCCTTGTGGTTGATACCAGAGACGAGTGAGCAAGAAAAAGCCGCAGGTCACAACCAGGTGAGCCAGCACCGTCACGGCAAATGTCAGATCGGTTACCTCCCGCGGGGTGAGCTCTGCGCCACCCAGCCAGGTGGGGAGGTGGGTGGGGTGAAAGCCAAGATGGAGGCTAGTTGAGACGATCGCACCGACCAATACGGTACTCCATCCCGCCCAATCCGGAGTGCGGCGTACGATCACGGCTAGCAAGGCTGGAATGGTCAGTGGCATTTGGATCAGGGAGCTAATGGCCATAACCAGTTCGAAGAAACCGATCGAGTCTTGCTGCGCGATGACCCAGGCCAGCACGGTTGCAAGCAGGCCATTGAGCAGGGTTACCCAGCGCCCGGCTTTGAGCAGATGGGCATCACTGTGATGGGGGGCTTGGTAGATGTTGCGGATAAAGATCCCGGCATTGCGATTGAGTGCGGTACTCATGGGTGAGATGGTGGCCGCCAGCATGGCTGCCAGCGCCAGTCCAAGGGTGCCCGCTGGCATCATATGGCTGACGAAGTACAGGTAGGCACCATTGATCGCTTGAGCACCCAGTTGAGGATAGCTGCTATTAAGATCGACCCCTTGGCCAGCGCTGAACCAGGGGGGAATGAACCACATCACAGGCCCTATGATGAACAGTACGCCAGCCAGTCGCGCCGCCTTGCGGGCATCCGGTTCATTACGAGTGACCAGGAAGCGGTAGCAGGCGTTGGCATTGTTGGTCGAAACCGTCTGTTGCAGCAACACCATGGCAACCCATCCCAACAGTAGAGAGCTGTGTGATATGTCGCTGCCCTGCCAGAAATTGCCAGGAAAGTGGCTGATGAGTGGGCCAGGACCGCCTGCGAGCCAGAGGGCATAGGCCCCCGTGATCAGGGTAATGGCCAAGATCAGCACCAGCTGGATGACATTGGTGGCATTGACGGCCCAGGCGCCGCCGCTGGCAGAAATAAGGGTGATGGAGAGACCGGTTACCAACAGGGTGGGGGCGATGCTAATGCCGCTGATGGCCGAGATGATATAGGCCAGCCCGTTGAGCCAGATGGCCGCCGTCAAGGTGGAGAGTGGAAACTGTAGCCAAGTAAAGAGACGTTCAGTCGGGCGGCCGAAGCGCTGGGCAATGATATCCATCGGGGTTTCTACCCGCAATTTTCGGTAACGGGCCGCGAAGAAACGAGCCGCGATGAAAAAGCCCAGCGCATTGCCCCAAAACAGGGCCAGGATGGTGGCGCCGTCAGTGAACGCCTTGCCTGCCGCACCGGTGAAGGTCCACGCTGAAAATTGGGTCATGAAGGCGGTGGCCCCGGCCATCCACCAGGGCATGGCATTGCCTCCATTGATAAAGTGGCGGCTGTTGAGAGCGAACCGGCGAAAACCTAATGCCGCCAGTACGATAAAGATAAAGTAGCCGATGACGATGGCAAAATCGATGAACTCCATGGCAGTTGGCCTGCTTGCAGTAAAAGAGAGGAAGGGGTGGCACTGTGGTCGTGCTAACGAAAAAGGGCGCCTTTGGAAAGGCGCCACAAAAAATGGGTTTAGTAATGGATCATGATGTTGAGTGGCTTGCCATGCTTGGTTTGAGTATGGTTTTTGCCTGCGGTGCGCTGCTCGCACTGCGCTTAAGCAGATAACCGACCAACAGGATGGCGCCTGCACAGGTGGCGAACAGCAGCCGGCCCCAGAGTGGGTTGGGCAGCAGAACCATAAGCATCAGACCTGCGCCCATCATCAAGGTGATATGACCCAGCTTGCTGCGCTGCAGACGGTCAAACTCATCCTGCTCATCATCGGCGACGACCGGGGTCTCGACATCCTGGAAGAAATCAGCCGTACGCTTGAGCTCTTCTGCCGTGAAGGACTCCTCTTTATAGAAGAGGCTGGTCGCCCAGAAGAAGCCGCCGGTCAGGACCAGGTGGGCCGCTACCGTCATGGTAGTGGTCAGCTCAGACAGTTCACGCTTGGTCAGCTCCACGCCAAACAGGCCGGCAGCCCACTGGGCGGTGAACACATTCATCACCAGCCAGGAGACAAACATACCGAAGCAGACTGTGCCCCAAGCTGCCCATTTCGGGGTTTTACGAATGAAGACACCAAAGAAGAGCGGCACCAGCATGGGGGATTGCAGCAAGGTGGCGACGCGCATGGTCAGATCAAACAGACTCAGTCCTTTGAGTTGGGCAAACAACTGGGCAATGAGGATCACCAGAATACCGTTGATCAGCGTTACCCCCTGGCTCAGACGCAGCACGCTGGTCTCGCTCATGGGTTTGTTGCGGCAAATGATCGGTGCCCAGAAGCTGCGCACAAAGATACCGGCGTTACGGCAAAGGGCGGAGTCCATAGAGGACATGGTCGCGGCAAACAGACCGGCTACCAGCAGACCGATGGTGCCCAGTGGCATGTACTTCTCGGCAAACACCAGATAGACAGCATCGCTTGCTTTGTTACCCAGCTCTGCGTGAGAGGCGGCGGCGTCCGGTACCAGGATGGCCATAGCCCAGGGCGGGATGAACCAAATCAGGGTGCCACAGACCATTAAGCCCATCGCCAGCAGTGCCGCTTTACGGGCATTGTTGGAATCCTTGGCGTTGAGGAAGCGGTAAGAGTCCTGGATGTTATTGATGCTCTGCATCTGCTTGACGATGAAGAACAGGAAGGAGCCAACCAGCAGCACGCCGTAGTTCATGTCCGGCCCCATGATGAAGTCGGTCGGGAACTTGGTGATGATCTCGCTCGGGCCACCAACGGCAAAGAGGGCTACCGCGGCGCAGGCCACTGAGATAACGGCGACGACCAGGGTTTGTACAAAGTCACTGGCGACCACGCCCCAGGCTCCACTTAACATGGAGATAAGCAGTACAGAGAGACCGGTTACCCAGATAGTGGTGGTCATGTCATAGCCAAACACGGCACCCACAAAGATGGCCAGGCCGTTCAACCAGACACCGCCACTGAGGATGCTCAGAGGAATGATCGCCCAGGTGAAAAATTGCTCGTTTCCTTTGCCAAAGCGACGATTGACCGCTTCGGTAGGGGTATCCACTCGCATCTGGCGGAAGCGATGGCTGAACCACCAGTAAGAGAGGATGTAAGCTGCGATATTGCCAAGAAACACAAAGGTAACAGCAAAACCATCGTTAAACGCTTTACCGGCCGCACCGGTGAAGGTCCAGGCCGAGAATTGGGTCATGAACGCGGTCGCCCCCACCATCCACCAAAGCATGCGGCCACCACCACGGAAGTAGTCACTGGCTGATTTGCTCGCCATTTTCTTGAAGGCAACACTGATGAGGATCATCAGTATGAAATAGCCTCCCACCACCAACATATCTGTATTCATAGGTTCACTCACTCAGGTCAATTCAGGGTAATCCTATCCTCATCAGGAAAGTGATGAGTTGCCGATAGGTGCATCTTTAAAAATTTCTAGGAAACTTAAAACAAGATGCCTCATTTTAGAAACGCCGTTCCAAAAAAAAGGTGATGAGATTCCCAAAACGTTAATGATGACATTTGACATGCTGCAAATTGAGATATTGATCTGATTTTTAAAAGGCAATTCATTTTTCTCTTGCATGATGGTGTGTGGATGTGGCAGCGCATGATAAGGCTTTTCTTGCGAGGTAAGATGAAGGTTTGCGCACTATCACAAAAAATGAAATATCATTTCATTTGTTTTGACGCGTGCGTTTTTAGTAATAAAATAGCGGCTTACCTGAAGGGGGGGCCTATGACTGTCAAAATTGCCGTGATTGGTGAATGTATGGTTGAGCTGGCAGAGCACAGCAAAGGCATCGTGCGTGGTTTTGGAGGGGATACCCTCAATACGGCGGTGTATCTGCGTCGCGCTAACCCATCGTTAGCGGTGCACTATGTTACTGCTTTGGGGGGCGATAGCATGAGTAGTGACATGCTGACCCAGTGGCAAGCAGAGGGAATCTATACCGATCTGGTGCAGCGCAGGGCAGACAAGTTGCCTGGACTCTATCTGATTGAAACCGATGAAACCGGGGAGCGTACATTCCACTATTGGCGCAACGATGCCGCCGCCCGTTACTGGCTGCAAAGTGAGCAGACCGACGCGGTGTGTGAGCGTCTGGTCGCAATGGATTATCTCTATCTGAGCGGCATCACCCTGGCGATTTTGCCGGCCGCCGATCGCATGCGTTTACTGACGCTGCTAGATACTTGCCGTGCCCGTGGCGGCAAGGTGGTGTTTGACAACAACTATCGTCCGCGCCTGTGGGAAGATCTCGACACGGCCCAGCACTGGTATCGCGAGGTGATGAAGCGCACCGATATCGCCTTCCTCACCTTTGATGACGAGCTGGCCCTGTGGGGCGAGCATGGCGAGCTTGCCTGCATCGAGCGCAGCCGCGAATGGGGCGTGAGCGAAATTGTCATCAAGCGGGGTGGCGAGCCCTGCATGGTGATCACTGCCGCCGAGCCGCTGCTGGTGGCTGCCGAGCCGCTCAAGGCCGAACAGATCGTCGATACCACCGCGGCCGGTGACTCGTTCAGTGCCGGATACCTGGCGATTCGCCTGGCTGGCGGCTCACCCGAACAGTCCGCCCGTTATGCCCACCAGTTGGCGGGCACCGTAATTCAGCATCGTGGCGCCATCATTGCCAAGGCCCTGATGCCCACTTCACCTGTTTCTGTAGCATGAGGAATGACATGTCCACTCTGGTTGAAAGACTCTCCGAGCTCAAAATCATCCCCGTCATCGCCATCAAGAATGCCGATGATGCCGTAGCACTGGGCCGCGCCCTGATTGAAGGCGGCATGCCGAGCGCCGAGATCACCTTCCGTACTCCGGCGGCCGCCCAGGCCATTCGCAACCTGCGCGCCGAGTTCCCCGACATGGTGATTGGTGCCGGTACCGTGCTGACCACTGCGCAAGTCGACGAAGCCATCGAGGCCGGTGTCGATTTCGTGGTCAGCCCCGGTTTTAACCCCACCACAGTGCGTTACTGCCAGCAGCGCGGCATGCCGATTGTGCCGGGCGTCAACAACCCGAGTCTGGTCGAGCAGGCCATGGAGATGGGTCTGAAGACCCTCAAGTTCTTCCCGGCGGAGCCCTCCGGTGGCGTGGCCATGCTCAAGGCGCTGAGCGCTGTGTATCCGGTCAAGTTTATGCCGACCGGTGGCGTGAGCCCGCAAAACATCAAGCAGTACCTGGGCCTTGGCTCCGTGTTTGCGTGCGGGGGCACCTGGATGGTGCCAGGCGATCTGATCGATGCTGGCGAGTGGGACACCATCCGCGAACTGGCCCGCGAAGCCATGGCCGCCCTGTAACAGGAGAGCAAGATGTTTGTATTTAATGACAAGATCGAGATGGACGATCTCGGTAACGGTGTAAAGCGCAAGATCCTGGCCCACGGTGGCACCATGATGGGCGTTGAGGTGCATTTTGAAACCGGCGCGATCGGTCCTTTGCATCAGCACCCCCATGAGCAGTTGACCTATGTGCTCTCCGGCGAGTTTGACTTCACCATCGATGGCGTGACCCATCTGGTCAAGGCTGGCGACACCCTCTATAAAAAGCCAAATGTGGTGCACGGCTGTGTCTGCCGCGCCGCTGGCGTGCTGCTCGATACCTTTACGCCGCAGCGGGAAGATTTTCTCGCCGCCAAATAAGCGTTATCGCTGATTGAATTGACAGGGCGCATCTTGGATGCGCCCTGATTTTTTTCGTGTAATTCGCCTCTCGTTATTGGATGGATGAGAGGTGCTACGTTTGCCAGCCTGCCCCCGATTTTCCTCCACGTCTGCATGAGTGTAGCTACCAAGCGGCTTGTGGTACTGACACAACGGACATGAGCCTCACTAGGGTGTTGGCATCATGTTGCAAGGCCCGGTCGCGTTTACGCTGGCTGATCCTCTTTCCTCAGGTCTTTTGACGATAGTGCGTTTTTTATTGGGATTGTTGAGTTGGATCACTATTTGAAGTTTTGTGGAATATTGTTTCATTTTTATGTGTGCGAGATCTTATTTTTTATTTTTGCAATTGTTTAATATGACCCCAATAGATACAACAAACACGAAGGGTGACTTAAATGAAAGTAAGCCGTATCGCTGCGCTGACCTTGTTGGGATTGCTGGGTTCCGCCGCCACTGCACATGCTGCAACTCTTAACTATCGTCATGAATATACCCCTGATAAGGGTGAGCATAAGGATCGCGTTGCTATCAGCCATCGTCTGGCCAATGGCGTTGGTTTTGGCGCAGAAGCAAAGTGGAGAAATGAAGGGAAAGGCGAAAGTTATTTGGATTTCTTTAACAATATCAAAGCTGATGGTTCGGTCTTCACTCTTAATTACCAATATAAATTGAACGACCAATGGTCCTTCCAACCGGGTGTTCAACTTGATAGTGGAACTTCAAGATCTGATTATCAGGTATTTGTCAGAGCTGGTTATAATGTAACCAAAGATTTCTCGACCAGTCTGCGCTATCGCTGGCGTATGACAAACGAAGGTGGTCATGGTAACTATGATAAGCCACATCGTGACAATTTGACTCTTAATCTTGGCTATAAATTGACTCCCGCAATTACTGTAGGTTACGAGTTGGATTATAATGACTTGGACCGAGATGCAGCTGGAAGTAATGGTATCTATTCTGGTGGTTTTGCTAACAAGAGTAAAACTTGGGATCACAATTTGAGCCTAGGCTACAAAATCAATAAAGAATGGGAGCCGTTTGTTGAGTTTGGTTGGATCCAAGGTAATGAGCGTGGTGATACACCTGGTTACAAGGATACATATATCCCCCGCTACCGCGTTGGTCTGAAGTACAACTTCTAATCCCAATCAGCATCAATAAGGCAGCCCTTGCCACGCAGTGGCTGCCTTTATTTATTTGTGCGGTTTATTGATAAAAATAGATCGCAAGAGATGCTCCGTTATTTCAACGTGTCGGGCTGTTATCTCGAATAAGGCTCGTCATCTGCTTTGCACTGATGGTGTCGCCCCTGACACATCGAACAAGGAATGCACGATGAAAATCAAAACTCTGGCCCTGTTGACCTCTGTTCTGGGTTGCTCCGCTGTGATGGCTGCCGATGGCAGCTGGCAAGCACTCACCTTCGGCCAGTCGACCGATCTTAATTTCTCCTCCAACGTTCTGCCGACCAAGGTCGGTGTGAATCAGGTTCAGCTCAAGGACGATGGCCCCGCCATCAAGCCAGGTGTCAGTGGCCCGCTCTACCCGTCGTTTCTGATTGAAAGTCGCGGTGGCAAGCTGGCCAACTCTCACGATGGTATGACCGTCTATTACAGCCAGATCCCGGCAGATCGGGCATTCGTGCTGGAAGCGGACATGACCATCCTGCAGCTTGGCCCGGAAAACGGCAAAACCCCGAACGCGCAGGAAGGCGCCGGCCTGTTTGTGCGTGACAGCCTGGGTCAGAGCCGTCTGATGCCGCAGCCCACCGGGTTTGAAGAGTTCCCGCACGCCTCCAACATGCTGCTCAACGCCGCGCTGACCACCAACAAGGCCAACGACAATCTGGTCAATCTGGTCTCGGTGCAGCGTGGCGGCGTAGCGCAGCCTTGGGGTAACAAGGGGGTGGCCATTGAGCGCAAGCCCTACCAAAAGGGGGTGGATTTCAGCAAAACCAGCTTCCACCTGAAATTGGAGCGCAATGCCGATGGCTTCCTGCTCTCCTGGTATGACCAAGCCGGTAAACTGCACGCCCAGCAGCAGACCCCGGATCGCCCGGATTTTCTGACTACTCAGGATGAGAACGCCTTTGTCGGCTTCTTTGCCTCCCGTAACGCCAAGGCCCGTTTCGACAACGCCAAACTGACCCTGGGGGAGACCATCAAGGATGGCAAGCAGGCCACCGCCCTGAAGGCGGTGCAGGATGCTGCAGCCCTTGAGCTCGCCTCTGCCGCCACCAACGTGGGCGGCTCTTATCTGCTGCAACTGCGCCCCAACTATGACGGGGTTGTCTCTTTTAATGGTAAGGACCACCCGGCCCAAGGCGGCGAGTTCCTGCAACTGCCGGTGGCGCTGAAAGACGGTGAGAACGCGTTGAAGGTGACCTTTACCGCCAATGAAGGGCCGAGCACAGGCAAGGCGGTCGAGCAGACCTTTACCATCACCCAGCAAGCGGCGACGGTGGCAGATACCCGTGCTATCCATGTGGCCCCAGCCGGGGTCGCTGGCAACAATGGCACCGAGACGTCTCCGGTGGATTTGGCCACCGCACTGGCCCAGCTGCAACCGGGTGGCACCATCTGGCTGGCTGACGGCGAGTATCAGGGCTTTGAGCTGACTGCTGCGCAAAGCGGCCTGCCGGCCGAGCCCAAGCGCCTGCAGGCGGTCAATCGCCACAAGGCAGTCTTTACCAAGACCACCTCGGTGCTCAACGCCAGTTACTGGACGCTCGATGGTCTGGTGTTCGACGGTAACCCGGATGGCTCGCTTAAGAGCAACAACCCGGCCTTCCTGCGCGTTGCCGGCAGCCACAACCGCCTCGAGCGTCTGGTGGCCCGCAACAATGCCGACACCGGTATCTGGATCACCGCCAACGGCGTTTACACCAGCGCGAGCCTGTGGCCGTCCCATAACCTGGTGCTAAACAGCGATTCGTACAACAACCGCGATGATTCCGGCATCAACGCCGACGGTTTTGCGGCCAAGCTGGGGGTCGGTGCCGGTAACCTGTTTGACGGTTGCCTCGCTTACAACAACGCCGACGATGGTTGGGATCTGTTTAACAAGATTGAAGATGGCCCCAACCAGCCGGTGACCATTGTTAACAGCGTGGCGTATCGCAACGGTCTACCGTTTGGTCACCAGGCGCCGACCGGCACCATTGGTAACGGCTTTAAGCTCGGTGGTGAAGGCCAGCCGGTGGCCCATGTGGTCAAAAATTCGCAGGCGATCGCCAACAACATGGATGGCTTTACCGACAACTTCAACACCGGTGCGCTGGACTTGCAGGGGAACGTGGCCGTGGATAACGCCCGTTACAACTATATCGTGCGCAGCAATCCCTATCCGAAGAGCAAGGTGAGCGTGCACTTTGACAGCAACCATTCGCTGCGAAGCGACGCCCACAAGCTGGCCGACTACCTGGGTAATCAGGTTGAGGTGAAAAAAGGCAAGGCGTTTGCAGCAGAAGAGAAGGCGTTGCGTCAGGAGTGGCTCATGCGCGCTAGCGAGCTTAGCTTTAGCCGTGACGACGCTGGCGTGCTGACCATCAAGCCGGGCAACGCCTCCTGATACACATTTAGCTCCTGTGTCCTGTGAGACCTTTGGGTCCGGTGCCTGTCACCGGACCCTTTTTTTGGTTCTTCGCGGAAGCGTGGGGAAGAGGACGTTGATAAACAGGGACAGGTAAACGGGTTGTCGTCAAGCACACCATCACCCGCCTCTGATCGGCTGGCTCTTGGCTGCAGTCCTCTGCACGGGTGGCAGTGGCAAACCGGGTGGCCGCAAGTAGCTGATTTTTGATAGTGATCTCACTTTATGCGCAAATTGCCGACTGTCTGTCGGATTGGAGTAGGCTGGATATGACACCCTCGTGGTGAGGGTGAAAGGAGAAGAGTGCGCCTATGAAAAAACTGATGATGATCCTGGTGTGCGCCCTGGGGCTGGTGGCATGCAGCTCCCAATACATCATGAGCACCAAGGATGGCAAGATGATCACCACCGAGAGCAAGCCCAAGCTGGACGAGAGTACCGGCATGTATCGCTATTACGATCATGAAGGGCGTGAAGTGATGATCAAAAAAGATGATGTGACCCAAATCCTGGAGCGATAAGCGCTGTCGTGCCGCAAGGGCCGCTATCTGCGGCCTTTTTTATTTTTGCCGGCAAGTCGCGCTGTTTTCTCTGATTATTTCCGCACATTCGCAGCAAATTCGCAGCAAATTCAGCAGTGATACAGCTTCTGTTAGGGTTTGCTCCGTATCATGACACTCCGTTTTTTATTGGAGGTGTTATGTCCTTGATGTCTATCTGGAATTCCCGTTTTTCCGCGCGCACCCTGCTGGGTGGCATCCTGTTGGTCGTGGCGTCTGCTAGCCAAGCTGGCGATGATCAGTTCACGCTGGGGCGGACAATCTTGCTGGGGGCCGGTGATCATGGAGCGACAATTCCTTTGGTGATTTGCCGTCAGACCAAATATATCAAGGTGAAGGCGGAGCGTGATTTGACCCTGGATCGGGTGGTGGTGACCTATGGTGGTGATCGTACCAAGACCATTCGTTTCGATCGGGATATGAGCAGTGATAAAGAGACCGAGTGGAAATCACTGGGCTCACGTCGTTGTGTGAAAAAAATCGAAGTGTACGGTAATTCAGAGCGCAGCAAAGCGGGCGTAAAAGTATTCGGCCGAAAATAATCGATGCAGGTTGTCTGCGCACACAGATGAGTAAAAAATAATGGCGAGCCGTGGCTCGCCATTATTTTTTATGGTCGGGTTCGCTATTTTTTCGGCCGAAATGGCTTGATGACGGTTTCATCGCATTCGAGATAAGGCCCCTCCATCAAATCGATGCAGTAGGGGATGGCGGGGAAGACCGCATCCAGACACTCGCGGATCGATTTGGGTTTGCCCGGCAGATTGACGATCAGGGTGTCATCGCGCAGTCCGGCGGTCTGGCGCGACAGAATGGCGGTCGGCACAAACTTGAGGGATTCGGCCCGCATCAACTCGCCAAAGCCCGGCATCATGCGATCACACACCGCTTCGGTCGCTTCCGGCGTGACATCCCGCTTGGCCGGGCCGGTGCCGCCGGTGGTGACGATGAGACAACACTGCTCCTGATCCGCCAGCCGGATCAGGGTCGCTTCAATCTGATCCTGCTCATCGGGGATCACCTGATAGACGGGCTCCCACGCCGAGGTCAGATAGGCGTTCAGGGTGTCGATGATGGCCTTGCCGGAAAGGTCTTCATAGATGCCCGCGCTGGCGCGATCGCTGACGGTGACGATACCGATTTTTGCCTTGCTCATGGTCTGCTCTTGAATGTCGGATAAAAGTGGAAATTAAAATAGCATAATCAGTGAGATAAGTTAAATCGTCAGAAAAGTCGAGCCTTCCGGATTCCGATTATCCAGCGTCGAATGAAGCGAAAATTGCGAGCTGCCACTTATTGATAGGCAATAAAAAACAAATTGCATCAGACAAAATTTTATAAGTAACCGGTGAGCCGATTAATAAAAATAATCGTTTGATCCTTAACGAAATTTAAATAGAGAGATGCTGCCAATATCGATAATACCCTGAAGGTCGCTATCTGGTTGATTGAACCCTTTATATCGGCATCGTATACAGAGAATAGAATGAGCGCGGGTTCAGTGTGAGATAGGGATGCAGCACAGGCTTGTGCTGCCCTTTGGCGTTACCTGGGAGGGCATATGGAGTTGCCTGATTTTGACACCCTGAAGGAGTTGGCTGCGCGTGAGCCTTCCCGGCTGGATGCGATCCTGGAGCAGCAGGTCGACCTGTTGATTGCACGAGCGAGCCCCGATCAGCAGCGCCGTTTGCGCGGGTTGCAGTTCAAGATTGATGGCCAGCGCCGCTTGGCGAAAAACAATCTCGATAGCTGTATCCGGATTGCCAACATGATGTGGGAATCCTTTTATGTGATGCGCAGCGAAATGATCCAATTCAGAGAAAAGGGTGGCTCTCCGCCTGAAAACGATGGCAGTGGTAAAATAATCCATCTGGCAGACTATCGACGTCATAAATAATCTGCAATAACCCCACTTGCTGATATTTGAGCGAGATAGGGGGGGGCAAAATAAAGGGGTTGATGGCGCCCTGATTGTTATGGTTTTTAATGTTAGTCGTAATGTATTTGTAATGTAACATCTTTCCCCTTCATGTAATAACTCATCAACCAGGTTGTGATAGGGGTGGATGAATAACAGTAAAAGTTAGGCTAATATGGCCGAAATTTTTATTGCTACGACTCGAAGGGATTATGAGAAGTATCACACCAAGACGGGTGTTGTCGCGGGAGCAACAGACAGAGATCACCCGCATTATCGTCAAGGTGGGCCAGATGTTGGCTCAGTTCGGGGCGGAGAGCCGGATCATCGAGCAGACCACGGTGCGGCTGGGGATGGCGCTGGGGCTGGAGAGTGTCGAAATGGCCATCTCCTCGAGCGCCATCGTGCTCACCAGCCTCTATCAGGGGGGCTGTGTCACCACGACCCGGCGGGTGCGTGAACATGGCATCAATATGCAGGTGGTGTGCGAGATCCAACGGATCTGCATCATGGCGGAGAAAGAGCTGATTGGTGCCCGTGAAGTGCGCCAGCGCCTCGAAGCCATCGTCCCCTTCCACTATCACCCCTGGCTGGTGGTCACCATGGTCGGGCTCTCTTGTGGCGCTTTCAGCCTGCTGTTTGGCGGTGACTGGCCCATCTTCCTGGTGACCAGCTTCTCGTCTGCCGTGGCGATGCGGGTGCGCCAGCTGATTGCTCGTCATCACCATAGCCCGCTCATCAACTTTGCTGCCACCGGCTTTATTGCCACCTTGCTCTCCTCCAGCGCCACCTTCTTTGGCTGGGGCAGTCAGCCCTACCTCGCCATGGCGGCCAGCGTGCTGCTGTTGGTGCCGGGGTTTCCGCTCATCAATGCTGTCTCCGATATGGTCAAGGGCTACTTCAACATGGGGCTGGCCCGCTGGGGCACGGCAACCCTGCTGACCATCAGCGCTGCCATCGGCATCATTCTCGCCATGTCGTTGACCGGGATCTGGGGGTGGAAAGTATGACGGATCTGCTCTGGTTACTGGCCAAGGATGCCTTCTGGTCCTCCATCCCGGCGGTGGGCTTTGCCATGCTGTTCAACGTGCCGCCGCGGATGCTGAAATATTGCGCCATGGGCGGGGCGCTGGCTCACAGTCTGCGCACCTTGCTCATTCACTACGGTATGCCCATCGAGTGGGCGACGCTGGCGGCGGCGACCACGGTCGGCTTTGTCTGTGTCTACTGGTCGCGCCGTCTGCTGGCGCCGCGTCCGGTGTTCAGCGTCGCCTCCATCATTCCGATGATCCCGGGCAGCTATGCGTTCAAGACCATGATTGCGGTGGTGGAGCTCAATATCTCGGGGGTGAGCATGGAGCTTATCCAGAGTGCGGTGGAGAACGGCCTCAAGGCGCTCTTTATCGTTGGCGCCCTCAGTTTCGGTTTGGCGATCCCCTCTCTGGTCGTGTACCGTAACCGCCCCATAATCTGACAGACGGTGAGAGGCCCCATGAAGATTTCCATGATTGCCGCCATGGCCCGCGACCGGGTGATCGGCAAGGACAACCAGATGCCCTGGCATCTGCCTGCCGATCTGGCCCACTTCAAACGGCTGACCCTCGGCAAACCGGTATTGATGGGACGCAAGACCTTTGAATCGATCGGTCGACCGTTGCCCGGACGGCGCAATCTGGTGATCAGCCGCAATCCCGGCTATCAGGCCGAGGGCATCGAGGTGGTGGGCTCCGTCGAGGCGGCGCTGGCTCTGTTGGCTAGCAGCTCGGTGGCGGAGTTGATGGTGATCGGTGGCGGTCATCTCTATGCCGAGATGTTACCGAGTGCGGATTGCCTCTACCTGACGCAAATCGATCTGGCCGTTGAAGGGGATACCCGCTTCCCCGTTTTTGACGATGGCCAGTGGCTGCGCATCGACAGCGAGAGCCACCCTGCCGACGAGAAGAACCCGCACTCCTACTGTTTCGAGAGTTGGCAGCGGCGCTGACTGCTTTTCTCGACAAAACCGTAGCAACAGCAGGGACGCTTAAGAGAGAACGCTAGGAACACGCACATCTGCGTCAGACGCGTCAGATTATCCCGATTCTGCATCCTTAGCACTTCGTCCGAGTGCCCGCACGCTACCAGATCTTGTGATAATCCTCGATGAGCCAGCGCCAGCTCGCGGGCGGTCATCTGGTGTTCGGCCCGCAGTGTGGCCTCGCGCATCGCCAGCACCATGAGCCTGTCCGAAGAGGATGACTTTTGGCTGCCGCCTCTCTAGACTGGCGAGGTTGTATACAAAAAATCAACATAGACAAGGAGTTATCGATGCACCAGGGATGGCTGCTGATCGGATTGTCGCTCACCTATCTGGGGCTGCTGTTTCTGATCGCCTTCGTGGCGGACAAGTACAAGCGGCATCGCATGACGGGGCAGCCGCTGCTCTACAGCCTGTCGCTGGCGGTCTACTGCACCTCCTGGACCTTCTTCGGCACCGTGGGGCAGGCGAGTGAATCCCCCTGGTCGCCGGTGCCCATCTACCTTGGCCCCATGCTGGTCTTTCTGTTTGGCTGGCGGCTGCTGGCCCGCCTCATTCTGGTGGCCAAGCGCGAGCACATCACCTCCATCGCCGACTTTATCGCCGCCCGTTACGGCAAATCCCAACGGCTCGCCATGGTGATCTCCCTCATCGCCATCATGGGGATCCTCCCCTATCTGGTGTTGCAGCTCAAAGCCATCGTCACCGGGCTGGATCTGCTGATGGCCAACAGCGGTGGCATCAGCCCGACCAGCAACACCAGCGAGTTGGCGCTCGGGGTCACCCTGCTGCTGGCACTGTTCAGCATATTGTTCGGTACCCGCCATCTCGATGCCACCGAGCACCACAGGGGGATGGTGGTGGCCATCGCCTTCGAGTCGGTGGTCAAATTGCTGGCCTTTATCGCGGTGGGTGGCTTCGCCCTCTGGCTGATTTTTAGCAAACCCGGCGTTGCCCACGAGCAGGTGACCCGCGACTTCTTTGCGCAGGTGGTGGCGGTGAGCCCCGGCAACCTGCTGGAGCTCGCCATCTATACGGTGCTGGCGATGTGCGCCGTCATCTGCCTGCCGCGCCAGTTTCATGTGACTGTGGTGGAGAACAATCAGGGGCAGGATCTGCACTGGGCGCGCTGGATCTTCCCGCTCTACCTGTTCGTGATGGGGCTGTTTATCTGGCCGCTGGCGCTGGCGGGCAAGCAGTGGGTGGGGGCCGACATGGCCTCCGACACCTATGTGATCAGCCTGCCGATGGCCCTCGGGTTCGATGGCATGGCGATGCTGGCCTTCCTCGGCGGTACCTCGGCGGCCACCGGTATGGTGATCGTCTGCACCATAGCACTGGCGATCATGGTGAGCAACGATCTGGTGTTGCCGGTGCTGCTGCGCCGCTTCTGGCGGCAGGGGCGCGACGAGCGGCTGGTGCGGCTGCTGTTGCAGGTGCGCCGTGGCGCCATCCTGCTGATCTTGCTGGCGGCCTGGGGGCTCTACCTTTGGCTCGGCGATCTCACCAGTCTTTCCCGTATCGGCTATCTCTCCTTTGGCGCGGTGGCCCAGTTTGCGCCAGCCCTGCTGCTCGGCCTTTACTGGCGTCACGGCAATCGCAAGGGGGTCTATCTTGGGTTGAGCCTAGGAGTGAGCCTCTGGTTTGTGACCCTGCTGGTGGAGAGTGGCTTGCTGGCCGGTTCGCCATTGGCCGAGCTGCTGGCGCCGCCTGACTGGCCTGCGTTTCGCGAGCTGAGTCTCGGGGCCTGGTGCACCTTCCTGAGCCTGCTCTTCAACCTGCTTGGCTATGTGGCCGGATCCCTGCTCTCCCGTCCGGCGGTGAGCGAGCGGCTGCAGGCGGCTAACTTTGTCGGCAAGCCGAGCCGTGATACTGCCGCTCTCTATCAGGCGCGGGTTTCGGTCAAGGAGCTGGAGATGCTGGCGGCCCGCTTTGTCGGTTCAAGCCGGGTCAAGCGCGCCTTTGGCCGCTTCGCCGGTGAGCGGGGCGGCACCCTGGCGCCCCAGATGCAGGCCTCGGCCGAATTGATCGCCCACACCGAGCGGCTGCTGGCGGGGGTGTTTGGCACCTCGTCGGCACGGTTGGTGCTCGCCTCTGCCCTGCAGGGGCGCAACATGCAGCTCGAGGAGATCGCCACCATCGTCGATGAGGCCTCCGACGTGTTTCGCTTCAACCGCGGCCTGCTGCAGGGAGCGATCGAGCATATCGGGCAGGGGATCTCGGTGGTGGACAGGGATCTCAAACTGGTGGCCTGGAACCGCCGTTACATCGAGCTGTTCCACTATCCGCCGGGGCTTATTCAGGCGGGGCGCTCCATCGAGGAGATCATCCGCTACAACGCCCAGCAAGGGCTCTGTGGCCCCGGTGATATCGAGGATCACGTGGCGCGGCGGGTCGCTTTTATGAAGCGCGGCAGCGCCCATATCTCTGCGCGGGAGCGCCCGGATGGCCGGGTGATCGAGATGCAGGGCAACCCCATGCCCGCCGGCGGCTTCGTCATGACCTTTACCGACATCACCCCGTTTCGCGATGCCGAGCGGGTGCTGCGCGAAGCCAACGAACATCTGGAGGCGCGGGTGGCCGAGCGTACCCACGAGCTCTCCGAACTCAACCGCCAACTACTGCTGGTGAACCAGCAGGTGGAGCGGGCCAACCACTCCAAGAGCCGTTTTCTGGCGGCGGTCAGCCACGATCTGACCCAGCCCCTCAATGCCGCCAAGCTGTTTACCTCCTCCTTGCTGGAGATGCTGCCCGCAGCTGGCGAGCAGGCCCGTATCGCCCGTCATATCGATGATGCGTTGGGGGCGACCGAGGATCTTATCACCGACCTGCTCGATATTTCGCGACTCGAAGCGGGCAAGTTCAAGGCCAAAAAGCTCGACTTCGCCCTGCGCGATCTGTTCGACAACCTGAAGGCGGAGTTTGGCGTGCTGGCGCAGGCGGGGGGGATCCACTTCTCGGTGGTGGAGAGCAAGCATGCAGTGCACAGCGATGTGCGGCTGCTGCGCCGGGTACTGCAGAACTTCCTGACCAATGCGTTTCGCTATAACCCGGGTGGCCGGGTGCTGCTCGGTTGCCGCCGGATGGGGGATAAGATCCGCATCGAGGTATGGGACAACGGCCCCGGCATCCCGCAAGACAAGCAGGAGGCGATCTTCGACGAGTTCTCCCGCCTCGATCACTCCCGCACCGCCAAGGAGCAGGGGTTGGGTCTGGGGCTTGCCATCGCCCGCGGCATCTCGCAGGTGCTCGGTCATCAGCTCACCCTGCAGAGCTGGCCGGGCAAGGGGTCGGTTTTTGCGGTGACCCTCAATCTGGCGACCCGGCCGGTCACAGCCCATCAGCTGGCGGCGCCAGTGGTGCGCGACAGCCAGTTGGAGGGGGTCGCCGTACTCTGTATCGACAATGAGCGGGACATTCTGACCGCCATGAGCACTTTGCTCGGACGTTGGGGCTGCGAGGTGCGTTGCGCCGTCGATCTGGCTGAAGCCGAGGCACTGCTGGCTGAAGGGTTTGTGCCGAGACTGGTGCTCTCGGATTATCACCTCGACGACGGCAAGACCGGGCTGGAGGCGCTGGCTGCGCTGCGCCAGGTGTGTAGCGACGAGCTGGGAGGGATCATCATCAGCGCCGATCGCAAGAGCGAGTTGCAGGCGCAGATCCGCGAAGGGGGGTATGGCTACATCAGCAAGCCGGTTAAACCGCTCAAATTGCGGGCTCTGATGAACAGCCTGCTGCTGCGATAGTGGTATCTCAGGCAAAATAACTAAAAAAAGTGGGGCCTGCGGGCCCCATTCTTGTTTGGTGGAGTTCAGGTTTGGCCGTGGAACATCTGGCCCGGACTGGGCAGCACCTCTCGAGGGCTGTGTGATGATGTGTGTGTTGTAGTTTTATTACGTTTGTCGTGAAAGGCTTTCAGCAATTACTTACCGTAACGGAAGTAGTATTCACGGGTGGACGGTGCATAGGCATCTTTCTCTACAATGCCGGTGTTTTTGGTGGTTGCGCCCTTGAGGCGGAACAGGACTGCCAGATTCTCAAACATGGTTTACCTCATCGCTCTGTCATTCATGGTTATGGTGTGTGACCTGGGTCACGGTTTGATCCTATGGCCATCTGTGAGCTAGATCAACTTTTTGTGTTGTAAATTTACAAAAATCATGGAAAAGGTTTTCAAATGCAATGCCCTTCATGGAAAGGCTTTCCTGGGGTGGCGGGGGAAGACCTGATGACCAGCCAGCAAAGAGACCAGCTCGCGGCCGTGTTGGATCGAGAAGATGACGTGCTTCACAGCCGCACCTTATCGGGGCTTGAGCATCGGAGCTTGTGCCGATTTGTGTCATAAAACAGAGAGATAGCACGCTCCTTGCTGGTAAAAACAGCGAACTGCTGCAATTTTGACTAAACGAATCAACCTCGGTTATTTTAGGGTTGACAGCAAAGCGGGTGATGCCTATCATGCGCCTCCGTTGCCGGAGATAACTTCGTCAGCGCCGAGGTGAGTTGGGGTTATAGCTCAGCTGGGAGAGCGCTTGCATGGCATGCAAGAGGTCCGCGGTTCGATCCCGCGTAGCTCCACCAAATTCTCCTCGCACAATCTGGAATCAAAGGGGTTATAGCTCAGCTGGGAGAGCGCTTGCATGGCATGCAAGAGGTCCGCGGTTCGATCCCGCGTAGCTCCACCAGATTCTTGATTGTTGTATTGAATACCCAGGGCAGTGCGGTGTATGTCACCCAAGCCGACCTTTGTGGGGTTATAGCTCAGCTGGGAGAGCGCTTGCATGGCATGCAAGAGGTCCGCGGTTCGATCCCGCGTAGCTCCACCATTATTTAGGATGAATGGCCGCCAGAACCATTCATTCAGTACCGAATTTGGGGTTATAGCTCAGCTGGGAGAGCGCTTGCATGGCATGCAAGAGGTCCGCGGTTCGATCCCGCGTAGCTCCACCAAATTCAGAATGGCTTCCAGTCATTCACACACATCGGGGTTATAGCTCAGCTGGGAGAGCGCTTGCATGGCATGCAAGAGGTCCGCGGTTCGATCCCGCGTAGCTCCACCAAATTCTTGTTACAAGAAGCAAAAGACCACCGCATCACGGTGGTCTTTTTGTTTTCTCCGTCATTTATTTTCCCCACACGTCTCCACAATGAAATTTGTTCGTTGCTCTGGTTGAAAATGCGTCTGCCTTTCCTGGCGGGCAGTCTTTATAATAGAGTCGGTTCATAATCAGATGGATATCAGCGTATGGCGAGTATATTGGATTCCGTTGATCAACGAACTCAACTGGTGGGGGAAAACCGCCTCGAGTTGTTGATGTTTCGTCTCGGCACCCGCCAGATGTTCGCTATCAACGTGTTCAAGGTGCGGGAAGTGGTCAAGCTGCCCCATCTCAACAAGATGCCGGGCTCCCATCACAATATCAGCGGGGTGGCCAACATCCGTGGCAGTTCGATCCCGGTGATCAACCTGCGCAGCGCCATCGGCATGCGCCCCATGCCCATCGACTGCGAGTCCAACCTTATCATCACCGAATACAACCGCACTATTCAGGGCTTCCTGGTGGGGCAGGTGGCCCATATCGTCAATATGACCTGGAAGGATATCCTACCGCCGCCGCGTTCGGCCGGGCGCGCCAATTATCTCACCGCCATCACCCGCATCCCGGAAAACGGGGTCGATCAGATCGTCGAGATCATCGACGTGGAGAAGGTGCTGGCGGAGATCATCACCTATGACATTCGGATCTCCGAAGAGGTGCTGGATCGGGAGATCCTGCCCGAGATGCATGGCCGCAAGGTGCTGATCGTCGATGACTCCAGCACCGCCCGCAATCAGGTGCGCGAGACCCTGGGCCAGCTTGGGCTTGAGGTGATCGAGTGCCAGGATGGCTTGCAGGCGCTGACCCTGCTCAAGGGGTGGTGCGATGCCGGCAAGAAGGTGACCGACGAGATCCTCTTGATGATCACCGATGCCGAGATGCCGGAGATGGACGGCTACCGTCTGACCCACGAGGTGCGCAGTGATCCGCGCATGGCCGATCTTTTTATCACCCTCAATACTTCACTCAGTGGCAATTTCAACGAGGCCATGGTCAAGAAAGTAGGCTGTGACCGCTTTATCTCCAAGTTCCAGCCAGACTTGCTGGTGGGGGTCACGCAGGAGCGGCTGCGTCAGGTGCTGGAAAGCTGATAAGCTGCCTGCCGGTTATGCTCAATCAATAACAAAACATCCCGCTTCGGCGGGATGTTTTGTTATTGGGTATTGGCGATGGATTGGTTGAATCAAGGTGCCACGCAGAGATCGTCGACTGCCCAAAACATCCGATTTGGGCGGGATGTTTTGTTATGGGGTATTGGCCGGAGAGGCGGGCTTATTGGCTGAGCAGCGGCTCCATAAAGCGGGCCACTTTATCGCGGATTTGGGGCTGGGCCGCCGGGGTGGGATGAATGCCATCGTTCATCATAAGTTCAGGGCGCAGCGCAATATCATCCATGAAGAAGGGCAGCAGCGGCAGATCGTTGATCTCTGCCAGTTCAGGGAAGATCTGCTCGAACTGGCGCAGATAGCGGGCACCGTAGTTGCGGGGCAGCTGGATCTGGGTCAACACCACACGGGTCTGCTGCTCCTTGGCTAGCGCGATCATGCTGGCCAGATTCTGGCGGGTAATGGTCGGCGCGAAACCGCGCAGGCCGTCGTTGCCTCCCAGTTCGATCAGCAACCAGTCCGGCTTGTGCTCCTTCAGCAGGGCGGGCAGACGGGCCAGCGCCCCTTGCGTCGTTTCACCGCTGATGCTGGCATTGAGCAGGGTGTGCTTGCCCCCCTCCTCTTGCCATTTCTGGTTGAGCAGGGCGGGCCAGCTCTGCTCAACCTGCATCTGATAGCCGGCGCTCAGGCTGTCTCCCAGCACCAGCAGGGTCTGGGCCTGAACCGACGAGAGCAGGCTGCCAAGGCCAGCCAACAAGGCAAACAGAATACGCACCATCAATTCAACTCCCGCTATGGATTGCCATCAAGGGATTGGAACAAAGGACACAGAGCATGAGTTCAACCCCCATTATTGTCGTCAAGGGCCTCGGCAAATCGGTTCGCCTCGGCCAGGAAAGCCTCACCATCCTTGAAGGGATCGATCTGCAAGTCAATAGCGGCGAGACGGTGGCACTGGTCGGCGCCTCCGGCTCCGGCAAGTCCACCCTGCTGGGGCTGTTGGCCGGGCTCGATCTGCCGAGTCAGGGGGATATCGAGATCCTCGGCAAATCCCTGGGCGAGCTGGATGAGGAGGGGCGGGCCCGATTGCGCGCCGAGCAGATCGGTTTTGTGTTCCAGTCGTTCCTGCTGCTCCCGACCATGACGGCGCTCGAGAATGTGATGCTGCCCGCCGAGCTGCGCGGTGAGCGGGATTGTGAGCCAAGAGCCCGCGAGCTGCTGGCGGCGGTCGGGCTTGGCGAGCGATTGCACCATCTGCCGCCACGGCTCTCTGGCGGTGAGCAGCAGCGGGTGGCCATCGCTCGCGCCTTTATGACTCGTCCCAGCCTTCTGTTGGCGGACGAACCTACCGGCAACCTCGACAGTAAGACCGGCGAGAAGGTGATCGAGCTGCTGTTTGAACTCAATCGCAAGCACGGCACCACGCTAGTGGTGGTAACCCATGACCATCAGCTGGCCGAACGCTGCCAGCGGCAAGTGGTCATGACTGCAGGCAGACTGGGTTGCGAGGTGGCCCATGGTGTGGTGTAACGGGCTGAGCTGCGGGTCAGGCGGGAGATGCAAGGGATGATGCAGTGGCAATTGGGATGGCGGCTGCTTCGCCGGGAAGGTTTCAGCGGCGAGCTGCGCTGGTTTGTGCTGGCGCTGGCGCTGAGCGTGGCGTGCGTCTTGAGTGTGGCGCTGGTGGCGGATCGGCTCGATGCCGGACTCAAGGCATCGGGCCGTGACTTTATCGGCGCGGATCGGGTGCTGCGCACCGCCGCGGCTCTGCCGGATGGCTGGCTGGCCCGGGCAAAACAGGATGGCTTGGCGGTGCAGACCACCGTCAGCTTCAACAGCATGCTGTTTCACGGCGATGCGCTGCAGCTTGCCTCCATTCGGGCGGTGCCGGACGGTTTCCCCTTCTATGGTAAGCTGGCGCTGGAACCTGCCCGCGCCCCGGCCCCCGGCGAGATCTGGCTCTCTGCCCGGGTGATGCAGCTGCTGCAGGCTAAAACGGGGGATGAGCTGGAGGTGGGCAATACGGTGCTCAAGGTGGCCGGCCTGCTTGGTGAGGAGCCGGATCAGGGCTTCAGCCCCTTCCTGCTGGCACCGCGGGCGCTGATCCACACTGCCGATATCGAGGCGACCGGTGCTCTGCTCCCCGGCAGCCGCCAGCAGTGGCGCTATCTGTTCAAGGGGCCGCGAGAGTCGCTGGCCCGTTACGAGCAATGGCTGCTGCCGCAATTGCAGGCCGGACAGAAGTGGATCAAACCGGATGACAGCGAATCCCAGGTGGGCCGCTCGCTGGCCAATGCCGAGCGTTTCTTCCGGCTCGCCTCGCTAAGCGGGGTATTGCTGGGGGCGTTGGCGATGGGCATTGCGGTACGTCACTTTGCCGAGCGCCAGACCAATATGGTGGCGCTGCTCAAAACCTTGGGGGCATCCCGTCACTCGCTCTGGCAACTGATGGGAACCCTGCTGCTGTCGCTAACGCTGGTCGGCGCGCTGCTGGGGCTGGTGGCGGGCACCGTCATGCAGTGGATCACCTTGCAACTGCTGGGGGACCTGCTGCCGCCGGATCTGCCGCCCCCCTCCTGGCGCCCCTTTGCGCTGGGGGTGGCGGTGGCGCTCTTTATCACCCTGCTGCTCGCCTTTGTCCCCTTCTTGCGGCTGCTGAAAGTGCCGCCACTGCGGGTACTGCGCCGCGAGCTGGAGGCGGGCATTCCCCCCTGGTTGGCGCTGCCGGTCGGTCTGCTCGGGCTGTTTGCGCTGGTCTGGGGCTTTACCGCCGATGTGCGGCTGGCGCTGGGATTGGTGGGTGGCATGGGCTTGCTGATGGGGCTGCTGGCCCTGCTGGCGGCGCTGATGTTGCGGCTGGGGGCAAGAGTGAGCGGGCCTCATGCCTTGCGGTTGGCGCTCGCCCATCTGTCGCGCGAGCGCAGCAGCGGCCTGTTCCAGTTGGCGGGCTTTGCGCTGGCATTGATGCTGTTTGGCTTGCTCTGGGCGGCCCGGGTCGATCTGCTGGATGAGTTTTCGGCTCGTCTGCCCGCCGATGCGCCCAACCGTTTTCTGGTCAATGTGGCCGAGAACGAGCGGGAGGGGATCCTGAGCGAACTGGCCGCGGCGGGGGCCACCACCTCCGACTTCTACCCCATGGTGCGCGGCAGGTTGACCCATATCGCCGGTGAGGCGGTGGGCGAGGGGGCCAGCAGTGGCCGCGAAGGGGTCGATCGGGAGCTTAACTTCACCACCACGGCCACCCTGCCAACCGACAACAAGCTGGTGGCCGGAACATGGCTATCTGGCCCCGGCGAGGTGTCGGTGGATAGTGAGCTGGCCAAGCGGCTCGATATCAAGCTGGGTGACATGCTCGCCTTTACCATCGAGGGGCGCAGCTTCGGCGCCAGGGTGACCAGTCTGCGCAGCATCAAGTGGGACAATATGCGGCCCAACTTCTACATGATCTTCTCCGAGGATCTGCTGGCCCCCTTCTCCCGTACCTGGCTTGGTAGTTACCGGTTGCCCGCGGCGGGGCGCACTGCCGAGGTGGAGTTGATCCGCCGTCACCCCACGGTGAGCCTGATCGATGTGGATGACCTGATTGCGCGGCTCACTCAGGTATCGGAGCAGGTTAGCCGGGCGCTGGCCCTGATGCTGGGGCTGGTGACGGTAGCGGCGCTGCTGGTGTTGCTGACCCAGACCCAGGCCAGCATGGCCCAGCGTCGGCGCGAGCTGTTGCTGATGCGCACCCTGGGTGCCAGCAGCGATCTGCTGAAAAAGATGCTGCGCTGGGAGCTGGTGGCCAGTGGTGCGCTGGCGGGGCTCTGTGCCGCCATGGTGGTGGAGCTCTGCTCCTTTGGCCTGCAATGGTGGTGGTTCGAGGGGCAGTGGCAGTTCCACTGGGCCATCTGGCTCGGTCTGCCGACGCTGGGGGCCTTGCTGGTAACGCTGGCGGGGCAGGGGATGCAGCGTCAGCTGCTGGCTGGCACCCTCAGCGATCGGCTGCGGGGGCTGGGTCAGGGACTGTTGTAATCCCGCCAGCGCGAGCCGATGCCACAAGGTGCAATCGAGCATCCACCACTCACTTTCACCAACAAGCAAGCAGCCCGGCCATTGGCCGGGCTGCTTGTTATATGAGGTGCTGACGAGCTGGTGTTAGCTAGCGGGGCTCGCGCAGTAGATTGGTGAGGGCGCTCGGCAGCTCGGGATAGCTGAAGTGAAAACCGGCCTGTTGCAACCGGGCTGGTATCACCTTTTGTCCGGTCAGCAGCAGATCCGCCGCTTCCCCCATCACCAGTTGCAGCAGCGGTGCCGGGACGAAGAAGAGGTGCGGGCGGTGCAGCGTGGCGGCCAGGGTCTGGCTGAACTCCCGATTGCTGACCGGATGAGGGGCGGTTCCGTTGAAGATGCCGTTGCACTCTTCGTGCTCCAGCAAGAACAGCATGGCGCGTACCAGATCCTGCACATGGATCCAGCTCATCATCTGGCTGCCGCTGCCCATGGGGCCGCCGAGTCCAAGCCGATAGGGTGGGAGCATTTTGGGCAGTGCGCCGCCATCCATGCCAAGCACCAGCCCGATCCGCACGATACAGACCCGGGTCTGGCTGCTCTGGGCCTCTTGGGCCAAGGTCTCCCACTGCTGGCAGAGCTGGTGGGTGAACTCGTCGTGGGGAGAGCGGCACTGCTCGTCGAGGGTCTCGGTGCCCTGTCTGCCATACCAGCCGATGGCGGAGGCGTTGATCAGCACTTTGGGCGGTGTGCTGGATAGCTTGATGAGATCCACCAACTGCTCGGTCAGCAGCCAGCGACTATCGCAGAGCAGCTGTTTGCGCGACTCGCTCCAGCGTCCGGCGGCGATGGGTTCACCGGCCAGATTGATCACCGCGTCCACGTCATTAAGGTCATCGAGCCGATCGAGGCTATCCAATACCTTGATATCGTGACCGAGCAGGGAGTAAGCGCGGCTCCCCTGCCTGCTCAATACCACGACCTCGTGATTGACCTTGAGATGGGCAACCAGCTTGCGGCCGATAAAGCCGGTTCCTCCGGTAATAAGCATCTTCATCGCTACACGCTCCTGCTGCCGTTTGCTCTACTCTAATGGCGTCGCTCGCCTTCAACAAGCGGACTCGCTTGGCTCGTGATGTTCACTCGGCTGGTGCTAACACTATCCTCTTATTGCGACATATTGTTGAACAGTGGTTTGAATTAATTGATTTTTGTTGGGTGGACATTTGTTGAACAATCGCTATTATGGCGACCCTTTTCGCCTGTCCACCGGGGCTGTCACCCATTATCCGAGCATCAAAGAGGCCACCATGCCATTTCGCCGTCTGAAACTACGCCAACTTTACTCGAGGATTCTGGTGGCGCTGCTGATGGGGGGCGGGATCCTGCTGCTGGGGGTTGCCGTCATCTGGCAGACCGTAACGGAGATAGAGCGTGATGCCGAGTCACGGTTGCTGCGTGCCCAGCTGATGTTTGATCGCATCATGGGTCATGCTCAGAAAGCTGCCACTAATGTGGAGGGGATGGTTGGTCACCCCTGTTCGGAGGCTGCGTTGCAACTGCGTGCTCAGGTACTGACGGTGCCCGATGTGCGCTCCGCCAATCTGGTTGTCGGGCGTCGCGTCTACTGTACCTCGCTTTATGGTGACTACGACGGTCCCTTCAATCCGGATAACTATGTGGCAGGCAAGCTGCAATTGCTCAGTGGTAATGTGGCAACGCCGGATCATCCCTTGATGGTTCTTCGTCATGAGACGGACAAGGGGAGTGTGCTGATCGGTGTGGATGGCTACTATCTGCGTCATACCCTTGATATCGCCAGCAAGAACTCCTCGCTGGTTTTAGTGGTCGGAGAGCAAGCGCTGTTTGGTTCTGGTCGGGTAGGGCCTGCGCCCTCTCCGGCAGAAGAGGGTTATATGGCACTTTCTTCGGCCAATTTCCCCTATAAAGTGGGCACTCGGGTGACGAATGATGATTATCTTAGCCACGCATGGCGCTACTCCAGAGATACCTTGCTCCTCTTTCCCCTGCTGTCTCTGTTGATCGGGGTCGGTACCTTCTGGCTGATGGGGCGTAGCAGCTCACCAGCGGAGGAGCTCAAGCGCGCGCTGGTCGAGGAGGAGTTCATTCCCTACCTGCAACCCGTGGTCACCGGAGAGGATGACCACTGGAGCGGCTGCGAGGTGCTGATGCGCTGGCAGCATCCCAAACAGGGGATGATCTCGCCGGATCGCTTTATTCCGCTGGCGGAAGACAGCGGGTTGATCGTGCCCATGACCAGCCTGATGATGGCGCAGGTGCGGGACTACTTTGCTCCACAGGCTGCCGAGTTGCCCAACGGGTTCCACTTCGGCTTCAACATCAGCGCCAGCCACTGCAAGGATTTGAGCCTGGTGGCCGATTGCCGGGCCTTTATCGATGCGTTTCGCGATAACCCGATCAAGCTGGTGCTGGAGCTGACCGAGCGCGAGCTGATTGTGGCAGACGAGATGACCGACCAGCTGTTTGCCGAGTTGCAGCAGCTGGGTGTTTTTATCGCCATCGACGACTTTGGCACCGGCCACTCCAGCCTCACCTATCTGCAGCAGTTCAAGGTGGACTTTCTCAAGATCGATCAGAGCTTCGTCGGGATGATCGGCTCCGATGCTCTTTCCAGCCATATTGTCGAGAACGTGATCGATCTGGCGACCCGGCTGGGTTTGAAGCTGGTTGCGGAAGGGGTGGAGAATCAGGTGCAGGCGGACTATCTGCAGGCGCGTCACGTGGACTACCTGCAAGGGTATCTCTACGGCCGCCCCATCCCGATGAAGCAGTTCCGCCAGACCCTGTTTGGCTGATGGGTTGCGTTGAGGGCACAAAAAAACCAGCGATCGCTGGTTTTTTTGTTGATACCGTTTGGCTTGGGCGTTCAGAGCATGCGCCGGAGGGCGCGGGCCAAGCGTTTGACCCCCTCCTCGATGGTCGCTTCATCGACGCAGGAGAAGCTCAGGCGCAGGGTGTTCTTGATCTCCGGGCGAACATAGAAGGGGGCGCCCGGTACGAAGGCCACCTTCTCCTTGATCGCCTCGTCAAACAGCGCCATGGCGCTGACACTGGCGGGCAGGGTCAGCCAGAGGAACATGCCACCCTCGGGCCGGGTGTAGCTGACGCCGGGCGGGCAGTGACGGGCCAGAGCTGCCTCCATTGCGGCACGCTGGCGGCCATAGACCTCCTTGATCTGCTCCAGATGGGCATCCAACGAATTGTCGGTCAGGAAGCGGTGCAGCACCTGCTGGCTGAAGGCGTTGCTGTGCAGGTCGGTGGCCTGTTTGGCGATAGTCACCTTCTTGCGCAGCCAGTCCGGCACCACCATCCAACCGAGACGGAAGGCGGGCACCACAGTTTTCGAGAAGGAGCCGAGCAGCACGGTATTGTTTGGCGCCAGCTTGGCAATGGGGGGCAGATGTTCCCCTTCGAAACGCAGCTCGCCGTAGGGATCATCTTCCACCATCAACAGCTCGTGGCGCACCAGACGCTCGGCAAGCGCCTCGCGGTTGGCTCGGCTGTAGGAGACGCCGCTCGGGTTCTGGAAATTGGGCACGCCGTAGAGCAGCTTGGCATTGGAGCCGCTTGCCAGCAGCGCATCCAGCGCCGCCAGATCCAGCCCGGCTTCGCCGAGGGTGATTGGCTTGAAGGTCGGTTGGTAGACAGAAAAGGCCTGAATGGCGCCAAGGTAACCCGGCTCTTCGATGATGAGATCCTGACCCTCGTCGATCAGTACCTTGCCCAGCAGATCCAGCGCCTGCTGGGAGCCGCTGGTGATGAGGATGTTGTCCGGATTGACCTGCATGCCGTGGCGGGCCAGATAGCGGTCGGCAATATACTGGCGCAGCGGGGCGAAGCCCTCGGTGGCGGCATATTGCAGGGCGGCCGCCCCCTGTTCGCGCAGTACATCCTGACACGCCTGATCGATCGCCTTGACCGGAAACAGGTGGGGATTGGGCAGGCCACCGGCGAAGGAGATGATCTCCGGATTGGCGGCAACTTTGAGGATTTCACGGATAAAGGAAGGTTCGACCTTCTCGAAGCGCTGGGCAAAAAACGGCTGCATAGACAATTCTCTCGGCATGTGGGCGGTCGCTCCATTCGACCGCCAGGTTATCCGTTTGTATCAGATTTCAGAAATGAGGCAATGATTGTCACAAAAATCGCTAAAAAAGGGCTGGATTGACTCTAGTGCGGATTATATTGAGCGGTTAGTCGGGGTGGTGATGGCAGTGAGTGGGCTGAGAAGCAGATGACCGGAATATTTGTTGCGCGAAACACTTGCGCCTTGGGCCTATCTTGGGATAATTCGCTCCCCTGTTTTCGCGGGTCGATGAAATGACGAGCCGCGAGCGGTCCCGCTCGGGATCGGACACCAGATGTATTACCCGGATTGATGAAATAACGAGACCATTATGCCTGTGACCCAAGATGTATTTAACGAAGACGGCAAGTTCATGCGCAAGATCCGCAGCTTTGTCCGTCGCGAAGGCCGCCTGACCAAAGGGCAGGAGAAGGCTCTGGAAGATCTCTGGCCGGTCATGGGTATTGATTTTGCGCCAGCGCCGCTCGATCTGGTCGCGCTGTTTGGCCGCGAGGCCCCGGTGGTGCTGGAGATCGGCTTTGGCATGGGCGCTTCTTTGGTCGAGATGGCCAAGAATGCCCCCGAGAAGAACTTCATCGGCATCGAAGTGCACTCGCCGGGCGTGGGCGCCTGTCTGGGCACCGCTCAGGAAGCGGGCGTCACCAATCTGAAAGTGATCTGTCACGATGCGGTCGAGGTGCTGGAGCACATGATCCCGAACGGTTCACTCTCCTGCCTGCAGCTGTTCTTCCCGGATCCCTGGCACAAGAGCCGTCACCACAAGCGCCGTATCGTACAGCCTGCGTTTGCCCAGGATATTCGCCAGAAGCTGGCCATCGGTGGCGTGTTCCACATGGCCACCGACTGGGAAAACTATGCCGAGCACATGCTGGAGGTGATGAGCGCCGCCGAGGGGTATGAGAACACCTCCGCCACCGGCAACTGGGTGCCCCGTCCGAACTGGCGTCCGCTGACCAAATTTGAACAACGTGGCCACCGACTCGGTCACGGGGTTTGGGATCTGATTTTCAAGCGTGTCAGCTAAGCTGGCACGTCAACTCGCGTATCAACTAACTTGAGGAGCTATCATGGCCAATCGTAGCCGCCGTCTGCGTAAGAAACTGCGTGTCGATGAATTCCAGGAAATGGGTTTCGACATCAGTTTCAACTTCCCGGTCGGCACTGCCGAAGAGACCATCGATGCGGTAGTCGATGCGATGATCGATGAAGTGATCGAGCCCCGCAAACTGGCGTTTGCCGGTTCCGGCCATCTGGCCTGGGAAGGGATGATCTGCACCCAGCAACTGGGCAAATGTACCGAAGAAGACCGCGCTGCGATCAAATCCTGGCTGGAAGGCAAGGGGATGGAAGCCGTGGTGGTCACCGAGTTGTTCGACCTCTGGTACGGTGAACCGGCCTGATACAAGGCTGCCGCATCTGGCGCCTTGTTGTGGGTAACTGGAAAAATCCCGCCGCTGGCGGGATTTTTGTCAGTGGGGATGGGATCTCCACCGCTGTTTTAGTCATGGAATCGCTTATTGCTTATGGTGTTGTCATCCGAATTACTGGCCAGCATCCTTGAAGAGGTGCGCCCGTTGCTGGGACAAGGCAAGGTGGCCGACTACATTCCGGCACTGGCTCAAGTACCGGCAGATCGGCTCGGTATCGCAGTCTGTACCGTCGAGGGGGAGCTGTTCACCGCCGGTGACGCTTTTGAACCCTTCTCCATCCAGAGTATCTCCAAGGCCCTGAGCCTGACCTTGGCACTCACCCTCTATCAGGAGGAGGAGATCTGGGCCCGGGTTGGCAAGGAGCCCTCCGGCCAGCCCTTCAACTCGCTGGTGCAGCTCGAGTTCGAGCAGGGGATCCCCCGCAACCCCTTTATCAATGCCGGGGCGCTGGTGGTGAGCGATCTGTTGGAGACCCGCCTCACTGCGCCGCGTCAACGCACCCTCGAGCTGGTGCGGCGTCTGAGCGGCAATCCGGCCATCATGGCGGATCAGGTGGTGGCCCGCTCCGAATATCAGCACTCTGCCCGCAACGCCGCCATCGCCTATCTGATGAAGGCCTATGGCAACGTCGAAAATGAAGTGGACAAAGTGCTGCAAAGCTACTTCAATGCCTGTGCCATTCGCATGAGCTGCGTCGATTTGGCGCGGGCATTCATCTATCTTGCCAACCGTGGTGTACCACTGGGCGACAGCGTGCCGCTGCTGCCTGCCCGCACCACCAAACAGGTCAACGCCCTGCTCGCTACCTGCGGCCTCTATGACGAGGCGGGGGATTTTGCCTATCGGGTCGGCATGCCGGGCAAATCGGGGGTCGGTGGCGGTATCATCGCCCTGATCCCGGGCGAGCTCTGCGTCTGTGTCTGGTCGCCCGAACTCAACAAAGCCGGCAACTCGCTGGCGGGTACGGCGGCGCTGGAATTGCTGGCCGAGCGGCTGGGTCGCTCCATTTTTTAACCCTGTTCACTATGAATCGAGACATCACCATGAAACGACATCTTCGCTTCCTGCAGGCCGCACTGGCGACCTTACTGCTCTGGTGTGCCCTGCCCGCCGTGGCAGGGGAATTACCACCGCTCTCGCTGGCCGATGCCAAGGCCAAACAGGCGGTCATCCTGGATACCCGTGCCAGCTACTTCTATCAGGGGTGGCCGATGGAAGGGGAGCCGCAGGGGGGGCATGTGGCGGGCGCCGAGAACCTCTCTGCCGAGTGGAAATATAGCAATGAAGAGTGGCCCAAGGCGCTCGAGATCAAGGGGCTGAAAGCCGATCGTCCGGTTGCCCTCTACGGTGCGCCGCGCGAAGTGGCCGAGGTGGCTCGTCTGCTGCGCAAGCAGGGGATCAAGCAGCTGTTCGAGCTGCAGGGGTGGCAAGTTGCGCCGCGCGAGTCGCTGGCACGCTGGCAGCAGCTGGTACATCCGCGCTGGCTTGCGGATCTGCAGGCGGGCAAGCCGGTGGTCGCGGCGCCCAAGGGGGACTGGAAGCTGTTTGAAGTGGATTGGGGTTCACCCAAGGCGTACCTCATCAGCCACATCCCGGGGGCCGGTTATATCGATACCAACAGCATCGAAGCGGAGCCGCTGTGGAACAAGGTCTCTGACGAAGCGCTCAAGAAGCTGCTGCTGGACAACGGCATCCGTCACGACACCACCGTCATCCTCTATGGTCGCAACACCATGGCGGCCGCCCGTGCCGCGCATCTGATGATGTATGCGGGGGTGGAAGATGTGCGCCTGCTGGACGGCGGTCTGGATGCCTGGTTCGTGCAACATCTGCGCACCGAGACCGGGCTGCCCAACAAATATGAACCGGTGAAGGAGTTTGGCGTGGCCATTCCGGCTCACCCCGAGTACTACACCACCCAGGATCAGGCCAAGGCGCTGCTCAAGCAGCCCGATGGCGCACTGGTCAGCGTGCGGACCTGGGACGAGTTTGTCGGCAGCACCTCCGGTTACAACTACATCAAGCCGAAGGGTGATATCCCGGGGGCCAAGTGGGGTCACGGCGGGGTGGATGCCAACAGCATGAGCGATTTCCACAACCCGGACGGCACCATGAAGCCGGCCCGCGAGATCCTCGCCATGTGGGACCAGTGGGACATCAAACCAACCCAGCAGGCCGCGTTCTACTGCGGTACCGGCTGGCGCGCCTCCGAGGCGTTCTTCTACGCCTGGCTGATGGACTGGAAGCGGATCAGCGTTTATGACGGTGGCTGGTACGAGTGGAGTTCCGATCCCAAGAACCCGACTGTGACCGGTGAGCGCCAGCCCGCCAAGTCATGATTGTGCTGTAGCGGCGAAGCCGAACAGATGTTCGCCATATTGATTAGCTAAAGATCCATTGACCGATCTTTCTGCAGCAAGACAATCCGGAACCCGTCATGGGTTCCGGATTTTTTTATCTCTATTGCAAACCCTGCCTCCCGCACGGCGCGCAGCCACTGGGCCCGCCAGCATCACCAGACGTTCGTGAAAACCGGTAGGCGAATTGGGACACCCACCTTTTTGCCGTGCCAACCGGCGGTAAGCTCGCTACAGTAAAGCGAGGACAATCAGACCCCGCTTATCGGGAACCACGCTCATGCATCGATCTTGCTCCTCTTTATTGCAGATGTTGTTGCCAATGCTGCTGGCGCTATCGGGCAGCGTCGTTCATGGGGCTACTCAGGAGCAGGAGTGGGCACAGGAGCGCGCCAATGCGGTGCTCTCGCTGATGACCTTCACCGTGGTGCCCGACATCACCGCCAGCAACCTCGATATCGGCAGCGGCACCAATCAATCTGCCGCCCTCAACATGACCCAGATCGGTGGCGGCGCCACCATGAGCGAAGCCGTGCCCATCTATCTGGAAGGGGCGATCGGCTTTAGCCGCTATGCTCCCCAGTTTGTAGTGAGCAACGGCACCGAGAGCCGCACCCTCCCGACCAAATGGAATAGCCTGACCGCTTCGGGCGGGATCGGCTGGGATATTGCCCTCCATGAAGACCCGCGCGGTGGCCACTGGGTGCTGCGCCCCATCGCCAACGTCTCGCTGGGCACCATGGCCAGCGATCTGCGGATCGGCAACTGGCTGCTGGAGCGCACCAAGGGCTACTCGCTGGATTTTCTCGATGGTGGACAGCTCAATATGTACGGACTGGGTGGCTCGCTGATGCTCGACTACGAGCTCTTTTCAAAGACTCAGGATATCGATGTCGAAGTGCGCTACTCCTACCAGCACCTGCAGAGCTTTGGCGGCACCTCGACCAGCGTCCGTGGTCACGCCGAGGCGGAGAACCTCGGTCTCTATCTGCGCCGCCGGGCCCCGCTGTTTGACTGGACACTGCTCGACAGACCGGTGCGCTATGTGATGGAGGGGGCGCGCACCGAATACCTCGGCGAGCAGCGCGGCCTGCTCGGGTTCAACTCCCTCAACTCCCTTGGTCTCGGGCTGGAGCTCGACAGCAGCAAATACGACATCATAGTCACCCGTACCCGTCTGGTCGCCCGCTATATGTTCAGCCACAACACCCACGGTTATTCCATCGGGCTGGCCATGAGTTTCTAATTCGTTATTTTGTGCCTGCCTATCGATGGCAATCAGGTCAAGCCGCAAGGATAATTGGGACACACATCTTTTGCCCTACGTTCAGCACCAACCTACGATTTTTAGCCCAACATACGGGATGAGTGTACAATATTAAGAAAATTCAACTTTACGAAATAAGAGGCCAACATGGACATTCCCGAGTTAAAACAATTAATAAAAGCTTGCATTCAAGATATAGCTCTAAAGTATCAGTCAACGCCAGTCAGCTTTCATGAGCAGGAAAAAAACAAAAATAATATGGCAGTTGTAGGGTTTAAAAATGAATCAATATGGTTTCATTCAAGAAAGGATGGGTTTGTCATTAGCTTGTCTGGGGAGTCTTTAAATAACCGAATGTTTAACTTTATGGTGCATCTCTTTGGGGATAAGCCCTATACCTATGAGCAACCAAATAATAGACAGCCAGCTTGGAAAGGAAATTTGCCCGAATTAATAAGGCAGGCAATATTTGAATACGCAAAAATCCCTCCAGAAAGAGAGAACAATTTTTATTCTGGTGAAATGGAAACGGATAAAGGTATCTATGAAGGCGCTTTAAAGACTGCATATATTAATTCATATGAAAGAAATCCTATTGCCAGAAAAAAATGCATAGAACACTTTGGCTTAGACTGTATCATCTGTGGTTTTAACTTTGAAAATAAATACGGAAAACTTGGATCCGGCTTCATTCATGTTCATCATGTAGTGCCAATCTCATCAATTGGCGAGGCTTATCAAGTTGATCCTATCAGAGATTTAGTACCGGTGTGTCCAAATTGTCATGCGATGCTGCATAAAGGTGAGATTACAATAGATCAGCTTAAAGCCACCATGGTTCGTCAATAAATTTAAAAGCAAGGTAACATAGATAAATCTATACAAGTACACATAAACAATTTACTTATCCAAAAAAATGCAAGCGACAACAAATAGTATAATATCAAATATATCAAAAAGGTGGGTATCCCAAATTTCTTCCGTATCGCTGGTGTAACTGATTCTAGAGCAAATACTTATAACTACACTTGAGAAAGATAAAATTCATATTGTCTATGTATCTGTAAAAAGGCGACCATCCGGTCGCCTTTTTTATTTCTATCACTTTCCAATCAGGAAAACTTACCGCGCCGGTCGCTTGGCACCATTCCCTTTGGCCGCTGGCTTGCCACCTTGAGTGGCGGGTTTGGCGCCCGGCTTGGTGGAGCCTGCGCGGGTCGGCGCCTTGCCCTTATGGACGGGTTTACCAGTCGGTTTGCCCTTGCCTTCGCCATGTCCAGAACCCGGCGCGGCCGGTTTGCCATTAGCCGCCCCTTTCTGTAGCTGGGAACCCACCGGCTTGCCGCCCGTCGGCTTGTTGCCAGCGCCATTACCACCATTGCCTCGCTGGTGTTCGCCCCTTTGTTGAGACATTGGGCTATGGCGAGTCAGGGCCGGTTTTAGCCCCTTGCCGCTGGCGGCGCGCTCGTTGCGCCCTTCCGCAGGCACCAGACAGCCGGGGCCATTACCAATCAGGTGGCCCTTGCCCATGGCGAGCAAGGCTTCGCGGATCATCGGCCAGCCAGCGGGATCGTGGTAGCGCAGCAGCGCCTTGTGCAGGCGGCGACGGCGCTCGCCCTTGGCAACAAACACATCGCCCCCTTCGCGGCTCACCTTGTTTAACGGGTTTTTCTCCGTGTAATACATGGTGGTGGCGTTGGCGAGCGGCGACGGGTAGAAGTTCTGCACCTGATCGAGCTTGAAGCGGTTCTCTTTGACCCAGAGCGCCAGATTGACCATGTCTTCATCTGTGGTGCCCGGGTGGGCGGAGATGAAGTAGGGGATCAGGTACTGCTGCTTGCCCGCCTCTTTGGAATATTTGTCGAACAGCTCCTTGAACTGGTAGTAGCTGCCCATGCCCGGCTTCATCATCTTGGAGAGCGGCCCCTCCTCGGTGTGTTCCGGCGCGATCTTGAGGTAGCCGCCGACGTGGTACTTGGCCAGCTCCTTGATATAGCGGGGATCTTCGACCGCAATGTCGTAACGCACGCCGGAGGCGATGAGGATCTTCTTGATCCCCTTGAGGTCGCGCGCCTTGCGATAGAGGTTGATGGTCGGGCTGTGGTCGGTGTCCATATGCGGGCAGATGGTGGGCCAGACACAGGAGGCGCGACGGCAGGTCTGCTCGGCCTTGGGGCTCTGGCAGCGTAAGCGGTACATGTTGGCGGTGGGGCCGCCGAGATCCGAGATGACGCCGGTAAAGCCCGGCACCTTGTCGCGGATATCTTCGATTTCTTTCAGGATCGACTCTTCCGAGCGGCTCTGGATGATGCGCCCTTCGTGCTCGGTGATGGAGCAGAAGGAGCAGCCGCCAAAGCAGCCACGCATGATGTTGACCGAGGTCTTGATCATCTCGAACGCGGGGATCTTCTCGTTGCCATAGGCCGGGTGCGGCACCCGCTGGTAGGGCAGGCCGAATACGCCGTCCATCTCGTCGGTTTCGAGCGGGAAGGCGGGCGGGTTGACCCAGACGATGCGATCGCCGTGAGCCTGCGACAGGGCGCGGGCACAGCCGGGGTTGGTCTCGTGGTGCAGAATGCGCGAGGCGTGGGCGTAGAGCACCTTGTCCTCTTTCACCCGCTCGAACCCCGGCAGCTTCACATAGGTTTTTTCCCACGGCTTGGGCTTGGCCGGCTGCACCAGCACGGGTTGGGCTTCCTGCGCGGCAGGGGCCGCGTCGCTGGCGTCATCCGCACAGGGTGCCCCTTCCATATAGGGGTTGATGATGGGATCGATGCGGCCAATCTGGTCGAGCTTGCTCGAATCCACCCCTTTCCAGCCCGGCAGCGGCTCCTTGCGGATCACGGCGGTGCCGCGAATATCCTGCATGGTGTCGATGGTCTCCCCCGCCGCGATGCGGTGGGCCACTTCCACCAGCGGCCGCTCGGCGTTGCCGTAGATCAGGATATCGGCCTTGGCATCGAGCAGGATGGAGCGGCGGATGGTCTCGGACCAGTAGTCGTAGTGGGCGATACGGCGTAAGGAAGCCTCGATGCCACCGATCAGCACCGGTACCTCTTTGAACGCCTCTTTACAGCGCTGGGTATAGACCAGCGTCGCGCGGTCCGGCCGCTTGCCGCCCACATCCCCCGGGGTGTAGGCGTCATCGTGGCGCAGCTTTTTGTCGGAGGTGTAGCGGTTGATCATGGAGTCCATGTTGCCCGCAGTCACCCCGAAGAAGAGGTTCGGTTTGCCCAGACGCATAAAGTCATCCTTCGATGACCAGTCCGGCTGGGCGATGATGCCGACCCGAAAACCCTGGGATTCGAGCATGCGGCCAATCACCGCCATGCCGAAGCTCGGGTGATCCACATAGGCATCCCCCGTCACCAGAATGACGTCGCAGCTGTCCCAACCCAGCTTGTCCATCTCTTTGCGGGACATGGGCAGGAAGGGCGCCGTGCCGTAGCACTCGGCCCAATAGCGGGGGTAGGAGAAAAGGTGGGGTACCGGCTGCATTTTGAACACCTGGAAAAATTCGGGTCGCGCATTATACCGGTTGCGGTCAAGGGGAGCGATGGCTTTTTGTCCCTGTAGATCCCGTGGAATAGGCCGCCGCCACTAATAGCAAGGGCGCCCGCAGGCGCCCTTGTGATGATAGAGGCTGATAACTGGCCCCGCTTGAGCGCGCAGGTCAGGGGTCAGGTCAGGATTCAGCTAAGAATGCTGCTCAGAGCGCCGGAGGCTGCGACTCCCCAACCCCCTTGGCGGCCAGCGCGTCATCTACCTGCTGATCCCGCGCGCCGGTCATCCCGGCGTGGCGCGCCAGCAGATGGTAGATGGCGGGCACTACCAGCAGGGTGACCAGGGTTGCCAACGACAGCCCGAAGAAGACCACTGTCCCCACCGCCATCCGGCTCTCGTAGCCAGCCCCCATGGAGAGCATCAGCGGCACCGCGCCGATAATGGCGGTGAGCGAGGTCATGAGGATCGGGCGCAAGCGGCGCACCGAGCCTTTGATTATCGCCTGCTCGAACCCTTCGCCGCGCTGGCGCAACTGGTTGATGAACTCGACGATGAGGATGCCGTTCTTGGTCACCATGCCGATCAGCATGATCATCCCGATCTGGCTGTAGATGCTCATCTCCTGCCCCGTCAGCCAGAGGCCCAAGAGACCACCGAAGATGCCGAGCGGCACCGTCACCATCACCACCGCCGGGGTCAGGGTGCTCTCGAACTGGGCCACCAGCACCAGATAGACCACCAGCAGGGCGAGGCCGAACACCAGCACCATCTCCCCCTGATTGTCGCGGTAATCCTTTGAATCACCTGCGTAATCCACCGTCATGCCGGTGGGCAGGTTGGCGTTGGCCCAGCCATCGAGGAAATCGAGGGCCTCACCCAGGGTGTGGTCGGGGTGCACGTCGGCAGTCAGGGTGATCGCTTTTTGCCGCTGGTAGTGGTTGAGGCGGTTGGCGGTCGCCACCTGCTTGACGGTGGCCAGGGTCGAGAGAGTGACCATCTCACCATTAGCGGCTTTTAGATAGATGCGGCCGAGATCCGAGATGCCGTTGAACTCGCTCTGGTTGCCGCGCAGGTAGACGTCATACTCCTCGCCCCTGTCCACATAGGTGGTCTTGCTCGTCCCGCCCAGCAGGGTCTGCAAGCTGTTGGCGATGGTGGAGACCGGAATGCCGAGCTGGCTGGCGCTGTCGCGATTGATGGTCACCTGCAGCTCGGGGGTCTTCTCGGCGTAGTCGAGATCCGGGCTCAGCATCAGGCCGCTGCCCTGCGCCGCCTGTTGCAGCGCCAACCCTTGCTGGTAGAGCTCGGCATAGTCGTTACCCTGCAGCACGAACTGCACCGGTGCGGTGGAGCCGCCCCGGAAACCGGGCTGGAAGGTGCGGATCATCACGTCGGGAATGCCGGAGAGCTTGGCGCCGAGCGAGCGAGAGAACTCGGTGGCAGTGACGTCACGCTCGGCCCAGTCGGTGAGCTGGATGATCACCATGCCGGTCTGATCGCCGCCACGGCCAAAGGCGGGGGTGCTGAAGCTCAGCGCCTGCACTACCCCTTTGCCCAGCATCGGCATGATGGCGGACTCCACCTGCTGCATGTTGCGCTTCATCCGCTCGATGCTGGTCCCCTCTGCCCCCTTGACGAAGACATAGATGACGCCGCGATCCTCGGTCGGGGTGAGGCTGGTCGGCAACTGGGTAAACAGGGCGCCGATGCCGCCAAGGCAGAGCAGCAGCACCAGCGGCGTCCAGCGGGAACGACGCAGCACCCACGCCAGCAGGTGACGATAGTGCCCCTCCAGCCAGCCCAGCCCGCGATCGAGCCCGGCGGTGAGCCGATTCGGTTTATCCAGCGGGCGCATCAGCCAGGAGCCCATGGCCGGGGTCAGGGTCAGCGCCACCAGCGAGGAGCAGAGCACCGCCAGCGATAGCAATATCGCAAACTCGGTAAAGAGCCGCCCCACCATGCCATCCATAAAGGCGATGGGGACAAACACCATCACCAGCACGGCGGTAGTGGCAATGACCGCAAAGCCCACCTCGCGGGTGCCGTGCCATGCCGCCAGCAGCGGCGGTTCGCCCCGCTGCAGATGGTGGTGGATGTTCTCCACCACCACGATGGCGTCATCCACCACCAGACCGATGGCGAGAATAAGGGCCAGCAAGGTGATGAGGTTGATGGAAAAGCCGAAATACCAGGCGCCGATAAAGGCGGAGATGAGCGACACCGGCACCGTAATGGCCGGAATTAGCGTGGTACGTCCCTGCCCGAGGAACAGATAGAGCACCGCCACCACCAGCACGGCGCAGATGGCCAGAGTCTCGTACACCTCGTCGATGGCCTGCTTGATAAAGATGGTGGAGTCGTAATCCACCTCGAGCTTGGCCCCCTCCGGCAGGAAGCGCTGCATCTCGCCGAGTTTCTTCTCGATCCCCTGTGCGACAGCCAGCGGGTTGGCGGTGGACTGGGCAACGATACCGATACCCAGACTCTCTTTGCCGTTGCGCTGATAGGCGCTGTCTTCGTTCTTGGCCCCGACCTCTACATCGGCGATATCGGCCAGATAGACGCTCTGGCCGTTGGCGGCTGTGGTGACTTGCAGTTGCTGGAAATCTTCCGCTGTGTGGTAGAGACGGGCGATCTGCACCGCCATGGTCATGGAGTTGTTGCGGATCTCCCCCCCCGGCAACTCGATGTTCTCCCGCTTGAGGGCCTCTTCCACATCGCTCACCGTGATGCCACGGGCCGCCATGTCGGCAGGGCGCAGCCGCACATACATCACCTGGGTCAGATCGCCGGAGAGCGCCACTTCACTCACCCCGTCCACCAGACTCAGGGGGTCGACCAGCACGCGGTTGGCGTAATCGGTCATGGCGGTGCGATCCATCTGGCTGCTGCTGAAGTTGAGCCAGATCGCCACATCGCCGTTGCCGCTGTCCTTGGTCACCAGCGGCTCGTCCACATCATCGGGCAGCCGTGGCCGCGCGCGGGAGAGGGCATCGCGCACATCGGAGATCCCCTCCACCATGTTCCAGCCGAGCTTGAACTCGACGGTGATCATCGAGCGCCCCTTGCGGGTCATGGAGTTGATGTTCTTGATGCCACTGATGCCGGAGAGCTGATCCTCGATAGGCTTGGTGACCTGACTCTCCATCACCGAGGGGGCCGCCCCCTCATAGGTGGTGGTGATGGAGACCGACGGCGTCTGCACGTCCGGCATCTCCCGCACCGTCAATTTGCTGAAGGCGACCAGACCAAACACGGTAAGCAGGGCGCTGAGCACCACCGCCACCAGCGGGCGGCGTACTGAGATATCGGAGAGCCACATCAGCCGTTCACCTCGGCCAGATCGCGCACCTGCACCCCATCACGCAGATTGACCAGCCCCTCGACCACGATGCGATCGCCGACCTTCAGCCCCTCGGTGACCCAGACGGTCTCCCCTTCGGTCTCGCCGAGCACCACAGGCACCCGCTTGACCCGGCCATCGGCCTCGAGACGGTAAACAAAGCGCTGCTCACCGGCATACTCCACCGACTGGGCGGGGATCAGGGTGAGCTGCCGGGCAGGCAGTGCCAGCGCCACATTGAGCAGCATGCCCGGGCGCAACTGGCCGTTGCCATTGGGGATCATCACCCGCGCTTTGATGTTCTGGGTATCGTTGGAGACGCGGCTGTCGAGGGTGGTCAGGGTGCCGTTGAATTGCTGATCCGGCCAGGCAGTACTGGTGGCGGTGACCGCCATGCCCGAGCGCAGCAGGGAGAGGTAACGCTCCGGCACCGCCAGATCGAGACGCAGTTTGTCGAGTTCATCCAGATGCAGCAGGGTATCGCCGCTGTTGACCAGCGCCCCTTCGCTGAGATCAATCAGGCTCACGGTGCCGGCAAACGGCGCCTGCAAGGTGCGCAGGGAGAGCTCGTAACGGGCGGCATCGAGGCGTGCCTGCACCTGGGCCACGGTGGCCTCCTGCCCCTCCAGCTCGGATTGGGTCACGGCGCCACGGGCCACCAGCTTGCGCATATCCCCCAGCTTGCGGTTCTCGTCGCGCAGGCTGGCGCTCTGCTCGGCCAGCTCAGCCTGCTGCTTGCCCGCATCGAGCGCGATCAGGGTCGCCCCCTTCGCCACGCTCTGACCCGACTGCACCGCAATCTTGACGATGCGACCGGTCACTTCGGGGCTGATGATGACGGAGCGATTGGCCGCCAGCTTGCCCACCAGCTTGAGGGTCGGCTCGGCCAGACTCTGCTTGACGGTTTGGGTGCGGATATTGACCTGTCTGGCCGGTGCTTTGGCGGCGGGTTCGCTGTTACGCAGCGCCCAGACGCCGGCACCCACGATTAGAAGAAGGCCCAAGCCGAGCCAGATACGCATTTTCATCGAACGGTCCATGAAGAGTGAGAGGGTAAATCCAGATTGGGGCCATTTTAGCCCCAGACTATGCCGTGACTATGTATAAATGTGACAAAACGTAACAAGGTGATGAACTTATGGCCTACCCCGATAAGGACTCGGGGGCCGCGCCAGGATGACGGACTCTGACTTGCAGAGTAAGCTGGTTGCTCACCCCCCCCCCTTTTTTGGAGGAACGTCGTGCCACGTAAACCCCGCGTAGGGCTCGCTCTCGGAAGCGGCGCCGCCAGAGGATGGGCCCATATCGGCGTCATCCGCGCCCTTGAACGTCTCGGCATCAAACCGGATTTGATCGCTGGCTGCTCCATCGGCAGCTTTGTCGGCGCAGCCTATGCCGCCGGTGAACTGGATCGGCTGGAAACCTGGGTGCGTGGCTTTACTCGCCTGCAAGTGGTCAGCCTGCTCGACCCGGCTCTCTCCGGCGGGCTGTTTCGCGGCGAAAAGGTGTTTGGCCTTGCCGCCAGCCATCTGGGGGATCCCGATCTCGAGAGCCTGCCCATTCCCTTCGCCTGCATCGCCACCGAACTCGATACCGGCCGCGAAATCTGGCTGCAACAGGGCTCGATGCGCCAGTCGGTGCGCGCCTCCTGCGGCATGCCGGGGATCCTCACCCCGACCCGGGTCAACGACCGCTGGCTGGTCGATGGCGCGGTGGTCAACCCGGTGCCCATCTCGCTGGCCCGCGCCATGGGGGCCGAAGTGGTGATAGCGGTCAACCTCAACACCGACATGCACCAACCCTGGACCGACGAGCCGGATCAGCCGGGCAGCGGCGGCCTGCTGAGCCAGTGGCTTAATCGCGGTGAATCTGCGCCAGCCACCCCGGGTCTGTGGAGCGTGATGAGTGGCTCCATCAACATCATGCAGGAGCGCATTACCCGTGCCCGGATGGCCGGGGACCCGGCGGAAATCCAGCTCTGTCCGCGCCTTGGCAGCTTCTCCATCATGGATTTTCATCGCGCCAGCGATGCCATCAACGAGGGGGAAGCCTGCGTTGAGCGCAACCTCGATCAGCTCAAGGATGAACTGGGCCGCCTCGGGTTGCTGTGATCCTCACGCCCATCGCACCAACAAAAAGAGCGCCTTGCGGCGCTCTTTTGCGATGACCAAATGCTCGGCTTAGAACAGCCCCAGCCCCTTGAGCATCACGATCAGGATCAGCAGTGGCGATACGTAGCGGATGATGAAGAACAGTGGCTTGAGAATGGGCAGAGCCAGCTCGCCGCCATTGGTCAGGGCATCGCGCATCTTCTCCTCGCCCCATACCCAGCCCACGAACAGGCAGAGGAAGATACCGCCCACCGGCATCAGGATATTGGAGGAGAGGTAGTCGAACAGATCGAAGAAGGTCTTGCCCGCAATCTGCACATCCGCCATGGTGCTGTTGGAGAGCGCACAGGTGGAACCTACCGCACCCAGTACCAGCAGGTTGATCAGGGTCGCCTTCGGGCGGCTCATCTTGAAGCGTTCGGAGAGCACCGAGACCGGCACTTCCAGAATGGAGAGCATGGCACCGGTGGCCGCGATGGCCGAGAGTACGAAGAAGAGCACCATGAACAGATGACCAAACGGGATGCTGGCAAACACCGCCGGAATGGTGATGAATAGCAGCGAAGGACCGGCGGTCGGCTCGAACCCGAAGGCAAACACCGCCGGGAAGATGGCGATACCGGCCAGCATGGAGACAAACAGGTCGGCGCACATCACCCGGAACGCGGTGACCGGAATGTTCTGGTCATCACGGAAGTAGCTGCCATAGGTCATCATGCAGCCCATGCCGATGGAGAGCTTGAAGAAGGCCAGTCCCATGGCGGTCAGCACCACGCCAGAGGTGATCTTGGACAAATCGGGCGAGAAGAGGAAGGAGAGACCTTCGCTCGCCCCCGGCAGCGTCAGACTGCGAATACCGATCACCAGCAGCAGGATAAAGAGCACCGGCATCAGCTTCTTGGTGACCGCCTCGATCCCCTTGGAGACCCCCATCAGCAGGATGCCGCCCATCAGGGCCAGCACCAGCCACTGCCACAACAGACTCTGCAGCGGGTTGCTGATCAGCGCGCTAAACGCCGCGCCGGTCACCTTGGGATCGGTGGAGAGTATCGAGCCGTCGATCGCCTTGAAGATATAGGCAAACACCCAGGCCGCCACTTCAGAGTAGAAGGACATGATCAAGAAAGCCGCCAGCACCCCCATCACCGCAATCAGCCACCAGGGTTGCCTTTTAGGAGCGAGATTGCTCAGGGTAGTGACCGCATCGGTCTTGCTTTTGCGGCCCAGCATGATCTCGGAAATCATCACCGGCAAACCGACCAGCAGGGTCGCGATCACATAGACCAGCAGAAAGCCCGCACCACCGTTTTCACCGGTCAGATAGGGGAATTTCCAGATATTGCCGAGGCCGACGGCTGAACCAAGAGTGGCGGCAAGGACGCCGAATTTACTGGTAAAGCCGTCGCGGGCCTTGGGGGGTGTTTGACTCATGCTTGTCTCACTTATTTCGCACATGCGGGATGAACCGGGTTTTGAAGGTCGGAATTTTCTGAGGTTTATGGCGGTTTGCCAAGATGTTTTGAGCAAAAGCCCCATAGAGTAGAGCACAAATAAGAACAACGAGGGGATCAGGGCTCTGATTAGCAGGTAAAAAACCGGCAGCCGTGGCTGCCGGTTTTTTCTGCCACGAGAGCAGTTTAGAAGATATCGTCGGTAGAGACAGGCCCTTCCATGTTGGGGTTGTCACCGTCGTAAACCTGATTGCCATCCGAGCTGGGCGCGGCATAGCGGGTCGGTTCGGTACCTTCCTTGAAGTATTCGTCAGTGCCGCCACCGGTCGTCAGCAGGCCGGTTTCGCTGTCAATCTTCACCGTCATGATCCCCTCGGGAACCGGCATCTTGTGCTCCGGTAGCTTTTTGAGGGCGACTTTCATGAAGTCGATCCAGATAGGCTGCGCGGCGCCACCGCCAAATTCGGCACGGCCAAGGCTACGCTGGTGGTTGTCAAAACCGATCCAGGAGGTGGCGACGATCTCCGGGGTATAGCCGGAGAACCAGGCATCCCGCGATTCGTTGGTGGTACCGGTTTTACCGGAGATGTCGTGACGCTTCAGGTCGCGGGCGGCACGCCAGCCGGTACCACGCCAGCCGTTGCCACCCCAGATAGCTGTGCTCAGGGTGTCGGTGATCAGGAACGCGCTCTGGGCACTGATGGTATGCGGGGCTATGGTCGGCGCGAGAGGGGTCTGCGTGCCATCTTGTGCGGCACCATCAACAGTTGGCTCTGGCAGTGTGCTCTGCTCGGGCGTGGCCTGCTGCTCACAGCTGGTGCAAGCGATGGCAGGGTTGGCCTGATAGAGCGTGTTCTCCAGGCTGTCGGTCACTTTGTCGACGAAGTATGGGGTCACCAGGAAGCCACCGTTGGCCAGTACCGAGTAACCACGCACCACCTCAAGGGGAGTGAATTCGGCTGCACCCAGCGCCAGCGATTCATGGGGAGAGATTAAGTCGCGTGGGAAACCGAAGCGAGTCAGACCGTCGATATAGGTATCCAGACCGATGGCGCGCATCAGTCGAACCGACATGACATTCTTGGACTTTGCCAGGCCAAGGCGCAGCGGGGTTGGCCCATCATAGACAGCCGGGGAGTTTTTTGGCTGCCACATGGGGCCTTTAGACGGATCCCACTGGTTGATCGGCGCATCGTTAATGAGCGATGCCAAGGTATAGCCGTGCTCCAGCGCGGTGGCATAGAGGAAAGGCTTGATGTTGGAGCCAATCTGGCGGCGCGCCTGATCGACCCGGTTGAATTTGGAAAGCTCGAAGCTGAAACCACCGACCAGTGCTTCCAGTGCTCCATTTTTCGGGTTCATGGCAACCAGCGCGGCGTTGACGTCCGGGATTTGGGCCAGCAGCAGCGCTTCGCCCTCTTCCCGCACCCAGATCTGGGCACCGACTTTCAGCACATCGCGCGCCGATTTCGGGGCATAGCTCTGGCGGTCGTCGGTAATGAACGAGCGAGCCCATTTGATGCCGTCCCAGCCCAATTCTGCTTCCTTGCCATTTTTCAGCACCAGGGTTGCGCTGCGGTCTCCGAGCTTGGTGACCACGGCAGCCATCAGCGGATCATAGATGGGTTGGTTGCCAAGGTGGGCCACGATCTGTTCGTAATCCCAGCTGGCTTCACCCGCTTTCCACAACTGCGCCGTCGGACCGCGATAGCCGTGGCGCATGTCATAGGCAAAGACGCCATCCAGCAGCGCCTGTCTGGCTGCCCGCTGACGTTCGGCCGAGACGGTGGTGTAGACGTGCAGGCCCATGGTGTAGGCATTTTCCCCAAACTGCTCGACCATCTTCTGGCGAACCATTTCACCCAGATAGGGAGCATGCAGGGTCACCTCTGCGCCATGGAAACGGGCCTTGATCGGCATCTTGGAGGCTTCATCAAACTGGGCCTGAGTGATCTTGCCGGTTTCCAGCATCCGGCCCAGCACGACGTTGCGACGCGCAAACGCCCGCTCTGGGGAGCGGATGGGGTTGAGCATGGAGGGGGCTTTTGGCAGACCGGCAATGATAGCGATCTCGTCCAGCCCCAGATCCTTGACCTCTTTACCAAAGTAAACCTGGGCTGCAGCACCGACCCCAAAGGCGCGATAACCAAGCGGGATTTTGTTGAGGTACAGTTCGAGGATCTCGTCTTTTGAGAGATTCTGTTCGATCCGCCAGGCCAGGAAGACCTCCTTGACCTTGCGGATGATGGTCTTCTCATTGCTAAGGAAGAAGTTACGGGCAACCTGCTGGGTGATGGTACTGGCACCCTGACGAGCATGGCCGGAGACTGCCCAGACGGATGCGGCTCGAATGATTCCGATTGGGTCTACACCCAGGTGCTCATAGAAGCGTGCGTCTTCAGTCGCCAGAACAGCATCGATCATGGGTTGCGGAATGTCGTTCAGACGCAACGGGATACGACGAATTTCGCCATATTGAGCGATCAACTCCCCATCCCGGCTGTAAACCCGCATAGGGGTTGCCAGCTTGACATCACGCAAGGCGGTGACATCAGGCAGTTGGGGTTTGATATAGAAGTAGATACCGATGAGGCTGGCAACACCCAGCGCAGCACCCAGCATCATGACAATAAACAGGCGAACGAGCCATTTCAGCATGGAAGAACTACCAATCGTCTTAAAATTAACCAACGGGCGCAGAGTATAGCCCTTTTGCCATGGAAAATTCGAGGTTTTCCTGTGGCGAGCCACCTGCCTCAAAAGGATGCGAGAGGTTAGCATTACAGGAAACAATAACCAAGGAGGGTACTGCGTGATGAAGAAAGCGAGATGGGTCACTTTTCGGTATAAACTTTATGACATTGATAGTTAGAGCATTTAGGATGATTCCAGTACTCCTCTGATCGGGTGTCCTACACTCAGTTCAGGAATAACACCAAATAACGCATGGACGTGTATATGTTTGGGCTATTTAATAAGGGCTCCCTCCTCCCTCTGGTGGGCATTGATTTCGGTAGTCAGACCATCAAGGCCGTCACCCTCAGTGGCCGCCCGGGTAAGCTGCATCTAGAGTCAGTCGCCGATGTTCCTACCCCGAAAGGGACACTGATCGATTATCAGTTGCAGGATATCGAACGCGTCAGCCAATCTCTCAAGACCCTCAAGCGCCTTATTCAGGGCCACAGTGACTATGCTGCCACCGCGGTGACTGGCTCCAATGTGATCACCAAGGTGATCCAGATTGATGCTCGTCTTAACGACAAGGAGCTGGAAAATCAGGTGCAGTTGGAGGCCGAACAGATCATTCCCTTCCCCCTCGACGAAGTGAGCCTCGATTTTGAGGTGCTCAGCACCAACAGCGGTGACGATCGTCAGGATGTCCTGCTGAGTGCAGCCCGCACCGAGAGCGTCAATGGCCGGGTCAGCGCTCTGGCCGAAGCCGATATCGTTGTCAAGGTGGTGGATGTGGGCGCTCACGCGCTGGGCCGTGCCGTGGTGACTTGTCTGCCCGAATTGCAAGAGAGTGAACGGCCGATCGGGGTGATCGACATCGGTGCCAGCGCCATGACCTTTGCCGCCTTGGTCAAAGGCGAGGTGATCTACTCCCGTTTGCAAAACTTCGGCGGCGACCAATACAGCCAGGCGCTCTCCTCCTTTTATGGCATGGCGCTTGATGAGGCTGAGCAGGCCAAAACCAAAGGTACCTTGCCCGTGGACCATGAACTGGATGTGCTGATGCCCCACATCAACTTGCTGTTGCAGCAGGTGCGGCGCAATATCCAGCTCTTTTGCAGCTCATCGGGCTATCGCGACATCGCAAAACTGGTGCTGACAGGAGGAGGCAGTCTGCTGCCCGGTTTGTTGGTACAGGTAAAAGAAGAGGTCAATTGCGAGGTATTGCACCCGGATCTGTTCGCCCTGTTTGGCAAACCGAAAGGGGAGGCCGAGCTGGTACATGGCGCTAAATATATGACGGCATTCGGGTTGGCTCTGAGGAGTTTCACACCATGTCAAATATAAATCTTCTGCCCTGGCGTGAAGCCCTGGCCCAGCGCCAAAAGAAGCAGTTCGGGGTCTTGCTGGTTTTTTTTGTGCTGGCTACGGTCGCGCTGGGATTTTTTGCCAACTGGCTGGTCGATCGCCAGATCCTCGCCCAGCAGCAGCGCAACCAGCGGCTGGTTCAGGAGATGACTATTCTGGATGCCCAGCTGGGGGAGATCCGTCTGCTTAAGGAGCGTCGCAAGGATCTGATCGATCGGATGCAGCTCATCGAGCAGTTGCAGCTGCGCCGCAATGTGCCCGTTCGCCTCTTCAATCAGCTGCCTTCACTGGTGCCCAATGGGGTGTACCTCAATACCCTCTCGATGCAGAACAATATTATCGATGTAAATGGCAAGACTGAAGCTTATGGCCGGGTGGCCAGCATGATGCGACGGATTGATGGTTCCGGCTGGTTGGGCCAATCAAAGATAAGCACTATTTTTGCGGCTGATGTTGCGCCCGTGTCATTGAGCCAGTTTTCCATGATGTTCCTGATCGCCAACAATGCTGCGGCTGCAGGGAATGTGGCCAAGGAGCAAAAATGAACCTTCAGCAACTCAACGAGCTGGATATCAATGACATAGCAAGCTGGCCAAAATGGGCAAAAGGGATCTTCATCTTTTTTTGCTGCGTGTTGACCGGTGGCCTCATCTACTACTATGTGATTGCCAACTCCCTGACCAATTTGACTCAGGAAGCGGGGAAGGAGGCCGAGCTGAAAACCCAGTTTGAAAGCAAAGCGATGTTGGCTGCCAACCTGGGGGCATACAAGGCACAGATGGTTCAACTTGAGCAACTGGTCGATACCCAGCTCAAGCAGTTGCCAAATACCCATGAGGTCGCCGGTCTGCTGGACGATATCAGCTTTATTGCTACCGACAACGGTCTGAAACTGAACCGGATCAACTGGGAACCCGAGCTCAAGCACGAGTTTTCGACCGAGCTTCCGATGCGTATCGAAGTCGTGGGCACTTACCATGAAATTGGCAAGTTCACGGCTGACATGGCGGCCTTGCCCCGCATCGTCATCCTTGACTCCTTCACCCTGGGTCAGAGCAAGGATGCAGGAGATCTGATTTCGATGTCGATGCTGGCCAAGACCTACAAGTACAACGGTAAAACAGTGGAGCCGAAACAATGAGACGCATCTGCTGGTTGTTGCCTGCCCTCTTGCTGGCTGCGTGTGGTGGCCCAGAGGACATGGATAGTTATGTCGCCCAGACCAAAGCAAGACCGCCGATACCTATCGAGCCCTTGCCCGAGCTGAAGCCTTTTTCCCCCATGCACTACCAACAGCGCGAGTTGCGCAGCCCTTTTATGGTTCCCCAGCCAGAGACGACAGTCGGAAGTACAAGCACAGCCAAGGTTCAGCCGGATTGTGCTCAGACCTTGCTGGAACGGGAGAAAGAGGTGCTGGAAAATTATTCGTTGGCCAGTCTGTCGATGCATGGCTCTTTGGGTAAGGCGGGGCAGTTATGGGCCCTGATCAGTACCCCGGATGGCAAATCGATGCGGGTCGGACTCAACCAGTATATGGGCCTTGATCAGGGGCGTATCATCAAGATCACCGACACGGCCGTGGATTTGCTGGAAACCATTCCAGATGGGAAGGGGTGCTGGGTAACAAGAGAAACCCAGTTGGCGATGGCCAATGTGCAAGAAAAACAATAATCAGGGACGAACAGCAATGAGAACAACAATAGAGAGTGTATCCAAAGTGGCTTTGCTGTTTTGCGCCAGCGCCTTTAGTCAGGTGTGGGCAGTGGCAACCCTGCAGGAGATCAAGGTCAATCCGCTGCTTGCCGATCAATTGCTGGTGGAGCTCAGTTTCAGTGAGCCGGTCACCGGCTTTACCGATCGTCTCTCTTATCAACCCAATCAGTTGTTGTTGCATGTTCCCGGTGCGGTGGGGGCGCTCAAAGTGAACCCGCTGTCGATCCAGCGCCGGGGGGTTGATAATATCAAGGTTGAGGGCAAGGGGGCGGGTCTGGATATCAAGATCGCGCTCGATCAGCTGGCCCCTTATCAGGTGCAGCAACAGGGTAACAAATTGCTGGTGTCAGTGGGTGAGGGGGCGTCCTCCGGGCTCATCAGTGGTGAGAGCGCCCTCATTGCCCCCACAGCCTCGGCTACCCCTGTGCCAGCGCCCTCTGCGATGGTGGCCACTCCCTCTCCCTCGGGGCTGCTCAATCCTCAGGTTGTTGCTCGGTCGATGCCTGTGGCGCCCGCGACAACGCCGGTAGCAACGCAGCCCGCTAGCAAGCCGGTGCTCAACAACAATCAGAGCAGTGGAGGCGGCGCCTATTTCAACTCGGTGACCGGTGTGGATTTTCGTCGTGGCAAAGAGGGTCAGGGGGAGTTTCTGGTCACGCTGGATAACAGCTCAGCGGCCGTTGATGTGAGTAGCCGTGGCCAGACCGTTCTGGCCAAGTTTCATGGCACTCGGGTGCCGGATGGTTTGCTTAATCTGATCAATGTGCAGGATTTTGCGACGCCGGTCTCCCAGGTTGAAGTCTCCCGGCAGGGGAGCGATACCCTGTTTGAGCTGTCGATCAATGGTCAGTTTGATTACCGCTACGATCAGGCAGACAAGCTCTTCATTATCGAGGTGAAAAAGCGGACGACGGCCACGGCATCCAAGCAGTATCAGGGCAAGCCCATCTCATTGAACTTCCAGGATATTCCTGTTCGTACCGTGCTGCAGCTGATCGCCGATTTCAACAATCTCAACCTGGTAACCACAGATTCTGTGTCTGGCAATATCACCCTGCGTCTGGACGGGGTGCCGTGGGAACAGGCGCTCGACATCATTTTGAAGGTGCGGGGTCTCGACAAGCGGTTGGACAACAACATTCTGCTGGTGGCGCCGGCAGAGGAAATTGCCGCACGCGAGAAACAACAACTGGAGAGCCGCAATCAGGTTGCTGATTTGGCACAGCTCTATACCGAATATCTGCAGATCAACTATGCCAAGGCCTCGGAAGTGGCGGCTCTGCTCTCTTCCGAAAGCACCAAGCTGCTGTCATCCCGCGGGGCGGTGAGTGTCGATGAGCGCACCAACGTGCTGGTAGTCAAAGACACGGCAGAGGTCATCAGCAGCATCAAGCGGATGCTTGATATCCTCGATATACCGGTCAAGCAGGTGGTTATCGAGGCGCGGATGGTGACTATTGATGATGGCTTTGATGAGGCGCTTGGGGTGCGGTGGGGGGTGACCAAGAACGATGGTCATGGCAACAGTACGTCCGGCTCTATCGAGGGGAATGATAGTTCTGGTAACAACAATGGCGGTTCGACAATTACCAGACCGACAGCAGACGATCGGATGAACGTCAACCTGCCGGTGACCAATGCGGCCGGTACTTTGGCCTTCCAGGTGGCCCGTCTGGCTGATGGCACCTTGCTGGATCTCGAGTTATCGGCGCTGGAAAAAGAGAGCAAGGCCGAGATTATCGCCAGTCCGCGGGTGACCACGGCGAACCAGAAACCGGCGTTGATCGAACAGGGTACCGAGATCCCCTATGTGGAGTCCTCTTCCAGTGGGGCAACCTCGGTCACCTTCAAGAAGGCGGTATTGAGCTTGAAGGTTACCCCGCAGATCACCCCTGACAATCGGGTGATTCTCGATCTGACCGTGACCCAGGATACCAAGGGTGAAACCGTGCCAACCGGTACCGGTGATGCTGTCTCCATCAACGCCCAGTCCATCACCACTCAGGTGTTGGTGAACAATGGCGAGACGCTGGTGCTCGGCGGTATCTATCAGCAGACCATCAAGAGCGATGTGACCAAGGTGCCGCTGCTGGGCGATATCCCCGGATTGGGAGCCCTGTTCCGCAAGACCACCAGCGAGAACAAAAAGCGGGAATTGCTGATTTTCGTGACGCCCAAGATAGTCACCGACGCCTTCTGAATGCTTTACATGTGAGGGTAAAACACATATAACCTTACGCCCCAACGAGGCTGGGGCGTAAGGGCTGCGGTTGCCAGTCCTGATATCTATTGAGATAATCCCCCTCCTGATCCATCGCAAGATAAGGTTCATAGGTACCCCGATCCAGTGTTCATCGGGGTCGTACAGTTTGTAATTACTAACGAAAAGACATGGCTGAGAAACGCAATATTTTCCTGATAGGTCCCATGGGTGCGGGCAAGAGCACCATAGGTAGACATCTGGCAGAACAACTGCATATGGAGTTTTTCGACTCAGATCATGAGATTGAGCGCCGCAGTGGTGCTGATATCGGCTGGGTGTTCGATGTTGAAGGCGAAGAAGGGTTCCGGATTCGCGAAGAGAAGGTGATCGGCGAATTGTCAGAGCAGCAGGGTATCGTGTTGGCGACGGGTGGCGGTGCCATCAAGAGTCGCGAAACCCGCAACAAGTTGTCTGCTCGTGGCATCGTGGTCTACCTCGAAACCACTATTGAAAAGCAGTTGGCGCGCACACAGCGAGACAAACGCCGCCCTCTGCTACAGACCGAAGAACCGGCACGCGAAGTGCTGGAACGTCTGGCGCAAGAGCGCAATGCCCTGTACGAAGAGGTTGCCGACTTTGTTGTGCATACCGATGACCAGAGCGCAAAAATCGTTGCCAATCAAATTGTAAAGCTGATCGGTATGTAATCTAGAGGACGTCCATGGAACGGTTGAAGGTCGAACTGGGTGAACGCAGCTATCCCATCGAGATAGCTGCCGGGTTGTTGCAGCGCCCCGAGGCGCTGGTATCGACCATTAAGGGCAAGCGGGTGATGATAGTGACCAACACGGTCGTTGCTCCGCTCTATCTTGAACGGGTAACGGCCCTGCTGTCGGGTTTTCAGGTTGAACACCTGATCCTGCCTGACGGCGAGGCATACAAGAACCTGGCGACCTTTGAGCAGATCATGTCTGCTCTGCTTGAAACCAACCATGGGCGCGATACGACACTGATCGCTCTGGGGGGCGGCGTGATCGGGGATCTGGTGGGCTTTGCGGCAGCAAGCTATCAACGTGGCATTCCTTTTATCCAGATCCCGACCACCCTGCTCTCCCAGGTCGACTCCTCTGTCGGCGGTAAAACCGCTGTCAACCACCCCCTCGGCAAGAACATGATTGGGGCTTTTTATCAGCCTAAACAGGTTGTTATCGATACCGAATGTCTGAGTACCTTGCCTGCCCGCGAATTTGCCGCGGGGATGGCCGAGGTGATCAAGTACGGCATCATTTGGGATGCTGATTTCTTCAGCTGGCTGGAGCAGAACATGGTGCGTCTGCAACAGCTGGAACCTGCCGCGCTGGCCTACGCCATCAAACGCTGCTGCGAGATCAAAGCCGATGTGGTCGGTCAGGATGAGACCGAGCACGGCGTCCGTGCGCTGCTCAATTTGGGCCACACCTTTGGTCATGCCATCGAGGCCGAGCAAGGTTATGGTAACTGGCTGCACGGTGAAGCAGTATCCGCCGGCACCATGCTGGCTGCCTGGACTGCGCAGGCCCGTGGCGAAATGAGCGAAGCGGACGTTGCGCGTGTGCGCGCCCTGCTGCTGGCCGCCAATCTGCCCATTCATGCGCCTGCCGAGATGGATTTCGCCGCCTTTATTCGCCATATGCGCCGTGACAAGAAGGTGCTGGAAGGCAAGCTGCGTCTGGTGTTGCCGGTTGGCATCGGCCATGCGCAGGTGGTGGGGGATGTGTCCGATGCCGAGTTGCTGGCGGTGATCGAGTCTGGTCGTGACGAATAAACTGCTAAAACTTCCTTCCCAGCGGCAGCTGGTTGACCGGCTGCTGCATCTGATTGAATTCAATCACCCCTTCATTTTTCTCTCCGGTAAACCCGGTTGTGGTCGCGGTACCCTGTGCGAATCCCTGCTCGGCGTGTTGCCGGAAAAAGTGCGGGTGGTAAGCCTGATTGGTACGCCTGCCATGAAGATGGTGGATGTGCGTCAGCTGTTATTGCCACAGGTAGTGGCGCGGCCGTTGTTCAATCCACAGGATGCGCTGGCGGAGAGCTTCTTTCGCATGCTGGAGGGGAGCAAGCCTGCCACCCTGCTGCTGTTGATAGAGCGGGCCGACCAGTTGCCGGCCGAGCTGCTGGGAGAGTTGTGGGCGATCATCCGTCATAACGATACCCTGGCGGTGCCCCATCAGCTGGCCATTATCGTCTCGGGCAGTGACGTCTGGTGTCGTGCGCAACGACCGCTGCTCAAAGGGCGCGCCATGCCGGCCCTGGAGCTGGAAGTGCCGCCACTGAGCCCGCCCGAGCAGCGCATCTTCTTGTATGAGAAAGCCAAAGCGCTCAAGATCCCGGCGACCCTCTTGCCCAAGCTGCAAGTGGAAGAGATCCTGAAAACGGCGAACGGACATCCGTCCACCATCATGCAGTTACTGGAGGATATCATGACCGACAGAAGGCCCAAGAAGCGTCAGGCGGAGTTGCCTGTCAAGAAGATTGCCACAGCTATCGCGCTGGTCGCAGGCGGCCTGCTGGCGCTGAGCTACCTGTTGCCTGCGTTGTTTGATCATGAAAGCAAACCGGCACTGCAGGATCCGGCACAGAACACGGCATTGCCGATCCCGGTGGCAGGAGGAGACCCTCTTACTGCGGGTGACTCGAATGCCGATGCTGCTGCACAAGGCGCACAAAACAGCGGTGCAGCCAGCAATCCCAACGGGGTGGTGAAGGATTGGCAGCCGGAAGCGAAAGTGCTGCCCAAATCGGTGGAGAGCGAAACCATGACCACCGAATCAACCAATTACGAAGGGCGTCGGGTGGTGATCTCTGACGAGGTCGTGCAAAAGCTGATGACCGAACCCAAGGTGAGCGGCGCACTGCCTACTGACGTGGTGGACGAGCTGACCGGCAAGAGCCCGAACGGTGTAATCACCAGTGGCGCCGTTGCAACCACGGCGCCAGCCAGCACCAGCACCAGCAAGGCACAGAGCCCGGTGACAACCCCAACGCCTGCGGCTACCACCAACACCGCCAGCAGCGAGCCGGTTGCCGCGCCGGCACCCAAGGTTGCCCTGACACCGGTCGCCACCTTGAACAAGAAGCCGCGCAACCACTACAGTGTGCAGCTGATGGGGGCGAGCAACACCAAGGCGGTGGATCAATTTGTCGCCGAGCATGGTCTGGCGGGCAAGGTATGGGTCTATCAGACCAAATTCCGTGGCAGCCCCTGGTACGTGGTGCTGCAAGGGGATTATGCTGGTCTGACCCAGGCCAAGAGTGCCATTCGCAAGCTCTCGCCAGCCTTGCTGAAAGGTCAGCCCTGGCCCAAGTCGTTTGCACAGGTACAAAAAGAGCTGAAGCAATAGCCTTGATACCGGATAAGGGGGTAGAATCGTCCCCCTTTTTGGGTCTTGCCTTCTTACACACCGGATTTCCATGAAAAAAACACGCGCTTTTTTAAAATGGGCCGGGGGAAAATACTCCCTGGTTGAAGAGATTGCCGAGCGCCTGCCGGCCGGGCGTGTGTTGCTGGAGCCCTTCGTCGGGGCCGGGTCTGTGTTTCTCAACACCGACTACGACGCGTATGTGCTCAACGACATCAATCCGGATCTGATCTGCCTGTACAACCACCTCAAGCTGACGCCTGACCGATTCATCGCCGAGGCGCGCAAGCTGTTTGTGGCTGAACACAACCACAAAGCCGCCTATTACCGGTTGCGTACCCAGTTCAATCAGACCGAGACCACCTTCGAGCGGGCACTGCTGTTCCTGTTTCTCAACCGTCACGGTTTCAACGGGCTGTGCCGTTATAACAAGAAGGGCGGTTTCAACGTGCCGTTCGGTTCCTATAAGAAGCCCTATTTCCCGGAAAAAGAGCTGTGGGCCTTTGCCGAAAAGGCGCAGAAGGCGACCTTTATCTGCGAGAGCTACGCCAACGCCATCAAGCGTGCCGAAGAGGATTGGGTGATCTACTGCGATCCTCCCTATGCACCGCTCTCCACGACCGCCAGCTTTACCAGCTATGCCTCCGGTGGTTTTACCCTGGATGATCAGGCGATCCTGGCGCGACTGGCCCGTCACACCGCCGCTCACAAAGGGGTGCCGGTGTTGATCAGCAACCACGATATCGAGCTGACTCGCGAGCTTTACCGTGGCGCTCGTCTCGATGAGATCCTGGTCAAGCGCACCATCAGCCGCAACGGCGGCACCCGTAACAAGGTGGCCGAGTTGCTGGCGCTCTATCCTCCCGGCATCGAGCCGGAGCAGGGCTACTATCCCAGCGACAGCGAACTGCTGCCACTGGCGTAACAGACAATGCGGCGCCCGAAGGTGCCGTTTTTTATGGTGCGCCGGGTACGGCGCATTGTGCATGGAAGGGGCACTTTACCCGAGCCACACCGCTGATGAAAGCGGGCCTGGAGGTCGACATGTGAGCGGCGTGGTCTGTGATGGCGCAGTGGGCCAGCCACTGGAACCATGCGGTGAGGACGCAATGGTTCGAGAGGTTGGGACGGGTGTCATGGAACGTCATCGACAGATCTAGCGTTAACATGAACCGCCATATGTGGAACCGTACGTAGGGTGGGGTGAGAGGACGGCGGGAGCGAACTCGCCTCCTATTTCATGTGAAGTTCTGACCTTGCTCACAAAAAATGAAAACAAATAAAAAATAGTGAAATGTTGTTTTGTTTTTCTTTGCGCGCCGTTTATTCTACCTCTCATTCAGGTTGTGACGTGAGTCGAACGCAGTAATATCGACTCGTGCCGGCAACCCATCCATCAGACTTCATTCTCTTTTTTGAAACGGACAAGCACCATGAAAATTGCACTCATCAACGAAAACAGCCAGGCCGCCAAGAACGACGCGATCTTCAATGCGCTCAAGACCGTTGCCGAGCCCATGGGCCATACAGTCTACAACTACGGCATGTACTCCCCGGAAGACAAGACCCAGCTGACCTACGTGATGAACGGCCTGCTGACTGCCATCCTGCTCAACACCAAGGCGGCTGATTTCGTGGTAACCGGCTGCGGTACCGGTATGGGCGCCATGCTGGCGGCCAACGCTTTCCCGGGCGTGCAGTGCGGCCTGGTGATCGATCCGACCGACGCCTTCCTGTTTGGCCAGATCAACGACGGTAACGCCATCTCCATGCCCTATGCCAAGGGCTTTGGCTGGGCTGCCGAGCTGAATCTGCAAGACGTGTATCGCAAGCTGTTTGAAGGTGAGCGTGGTCTGGGCTATCCCCGTGAGCGTGCTGCCATCATGGCCAAGAACCGCGGCATTCTCTCTCAGGTTAAGGAAGTGACCCACCAGGACATGCTGACTATCCTGAAGAACATCGATCAGGATCTGCTCAAGACCGCCATTTCCGGCGAGAAGTTCCAGGAATACTTCTTTGCCAACTGCCAGGACGCCGTCATCGCTGACTACCTGAAGACTGTGCTGGCTGCCTGATCAGTTACAAGGTCAGCACGCTCCTCTCCTCCTGTGCTCCTGTGTTGACCTTGAGGCCCGCCTTTGGCGGGCCTCACCTTTTATCCGGTTTGCAGGGCCATAGGTCTGATGAACGAAGCGTAATCAGACGTTCGCGAAAACCGGTTGCCATCATTCTGCTGGTCATCCATCTGCACGCTATCCCCATTGCCACGGAGCGTGCGATGTGGCCGGTTACGCTTCGCTAATCGACCCGACTTGCTGCTCGCAGAGCGTCTTCTCGTTGACGGTACTGGGGGGTGAGGTTGAAGAGTGACGCAAGCCGGGTAGCATTGCTGGTATGAAGGACGTCGAGAGCCTGGTCGATACGCATAGAAAATCCGAAACCAATCAACAGGTTTCGGATTTTTACACATCAGGATGATCGGCCAAGGGATCCTTAACTGAGCAGCATTAGGTCACTTGGGTGCTCTTTTGTCGAGGCGGGGAGATTAGAGTTTCTCCAGATCTCGCTCAATTTCGCTGATCTTGTTCTGCACCACTTTTTCCAGGTGGCGCAGGTCGCGCAGGATCTTCTGCTTGATATCCTGATCGGCCTGCAGGTGGACGCCCTGGGTCAGGTTGTCCAGCTCATCCACCACATACTTGAGGTTGGCGTTGATCTCGGTGACATCCTTGTACTCATGGGTACCGGAGTCGACCAGCATGGTCTTGCGCTGGCGGGGATACTTGAATTTGACACTCTTGGCGAAGAACTCGCCCTTCTGTTTCTTGAAGTAGATCTTGAGGATGTCGTGGTTGGCCTCCTGGCGCAGGGTATAACTGTCGACGGAGGTGGGTTCCTGGATCCCCAGGCTCTTCAGATTCTCGTACATCGGGCTTCCTCGGTGTGAAACGATCCTATCCCGTCTATCTTAACCGAAGCCTCATGGCTTGCCTGTGACAGGGGCGCCAAAATCAAAAGGGCGCCATCAGACGCCCTTTTCATCATCGCACCACGGAATTACTCGTCGATGGAGCGTAGCAGGGCGTTGATGCCGACTTTGGCACGAGTCTTGGCATCGACCTTCTTGACGATCACTGCCGCGTAGAGGCTGTACTTGCCGCACTTGGAGGGCAGGGAGCCGGAGACGACCACGGAGCCGGCTGGTACGCGACCGTAGTGGATCTCGCCGGTTTCACGGTCATAGATGCGGGTGGACTGGCCGATGAAGACGCCCATGGAGATGACGGAACCTTCCTCGACGATCACCCCTTCAACGACTTCGGAGCGGGCACCGATAAAGCAGTTGTCTTCGATGATGGTCGGGTTGGCTTGCAGTGGCTCCAATACGCCGCCGATGCCGACGCCGCCGGAGAGGTGTACGTTTTTACCGATCTGGGCGCAAGAGCCGACGGTAGCCCAGGTATCGACCATGGTACCTTCATCAACGAAGGCGCCGATGTTGACGTAGGAGGGCATCAACACGGTATTGGGGGCGATAAAGGCACCTTTGCGGGCCGTTGCCGGCGGCACCACGCGCACACCCGCTTCCTTGAACTGCTCGGCGGTGTAGTCGGAGAACTTGAGGGGAACTTTGTCGTAGTACTGGGCATCGTCACCCTTGATGATGCCGTTGTCGTTGATGCGGAAGTAGAGCAGTACCGCTTTCTTCAACCACTGATGGACAACCCACTCACCGGCGATCTTCTCGGCCACCCGCGCCTTGCCGGAGTCCAGCAGGTCGATGGTTTGCAGGATGGCGGACTTGGTGGCGCTATCCACGGAGCCCGGAGTAATGGTGTCGCGGCGCTCGAAGGCCGCTTCAATGATCTGTTGCAACTCGGTCATGACAGGTTTCCTCTAAAAAATTCTGTTTGTTGTATCACACTTTTCCGACTTTTTTTAAGGGGGTGACCGGAATTCTTCCGGCCTGCGACCATTTCTTGATCCTGTGTGCGCCAACCATTTGTTTGGCATGGCAAAAAACGCCCGACAATCAGCCTCTTTTGAATCATTTATCGCTTAATCCAGTACCGACTGCTGGGGGTTGAGCTGGTGTACCAGTCGCTCTTCCAGTTGTTGTTGCTGCTCGGTAGTCAATGGCTCGCCATCGAGGCTGGTCAGGCTGAAAAAGTCCTCGACCCGCTCGCCGAAGGTGGCGATTTTGGCGGCGTGCAGCGACAGCCCGCACTGCTGGAATACCGCGCCGATCCGGGCCAGCAGGCCGGGGGTGTCGAGGGTGGTCAGCTCCATCAGGGTGTGGCGGCTCTCCCCCTTAGTGGGTGAGGAGCGGGGCAGGAAGACCACCCGGGTCGGCACGCTGAACTGGCGGTGGCGCCGTGACAACGGCTTGTTGCGCAGCACCAGCTTGCCCGGCTCCTGCAGCGCCTTCTCCAGCGCCTTCTTGATGGTGGCGGTGCGATTGGGGCTGATGGGTTCGCCGCTTGGCTCCAGCACTATGAAGGTATCGAGCACGAAGTTGCTGCGCGAGTTCATGATTTGGGCGTCGTGGATGTTGAGGTTCTTCTGATCCAGCGCCGAGGCAACGGTGGCAAACAGATTCGGGGTATCGCGGCAGTAGATAAACACCTCGCTGCCGCCGCGGGTCGGGTGTTTGCCGATGATCACCAGCGGTGCAGGATTGTCGCCATGCTCGATGATGTGGCGGCAGTGCCAGGCGATCTGCTCCGGGCTGTGGCGCAGGAAGTAATCCGCCTTGAAATCGGCCCAGAGCTGGTTGATCGCATCAAGCGACACATCCCGTTGCGCCAGTAGTTGCTTGGCCTGACGCTGGTTCTCGCGAATGCGCAGCCGCATGTCGGGCGGGTTCTCCAGTCCCTGGCGCAGCGCCTTCTGGGTCGCGAAGTAGAGCTCCCGCAGCAGGGTACCCTTCCAGTCGTTCCACAGGGTATCGTTGGTGGCGCAGATATCGGCCACGGTGAGGCAGTAGAGCAGGTCGAGGTGCTGCTCGTCGCGCACTTTCTGGGCAAAGTCGGTGACCACGTCGGGGTCGTAGATATCGCGGCGCTGGGCGGTGACCGACATCAGCAGGTGGTGGCGCACCAGCCAGGCCACCAGTCGACTCTCGTAGCGATCCAGACCGTGTAACTGGCAGAACTCCAGCGCATCGACCGCGCCGAGTTCAGAGTGATCGCCGCGCCGCCCCTTGGCGATGTCGTGGAACAGGGCGGCGATGCTGAGCAGCTCCGGTTTGCGCAGCCGGGTTAAGACCTCGTGGCAGAGTGGGTGGCTCTGGCGACTGGCCGGATTGGGGAACTGGTGAATGTTCTTGAGCAGCCGGTGGGTGTGCTCATCCACCGTGTAGGCGTGGAACATGTCGAACTGCATCTGGCCGACGATCAGGTTCCATTGCGGCAGATAGGCGGCGAGGATGCCGTATTTGTGCATCAGGGTGAGCGGCAGGCCGATGCCGTTGGGGTGGCGCAGCAGCGCCATAAACAGGCGACGGCAGTCGGGCAGGTCCTGCAACCAGCAGTTGAGTTTGCGGCGCGCCTCGCGCAGCTGGCGCAAGGTGGCCGAGTGGATGCCCGCAATCTCGGGATGTTGGGCCATCTGATAGAAGAGGCGCAGGATGGCGGCCGGTTCACAGCTAAACAGCTCCGCATCCACCGCATCGATGAGGCGGCCACGGAGCTGGAACTCATCGGAGAGGCGGCGTACATCCATGGCGGTGTTGCCGAGGATCGCCTCGTCAAACAGCTGCAGCAGCATCTCGTTGAGTTCGGAGACCCGCCGCACCGTCTGGTAGAAGCGTTTCATCATCTGCTCGACCGGGGTGTTGCCTTCCCCCTCGAACCCCAACATCTGGGCTACGGTGCGTTGGCGATCGAACAGCAGGCGGTTATCCCCTTTGTTGATGGCCATGTGCAGAGCAAAGCGCACCTTCCACAGGAAATTCTGGCAGTCGAGCAGCTCGCGGTACTCGGCGCGGTTGAGAAAGCCGTGGCTGGTCATCTCGAACAGGGTGGTGGCGCCGAAGTGGCGGCGAGCAACCCAGGCGAGGGTTTGAATGTCGCGCAGGCCGCCCGGATTGCTCTTGAGATCGGGCTCCAGCTTGTAGGCGGTGCCGAGAAACTGCTGATGACGTTCCGCCTGCTCCTGCCGTTTGGCGCGAAAGAAGGCTTCGCTTGGCCAGAAGTGCTGGGGGCCGGTGGCCTCTTTCAGTTGCCGGAAGCCCTCCTGGCGACCTGTGATATAGCGGGCCTCGATCAGGTTGGTGGCCACCGTGATATCGGCGCGCCCCTGTTCGAGGCACTCGGCCACGTTGCGCACCGCCTGACCTACTTCCAGCCTGAGATCCCACAACAAGGTGATGAACTCGCCGATCCGCAGTCCCAGCACCTCGTCCAGCTCGTCGCCGTCATAGAGGATCAGCAGGTCGATGTCGGAGTGAGGATGCAACTCGCCGCGGCCATAGCCCCCCACCGCAATGAGGGTGAGGTCGCTCTTGTCGAAGCCGAACTTCTGCCAGAGGCGGCAGAGCAGCTGATCCATGTACTCGGAGCGGGTGGCGACCAGCTCGATGATGTTGTCACCAGCATCGAAACGGGCGTGCAGCCAGCCGAGAAAGCGGCTCAGGTACTCTTTGCAGTTGTCGCGGGTGAGCTGGTCATCGGGTAACAAATGGGGGGAAAGCAGGCTGGCGTCCATGGCATCTCACACGCAAGTGGCAGGCAAAGGGCTGAAACAGAAGTAAAAACCCCGGCGCTTTGGATATTCAGGGCCGGGGTTCGATGTTAGCTGTGTTTGATGAAGCGGTCGATAGTGTCGTCGGGGCGCAGGGTGAGCACCTCGCAGCCATCCTCGGTCACCAGCAGGGTGTGCTCCCACTGGGCGGAATCGCCGCCATCCTTGGTGGTCACGGTCCAGCCATCCTTCGGATTGACCTTGCAGTGATACTTCTTGCTGTTGACCATGGGCTCGATGGTGAAGCACATGCCCGCTTTCAGCTCCAGCTTGCCGCTGTTGCGGTAGTGGAGGATCTGCGGCTCTTCGTGGAACTCGGCACCGATGCCGTGACCGCAGTAGTCACGCACCACGGAGAAACCGGCCTTTTCGACGATGGGCTGAATAACGGCGCCAATCTCGGTGATGCAGGTTCCCGGACGCACCTTCTTGATGGCGGCGTAGAGGCTCTCTTGCGCAACCTTGCAGAGCTGGCGGCGCAGCAGGGTGGTTTCACCGACGATGAACATGGCCGAGGTATCGCCGTGGTAGCCATCCTTGATGACGGTGATGTCCAGGTTGATGATGTCACCATCGCGCAGCTTCTTGTGATTCGGGATGCCGTGGCAGATCACATCGTTCACCGAGGTGCAGATGGATTTGGGGAAGCCGTGGTAGTTGAGCGGAGCCGGAACCGCCTGTTGTACGTCGACAATATAGTCGTGGCAGAGGGTATTCAGTTCGTCAGTGGTGACGCCAGCTTTGACATGGGGCGCAATCATGACCAGCACATCGGCGGCCAATTGGCCGGCAACGCGCATCTTTTCAATCTCTTCCGGTGTCTTGATTTTAATGGACATGGGATCTCTCTTGCGGCCTGCCGCTGGGCCTGCGAGGGCAGACAGGACAGGTAATGAAAAATAGATGCGTTTGCAATCAGGGCAAAATTTTATCCGCAACCCCCGCGTACTTCCAGTGTGATTGTTATCACAACGTCAAATCGACGCCGCAGCATCCTCTGGCGGGATCCATATTTACACTCGTTTCGGGTGTCGGCCGGTGGTGTCCTGGCCAAAGTTATGGTATAAAGCGCGCCGGAATGGGGAACTTGCGTCCACCATTTCATCACCCTTAATCAATAACACACACACATCGACACATATACCGGGGTGCCTTAACGGGTCGGTTATATGGGATGTGTGGAGGCCTAACCCCATACAGAGGTATAAAATGGCTAAAGTTTCTATGCGCGACATGCTGCAAGCCGGCGTTCACTTCGGTCACCAGACTCGTTACTGGAACCCGAAAATGAAATCCTACATCTTCGGTGCCCGCAGCAAGGTTCACATCATCAACCTGGAAAAAACCGTTCCGTTGTTTGACGATGCCATGAACTTCATCAGCTCCGTAGCTGCCAAGAAAGGCAAGGTACTGTTCGTTGGTACCAAGCGTGCCGCGTCTGAAGCCGTAAAAGAAGCCGCTGAGCGTTGCGACCAGTTCTATGTAAACCACCGCTGGCTGGGCGGTATGCTGACCAACTGGAAAACCGTTCGTCAGTCTATCAAGCGCCTGAAAGATCTGGAAACCCAGAGCCAGGACGGTACCTTCGACAAGCTGACCAAGAAAGAGGCGCTGATGCGTACTCGCGAAATGGAAAAGCTGGAGAAGAGCCTGGGTGGTATCAAGAACATGGGCGGCCTGCCCGACGTTCTGTTCGTTGTCGATGCCGACCACGAGCACATCGCTATCAAAGAAGCCAATAACCTGGGTATCCCGGTCGTTTCCATCGTTGATACCAACTCCAACCCGGACGGCGTTGACTATGTCATCCCGGGTAACGACGACGCTATCCGTGCCGTACAGCTGTACCTGAATGCTGCTGCTGACACCGTACTGGAAGCTCGCGAACAGGACATCGTTGTTCAAGCCGAACAAGATGGCTTCGTTGAAGCTGAGTAATTGATAAGGACTGTAAAGCCCTTATTAACCAAGCTGATGTAATTGGTTAGCAGGGGCCCTTGTGGCCCCTGTTTCTTGTCAATTCAAGACCGAGGATACTGGACATGGCTAACGTTACTGCCGCCCTGGTAAAAGAACTGCGCGAGCGCACTGCCGCTGGCATGATGGATTGCAAAAAAGCACTGGAAGAAGCTGCTGGTGATATCGAGCTGGCCATTGAGAACATGCGCAAATCCGGTCAGGCCAAAGCCGCCAAGAAAGCGGGCCGTATCGCCGCTGAAGGCGTTATCTTTGCTCGCACCGAAGGCAACGTTGCCGTCATGATCGAGCTGAACAGCGAAACCGACTTCGTCGCCAAAGATGCCAGCTTCATGGCAATGGGCCAGAAGATCGCTGACATCGCTGCGACCCAGAAAATTGCTGACGTTGACGCGCTGAAAGCCGCTGACTTCGGTAACGGCGAATCCGTCGAGCTGACCATCACCAACCTGATCGCCAAGATCGGTGAGAACATGAACCTGCGTCGCGTGATGTTGGTTGAAGGTGATAACCTGGGTACCTACGTTCACGGTTCCCGTATTGGGGTTATCACCAAGCTGACCGGTGGTTCTGCCGAGCTGGCCAAAGACCTGGCCATGCACGTTGCTGCCAACAGCCCGCAATTCGTCAAGCCTGAAGACGTGTCTGCCGAAGTCGTTGCCAAAGAGCGCGAAATCCAGATCGACATCGCCATCAACTCCGGCAAGCCGAAAGAGATCGCCGAGAAGATGGTTGAAGGCCGCATGAAGAAGTTCACCGGTGAGGTTTCCCTGACTGGTCAGCCGTTCGTGAAAGATCCTTCCATGACCGTTGCCGAGCTGCTGAAGAAAGAAGGCGCTGACGTTGTCTCCTTCACCCGTTTCGAAGTGGGCGAAGGCATCGAGAAGCAAGAGACCGATTTCGCTGCTGAAGTTGCAGCCCAAATCGCGGCCGCTCAAAAGGCCTAATCGAACCGGTTTTTCCGTTTCCCCAGACCGCGACTTATGTCGCGGTCTTTATATGACCAGGAATCAGTGACATGAGTACCAATCCCAAACCTGCATACAGACGTGTTCTTCTGAAGTTGAGTGGTGAAGCCCTGCAAGGATCCGAGGGTTTCGGCATTGATCCGGCGGTGCTGGAGCGGATGGCCCAAGAGATCAAAGAACTGGTTGAGTTGGGTGTTCAGGTCGGTCTGGTCATCGGTGGCGGCAACCTGTTCCGTGGTGCCGGTCTTGCCAAAGCGGGCATGAACCGCGTGGTGGGCGACCACATGGGTATGCTGGCAACCGTGATGAACGGTCTGGCCATGCGTGATGCCCTGCATCGTGCTTATGTGAATGCCCGTCTGATGTCTGCCATCTCCCTGCAAGGCGTTTGTGACTCCTACAGCTGGGCCGAGGCAATCAGCCAGCTGCGTGCTGGCAAAGTCGTTATCTTCTCTGCCGGTACCGGCAACCCCTTCTTCACTACCGATTCTGCGGCTTGCCTGCGCGGGATCGAGATCGAAGCTGACGTGGTACTTAAAGCCACCAAGGTTGATGGTGTATACAACGAAGATCCGGTCAAGAATCCGGATGCCGTGCTGTATCATGAACTGAGTTATGATGAAGTTCTTGAAAAAGAGCTCAAGGTGATGGATCTTGCTGCCTTTACCCTGGCGCGTGACCATGATCTGCCGATCCGCGTGTTCAACATGAACAAACCGGGCGCCCTGCGCCGGGTCATCATGGGTGAACCGGAAGGCACTCTGATCCACCACGTTGGTAAATAAGATAAAAGTGAGCCACCAGGCGCTCTTATCCTATCCATCACGTCAGTAAATAAGATAGACAAGGGCCGGGTAACGGCTCGTTCGCCAAAAGGAAAACCACTGTGATCAACGAGATTAAAAACGACGCCAAGGACCGTATGGGCAAGAGCGTAGAAGCGCTCAAGACCCAAATGTCCAAGATCCGTACCGGCCGTGCTCACCCGAGCCTGCTCGACGGCATCCAGGTTGAGTACTACGGTGCAGCCACTCCGCTGAAACAGTTGGCCAACGTCGTGGCAGAAGATGCTCGCACCCTCTCCATCTCCATTTTTGACCGCTCCATGATCCAGGCGGTAGAGAAGGCGATCCTGACCTCCGATCTGGGCCTGAACCCGTCCAGCAATGGCCAGACCCTGCGCGTGCCGCTGCCGCCGCTGACCGAAGAGCGCCGTCGCGACCTGACCAAGATCGTCCGTGCCGAAGCGGAAAACGCCCGTGTTGCCGTGCGCAACATCCGTCGTGACGCCAACGCCGACCTGAAAGCGCTGCTGAAGGACAAAGAGATCTCCGAGGATGACGACCGTCGTGCCCAGGAAGAGATCCAGAAGCTGACCGACTCCTACGTCAAGCTGGTCGATGAGGCCCTTGCCGCAAAGGAGAAGGAGCTAATGGAAATCTAACGGGCTGAAAGGTATATTACGAGCGCCGTGTAGTGCCCCTGCACGGCGCTTTTGTCTTTGTGGGAGAAAACCATGTCGCTTTTGGCTGCGTTGGGTGATTGTGCCAACTCGTCTTTACCCCGTCACGTCGCCATCATCATGGATGGTAACGGTCGCTGGGCCCAGAACCGAGGCAAGATGCGGGTTTATGGCCACAAGGCGGGCGTCAAGTCAGTGCGCGAGGCAGTTACCTTTGCTGCGCGGGCCAAGATCGAGGCATTGACCCTGTTTGCGTTCTCCAGCGAGAACTGGCGCCGCCCGGAAGGGGAGGTCAGTGCCTTGATGGAACTGTTCATCACCGTGCTGGGTCGTGAGGTGCAGAAACTGCACAACAATGGGATCCGGCTCAAGGTGATTGGCGATACTGCTCGCTTTAGTGAGCGGTTGCAGGCCAAAATCGCCAAGGCGGAAGCCTTGACCGCCAATAACAAGGGGTTGACCCTGAACATTGCGGCCAACTATGGCGGCCAGTGGGATATCGCCCAGGCGGCCCGCAGGCTGGCCAAAGCGGTCGCGGCCGGTGAACTGGCCGCTGACGACATTGATGAGTCCATGCTGACCCGTGAGGTTTGCATGGCCGATCTGCCCCCCGTGGACCTGTTGATCCGTACCGGTGGCGATCATCGCATCAGCAACTTTGTGTTATGGCAGCTCGCCTATGCCGAGCTCTATTTTACCCCGGTATTGTGGCCCGATTTCAACGAGGCCGAGTTCAGTGAGGCGGTTGCCTCCTTCGTTGCCCGCGAGCGTCGCTTCGGTTGCACCGGTGAACAGATACGGGAATTGATCGCCGAGCAGCAGACCGGCTAAACCCCGCTCCCAAGAGAGAGGTTTCTTTTGCTAAAACAACGAATTATTACTGCTTTGATGTTGATCCCCCTGGTGTTGGGGGCGCTCTTCTTTCTGCCATTGAAATTCTTTGCCCTGTTGGCTGCGCTGGTGTTTTTGTTGGCCAGTCGCGAATGGAGTGGGTTTGTCTGTGCTACCCCGCAGCAATGGTTGCCCATCGTATTTTGTCTGTTGCTCGGTGCCAGCCTCTTTTGGCTGCCGGTGGAGCAACTCTGGACGCCTCACCTGCACCCCCTGGTGATGGGGGTACTCTGGACCGCGGTAAGCTGGTGGCTGCTCGGTCTGCTGCTGGTGCTGCGTTATCCTCAGAGCGCCAAGCTGTGGAAAGAGTCCATCTGGCTCAAGTCGCTGTTTGGTCTGGTGACCCTGGTGCCCTTCTTCTGGTCGCTGGTCGCCATCCGTGGTTACAACTTTTACCATGACCCCATGATGGGCGCCTGGATCCTGTTGTTCGTGATGGGATTGGTCTGGGCGGCAGATTCTGGCGCGTATTTTTTCGGCAAGGCATTCGGTAAACACAAGCTGGCACCGGCCGTCAGTCCGGGCAAAACCATCGAAGGAATGTGTGGCGGCCTCTTTACCGCCAGCGTGCTGGCCATTGGCGTTACCTGGTCGATGGGCTTTGTGCCTGCCAAGATGATCACCGTGCTGTTCTGCTCCCTGCTGGCGGTGCTTGCCTCCGTACTCGGTGATCTGACCGAGAGCATGTTCAAGCGCGAAGCGGGCATCAAGGACTCCGGCACCCTGCTGCCGGGTCATGGCGGCATTCTCGACCGGATCGACAGCCTGACCGCCGCCCTGCCGGTGTTTCTGCTCAGCTATCTGCTACTCAGCTAGGAGTTTTGGATGCACAAGTCACTGGCGATATTGAGGGCCTACCGTACCATAGGTCTGCTTATGATTAGTCGGGAGTTTTGATGCGCAAATCATTGGTTATTCTGGGGGCCTCCGGCTCCATTGGTCAGAGTACCTTGAAAGTGCTGCGCCATAACCCGGGCAGTTGGCCAGTGTTGGCGTTGACCGCCGCCCGCAATGTGGATGCCATGTTGCGGGACTGCCTCGAATTCTCCCCCCGTTTTGCCGTCATGGTCGATGAGGAGGCCGCCCGTGAGCTGGCCGCCCGTCTGAAAGCGCACGGCAGTGCGACCCGGGTCATGTCTGGTGCCGCCGCCCTGTGCGAGGTGGCTGCTCATCCCGATGCTCATAGCGTGATGGCGGCCATTGTCGGTGCGGCCGGTCTGGCCCCGACCATGGCCGCAGTACGTGCCGGCAAGCGCATTTTGCTGGCCAACAAGGAGGCGCTGGTGATGTCCGGTGCTTTCTTCATGGAGGCCGTGCGCGAGCATGGCGCCGAACTGCTGCCCATCGACAGCGAACACAATGCCATCTTCCAGTGTCTGCCGACCGCCGTGCAGCGCCAGCCCGGTTTTTGCGATCTGGCGGCGGCGGGGATCAGCAAAATTTTACTGACCGGTTCCGGCGGCCCGTTCCGTTACACCGAGATTAACGAGCTGGCCAAGGTGACGCCGGCTCAGGCCATCGCGCATCCCAACTGGTCGATGGGGGCCAAGATTTCGGTCGACTCCGCTACCATGATCAACAAGGGGCTGGAGTACATCGAAGCGCGCTGGCTGTTCAATGCGGCGCCCGAGCAGATCCAGGTGGTGATCCACCCGCAGTCGGTGATCCACTCCATGGTGCAGTACAAGGATGGCTCTGTGCTGGCCCAGCTGGGCAATCCGGATATGTGTACGCCCATCGCCCATGCGCTGGCTTATCCCAATCGTATTCCCTCCAGCGTGGAACCTTTGGATTTCTTCAGTGTCGGAGAGTTCAGCTTTATCCGGCCTGATTACGATCGCTACCCCTGTCTGGCGCTGGCCATCAATGCCTGCCAGAAGGGACAAGCGGCGACCACTGCGCTCAATGCGGCCAACGAGGAGGCGGTTGCCGCCTTCCTGGCCGGGCGCATCGGCTTTATGGATATTGCCCGGATCAACGAGGCGGTGATGCTGGCGCTGGAGAGCTGCGCCGTCGGCTCGCTCGATGATCTGTTTGCCCTGGACGGTGCGGCAAGAGCCCGTGCTCACACTTTGATTGAGGAGCTTGGCTGATGGGCGGTGTGTTGTGGAATATCGGTGCTTTTGTGGTTGCGCTGGGCCTGCTGGTCGCGGTGCACGAGTTTGGCCACTTCTGGGTGGCCCGTCGTTGTGGCGTCAAGGTTGAGCGCTTCTCCATCGGTTTTGGCAAGGCGATCTGGCGCCGGATGGGCAAGGATGGCACCGAATATGTGCTGGCGCTGATCCCCCTCGGTGGTTACGTCAAGATGCTCGATGGCCGGGTCGATGAACTCAAACCCGGTGACGAGCAATATGCCTTCAACCACAAGAGTGTCTGGGCGCGGATGGCGATTGTCGCGGCAGGCCCCATGGCCAACTTCGTGTTTGCTCTGTTTGCCCTCTGGTTGATGTTTATCATCGGGGTGCCGAGCGTCAAGCCGGTGATCGGTGAAGTGCGTCCGGCCTCCATCGTGGCCGAGGCGGGGGTGCTGCCCGGGATGGAGATTGTCGGGGTTGGCGATGAGCAGACCGGTGACTGGGAGAGCGTCACCTATGCCCTTATCAGTCATTTGGGAGACAAGTCGGTCACCCTCAAGGTACAGGCCCCCAATACCAGCTACGCCACCGACAAAACCTTGTCGCTGACCGGCTGGACCTTTGATCCGGATAAAGAGTCGCCCATCGGCAGTCTGGGGATTGTTCCCCTGAGTGGCAAAGTGCTGCCTGTCGTGGCTGCCGTGGTGGCCAAGAGTGCCAGTGAAAAGGCGGGGCTGCAGATCGGTGACCGCATCAAACAGGTCGGCGATCAGCCCATCACCGCCTGGGCCCAGTTTGTCGAACGGGTGCAGCAGGCACCGGGTGAGCCCCTGCAAGTGGTGGTTGAGCGCAATAACAGTGATCTCAACCTGACCCTGACCCCGGATAGCCGCAAGGTGCAGGGCAAGCTGGTTGGATTCGTCGGTCTCTCACCGCAACTGGTTCCATTACCGGATGAATATCGAATTCTGTTACAGTATGGGCCTTTGCAGGCGCTGTGGCAGGGGGCCGACAAGACCTGGAGCCTGATCACGCTCACCTTTGACATGATCGGCAAGCTGGTAGCTGGCATAGTCTCTCTGGACAACCTGAGCGGCCCTATCTCGATAGCCAAGGGTGCTGGTAGCAGTGCCGACTATGGTCTGGTCTATTTCTTGAGTTTTCTGGCGCTGATCAGCGTCAACCTGGGGATTATCAATCTGTTCCCCCTGCCGGTGCTCGATGGTGGCCATCTGGTCTACTTCCTCATCGAAGCGGTCACTGGCAAGCCGGTATCAGAGAAAATACAGGAAGTGGGTTTCAGGATCGGCGCCGCCATTCTGATGTTATTGATGGGCATTGCGCTGTTTAACGATTTCGCTCGCCTCTGAGGCCAGAGCATCAACAAGGACACATAAGAACAAAATGGCTGTTAAAAAAGCATTGGTGTTGAGTTGCCTGCTGGGTGCCAGTTTCCTGGCCCAGGCGGCCCCTGCCTCTTTTGTGGTGCAAGATATCCAGGTCGAAGGTCTGCAACGGGTGACCCTGGGTGCTGCACTGTTGAACCTGCCGATCCGGGTCGGTGATACCGTCGATTCCGTGGCTCTGGCCAGCGCCATCAAAAAGCTCTATGCCTCGGGTAACTTCGAGGATGTGAAGGTTTACCGTGACGGCCAGGTGCTGCAGGTGATGGTCAAGGAGCGTCCGACCATCTCCAGCATCGAGTTTGCCGGCAACAAGGATATCAAAGAGGAACAACTGACCCAGAGTCTGGAGTCCTCCGGTATCCGCGTGGGTGATCCGCTGGATCGCACCGTGCTTACCTCCCTCGAGAAGGGACTGGAAGATTTCTATTATGGCGTGGGTAAATACTCCGCCAAGGTCAAGGCCATCGTCACCCCGTTGCCGCGCAACCGGGTTGACCTCAAGTTCTCCTTCGTGGAAGGGGAAGCGGCCAAGATCCAGCAGATCAACATCGTTGGCAACAGCGTCTTCCCGGAAGATAAGCTGATTGCCCAGCTCTCCCTGCGCGATGAGGTGCCGTGGTGGAACTTCACCGCCGATCAGCGCTATCAGAAGCAGAAGCTGGCGGGTGATATCGAGACCCTGCGCTCCTACTACATGGATCGCGGCTATATCCGCTTTAGCCAAGAGTCTACCCAGGTCTCCATGACCCCCGACAAGAAGGGCGTCTACGTCACCCTCAACATCAAGGAAGGGGATCAGTACAAGGTCTCCGGCGTGCAGCTCAAGGGCGATCTGATCGATCGCGGTGGCGAGATGAAGGGGTTGATCCCGATCGCTGCCGGCAGCACCTACTCTGCCAGTCAGGTAACTCATACCGAAGAGGTGCTCTCCAAGTTCCTCGGCCGTTACGGCTACGCCTATCCGAAAGTGGTCACCTTCCCGCAGGTCAATGACAAAACCAAGGAAGTGGAGCTGATCGTCAACGTCGAGCCGGGCCCCCGTGTCTATGTGCGCAACATCAACTTCAGCGGTAACGCCACCACCGAAGATCAGGTGCTGCGTCGCGAGATGCGTCAGATGGAAGGCACCTGGCTCTCCTCCGACAACATCGAGCAGTCCAAGAGCCGTCTCAACCGCCTTGGCTACTTCGAGAGTGTCGAAGTGGATACCAAGCGGGTGCCGGGCAACGATGATCTGGTTGACCTCGACTTCAAGGTCAAGGAGCAGCCAGCGGGCTCCATCAACGCCGGTATCGGTTACGGTACCGAGTCAGGTCTGAGCCTGCAGGCGGGGATCTCCCAGGACAACTTCATGGGTACCGGTAAAAAGGTCTCCATCAACGCCAGCACCAACGACTACTCCAAGAACGTTGACCTGAGCTACAACGACCCCTACTTCACCGTGGATGGTGTCAGCCTGGGTGGTCGGGTCTACTACAACCAGTTCCGCGCCGATGATGCCGATATCGTCGATTACGAGAACGAAACCATCGGTTTCCGTCTCTCCAGCGGCTTCCCGGTTAACGAATTCAACCGTCTCGACTTCAGTACCGGTATTGAAAGCTCCAAGCTGAGCCGTCCTACCTTTAGTCCAACTAAGTACAACGAGTGCGTTGGTCCTGATGGTGTAGATGAGAACGACGATTGCTGGAATCAGTTGAATGATAATCGTCAGTCAGAACAAATGGATCAGTTCTGGAATGCCTACTCGCAAGATGGCGCCAACCTCGACTTCGTGACCGTTGATGTGACCGCTGGCTGGACCCGCTCCACCCTGAACAAGGGGATGTTCCCGACCGCGGGTGATCGTCAGCGTATTAACGCCAAGGTGACCGTGCCGGGCATGGATCTGCAGTACTACAAGCTCTCTGCCGAAGATGCCCACTACTTCCCGCTCGATGCGGATCATAGCTGGGTAATGATCGGCAAAGCGCGCGCTTCTTACGGCACGGGTTATGGCAGTGACTCCATGTTGCCGTTCTTCGAGAACTACTATGCCGGTGGTTTCGATACGGTACGTGGCTTCAAGAGCAATACCATTGGTCCCAAGGCGATCTACAAAACCTACAACAAGCCTGGTGCTGGCAGTTGCACGGGTTCTCAGCCGTGTGAAACTGGCTACTACGAAGGTTCCGATACCTCGGTGGGTGGCAACGCGCTGGCCGTCGCCTCATTGGAGCTGGTCTTCCCGACCCCGTTCGTCTCCGAGACCTACCGTCCGCAGATCCGTTCCACCGTCTTTATGGACGCAGGTACGGTCTGGAGCACTGATTTTGCCAACGGTGCTTACCCTTGTGCGGACGGAGCAGATTGCAACTATCTGAGCCAGGACTACTCCAGCCCGGGCAATATCCGGGTCTCGGCCGGTGTCTCCCTGCAGTGGCTCTCGCCGATGGGCCCGCTGGTGTTCGCCCTGGCCAAGCCAATCAAGAAATACGAAGGAGATCGCACCGAGTTCTTCTCGTTCAACATCGGTCGCACCTTCTAATTCGTGTCTCACCCCCACCCATGTGGTGGGGGTATTTAATGATGGGACGCGCGGTATGCGTGCCTCACCAGGTAACAAGATGGCCCTAACGCCGCTTGCATAATCAGGTAAATCAGGTAGCCCTCACCATGAGGGAACAAGGAGTAAGTGTGAATAAAGCGTTGAAAGTAGCTGGTTTGAGCTTTGCACTGATGGCTGCCGGCATGGGTTCTGCCTTCGCTGAGACCAAGATCGCCGTGGTTAATATGGGCGAAGTCTTCCAAAAGCTGCCCCAGCGTGAAGCCGTTGCCGCCAAGCTGAAAGGCGAATTCGAGCCGCGCATGCGTGAGCTGCAGAAGCTGGAACAGGAAGGCCAGAAGCTGGTCGAGAAGTTCCGCAAGGATGAAGCTTTCATGAGCGCCGAGCAGAAGAAGCAGAACCAGGAGAAGCTGGCCAAGCTGCAGATGGAGTTCAACCAGAAGCGTCAAGCCTTTGAGCAGGACAACGGTCGCCGTCAGTCCGAAGAGCGCAACAAGATCCTGACCAAGGTGCAGGCTGCCATCGACTCCATCGCCAAGAGCAATGGTTACGATCTGGTGCTGGAGCGCAACGCCGCCCCGTATGCCGCCAGCAAGCTGGACATCTCTGCCCAGGTTATTTCTCAGGTAAGCAAGAGCAACTAATTGATGGCATTCACTCTCGCACAGCTGGCCCAGCAACTGGGGGCCCAGGTTCATGGCGACGGAACCCTGGAAATCCGCAAGGTAGCGACACTGGAAAAGGCCGGGGAGGGGGATATCACCTTCCTGTCCAACAAAAAGTACCGGCACTATCTGGAGCAGAGCAAGGCGACCGCCGTGCTCATTACAGAAGCGGATCTGCCATTTTGTCCCACCAATGCCCTAGTGCTCAAAGACCCCTACGTGGGCTTTGCCCGGGTAGCCCAACTGCTGGACACCACGCCGCAGCCGGCCACGGATATCCATCCGAGCGCCGTTATTGAGGCTGACGTGCAACTGGGCGAGAGAGTGGCCATCGGCGCCAATGCAGTGATCGAATCCGGCGTGGTGCTGGGTGACGATGTACGCATTGGCCCGGGTTGTTTCGTTGGCAAGAACACCCGGCTGGGTGCTCGCTCCCGGCTGTGGGCCAACGTCACCCTCTATCACAATGTGACCATGGGCACCGACTGTCTGGTTCAATCCGGTACAGTGATCGGGGCCGATGGTTTCGGTTATGCCAACGAACGTGGCGAGTGGATCAAGATCCCCCAGCTCGGCGGCGTAACCATTGGCAACCGGGTCGAGATCGGTGCCTGTACCACCATTGACCGCGGTGCGCTGGAAGATACCCGCATCGCTGACAACGTCATCATCGACAACCAGTGCCAGATCGCCCACAACGTGGAGATCGGTTACGGCACCGCCGTGGCGGGCTCCACCGTGATGGCTGGTAGTCTCAAGGTCGGCAAATACTGTATCATTGGCGGCGCTTCTGTCTTTAACGGGCATATGGAGATCTGCGACCAGGCCACCGTCACCGGTATGGCCATGGTGATGCGACCCATTACCGAGCCCGGTGTCTACTCTTCCGGCATCCCTCTGCAAACCAATAAAGAGTGGCGCAAGACCGCCGCCCGGGTGATGCGTATCGAAGAGATGCACAAGCGGTTAAGCAAGCTTGAGAAGACGCTGGATCAAGAATAATCACGATTGGTATAGGGTACTGTTTTGACTACTGAAAAGAAGAGCCTGGGTATCCAGGAAATCATGGATCTGCTGCCCCACCGTTATCCGTTTCTGATGGTGGATCGGGTGGACGACTACGAGATCAGCGATGAGCGCAAAACTCTGCGTGCCATCAAGAATGTCTCGTTCAACGAGCCGATCTTCCAGGGGCACTTCCCGGCCAAGCCGGTGTTCCCGGGCGTACTGATCCTGGAAGCGATGGCACAGGCCACCGGTATCCTGGCCTTTACCATGGTGGGCAAGCCGTCTCCCAACGAACTCTATTATTTTGCCTCAATCGACAACGCTCGCTTCAAGCGCCCGGTCGGCCCCGGTGATCAGCTGGTGCTCGACGTGGAGTTCCTGAAAGAGCGTCGCGGTATTGCCAAGTTCACCGGTATCGCTACCGTCGACGGTGAAGTGGTCTGTACCGCCGAGCTGATGTGCGCCAAACGCGAGGTTTAACACACGTGATCGACCAGACTGCCATCATTCACGATACTGCCATCGTCCATGAGTCTGCCGTGATCGGTAAAGGGGTTGAAATCGGCCCCTTTTCTGTCATCGGCGCCGAGGTGGAAATCGGTGACAACACCTGGGTAGGTTCCCATGTGGTGATCAAGGGCCCGACCAAGATTGGTCGTGGCAACAAGATCTTCCAGCACACTTCCATCGGTGAGGATTGCCAGGACAAGAAGTATGCCGGTGAGCGCACCTTCCTCGAGATTGGCGACAACAACGTCATTCGCGAGAACTGCACCTTCCACCGTGGCACCATTCAGGATCAATCCCTGACCAAGGTGGGCAGTGGTAACCTGTTCATGGTCAACGTCCACGTTGCCCACGACTGCATCATCGGTGACAACTGCATCTTCGCCAACAACGCGACCCTGGCGGGCCACGTGGTGATCGGTGACTTCGTGATCTTCGGTGGTCTCTCCGCCATTCACCAGTTTGGCCGCGTCGGCTCCCATGCATTCGTCGGTGGCTGCGCTGCCCTGAACAAGGACGTGCCGCCTTACGTGATGGCTGCTGGTAACTACGCCAAGCCGTTCGGGGTCAACTCCGAAGGTCTGCGTCGCCGCGGTTTCAGCGCGGAGGCTATCTCCGCCGTCAAGCGTGCCTACAAAGAGATCTTCCGCTCTGGCAAGACCATCGAAGAGGTGCTGCCGGTGCTGATCGAGATGGCGCAAGCCGAACCGGCCGTCCAGCTCTATGTGGACTTCCTCAAAGACAATGAGCGCGGGATCATCCGTGCCTGATCCGGTTCGTATCGGTATCGTCGCCGGAGAGGTCTCCGGCGACATTCTGGCTGCCGGTCTGGTGCGCGAGTTGCAGGCCCGCTACCCGGATGCGCAGTTCGAAGGGATCGCCGGGCCGCGGATGCAGGCCCTCGGCGTCAAGGCGCTGTTCGAGATGGAAGAGCTCTCCGTCATGGGGATCACCGAGGTGCTGGGCCGTCTGCCGCGCATCCTCAAAGTCCGTCGCGAACTGTTGCGCCACTTTATTGCCAATCCGCCCGATATCTTCATCGGCGTAGATGCACCGGACTTCAATATCGGAGTGGAGCTGAAACTGCGCCGCGCCGGTATCAAGACGGTTCACTATGTCAGCCCCTCTGTGTGGGCCTGGCGCCAGAACCGCATTCACAAGATCAAGGCTGCCACCGACATGGTGCTCGCCTTCCTGCCGTTCGAGAAAGCCTTCTACGACCGCTTCGACGCCCCTTGCCGTTTTGTCGGTCACACCATGGCGGACGATATTTCGTTGGTGCCGGATCAGGCTGCCGTGCGTCGCAATCTCGGTATCGATGCCAATCGCCGCTGGCTGGCGGTGCTACCGGGCAGCCGCACCGCAGAAGTGGGCTTTATGTCCCCCCTGTTTCTCGAAGCGTGCAAACACCTGACGGTGCGCTATCCGGATCTCGGCTTCATCGTGCCGCTGGTCAACCAGAAACGGCGCGAGCAGTTTATGGCCATCAAGGCCGAGGTAGCACCGGGTCTCGACATGGTGCTGCTGGAAGGGCAGGGCCGCGAGGCGATGATCGCCGCTGACGTGGTGATGCTGGCCTCTGGCACCGCGGCGCTCGAAGCCATGCTGGTGAAAAAGCCGATGGTGGTGGGCTACAAGCTCAAGCCCTTCAGCTATTGGCTGGCCCAGCGACTGGTAAAGACCGAATTTGTCTCTCTGCCCAACCTGCTCGCCGGTCGCATGCTGGTGCCGGAACTCATCCAGCACGAGTGCACCCCGGAGAATCTGGTGGAAGAGGTGAGCAAGTACTTCGAGCACGACAACAGTGCGCTGGTCAACACCTTCACCGAGCTGCACCAGCTGATCCGCTGCAATGCCGACTCGCAGGCCGCCGATGCGGTGGCGGATCTGCTCGGCAGATAACGCTATTTCGGACCGTCGATTGCGCCGCGCTACCCGTTCATTCGTTTTCGAGCGGTAATGCCGCGCCAGTCGACCCCTGTCAGGCCCCACGGGGCCTGTTTTGATTCAAGGCTACAAGATGATGATCGATATTCCTGACGACAAGCTGGTTGCCGGTGTGGACGAAGTGGGTCGTGGCCCCCTGGTGGGTGACGTGGTCACCGCTGCGGTCATTCTCGATCCCGCCAATCCGATCGCGGGGCTCAACGACTCCAAGAAGCTCTCCGAGAAGAAGCGCCTCGCTCTGTTTGACGAGATCAAAGAGAAGGCGCTCGCCTGGGCCATCGGTCGCGCCACTCCGGAGGAGATCGACGAGCTCAACATCCTGCATGCCACCATGCTGGCGATGCAGCGCGCCGTGGCGGGATTGAAGGTCACCCCCGAGCTGGTCTTTATCGATGGCAACCGCTGTCCGGCGCTGCCGATGGAAGCGCGCGCCGTGGTCAAGGGCGATAGCCTGGTGGCCGCCATCAGCGCCGCCTCGATCCTCGCCAAGGTGACCCGCGATGCGGAGATGACCGAGCTGGACAGCCGTCATCCCGAATATGGTTTTGCCCGCCACAAGGGTTATCCGACCGCTGAGCACCTCGCCATTCTGGCCGAGCGTGGCCCGTTGCCCGAATATCGCAAGAGCTTCAAGCCGGTGCGCCGCGCACTGGGGATCGAGTAGACCATGCCATTTAGTTTGAGCAGCGAGAGGAGATGACGATGGCTGACCCCCGTTTTATCCACCTGCGAGTCCACTCCGACTTCTCCATGGTCGATGGCCTGCAGAAGATCAATCCCATCGTCGGGGCGGCGGCGGCCAACAACATGCCGGCGCTGGCGCTGACCGATCAGATGAACATGTGCGGTCTGGTGCGCTTCTATGGCGCAGCCCACGGCAAGGGGATCAAACCCATCGTCGGTGCCGACTTCTGGGTGCAGAGCGATGAGCTCGGCGACGAGCAGTTCCGTCTCACCCTGCTAGCCATGGATAACGACGGCTACCAGAACATCACCCTGCTTATTTCCCGCGGTTACCAGCGCGGCCACGTGCAAGGGCGGCCGGTTATCGACAAGAGCTGGCTCGCCGAGCATGCCAAGGGGGTGATCGTCCTCTCCGGTGGCCGCGAGGGGGATGTGGGCAAGTTCCTGCTCAAGGGCAACCGGCAGATGACCGAGCAGTGCGTCGCCTTCTATCAGACCCACTTCCCCGATGCCTACTACCTCGAACTGCTGCGTACCGGTCGACCCGACGAAGAGGTCTACCTGCACATGGCGGTGGCCATCGCCACCGAGTTCGAGCTGCCGGTGGTCGCCACCAACGAGGTGGTGTTCCTCAACGCCGATGACTTCGACGCCCACGAGATCCGGGTTGCTATCCACGATGGCTATACCTTGATGGACAAACGCCGCCCCCGTCGCTACAGCCCCCAGCAGTACCTGCGCAGTCAGGAGGAGATGGCCGAGCTGTTTGCCGATATCCCCGAAGCGCTGGAGAACACGGTGGAGATCGCCAAGCGCTGCAACGTGACGGTGCGTCTAGGCGAATACTTCCTGCCGAACTTCCCGACCGGCGACATGACTACCGAAGATTTTCTGGTGGCCAAGTCGAAAGAGGGTCTTGAGGAGCGTCTCGAGTTTCTGTTCCCGGATCCGGCGGTGCGGGCCGAGCGTCGTCCCGAATATGACGAGCGTCTCGACATCGAGCTGAAAGTGATCAACCAGATGGGCTTCCCGGGTTACTTCCTCATCGTGATGGAGTTTATCCAGTGGTCCAAGGACAACGGCATCCCCGTTGGTCCGGGCCGGGGCTCGGGGGCGGGCTCTCTGGTGGCTTATGCCCTCAAGATCACCGACCTCGACCCGCTGGAGTTTGACCTGCTGTTCGAACGTTTCCTCAACCCCGAGCGGGTATCCATGCCTGACTTCGACGTCGACTTCTGCATGGACCGACGCGACGAGGTGATCGAGCACGTCTCCGACATGTATGGCCGGGATGCGGTCTCCCAGATCATCACCTTCGGCAGCATGGCGGCCAAGGCGGTGGTGCGGGATGTGGGCCGGGTACTGGGCCACGCTTACGGCTTTGTGGATCGTATCTCCAAGCTGATCCCGCCGGATCCGGGCATGACGCTTGCCAAGGCATTCGAGGCCGAGCCCAAGCTGCCCGAGCTCTACGAGCAGGATGAGGAGGTCAAAGACCTCATCGACATGGCTCGCCGCTTGGAAGGGGTAGTGCGCAACGCCGGTAAACACGCCGGTGGCGTGGTGATCGCACCCACCAAGATCACCGACTTTGCGCCGCTCTATTGCGATGACGAGGGCCATCACCCGGTCACCCAGTTCGACAAGAACGACGTGGAGTACGCCGGTCTGGTGAAGTTCGACTTCCTGGGTTTGCGAACGCTCACCATCATCGACTGGGCGCTCGGCATGATAAACCCGCGTCTTGCCAAAGAGGGCAAGCCGCCGGTGGATATCGCCGCCATCCCCATCGATGACAAGAAGTCGTTTGACCTGCTGCAGCGCTACGAGACCACCGCGGTATTCCAGCTGGAATCCCGCGGCATGAAGGATCTCATCAAGCGGCTGCGCCCCGACTGCTTCGAAGACATGATCGCACTGGTGGCCCTGTTCCGACCGGGCCCGCTCCAGTCAGGCATGGTGGATAACTTCATCAACCGCAAGCACGGTAATGAAGCGATCTCCTATCCGGACGAGAAGTGGCAGCACGAGAGCCTGAAACCGATTCTGGAACCGACCTACGGCATCATCCTCTATCAGGAGCAGGTGATGCAGATAGCCCAGACCCTGGCGGGTTATACGCTGGGTGGCGCGGATATGCTGCGCCGGGCTATGGGTAAGAAAAAGCCCGAGGAGATGGCCAAGCAGCGAGCCGGTTTCGAGGAGGGCGCCGTCAAAAATGGCGTCGACGGCGAACTGGCGATGAAGATCTTCGATCTGGTGGAGAAGTTTGCGGGCTACGGCTTTAACAAATCCCACTCCGCCGCCTATGCGCTGGTCTCCTACCAGACCCTCTGGCTCAAGACCCACTTCCCGGCCGAGTTCATGGCGGCGGTCATGACCGCCGATATGGACAACACCGACAAGATCGTGACTCTGGTGGACGAGTGCCAGCGGATGGGGCTCACCGTGATCCCGCCGGATGTGAACACCGGCCGCTATCGCTTCTCGGTCAACGAAGATGGTCATATTGTCTACGGGATCGGGGCAGTGAAAGGGGTCGGTGAAGGCCCCATCGATGCGATCTTGAGCGCCCGGGATCAAGACGGCCCGTTCCGCGATCTGTTCGACTTCTGCAACCGGGTCGACATCAAGAAGCTCAACAAGCGGGTGATGGAGAAGCTGATCCTCTCCGGCGCCATGGATCGGCTCGGCCCTCACCGCGCCGCCCTGATGGCGACCCTGGAGGAGGCGATGCGTGCCGCCGAGCAGCACGCCAAGGCGCAGGCGGTGGGGCAGGTCGACATGTTCGGCGTGCTCACCGAAGAGATTGACGACGTCAAGAAGGCGTTTGCCAACGTGCCGCACTGGCCTGACAAGGTGTGGCTGGAAGGGGAGCGCGAGACCCTCGGGCTCTATCTCACCGGCCACCCCATCAACCAGTACAGCAGCGAATTGCGTCGTTATACCTCGGGTCGCCTGTGCGATCTGCATCCCACCTCCCGCGATACCGTGACCACTGCGGCGGGGCTGGTGATTGCGGCCCGCAGCATGGTGACCAAGCGTGGCAACAAGATGGGGATCTTCACCCTGGACGACCGTTCCGGTCGCCTCGATGTGACCCTGTTTAGTGAAGCGCTGGAAAAATATGAAGAATTGATGCAAAAAGACCGCATTTTGGTGGTTTCTGGACAGGTCAGCTTTGATGACTTCTCCGGTGGCCTTAAAATGTCGGCTCGAGAATTACTGGATATCAACGATGCGAGGGAGCGTTTTGCCAGAGCAATCCGCATCTCCCTCGATGAACAGCGGATTGATGATCGCTTTTTCCCGCGTTTGTGCGAGATTTTGGAGCCCGCCCGTGCCGGAGTCTGTCCGGTTCAGGTAAACTATTGTCGCCCCGGCTCTCGGGTGCGATTGACGCTCGGTACCGAGTGGCGGGTGACGCCCACCGATCAACTGATAGATGACTTGCGAGTCCTGCTTGGACGAGAGCGGGTTGAATTGGTTTTTGATTAGAGGTTCTAAGGCCCTATGAGTCTTTTTCTGGATTTTGAACAGCCGATTGCCGAGTTGCAGGCGCAGATTGATGAACTCAAACATGTGAGTGAAGGCAATCACGCCGTGGATCTGAAAGACGAGATCCGCCGGCTGGAGAAGAAAAACGAAGAGCTGACCAAGAAGATCTTCGGTGATCTGGGTGCCTGGCAGGTATCCCAGATGGCGCGTCATCCCCAGCGCCCCTACACCTTTGACTATATCGAGCATATCTTCACCGATTTCGACGAGTTGGCTGGCGATCGCGCCTATGCCGATGACAAGGCTATCGTCGGCGGTATCGCCCGTCTCGACGGTGAGCCGGTGATGGTGATTGGTCACCAGAAGGGTCGCGAGACCAAAGAGAAAATCAAGCGCAACTTCGGCATGCCGCGTCCGGAAGGATACCGCAAGGCCCTGCGTCTGATGGAGATGGCCGAGCGCTTCAAGATGCCGATCATCACCTTTATCGACACCCCGGGCGCTTACCCCGGTGTCGGTGCTGAAGAGCGTGGCCAGTCCGAGGCGATTGCCCGCAACCTGAAAGTGATGGCCGGTCTGACCGTGCCGGTGGTCTGCACCGTGATCGGTGAGGGCGGTTCCGGCGGTGCGCTGGCTATTGGCGTGGGGGATCGCGTCAACATGCTACAGTACTCCACCTACTCCGTCATCTCGCCGGAAGGGTGTGCCTCCATCCTGTGGAAGAGCGCCGACAAGGCCTCTGTAGCTGCCGAAGCGATGGGGATCACTGCCCAGCGTCTGAAAGAGCTCAAGCTGATTGACCACGTGATCGACGAGCCCCTCGGTGGTGCCCACCGCGATGTGGAGAAGATGGCCAAAAACCTCAAGGCCCGCATCAAGCAGGATCTGGACGCCCTGCGTCCGCTCGATACCGAGCAACTGCTGGAGCAGCGCTACCAGCGTCTGCTGGGCTACGGCTACTGCTAAGCGCAGCCGTTAATCCCGAGCATCCTGGCCCCCGTTATCGACGGGGGCTTTTTATTGGCGCTGTTCCAGAGCCGTATTGGTGGCAAGCGTTATACTTATTTCAGGTTATTTGAGTAAGGAGCTTGCCATGGACAGCCAAGCGTTTTCCTCAATGCTGCGTTCTTTTGCCCAGCTCGACCCAATCCAGCTAGAACGCGCCCAGGAACAACTTCGTCACCATCTGCAACGTGATCAACTCCATCAGGCATTGGCAAACCAGAGCGAGGCTGTCGCAGCATGCCCCTGTTGCAATTCCTCCCATGTCATTCATTGGGGACGTGCTCGTGGTCAGCAGCGGTTCCGTTGTAAGGCATGCGGCAAAACATTCAATCAATTGGATGGTTCTGCTTTGGCGGGGCTTCATCACAAGCACAAGTGGGCTGCCTATGCTGACTGCCTCAGTCGTGGGTTGTCGCTGCGAGCCGCAGCCAGAGAGTGCGCCATCAACCTGAAGACCGCATTTCGTTGGCGCCATCGCTTTCTGCGCTACGCACTGACCACTCGAGCCAAGCAATTGGCCGGGATCGTCGAGGCCGATGAGGTATTTGTAGCCGAATCATTTAAGGGACGACGTCATCTGGATCGTCCAGCAAGACGCCGGGGCGCGAAGGGTAAAAAACGTGGGCATATACCCTTGGTCCCGCTCTTAATCGCACTAGATCGATATGGTCGAGAAAGTGATGCTGTGTTGTTAGATAAAAGCCTGAGTCAAATCGAACCTTCCCTAAAACCACTCCTCACGGCGGGAACAATCCTGTGCACGGATGGCAATCTAAGTTACAGCACGATTGCACAGAATGCGCCGGGCGTGATCCATAAGCGGTTGATCGCCAGCGCTCATCATCGAGTAGAAGATGATGTTTTCCACATCCAGACCCTCAATAACTACGTGAGTCGTTGGCGGGAATGGATGGCCAAATTTCACGGAGTAGGGACAGACTACCTGGAAAACTACCTTGCTTGGTTTCGAGTGGTGAACCAGGAGCCGAATACATCCTGTTCATGGCTGCTTGGCGGAGTCACTCGGCTCACCTACACGTAAAGGGAACAGCGCCTTTTTATTGCTGATGACCGCTCTTGCGGTGATTGCCCCAACGCGTCCTGAAACGGCGCGGGTCTGCATTCGCGGGTGAGGGGAGGGGTTGGTATGCCATGCTGTAGGCGAGGGCTGTCAGGGTGGCAGAAAGAGGAGTGTGGCCCGCGTTGTCTGTAGCCTGTCAGCCTGTCTGTCTCTGGTCCGCTGGAGCATGTAAATCCAATTGTGTAACCGCCCACGAATAAGTAACTTTTTCAAAAGGATACCTTCGTGGGTAAGCAAATGGACCAAGACAAACTCAAAGCACTGGCCGCTGAGCTGGCCAAAGACATCAAGTCTGAAAAAGATCTCGGCACCCTCACCCAACAGCTGATCAAGCTCACTGTCGAGACCGCTCTCAATGCTGAAATGGACGAGCACTTGGGCTACGAAAAGCACGCACCCGAGGGCCGCGGGACCGGCAACAATCGTAATGGCTATTCCACCAAGCGCCTCAAAGGGCAGCACGGCGAGGTCACCATTCAGGCACCTCGCGACCGTAACGCTTCCTTCGAGCCGCAGTTCGTCCGCAAGGGGCAGACCCGCCTGACCCAGATGGACGATCAGATCCTCGCCCTCTACGCCAAGGGCTTGAGCACGCGCGATATCGTTGACGCGTTCAAAGAGATGTATGACGCCGATATCTCGGCGACGCTGGTGTCCAACGTAACCGAGCGTGTCATTGAGCAGGTCCACGAATGGCAAAACCGGCCGCTCGATCCGCTCTATCCCATTGTCTATCTGGACTGCATTGTGTTGAAGATCCGCGAGAACCAGCGGGTGATCAACAAGTCGCTCTATTTGGCTCTGGGCATCAATATGGAGGGGCACAAGGAGCTGTTGGGCCTGTGGTTGGCCGAGACCGAAGGAGCAAAATTCTGGCTGTCGGTCCTGACGGAGCTGAAGAATCGCGGCTTGGAAGACATCTTGATCGCATGTGTGGATGGTCTCAAGGGCTTCCCTGATGCCATTGCCGTGGAGTATCCCCAGACGAAGGTCCAACTGTGTATCGTCCACATGGTCCGCAATTCGTTGCGCTATGTGTCCTGGAAAGACTACAAAGCGGTGACGGCGGATCTGAAGCAGATCTACCAGTCTGCGACAGAGCGTGAGGCTCAGCAGGCGCTAGCGGCCTTTGGTGAACGCTGGGATAGTCAGTACCCGCAAATAGCGCGCTCTTGGCAGAGTAACTGGGTCAATCTGATCACACTGTTTGATTATCCCCCTGCGATCCGGAAGGTGATTTACACCACCAATGCCATTGAGTCGCTAAACAGCGTACTGCGCAAAGCGACCAAGCAAAGGAAGCTGTTCCCGACCGATGATTCGGCGCTCAAAGTCGCGTTCCTGGCGATACAACAGGCTTCCAAGAAATGGACCATGCCGATCCAGAATTGGAAGCCTGCCCTGAATCGCTTTATTATCGAGTTCGGTGATCGCCTGAACGGTCACCTGTAATGGGGTGGGCAGTTACACAGAATTATTTACAGGCTCGTCCGCTGCATTGCAGCATCTCGTGGCATCTCTCGCGGTGACATGACCCGCAGCTCGATCATCCGATTGCGGCATAAAAAAGCGCCCCGGCTGTGTGGGGCGCTTTTACAGGTGTCTGGTGATATTACAGTTCAATCTCGTCTGTGAGACCTTCATAGGCGATATCGATGGATTGCAGCTCCTTCTGCAGGCGATGTTTGTCTTTCAACGCCTCGATTTCACGCCATTTACGTTTTTTTCCCGTTGTCCCGCGGCTACGCGAACCGAGTTCAACCACCTCGTCATAATCGAAGTTGAACATTTCCATGGCTCCCTCCTTGGTTTTATCGTTTTCACCACCCGTATAACATAATGAATCTGAAATTAAAACGTTTTCGTGACGACTCTATGACAGCGCTAAATAAGCCCATGAAAAAAACCGGGCCCCTTGGTAAAGGCCCGGTTTTTATCACAAAAAAGAACTGATTACAGGCGGCTTGCCAGCATGGTTTCCAGCTTGCCCTGGTCGATGGCGAACATGCGGATGCCTTCGCCCAGCTTCTCGTGAGCCATGGCGTCCTGGTTCAGCTCCCAGCGGAATTCGGTTTCGGTCATCGGGGTCGGTTTGGCCTTGCGCTCACCGGTGTAGTCCAGTTTGCGAACCACGGTGCCTTCGGTCTTGCTCAGCTCTTCCAGCAGGGCTGGGCCTATGGTCAGGCGGTCGCAACCGGCCAGTTCCAGGATCTCGCCGGTGTTGCGGAAGCTGGCACCCATCACCACGGTCGGGTAGTCGTGCTGCTTGTAGTAGTCATAGATGGCGGTAACGGACACTACGCCCGGATCTTCGCTGGCGGTGTAGTCACGGTTGTGCTTGGCCTTGTACCAGTCGAGGATGCGACCCACGAACGGGGAGATCAGGAAGGCACCGGCTTCGGCACAGGCACGGGCCTGGGCGAAGGAGAACAGCAGGGTCAGGTTGCACTGGATACCCTCTTTCTCCAGTACCTCGGCGGCACGGATCCCTTCCCAGGTGGAGGCCAGCTTGATCAGAATGCGGTCGTTGCTGATACCCGCTTCGTTGTAGAGACGGATCAGCTTGCGGGCCTTGGCGATGCTGGCAGCGGTATCGAAGGAGAGACGGGCATCCACTTCGGTTGAGATACGGCCCGGAACGATCTTCAGCACTTCCAGACCTATGTTGACGGCCAGCTTGTCGCCCGCGTCGATGATTTGCTGTGCCTTGTTCTGGCTCTGGGCTTTGGCCCAGTTGATGGCGTCTTCGATCAGCGGAGCGTACTCGGGGATCTCGGAGGCCTTCAGAACCAGAGAGGGGTTGGTGGTGGCATCGATGGGCTGATAGCGTTTGATGGCTTCGATATCACCGGTGTCGGCAACAACAGTGGTCAGGGCTTTCAGCTGGGTTAATTTATCGGCCATAGCGAATATCATCTCTTAATGAGGGAGTCATCCCTGGGTTGAGGGCTTGAGACGGTGGTTCTGAAATAAAATTACAGGAGCGTGGTGCCTCAGGCTCAGAAAAGCGCGATGGGTAGGGCCCATCGTCATTGCCTGCCTAATTAATACTGATGTGCTGCATCCTGCAATAGGGGCGCTTGGTTGTTAAACATTCAGGCTGTTGAGTTATCCCGTTTTATGGTGTGAAACTATATGATTAGTAAGGTTTTTTACATTTCATCCCGACCTCGCTCCGGTTTGCTTTCAGCTCAACTTTTTTAGCCAATCTCCATATTTGTGTCGTCGATCACATAAATTATCTCGTTGCGTACTTGAAATTTAATTACATAGAAAACGTTTGGCTAAATATCCCCGTTTGAAAGCCATTTCAGGCAAGCGTTTGCGTTTTCGGATAACTCATCAGGGATATATCAAAGAGGTTCTCTTATGGAGCCTAAAGGTGGCCTATCTGATCAAGTTATTGTTTTTTTTGAAATTTTGCGATTTAAATGGAGCTTTATTGGCTTTTTCCGTTCGTTTTTTGTGTCCCGAGTGATCGGGTTCACTATTCCAGGCTCTCCTGCTGTGCTAGATTCCGCCCCTTTAGCGAAACGCTAATTAAACGATAGACAGAAAACGGTCAGCGCAGATTGACCATGGATGTGAATAACAACGAGAGAATTATGGACACCTTGATTGCGATGCTAAACGACCTGATGTGGGGAGCCGTGCTCATCTACCTGCTGATCGGGGTCGGTATTTTTTTCACCTTCAGACTGGGTTTTATCCAAGTTCGTCACTTTGGTCACATGTTCTCCGTGCTGAGAAACAGCCGTAAATCGGACAACGCGGGCATCTCCTCTTTCCAGGCTCTCTGTACCAGTCTCGCCGCTCGTGTCGGTACCGGCAACCTCGCCGGTGTGGCCGTTGCCATCTATTTGGGTGGTCCCGGTGCCATCTTCTGGATGTGGCTGATCGCCTTTATCGGCATGGCGACCGCCTTCGTCGAAAGCACCCTGGCCCAGCTCTACAAGGTCAAGGATGAGGATGGCAATTACCGTGGTGGCCCCGCTTACTACATGGAGAAAGGACTTGGCATGCGCTGGATGGGGGTGGTGTTCTCGCTCTGCCTGATCCTGGCATTTGGTCTGGTGTTCAACGCGGTGCAGGCCAACTCCATCAGTCTGGCGATGAAGGTGGCGTTTGGCATTCCTGACTGGGTCAGCGGGCTGGCGCTGGTGGCGCTCTCTGGCATGATTATCTTCGGCGGCATTCGTGGCATCGCCCGTTTTGCCGAGCTGGTGGTGCCCTTTATGGCGCTGGCTTACATCCTGCTGGCGCTGGTGATCGTGGCGATGAACATCACCGAGCTGCCCCATGTCTTCATGTTGATCATCAAGTCCGCCTTCGGGATTGAGCAGGCAGGCTCTGGTGCGCTGGGTTATGCCATCTCCCAGGCGATGATCAACGGCATCAAGCGTGGTCTCTTCTCCAACGAAGCGGGCATGGGCTCTGCGCCCAATGCCGCGGCGACAGCCACTCCCTATCCGCCGCATCCGGCTTCACAAGGCTATGTGCAGATGCTGGGGGTCTTTATGGACACCATCGTCATCTGCAGCTGCACCGCCGCCATCATCCTGATGTCCGGTCAGTTTGAACCGGGCTCAGGTATCACAGGTGTCGAGCTGACCCAGCGGGCGCTCTCCTCCCAGATTGGCAGCGGTGGCAACATCTTCATTGCTGCGGCCATCTTCTTCTTCGCCTTCACCTCTATCGTGGCGAACTACTCCTATGCCGAGACCAATCTGGTGTTCCTCGAGCACAACCACAAGGGCGGCCTGATGCTGTTCCGGCTGTTCGTGCTAGGGATGGTGATGTTCGGTGCCGTGGGTGAGTTGCCGATTGTGTGGGCGATGGCGGATATCTCCATGGGGCTGATGGCGATCGTCAACCTGGTGGCGATCCTGCTGCTCTCCGGCGTCGCCATCAAGCTGGCGAAGGATTACAACGACCAGCTCAGGCTTGGCAAGGTGCCCAGCTTCGATGCCAACAAGTACCCCGAGATCCGCAGCCAGCTTGAGGCGGGTATCTGGGATCAGCCGGAGAAGTAATAGTAAGAGGGGGAGCCATCGGCTCCCCCATTCATTTGGCGCGAAGTCAAGCGGCCTGATCGGGTGTTATCTTGGGTCGCTGCGGCGCCACGTCGAGATACGCCATGATTCCGGCAGCCGCCTGGCGTCCTTCGGCCATGGCGGTTACCACCAGATCTGCGCCGCGAACGGCATCGCCACCGGCGAAGATCTGCGGGTTACTGGTCTGGTAGGCAAACTGCTCGGCATGAGAGGTCGCAATCCGTCCCCAGCGATCGAGACGCACTCCCTGGGCTTCAAGCCAGGGCAGCGGGTGTGGATTAAAGCCAAACGCGACCAGCACCGCATCAGCCGGCATCACAAACTCGGAGCCTTCAATGACCACCGGGCGACGGCGCCCGGCAGCATCGGGCTCGCCCATGCGGGTGCGCTGCATGCGAATGCCACTGACTGCGCCTTGCCCGTTGAGCTCGATGGCGACGGGCAACACATTGAACTCAAAATCGGCCCCCTCTTCGCGGGCGTTTTTCACCTCTTTGCGCGATCCCGGCATGTTGGCTTCATCCCGGCGATAGGCGCAGGTGACGGAAGTTGCCCCCTGGCGCAATGCCGTGCGCACGCAATCCATCGCGGTATCCCCCCCGCCGAGCACCACCACCTGCTTGCCGGCCAGATTGAGGTAGGGCTCGCTCTCGGGTTGTGGCAAGCCCATCAGATGACGGGTGCTGGCCATCAGATAGGGCAGGGCCGCGTAAACACCCGGCGCCTCTTCGTTGGGCAAGCCGCCGGTCATGGATCGGTAGGTGCCCACGCCGACAAAGACCGCATCAAACTCCTCGAGTAATGCTTCAAGCTGGATGTCATGGCCGACATCCACGCCCAGGCGAAACTCGATGCCCATGGCAGTAAACAGCTCGCGGCGGCGGATCATGACCTGTTTGTCGAGCTTGAACGCCGGAATGCCGAAGGTGAGCAGGCCGCCGATTTCAAAATGGCGGTCAAATACCACCGGCTGAATGCCGTTTCGCACCAGAATGTCAGCACAGCCAAGCCCGGCGGGGCCGGCACCGATAACGGCGACCCGTTTACCGGTCGGTTGTACATAGGAGAGATCAGGACGCCAGCCAAGCTCGAAGGCTTGCTCGGTGATATAGCGCTCCAGATTACCGATCGCCATCGAGCCGGATTCATCTTTCAGGGTGCAAGCCCCCTCACACAGGCGATCTTGCGGACAGATGCGGCCAGTGATCTCCGGCAGGCTGTTGGTCTGGTGAGAGAGCTCGACCGCTTCCAGAATGCGGCCTTCACGGGCCAGCGCGATCCAGTGCGGAATGTGATTGTGCAGCGGACAGGTCCACTCGCAGACGCTGTGATGGCCGCAGCCGAGGCAGCGATCGCCCTGGGATCTGGCCTGCTCGGTCGAGTAGGTGGGGTAGAGCTCGGTAAAGGTGCTGCGGCGCAGGGTTAGCGGGATCTTGGCGGGATCGCAGCGCTCCGGCGTCTGTGCCATCTGGTTGCGTTTGACGGCCACGTGGCGGATGGTCTGGCCGGTGGCGCTGCACTGTTGACGATGCTGGCGCAGACGAGCCAGCGTCTCGTCACTCATCAATTGCAGCGCGTCACTCGGGCAGGCGGCCACGCAAGCCGGGCCATCTTCGCGCCCTTCACACAGGTCACATTTGTGGGCCACGTGGCGCTGGCTGCCGGCTTGTGGTGCCATCTGTATGGCACCAAACGGGCAGGCGAGCACGCAGCTCTTGCAGCCGATGCAGCGCTCGGGGAGCACCTGCACACTGCCATTTCGTTCGACAATGGCCCCGGTGGGGCAGGACTTGGCGCAAGGGGCCTCTTCACAGTGGCGGCAGAGCGCGGCCGTGCGCAGCGCCTCATGGCGGATCACTTGTACGCGCGGCTGAAATTCAGCGGCGGTCGCGACGTGTTGGTCATCATTGTGCGCCATCACGCAGGCGACTTCGCAGGCGCGGCAACCAATGCAGTGGCTGGCATCAGCCAGGACAAAACGATTCATAACCTGATAAACCTGAAAATTAGAAACGCTGTTTTATAGTATTAACCATAACACAGGTAGGGTGGTCAACAAACCGCGATACCGCTGGCCGAATTGCACATGGTTTAGCCGGGTGCCCTGCATGAAAAACCGGGAGCCAAGGCTCCCGGTCTGGTCAATATTGCTCTTCCATCCAGGCTTCGACGATCAGTTGTGCCGATACCCCGTCCACACTGCCTTTCTCCAGCGCGCGATAGCCGCCGCGCTCAAACAGCCGGGCACGGGCATCGGTGGTGGTGAGTCGCTCATCCTTGAACTCCACCGGTTTGCCGAAACGACCGTGCAGCCGGTTGCCGAATTTGCGGGCCCGTACCGTGATCTCCTGATCGGTGCCATCCATATTCAGCGGCAGGCCGACTACCAGCAGGTCCGGTTGCCACTCCTTGAGCAGCTTCTCAATCTCGTCCCAGTTGGGGATGCCGTCGTTGGCCTTGAGGGCGCGCAGAGGCTGGGCTGTGCCAGTCAGCTCCTGACCGATGGCGACGCCAATGCTCTTGGTGCCATAGTCAAAGCCCATGATGCTGCGTGATGACATGAAAAAATCCTCGAAATGCTCAGATGTGCTGCAGGGGTTAGCTGTGGCCGATGTCGCTGGAGAGGTGAACCGGGTTCACCCCTATGCTGGCGGCGGCTTGTTGCCAACGTTTGTGAATGGGGGTCTTGAACACCAGAGCCGGATTGGGGGGGATCACCAGCCAGGCGCCATCCACCAGCTCCTGTTCCAGCTGACCGGCGCTCCAGCCCGCATAACCAAGGGCTACCAGCCAATGGGCAGGGGCCTCGCTCGTGCCCAGGGTTTCCAGTATATCCTTGGAGGTGGTCACCATCATCTCATCCCCCACCTGCAGGGTGGAGTTGAAACCGGGGCGGAAGCTGTGCAGCACGAAGCCGCGATCGGCGTGCACCGGTCCCCCTTGCAGCACCGGCTGCTTGAGCTCAGGGTTGCCGGGTGGGTTGAGTTGGAGCTGGGTCAGCATGGTTTCCAGCGACATCTCCACCGGAATGTTGACCACCAGCCCCATGGCGCCCTCTTCGTTGTGCTCGCACAGATAGACCAGCGAGCGCTCGAAGTAGGGATCCGTCAGGCTTGGCATGGCAAGCAGGAAGTGATTTTGCAGTGTTTGCATAGAGGCTAAATAGTGCAAAGGTATTTGAGATCAATTATGGCAGTTGATCCCCATGGGAAAAACCGCTTTTTGGGCTGGGCGAGATCCCGCCCCTGTCCGGATTGCCTTGAAACAGAGAGGGTGGCGCTGGGCCACCCTCTCTGGTTCTGGGCTTGCTCCTAAACAGGCCGGTTAGCCTGCTTGGCGATCACTGAGCCAGTCGACGCTCGATGGCATCCATCAACATGCCGGTGATATGGACGTCGAAGGCCGCTTCAATCTCGCGAATGCAGGTCGGGCTGGTGACATTAATCTCGGTCAGCCGATCGCCGATGATGTCGAGACCGACGAAGATGAGACCCTTCTCTTTCAGCGTCGGGCCCACCGCGCGGGCGATGGCCCAGTCGGCGTCGCTCAAGGGGCGTGCCTCGCCACGGCCACCGGCCGCCAGATTGCCACGGGTCTCACCCTGCGCCGGAATGCGCGCCAGGCAGTAGGGCACCGGTTCCCCATCCACCACCAGCACCCGCTTGTCGCCATCCTTGATGGCGGGCAGATAGGTCTGGGCCATGCAGTACTGGCTGCCGTGGGCGGTCAGGGTTTCGATGATAACGCCGACGTTGGCGTCATCTTCCTTCATGCGGAAGATGGAGGCGCCGCCCATGCCGTCCAGCGGCTTGAGGATCACGTCCTTGTGCTTCGCGTGGAAGGCGCGCAGCTTGTCGGCGCGGCGGGTCACCAGCGTGGTCGGGGTGTGCTCGGCAAACCAGGCAGTGTAGAGCTTCTCGTTGGCATCGCGCAGGCTCTGCGGCTTATTGACGATGAGGCAACCCTCATCCTCGGCCCGCTCCAGCATGTAGGTGGCGTAGATGAACTCGGTGTCGAACGGCGGATCCTTGCGCATCAGGATCACGTCCAGGTTGGAGAGGGGCTGATCCACCACCTCACCCAGACTGTACCAGTCGGCATAGTCATATTTGACGGTGAGCGGACGCATGGTGCCAAAGGCGCGACCGGCTTCCATGTAGAGATCCTTCATCTCCAGATAGAACAGCTCATAGCCGCGCTTTTGCGCCTCTTCGAGCATGGCAAAGCTGGAATCTTTCTTGATGTTGATGGCCGAGATGGGGTCCATCACGATGCCGAGTTTAATGGTCATCCGAATATCCTTCTGGTAGCTCGATTGCGAGTGAGATTCTAAAACCTGTTCAAAGTCTGTCACGAGAGGTTGTCAGCAAGGTAAAGAGCAGCGCAGGAACCGGAGCGTATAGACATACGTGAGGATTCCGAGCAGCGCATGAGCCTTGATCACGACCTCGCAGTAAGACATTGGACTGGTTTCAAGCGAGATCGCCAAAGCGGCACTGCAGCGCAGTTATCGCAGTCAGGGCGGCAGTTTCAGTGCGCAGCACCCGCGGCCCCAGCAGCATCTCTTTGAAATCTTCCTGCACGGTACGGGCGATCTCGTCGCTCGACAATCCCCCTTCCGGGCCAATCAGCAGCCGTACGCCGTGCTCGGGAACGGGCAGGGTGTTGATGCTGTACTCGGCGCGCGGATGCAGGTTGAGCTTGAGCTCCTTGGTCTCTTCCGCCAGCCAGACATCCAGCTCCATCGGCATGCGCACCTCTGGCACCACGTTGCGGCCGCACTGTTCGCAGGCGCTGATCACCACCTTCTGCCACTGTTCGCGCTTCTTCTCCAAGCGGTCTGCCGGCAACTTGACGCCGCAGCGCTCGGAGAAGAGCGGGGTGATGCAGGTGACGCCCAGCTCCACCGATTTCTGGATGGTGAAGTCCATCTTGTCGCCACGGCTGATCACCTGACCGAGGTGGATGGCCAGCGGTGACTCCACCGATTGGGCGTCGCAGCGGTCGATGGTCACTTCCACCGACTTTTTACCGACGTTGGCTATGGTGGCGGAGTATTGATTGCCATCGCCATTGAACAGCTCGAGCTGCTGGCCCGGCTGCATGCGCAGTACCCGGCCGATATGGTTGGCGCCGTCTTCCGACAGGGCGAGGGTCTGGCCAACTTGCAGGGTGGCCGCTTCATAGATACGTGGAATGCGCATGGCTGATTGTCAGTCTCTTGCTTGGAAACCCTTCATATCCTGCAGCGAGGCGGCGAGCAAGGCTCACGCGGCAGTGGGGAAGGGCTTCATGATAGGAGGGGCGATCCCCCTCCCTGGTCAAATGGGGTTATTGGCACTGCTTTTCAATAAAGGGATTGGTATTGCCCTGCAGTGTGCCGATGCGACGGTTGCGCTCGCACTCCCAGCCTTCTGCCGGGTACTGGCGATCCCACGCTTCGAACAGTTTACGCTGTTGATCCGCCAGACGCAGCTTGTAGCGGTCGCTCATATAAAGATAGGCACGGGCAATCTGGCCGCGCACCGGCCCCTTGGCGGGCTGGACTTTATGATCCTTGAAGTCGATCAGCATCTGGCACTGGCCATACTGATCCGGCTTGCCGTTCCAGTCGCTGAAGCGGTAGTTGGCACGATCACCGTTCACTTCGCCGATGGCGGGGAACAGGTTGTGCATGTCCCCCTCCATCTTGTTGAACTCGGGGCTCGCTTTTTCGCAGTTCTTGCGACCGCCATCCTGCCAGCATTGCAACTGGTGGCCGAACTCCCAGGCGGGGACCACGTGTTCCCACTCGATGCGGGCGGCGCGCTTGGGTTGTTTGCGCGGCTCATAGCCGCAACTGGCGAGATCCGGGCTCATTTTCTTGCCCTGATAGTCAATCTTGCAGCCGCAGTAGAAGGTGGTGGCCGCAGGCTGGCTGCGATAGAGCTTCACCAGATCTTGCTTGGCTTCACGAAAGGTTTGGGCGTGCAGGGGAGCGCTGAGCAGCGGTGAACCGGCCAGCAGGGTCAGGGCGAGGGAGGAGATAAGACGCATGGGATTCCTTGCAAACGGGATGATTGACGAACGATGGCGGGCACCCTACCACAGGGGTGCGACACAAGCTGGCTTACTGTTTGGGCTCCGGCCGTTCCCGCTCCAGCGGCTGCTTGCAGCGGCGGCAGTGATAGCGGGCCTCGCCGCGCACCACCTTGTTGTGGCGTCGCACCGACAGTTGATGCTGCTGGCAGAGGCAGCGATAGGGCACGGTGCGCTGCGCCAATACCGCCAGGTCGAAGCTGTGGGTGGTTCTGGGCTCAAGGCCGAACACCTCCCGCATCACCGACTGCCACTGGCGGCCGTGGGGCAGCACCCGCGATCTGCCGCGTCCTTCCCCGCTATGTTCACCCCAAAGGGCATAGACCAGCAGATGGGCCACCTCGTGGGGTACCACCTCGGCCAGAAACGCCTGCTGGTTGGCCTGATAGAGGGCAGGATTGAAGCGCAGCTCCCAGGTTTGCAGCCGCGCCGATCCCGCCGCCCGGCCCCGCATGTTGCAATGGACTTGCGGGCGGGGGAAGGTGCGGCCAAGGCGCGCTTCGGCCTGCACAAAACTGGCTTCTACGCGTTGTTGCAGCAGGGCGACAAGCTGGGCAGGGGTGGCAGACATCAACATCTCGTCAGGTAGCGGATAAGCAAAAGGGGAGCCAGGCTCCCCTTTTATCACAACAGCGAGCCTTACAGGCCAGCGGCGGAACGCAGCAGTTCGGCCTTGTCGGTCTGCTCCCACGGGAACTCCTCGCGACCGAAGTGACCGTAGGCGGCAGTGGCTTGGTAGATCGGACGCTTCAGATCCAGCATCTCAATCAGGCCATACGGACGCAGCTCGAAGTGCTCGCGCACCAGCTTGACCAGCAGATCCTCGGCCACCTTGGCGCTGCCGAAGGTCTCGACGCTGATAGAGGTTGGCTCGGCCACGCCGATGGCGTAGGAGATCTGGATTTCACAGCGATCGGCCAGCCCGGCAGCGACGATGTTTTTGGCCACATAGCGGGCGGCATAGGCTGCGGAGCGGTCAACCTTGGACGGATCCTTGCCGGAGAAGGCGCCACCACCGTGACGGGCCATGCCGCCGTAGGTGTCGACGATGATCTTGCGACCGGTCAGACCGCAGTCGCCCATCGGGCCGCCGATAACGAAACGGCCGGTCGGGTTGATGAAGTATTTGGTGTCCTTGTTGACCCACTCGGCCGGCAGCACCGGCTTGATGATCTCTTCGCGTACCGCTTCCACCAGATCCTTGTGGCTGATGGAGTCGCAATGCTGGGTAGAGAGCACCACGGCATCCACACCGATGATCTTGCCTGCGCCGTCGTAGGCGAAGGTCAGCTGGCTCTTGGCATCCGGACGCAGCCACGGCAGGGAACCGTTCTTGCGCACTTCAGCCTGACGCTTCACCAGCAGGTGAGAGTAGGTGATGGGGGCGGGCATCAGCACGTCAGTTTCGTTGGTGGCGTAGCCGAACATCAGACCCTGGTCGCCGGCGCCCTGCTCCAGCGGATCGGCACGGTCAACGCCCTGGTTGATATCCGGGGACTGTTTGCCGATGGCGTTCAGCACGGCGCAGGAGTCGGCGTCGAAGCCCATGTCGGAGTGGGTGTAGCCAATCTCACGCACGGTGTCGCGCACGATCTGTTCGATGTCGACCCAAGCAGAGGTGGTGACTTCGCCGGCTACCATGACCATACCGGTCTTGACCAGGGTCTCGCAGGCGACACGGGCTTTGGTATCTTGCTTGAGGATGGCGTCCAGTACCGCATCGGAGATCTGGTCCGCAATTTTGTCGGGATGGCCTTCGGAGACCGACTCGGAAGTAAACAGCTTTGCCATGATGGGAGTCTCAGCTTGTCTGGGTTATCGTCACAGCAATAACCGGATGAATGGGATGGTGTAGAGGTATCTACATCTGGACGTCTATTTTAATTAGCGCCCTCTATGATTGCCAGCACTATTTTGTCGCACCGAGGCTGATGGGTCGCAAGCGGCGCTCTCCAATCCCAAAGGAGATGAAAGTCAAACGTTTTTCCATGATTGCTGCTGGTCAATCGAGGGCAAGAAAAGCGATTGTCCTCCCAAAGCCATTTTATTAGTCCAGATAATATTTGCACGCCGTGCGCCCTACTGGGACAATGACGCGCCTTAATCTTGGCCATCAAAATGAAGCAATCGCAGGAGATTCAGATGCCTTCTCGTAAAGAGCTTGCCAATGCCATTCGTGCATTGAGTATGGATGCCGTTCAAAAAGCCAACTCCGGTCACCCGGGCGCCCCCATGGGAATGGCGGATATCGCCGAAGTGCTGTGGCGTAGCCACCTCAGACATAACCCGAACAACCCCAAGTGGGCCGACCGCGACCGTTTCATTCTCTCCAACGGCCACGGCTCCATGCTGCTGTACTCCCTGCTGCATCTCTCCGGTTATGACCTCTCCATCGATGATCTGAAAAACTTCCGCCAACTGCACTCTCGCACCCCGGGTCACCCGGAGTACGGCTATGCACCGGGCGTTGAAACCACCACTGGCCCGCTGGGTCAGGGCATCACCAACGCCGTGGGTATGGCGATCGCCGAAAAAGCCATGGCTGAGCAGTTCAACCAGCCGGGCTTTGATGTCGTTGACCACTACACCTACGCCTTTATGGGCGACGGCTGCCTGATGGAAGGTATTTCCCACGAAGCGTGCTCCCTGGCAGGTACCCTGCAACTGGGCAAGCTGATCGCGTTCTGGGATGACAACGGTATCTCCATCGACGGTCACGTAGAAGGCTGGTTCACCGACGACACCGTCAAGCGTTTCGAAGCCTACGGCTGGCACGTTATCCCGGCTGTTGACGGTCACAGCCCGGAAGCCATCAATGCCGCCATCGAAGCCGCCAAGGCCGAGACCGGCAAACCGACTCTGATCTGCTGCCGTACCATCATCGGTTACGGTTCGCCGAACAAATCCGGTTCTCACGACTGCCACGGCTCACCGCTGGGCAACGACGAGATCGCCGCCGCTCGCGCGTTCCTGAAGTGGGACCACGCGCCGTTCGTTATCCCGGCTGATATCGCTGCCGAGTGGAACGCTCAGGAGAAGGGCGCTGCGCTGGAAGCCGACTGGGCTGCCAAGTTCGCCGCCTATGAAGCCGCTCACCCGACGCTGGCTGCCGAATTCAAGCGCCGTACCGCTGGCGAACTGCCGGCCAACTGGGCTGCCGAATCCGCCAAGATCATCGAAACCCTGCAAGCCAACCCGGCCAAGATCGCCACCCGTAAAGCGTCCCAGAACTCGCTGGAAGCGTTCGGCAAGCTGCTGCCGGAATTCATGGGCGGCTCTGCGGATCTGGCACCGTCCAACCTGACCATGTGGTCCGGCTCCAAGTCCCTGACCAACGACGATGCCTCCGGCAACTACATCCACTACGGTGTCCGTGAGTTCGGCATGTCCGCCATCATGAACGGTATCGCCCTGCACGGTGGTTTCATCCCCTACGGCGCCACCTTCCTGATGTTTATGGAGTACGCCCGCAACGCCCTGCGCATGGCCGCCCTGATGAAGCAGCGCGCCATCTTCGTTTACACCCACGACTCCATCGGTCTGGGTGAAGATGGCCCGACTCACCAGCCGGTTGAGCAGATCGCCTCCCTGCGTCTGACTCCGAACATGAGCACCTGGCGTCCGTGTGACCAGGTTGAATCTGCCATCGCCTGGAAGCACGCCATCGAGCGTACCGACGGCCCGACTGCGCTGATCTTCTCCCGTCAGAACCTGGCCCAGATGGACCGTACTGCCCAGCAGCTGGCCGACACCGCCAAGGGTGGTTACGTGCTGAAGGATTGCGCCGGCACGCCTGAGCTGATCCTGATCGCCACTGGTTCCGAAGTAGAACTGGCTGTTGCCGCCTATGAGCAGCTGACTGCCAAGGGCCGTGCCGTGCGCGTGGTCTCCATGCCGGCCACCGACGTGTTCGACGCCCAGTCTGCCGAGTACAAAGAGTCCGTCCTGCCGATGTCCGTACCTAAGCGTGTGGCCATCGAAGCCGGCATCGCTGACTACTGGTACAAGTACGTCGGTTTCGGCGGCAAGATCATCGGTATGACCACCTTCGGTGAGTCCGCACCGGCCGAGCTGCTGTTCAAGGAATTTGGCTTTACCGTGGAAAACGTGGTTGCGACCGCTGAATCCCTGTAACAGCCCCTGTAATTCCTGAACGTTGGGCAAACTTGGCCCAATAGCCGGAACGATAAAACGCCCCCCATCGCAAGATGAGGGGCGTTTTATTTTAGTGGTTTCAATGCACTACTTGGAACGTTTGCCGCCAAGGTAACTGCTGCTCATGCGCTCGGTCTAATTGAAGAAAGTGAGTATCATGAGATAACTATAATCCGTAAGATTAGAAATGAGTTCGGTCATAGTTGGAGATGTGTTGATTTTTGTTCTGGTAAGGTACTAAATCTTGTGAGCCAGTTACCTTGGTGTGGCCCAGATGAGCCGGGGTCAAATTCAACACCAAGAATGCGCTTTAATTTTGCTATGGCAATATTACTGTCAGATTTAATGTGGCGTTCAAGATTGGTTGAAAAAGAACGTAGGAATGTTAAGTCGTGGCGAAATAAGTCAAGAAAGTCTGTAGGTTCGATTAGCGAAGCGTAATCGGACGTTCGCGTTCTGTAATTCGATGCCATAAAAATCATATCCCTTCTTGTTACCAAAAAAGAGACCGACATATAGCCGGTCTCTTTTTATTATTTAAAGCGAGCCTTAAACTTGCGGCGGGGTACTTTCCGCGTTGGACATCACCGCATCAATTTGCACCAGGGCGCCTGCGGGCAGTTCGCTCACCCCGAATACGGTGCGGGCCGGCAGATAGCCCGGGAAGTATTTGGTGTAGACGGCGTTGACCGCATCCAGATCGGCGATATTGCCGAGCTGGATATTGACCTTGACGATATCGTCCATCACGTGGCCGATGCTCTCCACAATCGCCTTGATATTGCTCAGGCACTGGGCGGTCTGCTCTTTGACACAGCCGGTCAGGATTTTGCCGGTGGCGGGGTCAATCGGCAGCTGGGCAGAGAGATGATTGTAGTGGGAGAAGGCAACGGTCTGGGTGTGCAACGGGCTGCGCGGCGCCTTGTCGGTATTGCGGGCACGGATCACCAGATTGTGGCGATCTTCCACCAGTTGTGGCGGGGTGCCGTCACCGTGGGAGATGACCGCATCCATCTGCACCCGCACACCCATGGGCAGGGCGGCGGCACTGACCACCGAGCGGGCTGGCAGATAGGCCACTGCGCGGGCGATGGCAGAGTCGGGGAAGAAGGTGGTGTAGACCTCGTTGACGGCCTCCAGATCGGCGAGGCTGGTCAGGTAGATATTCACTTTGACGATATCGTCAAACGGCACGTCGATCCCCTCCAGCACCGCCTTGATGTTGTGCAGGCACTGGGCCGCCTGCTCGCGAATACCGCCGCCAATCAGGGCGCCGGATGCGGGCTCAACCGGCAGCTGGGCGCCGATATTGTTGTAGTGGGAGAAGGCGACGGTCTGGGTGGAGAGCGGGTTGTGCGGCGCCTTGTCGCTATTGCGGGCGAGCTTCACCAGCGCACAGGGGGCTTGCGGGAAGGTGCCTTCGCCGTTGGAGATGATGGCATCGATCTGCACCAGCGCGCCCAGCGGCAGCGCAGCGACGGCGAGGGTGGTGCGAGTCGGCAGATAGCCCGGGAAGAATTCGCGATAGACGGCGTTGACCGCTTCCAGATCCGCCATCTCTTTGAGGAAGATGGTCGCTTTCACCATATCGTCCATCACGTGGCCGATGCTCTCGATGATCGCCTTGAGGTTGCTCAGGCACTGTCTGGCCTGCGCAGTGACATCGCCACTCACCAGCTTGCCGGTGGCGGGATCGACCGGCAGCTGGGCGGAGATATTGTTGTAATGAGAAAACGCCACCGATTGGGTGCAGGGGCCCAGATCCTGGGGTGCATGGGGGGTATTTCTTGCCGACTTGATGATGGTGCCACTCATAGATATGCCTCTTTTTAATATTTGTTGTTCATTCAGGTACAGGTTTACCCCATCTTGTTGTGCGCCACGGCCATTTTGCCTGCGGCGGCATCCCCGGTTATTATTTGTGATCCACTCAATCGCCGAGAGGAATAAGGGAGGATAGGACAGGGTAGATATTTCAGACGCTGCGATTCTATGAGTGGCTATCAGGGGTTGCAAACTGCTGATCGCATTTCTATGAGATAGCTCAATGCGTGCAAATTTAATCGGATTGCTATTCAATTCACCCGCAATCGCAGCCAATTCGTGGGCAAATGAAGCTGAACTGGCGGATAGCCTTGTCCTGATAGGGTTTGTTGTCCCCCTCTCGGGGAAGCCGAAGTGTGAATAAAGGGTTAATATTATGCGCTGATGTGCAAATAATGCATGAGATGGTGCATGGATATCCGCTTTCGGCTTTTTTAAGGGGCTGTAAAAGTTCGCTTGAATATGCATATCAAGATTATTAAAGATTCCTCTGGAATATAATTCACGGTTTTTGCATTCCCCTCTGTCAATGGTTATTCCGGCATACGTGATGACGCTTTGCTGGCCGCCTGACTCTGTGACTAACGCCATAAAATCCTATGCCATAAATTTGCACAGGGTATTGCCTCTACGGCACAGGATCGGATACGGGCGTGGGCCTAACGTAAGCGTTCACCGACAGGGGCTTGACACACACAATTCGACAGGAATGGGGTAATCTGTTTTCTCGATGCAAGCACGAACAACTGCTCGCAACCACTCCTGAGGACAACGACCCAGTTTTTTGGCGGTCTCCACCAATGACAGGATGCGCTGGCGAAATTGTTCCCCTCGATGAGACCAAACGCCAAAGCTTCCCTTACGCCACAGCACATAACCGCGCAGGGCTCGCTCCGCCTCGTTGTTAGTCAAGGCGAGCTCATCATCGTTCATGAACCGCCACAGCATCTCGTCATCCCGGAGCAAGAGTTCACAGCGCCCACGGTAACGCTTGGTGCACCATAACGCTCCCAATTCCAACCGCTTGCGCCAGTTTTGCCTGTATCGCCTGAGCCTTCGCAGATAACGCTCTTTGCTCAGCAGACCGTTTTCCCATCGGTGCCTGGCCCTGAACACGCTGTCTGCCAGCAGGACCAGGCGGGCTCCGATTAGCTGATTAACGTCATCACTGCTATCGGCTATTGCGGCCACATTGCGCGCCACATGGGCCCAGCACAGCTGACGCTGACTGGCATCGATGAAGCGGTAACCGGCGTACTGATCTGTCACCAACACGCCATCGAGTTCAGAACCCAGCAACCGCTTGGCGGCATCCTGACCACGCCCGTAGGCGGTCATGAAGCAGACCGCAATCTTGCTCAGCGCCAACCACATCCAGCGCCGCTCGCCACCGCGCTGGTGCCGGGTCTCATCGGCATGGATATGGCTTGCCGACTGCACCTGCCGCTTGATGGCCTGGTGCGTGGGGGTGAGCATGGCGCTCACCCGGCCCTGCGCCTCGCTGATGGCACCGCGACTGAAGGTCAGGCCGAAGTGCTGTTTAAGCTGCTGCTGTATCTGGCTGATGCTCTGATGGAACTGGCCACTTTGCAGGGCAATGTAACTGAGTAAATGGGTGCCCATCTGGCAGCAGCTGATCGTCTCGGGCAGCTCAGCCTGGGCACTGGTCACGCAGTGAGTGCAGGTGCCCCGAAACAGCCGATGCTCAGTGACGAAGTAGCTTACCTCGGGCAGTTCAAACACCTGATGCACGCGGTAGGGTTTGGCATGAGGCAAGACGTTGCCACCGCAACAGAGGCACTCCGACGCCGGATAGTGAGCCGTTGTCGTCAGCCGGGCATCATGGGGATGCAGTTCGCGCCGGCTCCCCTTGTGGCCGGGCTGTGCCCCCGCTTCTTGCCAGAAGCAGGCCGTTTGCGCTCAGAGCGTGGGGCCGCTGCGCCATCGCTGGATGGCGGCTTGGATGAATTGCCGCTGTGTTGATTAAGGCGATCCTCCAGCTCGGCAATACGGTCGAGTAGCTTGTAAATCAGCTCATTGGCCTGCTCCAGCGTGAGCGGCAATCCTGGTGGAGGCGTGTTGTTCCTGTTCATGAAGACAAGGTTGCCTGATGGGCAGGATCAAACAAGAAGCAAATGTGGATCAAGAGACGATCGTATCATTATTTGCCTGTCAATACCCTGCGGGTGAACAGTTACGGCCTAACAGGTTACCGTTATTGTTCAATCATCGGGGCCATTCGGTGCGCCGCTGGCTGTCCGGCATACCGTCGTGGGTGTGAGGTGGGATTTCGATACCAGCAAGGGCGCGACAATCCATGCAAGCCAAGTTGGGTTTTATATTGGCGGCTGAGAGTCTCATAGGTGCCGTTGTTGTTGATCTTCTGCAGCGCCTGCTCGAACCGTTTGGCCAGTGTTTCCTCTTGTGGGTGGTGGCGGGAGAAGGCGAGAGCCTCCTCGAACAACGGGGGGGCGTGCCAGTGGTAATGCTGGCGGTTATCTTCGGTGAGGGGGCGAAACACAATCTCGCTCCCTCCGGCGGCGAACACCGCCTTGACCAGCTTCGGCGCCAATGAGCAGCGGTGCGGCCCGAGTGGGTTGGTGGCCAGTCGTACCAGATAAACCAGCCATTTTTTTAAATAATATGACCATAGGTACACCTCATCGACAGCAGCTTTTCAAGCATAGCCACACTTCTGCGCTGACCTGTGGCAGCGGGGAGTGCGAGGCAGGAAAACGAGGGAGACAAAAAAATGCCCCGGCAGGCGACGGGGCGAAAGAGAGCTCATCCATGGGCAGACAACAGTGTTTACAACAGGAGATCAATAACCGAAGCGGGTCGCCTCGAAGCGGTTGAGCAACCGGTGGATGAGGTAGCAGGCCAGCAGGGTGACCACGATGGCAAACAGGATGCTGCTGACCCGGTAGAGGGCGCTGAACACCAGATCGTTGCCCGGCGTGAGGTATTGACCAAACAGAATGCCGAGGGTGGTGAGGGCACCAAAGCCGACGCCGGAACCGCCTGCCTCCTTGACGTGGGCATGGCTGAACAACATGGCGCCGAGCCACAGCAGCGGGGCGACCAGCAGCAGCTGACCTGACCAGTCATAGAGCACCAGCTGGCCGAGCAGGCCAAAGGTGACCCCCAGCAAGGTACCCATCGCCCGTTTGCGGGCATAACTGAGGGCGCCGTTCCAGTGCATGGGGAACAGTACCAGCAGGGTGGTGGCCTGGGCTGACATGGAGTCACGCAGATCAAACAGCTGAAAGGACAGGAACGACAGGGTGGCCACCGTGGCGCCCAGTAGCGCCTCGTGGCGCATCCGGTGCGGCGCCTTGGGGGCGGGTGCCGGTTTCGGTCGTGCCTCCAGGTCGGGGATCAGCGCCGTCATCATATAGGCGATCAGCACCGACAGGATGTTTGCCCAAAGATTGTTGAAAATCAGATCGTTAAGATCGGTTTGTGGATAGCTGGCAAAGTGCAGCATGATGCTGAGGCTCAGCACCCCGTTGGCCCCGAACAGAAACAGGCTGCCGCGTGACATGGCAGCGAAGCGGTAGAGAAACAGCAGAAAGGCGATGGGGGTTATCAGCGCTGGATGGCTGCCAAACAGCCCCCCCAGCAGCCCGACCTCTACACCACAGGCCACCGCTGAAGCGATAAGCTGGCGGGCGGCATGGCCATTCATCACTGGCACCATCCCCAGCAGCAGCACCGGTGTGACCGTGTAGAAGACCCCGTAACCCCAGCCAAACAGCTTGCAGAGCAGAAAGCCCGTGGTGCAGCCAAAAGCGATACGCAAACACTGACGCAGCTCGTTGCCGGTAAGGGGCCGATACCAGAGGTGCGTGGCGTGATGAGCAGGCACGGTATCGGCAGCTACGGAGGTCGCTACGGGATTAGTAGATACCTGATTAATAGACATAATGGAGCAGGCTGAGCAGGTGGATCTGGCCCCGTGCCAGCATGGCGGTCAGGGCATTGTCTGGCAGCAGTTGCACCGTGGCCCGCGCTCCTGCTGGCAGATGGTCGGGTAACTGCTCTAGCTCGAGGTGCAGCCGCATCCGCTGGGCATCCCGTACCCAGCGATCCGACTCCGTCGGCGCCGCCAGCCGACCGTTGGCATCAAACTGACCGGCACTCACCCCGGCATCCAGACTGCTCACCCGGGCAGGATAGAGCTGGCCCGGCTCGCCATCGAAGGCGACCAGGGCGCGGGTTTGCTCGCCGACATGGCGCAGGCTCTTCTCCCGAAAGTCGGCGATCACATCGACCTGCTCTGACACCAGCGCCAGCAGCGGGCTGCCCGCGCTGGCGATACTGCCCGGTTTGAGCTGCAGGTTGGTGATGGTGCCATCCTGATCCGCGTGAACCCGGCTGTAAGAGAGGGCCAGCTCCGCCTGCGCCAGCTTGTTGCGAGCCTGGCGCAGCAACAGATTGTCCTCACCGGTCACGCCACGGCTGGCCTTGATCTGGGCCAGTTTGGCCTGGCTGGCGCGCAGGTTGGCCTGAGCACTGCGCAGGGCGCTGTCCGCCTCATCTTTTTGTTGCAATGAGACCATGTGACGCTGGAACAGCGCATCGAGGCGCTCTGCTTCTCGCCACTTCTGGCTGGCCAGCGCCTCTTTGGCGCTGATATCGGCGGCGGCAGCGGTCAATTCTGCATCCAGTTCGTTGTTCTGTTGTTCGGCCTGAGCCAAGGCCAGACGGGCCTGCTCTACCGCCAGTGCGAAGGGCTCGGGATCCAGGGTAAACAGCAGGTCCCCTTTCTTGACTTGCTGGTTGTTGTGAACGGCAACTTCGACCACCTTGCCGCTCACTTGCGGGGCAAGCTTGGTGACCACCCGGGTAGCCATCGCCTGCGGCGTGAGGGGCATCAGCAGATCGGCTACCAGAAAATAGGCAAAAAGGGCGGCAAAGCCTGCCATGGACCATTTGATCCAGCGGGTAAATTGTTGATCCGGTGTCATCTTATTCTCTCTCTGTGCTGGCATCGGGAGGGCTTGTATCGCCTCCTGCCTGTCGGTCGTGGTGCTGTTCAATCTTGCTGAGGGCGTTGGCCGAGATCCGCTGCACCGTGGCTTCAAACAGTTGCAGGGTCTGTTCGTCGATGCCCCCCAGCAGCTCGCGGCGGATATTCATGATGCGGTCGGCGATCTGATCGAGCAGAGTCTGGCCAGCCGGGGTCACGCAGACGATACGGGCGCGCTTGTCCTGACTGCAGCAGTGGCGCTCAATCAGTCCCTGCTCTTCCAGCTGGCCCAGGGTGCGCATCAGGGAAGGGAGCTCTATCTCGAGGGCTTCGGCCAGGGTCTTCTGGCTGACATGGTTCCCCATGCGGGAAAGTTTCCACAGTGCGGTCCAGCGGGGATGGGTGAGGCCAAGGGGCGCCAACTCCAGATCGGCGGCAGTACGCCATAGCCGGTGCATCCGCGCTATCTGCTCGGCGAGCGACAGCTCACGCAACCTTTCCAGATCCGTCATCTTCTCATCCTCAATGTACTTAGCCTGCTAAGCATTTTACTTATTTAGCAGGCTAAGTAAATAGCGTGATGAAGATCATGTTTCTGGTCGGATCTTTGGTTGGTGCGAGTGAGTGGCATTCGAGCCCCTGATATTGTTTCCGGCACGGATCCACGCGGGGTTCTTTTACCGGTGTTGTTCAAGTTGTTCTTTGGCTAAAGCTAAATAAGCAGCGAAGTGTGCTCCCGCCCTGGGTGGCACCATGAAGTTTAAGTTTTTAATGTTTTTATATGGTTTTGTAGTCTGGCTAACCGACCGAGGAGTGGGGGTTCAATAAAGTAGCGCGGCAATCACACGCAGATCACATTTCATAACAATGAAAAACCTCTCACCCCTCCCAACCACACAAGAAAAGGTCGCCGTGATAGGTGGCCAACAAATAACTGGGATACTGCTCTTTATCTTTCTTGGGCTGGTGACCTGCGCCCCGTATTCCGGCTGGAATGTGATGTTCGTGCCGGGCTCCCTACTGACCGAGCTTGAGCGGCCGGCTGCCGCGCCGTTATAAGCAGGCGGCAGCCGACTGCCGACAGCTATCAATATGTGGTGAGCAACCTGATCCCTTTGCTGCTTTGCCGGCGATCCGGCACCTTTGATTGACCAGACCTGGTGGCATCCGCACTATTGGGCCGCGTCCTGACGATTTAAGGTATGTGCATGAAACTTCGCCATCAGTTGGTCACTCTCTCCCTTGGGCTCTCCCTGCTGCTGATCCTCATATTGGGCAGCTTGCTGGCCCTCTTTATCCGTCATCTGCTGGAGAGCAACCTGCAGGAGAAGGGGAGCGATTTGGCCCGGATCATGGCGGCCGATACCCGGGTGGTCGAGGCGCTGCGGCAGGGGAGGGACCCGACCCTGCGCGACTACATGGAGGCGGTCAGCAACCGCACTGATGTCACCTATATGGTGGTGACCGACGAGCATGGTCGCCGTCTCAGCCACCCCAACTCCGAACTGGTGGGACAGAAGTTCCGTGGCGAAGATATCTGGCCCGCGCTGCAGGAGCGGCGTAGCTACTGTTCCAAGGATCGGGGCACCATGGGGCCGGCGATCCGCTGCTTCTCCCCGGTGGTGGGCGGGGACGGACGCGTCATGGGGGCCGTGGTGGTGGGCTACCTGATGCAGCAGGTGGAGGGCATTTACATGGAGCGGGTGGCCCTGCTGATCAGCGCCATCGTGGCGGTGCTGGGGTGTGGCCTGCTGCTGGCGCTCTGGGTGCAATACCTGCTGCGCAAGACCCTGCTCGATCTGGAGCCGGAGGCGATCGTGCGCCGCTTTACCCTGCAGGACCTGGTGCTGGAACACATCACCGAAGGGGTCATCGCCCTCGATGGCCACGGTAACATCAACATGATCAACAGCACGGCTAGCTATCAGCTGCGGCTGCCGGTCACCGGGCGCCACGCCCTGCAAGGGCAGTCGCTGGCTGAGCTGGTGCCGCCTCTTGCCCCCTGTCTGGAGCAGGAGCGGAGCGAGGTGAGCTTCACCATTCAGGGGGAGTCCTTCGTTGGTCGCTGGCAGGCGGTGCAGGGCAAGGCTCCGGGGCGGTTGCTGATCTTCAGTCGTCCGGAGGTGGCTGCCAGTCTGGGGGTGCAGGTGACCCATCTGCGCCAGTATGCCGAGATGCTGCGGATGCAAAGCCACGAGTTTGCCAACAAGCTGAGCAGCCTCTCCGGCTTGCTGCAGTTGGGCCATGTGGATCAGGCGGTGGAGCTGATCCAGCAGGAGAATGAAGCGTGCCAGACCATGTTGCAGGAGCTGCTGCGGCTGATCGACAACAAGCCGGTAGCGGGGCTGATCCTCGGCAAGTTCAGCCGGGCCCGCGAGCTGGGGGTGACCCTGGAGCTCGATCCCGACTCGGCGCTGGCGGAGTATCCGGCCTCGGTCTCGGCCGATCTCATCACGCTGATTGGCAACCTGCTGGATAACGGTTTGCAGGCGGCCTGGCGCAACCGCCAGCAGCGGCCGCCCCGGGTGCTGCTGTCCCTGTGCGATGTGGGGCGGCGGCTGGTGATTGAGGTGGAGGATAGCGGCGAGGGGGTTGACGAGGAGCTGGCCGATCATCTGTTCGATTACGGGGTGAGTCGCCAGAGTGGCGATCACGGGGTGGGCCTGTTCCTGGTCAAGGAGACCGTGGGTCGGCACGAGGGTGTGATAGAATGGCGGCGAACTGCCGAACAGACCACCCTGTTTGGTATCTACTTGAATAAAAACCAATTAATGTGAGCCATGGACCCAATAATCACGCTTGTTATTGAAGATGACGATCGGATCGGTGCCATCTTGTCAGAACTGGTGGCGGCGACCCCCGGTTTCTCCCTGCTGGGACGGGCCGGCACCCTGGCCCAGGCCGATGCCATGATGGCCGATGTGGTGCCCCAACTGCTGCTGGTGGATGTCTCGCTGCCCGATGGCTCCGGCCTTGAGTGGGTCAGCCGTCTGCGCAGCCACAACCGCGAAGCCTACGTCATCATGGTGACCGCCTCGCGGGATGTGGAGACCATCCAGCAGGCCCTCAATCTGGGGGTTCATGACTACGTCATCAAGCCACTGCGGTTGTTTCGCATCCAGCAGAGCCTGGATGAGATCCTGCAACTGCACAGCCGTCTGTGCGAGCGAGGTCGGCTGGAGCAGGACGATCTCGACAAGCTGCTGGGTAAGGGGGGGCGCTCCCAGATCAAGGAGATGCGCGTCACCCCCAAGGGGATCGACAGCATCACCCTGCGTCAGGTGCTGGATCTGCTGGCGGGCGAGCCGGAGAACGTCTTCTCCACCGACACGGTGGCGCTGCGACTCTCCCTCAGCCGTACCACAGCGCGCCGCTATCTGGAGTATCTGGAGTCGGAAGACCGGGTGGATGTGGATCTCAACTACGGTCAGCGCGGGCGGCCGGAGCGACGCTACCGCTGGCGGCGGGCTGGTTGAGACGCCCAATGGCCATATGGCCAAATAACAAGGGCGCCCGCAGGCGCCCTTTCTGATGACATCTGCTTGCGCTAGAAGAAGCCGAGCGGGTTGATGTCGTGGCTCACCAGCAGGTTCTTGGTGTTCTGGTAGTGGTCCAGCATCATCTTGTGGGTCTCGCGGCCGATCCCCGACTTCTTGTAACCGCCAAAGGCGGCGTGTGCCGGGTAGGCGTGGTAGCAGTTGACCCAGACCCGGCCAGCCTGAATGCCACGCCCCATTCGCCAGGCCAGATTGCTGTCGCGGGTCCACAGGCCTGCCCCCAACCCGTACTGGGTGTCGTTGGCAATGGCCAGGGCATCCGCTTCGTCCTTGAAGGTGGTGACCCCGAGGGCGGGCCCGAAGATCTCCTCCTGAAACACCCGCATCTTGTTTTGGCCGGAGAAGATGGTGGGCTGGATGTAGAAGCCCCCTTCCAGTCCGCTCACCTTGGCCGGGCCGCCACCGATCAGCATCTTGGCCCCTTCGCTGCGGCCGATCTCCATGTAGCCCAGGATCTTGTCGAACTGCTCGCGGGACGCCTGCGCACCCACCTGAGTTGCAGTATCGAGGGGGTTGCCCTGAACGATGGTGCGGGCACGGGCCAGCACTCGGTCCATAAAGTCGTCGTAGATGCTGGCTTGCACCAGCGCGCGGGAGGGGCAGGTACACACTTCCCCCTGGTTGAAGAAGGTCATCAACATCCCTTCTACCGCCTTGTCGATGTAGCTGCTCTCGTGCTGCATCACGTCGGCGAAGTAGATGTTAGGGGACTTGCCCCCCAGCTCCACGGTGGAGGGGATCAGCTTGTCGGCGGCGCAGCGCAGGATATGGGCGCCCACTTCGGTCGAACCGGTAAAGGCCAGTTTCTGGATCCGGTTGCTGGTGGCGAGCGCCTGGCCCGCCTCGGCGCCGAAGCCGTTGACCACGTTGACCACGCCGGCAGGCAGGATGTCCTTGATGAGATCCATCATCAGCATGATGGTGACCGGGGTCTGCTCGGCGGGCTTGAGCACGCTGCAGCAACCCGCCGCCAGCACCGGGGCCAGCTTCCACGCCGCCATCAGCAGCGGGAAGTTCCACGGGATGATCTGGCCGACCACGCCGATGGGCTCCTTGAAGTGGTAGCTGACGGTATGCTGATCCAGCTCGGCGGCCGAGCCCTCCTGAGCGCGAATGCAGCCAGCGAAGTAGCGGAAGTGATCCACCACCAGCGGCAGGTCTGCCGCCAGGGTTTCACGCACCGCCTTGCCGTTCTCCCAGGTTTCGGCGATGGCGAGCCTTTCGATGTTCTGCTCGATGCGATCGGCGATGCGCAGCAGCAGGTTGCTGCGCTCGGTGACGCTGGTCTTGCTCCAGCTGGTGAACGCCTTGTGGGCGGCATCCAGCGCCAGCTCGATATCGGCGGCATCTGAGCGGGCGACTTCGCAGAATACTTTGCCATCCACCGGCGAGATGTTTTCAAAGTAGCGGCCGGCGCGCGGCGCCACCCACTCACCACCGATGAAGTTTTCGTAACGGGACTTGAAGCTGACCAGGGCACCTGCCTGACCGGGAGCGGTATAAATCATCTCATCATCCTTTATGTGTGTGGTCCTGACCGGGCTGGCTGACAGACCGGTTGCTGCTGTGTATCGCAAGGGACGTGCCAGAGGGGCTGGCCAGCACTGGAAAAGTTACAAAAACGTTATCAAATGGGGTGTGAGGGCGTATCTTGGTTAACCAATGACCACGGCTGTGGCGAGAAAACTGTGCCGTTTCTGGACAGTGGCCGAGACAGTCGTGCTGTTTGTGAACAGGAGGCGTGATGAGTGAGTCACTTCAACCCGGTCCCGGTCCCGGTCCGATCCAGCGTTCCTGGCAGCGTTGCCTGCATCAGGGGCTGAGCCGCCAGCAGAGCGCCGATCTGGACTTGCTGCCCCAGGGGGAGCTGTCGGCCCGTCAGGAGCAGCACAGGGCGCTGATCGCCTGCTTCCAGCGCTTTGTGCTGCCGCTGTTTGGCCAGTTGCTGGCAGGGCGCCCCTGTCGCCTGTTGTTGTGCGACGGTGAGGGGGCCATTCTGGCTGCCAGTGGAGATGAGGGCTTCGCCCGCCATGCCGAGCGGATCTTCTTGCGCAGCGGCGTCCGCTGGGGGGAGGCGAGCAAGGGCACCAACGCCATCGGTACCGCGCTGGCCGAGCAGAGCGAAGTGCAGGTGCTCGGCAATCAGCACTTCTTTGCCCAGCACGGCTTTCTCAGTTGCAGCGCCTGTCCGCTGCTCGGGCCGGATGGGCAATTGCTGGGGGTGCTCGATATCTCCACCGATGCGGCCCACCACGATGGTGACATGCTGGGCACGGTGCGGCTGCTGGCCATGACGCTGGAAAACGCACTGCTGGCGCGCCAGCCGGGCTGGCTGGTGGATCTCGATCCCCAGAGCCTCTGGTCCGCCCGCCTGTTGCTGGGTGAGGAGGGCGAACTGCTCGGCGCCAACCGGGCAGGCCGACTCTGGCTCGGCCAGCACCCTTTCGATGGCCGGCAACTGCTGCGCGAGGGGCGTGGCTTGCGGCTGGTGCCAGAAGCGAACGCGACACCTTCGTGCACCGCACTACAGGATCACTCAAACCCGTTGCCCTATCCGCAGCAGGTGCCGCTCAAGATGCTGGAGCGCGGCATTTCGCTACTTATCGAGGGGGAGACCGGTAGCGGCAAGGAGCATCTGGTGCGCGAACTGCACCGAGCGTCCAGTCGGCGGGATCAGCCACTGGTGTGCGTCAACTGTGGCGCGTTACCAGCAGATCTGGTGGAAGCCGAACTGTTTGGATATGTGGGCGGGGCCTTCAGCGGTGCCCGCAGCCAGGGCAGTCAGGGGTATCTGCGCGCAGCCCACGGCGGCATGCTGATGCTTGATGAAATTGGCGAACTGCCGCTGCAGGCACAAACCCGGCTGCTGCGGGTATTGCAGGAGCGCAGCGTGACCCCGGTTGGCAGTCACAAGCCGGAGGCGGTGGATTTCTGGCTGGTCAGCGCCAGCCATCGGGATCTGGCGGCCATGGTGCAGAGCGGCGCATTTCGCGAAGATCTCTATTACCGGATCTGCGGCTGGCGCCAGCAGCAGATGCCGCTGCGCCGTTGGCCTGCTGCTGAGCGTCTGGGACTGATCCAGCGACTGCTGGCGGAGATGGACCCGACCCTGCGTCTGACCCGCGATGCGGAGCGGCAACTGCTGACCCATCCGCTGCCCGGCAACGTGCGCCAGCTCAAGCAGGCACTGGAAGTGGCCTGTGTGTTGGCTGAGGGATTGGGCTGGATAGAACCCGCCCACCTGCATCTGCCCAGTGTGGCCACAGAGCCCGACGCCTTGTCGATGGGGGAGGCGACCAGCTTGCGTGAACAAACCCGGCGGCGGGTACAGCAAACCCTGGCGGCATGCGGCGGCAATGTGAGCGAGGCGGCGCGCCAGCTGGGGATCAGCCGTACCACCCTCTACCGTGCGCTGCGCGAAGCCCCTTGAGTTCTCACACTCTCTCATCGGTTGTTTTCAAGACGCACATGGCGGCTGGAGCCCTGCCCGTCCAGCCGTTATGATGCGTCCTTGCCGGGGCATTGCGCCCGTTGACTCATCCGTTGAGGATTTTCTGCCATGTCACAACATATAGGGGCACTAACCCTGCTGGTGGCCGATTACGATCAGGCCATTCGCTTTTTTACCGAGGGACTTGGCTTCGCACTACTGGAAGATACCCGGCTCGATGAGCCGGGCAAACCGGGTAAACGCTGGGTGCGGGTTGCCCCCAAAGGCGCCCCCGGTTCCGCGTTGTTGCTGGCGCAAGCGGCTAATGCACAGCAGCAGGCCACCATCGGCAAGCAGGGCGGCGGCCGGGTGTTCCTGTTTCTCGAGACCCATGACTTCTGGGGGGATTACCAGCGCATGCAGGCGTACGGTGTTCATTTTTGTGAACAGCCCCGCGACGAGCCTTACGGCACCGTGGTGGTGTTCGAGGACATCAGTGGCAACCGCTGGGACTTGTTGCAACGCACTGCTGCCAACTGAATCTGAAAACGTTTATCATCCCGCCTGTCATAAAGTCATAAAAGTGTCACAGAAAATTCTAATAATTGGCGCACCCATCTTCACAGAGGAGAGAGAAGGGAATGGCTAAGCGAATTCTGGTGGTCGAGGACGAAGCACCGATCCGCGAAATGCTCTGCTTCGTGCTCGAGCAGAAGGGATATGAGACGATTGAAGCGGAAGATTTCGCCGATGGACTGGCGAAGGTGCGCGAACCCTACCCCGAACTCATCGTGCTGGACTGGATGATGCCGGGCGGCAGTGGCATCCAGTTTATCAAGCAGCTCAAGCAGGATGAGGTGACGCGCCAGATCCCGGTGGTGATGCTCACCGCCCGCGGTGAAGAGGAGGACAAGGTGCGTGGTCTGGAGGCCGGTGCCGACGACTACATCACCAAGCCGTTCTCGCCCAAGGAGCTGACCGCTCGCCTCCATGCGGTGATGCGACGCGTCTCTCCCACCTCGGTGGACGAGGTGATCGAGGTACAGGGGCTGAAACTCGATCCTGTCTCGCACCGGGTCAGTGCCGAAGAGAAGGCGCTCGACATGGGGCCGACCGAATTCAAGCTGCTCCACTTCTTCATGACCCACCCCGAGCGAGTCTACAGCCGTGAACAGCTGCTCAACAATGTCTGGGGTACCAATGTGTACGTCGAGGACAGAACCGTGGATGTGCATATTCGTCGCTTGCGCAAGGCGATTGAAGAGACCGGGCACGACAGATTGATCCAGACGGTGCGTGGAGCCGGATACCGCTTCTCAACCCGTCTCTAGAGGCAGTTATGTTGCAACCTTACGCCTGGCGGCGACAGTTGTGGCGGATGGCGTTTTTTTACGCCCCCTTCGCATTGGTTGGCTGGTTGATTGATCATCTCCCCCTCTGCTTGTTGGTGGCGGCCGTGTTGCATCTGGGCTGGCATTATCGCTTTCAGAAGCGGCTGTCGGACTGGCTGTGGCATGACCGCAGTCTGGTGCCGCCCAACGGCAGTGGCAGCTGGGAGCATATCTTCAACGGTATCTACAAGTTGCAGCAGCGTCACCGGGCTCGCCGCCGCGAGTTGGCGGGGTTGATCCGCCGCTTCCGGGAAGGGGCCGAGGCGCTGCCCGATGCGGCCGTGGTGTTTCGTACCGATGGCAGCATCCTCTGGTGCAATCGGCTGGCGGAGCAGTTGCTCGGTTTTCGCTGGCCGGAAGATGCCGGTCAGCATATCGGCAACCTCATTCGCAATCCGGCCTTTAACGCCTATCTGGGCAAGGGGGCGTATGACGAGCCGCTGGAGATGAGCTCCCCGGTCAACGAGGAGAAGTTTCTCGAGTTTCGCATCATGCCCTACGCCTCGGATCAGGCGATGCTGGTGGTGCGGGATGTCACCCGGTTGCGCAGTCTCGAGAAGACCCGCAAACACTTTGTCTCCAACGTCTCCCACGAGCTGCGCACCCCGCTGACCGTGCTCAAGGGCTATCTGGAGATGACCGAAGAGCCGCCCCCGCCCGCCATGTGGGCCAAGGCGCATCGGGTAATGATGGAGCAGACCATCCGGATGGACAATCTGGTCAATCAGCTGCTCACCCTGTCGCGTATCGAGGCGGCTCCCTCGGTGGATCTCTCCCATCTGGTGGACATGCCCGCCATGCTGGGGCTGCTGGAGCAGGAGGCGCGGGCGCTCTCGGGCGAGCGGGCCCACCAGATCGAATTTATGGTGCAGCCCAATCTTCTGGTGCGCGGGGATCAGGAGCAGCTGCGCAGTGCCATCTCCAATCTGGTCTATAACGCCATCCACTACACCCCGGCGGGGCGCAAGATCAGTGTTGAGTGGCGCAAGCAGGGAGCGATGGCACTGTTTGCCGTGAGCGATGAGGGGGAGGGGATTGCCCCCGAGCATCTGGCGCGGCTGACCGAGCGGTTCTATCGGGTCGACAAGGCCCGTTCCCGCCATACCGGCGGCTCGGGTCTTGGGCTTGCCATCGTCAAGCATGCCCTCAGTCATCACGACTGCCAGCTCGATATCGAGAGCCGGGTCGGCCTTGGCAGCCGCTTCAGCTTTCTGATCCCGGCACGCATGGTGGTGATTAAATAGTCTTTTATGGCAATGGGTTAGCTTCAACAAGAGGGCCACTGAGCGGGCCCTCTTTTCATTTGTTCAAATCTGTCGCCATGTCATTAAAGTGTCACATTAAATCCATAAATTTGTCACTGCCAGGTCAGATACTGGCGCCGTCTTAACAACGGACCTTCTGTAACTTTGGAGAGTTGGTCGGAATGGAACTCACCGCTGACTCAGTCGAACTGACTGCCGCAAGACAGTGTTAATCGGCGCCATGTATTGGTAATAGCCTTCTGTCACTTTGGAGAGAGGGGACAGAATGAAACTCAAGGTAATCGCCTTTAGTAACTTTGGAGAGATTGGATGAAACTCAACAAACTGGCTGGTGTAATCGGATTCACCGCAGCAACCCTGTTTTCTGCCAGCACCCTGGCCTATGGTGTCGATAAAAACCTGCCGGAATACACCCCGACCAGCGGCATCTCGGGCAACCTGTCCTCTGTCGGCTCGGATACCCTGGCCAACATGATGACCCTGTGGGCTGAAGAATTTAAGCGCATGTATCCCAACGTCAACGTGCAGATCCAGGCTGCCGGCTCCTCTACCGCGCCGACCGCCCTGACCGAAGGTGTTGCCCAGTTTGGTCCGATGAGCCGCGCCATGAAGGCCGGTGAAGAGGAAGCATTCGAGAAGCGCTACGGCTACAAGCCGACTGCCATCCGCGTCGCGGTTGATGCCCTGGCCGTGTTCGTCAACAAGGACAACCCCATCAAGGGGCTGACCATGCCGCAGATCGACGCCATCTTCTCCAGCACCCTCAAGTGCGGCGAAGCCAAGGCCGCCACCAAGTGGTCTGATCTGGGGCTGACCGGCAACTGGTCCGGCAAGGATCTGCAACTGTTCGGTCGCAACTCTGTATCCGGTACTTACGGTTACTTCAAGGAGCACGCGCTGTGTAACGGCGACTTCAAGAGCGGTGTGAATGAGCAGCCGGGTTCTGCCTCCGTGGTGCAGTCCGTCTCCGCCTCCCTGAACGGCATCGGTTACTCCGGTATCGGTTATGTCACCTCCGGCGTGCGTGCGGTTCCGCTCTCCAAGGATGGCAAGACCTTCATCGAAGCGACCTCCGATAATGCCATCACCGGCAAGTATCCGCTGTCCCGCTTCCTGTATGTTTACGTGAACAAGCATCCGAACAAGCCGCTCTCCCCGATGGAGCAAGAGTTCGTCAAGATGATGCTCTCCAAAGCGGGCCAAAGCATCGTTGCCAAAGATGGTTACGTGCCGGTGCCGGCCAAGGTGGTACAGGCTGACCTGAAAAAGCTGGGTATCATGTAACTGCCTGCAGTCAGCATGCCCTGATAAAACGAGCCCCAAGCGGGCTCGTTTTGTTTTTTGGCGGCTGTCAGCTTTGTTAATCGCGCAGGATGGATCTTTTTCCGCCAGCCGGGAGCTTGCTCCCTTGCAGAGCCTGGCGGCATTTCCGAGAATAGCGCAACGTCACGGCAAAGGATCCCTTCATGATTGCGTCTCTCTCCAAGTTTGGCCTGGTAGCCCTCTGCAGTTCTCTGCTGGTCGCCTGCGCCCAGTCGCCGACCGGCCGCAGCCAGATGCTGCTCTACTCTCCCCAGCAGATGAACCAGCTGGGCGCCGACTCCTTCGAACAGATGAAGAAGCAGGAGAAGGTGAGCAAGGATACCAAACTCAACGCCTATGTCTCCTGTGTCGCCAAGGCGGTGACCGCGCAGGTGCCGGCCAGCTATGGCATCACCAATTGGGAAGTGGTGGTGTTTGACGCCAAACAGGTCAACGCCTTCGCCCTGCCGGGCGGCAAGATCGGGGTCTACAGTGGCCTGCTCAAGGTGGCCAAGAATCAGGATCAGCTGGCGACCGTCATTGGCCACGAGCTGACTCACGTATTGGCCCAGCACTCCAACGAGCGACTCTCGCGCAGCCAGCTGGCGGGGATCGGTCTGGCGGCCGCCGACATTGCCATGGGCACCAGCGAGTATCGCGGCGCCACCATGGCCGCCCTTGGCCTCGGGGTTGAGGTCGGGGTGATGCTGCCCTATGGCCGCACCCAAGAGAGCGAAGCGGATCGGCTGGGGTTAGCGCTGATGGCACGCGCCGGGTTCAATCCGGCCGAGGCGATCCCCCTGTGGCAAAACATGAGTGCCGCCGCCGGTGGCAATACCCCGCCGCAACTGCTCTCCACCCACCCGAGCAACGAGAACCGGATCGCCGAGTTGCGGGCGCAACAGGCGCAAGTGCTGCCGCTCTATGAGCAGGCCCGCGCCAACGGTCTGGTGCCCCAATGCAAGGCATAAACCTGCGCATGGCGCGCAGCGACGATGCCGCCGCCATGACGGTGATACAGCGAGCCAGCTGGCTCGCTGCCTATGGTCAGGTGCTCGGTGCTGACCTGCTGGAGCAGCTGGACGTCACCGCCCATCTGCAGATCTGGCAGAGCCGTCTGGCCAAGCTGGGCCCAAGGCCCATGCTGCTTTGCCTTGATGAGGTGGTGATTGGCCTGCTCTATTGGCAACCACAGCAGGAAGCGGGACAGAGCCATGCCCTGATCCGCGCCTTTTACCTCCATCCCGAACACTGGCGACAAGGTTATGGCAAGCGGCTGTGGCAGGCAGTGGCGATGCAGATGCGCCGCAACGGCTGCTCTTGCGTTAAGTTGTGGCTGCTCGATGGCAACCACATCGGCGAGGGGTTCTACCTGCGCCGCGGCTTCGTCTTTGATGGTGCAGAGCGCACCCTGATAAGCCCCGGACAGCCCTGCCTGCAGCGACAAATGAGCCGTTTGCTCTGACCACGCTCCCGTTTTTCGCCTCCGGTCACTTTATTTTTTTTGCGAATTAATACAATGTCCCCCTTGGAACAGAGTTGGATAAACACAGGCTGACAAGGGAGTGCGGGCATGTATTACGGCTTTGATATCGGTGGCACCAAGATCGCCTTCGCGGTCTATGACGGTGCATTGAACCTCTGCCACGAGGAGCGCATGAGCACCCCCGGCAACGATTACGAGGGGTTGCAGCAGTTGATCCGCTCCCGGGTCGAGCAGGCGGATGCTCGCTTCGGCGCACGGGGCTCGGTTGGTATCGGTTTTCCCGGCGTCATCAACAGCCAGGATCACAGCATAGTGGCGGCCAATCTGCCCTCCATCAATGGTCGCCATCTGGGCGCCGATCTGGCCGAGTTGCTGGAGCGGCCGGTCAAGGTGGATAATGATGCCAACTGCTTCCTCTGGTCCGAAGTGCATCAAGGGGCAGCCGACGGCGCAGGCAGTGCGCTCGGTGTCACCGTCGGCACCGGTATCGGCGGCGCCGTCTATCTGGCGGGCAAGCTTATTCAGGGGCGCAACTGGCTGGCTGGCGAGATTGGTCACTATCCCTTGCCCGCGACCATGCTGATGAAGTACCCCGAGTTGCCCCGTCCCCGTTGCGGTTGCGGCCGTCTGGTCTGTTTTGAAACCTATGCATCCGGCACCGGTCTGGAGCGTCTCTATCACCATTTCCATGGCCAGCGCGCCACGGGTCACCAGATTGTGGGACGCTTCGAGGCCCATGAGCCCCATGCGGTCGAGACCGTCGACTGCTGGCTGGAGATCATGGCCGCCGGGCTTGCCACCGCCATTTCGGTGATGGATCCCGAGGTGGTGGTGTTGGGGGGCGGCCTGAGCGGCCTGCCCGCCCTCTATGAACAGCTGCCGCTGCGCCTGCCGGGGCATTTGTTGCCCGGGGTCGCCCTGCCCGAGATCCGTCAGGCCCGCTTTGGCGGCGCCGGTGGTGTGCGCGGCGCAGCCTTGCTCAATCTATGAGATCAGATGTGGGGTCTGATCTCCCCGAAAAAGGAGTCCTCATGACCCGTCTTGAAATCTGTATCGACAACCTGGAATCCCTGTTCACCGCAGAGCGGTCCGGGGCGGATCGCATCGAGCTCTGCTCTGCGCTGGGTCTGGGTGGTCTGACCCCCTCCTGCGGCTTTATGCAGCTGGCTGCCCGCCACGCCAGCGTGCCGGTGTACGCCATGATCCGCCCGCGCGCCGGGGATTTTTGCTTCAACGACGGCGAGTTCGAGATGATGCTGCAAGATATCGCGGCGGCACGTTCTGCCGGTCTGCAAGGGGTGGTGGTCGGTCTGCTGGATGAGAAGGGGCGGGTGCCTGCTGCCAAGCTCAAACAGCTGGTGGATGCCGCCGGCCCGTTGGGGGTCACCTTCCATCGCGCCATCGACCTCTCCTCCGACTGGCGCGCCGATCTGGAGACCATCGTGTCTGCTGGCTGCGAGCGCATTCTGAGCTCCGGCCATGCGCCGACCGCGTTGGCGGGGCTGGAAACCCTGCAGGCGATGCAACAGGCGCTGGCGGGGCGTGCCAGCCTGATGCCGGGCGCCGGGGTCAATGCCGACAACGTGCGCACCATCATCGAGTTCACCGGGGTGAGCGAAGTGCATATGTCCGGCATGGGCTGGCGCGGTGGCATGGTACCCCATGGCGTCAATATGGGCACCTCGGACGATGGCCGGGTCAATATCACCGATGGCACCAAGGTCGCAGCTGTCAGAGCTCTGCTCGACAAGGCGTGAGGAACGCAGCGCGGTGGCATGGTGTCCCTCCGTATAGCGTCAATATGGGCACCTCGGACGATGGTCGGGTCAATATCACCGATGGTGCCAAGGTGGCCGCGGTCAGAGCCTTGCTGGATCGAACCTGATAAAGAGTGATGCATCACTCTTCTCCCTTCTCCCCTCGTGGGAGAAGGGCCGGGGATGAGGGACAGATGTGAAGTTCCTCCCACTGACGGGGAAATCAGGGGCGCCTCCGGCAGCACCCCGGCCAAAAGTCTGATATTATCCCGCCTCTTTATTACTTGGATCTGGAGTAACATCTCAATGTCCCAATACGACTCTATCGAACAGAAGGCCAGCTATGGCATCGGCCGCAACATGGGTGATCAGCTAGCGCAGCAAGCTTTCGCCGGTCTGGATATCCCGGCCCTGCAACAAGGCTTGGCAGATGCCCTGAATGGTCTGGAGTTCGCGGTCAGCCGTGACGATATCAATGATGCCTTCCAGGTGATCACTGCACGCATGCAAGAAGAGCAGGAAGCCGTTGCCAAGGCCGCCGCTGCTGACGGCGAAGCCTTCCTGGCTGATAACGCCAAGCGCGACGATGTGAACGTGACCGACTCCGGTCTGCAATACGAAGTGCTGGTCGAAGGCAACGGTGCCGTTCCGGTAGCCGGTCAGTCCGTGCGCGTGCACTACCACGGTACCTTCACCCACGGCGGCGTATTCGACAGCTCCGTCGCTCGCGGCCAGCCGGCCGAGTTCCCGGTGACCGGCGTGATCGCTGGCTGGGTTGAAGCGCTGCAGCTGATGCCGGTTGGTTCCAAGTGGAAGCTCTACATCCCCCACGATCTGGCCTACGGTGCCCGTGGCGCGGGCTCCATCCCGCCCTACTCTGCACTGGTATTTGAAGTCGAGTTGCTGGATATCCTGTGATCCTGCGGGCTTGATGCAGACGGCGACCCTCGGGTCGCCGTTTGTTTTTGGTGCGATGCGATAGCCAGCATGTGTCGCGGCCTGCGGGCTGTGGAGCAGAAAATGGCGGCTCTTTTGCGCCATTGACTGGTTTTTTCAGTAACGGGAACAGGCATACTGCGACTCATGCGACCGGAGAAGGAGAACCCGATGAGCAAAAAGATGAATATGGTAGCGGGGCTGTCCCTGTTGCTGCTGAGCATTCCGGCCAGTGCCGATGCCATGCGCTGCAAGAACGCCCTGATCACCGAGGGCGACACCACCGCCGAGATGCTGCTCAAGTGCGGTGAGCCCATGCTGCGAGAAGAGCTCAGTCGCAACGAGGAGAACCAGTTTGGCAACCTGATCCAGGTCAGGTATGGCGAACGCTGGACCTACAACTTCGGCAAGAACGAGTTCATGCGCTTCGTGACGGTGCGCAACGGCATCATCACCGACATCGAAAACGGCCCGCGCGGCGACTAGCCGGCGGGCAAAGCATGGTTGCACAACAGACAGTAGGGCAAGACCCTTTGACTCACATGTCCGGCAAGGGGGCGTTGTGACGAAGCTGGCTGATGGCCTGATTGATCTGGCGGGCCAGCCTCAGCCGCTGGCGGCAGGTCAGGCCATGGAGGCTGATCCTGCCTGCGTTGAATTCAAATGTCCCCAGCGACTCGATGGCAAAATAGCCTCGGTGAAAGCTCTTGATGTAGCGAGCGATCTGCCGTGGGGATAACTGCTTGAACACCTTCATCACAAGTTCCCTGATTGCCTGGACAGGCCACACTATGGTGTCGGTCGATGACACCGAGATGACGGTTTATAAAGATTTGCATGAATCCTCATTATGGCGAAGGGCACCATAAAAGGTTCATCGCGTCTTTCCGGGGAAGGCGGCCTTGATTTTCAGGAAAAAGTATTCTGAGTCCCGAAATCCATAAGCCATGCGTTTGATCACCTTGATCCGATTATTCACGCCCTCCAGCAGGCTGGTGTGCATGGGAAAGATTGCGCTAGCCAAAATCCCCCGGGTGTAACGGCGAAGGTTTTTGGCAAAACGCTCTAAGGGCTCCAGGCCACTTTCCTTCGCTTGCCGCATCCAGGCCTTCCATCGTCGCCAACCTTCCCTGACGCTCGGGGCGTACCAGATTTCCTTCAGGGCCTCCTTGAGAACATATGCTGTCGCCAAGGGCTTATTGGCTTCCAATAGCTCTTGTAATTTCACCGCCTGGTCTTCCTTGAGATTTTCTCGATTGCGCAGGAGTAGCCAACGCGCCAGCTTGACGACCTTGCGAGCCGGCTTGTCATGCTTTAATGCATTGGCTTGATCCACCCGAATTCGGTCGAGCACTTTGCGGCCATAACCGGCCACCACATGGAACAAGTCATACACCACCTCCGCCTGTGGACAGTGCTGTTTCACTTCCAGATCGAAGGCGGAGTTCATGTCCATGGCCACCGCTTCAATCTGTTGGCATCGTTCGCCCATCAGCTCGAAAAAGGGGCGAATAGCCTCTCGGCTGTTGCCATGCCCCACCCACAAAACGCGAGTCCGTTCAGCATCCATGATCACTGTGGCATAGCGGTGGCCTTTATGCAGGGCGAATTCATCCATCACCAGGCGCCGCACCGAGCCGGGCTCAAAGGTGCCAACACTGGCCTGTAGCCGACGCTTGTCGATGGCCTTGATGGTATGCCAGTGCAGTCCGGTGAGCTGGCTGACATGACTGATAGGCATCAGCTCAAGCAAGGCCTCTACCCAGCGCAGCAATCGCTGTGTCAACCGGGAGCTGGGGGTAACCAATCGATATGCTCAGAAACCCGACCACAACGCAGGCAGTCAACCCGACGGACGGGGACTTGCAGATGTACGCGAAGTTCAAAGAGGTCACGGTCACGAACTGTGCGCATTCGGCGGTCATGGATGAGTGGACAGGGCTGATGGCACTGACCACAGAGCGGTAGATGATTGGCGAGAGGCTCAAGAGCCAATGTGATTTGTGTGGCAGAGCGGCGATGTACAGAAACGTCGTAACCTGGCCAGAACGAGGCAAAATCAATATGATGCATAGCGACAGCAGGGTAAGGGAGTCCGGTTGTTTGGCGACTACCAGTTTACCCGAACCCTGTCTGTCAACTTACTCTTCCCCACGCTTCCGCGAAGAACCCCATAAAAGGGGGGCTCCGGCCGAAAAAGTAGTGCCATGACAACGAGCTGCACCGATATACTGCGGGCTTGAATGGAACAAACGAAAGGGCCTGTGCGTGGAATGGGTTGATGTGGTGGACGAGGATAACCGGGTGATTGGCGTGGCCGAGCGAGCCAAGGTGCGGCGGGAGAATCTCTGCCATCGCGCCAGCTATATTCTGGTGCTCGACGACGCGGATCGGATCCTGGTGCAGCGGCGCACCCTCAGCAAGGATTTCTGCCCCGGCATGCTGGATGCCTGCGCCGGTGGTGTGGTCACGACCGGTGAGGAGATGGAACTCTCCGCCCGGCGCGAGCTGGCCGAGGAGCTGGGCATTGCCGATGTCCCCCTGCAGGGCTTTGGCAGTTTTTATGCCGAAGGGGCGGGCTATCGGGTCTGGGGCGGTCTCTTCAGTTGTCGCTATCAGGGGCCGTTGCAGCTGCAGGCCGAAGAGGTGAGCGCGGTGCACTGGATGAGCCTGGCCGAGATTGCCGAGCGCGCCAACGAATTTACCCCCGACTCCCTGCTCGCCATCGCCACCTGGCAGGCGAGGCGCTGACCAATTTCAGACCTTCTCCTCGCCAGAGACAAGACGGGCAGCCTGATGGCTGCCCGTTTGCATTTGTGCATTTGTGCATCTGTTTGAGTTGCTACACCAGCTTGAGGCGCCGGTTGGTGCGCCCGCAAGCGCTCGGCTTGGCGAGCCAGTGGCCCTGCCAGTCGGTGACGAGGCGCAGCAGGGGATACTCCAGATCGAGCCGGGTCACCACCAGTTGGCCGGTCTCGTCGCCACTCACGGGGTTGCCGCTGGCGGGATCGATGATCTCGACAATGCAGCTCTCGTTGACGATAAAGCCCTGACCGGGCTGACTCTCGTAGGCCACTACCCCTACATCCTGCCACACCAGACAGTTGAGGGCCGCAATGCCGTGAATGGCGCGCAGCGGCGCGGTTTCAGGATGGGTGGCTTCGCACAATAGGGCGCGGCGCAGCGAGTCGCTCGGGATCTCCGCCGCTTCGGCCGCCTCCAGCAGGTCGAGCAGGGTCACCAGCGGACCGACGTAGCCGGTGGGTTGATAGCGAAGCAGTGCCTCCAGCTGGCGCTGGGTATCGTGTGGCCCGCAAGGCACCACGGGGGCGCCCAGCTGGCGGGCTCCGTTATCGAAGATAAAAGCGGTGGGGCCAGCGTGATAGTCGTGGCCGTTGAGCATCACCTCTCCCGCCTTGAAACCGGCGGCAAACAGCGCCCGGGTGGCGCCCCACCAGTCTGCCCCGGCATATTCGGGGATGGCCAGCTGGCCCGGACATGAGAAGACCCGCAGCGCCTGACTGGCTGGTCGGCCGGTGAGACCGGCAAAGGGGGGGTGAGCCTGCTGGGCGGCAAACAGTTCTTTGCTGTCCAGCAAGGGCAGGGTGGCCAGCTCTGCCAGATCCTCGAGGCGACACTGGCGATAGGCGCTGGAGTAACCGGCGCAATATTGACTGACATGGGTAAGCTGATGATTGAGCTGGTCCAGTTGCTGCTGTTCGCGCAGGGCGGGGGGACGAATTTCCAGACCATCGTAATAGTGTTGCATGGGGCCTCCTGGCGCCGTGAAACCAGCTCAAGAGTAGTCTGCCCAAGGGGAAAATGCCCGTCCGCCATCGGTGATCCGACTCACGGTTCCGGTTGGGATGGCTCGTCACATCGGGTTAAACTGGCCACTTGCCACCACGACTCAGGACGAGAAATCATGATTGCTGTAGGACAACCCCTGCCTGCGGGCGAATTTACCTTTATCACCGCCGAGGGCAAGCAGCTGTGGGATAGCCAGACGCTGTTCGCCGGTAAAAAAGTGGTGCTGTTTGCCGTGCCCGGCGCCTTTACTCCCACCTGCTCCAATGCCCATCTGCCCGGTTACGTGGTGCTGGCCGATCAGTTTATGGCCAAAGGGGTGGATGCCATCTGTTGTCTGTCGGTCAACGACGCCTTCGTGATGCGGGCCTGGCAGACGGCCCAGAATGCCGAGGCGATCACCATGCTGGCAGATGGCGATGGCAGCTGGACCCGGGCGCTGGGCCTGGCCAAGGATACCGGCGCCTTTGGCGGCATCCGTGCCCAGCGCTTTGCGTTGATCGCCAACGATGGCGTGGTCGAGCAGCTGTTTGTGGAGGCGCCGGGCAAGTTCGAGGTTTCCGATGCCGCGAGTCTGCTGGCTGGGCTGTGAAATGTTAATCACGGTTTGATTTCCCCTTGAAATGGGAGGCGGCACAGCTACACTGGCGCCACTTTCCCATGGTGCCTGCCTGTTTTGGCTGGCGCTTCGTTGCAGATAATAAGAGAAGAAGATCCTATGACCCTGGCTTTTGTTGCCCTGATTGCCGGACTGGCGCTGCTGGTCTGGAGTGCAGACAAGTTTGTCGATGGTGCTGCCGCCACTGCCCGTTATGCGGGGATGCCGCCGCTGCTGATCGGCATGGTGATCATCGGTTTTGGCACTTCGGCACCGGAGATGGTGGTCTCGGCACTGGCGGCGTCCCAGGGCAATCCCGGGTTGGCGCTCGGTAATGCCTATGGCTCCAACATCACCAATATCGCGCTGATCCTGGGTCTGACGGCACTGATCAGCCCTATCGCGGTGGCCTCTCAGGTAGTACGCAAGGAGATCCCCATTCTGCTCGGTATTACCCTGCTCTCCGGCGCCCTGCTGATTGATGGGCATCTGGGCCGGATGGATGCGGTCATTCTGGGGGCCGTCTTCGTTGCCCTGATGGGCTGGTCCATCTGGGCTGGCATGAATGGCAAGGGAGATGCGCTGGATACCGAGACCGCCGAGGATATCGAGAGCGAGGGGATGTCCCTCAAGAGCGCCATCTTCTGGCTGGTGGTCGGGCTGGTGTTGCTGATCGGCGCTTCCCGCCTGTTGGTCTGGGGGGCGGTGACCATCGCTCAGGCGCTTGGTATCAGCGATCTGGTGATTGGCCTCACCATAGTCGCGGTGGGAACCTCCCTGCCGGAGTTGGCCTCGTCCCTCATCGCCATTCGCAAGAACGAGCATGATCTGGCCCTTGGCAACGTGCTCGGCTCCAACCTGTTCAACACCCTGGCGGTGGTGGGGATTGCGGCGGGCATCCACCCGCTCGATGTGGCGCCGGAGGTGCTCACCCGTGACTGGAGCATCATGATGGGGCTGACCCTGCTGCTGCTGGTGATGTGTCTGGGCCGCAAGGGACAAGGCCGTATCAACCGGTTGGAGGGGGGCGTGCTGCTCACCTGCTTCGTCGCCTACACCGGCTGGCTGCTGACCAGTCAGTTTATCTGATAGGGGTTGGTGAAATGAGAGAGGGGGAAGCGCAAGCTTCCCCCTCTTGTTTTTGCCCAGTGAACCTGTTGGCGAGCGAGCGGTGTGCTCAGGCTACTGCCACCAGCTTCTGCCCCTTCTGGCTGCTGTCCAGAATGAGGATGTTGGCCTTGGGGAAGAAGTTGAAGGTGGAGGCCGAGGCCCAGGTGTAGGCGCCCATCACCTTGCCAACCACCAACTCGCCGATAGCCAGATCCGGCAGCATGATGCCATCGCGGATCACATCCACGCTGTCGCAGGTGGGGCCGGAGAGCACCGAGTTGTGCTGCTCGCCACAGGCATAAGGCGTGCTCACCGGATAGGTAACGTGGTCATAGAGCTGGCCGTTGTAGCTGCCGTAGAGACCGTCATCCAGGTAGTACCAGATCTTGTCGCCACGGTGGGCCTTGCCCATCACGCTGGATACCGAAGTCATGGCCGGCGCGCTGATAAAGCGGCCCGGTTCGGCAATCTTCTGCACGGTAGCGGGCAGCTTGGCCAGTGCTTCGCGGATCGGCGCGCAGAAGCCGTCGATATCGAACTCGCCCCCTTCATAATCGACCGGGAAACCGCCGCCGATATCCAGCACCCAGGGCTTGAGCCCGAGCGCCCAGGCCTGCTCCATGATCTCGCGGCAGGCGTCGATGGCCTGCACATGGCGACGGGCGTGGGGTACCTGGGAGCCGACGTGGAACGACAGCCCCATCACCTTGATCCCCTTGGCGTGGGCCAGTTGCAGCAGCGGCAGCGCCTGCTCCGGAGTGCAGCCGAACTTCTTGGAGAGATCGACCTTGGTCTCGGGGTTGGGGAAGCTGACCCGCAGCAGCAGTTTCACTTCGTCCTTGTAGGGAATGAACTTTTCCAGCTCCAGCGGGTTGTCATAGACAAACACGGTGCAGCCGAACTCCAGCGCGTAACGGATATCGCTGTCGCGCTTGATGGGATGGGTATGAATGCAACGTCCCGGGCGAACCCCCTGACTGCGCACCAGATCCACTTCGCCGTTGGTGGCCAGATCGAAACAGGCCCCCTCTTCCTTCAAGACAGAGACCACCGCCTCATGGGGCAGGGGTTTGAGTGCATAGTGCAATCGTACATCGGGCAGGGCGGCGGCCAGGGCCCGATACTGTTTGCGGACGGCTGCCTTGTCGAGCAGCAGCAGGGGGGAACCGAATTGTTCAACCAGCTGACGGTAATCTTGTGCGACCACATCTTTTGCAACCAGGGTCTCGTTCATTCTCTTTTGGTCATCCTTAGGGGGCGTGATATGCCCAAGCCATATGCGATTGAACCGGCGACGGCCGGGTCAGGCGAGCGGTCCGGTGGGACCAACCGAACACAGTGCATAAATTGATAACAAAGTGCTTGGTTATGCAGCGGATTATCGGCTTATTGATTCTGTGTGCAAGCATTTTGATTGGATATGTCGGCAAGATTTTCTTGGCGAAACGAGAGGGATCACTGTTCTCTATCCGCCATTTTTCCCGTTTGGGCCACATTTGATTCGTGAGAGCCTAACTTGTTGATAGTTAACTAACATTTAACATTCTTGCTGCGATTCTGATGGTCACTAAAAAAATATAAATGGGGGCGGCCAAGTGCGAGACAGCTCACATTTTTTGGATTAACATGCCGACTTCCTAATCCAAACTAGTTCGGATGAAGGTAGCAGGAGAGCGATGGGCAACCATCCACCGAAGAAGTGAATCTTTCAGGTACCGGGCAACCGGTGTGGACTGCTACTGGACGATACTCTGGAGAGACCCGTTAAATCGGGCGCCGAAGGAGCAAGGCACCATGACTACCCGCAAGGGCAGGCTGGCGCCGGAAACTCTCAGGCAAAAGGACAGAGGGGATGGGATGGTTGTACCTGGGCTTGGCCCGCATCCGATCGCCTCTGGCCGATCGCGACACCTATGGGAAGATCATCCTTCTCCTCCTTAATTTCTGTTTCTTAAGGAGGATGCATGTCATCAATTCAATCGGCGTTAACCGCCATCGATAGTTTTATCTGGGGGCCGCCCCTGCTGATCCTGCTGGTCGGGACCGGTATCTATCTCACCCTGCGTCTGGGTCTGCTTCAGGTGGTGCGCTTGCCGCTCGCTCTGCGGCTGGTTTTTGGTCGCGATCAGGGGCAGGGTAAGCAGGGAGATGTCTCCAGCTTCGGCGCCCTCTGTACCGCACTCTCTGCCACCATTGGCACCGGTAACATCGTCGGGGTGGCTACCGCCATCAAGCTCGGCGGCCCCGGTGCCCTGTTCTGGATGTGGATGGCGGCACTGTTCGGCATGGCCACCAAGTATGCCGAGTGCCTGCTGGCGGTCAAATACCGCGAGCAGGATGCCAACGGCCAGATGGCTGGCGGCCCCATGTACTATCTGGAGAAGGGGCTCGGTTCCAAACCGCTCGCCAAGCTGTTTGCCCTGTTCGGCATCGGTGTCGCCTTCTTCGGCATCGGTACCTTCCCGCAGGTCAATGCCATCTCCGACGCCATGAGCCTCTCCTTCTCGGTGCCCCGTGAAGCGACCGCCGTGGTGCTGACCCTGATCGTGGCGCTGGTGACTCTGGGGGGGATCAAGTCCATCTCCAGCGTGTCGAGCAAGGTGGTGCCCTTCATGGCCATCTTCTACATCGTCGCTTGTCTGGGCGTGCTGGTGAACAACGCCAGCGCCCTGCCCGATGCCGTCATGCTGGTGATTGAGAGTGCCTTCACCGGCCATGCGGCGACCGGCGGCTTCGTCGGCGCCAGCATCATGCTGGCCATTCAGTCCGGGGTGGCGCGCGGTGTCTTCTCCAACGAGTCGGGGCTGGGCTCTGCGCCCATCGCGGCAGCGGCAGCCAAGACCGACTCCTGCGTGGAGCAGGGGTTGGTCTCCATGACCGGCACCTTCATCGACACCATCATCATCTGTACCATGACCGGCCTGACTCTGGTGGTGACCGGGGTATGGGGTGGTGACTTGAGCGGTGCGGCCATGACCAGTGCCGCCTTTGCGCAAGGACTGGATGCCCATATTGGCCAGTATCTGGTGAGCATTGGCCTGTTGTTCTTCGCTTTTACCACCATCCTTGGCTGGAACTACTACGGTGAGCGCTGCACCGAATACCTGTTCGGGGTGAAGGCGATCAAGCCCTATCGTCTGGTCTATCTGGCGCTGGTGGCGAGCGGCGCCTTTCTCCATCTGGATATGATTTGGTTGCTGGCGGATATCGTCAACGGTCTGATGGCGGTGCCCAACCTCATCGGCCTTATCGGATTGCGCCATGTGGTGATCGCCGAGACTCGCGCCTACTTTGGCCGCGACTGCGATACGGAGTCGGAGCCCGAGCCGCAGACGGCCTGAACGCCTCAGCCCGTTTCACGCTCCCCTTGAAAAGAACAAGCCACGACTCCGGTCGTGGCTTTTTTGGGCGCTGTGTCTATGGATGGGGACTTTCCCTCTCCCTTCGGGATAAGGTCAGGATGAGGGGGATAGCCCCTCGCTTAGCAGGTTATCCAGACGTGCTCGCACTTTCTTCACCAACGCCTGATCGCTACCGCGCCAATCGATGCAGCTTGCCAGCGTGGTGGAGGTTCCCGTCATAAAGCGCTGTTCGCCACCCGCCAGCTCGTAGAAGCGGCTCGCCATCCTGGTTCCCTCATCCACATCCCCCGCCACCAGCAGCATGGCTTGCGCAAGCACGGCACCCTGGTGATCCTGCCCCGGCGCCAGCCAGCGCTGGGCAGTGCCGGTGATCTTGCGTCCCCCGATCACCAGATTGTACTGACCATCGCAAAAGGAGCCGGGCACGAAGTCATAGCTTCCCGCAAGGCCGTACTCTGCCAGCAGGGTCAGCAGCGGCGCGCCCAGCAGCCGGTAGTAGTGGGCGAGATCGGTGGTGGTGCGGGGCAATAGCAGGGAGAGGTTGAGAATGCCCGCGCCGTGGGGCACGGCGGTGCCGCCGCTGTCGCGCACATGTACCGGCCAGCCTTCATTCGCAAGTTGCTGGCAGGCTGCTTCGTAGCGGGGCAGCCGGGTATCCTTGCGGGTGACAATCAGGCATTGGGGCGCCTGCCAGAGGTGAGCGCGGGGCTGGCCGTCACGGGCACAGTCGCGCAGCCAGCGCTGCTCTTGCGCCAGTATCTGTGCGGGGGAGGCGGTATCGGGGAGGGGAGAGAGCAGGCGATAGGGCATGGCGGCATCCTCAAAAAGGGCTGCCCAGCACACTACCCGTGGCCGCTGGCAAGGTAAAGCCCCGCAGTGCGGGGCTTGGGTTTGCTATCGGTGGGCGACGTCTCAGGAGTGACGCGGTTCGCGCTTGGGCAGCAGCAGGTTGAGCACGATGGCGGTGATGCCACCGGTGGCGACGCCGTAGGAGAGCACGCTCTTGGCCAGCTCCGGCAGGTGTTGCAGCACTTCCGGCACCTGCGCGACACCCAGCCCCATGGCGAGCGATACCGCCAGGATCATCAGGGCCCGGCGATCCAGCTCCTCGCGGGAGATGATGCGCACGCCAGCGGCGGCGATGGTGCCAAACATCACTATGGTGGCGCCCCCCAGCACGGGTTCCGGGATCTGCTGGACCAGACTGGCGACCGCCGGGAACAGGCCGAGCAGCGCCAGCATGGCGGCGATAAAGAGGCCGACGTGGCGGCTGGCCACTCCGGTCAGCTGAATAACGCCGTTATTCTGGGCGAAGGTGGACATGGGGAAGGTGGAGAAGAGCGCCGCCAGCATGGAGTTGGCACCATCGGCCAGCACGCCGCCTTTGATCCGCGCCATATAGACAGGCCCTTCCAGCGGCTCGCCGGAGATATCCGAGGTGGCGGTCATGTCGCCGATCGCTTCGAGCGCCGTCACCACGAAGATGATGGCGAGCGGCACGAACAGCTGCCAGTCAAAGCCGAGGCCGTAGTGAAGCGGAATGGGCACCATCACCAGCGGGCCATCGAAGGTGGGGGCGCTCACTTTGCCCAGCAGCAGCGCCACGGCATAGCCCGCCAGCATGGCGATCATGATGGCGGAGAGGCGCAACCAGGGGTTGCGACTGCGCTGCAGCAACACGATAAGGCCGAGCACCAGCAGAGAGAGGAAGAGGTTGGTGTGGCTGGCGAAGCTGCCATCAGAGAGGGCTGCATAGCCGCCGCCCATGCTGATCAGCCCCACCTTGATCAGGGTCAGGCCGATCAGCAGTACCACTATACCGGTCACCAGCGGGGTGATGATCCGTTTCACCAGATGGAGGAAGCGGCTCATCACCACGATAGTGAGTGCGGCAACCATCATGGTGCCAAACAATGTGCCCAACAGATCCTCGGTGGGCATGGCCGCCTGCTTAAGGGCGAGACCGGAGGCAATGATGGGGCCGAGGAAGTTGAAGCTGGTGCCTTGCACCGAGAGCAGGCCGGAACCGATGGGGCCGAAGCGGCGGGTTTGAATGAAGGAGGCGATGCCGGACATGACCAGCGACATGGAGACGATATAACGGGTGTCGGCGGCAGGAAGGCCGAGGGCATTGGAAATGATGAGGGGTGGGGTAATGATGGCGACAAACATGGCGAGCATATGCTGCAGGGCGGCGAACAGCGTCTGGGGCAGGGGCGGTACATCGTCTATGCCGTAGACCAGTTCGCTATGGGCTCGCCTGGGGGGATGTGCCTCTCGATTGGCGCGTGTGACAGCAGCCTGTTCCATAAGTACCTCGAATTGTGTGGGGAGGGGGAGAAAATTGGGCGCTATTGTAGTGATTGAACTGACGCTGACCAGCGCTAATTATGCAAAAAAAGGTTTATTTTTTGATGGGTTGAAACGTTTGCGCGCGGCGATTATCATCTGTCGGTTTGTGTGATCGACCTCTCCTTTTTATTCTCCCCGCTAATGACATTTTTACCACTTTGTAGGTGTAGAATGAGCCCTCCGTATTCATCGTGGAGACTCTGGATGCTCAAGTTGTCAGAGTTCTGGAGTGCGAGGGTTCACTCCGAAGACTTTACTCGTACTCGTATGGGTTTCATGACGGTGCGTTTGCGCCTGTTGACCTGCTTGCTGATGCTCGGATTGCCCGCCTGGGCCGTGGTGGATTGGTTGACCTTGCCCGCCGTTCATTTCGAGCAGCTGTTCCAGGCCAGGATCTTCTGCACCCTGGCGCTCTCTCCGCTGATCCCCCTCTCTTACCTCATTCACTTTCGTCGCGAGCGGATGAAGCTGGCTCTCGGTTATCTGATGATGGTGATGATGATCTTCTCCCTCTTCTGCTTGCACAGCTTTGGCAGCGAGCAGGAGTTGCAGGCTGGTTATGCCGTCTTTCCCTATCTGCTGATCACCCTGTTTGCCATCTTCCCCATCCCCCTCTCCCTCGGCTTGCAGCTGGCAGGCGTGGTGCTGGTGACCATGCTGCTGGGCCACTGGCTGCTGGTGGGCCAGAGCATTTGGAGTCAGGCCACCCTGAATCAGGTGTGGGTACTTGGCATGTTTACCATGGCCAGTTGCTGGGTGCAGTGCGGCCAGCTCAACATGCTGCTGCGGCTCTATCGGGAATCCACAACCGACGAGCTGACCGGCATGATGAACCGCCGCTTGCTGATAAAGCAGCTGGAGCAGGCCAGAGTCCGGTTGCAGACCAAGAGGAAGCCCTTTGCGGTGATGCTGCTGGATCTCGATCGCTTCAAGCGGATCAACGATATCTACGGCCATCTGGCGGGGGATGCGGTGCTCAAGGAGGTGGCCACCACTCTGGGGGAGCAGCTGGAGCCCGATATGGTGCTGGGGCGTTATGGTGGCGAAGAGTTTGCCATCCTGATGCATAACTGCGGTGATCCGGTGCTGGCGAGTCGGGTGGCCGAGCGGCTGCGCATTGCGGTCGAGGCGCGGCTGGTGAAGAGCCCCACCTCGGACGAATTGCTGGAAGTGACGGTGAGTATCGGGATTGCCCTGGCCCATAGTGACGACACCATCGATATTCTGATCAACCGTGCCGATGAGTGTCTCTATCAGGCCAAGATGGCGGGACGCAACTGCGTGGTGGTCGAGGGTCAGAACAGCGCAAAAACAGATGCCGCCTGAGGGCGGCATCCTGTTGGCAATGTGCTGGTGAAATCAGGCCAGTTTGTACTTGCCGGAGAGCTGCTGGGCCAGCAGCTTGAACATGTTGAAGACCGCCATGGTCTTGCCGGTCGGGGTGCCATCTTCGGCCAGGAAAAACTCCCCCTTGAACACCAGAATCTCCCCCTTCTGCTCCACCGAGTCGGCGCGCATGCCGTGGATGAAATCCTCGTGATTCTTGATAATGTCATTGGCCATTGCCAGCAGCTCATCATGACTGAGCAGGGTTTTTTCTGTTTGCATAATTCGCTCCTTAAGGTGCATTGCGGGCGATAGTATGCCTCAGATGGTTTGAGCTGAACCAGCACAAAAGAGGATGCCGATAAGTGGCATCCTCTCGACCGGCGAGATCGCCAGCGTGATCCAGAAATACGGCGAACTGATCGACAGGGTCACGACCGAGATCTCTGACGTCGCCAGCACCGTCTCGGATCTGGCGTTCTGAGCTCCCTGACTTCCTGCCATGACGAGGCATTGACGCATATTTGAGCAGTCAGTCCCCCAATCTGAACCCCTCCTGTATCGTGCCGCCATTGTGAATTGTCCTCTCCTGGCCCCTTGACTAGGCTTGCCGCCTTATTCATTTCAGAGCAGGAACAGAACAAGATGGCATTACAACAGAAGGGGCGGGCCATGGCCCTGCTGGTTATGGTCGCGAGCATGGGTCTGGGCGGCTGCATGGGGCAGATGGGGCTTTCCGGCATGGTCACCAAAGGCAACCTGAGCGTGGTGGATAACCGCTACGGTCGTGCCGGGGTCTTTATGCTGCTCTCCCCTATCTACGGTCTGGCCGCGACCGCGGACCTGTTCGTCTTCAATACCATCGAGTTCTGGTCTGGCAAAAACCCCATCACCGGCAAATCCCCGGCCGTGGTGGACATGAAGGCCAATCCGGTGATCAAGGTGAACCAGCATCTGGATCCGGCCCTTAAGAAGGTGCCGCTGGCCATGCTGCCACAAGGGGTGCGCGAGGTAGAGATCAGCTACCCGAACGAGCGAACCGCCCAGATGGAAGTGCACTATCTGGATGGTCGCAGCAGCATGATGCGCGGCGAGAAGCGCGGCGAGCTGATGGATATCTACTTCGACGGCAAGTTAGTTTCTACCCTGACCCGCTCAGAGCTGGAGCAGATGAGCGTGAACGCCAGCGCCGCCTGATTATCACGGCTCATGCCGACAACAAACGCCCCGCAACTGCGGGGCGTTTTGCATTGTGCCTAGTCGGGCTGCTTGCGATGCGGCGGGGTGAGGATCAGCTCCAGTAGACGGTGCAGGTGGGTGAGTTGTTCGGTCAGCTGGACGTTGAGCCAGAGGTAGCCATTGATCGCCGCCTCGGTATTGGGCGGCAGCGACACCTGCGTTGCCACCTCGTGCAGGCGGGCGATGGCGGCGTCTGCGCCACGCCCGTCACCGGTTTGCATCATCAGGGCAAGCTGGCTGATCGCCTCTTCGGTAGCCTGATGACAGATGTGCAGCGCAGCCGTGCTCTGCATCAGGAAGTGGCTCTCCCGATCGTTCCAGTAGGTGTTGGCCAGCATCTCCAGGGTACAGAGGGTGTTGCGCATGGTGACCTGCACCGCATCAAACAGGGCGACGCTGTGGCGCGTTTCCTTGGCTGCGGGGGCTAACAGGGCCCGCAGTTTGCCGGTCTGGGCCAGCAGTTGGGAGAGATTGTGCTTGAGGCGCGGGCGCTCCAGCACATTGGGGGAGAGGTGGGTGTGATAGAGCCGCCCCGACTGCTGCAAGATCTGGTGCAGTTGCAGCCGCCAGTGGCTGTAGGCCCGCTGGGGATAGATGCTGCAAAAGAGCAGCGCCAGCAGGGAGCCGAGGATCACGTCGGCACTGCGCCACAGCGCCATCTTGATGTCCCCCGGCATGGCCCCCATGGTGATGCCAAGGGTGATACCGATCAGCAGCCCCACATAGGGGCGCTTGCCGAGCGCCAGATAGCCGCAGAGGAACATGATGCATCCGCACCAGACCAGGGTGAGCGGCAGGGAGTAGATCTCGATATAAAGTGCCACCACCCCGCAACTGGCGCCGAAGATGGTGCCCACCACCCGCTGCAGGGCGCGGGAGAGCACATTGCCCCAAAACGAGATGGGGCCCATCACCACCACCAGGGTGATCAGCGGCCAGGTGCTCTCCGGCAGTTTCAGCTCGCGGGTCAGCAGAAAGGTGAGCATAAAGGCGAGCGCAATGCGCAGGCCATGGACGATCCGGTAGCGGCCATAGACCAGCAGATCGAGTCGGGAGAGGGGGGCATCAAGACGCAAGGTCTACCTCCTGTCAGGTGGGTGACGGGGCGCCGTGCATCCGGCCGACGCCCCGTGCGGGTATCAGGCCAGTCGTCCCTGCAAGGGGTGGATCCAGACCCGCTCGCCAACGGCGATCCCGGGTTGATCCGGTACGATTTCTATCAGGCAGTTGGCATCGGCCATGGAGCTCAAAATACCGGAGCCCTGTGGCCCGGTGGTGCGCACCCGCAGCTGGCCGTTACGGTCCTGATGGAAGATGCCGCGCAGAAACTCGGTGCGCCCCGGGCGGCTCTTCATTTTCTCATCCGCCAGTGCCGACAGGCGCAGCGGCTGCCACCGCTTGCCCTGCAGGCGGGCGATGGCGGGCTCGACAAACTGCAGCACGCAGATCATCGCCGCCACCGGATTGCCCGGCAGGCCGAAGAAGGGGGTCTGCCCCAGCTTGCCAAAGGCGAGCGGGCGGCCCGGCCGCATCTGGATGCGCCAGAAATCGATCTGGCCGAGCTCCGCCAGCACCAGCTTGATAAAGTCGGCGTTGCCCACGGAGACCCCGCCCGAGCTCAGCACCAGATCGGCGCTGGCGGCGGCCTGCTCCAGCTGCTGGCGCAGGATGGTCTTGTCATCGGGAATGATGCCAAGATCCATCACCTCGCAACCGGCGGCGCGGATAAGGGCCATCAGGGTGAAGCGGTTGCTGTCGAAGATATGGCCGGGGGCGAGCTGCTCGCCCGGGGCCTGCACTTCGTCACCGGTACTGAACAGCGCCACTTTCAGCGGGGTGCGCACAGTGAGACTGGCTTGACCGAGTGATGCCGCCAGCCCCAGCTGGGGTGCGCCAAGATACGTACCTGCCGCAATGGCGACCGCGCCTTTGGCGAGATCTTCGCCGGCGAGGCGCACATTCTGCCCTGCTCGTATCGGGGCGGTGACGGTGACCCACTCACCCTCAATAAGCGTCTCTTCCCGCATCACCACGGTATCGACACCGGGGGGCAGCGGGGCGCCGGTCATGATCTGCACCGCCTGACCGGCCAGCACCGGCTCATGGCGCTGCTGGCCCGCCAGCACTTCACCCACCAGCAGCCAGCGACCGGCGGCGAGATCGTCGCCCCGAAGGCCAATGCCATCCATCGCCGAGTTGGCGTGGGGCGGCACATTGATGGGGCTGATCAGATCGGCGGCCAGCACGGCGCCGTGGCACTGGGCCAGCGGCTTGTCGCAGCTGGCTGTGCTCGGGGTGAGAGCTGCCAGAATGGCGCTGCGGGCCGCTTCGACCGAGAGAAAACCCTTGCCCGCCTCCGGCTCCTTGTTCTGGCAGCCGTCAAGCCAGCAACAGACGAAGTCGGCGATGGCCGCCAGATCGTTGATATTGAGGCGGGGCAGGCTTGTCTGCTGTTGTTCGCCACTCTGTTGGGGCTGATCGCTGGCCAGCGCAATGATGTCGCTGTCTTCGGGGAAGAGCAGCGGCTTGCCAATCTCGGCGCGGTGCAGCTCGATTTTCGGGAAGTGTTCGTGTTTGAACCCCTCGACCAAGAGCAGATCGAGCTCTGTCTGATCGAAGCTGGCCAGCAGCTGGCGAAAGTCAGCTTCGGCCAGTTCCGTTTCGCCGTGCGTTGTTTCAGTTATGCGCGCATGGCGGCGGCGGGAGGCGACCATCATCTGTCGGGCACCCGCCTTGCGCAGGCGATAGCTGTCCTTGCCCGGCTGGTCGATATCAAAATCGTGATGGGCGTGCTTGAGCACCCCGATGCGCAGGCCGCGATCCACCAGCAGGGGGATCAACTGCTCCAGCAAGGTGGTCTTGCCGGTGCCGCTCCAGGCGGCGAAGCCGAGCAGGGGAAGGGTGGGGGCCGGGGTCATGAGGTGACTCCTTGTTGGGGGTCGATAGCCGTGGCAAGCAGACGGGCCTCGTAGGCGGCCAGCTCGGCAGGGCTGTTGAGATTGATAAAGGCATCCGGCTGATCGGCAAAGCTCACCACCGCCATATGGTGGCGGGCAAACCAGATATCGATTTTGCGCTCTCCCTCGGCCAGTGCGGCGGTGAGGGAGGGGAGCAGGGATTTGTGCAGCAGGGCCACCACGGGTTGCAGCCAGTCGCCATCGTGGGCCACTACCAGCTCGGTATCCGGGGTCAGGGCGGCGCGAAAGCGGCTCATCAGATCCAGCGGCAGGGCGGGGCCATCGCAGGGGACGAACAGCACCCAGTCGTGACGGGAGGCGGCAAGACCTGCCTGCATGCCCGCCAGCGGGCCGAGATAGTCGTTGTTGTCATCGCTGATGACCGGGGCCAGCGCCTGATAGCGGGCCTGACTGCGGTTGGCGTTGATCAGCACCTCATCCACCTGGGGGCGCAGGCGCGCCAAAACATGGTCGATAAGAGGGCGTCCCGCCAGTGCTACCCATCCCTTGTCTTCGCCCCCCATCCGGGTGGCGCGGCCTCCTGCCAGGATCACTGCTGATACGGCAACGGGATCAGAGTGGCTGTCGCTTTTTGAAGTCATGTCGCTCGATGATTTTTAAAGGGGTCGTCTCTTGCAGCTGGCCACGGGCGAGGGTCCATTGCCGCTCGCACAGGTCGGTCAGGGCATTGCTCTGGTGGCTGATGACGACCAGGCCGCTGCCATGTTCCCGCAGATCTTGCGCCAATGCGGCCATCAGGGCAACCGAATGTGTGTCCAGATTGGCGGTGGGCTCATCCATCAGCAGAAAGGCCGGTTGCAGCGCCCAGGCGCGGGCCATTGCCAGCCGTTGCCGTTCGCCACCGGACAAAATGCTGATGTGCTCCCGCGCCAACCCCTCCAGCTCGACCCGGCGCAGCGCCTCGAACACTCGGATCTCGCTGCCGAGCTGTTTATCGAGCGCCCAGGCGACGTTGTCGTGCACCGTGCGATCGAACAGATAGGGGGTCTGGTGCAGATAGGTGACCCGGCCCGGCCCCAGATCCCGCTTGAGCAGCCGGTTGAGCCGCTGTTGCCAGCGCCCCGGCAGATTGGTGTGGCCGCGGGTGGGGGCGAGCAGCCCTGCCAGGATTTTGAGCAAGGTGGTCTTGCCCACCCCGTTGGCTCCATGCAGCCAGATGGCATCCCCCGGTGCGATGGCGAGCCGGTCAATCTCGAACAGCTGGCGCTCGCCAAAGCGCATCGTCAGCTGGTGGGCGGTCAGAGCCATGGGTTACTCCTGTTGATACACAGTGGGGGCATGGTCAGTTCTTCAGATAGCTGTGGCCGCGACACGCCGTCAGCAACAGGTTGAGCGCGAGGGCGAGGGTGAGCAGCACTATGCCGAGGGCCACCCCCTGGGTGAAGGCCCCTTTCTGGGTCTCCAGCGCGATGGCGGTGGGGATATTGCGGGTGAAGTGCAGGATATTGCCCCCCACCATCATGGAGCAGCCCACCTCTGTAACGATGCGGCTAAAGGCGCCGATGATGGCGGCCAGCAGGCCAAAGCGGCACTCGTGCATCAGCCCGATCAGCGCCTTGGGCCAGGAGACCCCCAGGGTCAGGGCGGTCTCCCAGGCTCGCCGGTCGCTCTGGACAAACGCTGCGTGAGCCATGGTAGCGATCACCGGAAAGGCGATCAGCATCTGCCCCACCACCATCGCCTGCTGGGTAAAGAGCAGCTTCCAGTCGCCAAAGGGGCCAGCTCGCGACAGCAACATATAAAGCAGCAGGCCAATCACCACGGTGGGCACCGATTGCAGGGTATTGATGCAGGAGAGCCAGAGCCAGCGGCCGGGTAGCGGCAGGTAGGCCAGCGCAAAGCCCAGCAGCAAGGCGGGCAGCAGCACCAGCAGCAGGGCGATGCCGGAGACGGAGAAGGAGACCCCCACCACCTGCCACAGTTCGGTGTCACCACTGAACAGCAGGGCGAGGGCCGCCAACGTAGTATCGAGCAGGGTTGGCATCAGACCTCTCTCTCCTCTCTCATAGTGCAGGGCGAGTAGTGCAGGGCGAGGGACGTCAATACGGTCGTGTCGAGCAGGGTCGGCATCAGGCGCCTCCCTCAGCGAACCGGGGGAGGGCCATCAAGGTCATCGCAGGGGTCAGCGTTGCCATTATTTCCCGTTGGCATCCGCGACAAACAGCGCCTGACCCGCCACCTTGAAGTCGCCGATCAGCTGCTGGCCATGCTCGGAGACCAGCCAGTTCTTCAGGGTGCGGGCCCCTTCGGTGTTGAGATCCGGGTAGCGCTTGGGGTTGACCAGGATCACCTGATAGGGGTTGAACAGACGCTTGTCACCCTCCAGCAGTACGGCGAGATCCAGCTTGCTCTGGTAGGCGAGCCAGGTGCCGCGGTCGGTCAGGGTGTAGGCACCGAGCTCGGAGGCCATGGTCAGGGTCGGACCCATCCCCTGGCCGATGGATTTGTAACCGGCAAACTCGGGTTTGACGTCAGCGGCCTGCCACAGGGTCTTCTCCTTGATGTGGGTGCCAGACTCGTCACCGCGGGAGATAAAGGTCTGGCCCTGCTCCTTGATGGCTTGCAGCCCCTTGGCCGCGTCGTGCAGCTTGGCCAGACCCGCCGGATCTTTTGCCGGGCCGACGATAACGAAGTCGTTGTACATCAGGTGTACTGGCTCGATGCCAAAACCCGCATCGACGAACTTCTTCTCGGCAGAGGGAGCGTGGGTCATCACCAGATCCGCATCGCCATTCTCGCCCATCTTCAGGCTCTGGCCGGTACCGGCCGCCATCACCTGCACCGGATAACCGGTCTCCTTGGTGAACTGGGGCAGCAGCCAGCCCAGCAGACCGGACTGCTCGGTGCTGGTGGTGGTGGCGAGGCGGATCGGCGCTTTTGTGGCATTAGTATCCGCTTCGGCGTGGGCGGCCCCGGCGATCAGCAGGCTGGCGGCGAGGGAGAGGGCAAAACGTTTGAGGCTGGTGTTAATCGTCATCGTGATGCAACTTTTCAGCGTGGATAAAGAGAGGGTAAGAGTAAGCAAACAGGGTGCCAAACTGTTCCTTTGCTGGTGCATTCACGGTTTGCCGTTTAAAAACAGAAGCTTATTAGAATCAATTAGGTGAGCTTGTTATCGCTTTTAATAATTGATGTTGGTGCTTTTGATACGGTAAGGACAAAATGTCCCACTCAAGTTCCGGTTATCGGGACATTCACCGACCGTACGTGCATCCGAGGTACTTTTTTCCATGACACTCCCTCCCAGCCGCTGGTCTGCCCTCTCCCTGCTTATCGTTGACGATGAGCCCGGCATGCGCAGCTTTCTGGCCAAGGCGCTGGCCAAGCGCTTCGCCCAGATTGAGACTGCCGCCAGCGTGGAGGAGGCGGAAGCCCTGCGCTGCCGCCTTCACTTCGACCTTATCATCGCCGACATCCGGCTGCCTGGGCGCTCCGGCATCGAGTGGCACGAAGCCATAGACCCCGCTACCCGCCGCAGCGACATCATCTTCATGACCGGTTTTGGTGATATGGAGACCGCCCTCAAGGCGCTGCGCCTCGGCGCCAGCGACTTTATCCTCAAGCCCTTCAACCTCGATCAGATGGTGCAGGCGGTGGACAGAGTCATCGAGCGCCGCCAGATGGAGCGGGAGAACCTGCTGCTGCGCCGGGAGGTGAGCAAGCTGTTCCCGCCCACCCTGATTGGCGACAGCGCCAAGACCCGCGAGCTCAAGACGCTCATCGCTCGGGTCGCCCCCTCCAATGCCGCCGTGCTGGTGGAGGGGGAGTCCGGCACCGGCAAGGAGCTGGTGGCCCGCGCCCTGCATCAACTCTCCGGCCGGATGGGGGCCTTTGTGCCCCTCAACTGCGCCTCCATCGCACCGGAGCTGCTGGAAAGCGAGCTGTTTGGCCATGTGCAGGGAGCTTTTACCGGCGCCCGCAAGGGGCGTGACGGCCTGTTTCGGGTCGCCCATCAGGGCACCCTGTTTCTCGACGAGATCGGCGAGATGCCGCTGGCCATGCAGGCTTCGTTGCTGCGGGCGCTGGAGCAGAAGGCGATCCGCCCGGTCGGCGCCGAGCGCGAATTGGCGGTGGATGTACGCATCGTCGCCGCCACCAACCGCAACCTCAAGGCCGAGGTGGAGGCGGGCCGCTTTCGCGAGGATCTCTTCTATCGCCTCAACGTGGTGGCGCTGCCGGTGGCCCCCTTGCGGGATCGCATCGACGATATCCCCGCGCTGGTGCACCACTTTACCCGCCAGCTCACCGCCGAGATGGGGATGGGCTCCTTGAGCTGGACCCACGAAGATGTGGTGGCGATGCAGGCCTATCCCTGGCCCGGCAACGTGCGGGAGCTGCGCAACCTCATCGAACGCTGCCTGCTGCTGGGCAAGCCGCCGGCGGATTACTGGCAGAGCAGCAAGCCCGCCGAACAGGGGGTGAGCGAGGAGGGCTATCCGCTGGCATGGCCGCTGGCGGAGGTGGAGAAGGCCCACATCCTGCAAGTGGTGGCGAGCCATGATGGCAACAAGTCGGCCGCCTCCCGGGTGCTCGGGGTGGCGCGCAAGACGCTGGATCGCAAATTCAAGGAGTGGGCCATCGAATGAGTAAAGTTGATCGGATGGGGTGGCGATGAAACTGACCCTGCTCTCCCGCTGCATGCGCACCCTGTTGCCCCGCTGCGTGCGTACCAAAGTGCGCTGGCGTCTGCTGCTGCTCACCTCGGTGCCCATCATGCTCACTCTGGTAGGCATGATCGCGCTCACCCTCTACTGGACCCTCACCTACAGCTGGCAGAACCTGCTCACCACGGTGCGCAGCGATCTCGGGGTGGCCCACCATGCCATCAGAGTGCAGCAGCAGCGCCAGACCGAGCATCTCGAGCATTTGCGCGATGCCTGGGCCTTTCAGTTGCGGCTGCGGGAATCGCCGGATCAGCTGCATGACTGGGTGATGCCGCTGGCAGCCAACTATGGCCTCGATTTTCTGCGCTTGCGCCGTGGCCCCGAACTGGATCAGCTGACGGCGCAGGAGCGCGCCGCCCTCACGGCCGGGCGCAGTGTCAGTTACTTCGTGGTCTGGTCGCAGCAGGAGATGCTCGCCCTCTCCCCGCAACTGGCCAAGCGGGCTGTGCTGTGGCAGCGGGATGGCACTAAGGTGGTGGAGGACCGTGGGCTGATCAGCCTCTCTCTGGCGCCGGTGATGGGCCGCGACGGATCGCTTTGGGCGGTGCTGGAGGGGGGCGAGCTTGTCAACGGCAGCACCCGGCTGGTGGATGAGCTCAAGGGGCAGGTGTTTGCCAAAAACACCCTGCCGGATGGCAGCGTCGGCACCGTCACCCTGTTTCTCGACGATCTGCGGGTGAGCACCAACGTGCCGGTCAGCAGCAGCCGTCAGGTGGGCCGGGCGGTGGGCACCCGGGTCTCGCCACCGGTGCGCGAGCAGGTGCTGGGGCGGGGGGAGATGTGGGTTGACCGCGCCTTCGTCCACGACGCCTGGTATGTCTCTGGCTACGAGCCGCTGCTGGGAGCCAAGGGCGAGCGGCTCGGCATGCTCTATGTCGGTTTTCTCGAGTGGCCCATCATCCGTACCTACCTCACTAATCTGGTGGAGCTGGGCTCCGGCGTAGTGCTGCTGTTGCTGCTCTCCGGCCTGCTGGTCTATCGCGGCGCGCGGGATCTCTTCTCCCCCATCGAGCGGATGCACAAGGTGGTGCGGCAGGTACAGGCCGGGAAATCGGCCCGTATCGGCCCGCTGGCCCTCGATCCCGACCACGAACTGGCCCAGCTCGGTCGCCAGTTCGACGCCATGCTGGACAGGCAAGAGGCGCATCAGCAGCAGATGGCCCGCAGCGCCGATGAGCTGGAGCAGAAGGTGGCCGAGCGCACCCAAAGCCTCGAGCTCAAGACTGCCGAGCTGGAAGATCATATCCATATGCTGACCGAGGCGCGCCAGCAGCTGCTGATCAGCGAGAAGCTGGCGGCCCTCGGCGAGCTGTCGGCCGGGGTGGCCCATGAGATCAATAACCCATTGGCGGTGATCCTCGGCAATGTGGAGCTGATGAAGCTGGAGCTGGGAGAGGCGGCCGAGCCGGTCAGCGAGGAGCTGGCGCTGGTGCTGGCCCAGATCGAGCGCATTCGCGCCATCACCCGCAGCCTGCTGCAATATTCGCGCCCCGGCGACTACGAGACAGCGCCGGTGTGGCAGCACCTCAATCCCATTATCGAAGAGAGCCTGACCCTGGTGCGCTCCGCCCTGCGTCAGCAGCAGGTGGCGCTGGTGGCCGATCTCAAGGCGCAGCAGCCCATCGAGGCGGATCGCCAGCAGTTGTTGCAGGTGCTGATCAACCTCTTGGTCAACGCCAGCCACGCGCTGGGGGAGCAGGGGGAGATCCGGGTCGAGAGTCGCGACTGGGTCGATGAACTGGGTCAGTTGCGCGGGGCCGAGGTGCGAGTGATCGACAACGGCAGCGGCATCGAGGCGGCCATTATCGACAAGATCTTCGACCCCTTCTTCACTACCCGCGCCACCGGCACCGGGCTGGGGCTGGCCCTGAGCCACCGCATCATCAGCCGCTGGGGCGGGGAGCTGTTGGTGGACTCCACCCCGGGGCAGGGGAGCTGCTTTACCGTGCGGCTGCGCAGCCACGCCCTGCTGCCCAGCGGCAGCGAGCCCGCGAAACTGGAAGGGTGGCGCATCGCCCTCAATGCCGAGGGGCGTGAGACAAGCGATTGATGCTTTTATAAAAAGGCCCGTTATAAAAACAGCCCGTCAACATGGTTGGCGGGCTGTTTTGTCTGTGGGTGAGTGGTTATTTACTGCGGACTCCACACCAGCTTGCCGCTCTGGGTCAGGTCATAGCCGCCGAGGCGGGCCGCCAGCTCGCGTCCCTCGGGGGATTGCAGCCAGCCGATCAGCTGTTGCAGCAGGGTGCGAAAGAAGACCCCCTGCGGCATCACCAGATCGAAGCACTCCTGCGACAAGGGCATAAAGCCGAGGCCAAACTCGGTGGCTGTGCTCTGGGCGCCGGGCCCGACATCCGCATCGCCGCGGCTGATGGCGGCGGCCAGCTCCCGCTCGCTGTTGACCTCAATGGTGCGCTCCAGCCGGGTCAGCGACTCCCCTTGCGTTTGCAGCCACTCCTGCAGGGCGCGCTGGCTGCCAGCCCCTTCTTGACGCATGGCCCAGCGCCAGTCGAGCGCCTCTTTCGCCTCCTTGGGTTGCAGCCCCTGGCGCAGCACCAGCCCCTGCACCCGCCTAAATCCATGAACGATCACCCATTGCCGGTGGCCCTGATACTGCTGCACCAGCGCCGGGTGGCGCAGGTGGGCCTCCTCGGCCTGCCCCCAGTGGATGGCTACGATCTCCACATGGCCGCGCGCCAGCATCGCCAGCCCCTGACGGGTGCCGCACGGGGTGTAGCCCACCAGTGCCTGGGTGCCGAGCTGCTGTGCCAAGCGGCTGCTGGCGTAGTGCAGCAGCACGTCGTCCGAGCCCGCCAGCAGCAGCCGGTCGTTCATCACCCCCTCGTGGCAGCTGCCGAGCAGCCAGCGGTCGAGCAGGGAGCGGGGAAACAGCCACTTGCCGGTCGCCTTGGTGGCGGGGATACGCGCTTCGTTGGCGAGCTGGTAGACCTTCTTCTCGTTGAGATCGAGGTACTCGGCCACCTGCTTCACATTCATAAACTCGTTCATGGTTTAATCCCGCATCCCGCGACCAGATGAACCGGGTGCCAGCATCGGCGGCTTCTCGTCCAGCACCAGATGATCGTGGCCGCTAAAGACCTCGAAGTGGCGCCCCTTGGCGCGGGCAATCATGGTGATACCGAGCTGGCGGGCCAGATCCAGCCCCATCTGGGTGACGCCGGAGCGCGACAGCAGCACCGGAATGCCCATCTGTGCCACCTTGATCACCATCTCCGAGGTGAGCCGCCCCGTGGTGTAGAAGATCTTGTCGTGGCCAGCCTCGCCGCGCATCCAGAGCTCGCCCGCCAGGGTATCCACCGCATTGTGGCGCCCCACATCCTCGACAAAGGAGAGGATTTCGCTGCCGCGACAGATGGCGCAGCCATGCACGGCGCCGGCCATCTTGTAGGTTTCGTTATGGGCCGACAGCGCCTTGAGCAGGGCGTAGAGGGTGCTCTGTTTAAGCTCAGGCGCCGCCAAGACCAGCCCTTCGAGCTTCTTCATCACGCTGCCATACATGGTGCCCTGACCGCAGCCGGAGGTGACCGTCTTCTTCTCCAAGGATTTGTCGAGATCGGCGGCCTGCTGACTGCTTACCACGGCGGCGGCCTCGCTCTCCCAGTCGACGATCACCGACTCGATGGCTGAGATATCCTCGATAAAGCCCTGATTTTTGAGATAACCCAGCACCAGCGCCTCGGGGCGGGCCCCCAGCGTCATCAGAGTTACTATCTCCTTCCAGTTGAGGTAGACCGTCAGTGGCCGCTCACAGGCGATTTGGCGGGTGTTCATTGTGCCCTGTTCATCCATCACCTCGACGGCCATGGTGAGCTGGGCTGCGGCATTGCTTTTGATAAAGGTCGGTGTCATGGGCCCCTCGCGACCGGTTGCCGGGATCTAAGGGGAGGGATACAGCAAGTTTTGTTCCAGATTAATGGGACCGACAAAATATCAGAGTGATGGTACGAAAAGCGTAATTATGTTGTTTTAATAAAAGCGAGCCTGCTCCCATTCTGAGTAAGTTGTAAACAGTCACGCTTTTCTTTGAAAACCAAGAGGGTTAGAATTTTAACCAAACTTTATAGGTGGTATGTAAAACATGCCATTGAATCCACGTTATACGTATTTTAAATAAGGTTGTAATATCTAATGAATGCAGGTGAAATAGGAACGGAAGCCGGTCGTATATTTGAGTATAACTTACCAAGCAGCTGGATATTTCGCAGTCAAGAGGACCAAAATGATTTTGGTATTGATGGCGAGATAGAGCTAAAGGATGAGAGTGGTAAGGCTTTAGGTAAAGAAAGCGTCTTTAAGGTACAGATTAAAGGTGAGGAGAACTCTACATATATTAACGATGGCAAGATATTATCTTTTAATTTGAAAATGGAGAGGTTGAAGTATTACTTAGACTTCAAAGTACCAGTTGTTCTGGTAGTTGTAGAAATCTCATCAGAGAAAATTTTCTGGTTGATGATTACAAACAATGAGGCTTTAATAAAAAGAGCTGCGGAGTCAGAAAACAATGAGTCGATTCAGGTCCACCTTCCAATCGACAATTATTTAATTAGGAAAAATACCAGTTCAGCAAACAAAATGCTGATGTCTGTTGTGGAGTGCTGGGATTACCTTAATGTGAAAGGCTTACAGGATTCAATTAAAAAATATCCAATAGTCAATCCATCAACGCTGAGCAAGAAAATTGATGATATTGGTGACGCGCTATTCAAAGCGTATCATCAGCAGCTAAATAATTATTTATTTGATAAGAATTTTCATGGTGTCTATCAGAAGGCCGCAGAAATATTCTCATCTCCAATAGTTCCAGCTAAGGATAGGTTCGTTGCTCTTTTATATTATTGGCAAGCTTTTCAAATTGCGCCATTTACAAATGTAAGTAAAGATATTTTTTATGAAAACTATGAGATTTGTCATAGGTTTATTTCCCTAGCTAGAGAACAAAAAAGTAGGGTTCATAGACTGATTGCAATAGGCAAAGCTCGAAGAGTTAAATTTAAGCTCCAACTAGATCAATTGCATGCAATACATAATTCCATTAGTCACTTTGAAAAAGGCTCTTTTGAACACGCTATATTTAATAACCAAACACAGCAGCTCTATCATGAGAGTTGCATTTCATTACAAAAATGTATTGAGTTATGCCATCGATTAACAAGAGATGGACAATATAATATCCTCTCTGATTTTTTTATCGATATATACCCATCAATATTGATTTTTACTTCAATTCATGAGGCACGTGGCACAAAGGAATCAATAGAGTTCTTGGGAAATTGGCATAAAAGTATGGCTGGTCTTGTAATGACTTGCTGTGTTATATCAAAAGATTTTGTTAAAATTGAACAATTATACTACTTGGTTTTCATGATGGTTAATAAAAACCATGTGACTGCGCAGGAGATACGCGAAGTCGTAATTTCAAATATTCCTGATATGACGGATGTGTTAGATGGTATTGAGAGGGCTGTACAAGAAAAAAGCAAGGTTCAAGACTTTTATTCCATCAGTATTGAAGAGCAGCAAGCATATTTTATAAACATCGCTAAGAACTTAGGAATGGATCCAGATGACCAAGACAGTGAATTTGGTCGTGTCGTAGATATGGGGTTAAAGAACTATGATCCTACTAATATTATGAAGAATTGTGAGCATTTATTTGTTCATTATCGTCCGGGTGGTATTATCGCTCAATCACTAAGGATGCATTCTGTTGGTGGTTTACATCTATTAGTATGCTTAAAACATGGTTATGCTCAAGGAACAGGAAATCTATTAACCATGTTATATGATGATTCGGATGGTCCTAATCTGGGATATTCCTTTAAACAGCAGCATTGTATAGGTTGCTCTGACTGTAAGCCTAGAGCACAAGAGTGGTCATGGAGTCTTAAATGGTATGAGTCGGCTGTAAAGGAAAACATGCCATTTTTAAGTAAGTATAAATTTTAAATCATAGGCAAGTTTTTATTCGTAGCCTATTGATGAATATTGTTGGCGCTGTTCCCTTTACGTGTAGGTGAGCCGAGTGACTCCGCCAAGCAGCCATGAACAGGATGTATTCGGCTCCTGGTTCACCACTCGAAACCAAGCAAGGTAGTTTTCCAGGTAGTCTGTCCCTACTCCGTGAAATTTGGCCATCCATTCCCGCCAACGACTCACGTAGTTATTGAGGGTCTGGATGTGGAAAACATCATCTTCTACTCGATGATGAGCGCTGGCGATCAACCGCTTATGGATCACGCCCGGCGCATTCTGTGCAATCGTGCTGTAACTTAGATTGCCATCCGTGCACAGGATTGTTCCCGCCGTGAGGAGTGGTTTTAGGGAAGGTTCGATTTGACTCAGGCTTTTATCTAACAACACAGCATCACTTTCTCGACCATATCGATCTAGTGCGATTAAGAGCGGGACCAAGGGTATATGCCCACGTTTTTTACCCTTCGCGCCCCGGCGTCTTGCTGGACGATCCAGATGACGTCGTCCCTTAAATGATTCGGCTACAAATACCTCATCGGCCTCGACGATCCCGGCCAATTGCTTGGCTCGAGTGGTCAGTGCGTAGCGTAGAAAGCGATGGCGCCAACGAAATGCGGTCTTCAGGTTGATGGCGCACTCTCTGGCTGCGGCTCGCAGCGACAACCCACGACTGAGGCAGTCAGCATAGGCAGCCCACTTGTGCTTGTGATGAAGCCCCGCCAAAGCAGAACCATCCAATTGATTGAATGTTTTGCCGCATGCCTTACAACGGAACCGCTGCTGACCACGAGCACGTCCCCAATGAATGACATGGGAGGAATTGCAACAGGGGCATGCTGCGACAGCCTCGCTCTGGTTTGCCAATGCCTGATGGAGTTGATCACGTTGCAGATGGTGACGAAGTTGTTCCTGGGCGCGTTCTAGCTGGATTGGGTCGAGCTGGGCAAAAGAACGCAGCATTGAGGAAAACGCTTGGCTGTCCATGGCAAGCTCCTTACTCAAATAACCTGAAATAAGTATAACGCTTGCCACCAATACGGCTCTGGAACAGCGCCATATTGTTCCATCTTGAACGACTCGTATGTTGGTGTTGAACTAAGTGAAGCCCAACGTTTACCGCGGAATATTTCAAAAGCGATAATCGGATAATTCAACGTTATTCGATTATTGCCATTCCTGCTGATTAGGTTCTGACGGATTGGTCTTACGCCGCATGTTGGGCTTCGCTGCGCTCAGCGCCAACCTACGCTCGCGCCAACCCATATCCCGCACGACGACCCAACCCCCATCGGCCACCAGACCGGCCTTGGCCCCACTCTTGCTATGTCTTATCCCATTGATGGCCGTGGCCGCCATAAATCTCCTGCCCTGATCCACCCCGAACTGGGTGGTTCACGGGGGAGGGCGGCCCGGCAGAGACCTTCTGATGGGAGCCGTGACAGTGCAAGAGACAACCAAACCCCTCTCCCCGCAGCGCTGGCTGCAATTGGAGTTAAAGGCCATCGACAGTCAGGTTGGCCGCTGGCAGAGCCGCCGTTTCGAGATTGCGGCGCTCCACCCCGCCGAACCGGAGGCTGCCGGTGCCTTGCCCCTTACTCTGTTTCGCGACGAGCGGGGGATTATCGCTTCAACTTAAGCTCCGGCTCGCCCCGCCTGTTTGTGACCGGAAGCAGCGTGGACAGTGGCTTTGTGGCCGACGGCCTGACCCTGAGCCAGACCGTGGCTGCCGCCTATATGGATGGCGAGCGGCAGGTGCTCTCCTGCCCGCTGCCCGAGGCGCTGCAAGCCTGGGTGGAGGCCTTTATCGGCCGTCACGGCGAGCTGCTGGAGGCCCGTCGCAAGGGCAAGAAGGGCAAGGGGCGGGCGCAGGATCAGCTCGGTGTCGATAGCCAGGATCAAGCCAGCTGTGGCGCCGTCAAGGCCACCGGCCCCGATGGCCGCGAGCGTGGCAGCGACGCCGGAAACAACGCTGGAAACAAGGCCGGAAACAAGGCCGGAAACAGCGCCCATGAGTGAGTTCCTTAAGCGCTGGTCGTCTCGCAAGAGTGAGGCGCGCAAGCATCAGGTATTGCAGCCACGGGAAGAGGCCATTCCCAAGGCGGTTTCAGCCCCCATCGAAGGCAGTGGCGAAGCTGAAATTCCTGATGCCGCGCTGGATAGCTCCGTAGTCAGCACTGACAAGGGGAGCTGTGAACCTCTTGCCGTTGAGGGGGCAGAGAGTGGCGAACCGCAGCTGATAACAGCCCAGCCGGGCAAGGCCAAACTCCCCGACAGGGAGGCGCTGCGGGCCATGTTTCGCAGCCATAAACCGGATGGGCTCGACGACTACACCCAGGATTTCAGCCAGCCCGAATTGCTGCCCGCGGCCCTGACCGCCGGGCTACGCAATTGGCTGGTGGATCAGGTAACCGCCCCGGAGAGCGAGATGGCCAATCCGGCCAGCGGATCCGCTGAACCGGTGGCGGTTGTCAGCGCACCTGCCGCCGACGAGCTGGCTGATAACCATTCTCAAACCCACATCGACGATCGGGACATTTTGGTTTCCTGTGGTGGACAAAATGTCCCAACCAAGGGTGAGGGAATGGAACCCTCAGGATCCTGACTCCCTGTCAGTCACTTTTTTCCCGGGGGAGTTGGCTCGCCTCTTGCTCTCTCGGCTTACCAACAAGCGCCCATCCCATGAGGTGGCGCGCGCAGGAGTGTAATGTGAGCACTGAACAAACATTGCCAAATCTGACCTCAAATCTGGCCTCCAATCTTGCCCATGGGGCGGGGGCGGCCGAGCATAACGCGCGCGCTCGCGCCTATGCGCTGCAGCATACGGTCAAGACCGACAACCTGATCCCGGCCACTGTCTCTTACCAGAGTCAGGGGCGCCTGCTGCTGGTCGGCCCGGAAGATCGCATTCGCCGCGCGGCCAGTCTGCTGCCTGCCGGGGTGAAGCCCACCCTGCTGGTGACCGAAGCGGTCCACGATGCCGAGGCGGCCGATCTCGAAACCATTTTCGATGCCACCGCATCCCTCGCGGCCCTGACCCTGCGCGAACCGGGCCTGACAGGGTATCTGGGGCAGTTCCAGCTTATCGGCCTCAATGGTCAGGGTGAGCGGGTTAACCTGGCGGCGCTCTGTTTTACTCAGCAGGCTGCGGAAAATGGCGAGCCGCGCTTCGATCTGGTGGCCGATCTGGGCCGAGCCCCGCTCTTTGCGCTGGAACGTCCGCCGGTCGGCTATCTGCATCTGACCGATGACCAAGGGCTGGCTGAACGGCTTGCCGAGCTCTGTGCTCTCACCGGCATCTTCGATAAGCCGCGCTATTTTCGCCTCGACCCCGAGGCCTGCGCCTTTACCGCCCGCGGCGTGCCCGGTTGCAGCCGCTGTCTCGATGTCTGCCCGACCGATGCCCTCAAGCCCATCAATGGTCGCATCCAGATTGATCCCCATCTCTGTCAGGGCTTTGGCAGCTGTGCCTCGGCCTGTCCGACCGGGGCGATTGTCTATCACCAGCCCGATGCCAACACCAGCGGCGACTATCTGTTCCGATTGCTCAAGCACTACCGGGAGGCGGGCGGCGAAGTGCCTCGACTGCTGATCGCCGGTGAAAACGAGCGTGAATGGGTGGAAGCCGAACTCACCCGCCTGCCCGCCAACTGGCTGCCGGTCTGGGTGGAGGAGAGCGCGAGTTTAGGCATCGAGAGCTGGTTCGCCGCCCTTGCCTATGGCGCCAGCGCGGTGCGCATTGCGCTGGTCGATGACGCCCCCGCCAGCGTCCGTGCACTGGTTGAGCGGGAACTGGCCAGCGCCGCCGTGCTCTTGGCGGGCGCTGGGCTTGCTGCCGATCGCATCGCCCTGTTTAACCCGGATGCCGAACAAGATAAGCCGATCTCCGGTGAGCCAGCCGTTGCCCTGTTGGAGAAGCCGCTCAAAGGGGACAAACGGGAGAACCTGTTTGCCGCCTTCGATGCCCTCTGGCAGGCCAACGAGGGGAGCCGCGAGCCGCTGGCGGTGCCCCACGGTGCCCCTTACGGCAGCGTGGAGCTGAAAGAATCTGACTGCACCCTCTGCATGGGCTGCGTGGCGGTCTGCCCGAGCCGCGCCCTGCATGCGGTTGGGCACACGCCCGGCCTCAACTTTATTGAGCAGGATTGCATCCAGTGCGGCATGTGCGAAAAGGCGTGCCCCGAGCAGGCCATCGTACTGGTGCCCCGTCTGCAACCCGTGCCCGAGGCGCGCCGCGCCGTGCAGAGCCTGAAAGCCGAAGAGGCTGCCTGCTGCATTCGCTGCGCCAAGCCGTTCGCGCCCGCCTCGATGATCCGCCGCATCCAGCAAAAACTGGCCGGTCACTCCCACTTTCAGAACGAGGCCGCCCAGCGGCTGCTGATGTGTGAGGATTGCCGGGTCAAGGACGTGTTTGCGGCGCTGGCGGCGGATCCCGTCTCCCAGCTCAAGGTGTGAGGGGCCAGTGATGAGTGAACAACATAACGAAAAGGCTGGCGAACTGACCATAACCGAACTGGAACAGAGCAGCGCCGATCTCTACGCCCTGCTGGCAAGTCTCTGGCGCGCCGCCCCCCGTGGTGAACAGCTCGCCTGGCTGCAAGGGTTGCAGGCTATGCCGGGCCCCTTTGCCAGAGGGCTGGGGCTGGTGCAGCTGGCTGCCAGCAGCCACCACGAAAACGAGCTTGCCGAGGAGTATCAGGATCTCTTTATCGGGCTGGGGCGCGGGGAGATCGTGCCGTTTGCCTCCTGGTATCTCACCGGCTCTTTGATGGAGCTGCCGCTGGCGGTACTGCGCGCAGATCTGCAGTCCCTCGGCTTCGAGCGCCAGAGCGGAGTGTGCGAGCCGGAAGATCATCTCGCCGCCCTCTGTGAGGTGATGGCGGTACTGATTGGCGAGCAGCACCCGGAGCGCAACCGCTTCTATGAGCGCCACCTTGCCCCCTGGGTACTTGCCTGCTGCCGCGATCAGCAACAGGCGAAAGGGGGCAGCTTCTACCGGGCGGTCGGTGCGCTGGCCGAAGATTTCTTCAAGCTGGAAAACGAATTGCGCCTGCCGTTTGGCGCCTGCGTGGTGACGGGCTGAATGCCCCTGTCTGTGCGCAATAAGAGCTGTGCATAGCAAGAGCTGCACATAACAAAACGAGCAGACGAGATATCCCATTGGACGCGAAGCTGGCGCGCAGGCGCCAGCAAGAACAACAACAGAGGTCACAAGAATGAGCGATGAACAGCTGAAAGACCCGTCTCGCCGCAATCTGATCAAGGGAGTTGGCGTGGTCGCCACCATAGGCGTACTGGCCGGTGCTGCCGGTCGGGTGGTGAGCAAAGAGGCGTTGACCCACGATACCAAGCCTGATCAGGGCTATCGGGAGACCCCCCATGTTCACGACTTTTATCGCACCCTGCGCGGCACCGACTGAGCCGGATCAGTGCCGAATATAGCGAAGGAGAACTCATGAAACTGACAAAACGTGCCGAGCAGCCCCAGGCGGGCGAGCAGAGCAATGAGGCTGTTCGCGGTCAGGGGCTGACCCGTCGCGCCTTTATGGTCAACTCAAGTCTGGTGGCCGGTGGCGCCGTGGCCGCCGGTTGGCTGGCCCCAGCCATGATGCAGCGGGCCGAGGCCAAAACCGTGGCGGCCGACGTGCCGGTCGAGGTGAAGCGCACCATCTGTTCCCACTGCTCGGTGGGCTGCGGCGTCTATGCCGAGGTGCAGAACGGCGTCTGGACCGGTCAGGAGCCAGCCTTCGATCACCCCTTCAACCTTGGCGGTCACTGTGCCAAAGGGGCGGCCCTGCGCGAGCACGGCCACGGCGAGCGTCGCCTCAAGTACCCGATGAAACTGGTGGGCGGCAAGTGGCAGCGCCTCAGCTGGGATCAGGCCATCGAAGAGGTAGGCAATGAAGTGCTGCGCCTGCGCAAGGAGTCCGGCCCCGACAGCGTCTACTGGCTCGGCTCCGCCAAGCACTCCAACGAGCAGGCCTACCTGTTTCGCAAGATGGCGTCCCTGTGGGGCACTAACAACGTGGATCACCAGGCGCGGATCTGCCACTCCACCACGGTCGCCGGGGTCGCCAACACCTGGGGCTACGGCGCCATGACCAACAGCCTCAACGACATGCACAACAGCAAGTCGATCATGTTTATCGGCTCCAACCCGGCGGAGGCCCACCCGGTCGCCATGCAGCACATCCTGCTGGCGAAAGAGCGCAACGGCTGCAAGATCCTGGTGGTCGACCCGCGCCGCACCCGCACTGCCGCCAAGGCGGACATGTACCTCTCCCTGCGTCCGGGCACCGACGTCGCCTTTATCTGGGGCATGCTCTGGCACATTTTCAAGAACGGCTGGGAAGACAAGGAGTTCATCCGCACCCGAGTCTACGGCATGGACGAGGTGCAAAAAGAGGTGGCGCGCTGGACTCCGGCGGAAGTGGAGCGGGTGACCGGCCTCAACGAACAGCAAGTGCACGATGCCGCCAAGCTGCTGGCCGACAACCGCCCCGGCTGCGTGGTCTGGTGCATGGGCGGCACCCAGCACACCACAGGCAACAACAACACCCGTGCTTACTGCATCCTCGAACTGGCCCTCGGCAACGTGGGCAAGAGCGGGGCGGGCACCAACATCTTCCGTGGTCATGACAACGTGCAGGGCGCCACCGACTTTGGCGTCACCTCCGACTCTCTGCCCGGCTACTACGGGCTGGAAGAGGGCTCCTGGAAGCACTGGGCCCGGGTGTGGGATGTCGATTACGAGTGGATCAAGGCCCGCTTTGACAACAAGGCCTACAACGGCAAGCTGCCGATGAACAACAACGGCATTCCTGTCTCCCGCTGGGTGGACGGGGTGCTGGAGAACGCTGACCTCATCGAGCAGGGTTCCAACATCCGCGCCATGTTCTACTGGGGCCATGCGGTCAACTCCCAGACCCGCGGCCCCGAGATGAAGAAGGCGATGCAAAAGCTCGACATGATGGTGATTGTCGACCCGTACCCTACCGTCGCCGCCGTCATGAACGATCGCACCGACGGCGTCTACCTGCTGCCAGCCACCACCCAGTTCGAGACCTATGGCTCCGTCACCGCCACCAACCGCTCCATGCAGTGGCGCGACAAGGTGATCGAGCCCCTGTTCGAATCCAAGGTCGATCACGAGATCATGTATCTGCTGAGCAAGAAGCTCGGCTTTGCCGATGAGCTGTTCAAGCACATCAAGGTAGAGAACAACGAGCCACTGCTGGAAGACATCACCCGCGAATACAACCGTGGCATGTGGAGCGTGGGCTACACCGGCCAGAGCCCGGAGCGGCTCAAGGCGCACCAGCAGAACTGGCACACCTTCCACAAGACCAACCTCAAGGCCGAAGGTGGCCCGGTCAGCGGTGAAGTGTACGGTCTGCCGTGGCCCTGCTGGGGCACCCCGGAGATGAAACATCCTGGCAGCCACATCCTCTACGACACCAGCATTCCGGTCTCGGAAGGGGGCGGCGGTTTCCGCGCCCGTTTCGGTATCGAGTATCAGGGCGTCTCGCTGCTGGCCGAAGAGTCCTGGCCGAAGGGAAGCGAAGTAGAAGACGGCTATCCCGAGATCACTGCCGACCTGATGAAGCAGCTTGGCTGGTGGGATGAGCTGACCGAGGCCGAGAAGAAGGAGGCCGAGGGCAAGAACTGGAAGACTGACCTCTCCGGCGGCATCCAGCGGGTCGCCATCAAGCACGGCTTTGTGCCGTATGGCAACGCCAAGGCGCGCTGCGTGGTGTGGACCTTCCCGGATCAGGTGCCCAAGCACCGCGAGCCGCTCTACACCCCGCGCCGCGACTTGCTGGCCGACTACGCCACCTGGCCTGATTCGAAAAGCCTGTGGCGCCTGCCGACCCAGTACGCCTCGGTGCAGGAGAAGGACGTCAGCAAGGAGTTCCCGATCATCCTCACCTCGGGCCGTCTGGTGGAGTACGAGGGGGGCGGTGATGAGACCCGCTCCAACCCTTGGCTCGCCGAGTTGCAGCAGGAGATGTTTGTCGAGATGAACCCGGCGGATGCCAACGACGTCGGTGTGCGTGACGGCCAGTATGTCTGGGTCGAGGGGCCGGAAGGGGGCAGGGTGAAAGTGAAGGCGCTGGTGACCCCGCGGGTCAAACCGGGGCTCGCCTTTATGCCGTTCCACTTCGGCGGCCATTTCGAGGGCAAGGATCTGCGATCCAAATATCCGGAAGGGTCTGACCCCTATGTGCTGGGGGAGTCGGTCAACATAGTCACCACCTATGGTTATGACCCGGTCACCCAGATGCAGGAGACCAAGGTCACCCTGTGCCGTTTTCGCAAAGTAGGAGCCTGATCCCATGGCCAGAATGAAATTCATGTGTGACACCAAGCGCTGCATCGAGTGCAACGGCTGTGTGACGGCGTGCAAGAACGAGAACGACGATGCCCTCGAGTGGGGCATCCAGCGTCGCCGGGTGGTAACCCTCAACGACGGCCTGCCGGGAGAGACCTCCATCTCGGTCGCCTGCATGCACTGCACCGATGCCCCCTGCATGGCGGTTTGTCCGGCCGACTGCTTCTATCACACCGACGACGGCATCGTGCTGCACAACAAGGATCTCTGTATCGGTTGCGGCTACTGCCTGTTCGCCTGCCCGTTCGGGGCGCCCCAGTTCCCGAAGACCGCCGCCTTTGGCGATCGGGGCAAGATGGACAAGTGCACCTTCTGTGCCGGTGGCCCGGAAGAGGATCACAGCGAGGCGGAGCGCCAGAAGTACGGTGCCAACCGCATCGCCGAGGGCAAGCTGCCGATGTGTGCCGAGCTCTGCTCTACCAAGGCACTGCTGGCAGGGGATGCGCAGGTGATCTCCGACATCTTCCGCGAGCGGGTCGCCTATCGCGGCGCCCCTCATGCGGGTTGGGGTGAGGATGATAAGGCGCTCTATCGCGATGCCAGCAAACCTCACGATGGCAGAGGCAAGGGGCTCAAGCTTGGCAAGCAGGAGGATGGCCAATGAGACACTGGCTGACAGCGCTGCTGACGGCCTTGCTGCTGTTCAGCGCGCCCGGCTTCGCTGATGCGCAGAAAGAGGCGGTCGGCTTTGCCGGCGCCGACTACTGGCGGGCGGTGAAGGATGGGCAGGAGGGGGTGACTACCTCCCGCTCGCCGGAGCACGGGGTGCTTATCTCGGTGCCGGGCCAGCTCTGGTTCGAGGTGAAGACCAAGTGGGTGTCTCCGCTGGGCGCCATCGCTATTTTCGGGTCGCTCGCCATGTGTGGCCTGATGTACCTGGTGGTGGGGCAGACCAAGCTCTCCAAACCGCGCACCGGGCGCAAGCTCAAGCGCTGGAGCAGGCTGGATCGGGCGCTGCACTGGACCACGGCAGCCATGTTTCTGACCCTCTCCGGGTCGGGGCTGGCCATCATCTACGGCAAGTACTTCATCAAGCCGGTGGTGAGCCTCGGGGTGTGGGAGAACTGGATCTGGTTTGCCAAGGTATTCCACAACTACGTGGGGCCGCTCTTCTTCCTCTGCCTGATGGGGGTGCTCATCAAGTGGTTCCGCCACAACATCGTCAATATGGTGGATGTGCAGTGGTTTATGAAGGCGGGCGGCATGCTGGGCAAGCACAAGGGAAGCCACCCTTCGGCGGGCTTCTCCAACGGCGGCGAGAAGGCGATCTTCTGGCTGTTGATCTGGTTTGGCGGCATCGTGGTGGCGACCGGGCTGTTCCTCGATTTCCCCATCTTCGGCCAGCTGCGCCGTCAGATGGAGTGGGCCAGCTTTATCCATATCGTCGGCGCGCTGATCCTTATCTGCGGCTTTATCTTCCATATCTATATGGGCCTGTTCCAGCTGGAAGGGGCGCTGGAGGGGATGGTGACAGGTGAGGTGGACGAGACCTGGGCCAAGGAGCACCACGACCTCTGGTATGAAGAGGTGAAGCACACCCTCGATGAGCCCAAGACGGACAAATCAAGCTGATGGTCGACAAAGAGTAAAAAGGAGGGGCGCTGCGGCGCCCCTTTTATGACGGGTCGATCGTGATGGCAAATAGATTGAGCGCGACAGTAACCAGCAGTGGTTTTTTTGGCCATCTTGAGCAAGAGTAACAGGGACTCCATTCACATAAGGGATGACAAATGATGAGAAAAGCATGGCTGGCAGCGGTATGCGCATCGGCGCTCTTCGGTGGCATGGCGGGCGTTGCGCAGGCGGCTGACGGGATCAAAACCCAGCAGGTGCAGTTCAAGAAGGGGGAGTCAGGGGCAACTATCAATGGCACCATTCAGGGCCGCCAGACCCTCGATTACAAGCTGACGGCCAACAAGGGCCAGAGCATGGTGGTGATCCTGACCGGCAAGCCCTACTTCAATATTCTGCCGCCAGGCAGCAAGGGGGAGGCGATCTTTATCGGCTCCACCGAAGGGAACCACTTTGAGGCGACCCTGCCCGCCAAGGGCACTTATACCATTCGGGTCTACCAGATGGGGGCGGCCGAGAGCAGCAAGGCCAAGACCTCGTTCAAGCTGGAGGTAGGCATCAGCGGTTAATGCCCGCTGTGGCTGAGAATGGTCACAAGGGTGGCAGCCACAAAGGGCCGCCACCGTTGTTTTATCCCCTCTGTTTTGGCCTCGCCAAGGTCAATATTCGCCCCGAGCCAGCTGCTCGAAGTAGGTCTGATAACGCCCGCTGGCGATGGCCTGCTGCAACTGCTGATTGAACTGATCCCGCAGTTTGGCTGAATCCGGCATCTTGCGTGGGAACATCACGAAGCTGTCGTTGCGCAGAAAAGGGGTCTGGCTGTGGGTAATGAGCGCGGCGCTGATGGGATCGAGCTGGCTCTGCAACTCGGCCAGACCGACCCGCAGCTCTTGCGGATAGAGGTCGATGCGCCCGCGCAGCAGCTTGCCGAAGTTCTGCTTCACATCGGTAACCCGCTGCTGGCTTACCTTGCCCTCCGCTACCATCTTGTCCAGCTCGGGCCCGTAGCTGTAGGCGATATCGCCCCCCAACCGCATGCCGATGATCTGCTCAAGGCGCTCGGCCTGTAACTGCCGTGATTTGAGGGAGAAGAAGACAAACTGCTCCTGCAGCACCGCTGCGCTGAACAGAAAATCCTGTTCCCGCTCCGGCTTGTACATCCAGACGGCGGTGGCGTCGTAGAGCTGGCTGTTGGCCGCCAGCGAATAGACCCTACCCCAGGGGGCGAAATGGAATTTCACCTCATAGCCTGCCTCCTTGAACAGATCGCGGATGAGGTGGGCCACCGGCCCGTGCTGTTTGGACTGCTCCGAGACAAAGGGGGGCCACTCGCCGACGATGATGTTGAGCACCCGGCCCGGTGCGGCGAGAGCCGACTGGCAGGTCAGGCACAGCCATAGATAAAGTAGCGGGATCAGGCGCATGGCAAGAAGAAGGGGGGACAGGCTGGCAGAGTCGAGGGCATCAGGGTCACTCCCGGCGGTGATGCTGTGAAGGGTGGCTGGGTTGTCCGCCATGCTAGCATGAGTCTCATTTCTTGCCGTGAATATTTGTCTTGTCGGAGCCGCCGAAGGCCTATTTTGGCCGCAGGGTATGCCCAAGCTCACAAAACCGATTGAATAAACGTCATATGATTGATTTCATTATGAGTCTTGCTCTCCTGCCGAACGGCAATTTCACGTAAATCAAAGAGAATGACTATGGCTACCGGACAATATCTGCTGTGGAAAGATGCACAAGGACAGGATTTTCGCCCCGTTGCACTGACCGGCACTGATCTGCTTAACAATCGCTATCTCAACAAGGGCACCGCCTTTACCGAACAGGAACGGGCCGATTTCGATCTCGATGGCTTGCTGCCACCTCAGGTGCAGACCTTTGAAGCCCAGCTGGAGCGAGTGTACGAAGGGTTCAAGAGTGCTTGTAGCGATATCGAGAAGTATCAGAACCTGCGAGCCCTGCAGGATCGTAACGAAACCCTCTTCTATGCCCTGTTGTCACGCCATGTAGAGGAGATGACCCCCTACATCTATACCCCGACAGTGGGCAAGGCGTGTCAGGAGTTCAGTCACCGCTTCCAGAAGCCGCGCGGACTCTACATCACCCCGGGCAACGTGGATGACATGGGCAGTCAGGCTCGTCACTTCGATGCCAAATCGATCCGCATCATTGTGGTGACCGATAGCCAGGGCATTCTGGGGATCGGAGACCAAGGTGTTGGCGGCATGGGTATTCCCATCGGCAAGCTCTCTCTCTATACCCTGGGGGCCGGTATTCACCCCGCCTGCTGCATGCCCATCGCACTGGATGTAGGCACCGACAACCAGAAACTGCTGGATGATCCCATGTATCTGGGTCAGCCCCACAAGCGCATTCGCGGCAAGGAGTACGACGACTTCATCGACAAATTTGTCGCCGGGGTCAAGCGCCACTTCCCCAATGCCGTGTTGCAGTGGGAAGACTTCAGCAAATCCAACGCCTTCAACAATCTGGCTCGCTACCAGCAGGCGCTGCCGTCATTCAACGATGACATTCAGGGCACGGGTGCCGTGGTGCTGGCCGGTATCATAGGTGCAGTCAAGGTCAAGGGGGAGACCCTGGGTCAGCAGAACTATCTGGTCTACGGCGCTGGCGCCGGTGGGGTTGGCGTCGCGGATCAGATCTGCGCGGGGATGATCCGCGAGGGGATGGAACCGCAGGCGGCCCGCGATCGCATCTACATTCTGGATACCCAGGGGCTGGTGTGTGACAACCGGGACGGGCTCGACGAGTACAAACGCCGTTACGCCAAACCGGGGCTGCTGCTGGCTGGCTGGGACACCGAGGTGCCCGGCAAGGCCAATCTGGCCGATGTGCTGCGTCATGTGCCCATTACCGTGCTGCTGGGGACCAGCGGATCGGGCGGTGCCTTCCAGGAAGAGCACGTCCAGCTGATGCTGCAGCATTGCGAGCGCCCCATGGTGTTCCCGCTCTCCAACCCGACCGCCAACTGTGAAGCTCTGCCGGAAGATATCTACCGCTGGAGCAAGGGCAAGGCCATCGTTGCCACCGGCAGCCCGTTCAAGGATGTAAGCTACGAGGGGCAGGATTTCCGGGTCGGGCAGGGCAATAACGTCTTTATCTTCCCCGGAGTGGGTTTGGCGGCCATCGTCAGCCAGATCCGCGAGATCACGCCCGATATCTTCACTACCGCTGCTTTTGCGCTGGCCGAGTGCGTGAGTGAGGTGGATTTGGCGAAAGGGGCCGTCTATCCGCGCATTCGCGAGCTGCGCAGCATCTCGGTGCATGTGGCCACCGCCGTGCTCAAGGATATCGTGCGTCGGGATCCCTCCCACCCGCTGATCGGTCAGGATCTGCAGCAGCATATCCTTAACCACATGTGGGAGCCGGTTTACCTTCCTTATCGTCGGGTATAACCTCGGATCCACTGCCCAGATAATGGGTCGGTCAAGATGACAAGGGGGGGAGCGCTGCTACCCCCTTTCGTTTATCCCGTCACGCATTAAGTGCGTAGTGGTCGCCAGCGCCCTTGCTGATTGCGGCAGGCGGTATCCTGCCATTGCTGACTGGCCTTGCCGATATAGAGTTGCTCGCGATAGTCGCGACACCACTCCCCACTGGTATGGCGGAAGGTGCGCAGCGGGGTGACGCTGCCCGAGTGACGGCTGGCCGGATTGAACCAGGTGAGGCTCTGCCCTTTGGTGCGGGTTTCCAGCGCCTTGGCGAGGGCCTGATTGGCCAGTTGAACATCGGCCTTATCCATCTGATGGTAAAGCGGCGGGGTGTCGACCGTGGCGCAGCCAGCGAGGCCAAGCAGGAGGAGTGGTAACAGATATCGCATCATGGTTGCCCCTGTTGGCGAAAACCGTTGTTGAGCAGCGCCCGCTCCTGCTCATCGGTAAGCACTTGCTGGCGATCATCGACCGTGCCATCTCCTCTGAGTTTGTTGCCGTTGGCATTGACGGTATCTACGCCGTTGTCATCGATGGTGCCATCACCCCTGAGCTTGTTGCCGTTGGCATCGACGGTATCCACGTCGTTGTCATCGATGGTGCCATCACCCCTGAGTTTGTTGCCGTTGGCATCGACGGCATCCACGCCGTTGTCATCGATGGTGCCATCGCCTCTGAGCTTGTTGCCGTTGGCATCGACGGCATCCACGCCGTTGTCATCGATAGTGCCATCGCCTCTGAGCTTGTTGCCGTTGGCATCGACGGCATCCACGCCGTTGTCATCGATAGTGCCATCGCCTCTGAGTTTGTTGCCGTTGGCATCGACGGCATCCACGCCGTTGTCATCAAGGCCATTGCCAAGTCCGCGACCGCCGCCATGGCGATCTCCCCCTGCATGTTTTTCACCGCCGGCATGCCGTTCACCGCCACCATGTCGTTCACCGCCAGCATGCTCGCCCTGGCCACCACTATCATCACTGCCCCCATCGCTATCGCTGCCACCGCCGCTGTTGCTGCCACCGCCGCTGTTGCTGCCACCGCCGCTATTGCTGTCACCGCCGCTATTGCTGTCACCGCCGCTATTGCTGCCACCGCCGCTATCGCTGCCTCCGCCGCTATCATCGCTGCCTCCGCCGCTTCCCCCACTGCTACCATCGCCATCTTTGTTGTGAACGATCAGCTCATTGGCGATATAGCTGTGGCTGCCATCGAGCAGCAGATTGAAAAGTGCGGTAGTGGGAGGCGCCTCGATCCAGCAGAGTGACTCCACCAGCAGTAACTCTGGTTGGGGTTGCAGGGCCAGATTGCCCGTCACCACGCCATGTGCCGGGCGACACATTATCTGCATGCCGGTAAATAGCGGCAGCACCGTCAGTTGCGGGTTTTCGGTTCGGGTCATGGCGGGTGAGATGGCCGCCCAGCCCCGAGTGGTCAGCAGAGGGTGCTCTGCGGTAAAGAATGGCGGCAGCTTGTTGATCCCGTATAGCCTGCGCTCTCCCAGCAGTACCCGTTCGATCGCCCGGATCTGGTTGCTGCCGCCATGCTGATCCAGCACCTGTTCACCGACCCGCAGCGTTTCGATGGGGCGGATGGAGCCATCGGCCATCGTGATGCGGGTGCCAGCAACAAAGCAGGACTTGGCATAGGCCTGATTCATTTGCCACTCATTGTGGGTAAAATCATAACTGAATGGGTTCGCAAACAGGGCGAGTGCGATGGCAGAGCCGATCAGCAATCGGCGCTGGCTGGTTTTGAATGGGGGCTGTGACATGGGGACTCCTTGTCCATCTTTATTCACAGTATCTATTATAGATCGCCCTCTGGATGGCGGCATTTTTGACCCTGAACACAATAAACATGATAGAAAAACGATTGGCGTTCGCCACAATAATGCGTAAAATCGCGTACTCGATGCTTGTAGCAACGAATCCTGCCTAAAAAGCCAGTTTCATGCCCTCCCCAAGCAGTAAAAGGTCACGAGTGACGATTTTGTGTTCATTTCGTGCCTTGAAAAAGTCTTGTGATAACTGAAAAGTGATAAATATCCCCATCAGTTATCAAAAAATTAAGGACATCCATGTTTTCCTTAGTCAAGCAAAGTGTCGCCGGGCTGCAAATCCTGTTTGTCGCCTTCGGTGCCATGGTTCTGGTGCCCCTGCTCACCGGATTGAACCCCTCCATGGCCCTGCTTGGCGCCGGTGTGGGAACCCTGTTGTTCCAGCTCTGCACCCGCCGCCAGGTCCCGATTTTCCTCGGTTCCAGCTTTGCCTTCATCGCCCCTATCATCTACGCCACCCAGACCTGGGGATTGCCATCCACCATGTTTGGCCTGTTTGCTGCCGGTTTCATGTACTTCATCCTGGCTGCACTCATTCGCGTGCGGGGCATGGGCTTTGTACACAAATTGCTGCCACCCGTGGTGATTGGCCCGGTGATCATGGTGATCGGTCTCTCAGTGGCGCAGGTTGCCTGCAACATGGCGATGGGCCGTGCCGGTGGTGAGCAGGTGATGCCTGCGGGGACTGCGTTGACGCTGGCCGGTATCTCACTGGCGGTCACCCTGATTGCAGCGGTGTTCTGCAAGGGGTGGATCAAGCTGATCCCCATCCTGTGCGGTGTGATTGCCGGTTATGTCTCTGCCGTGCTGATGGGTCAGGTGAACTTCGACGGTCTGGTCAATAGCCCTTGGTTGGCGCTGCCTCACTTCGAAACCCCGGAGATCAACTGGGCCGCCGCCCTGTTTATGCTGCCGGTAGCGATTGCCCCCTGTATCGAGCATATCGGTGGCGTGTTGGCGATTGGTGGCGTGACTGGCAAGGATTACACCAAGGATCCGGGTCTGCACCGTACGCTGGCCGGTGACGGCATCGGCGTCTGCTTCGCCGGTTTCATCGGTGGCCCACCCGTGACCACCTACGCCGAAGTGACCGGTGCCGTGATGATCACTCGCAACTTCAATCCGGTCACCATGACCTGGGCCGCCGTGTTTGCCATCATTCTGGCCTTCTTCGGCAAGTTCAATGCGCTGCTCACCTCCATCCCGATGCCGGTGATGGGCGGTATCATGCTGCTGCTGTTCGGATCCATCGCCGCTATCGGCCTCAAGACGCTGGTGGAATCCAAGGTGGATCTGGGGCTGTCACGCAATATCGCCATCGTCGCCGTGACGTTGACCGTCGGTGTCGGTGCGCTGGAGATGAAGATTGGCGACTTCGCGCTGGCCGGCGTTGGCCTGGCATCTGTTGCCGCCATCCTGCTCAACCTGATCCTGCCTGCGCACTCCGAAGAGGGTGTGATGGACGCTGCCAAGGATTGAGTGATCCGTTTGCGGTAAAGCATGTCGCTATTGAAGATACCGTTGGGCAGAATGCCAGTCAGATAAGTCTGACTGGCATTGTTTTTATTGGCTTTTTTACCCGGTACTGCGGTGGCCTTGGCTGCCCACTGCGAGGGGCCCGCCTTATCACGTACCTACACGACTGGCGAATGATCTTTCATAAACCTCCACCGCATCTCATGATCCTTGATAAGCCACTTACCGCGCCCCCAGCGTGAGTCGCGCACGCCCTGATCTGTGCGGAGGTGGCGGTGACGGCCATTCCTATCGCGACCTCGGGGTTTTTTATTAAGTTGAGTGCCAGTAGACGGTGAACAGAGAGACAATATCAGACCGCTGACCTATGGGCGCTTTGGCCAAGGGGCGATCAATTTGCACCAGGGGCCGGTTATCTCGCAGTGACCGGTCTCTTCAGTGCTTTGCCACCCCAAGCGATGGTAAAAATACACCGCAGCGGTGTTGCGGGTTGTCACCTTGAGGCTGGGTTGGTGCTGCGCATCCGCCAGGCCATGTTCGAGCAGGGATCGCCCTATGCCCTGACCATGCCATTGCGCGCTGACATAGAGATGGTGCACGAACGCTTCAGGCTGCCAGATGGCGATAAAGCCACATAGATGTCCCCCTCGCTCTGCCACCCAGATGATTTCGTCATGGGTCTGTGTTGCAAAATCATCCGCCCTGAAACAGGCTGGCTCGACCCAGTGAAAGGTATCCCGACGGCTCTTTAAAAACAGCCGGGCCAGTTGGGGAATGTCGTGTTCTTCCATGAGCCGGATCATGATGCCCTCCCGGATCAAGCCCCTGTTCGCTGAGGTAGTCGCACGGCGGCAGGTTAATCTGATGCCAATGACAAGGGGGTGATTAAGCCCTGTCCATTGTATTTGTCATGGGGCTATACTGCCGGAGTCCACTGTATGGATGGCTTGAGGATCGCTGATTTATGGACAATAAACAGATTGAAGGCAACATTTTTGTTCCGGCGCACATAGACGATGTCTGGCACGCCTGGACCACCGAGAGCGGTCTGCGCAGCTTTCTGGCTCCTGAATGCTTGATGGTGGCCGAACCGAATGGCCCTTTCGAGATCTACTTCAGGCCTGATGCTCCCTTAGGCGAGCGTGGTAGCGAAGGGTGCCGGGTGATGGCTGTCATGCCCTATGACCTGCTCAGCTTCAGTTGGAATTTTCCACCCAGTCTGCCCCATATCCGTCAGCAGAAAACCCAGGTTTGTCTGCGCTTTGTTCCGGAAGGGCAGGGTACTCGCCTCTACTTCCTGCAGACCGGTTGGGCCAATGATCCGGATTGGGATCAGGGTTATGCCTATTTTCGCGAAGAGTGGCTGGAGACCAGTCTGCCACGGTTGCAGTACCGTTTTACCCATGGCCCCATCGACTGGAATAATCCGCCAGACAAGGCGCAGTTGAAGGCGCTAGCCCAGTAATCCCGGATGTCAGACATAAAAAAACCGGCCAAAAGGCCGGTTGAAACAGTTCAGGCTTGTCAGGTGACAAACGTATCCAGCGGATGAGCATCGCTTTCCACCCCTTGTGAAGCACAACACTCTTGGTTACGTGCAGCTACGTTATGCCATTCACACTGAATCGAGGCTGAACCATGAATGATCCCGCCTCGCGCCTCTTTTCAATCAGATAGTGATCCCCATCGACTGGCGCAAGTAAGCGCCCGCGCCGAGCAGTCCCGGTCCTTCATGGGTGATCAGGAACACCGGGATCTCCTTGAGGTAGGACTTGAAGCGCCCCTTGTCTTCAAAGGCGACCCGGAAACCGGAACCGGTGAAGAACTCCTGGAAGCGCGGCACTATGCCGCCTGCGATATAGACGCCGCCGAAAGTGCCCATGTTGAGGGCCAGATTGCCGGCAAAGCGGCCCATCAGCACGCAGAACAGGCTCAAGGTGCGACGACAATCGAGACACTCCCCGGCCAGCGCGCGCTCGGTAATGTCTTTGGGGGCGAACGGCTCGGGCTCACGGCCATCTGACTTCACCAGCCCGCGATAGAGATTGACCAGACCCGGGCCGGAGAGGAAACGCTCAGCCGAGACATGGCCCAACTCACCCCGCATCACCTGCAATACCGCATCTTCCTCTTCGGTGTTGGCGGCAAAATCCACATGACCCCCTTCACCCGGCAGACTCAGCCATTGTTCGCCCGCCTTGACCAGATGCGCGACCCCAAGGCCGGTGCCCGCACCATAGATGGCGATGGGTTTGCCAGCCACCGGCGCCGCGCCGCCTAGCTGGATGCGATCCGATTCCGCCAATACCGGCACCGCCATCGAGACCGCAGTAAAGTCGTTGATCACCTGCAGGCGAGCCAGCCCGAGATTGCTCTGCATCTCGCTGATGGAGAACTCCCAGCTGTGGTTGGTCATGGCGACCCAGTCACCGTTGATGGGGCAGGCGATGGCGATGCAAGCTTCACCCACCTCTACCTTGTGTTCGTCCAGATAGAGGCGTACCACGGCTTCAAGGCTGGGGTGGGCCAGACCTGAGTAGGTCTTTGCCTGAGAGATAGTACCGGTGGCCAGCTCACACAGGGCCAGCCGCGCATTGGTGCCGCCGACATCACCGACCAGCGCATGAGTATGCTGCATAACAACTCCTTCGTTACAGGATGGGGACGACAGTGCTGCCCCGACATTATTGTTGGATTATGGTGGCCCATTCTACCCCAACTGAGCCCAGCTCACTCGCCGGAACGATACAAACGTGCGCCTGCTCACAGTGTTGTTGCTTTGCAACATTTGTAAGCGCTTTCACGAAAAAGTGACGTTTTGTAACGAAAAGTACGAAATAATTAGAGATGAGTCATACTTTGTATGACAGGCGTTAGTTGCGATAACCGCTTGTCTTGTATAGTGCTTAGCCTTATTGGAAACCTGCTTAGCCGTAGATTGAGTGCAAAGACACTGAAGCTAAATTACAAAAATGCCTGGTGGTGATGATGAATACCCTTGATAAAATTACGAACAACTTGGAAAGTTTCAGTAAATCAGAACGCAAGGTTGCCGAGGTGATTTTAGCGTCTCCCCAGACCGCCATTCACTCCAGCATTGCCGCCCTGGCCAAGATGGCCGACGTCAGTGAACCGACCGTCAACCGCTTTTGCCGCCGTCTCGATACCAAGGGCTTTCCTGATTTCAAACTCCATCTGGCCCAGAGCCTGGCCAATGGCACGCCTTATGTAAATCGTCATGTGGAAGCGGAAGATGGGCCGGATACCTACACCGCCAAGATCTTCGAATCCACCATGGCCTGTCTGGATGCCGCCAAAAATAGCCTGGATATCTCCGCTATCAATCGTTGCGTCGATATCCTGACTCAGTCCAAGAAGATCAGCTTCTTCGGCCTGGGCGCCTCCTCCGCCGTTGCCCGCGATGCCCAGAACAAATTCTTCCGCTTCAACATTCCGGTCGTGAGTTTTGACGATATCGTCATGATGCGCATGAGCTGCATCAACAGCAGCGAAGGGGATGTGGTGGTGCTGATCTCCCACACTGGCCGCACTAAGGCGCTGGTCGAAATCGCCGCGCTGGCCCGTGAGAACGATGCCACAGTGATCGGCATGACTGCCAAGGATTCCCCGCTGGCCCGCGAATGCAATCTGGTGCTCTCCATGGATGTGCCGGAAGATACCGATGTCTATATGCCGATGGCATCTCGCATCGCCCAGCTGGCACTGGTAGATGTGCTGGCGACCGGTTTTACCCTGCGTAGGGGGATGAAATTTCGCGAAAATCTGAAAAAAGTGAAAGAGGGATTGCGCGAATCCCGCTTCGATACCCCGCACTCTTCCTGAATCACTGGGGCGTTGGCTCTCAACTGTCTATGCCACCTGCCTTGGTGTAGACTTGTAATTTAATAACAAAAATCACCCGGATGGTTTGCAAACGGGTGCATCGAGCCATGGGCTTGATGGGGCAGAATCGCAAGTCGTATCAACTTCATATTGGAGTCTTTCATGCCTAGACGTACAAAGATTGTAACCACACTCGGTCCAGCTACCGACCGCGAAGGGATCCTCGAAGGGATCATCCGCGCCGGGGCCGACATGGTGCGGATGAACTTCTCTCACGGCACTGCTGAAGACCATATCCTGCGCGCCAATCAGGTGCGTGACATTGCTGCCAAGCTCGGTCGTCACGTCGCCATCATGGGCGATTTGCAAGGCCCGAAAATCCGTGTGTCCACTTTCAAGGATGGCAAAATCTATCTGGCCATCGGTGACAAGTTCATGCTCGACGCGGCGCTTGGCAAGGGTGAAGGTTGTCAGGAGCAGGTCGGCATCGACTACAAGAGTCTGCCAAATGATGTGGTTCCGGGCGACATCCTGCTGCTGGATGATGGCCGCGTGCAACTGCAAGTCGAACAGGTTGAAGGTACCCGTATTCACACCACGGTGACCGTGGCCGGGCCGCTCTCCAACAACAAGGGCATCAACAAGAAAGGGGGTGGTCTCTCCGCTCCGGCCCTGACTGAGAAAGATAAGGAAGATATCAAGACAGCCGCGCTGATGAACGTGGATTATCTGGCCGTCTCCTTCCCACGCAGTGGTGATGACCTGCGCTACGCCCGTGAACTGGCCCGCGAAGCCGGTTCCAATGCCAAGATCGTGGCCAAGGTTGAGCGTGCCGAAACCGTCGCCACCGATGAGGCGATGGAAGACATCATCCTCGGTTCCGATGCCGTGATGGTCGCCCGTGGTGATCTGGGTGTCGAGATCGGTGACCCCGAGCTGGTTGGCGTACAGAAGAAGCTGATCCGCTACTCCCGTCGTCTGAACCGTGTGGTGATCACCGCGACCCAGATGATGGAGTCGATGATCAACGCGCCGCTGCCGACCCGTGCCGAAGTGATGGACGTGGCCAACGCCGTGCTGGATGGTACCGATGCGGTGATGCTCTCCGCCGAAACCGCCGCCGGTCAGTTCCCCATCGAGACTGTAACCTCCATGGCGAGCGTCTGTGTCGGTGCCGAGAAGCACCCGAGTCTGAACGTCTCCAACCATCGCATGAACTACACCTTCACCTCGGTGGAAGAGGCGGTGGCCATGTCCACCATGTATGCCGCCAACCACCTGGAAGGGGTCAAGGCGATTGTGGCGTTGACCGAATCCGGCACCACCCCGCTGCTGATGTCCCGTATCAGCTCCGGTCTGCCGATCTTCGCCATGTCTCCCCACAACAAGACCCTGGCCTGGACCAACCTCTACCGTGGCGTCACCCCGGTAATGTTCGACGGTGACGAGACCAAGCCGGTCTACGAAGTGTGCCGTGACGCGCTGGACGTGCTGAAGGCCAAAGGTCTGGTACAGAGCGGCGATATGGTGCTGCTGACTCACGGTGACAAGATGGAAACCGTGGGCAGTACCAACACCTGCAAGGTGATGATGGTCGAATAAGCGCCTCTGCCTGTGCTGTCATCAAAGCTGTTCGCCACGGGCGAACAGCTTTTTTTATAGCTGCCGTATAGGATCAATCGCCAAGCGTGGAATGAGACTAGACTCAATGATTGCCTCAATAGCCCGTCGTCCCGATAATGCGGAATGACCCGCGCACGACATGCATGACAAACTTGTTTATGTCGGCCATGACCTAAAACTAGGGTGATGGGGCGTAAACGGGTAACACGGAATGGGAGCAAAAAGATGAACAATCGTAACTGGTTGCTGGCCTTGTCACTGAGTCTGGCGTTCTCACCCTGTTATGCCGACTGGGCCAAGCTCAAGGCCGCCGCCTCCGATCTCGGGACGGCGGTGAGCGAGACCGGCAAGGAGGTGTGGCAGGATGTCAGCGATTTTTCCAAGAAGAGTTGGGCCTCCATCTCCGCCTGGGGTGAGGATGCTTTCAACACCGCCGGGGTCTGGACCGACAAGAGCATCGCGACCGGCAAGGAGTGGTTGAAAGTTGCCGACAAGAAGCTCGATGAGATGTTGAATCCCAAGACGGTGCCAGAGGCCCGGCTGGCCCTTAACACCATGGCAGATACCGCACTGGTACGGCTGTTCAACGAGCAGCCCTCAGCCAAGCTGCTGTTTGACAAGGCTTATGGTTATGCGGTGTTCGATTCGCGCAAGTTCTCCCTGATGCTGCATACCAATCAGGGCGCCGGAGTGGCGGTCAATCGCAAAACTGGCAAGCACACCTATATGAAGATGTTTGGCGCGGGGGTGGCGGCCGGGATTGGCGGCAAGTTCTATCAGCAGGTGATCCTGTTTGAAGACAAGGCCAGATTTGATGCCTTCGTGACCCAGGGGTGGGAGGCCACCTCCGAAGTGGGGGTAGTGGCAGGCAAGGAGAGTGCTGAGCTGAGAGCCAAATACAACGGCGGCATGGCGATCTACCAGATTGGCGAGAAGGGCTTGCTGCTCGATGCCAATATCTCTGGTTCCAAATATTGGATCGACAAGGATCTGACCCAATAAGGGTGAAGAGCCATCTCCTGTCGGTTGAGTATCGAGTTGAACAACCGGCAGGAGCGATCACATTTTCCGCGTTTTATCCTGCTGATGATCCCGCTATACCCCTTGCCTGACATGATGTTTTTCTGATTGGCACTTTAATTGCTTATTGCATGCCAGCGTCAATGATTTGTCTGGGGATGGAAAATGGAAATAAGTGCAAGCAGCCTGATGCAAGAGATGCAGGCGCTCAAGATCGAAGCAGGCGCAACGCCGCTGGCACAGCCCGGTCGTCCCGTGACTTCCGACTTTGGTCAGCTGCTGCAACAGGCGCTCGGCAACGTCAACGAGCTGCAAGGCGCCGCCAATGATCTGCGTACCCGCTTCGATATGGGCGACAAGTCGGTGGATCTGGCCGAGGTGATGATCGCGGGCCAAAAATCGTCCATCGCCTTTGAAGCCACGGTACAGGTGCGCAACAAGATGGTCGATGCCTACAAAACCATCATGAACATGCCGGTATAAAGGATTGCAACGCATCATGGCGACCGAGCATCATGAACATGTCAGCAACAAGGACATAAATCGTGGCTACTGACCAAAACGGCGATCTGCTGATAAACGATGAGGGCACCGCCGCCCTTGATGAAAATGAGCAGAAGAGCTCGGCGCTGGGCTTCTTGTCCAACACCGATGTGCTGCGGCAAATCACCCTGATCCTGGGGCTTGCCATCTGTCTGGCCATTGCCGTCTTCATCCTGCTGTGGGGCAAGGAGCCGGACATGCGCCCGCTTGGCACCTACACCACCCAGGAGCTGGTGAAGACCCTCGACTTCCTCGATCAGCAGAAGATCCCCTATGAAGTGGAGGGCAAAAGCGTACTGGTTAGTGCCGAGAACTACCCCAATATCAAGCTGGCGCTGACCCGTGCCGGTCTCGCCAATGCCGCCGATGCCAGCAACGGCGGTGAAGATATCCTGCTGAAAGATTCCAGTTTTGGCGTCAGCCAGCGGATGGAGAGCGAGCGTCTCAAGCTGAGCCGCGAGCGCCAGTTGGCGAGCGCCATCGAGCAGTTCCAGAATGTGGCCAAGGCCCAGGTGCTGCTGGCCATCCCCAAAGACAACGTATTCGCCCGCAACGAACGCAAACCCAGTGCCACCGTGGTGCTCAACCTGAAAGGGACGGCGCTGGGGCAGGGTGAGGTGGATTCCATCGTCGATATGGTCGCCTCTGCCGTTCATGGCCTCGAACCGACCCGCGTCACCGTGACCGACCAGAATGGTCGCCTGCTCAACTCCGGCTCGCAAGACCCGCTCTCTGCCCAGACTCGCAAAGAGTTTGCCATGCAGCAGAAGCAGGAGCTGGAGTACAAACAAAAAATTGACGCCATCCTGATCCCGGTGCTGGGTGCCGACAACTATACGGCGGAAGTGGATCTTTCACTCGACTTCTCCCAGCAGGAGCTGACCCGCAAAACTTACAACCCAGACCTGCCTGCGGTGCGCTCCGAAATGACCATGGAAGAGAACAGCGCCAGCGGCAGCAATGGTGGTGTGCCCGGTGCCCTCTCCAACCAGCCACCCGCCGCCACCAACATTCCCGAGCAGGCCGCCACGGCTGATGGCGCTAGCGCTGCTGCCTCGGGCCGTTCCCGCAAAGAGGCGACCCGCAACTTCGAACTGGATACCACCGTCAGCCATACCCGTCGCCAGATGGGCGGCATTCGCCGCATGACCGTCTCGGTTGCCGTGGATTACAAGGCGATGCCCGGCGCCGATGGCAAGGTGACCCGCGAGCCCCGTACCCAGCCTGAACTCGATACCCTGCGCCGTCTGCTGAGCGGTGGCCTTGGCTTTGATGTGACCCGTGGTGATACCCTTGAGGTGGTTGCCATTCCGTTCAACCGACCCGAGCTGGAAACCGTCGCCGATCTGCCCATCTATGATCAGCCCTGGTTCTGGCGTGCGGTGCGGATTGCCGCCTCGGTACTGGTGATCATCGTCTTGATCGTCACCGTGGTTCGCCCCATGCTCAAGCGACTGCTCTACCCGGATGCCAAACCGGAAGGAGAGCTGGACTTCGACAACCACACCGTACTGGGTGGCGACGACGAACTCAGTCTGCTGGCGGCACAGGCAGAAGCGGAACCGGTATTCGGTCTGCGCGATGGTCAGCTGAAACTGCCTGATCTGCATCGTGATGAAGACTTGCTCAAGGCGGTCCGTGCGCTGGTGGCGAACGAGCCGGATCTGGCCGCTCAGGTCATTAAAGAATGGGTAACGAACAAAGATGCCTGAAAAGAAGAATCAAGTCACCGGCAATGACATCACCGACAGTCAGCGCCTGATCCTCGACCAGATGTCGGGGATTGAGATGGCTGCGGTGCTGATGCTGAGCCTCAATGAAGAGGATGCCGCCCAAATCTTCCGTCATCTCGAGCCCAAGCAGGTGCAGCGGCTCGGTATGTCGATGGCCTCCATGTCCGACTTCAGCCACGATCGGGTGGCGGCAGTGCACCGTCAATTCATCGACGATATCCAGAAGTACACCAACATAGGTATCGGCAGCGAAGACTTCGTGCGCAAGGCGCTGGTGGCAGCCCTTGGCGAGGACAAGGCGAGCAACCTGGTGGACCAGATCATTCTCGGTTCCGGTGCCCGTGGCCTCGACTCCCTCAAGTGGATGGATGCCCGTCAGGTGGCCAGCATCATCCAGAACGAACACCCGCAGATCCAGACTATCGTGCTCTCCTATCTGGATCCGGAGCAATCCGCCGAGATCCTGAGCCAGTTCCCGGAGCAGGTGCGCCTCGATCTGGTGATGCGTATCGCCAACCTCGAAGAGGTGCAACCGGCTGCGTTGCAAGAGCTGAACGATATCATGGAGAAACAGTTCGCCGGTGCGGCCGGTGCCCAGGCAGCCAAGATGGGTGGCCTGAAGGCTGCCGCCAACATCATGAACTACCTGGATACCAACATCGAAGGCCAGCTGATGGACTCCATCCGTGATTCGGACGAGGAGATGAGCCAGCAAATCCAGGATTTGATGTTCGTGTTCGAAAACCTCATCGATGTGGACGATCGCGGCATCCAGACCATGCTGCGGGAAGTGCCGGGGGATCTGCTGCAACGGGCCCTCAAGGGTTCCGACGATCAGATGCGCGAGAAGATCTTCAAGAACATGTCTAAACGGGCGGCCGAAATGCTGGCGGACGATCTGGAGGCGATGGGGCCGATCCGGGTTTCCGAAGTGGAAGCGGCCCAGAAGGAGATCCTCTCCATCGCCCGTCGTCTGGCGGATGCCGGCGAGATCATGCTGGGGGCCGGTGGCGGCGAGGAGTTCCTCTAAGCCATGGCCCATAAACAGAACCGCGATGCCAAGCCCGCATCAGGCTGTGGCGAGGAGCCGCGCAAAGCATGAATAACAAACTGCGTGGTTATGTGCGCCCCGAGGGCGATGATGCCCGGGTTGAGACCTGGGGCTGGCCCGAGATGGAGGTCGAGGTAGAGGCGGGGGCGCCCACCAATGCCCTCGGCCTGGCCCCTGACTGGTATCAGCAGGAAGAGGAGGTGGTGGAGCCGGAGCCCGAACAGGAGCCGACCCCCAGCATCACCGCCGAAGAGCTCGAAGCGATCCGCCAGGCCGCCTGGGAAGAGGGAATGGCCGAGGGACGCGAGTCCGGTTATGCCAAAGGGATGGAAGAGGGCAAGCTGGAAGGATTGCAACAGGGCCACTCCGCCGGTCTCGAACAGGGGCGCGAGGAGGGGCTGGCTATGGGCCGCGAGTTGGTGGAGCAGGAGATCGCCCACTGGCAGGGGCTCGCCGCCCGCCTTGCCAATCCGCTTAACGAGCTGGATCAGGCGGTAGAGCAGCAACTGGTCTCGCTGGTGATGCAACTGGCCCGCGCGCTCATTCGTCACGAAGCAGAGACTTCCCCCCGCATTCTGCTGGAGGCTCTTAAAGAGGGGTTGGCCTTGCTGCCCGCCGCCGAACAGGGGGTGACCCTGATGCTGCATCCCGACGATATCGCACGCATCGAACAGGCATTTGGCGCCGAAGAGTGCGCCAAGCGCCACTGGCGATTGCAGCGCGATCCCACCCTCTCCCCCGGCGATCTGCAACTGGCCACCGAGCTCTCCAGCATCGATTTGACCCTCTCCGGGCGCATCGATCAGTTGCTGCGCAACTTCTTGCGGGACAATGCGTCGCAGGATCCACGCCCATAACTGATGCCGGACGTTGCCGTCCGGCTGCACTTTTTAGCTTCCAGGAGGCCAGATGAGCGGCTCGCTACTGAACCGGTTGCAAGGGTACAAGGTACGCGACAGCGCCCCCAAACCGCCGGTTGCCGGCAAATTGACCCGGGTGGTGGGGCTGACCCTCGAAGCCATCGGCTGCCGTGCCGCCATCGGTGCCCTCTGTCGCATCGATACCCTTGATGGGACGCTGGAGGCTGAAGTGGTCGGTTTTTCTGGCGATCGCCTCTATCTGATGCCGAGCGAGCAGCTCAAGGGGGTGATCCCCGGTGCCCGGGTGGTGCCCATCACCGAAGAGCACGGCATTCCGGTCGGCATGAACCTGCTAGGTCGAGTCATCGACGGCATCGGCCAGCCACTCGATGGCCTCGGTCCCATTCTCTCCTCCCAGACCGTGCAGTTTGCCCAGCACCGCATCAACCCGCTCTCTCGCCGCCCGATCCATCAGCCGATGGACGTGGGGGTGCGCGCCATCAACGCCGTGCTGACGGTCGGTCAGGGCCAGCGGATGGGGTTGTTTGCCGGTTCCGGTGTCGGTAAATCGGTGCTGCTGGGCATGATGACCCGCGGCTCGGTGGCGGATGTGGTGGTGGTCGGCCTCATCGGTGAACGGGGCCGGGAAGTGAAAGAGTTTATTGAAGACATTCTGGGAGAGGAGGGCCGTGCCCGCTCCGTGGTGGTAGCGGCTCCCGCCGATGCCTCGCCGCTGATGCGGCTAAAGGGGTGTGAAACGGCGCTGGCCATTGCAGAATATTTCCGCGATCAGGGGCTTAATGTGCTGCTCTTGATGGATTCACTGACCCGTTATGCCCAGGCCCAGCGTGAGATCGCGCTGGCGGTGGGCGAGCCGCCAGCGACCAAGGGCTATCCTCCCTCGGTATTTGCCAAATTACCGGCGCTGGTGGAGCGGGCGGGCAACGGCAGTGACGGCCAGGGCTCCATCACCGCCTTCTTCACCGTCCTGACCGAGGGGGATGACCTGCAAGATCCTATTGCCGATGCGGCGCGGGCGATCCTCGATGGCCACATAGTGTTGTCGCGCGAGCTGGCCGATGCGGGCCACTATCCGGCTATCGACATCGAGAAGTCCATCAGCCGGGTCATGCCCATGGTGACCTCGCCGGAACATATGGATCTGGCGCGCACCCTCAAGCAGTTCTACTCCCTCTATCAGCAGAACCGGGATCTCATTACCATCGGTGCCTACAGTCAGGGCTCCGATCCGCGTATCGACCGCGCCATCATTCAAAAACCCTATCTGGATCAGTTCTTGCAGCAGGGGATGCGTGAGGTCATTCACTACGATGATGGCCTGCAAGCCTTGCAGATGGTGGCGATGCCATTGATGCGCTGATAACGGTCGGTAACAGAGAGGTCGACGATGAGTAAAGGGTTGGTATTGTTGGCCGATCGGCTGGTGGAGGCGGAGCAGCAGTGTGCGCTGGCGCTGGTGAAGGCGCAGCAGGATCTCAAGTTGTTCATGGATCAGCAAAATGCCCTCAACCAGTACCGCCAGATCTATCACCAACAGTGGACCGATCGCGGCCTGCAGGGGATTTCGCCCCAGCAAAATACCCAGTATCACGCCTTTATCAACAAGCTCGAACAGGCGGCGACCCAGCAGTACGAAGGGGTGTTGCAGGTGCGTCAGGCCCTCGAATTGCGCCGTGAAGAGTGGCTGGCGGCCCAGCAGCGGCGCAAGGCGGTAGAGCTGCTGCTGGAGAAGCAGGCGAGCCGCGAGCAGCAGAAAGCCCAGCGTCAGGAGCAGAAGATGCTGGATGAGTACGCCATGTTGCGACGCTTTCATCAATCTGGCCTGTAACTTGCTTTGATCTGAACATTGTCGGCGGCCATCTCCTTGGGGCCACCAGAATTCAGGGATCCCATCATGATGCAGACACTGTTGACACAAACGCCTTCGGCTCCGGCCAACGGGTTGGACAAAGCGCCTCTGAGCGGTTCCGTCGAGAGCAAAAGTATCGATGGGGGAACCAGCAGCGACAGCAAGGGTGATTTCGCCACCCTGATTGCCAAGGCCCGGAACAGCGAACAGGGCGCCGCCGAGGCCACTCAGGGCGGTAACCATGTCCGATCAGCCAAATCTTTGGCGACCGAGAGCGCCGCTCCCAAAGAGGAGACCGGCAAGGAGCAGGATCCTGACGCCGACAACAAGGTAGAGGAAGTCCCTGCCACCGACTTTCTGCTGCGTCTGCAAGACTCCCTCAAGCTCGATACCTCGCTAGTGACACCCCAGCTGGCTGTGACGGCCCAACAGAGCGCCACTGTGGTAGACGGCAATCCGTTGCCGCAAGAGGGTGTGCAGGAGGGCATTGCGCTTGATGAAAGCGAGCCAGCCCCTGCCGCAGCCAGGATCGCCCGCCAGCTTGCCGGTCAGACCGGGGCGCAATCGCCGTTGGCCACGACCGCCCAATCGACTCCTGACACCACCGTATCGCCCTCTGCGGCGCGTGTGGTGGCGCAGGGCGATGCCTCTTCTGCCGTTCTCTCCCCCGCGGCCCTCTCCTCTGAGGGAGAGAAAGCCGCGACCACTCCGGATGAGCAGTCTGGGGAAAAAGCCTCTGCCAAGGGCGAAACCCCCGCGGATGGCAAGCACACCAAGCCCCTCACGGGGGCAGAACGGATGGCCCTGCTGGCCAAGGTGCTGCCGGTCGATGAGTCGGCAAGCACCGCCAAATCAGCTGAGTCACTCGCAACAAAAGAAACTGGCGACAGCAAATCCGACTCCGCAGCCAGCAGCGTCGTGACCGGCAAGGGGCAAACGGCGCAAGCTGCGACTCAGGGGGCTGCGCTCAAGGCATTCAGCGAGGGGCTCAAGCAACCTGAGGCGGGCACCGTAACCACTGCCACCACTGCAGAGAACAGTGGTGCTGCTGGCAAGGGGGCAGAAAAGAGTGCCGCCGAGGGCAGCCAGCAAACAGCCACTACCACAGTAGCCAATCAAGGTTCGGCGCCCGTGAGGACGGCGCAGAGTGCCGGAGAAAGTGCCGCAGCCCAGGGCAGCGTGACGACAAATGCAACGGCTCCGACCGATAGCGCTGCCGCTCCTGTGATGGTGGCGCCGCAGCAAGTGTTGGCACAGGCTGAATCTCAGGGGCCGCAAGCGCCGTTGTCGACCATTTCAGCCGGCATCAAACAGATGGAAGTGACGGGCACCGACGAGGTGCGCAAAGCGGTTTCGCTTGAGGTAAAACCGAAGGCCGGTGAGGCGGAGAAGAGCTTGGTTGCGACGACATCAAGCGGTGACAGCAGCCAGAGCCAGACTGTTCAGCATGGCCAGAACAGCCAGCCCCAGCCACTGGTGGCCGATAGCCGGGCGCCCGCCGCCGAGGGCACGCTGCGCCGTGAGCCGCAGAATTTACCCCATTTGAAACTGGCCAGTCAGGAAGCGCCTGCCGAATTGCACCAGAAGGTCAACGTGATGCTGGCCGAAAAACTGCAACAGGCCGAAATTCAGCTCGACCCCCTCGGCCTTGGCAAGATGAAGATCCAGATCCAGATTGGAGCCGACAGCCAGGCCAACGTCCATTTCGTGGTACAACATGGACAGACCCGCGAGATGCTGGAGCAGACGATGCCACGGCTGCGCGACATGTTGGCAGGGCAGGGGATCCAGCTTGGTCAGACGCAGGTGCAGCAGCAGTCGCAACAACAGCCGCAACAACAGCAGCAACAACAGGGCCAGCCCACCTTTAGTAGCGGGCAGGGTCAGCAGGGTCAGAGTGGCGGTCAGCCTCGGTCCGGTAACGGTCTGGTTGACGGGGAACTCACCAATTCCAACCCCAGTTTGCTGGTGGAATCGACAAACGGTTCCGGAATTGATTTCTATGCTTGATGCAATCCCGAGTAAGTTTATGATATCGAACAAGTTTGAGACTAGGGTGGACAAGGGATGGCTGACGATAACGAGTTGACGCTAAAAGACCCGGCCGCGGGCAAGAAAAAGAAGCTGATCATTATCATTGCCCTGGCGGTTATTTTGCTGGGCGGTGGTGCTGCTGGCGCCTTCCTGATGCTCTCCGGCTCGCAGAAATCGCCTGCTGAAGCGGCGGAGGGTGCCGAGGCAAAACCCAAGGTGGCAGCGCCTAAACCTTCCCTGTATGTCGGGATGCCGCGCCCCTTTGTCTTCAACGTCGCAGGTGCCCAGCGGGATCGGCTGGTGCAGATCAAGATCCAGTTGATGGTGCGTGGTACCGCCGACGAGACGCTGGCCACACAAAATATTCCCCTCATTGAAGGCACCTTGCTGCGGGTATTCAGTGCCGCCAGTGCCGAACAGCTGATGACCTTCGAAGGCAAGGAGAAGCTGCGCAAGGATTCACTGGAAGAGTGCCGTCGGGTGCTCAAGGACCTGGTCTCTTCCCCCGTTATCGAACAAGTGCTGTTTACCGGCTTTGTAATGCAGTAGGTGAAGCGTGAGCGATCTGTTAAGTCAGGACGAAATTGATGCCCTCTTGCACGGTGTCGATGATGTTGAAGAGGAAGAGATAGGTTCGGCGGGGGATCCTGGCGTTACCCAGTTTGACTTCTCCTCCCAGGACCGCATCGTCCGTGGTCGCATGCCGACGCTTGAGCTGGTGAACGAACGTTTCGCCCGCCATATGCGGATCAGCCTGTTCAACATGATGCGTCGCACCGCCGAGGTCTCCATCAACGGCGTGCAGATGCTCAAGTTTGGCGAGTATGTTCATACCTTGTTTGTGCCGACCAGTCTCAACATGGTGCGCTTCCGCCCGCTCAAGGGGACGGCGCTCATCACCATGGAGGCCCGGCTGGTCTTTATCCTGGTGGAGAACTTCTTCGGTGGTGATGGCCGTTATCACGCCAAGATCGAAGGGCGCGAGTTCACGCCGACCGAACGGCGCATTATCCAGATGCTGCTCAAACTGGTGTTCGAGGATTACAAGGATGCCTGGGCGCCGGTGATGGACGTGGGCTTCGAATATCTCGATTCCGAAGTGAACCCGGCGATGGCCAACATCGTCAGCCCGACCGAGGTGATCGTGGTCAGCTCGTTCCACATTGAACTCGATGGTGGCGGCGGCGATTTCCACGTGGCGATGCCCTATTCCATGCTGGAGCCGATCCGCGAGCTGCTGGATGCCGGGGTGCAGAGTGACAAGGGGGATACCGATGTGCGCTGGAGCAAGGCGCTGCGTGACGAGATCATGGATGTCAAGGTGGAGCTGCGCGCCAAGCTGCTGGAGACTGAACTCACCCTGCGTGAACTGATGGAACTGCGACCCGGCGATATCATCCCGGTCGAGATGCCGGAAAATTTGCTGGTCTTTGTGGAGGACTTGCCCACCTTCCACGCCAAGATGGGGCGTACCAAGGAGAATGTGGCGCTCAAGATCACCGACAAACTCAAACGTCCGGAAGGGGTCAAGACCGAGATGCATCTGGTGACTCGGGGCGGGGTTCGCATCGATGGCGAGGCCGAGCTGGAAGAGCTCGAGCACAGTATCGAAAATCAACAGCGATAATCGACGGTTTATTACGGTAAACGGTCACGAAGTAGCATAAGGAAACAAAGAGATGAGCGGAACTGAGGAAGAGGATTTGATGGCTGATGCCTGGGCTGCAGCGCTAGAGGAGCAGGTCACTGCCGAAGCCAAGCCTGCCCCCCTGGAGGAGCTGACTGACGACGCCCCCATCAGTGCCGAGGAGCGGCGCAAGCTCGATACCATTCTCGATATTCCGGTCACCATCGCCATGGAAGTGGGTCGTAGCCAGATCAGCATCCGCAACCTGCTGCAGCTGAACCAGGGCTCGGTGGTGGAGCTGGATCGCGTTGCAGGTGAGCCGCTGGACGTATTGGTCAACGGTACCCTGATCGCTCACGGCGAGGTGGTGGTGGTGAACGACAAGTTCGGTATTCGCCTGACCGACGTCATCAGCCAGATTGAGCGAATTAAGAAACTCAAATGATCCGTGCCCTCGCTCTGATACTGTTCGCGGCCCCGGCGCTGGCCGAGGGGGCTAATCCTCCCAGCATCACCTCCTGGCTGCTCTCCAGCCTGATGGTCATCGGCCTGATCCTGGTGCTGGGTTTTCTGCTCAAGAAGAGCAAGATTGCCACGGCCCTGGGGGGCGGCCAGATGCGGGTCATTGCCTCGTTGCCGGTGGGTTACAAGGAGAAGTTGCTGGTGGTCAAGGTGGGGGAACAGCAGTTGCTGGTCGGCGTAACGCCGCAGCAGGTCAACTTTCTCTACCGGCTAGAGGCGCCGCTGGACGAGAGCCAGCCGCAGGCGTTTTCGCAACAGCTTGGCAAATTGATGGGCAAGCATGAAAAAAGCTAACGGTTTATTGCTGAAAACGGGGCTGCTGGTCAGCCTGTTGATCCCCCTGTTTTGCTCCTGGCCCACGCTGGCACAGGACGCCATGTCGGCGGTGACCGTCAAGACCCTGGGGGATGGCTCTCAGGAGTACAGCCTGACCCTGCAAGTGCTGGCACTGATGACCGCGCTCTCCTTCTTGCCGGCCATGGTGATCATGATGACCTCGTTTACTCGCATCATAGTGGTGCTGGGTATCTTGCGTCAGGCGATCGGTCTGCAACAGAGCCCCTCCAACCAGGTGTTGATCGGCATCGCCCTGTTCATGTCGTTTTTCATCATGTCGCCGGTGCTGGATCGCATCAACAACGAGGCGCTGCAGCCCTATCTGGCCGAGACCATCCAGGCCAAGGAGGCGCTGGAGCGGGCCGAGTTGCCCATCCACCAGTTCATGCTGGCCCAGACCCGAGTCAAGGATCTCAATACCTTTATGGAGATCGCCAACGTGCAGGTGGAGAAACCAGCGGATGTACCGTTGCGGGTGTTGATCCCTGCCTTTGTCACCAGCGAGCTGAAAACCGCCTTCCAGATTGGCTTTATGTTGTTCTTGCCGTTCCTGGTCATCGATCTGGTGGTCGCCAGTATCCTGATGGCGATGGGGATGATGATGCTCTCGCCGATGATCGTCTCGCTGCCCTTCAAGCTGATGCTGTTTGTGATGGTGGATGGCTGGAACCTCATTCTGGGGTCGCTGGCCAACAGTTTCGGACTGGGTGCCGGTTAGCCGGTCGAGCGCAAGGAGCCCGAACATGAGTCCTGAAACCTTTGTTGACGTCTTTCGCGAGGCGCTCTGGCTGGTGACCATCATGGTGTGCGCCGTGATCTTGCCCAGCTTGGCTGTTGGCTTGGTGGTCGCCATCTTTCAGGCCGCCACCTCCATCAACGAACAGACCCTGAGCTTTCTGCCCCGTCTCATCGTGACGCTGTTTGCGCTGGGCGCGGGGGCTCACTGGGGATTGCAGAGTCTGATGGACTTCTTCGTGCTGATGGTCAACCAAATCCCCGAGGTGGTGGGATGACCTACACAACCGCTCTGATCATGGAGTGGTTGTCTTCCATCCTCTGGCCGCTGGCGCGGGTGAGCAGCCTGCTGATGGTGATGGCGGTATTTGGCAGCCGCCTTGCTCCTGCGCGGGTACGGATGGGGCTGGCTTTGGCCATCACCTTTCTGATCGCCCCGTTGCTTCCGAAAATGCCCCCCATTGAACTCTTCTCGGCCGGCAGCTTTCTGGTATTGGGCCAGCAACTGCTGATCGGTATTGCCCTCGGTCTGATGACCCAGTTTCTGATGGAGAGCTTCGTGATGGCCGGTCAGGTCATCGCCATGCAAACCAGTCTGGGTTTTGCCACTCTGGTGGATCCGATGAATGGCCAGTCTGCCCCCGTGGTGGGTCAGTTCTATCTGATGCTGGCGACCCTGGTGTTTCTGGCGCTGGATGGCCATCTGGTGATGCTGCGGCTGGTCATTCTTAGTTTCGAGACATTGCCTGTCTCAGAGTACGGCCTTTCGGTTTCGTCCATGAAAACCCTGAGTGCGTTTCTGGGCGTGATGTATCAGGCTGCGCTGGTGATGGCTCTCTCTGCCATTGTCGCTCTGCTGCTGATCAACTTCGCCTTTGGCGTGATGACCCGGGCGGCGCCGCAGCTCAACATTTTCAGTATCGGTTTTGCGGTCAGCATGATGTCGGGTCTGCTGATCCTCTGGCTCACTATCGGCGGGTTCCTCGGCCACTTCGACATGATGTGGGAGCGGGTGCAGGAGGTCAGCTGCGAGCTGATCAACACCCAGTGCTTCGGGGGCGCTCATGGCTGATACCGACCAGGAACGTACCGAACAACCCACGGGCAAACGACTGCAACAGGCCCGTGAAAAAGGGCAGATTGCACGTTCAAAAGAGTTGGGGACCGCCAGCGTTCTGCTCTCGGCGGTCTTTGGCCTGTTGATGCTCAAGGGCTCGCTGGCGACCGCCATGGTCAAGGTTGTCACCATGGGCTTTACCCTGGACAGAGAACAGGCTTTCGATCCCAATGCCATGATCGCCATGGTGCCAGCGCTGCTGGGGGAGCTGGCGCTTCCGCTGGGGCTGTTGTTCGCGCTGGTGGCGATTGCCGCTTTTATCGGCAACACCCTGATGGGGGGGATGAACTTCTCCACCGAAGCCATGATGCCCAAGATGAGCAAATTGAGTCCACTCAAAGGCTTCAAGCGAATGTTCGGAGTGCAGTCGCTGATCGAGCTGGTCAAATCCATCGCCAAGGTAGTGTTCATTACTTTGTTTGCCTGGTGGATGTTATCCAGCCAGTTCAATCACCTGCTCAATCTCTCTATGGAGGGATTTCCCGGCGGCATTATCGATGCGCTGGAGCTGTTTCTCTGGATGTTGATCATCCTCTGCTGTGCCCTGCTTCCCATCGTGGCCATCGATGTGCCGTTCCAGCAGTGGAATCACATGCGTCAGCTCAAGATGACCAAGCAGGAGATCAAGGACGAGTTCAAGGACACCGAAGGCAAGCCCGAAGTGAAAGGGCGGATCCGGCAGTTGCAGATGCAGATGGCGATGCGCCGGATGATGGGGGATGTACCCAAGGCTGATGTGGTGATCACCAACCCGACTCACTACTCGGTGGCGCTCAAGTATGATGCGGGCAAACCCGGTGCCGCGCCCAAGGTCGTGGCCAAGGGCACTGATGAAATTGCACTGAAGATCAGAGAAATAGCCAGAGAGTACGAGATCCCCATCATGCCGTCACCCGCTTTGACTCGAGCTATTTATCACTCAACCGAGCTGGGCCACGAGATCCCAGAGGGGCTGTTTGCGGCGGTTGCCCAGGTGCTTGCCTATGTCTTCCAGCTCAAGAAATTCCGCCGTGGTCAGGGGCGCCGTCCTCAACCGCTGGCGAAAGATCTCCCCATCCCGACCGAATATCGCAAATGACAAAGTTCTGACGTAGTCAAAATAAATCCATTTAATTTCAATATCTTGCATTGTTGGCTTAATGTTTGCTTTAATCTGGCACCAGCAGGTTGACATTGAGAAGAGCGATGGAATTCAAGGCAGTATTGGGCCAGTTAAAACAGTCCCGGGGAGTATTGAGCAAAGGCCTTGGTACCCCTCTGCTGGTATTGGCTGCGCTCGGCATGGTGGTGTTGCCCATTCCGCCGCTGATGTTGGACGTGCTCTTCTCCTTCAACATTGCCCTCTCCATCGTGATACTGCTGGTGGCCGTTTATACTCGGCGTCCCCTCGAATTTGCGGCCTTCCCGACCGTTCTGTTGCTCGCTACCCTGCTGCGGTTAGCGTTGAACGTCGCCTCGACCCGGGTGGTGTTGCTGGAAGGTCATAATGGTACTGCCGCTGCGGGCCATGTGATCGAGGCATTCGGTAACGTGGTGATCGGCGGCAACTATGCGGTCGGCATCATCGTTTTTACCATCCTGATGATCATCAACTTTGTGGTCATCACCAAGGGGGCCGGGCGGATCGCGGAAGTGAGTGCCCGTTTTACCCTTGATGCGATGCCGGGCAAACAGATGGCTATCGATGCCGATTTGAACGCCGGTCTCATCAATCAGGAAGAGGCGAAGAAGCGTCGTCAGGATGTGACCCAGGAAGCCGACTTCTACGGCTCCATGGACGGTGCCTCCAAGTTTGTCAAAGGGGATGCTATTGCGGGCATCATGATCCTCTTTATCAACATCATCGGCGGCTTCATCATCGGGATGATGCAGCACCAGCTTACCTTCGGTGAATCGGCCGAGATCTATACCCTGCTGGCCATCGGTGACGGTCTGGTGGCGCAGATCCCCTCCCTGCTGCTCTCCATCGCCGCCGCCATCATAGTGACCCGGCAGAATACCGATCAGGACATGGGTACCGCAGTACTGGGCCAGCTGTTTGACAATCCCAAGGCGCTGATCATCTCTGCCGGCATTCTGTTGATGATGGGGCTGGTGCCGGGGATGCCGCATTTTGCCTTCCTGAGTCTGGGGGCTCTCGCCGCCGCTGGCGCCTGGTGGTTGCTGCGCCGCGAGAAACTGGCGGCCGCCAAAGCGGCCAAAGGTGAACTGTTGCCTGCCACTGCCGAACAGCCTCATGAGCAGAAAGAGCTGAGTTGGGACGATGTAATGCCGGTGGATATCATCGGGCTTGAAGTGGGCTATCAACTGATCCCGCTGGTGGATCGCAATCAGGGTGGTGAACTGCTCAACCGGATCAAAGGGGTGCGCAAGAAACTCTCGCAAGAGCTGGGCTTTCTGGTCCCGGCCGTGCACATTCGCGACAACCTGGATCTGGCGCCAAACCAATACCGCATCACCTTGATGGGGGTCAGTACCGGCGAGGCCAATGTCTACCATGATAAAGAGATGGCCATCAATCCGGGGCAGGTATTTGGCCAGATCCAGGGGATAGCCACCAGGGATCCCGCCTTCGGCCTGGAAGCGGTCTGGGTTGCCAAGGAGATGGTCTCTCAGGCGCAGACGCTGGGTTATACGGTGGTGGATACCGCGACCGTGGTGGCTACCCATCTGAGCCAGATCCTCACCAACCATGCTGCTCTGTTGCTGGGGCATGACGAGGTACAACAGCTGCTGGACATGATTGGCAAACATCAGAGCAAGCTGGTCGAAGGGCTGGTGCCGGAAGTGATCAGCATGGGTAACCTGGTGAAGGTATTGCAGAATTTGCTCAATGAAGGCGTGCCAATCCGCGATATGCGCACTATCCTGCAGACCCTGGTTGAATACGCGCCGCGCAGTCCGGATCCGGAAGTGCTCACCGCCGCTTGCCGGATTGCCCTGCGTCGCCTGATTGTGCAGGAGATTGCAGGTCCCGATCCCGAGCTGCCGGTGATTACCTTGGCGCCGGAATTGGAACGTATATTGCATCAATCCCTGCAGGCTGGTGGCGGAGATGGTGCCGGTATTGAACCGGGTCTGGCAGAGCGGATGCAGCGTTCGCTGGTGGAAGCCACTCAACGACAAGAATTGGAAGGCCAACCGGCCGTGCTTCTGACATCGGGGATCTTGCGCAATACCCTGGCGAAATTTGTCAAGAATGCCATTCCTGGATTGCGCGTTCTGTCTTATCAGGAAGTGCCCGACGACAAGCAAATTCGCATCGTCAGTGCGGTAGGGCAGAACTAGTTAGCGGAGACGACGGGTGAAGATTAAGCGGTTTTTTGCCAAGGACATGCGAACGGCTCTGGCTGAGGTCAAGGAGACTCTCGGGCCTGACGCCGTCATCATGTCCAACAAGAAAGTCACCGGAGGGGTAGAGATAGTCGCCGCAGTCGATTATCAATCTCAGGTTCCGGGGCCCAAAGATGCGCCGGTTCGCCGTCAGCTGAACGATGAGAGCGTCAATATTTCGTCTGCGGCCCGGCAGATGATCCGCCCCGAGCCGACACCGGCGAAGGAGCAGAACGAACATTATGCCGATACTCTGGCCGCCTTGCTGGCGCGCCAGCAGAAGCTCAAGCCGGGTAATGCGGCGCCAATGGGCAATACCCAATCGGCCGGTCTAGCTGCAGCCAATGCAGCGCCCAAAACCTTGGCCGAGCAGGGGCAGTGGGGCGCAGCCCCGGAACCTGCCAAGCCCAAGGCCCGGGTTGCCTCCGGTCAGCGTGCGCCTCAACCTGCCCAGCGGGATCAGGAGATGGAGGGGATGCGCAAGGAGATGGCCAGCATCCGTAAATTGCTGGAGCACCAGATCTCCGGGCTGATGTGGCAAGAGGTGGAGCGCCGCGAACCGATGCGGGCCCTGCTGATCAAGGAGCTCAAGAAGCTGGGCTTTGACGATGGGTTTGCCGATCAACTGGCGGGACTGATCCCCGAAGATATGTCCATCCATCAGGCGATGGCCCAGTTGGCCGAGGTGCTGACGGCCCAGCTCAAGATCAGCGAAGACGAGATTTTGCGTCAGGGCGGCGCGGTTGCGCTGCTTGGTCCGACCGGGGTGGGCAAAACCACCACCATCGCCAAGCTGGCAGCCCGTTTCGCCATGAAGTATGGCGCCGAGCAGGTGGCGCTGATCACCACCGACAACTACCGGATTGGGGCCCATGAACAGCTGCAGACCTATGGCCGCATCATGGGTTGCCCGGTACGGCAGGTGCGTGATGCCGAAGAGCTGGCCAATGCGCTTTATCAGTTCCGCCATCGTCGGCTGGTACTTATCGATACGGCCGGGGTTGGCCAGCGGGATATCCGGCTGACCGAGCAGCTCGATACCCTGGTCAAGAATGCCAAGGTGCGGATCCGCAGTTATCTGGTGATGTCGGCAACTTCCCAGCGTCGGGTGATGCAGGAGGCGGTGGACCATTTCCGGCGTATTCCATTAAGCGGCTGCATACTTACCAAATTGGATGAAAGTCTGAATCTGGGCGAAGTGATTAACGTGTGTATCCAGAATGCCTTGCCTATCAGCTATATCACTGACGGACAAAGGGTTCCGGAAGATATTCAGGTTGCCAATGCGGCGCAGCTCGTCGGGGCTGCCATGGGCTCGCTGGAGCGAGAAACTGAGGAGCCCTATTTCTGGGGCACAGGCTTTGGCGAGGCCGAAGATTCGGAGTTTTATGAGTAACATACATATGGATCAGGCGAGTGGTCTGCGCAAAATGCGTCAAAACAATCGAGTAAAAGTAATCGCCGTTTCCGGTGGCAAAGGTGGCGTGGGCAAAACCAACGTAACCCTGAACGTGGCCGGAGCCATGGCCGCCCAAGGCAAGCGGGTGATGGTGCTGGATGCCGACCTGGGTCTCGCCAACGTCGACGTTATGCTGGGGCTGCGAGTTCATCGCAACCTCTCCCATGTGTTGGCTGGTGAATGCACCCTCGACGATATCATCGTTGAAGGCCCTTACGGCATGATGATCGTGCCGGCGACCTCGGGCACCCAGTCCATGGTGGAGCTCTCACCGGTGCAGCATGCCGAGCTTATCCGCGCCTTCAGCGAGATGAAGACCCAGGTCGACATCCTGCTGGTGGATACGGCGGCGGGGATCTCCGACATGGTGCTGAGCTTCACCCGTGCCGCTCAGGATATCATGGTGGTGGTCTGCGATGAGCCGACCTCCATCACCGATGCCTACGCCCTGATCAAGATCCTTTCCAAGGATCACGGCGTGTTCCGCTTCAAGGTGGTGGCCAATATGGTACGCAGCCTGCGCGAAGGGCAGGAACTCTTTGCCAAACTGACCCGGGTAACAGATCGTTTCCTCGATACCTCGCTGGAGCTGGTCGCCTGTGTGCCTTATGACACCAACCTGCGCGCTGCAGTGCGCAAGCAAAAACTGATTGTCGAGGCGTTTCCCAAGTCGCCGGCCGCGCTGGCGTTCAGGGCCCTTGCCAACAAGGCGGCGAGCTGGCCGGTTCCCAACCAGCCGGGCGGCCATCTGGAGTTTTTCCTGGAAAATTTGTTGCAGAAACCGGCTACAACACAGGAAGGTTCCCGTGAATAAAGCCCAAGCGTACTTGCGTCATCAGGATTCCTACGTGCTGGTGGAGCGCCATGCTCCCCTGGTCAAGCGAATTGCCCAGCATTTGCTGGCTCGCCTGCCCAGCAGTGTCTTGCTGGATGACCTGATCCAGGCAGGTATGATTGGGTTGCTTGAAGCCTCCCGTAACTTTGACGGCAGCAAGGGCGCCAGCTTCGAGACGTATGCCGGGATCCGCATCCGTGGCGCCATGCTGGATGAGATCCGGCGCGGTGACTGGGTGCCCCGCTCCGTGCATCGCAACAGCCGGGCAATCGCAGAAGCGATTGAGAATGTCGAGCAAACCCATGGACGTGATGCGCGTGATACCGAGGTTGCTGCCCAGATGGGGGTCTCCCTTGCTGATTATCATGCAATGCTGCAAGACGTATCCTGCGGCAAAATTATCGGCATCGAGGATTTGGGGGTCAGTGAGGATGTGATTGGCAACCCCGATGATGCCCCTTCCGGCTCGGGATTCGATGAATTGGCCGCAGAGCGATTTCAAGTTCAATTAGCCGAGCAAATTGGTCGTCTACCAGAGCGAGAAGCGTTGGTTCTCTCACTTTACTACGATGAGGAACTGAACTTGCGTGAAATTGGCGAGGTTTTGAATGTGAGCGAGTCGCGTGTGAGCCAGATCCACAGTCAGGCAATGCACAGATTGCGCGCTCGTTTGAGAGATTGGCATCTATAAGTATTTGTAATGGCTACACTGAGATGAAACTCTAAGGCATAATCCGCACGACACAACCCGTTTTTAGCATCATGTAAGTGAGCCACTCTGGTGGCTATTTAGGAGGGAATTTTGGACAAGAACATGAAAATCCTCATTGTTGACGATTTTTCAACGATGCGCCGGATTATCAAGAACTTGCTGCGCGATTTGGGATTCAACAATACCCATGAGGCGGATGACGGCAATACAGCATTGCCGATGCTGAAAAATGGTGATTTTCAGTTTGTGGTGACCGACTGGAACATGCCAGGCATGCAAGGTATCGACCTGCTTAAAGCCATCCGTGTTGATGAGAAGCTCAAGCATCTGCCGGTACTGATGGTCACGGCTGAAGCCAAGCGTGAGCAGATCATTGAAGCTGCCCAAGCAGGCGTCAACGGTTACATCGTCAAGCCCTTCACTGCAGCAACGCTCAAAGAAAAACTCGACAAAATTTTCGAACGAATTGGCTAAGGAGCTGCAGGGATGATGGCCAAAACGAGAGCAATGATTTCGCTCGACCAGGCAAGGACGCTTGTTGCTCATCTGGAGCAAGATAAATTTGAGCTGGCCGATGAACTGCTTGCCGAAGTATGTGCCCCCAACGCAGCCGATCTGTTTGATAAAGTAGGTCAGCTGACCCGACAACTGCATGATTCACTTCAAGAATTTCGCCTCGATCCCCGTATTCCCGATTTGGCTACCCATGAAATTCCCGATGCACGGGAGCGCCTGAGCTACGTTATCGATATGACCGATAAAGCGGCCAATCGCACCATGGATGCGGTGGAAGCCAGTTTACCGATAGCGGATCGCCTTAATGACAATATCCAGTTGGTGATGCCGAACTGGAATGCGCTGATGTCCCGTGACATGAGTGTGGGGCAGTTCAAATCCTTATGTCACCAACTTGATGATTTTATTAAGGCTTCTGAGTCTGATGCCGATAAATTACGACAACTGCTGACAGAAATCCTGATGGCGCAAGATTTTCAGGATTTGACAGGGCAGATGATCCGCAAGGTCATCAAGCTTGTTCAGGAAGTTGAAACAAAATTAATAGAAATGCTGACCATGTTTGGTGAAGCCTCTGCTGAGCATTCAACTCGCAGCCTTCCTGTCAACGGGATTGAAGCAGAAGGGCCGATCATGCACCCGGAGACTCGTGCCGATGTGGTTAATGGTCAGGATGATGTGGACGATCTGCTGTCTAGCCTGGGATTCTAATGGAGTGACGCATGGCCTTCGAGGTTGATGAGGACATACTGCAAGACTTTCTGGTCGAAGCATCCGAAATATTGGAACAGTTGTCTGAACAACTGGTTGACTTGGAAAAACGGCCTGATGACAAGAATCTGCTGAATGCCATTTTTCGCGGTTTTCATACTGTGAAAGGGGGCGCAGGTTTTCTGTCGCTCGGCGAACTGGTTGATGTATGCCATGGTGCAGAAAACGTATTCGACATTTTGCGTAATGGCAAACGAACCGTTACCGCCGAGCTGATGGATGTGATCCTGCAAGCGCTGGATGCCATCAATGTCATGTTCGCCCAGGTTCAAAATCGCGAAGCACCCAGCCCTGCGTCAGATGATTTGCTTCATGACCTCCACGAGTTGTGCAAGCCGGAAGGGGAAGAGCAACTGCGCACTGCCACCAGTGCAGCCGTTGCAGCGGAGCCTGACCCCGCAGCGTCAATAGTCAACGTTGTTCCCGAGGCAGTTGAACCCGTTGCCATCAGTAGTGGTCCGGCCCCTGTCAATGGCGGTGGCTCTATCGATGAAATTTCAGCAGACGAATTCGAGCGTTTGCTGGACGAACTTCACGGCGTGGGTGGTGCCCCCACCAAAGTTGCTGCAGTTGCCCCGATAGCGGGTGGCTCTGGTGATATCACCGATGATGAGTTTGAAGCCTTGCTGGATCAGCTTCATGGTCAGGGTCAGCACATCGGAGCGCCAGAAGTCAATCCGTTGAAGTCCGTGCAAAAAGAGGTGGACGAGCTTATCGATGATGATGAGTTTGAGCGTCTGCTTGATGAATTGCATGGCCGTGGCCAAGCACCGCAGAGTACCAGGGCACCAGCCGCGGGGACCCCGTCCAAGCCAGATGCTCCTGTCGCTAAACCTGTACCGACAGCACCGGCAAAACCCGCAGAAGCAGCCAAGGCACCTGCGCCAGCTGTCAAGGCTGCGCCCGCTCCAGCAGAAAACAGTGCTGTACAAAGCGATACCACAGTGCGGGTGGATACCAAGACCCTCGACGTCATCATGAATATGGTGGGTGAGCTGGTACTGGTACGTAACCGTTTGGTGAGCTTGGGCATAGCCAGCAATGATGAAGAGATGTCAAAAGCTGTTGCCAATCTCGATGTGGTAACGGCTGACCTGCAAGGTGCGGTGATGAAAACCCGCATGCAGCCAATCAAGAAGGTGTTTGGTCGCTTCCCGCGGGTAGTTCGTGATCTGGCCAGAACCCTCAAAAAAGAGATTGAGCTGGTGATGGTGGGGGAAGAGACCGATCTGGATAAAAACTTGGTAGAGGCGCTCGCCGATCCTCTGGTTCACCTCGTTCGCAACTCTTGTGACCACGGTGTCGAGATGCCGGATGTGCGGGAGAAGGCGGGTAAACCGCGGCAAGGGACGATCACTCTTAGCGCCTCTCAGCAAGGTGACCATATCCTGCTCTGCATCGAGGATGATGGGGCGGGTATGGATCCTGAAAAGCTCAAAGCCATTGCGATCAGTCGTGGCGTGCTGGATGCGGATACCGCAGCACGCATGAGCGACAACGATGCCTATAACTTGATCTTTGCCCCGGGCTTTTCTACCAAGGCCGAAATCTCTGATATTTCCGGCCGTGGTGTCGGGATGGACGTGGTCAAGACCAGTATTGTCAGCCTCAATGGCTCAGTACATATCGACTCCACCTGGGGGAAAGGTACCCGTCTCGAGATCAAGGTTCCGTTGACGCTGGCTATCCTACCGACCCTGATGGTGGAAGTGGGTGAACAGACCTTCGCCTTGCCCCTTGGTTGTGTGAACGAAATTTTCCATCTGGACCTGAAAAAGGCCAATATGGTGGATGGTCAGCTCACCATCATAGTGCGCGAGAAAGCAATACCGCTTTTCTATCTGCACAAATGGTTGAACCGTGGGTCCAGCAAGCGTTCTCGCCAGGATACCGGGCATGTGGTGATCGTGCAGATTGGTACTCAGCAAATCGGGTTTGTGGTCGACAGCTTGATTGGTCAGGAAGAGGTGGTGATCAAGCCACTCGATAACCTGCTGCAAGGTACGCCTGGCATGGCCGGGGCGACGATTACCAGTGATGGCGGTATTGCTCTTATTTTGGATGTGCCGGGTCTGCTCAAAGCATATGCGCGTAGACACTAATAGCTCAGGCTCAAGGAGTTAGAATAACAACAATGGCAGTCAAGATATTAGTTGTCGACGATTCAAGTTTCTTTCGCCGTCGGGTGAGCGAGATCATCAATCAGGATCCCATGCTGACGGTGATCGATACGGCTCAGAATGGGCGTGAAGCGGTGGACAAGGCGATGTCGCTGCGTCCTGATGTGATCACCATGGACATTGAGATGCCCGTGATGGATGGCATCAGTGCGGTGCGGGAGATCATGGCCAAGTGCCCAACCCCCATTCTGATGTTCTCCTCCCTGACCCATGAAGGGGCCAAGGCGACGCTGGATGCACTTGACGCCGGAGCCATCGACTTCTTACCCAAGAAGTTTGAAGACATTGCCAGAGACAAGGACGAAGCGGTCAGATTGTTGCAACAGCGGGTGAAGGAGATCTCCCGCAAGCGCTTCCTGATGACATCTGCGGCCCGCCCCAAAGCACCCGAGCCGGTTGCTCGTGCTCCGCTGGGCAGCACTGCGCCCAGAACTCCAGATCGTCAGTCTGACTTGCAACGCACTGCTGTTCCAAGCGCCTCATTCAAGCGCAGTGGCAAGACGTATCAGTTGGTGGCAATCGGCACTTCTACCGGCGGGCCTGTGGCTCTGCAGAATGTGCTGACCAAGTTACCGGGGGATTTTCCCCATCCCATCCTGCTTATTCAGCATATGCCTGCCACCTTCACCGCCGCATTTGCCGCCCGTCTCAATGGCTTGTGCCAGATTGGCGTCAAGGAGGCCGAGGATGGCGATGTGCTCAAACCGGGCCATGCCTATCTGGCGCCTGGTGGTAAACAGATGCTGCTGGAAGGGCGTGGCGTAGGTGCCCGCATCCGCATCGTGGATGGCAACGACAAGGTAAATTACAAACCTTGTGTTGACATCACTTTCGCCTCGGCGGCCAAGACCTATGCCGACAAGGTACTGGCGATTGTGCTGACCGGTATGGGCGCCGATGGCCGTGATGGTGCCAGACTGCTGAAAGAGCAGGGCTCGACCATCTGGGCTCAGGATGAGGCTTCCTGCGTGGTATATGGGATGCCCCAAGCGGTTGCCAAGGCAGGGATTGCCAGCGAATCACTTCCTCTGGACAAGGTAGCCCAGCGTATTCTGGTTGAGTTGGGGCGCTAATCATGGGCTTGCTCGGTCTGCTCCTGGCATTGGGGGCTATTGCTATTGCCCAGCTGTGGCATGGTGGCTCCCTGTTGACGTTGGTGGACGGCCCCGCTTTTCTGATCGTACTGGGTGGTACTGTCGGTGCTGTGACATTGCAGACTCCTGCCAAGTACATTCTGCTGGCGTTGCGCCAACTGTTATGGATTTTTACCCCTCCCCGGCAAGATCTCGCGATGCAGGCCGAACGGTTGCAGTCGTGGGCCGTTTTTGCGCGCCAGCAAGGGCTGCTGGCCCTTGAAAATCAGGCCGAGCAGGAGAAGGACCACTTTACCCGCCAAGGGCTTGGCATGATTGTCGATGGGGTATCCACAGAGGATATACGTATGCTGCTGGAGGCTGACATCGATATCGAGCAGGAGCGCAATGAACATGCTGCCAGGGTATTTGAGGCCATGGGGGGGTACAGTCCGACCATCGGGATCATCGGTGCTGTGCTGGGCTTGATCCAGGCCATGTTTCATCTCGAAGATCCGTCCGCGCTGGGGGCGGGCATCGCAGTTGCATTTGTGGCAACCATCTATGGGGTGGGGTTTGCCAACCTTATCTACCTGCCTATCGCCAACCGGCTACGCGCATTTCACTATCACTATGCACTCTTTCAGGAGATGACCCTGGAAGGGCTACTGGCCATCTCCCATGGTGAGAATGGTGTGCAGGTTGAGCGTCGGCTCAGGGCCTATTTGAAAGGAGAGTAGCCATGCGCAAGCGCTATCGGTTGCACTTGCAGGGTCGCGAGCATCTTGACCGTTGGCTGGTCTCCTATGCCGATTATATGACGTTGATCTTTGCCCTGTTCGTGGTGCTCTACTCCGTTGCGCTGGTGAACAAGGACAAGTACCGCGCGGTGATCGATGGCATGAGTCAGGCGTTCAGTGTCATGCAACCCGGGAGTCACGGTTTGCTGGAGGGGCAGGGCAATTCCCTGCTGGACAATGCGGTCTCTGCATCCCCCTCGTTGCTGGAAAGCCCTGCATCCCCCGCTCCTTCACTTGCTCCGATTTCTGGTGTGCCAGTGCTGCAAGATGGCACGACACTTGCGCAACTCGATATGCAGTTGCAACAGAGCATGGGAGCGCTGGTGGATGCCGGCATCGTCAAACTGACACAAGATGAAAACTGGCTGACGGTTGAACTCAGTGCCGGCTTGTTGTTTGGCAGCGGCAGTGCCTTTTTGGGACCAAACGCTGCACCGGTCATTAATACTCTTTCAAGTATTCTCAAACCGGTCGATAACTATGTAAGGGTTCGGGGTTATACCGATAACCAACAGATAAATAATGAAATTTATCGTTCTAACTGGGCGCTCTCTGCCGCTCGGGCCGAGGCGGTACTCAATGGTTTGATCGCCGATGGTATCGCCCCCCAGCGTCTGGCGTTCGAGGCATATGGCGAGTTTTCCCCCTTTGCTGACAACAGCAGCGAACAGGGCAGACTGCAGAATCGCAAGGTTGTGGTCGCTATCTCCAAATTTGCCTGGGTGCCGCCGGCACCTGTGGTTGCAACGCCCCCAGTGGTTGCCAAGCCGGTTCCTGCGGTGCAGCAGGCGGTGGATGCAGGAGAGATAAAGGTGATCACCTTGCCCGGTGGTGGCATACGCATAACAACAAGGCAGGATTGATACAGTGATTGTTTGGACGGTTGCCAACCAGAAAGGTGGAGTGGGTAAAACCACCACAGTGGTCTCGCTTGCCGGGATCCTGGCCCAGCGTGGCCAGCGGGTGCTGTTGATTGACACCGATCCCCATGCCTCGCTGACTGCATATCTTGATTTTGATTCCGATCGCCTCGATGGCACTCTTTATGAGCTGTTTCAGGCGGTCAAACCGACCGCCGAGCTTGTCAATAAACTGACGCTCAAGACCAAGTTCGACAATATCCATTTGCTGCCAGCATCCATTACCCTGGCGACCCTTGATCGGGTGATGGGCAATCGTGAGGGCATGGGATTGGTACTGAAGCGGGCACTGCTGCGTATTCAGGATCAATATGATTACGTGCTGATCGATTGCCCGCCGGTGCTGGGGGTGATGATGGTCAACGCGCTGGCGGCCTGCGACCGTATTCTGGTGCCTGTCCAGACCGAGTTTCTCGCGCTTAAGGGGTTGGAGCGGATGATGAAAACATTTGAGATCATGCAGCGCTCCAAGCGTGACAAGTTCCGTTATACCGTGATCCCGACCATGTTTGACAAGCGTACCCGTGCCTCTCTGATGACCTTGAAATCGATCAAGGATCAATATGGGGATTCGGTGTGGAATGCGGTGATCCCCATTGATACCAAATTTCGGGATGCCAGCTTGCTGCATATCCCCCCGTCTATCTATTCTCCCGGGAGTCGCGGAACCTATGCATACGAAACGCTGCTCAACCATCTTGATGCCCTCGAGCGGCAACGGGTTCATGAGGTGACGGCATGAGCGATACCATTCAAGTCCGAGCGATGGATGACTATTTCCACTCTCTGCTGCTCGATGAGCCGCTGGTGCTGGATGAGGTGGAAGAGCGTCAATCCGCCCCGGTATTGCAGTTGCTACGTCAGTCCCAGAGCGTTCCCGATGTGGTCGCTGCACCTTACCTCGAAAACGATCCACGGCTTGCCCAGCTCGGTGAGTTGCTGGCGCAGGTGGGACAAGTCCAGTTTGAGAATGACGCCTTCACCCAGGAAGCAACACTCACCGCACCGCTGGAGATTGTCGCGGAAGAGTCACTGTTGCCGGTGGAGCCGGAATGGCCGGCTGAAGTGCTTGCTCCCGAGGCTGTAGAGCCCCATACCACTATTCTGACCGAGACGGCGCTGGAGGTTGATCCAGTAGATACCTGTGAGCCTGTCGCTTGGGAAAATATCGACACCGGTAAAGAGTTTCAGGCCCTTTTTTTTGATGTCGCTGGCGTGACGTTTGCGGTGCCGTTGACCGAGCTTGGCGGCATTTATCAGTTGGGCGAGATCACCTCCCTGTTTGGCCAGCCGCGCTGGTACAAGGGGATCATGACTTCCCGCGAGCAGAAGATGAATGTGGTCGATACGGCCCAGTGGGTCATGCCGGGCCAGCATCTCGAGATGGATGATTACAAGTACCTGATTATGCTTGGCGAATCCCCTTGGGGGCTGGCGTGTCATCACCTGAAAGGGACCGAGTTGTTACATCGTGAGCAGGTCAAGTGGCGCCATCAGGAGGGCAAGCGCCCCTGGTTGGCAGGCATGGTCAAAGAAAAAATGTGTGCCCTGTTACACGTTCGCGAACTACGCCTGATGCTGGAGCGCGGGGTGAACATAGAAGGTCGCTGATAGCTTCTGCAATCGAGCTGTTTTATTGCTAGTTTTAGCAGTAGACGTTTTCATAAAAGGAATAAAAACATGACAGAAAAGCGCAATATTGCACAGAATCTGGCCGAAGATGAAGTGCTGCAATGGGTAACCTTCCAACTGGAAAACGAAACCTATGGCATCAATGTGATGCAGGTTCAGGAGGTGTTGCGCTACACCGAAATTGCGCCGGTGCCGGGTGCGCCGGAGTACGTACTGGGGATCATCAACCTGCGTGGCAATGTGGTGACTGTCATCGATACCCGTTCCCGCTTCGGTCTGCCTTCCGGTGATGTGAGTGAAAACTCCCGGATCGTGATCATCGAGGCCGAGAAGCAGGTGATCGGCATCATGGTCGACAGCGTGGCAGAAGTGGTTTATCTGCGCTCTTCCGAAATCGATGCGGCTCCTGCAGTCGGCACGGAAGAGAGCGCCAAGTTTATTCAGGGGGTGAGCAACCGCGATGGCCAACTGCTGATCCTGGTTGACTTGAACAAGCTGCTCTCCGATGAAGAGTGGGAAGATATTGGTTCCCTCTGATAAGTAAGGTGATGTTTTGATAATCGAGATGGTTGCCTTGGGGGTGTCCCTGATTGCCTTGGCGTTTGCCTCTTATAGCTGGTTCAAGAGCAAGCGCAGCAAACAGGAGTCCGAGGCCAGTGTGACAACGCTGCAAGGTCAGCTGGAAAGCTTGCGTAAGCAAATGATGGAGCTCCATACCGGTGCTATTGGCATGGGGCAGCGTCTGCAATCGGTGGAAGGGGCAATGCAGCAGGTCAATGATCGCCAGCAAGAGCTGACCCTGCAGGATCCCGAGCGCAGGCTCTACAGCCGAGCGGCCAAGATGGTCGAACTGGGCGCCGATCTTGATGAAGTCATGAGTGAGTGCGAGTTGCCAAAGGCAGAGGCCGAGCTCTTGATATCGTTGCGAAAAGGTCGCTCTTGATGATTCAGGAAGGCAACTGCCTTCCTGAATTTTATGGCGCGCAGTCGCTTTCCCGCCAGCTGCGTTGAGCGGGTTGTTTCTGCCGTATTTTCTTTGTGATCCCGGTCGCCAGTCAGTTCAATTGTTGCATCTTTGAAAAGACCTATTCCAATACTGTGTTAAGATGCAGACCGCTTCATTTTCTCTGAAAAAATCCCCATGCTGCTTCAAGTTAACAATCTGAGCTGCGTGCGCGAAGATCGCACTCTGTTTGAACACCTCTCTTTCTCTGTGGCGCCCGGCGATCTGGTGCAAATCGAAGGGCCCAACGGTGTCGGCAAGACCAGCCTGTTGCGGTTGTTGACCGGGCTGTCGCAACCATTTGCCGGTGAGGTGTGCTGGAATGGGGAGAATATTCGTCACTGTCGTGATGAGTATCATGCCAAGCTGCTCTATCTCGGTCATCAGCCCGGCGTCAAAGCGGCGCTGACCCCTTTTGAAAACCTGAAGTTCTACCAGCAGTTGCATCACCCGCAGCAAACAGAGACTGACTTGTGGCAGATATTGGCCCGGGTAGGGCTGGCCGGGTTTGAAGAGAACCCGACCGGGCAACTCTCTGCCGGTCAGCAACGCCGCGTGGCCCTGGCCAGACTCTGGCTGTCACAGAAACCGGCGCTCTGGATCCTCGATGAACCCTTTACCGCCATCGACAAGCAGGGGGTCAAGGTACTCGAGCAGCTCTTTTTGGCCCACGCCGAACGGGGCGGCATGGTGATCCTCACCACCCATCAGGATCTGACTCTGATGCAGGGACGGCTGAAGAGTATCTCGTTGACCCCCTTCGCCTCGACATTGCAGGAGTAACGCCATGTTGCGCGCAGTTATGCACCTTATTCACCGTGAACTGCTGATGGCCCTGCGCCAGCGTTCCGATATTCTCAATCCGCTCTGGTTTTTCCTCATCGTCATCACCCTGTTTCCGCTAGGGATTGGCCCGGAGCCCAAGCTGCTGGCCCGTATTGCCCCGGGGATTATCTGGGTGGCGGCGCTATTGGCGGCCATGCTGTCGCTGGAGCGACTGTTTCGCGACGACTTTGCCGATGGTGCGCTGGAGCAGATGATGCTGATGCCGCACCCGCTGGGCTTGCTGGCGCTGGCGAAAGTGGTCGCTCACTGGCTGCTGACCGGCTTGCCGCTGCTGCTGATCTCTCCCTTGCTGGCGATTTTGCTGTCGCTGGATATGAACACCTATCTGGCCGTCGTCGCGACGCTGGCACTAGGCACTCCGGTATTGAGCCTGCTCGGCGCGGTCGGGGTCGCGTTGACGGTGGGGCTGCGCAAAGGCGGGGTGCTGCTCAGTCTGCTGATCCTGCCGCTCTATATTCCGGTACTGATTTTTGCCACCTCAGCCATTGATGCCGCGGGGATGAGCTTGCCCTATGGCGGGCAGCTTGCCATTCTGGCCGCCATGCTGGTGGGCGCTTTGACGCTGACGCCGCTGGCTGTGTCGGCGGCATTGCGGGTCAGCCTCAACTGATGGCAGTGTGCTGAACTGGATTTGGCTCCGAACGGAGTCTTTTTACAAAAAATAATGTTGCGATGGATCAAGGAGAGCGCCGCTTATTGCTTTCGGGGTATTTGATGCTGCCCCGTGGTCGGTATGGTAGGCCTCGCCAAACGATTAATAACAAAAAGGTTTTGTGAGCTATGTGGAAATGGTTGCACCCTTATGCCAAACCGGAGCGGGCCTATCAGCTGGCAGGCACGCTGTTGCCCTGGTTTGCGGTGATTAGTCTGCTCTCGTTTGTGATCGGTACTGTCTGGGGCCTTGCGTTTGCGCCAGCGGATTACCAGCAGGGAGATTCGTTCCGGATCATCTATATCCATGTGCCTTCCGCCATTCTCTCCATGGGTGCCTACTCCACTATGGCGGTGGCTGCCTTTATCGGCCTGGTGTGGCAACTGCGGATGGCGGACATGACGGTTGCAGCCATTGCGCCGGTCGGCGCCGTCTTTACCTTTATCGCCCTCTTTACCGGTGCCGCCTGGGGCAAGCCGATGTGGGGAACCTGGTGGGTGTGGGATGCACGGCTCACCTCTGAGCTGATCCTGCTGTTTCTCTACCTCGGCGTGATTGCCCTCTACAACGCCTTCAGTGACAAGGTGGTCGCTGGCCGTGCCGCCGGTATTCTGGCGCTGGTGGGGGTGATCAACCTGCCCATCATTCACTACTCGGTGGAGTGGTGGAACACCCTGCATCAGGGAGCCACCATCACCAAATTTGACAAACCGTCCATTTCGCCCGAGATGCTCTGGCCGCTGCTGATCATGATCCTGGCGTTTGCCGCGTTTCTCGGTGCCCTGACCCTGATGCGTTTTCGCAATGAACTCCTGATGCGGGAGTGGCATCGTCCCTGGGTCAAAGAGATTGCAGAGCAGGAGAAGTAAGCATGCACTTTGCCTCTTTCAGTGATTTTATGGCGATGGGCGGTTACGCCTTCTATGTCTGGCTCTCTTTTGGCCTGACGCTGGTGTGTCTGGTCGGCATCATCATTTCTACCCGCATGAAAACCCGCAGCCTGCTCGGCGAGTTGCGCAGCAAACAGGCGCGTGAGGCCCGTCGCAAGGCGGCCCGGCAGATGGAGAACACCCTATGAATCCGAGACGCAAAAAACGCCTCACCATCATTCTGGCCATCACCCTGGGTCTGGCGACCGTCAGCGGACTGGTGCTCTACGCCCTCAGTCAGAATATCGACCTCTTCTACACCCCGAGCGAGTTGGTGGAGGGGAAGGGGCCGGACAAGATCAAGCCGGAAGAGGGGCAGCGCCTGCGCATCGGTGGATTGGTCTTGCCGGGGTCGGTACAGCGGGATCCCCAGAGCCTCAAGGTGGCCTTCAAGCTGGTGGATAACGGCGGTCATCTGGTGACGGTCGAGTTTGACGGCATCCTGCCGGACTTGTTCCGTGAAGGGCAGGGGATTGTTGCCCAGGGCACCCTCAAGGATGCCACGACCGTAGAGGCGTTCGAGGTGCTGGCCAAGCACGATGAGAACTACATGCCGCCGGAAGTGGCCGATGCCACCAACGGCATGCACTTCAAGCCGGAGTACTCCGAGGCGCAGTTGAAGGGAGCCAAGCAGTGATCCCTGTGGTGGTTGCCTTTTTCGCTTTGCCTGCCGTGCGTGATGCGGCTGTTGTCACCGTTCAATTGAAAGGAATGCCTTCATGATCCCGGAATTAGGTCAGTTTGCGCTGATCCTGGCCTTTGCCACCGCTCTGCTGCTGGGCAGCTACCCGCTGCTTGGCGCCAGCTGGGGGCGTCTTGGCATGATGTCGGCGGCCCGTCCGCTCGCCTATGCCCAGTTCTTGCTACTGCTGTTGTCGTTTCTCTGCCTGACCTGGGCTTTTATCGATAACGACTTCACCGTGCAGTATGTGGCCACTAACTCCAACAGCCTGCTGCCGCTCGCCTATCGCATCTCGGCGGTATGGGGGGCCCATGAAGGTTCCCTGCTGCTGTGGGTTCTGACCTTAGGGGGCTGGACTGCGGCGGTGGCCATGTTCAGTCGCCGTCTGCCGCTTGATGCCGTTGCGCGGGTACTTGGCGTGCTGGGGCTGATCTCGGTCGGCTTTACCGCCTTCGTGCTGTTCACCTCCGATCCCTTCACCCGTACCTTGCCCTATTTTCCGGTCGATGGTCGTGACCTCAATCCCCTGCTGCAGGATCCGGGCCTCATCTTCCATCCGCCGATGCTCTACATGGGCTATGTGGGCTTCTCGGTGGCGTTTGCCTTTGCCATTGCCTCGCTGATGACCGGCCGTCTCGATGCGACCTGGGCTCGCTGGTCGCGCCCCTGGACCATGGCGGCCTGGGTATTCCTGACCCTGGGCATCGTGCTCGGCTCTTGGTGGGCCTACTACGAGCTCGGCTGGGGCGGCTGGTGGTTCTGGGATCCGGTAGAAAATGCCTCCTTCATGCCCTGGTTGGCGGGGACCGCTCTGCTGCACTCGCTGGCGGTGAGCGAGAAGCGCGCCACCTTCAAGGCGTGGACCGTGCTGCTGGCCCTCTCTGCCTTCTCGTTGAGCCTGCTCGGTACCTTCCTGGTGCGCTCCGGCGTGCTGGTGTCGGTCCATGCGTTCGCCTCCGACCCGACCCGCGGCCTGTTTATTCTCGGCTTCCTGCTGGCGGTGATCGGTTCATCCTTGCTGCTGTTTGCCTTCAAAGGCTCGCAGGTGAAGAGCCACGGCAAACACGAGCTGTGGAGTCGCGAGACCCTGCTGCTCTGCAACAACATCATGCTGGTGGCGGGTCTGCTGACCGTGCTGCTCGGCACCTTGCTGCCGCTGGTGCACAAGGAGCTGGGGCTGGGGAGCATCTCCATCGGTACTCCCTTCTTCAACCACATCTACAGCTGGCTGATCATCCCGTTTGCCCTGCTGCTGGGGATTGGCCCGCTGTTTCGCTGGCGTCGTCAGGAGCTGGGGGAACTCAGAGGCAAGGTGGTCGTGGCACTGGTGCTGAGTCTGGCCGCTGCCGTGCTGTTGCCGCTAGCCTTTGCCGAAACCTTCAAGCCGTGGGCGGCGGTAGGGATTGGTCTGGGCGCCTGGATCATCGTTACCAGCGTGCAGGAGACCTGGGCACGAGCGACCCACAAACACAACTTTGCGGTCGGCGTGCGCAAGCTTGGCAACAGCCACTGGGCCATGATCCTTGGCCATGTGGGGCTGGCAGTCAGCATCATAGGTATCGCCTGCACCCAGAATTACAGCATCGAGAAGGACCTTCGAATGCAGGCGGGTGATCGGGTGCACTTTGCCGATTACGAGTTCGTCTTTGCCGGGATCAAAGAGAAGAACGGCCCCAACTATGATGGCTTCAAGGGGGTGCTGGAAGTGAACCGGAATGGCGAGCAGGTCGCCCTGCTCAAGCCTGAGAAGCGGATGTACAAGGTGAGCCGGATGCCGATGACCGAAGCGGCCATCGATGCCGGTATCACCCGTGATCTCTATGCGGCGCTGGGGGAACAGCTCGACAACGGGGCCTGGGCAGTGCGGATCTACTACAAGCCGTTCGTGCGCTGGATCTGGTTCGGTGGCGTCTTTATGGCCATCGGTGGCGTGCTGGCGATGCTCGACAAGCGTTACCGTTTCGGCCGTCGTGAAGAGGAGGCCAAGGCATGAACAAAAAGACCTGGTTGTTTTTAATCCCCTTTATCGTCTTTTTGCTGGGGGCTGTGTTCCTGTTCAAGGGGCTCTACTCCGATCCCACCAAGCTTGAGTCCGTGATGGTGGGCAAAGAGGTGCCGATGTTCACCCTGCAGGACATTTACGATCTGAACAAGCAGCACGATCGCAGTATCCTGACCGGTCGTCCCATGCTGCTCAACGTCTGGGCCACCTGGTGCCCGACCTGCTACGGCGAGCACACCTACCTCAAACAGCTGGCAGGGCAGGGCATTCCCATCATTGGCATGAACTACAAGGATGAGCGCGACAAGGCGATCAAGTGGCTGGCGGAGCTGGGCAACCCCTATCAGGTCAATCTCTATGATCCGGACGGCATGCTGGGGCTGGATCTCGGGGTATATGGCGCGCCGGAGACCTTCTTTATCGACAGCAAGGGGATCATCCGGTATCGCCACGTGGGGGATATCAACCCCGAAAACTGGGCGTCGACCCTCAAACCCATCTTTGATGCCATGAAGTGAGGGGAGCCCTGATGAGAGTATTTATTGCTTCCCTGCTGCTGTTGCTGGGATGGATAGTGCAAGCGCCGGCCATGGCCGCTATCGATGTCTACACCTTCGACAACGGCAATCAGGAGCAGGTCTTTCGCGAACTGACCAAGGAGCTGCGCTGCCCTAAGTGCCAGAACCAGGATATCGCCGACTCCAATGCGGGGCTGGCCAAGGACTTGCGCGACAAGACCTACCAGATGGTGCGCGAGGGTAAGGATAAAGAGGAGATCGTGGATTACATGGTGGCCCGCTACGGCAACTTTATCCTCTATAACCCGCCCCTGATGGCCTCCACCCTGATCCTCTGGCTCGGCCCGCTGCTGGTGATCCTGATCGGTGGCGCCGTGGTCGTGATGCGCAGCCGCCGGCCCCCTGCGGTGAAAAAACAACTGGATAACGCCCTGAGCGAGGAGGAGCAGCGCCGACTGGCCGAGCTGCTCAAAGAGGAAGAGAAACAATGACCGCTTTTTGGATAGTGATTGCGGGCTTGCTGGTGCTGGTGAGTCTGGCGCTCGTCGTGCCGCTGTGGCGTGGTGAAGGCAAACAGAGCATCAGTCGCTCGGCGCTCAACAAACAGCTCTATCGCCAGCGGTTGCTGGAAATTGGCGAAGAGCGCGAGCAGGGGGTCTTGGCAGAGGAGTCCGACTCGCTGGTCGAGCTGCAACGCAGCTTGCTGGATGATATTCCCGATGTGGAGCAGACTGCCCGCAGTGGCAAGAGTCTGATCTGGATCCCGGGTGTCTTGGTGCTGGTGGTGGTGAGTCTGGGGCTCTACTACAAGTTGGGCTCCTGGCAAGAGGTGAGTCGCTGGCAAGATGCCAGCAGCCGTCTTGGCGAGTTGAGCAATCGCATTCTGGTGGAACGCGATGCCCAGGTGACCGAGCAGGATCTGCTGGACTTCACGCTGGCACTGCGTACCCGCCTCAAGGATGAACCGAATGACTACCGCGGCTGGTTGCTGCTGGGACGCTTGGCGCTGGATGGCAACGATCCCGAGATGGCCAGCGAGGCGCTGGAGCGGGCCTACACGCTTGCCCCCCAGAAATCGCTGGTGGCGGTGCCCTACGCGCAGGCGCTGATGATGACGGGGAAAGAGGCGCAAGCGGATGCCCTGTTGCAGGCGGCTATCGCGCAGGAGCCTGATAATATCGAGGCGCGCTCCGTCTATGCCTTTATGGCGCTGCAGAAAGAGGATTTCCAGACCGCTCTGGCTCGCTGGCAGGCGATGTTACCCCTGATGGAGAAAGGCACCCCCCGTTACGTGATGGTCGAGCGCTCCATGGAGTATGCCCGCGCGCAGCTCAAGCAGCGCGGCATCGAGGTGACGACCCCGGACACCGCCAAGGAGAGTGCCGGGCAGCGGCAACCGGTGGCAGTGAAGGAGGGGGAATTCCCCCTCCATATCACGCTGGCGGCAGGTATCCAGATGCCGGAGGATGCCCATCTCTTCGTCTTTGCAGTGATCCCAAATGGGCCACCCATGCCCATCGCCGTGAAGCAGATCGCAGGCCCCATGCTGCCTGTAACCCTCTCGCTGGGAGATGGCGATGCCATGATGGAAGGCAGCAAGCTGGCGGCCTATCCGGAGCTGCAGTTCAAGGCGCGTCTTTCGCGCGGTGGTAATGTGATGAACAAGGAAGGGGCTTTTGAAGGGGTCTCCGTGCCGGTCAAGACGGCCGATATCCCTGCAGCGCCGATTGACATCCGCATCGATCACGCCCTCTAATATGCCTTTGAATAACCCGGCCCCTGGATGGGGCCGGGTTATCTATACTTCTGATAAATCAAAATAAAGCGTCAGGACAATCATATGTATCTTCGTTCAGGAGCCATACTGGCAGCCCTCTTGCTGGCTGGCTGTGCCGGGGGCCCGCCCAAGCCTGGCCCAGCGAGTCTGGATCTTCATCCCGGGATCAATCCTCCGGGCGCCACCAGTACCGCGGCCGATCCGCGTGACCCCTTCCAAGGGGCCAACCGGGCGATGTGGGCGGTCAACTATGATGTGCTGGAGCCCTATGTGGCTCGCCCTGTGGTACATACCTACGCACGTTATGTGCCGACTGGGGTGAAGGATGGCCTCGAGAATCTGGTGGAAAACTTCAATGAACCGAGCAGCATGGTGAACCATTTGATCACCGGTGATTTGAAAGGGGCAGGCACCAACTTGGGGCGCTTTACCCTCAACACCACGGTCGGTCTGCTGGGTATCTTCGATGTGGCCAAACATGCTGGCCTTGCACGCAACAAGCTGGAGCTCAATACCGTGCTGGGCCGCGCCGATATCGGAGATGGTGCCTACATCATGGTGCCGGTCTACGGCCCGACCACCACCCGCAAACTGGTGGGTGATACCGTTGATACATTGTATTTCCCTTATGCTTTGCTGACTTTCCCGTTGAGAGTGGTGCACTGGGTGCTGGATGGCCTGGGTACCCGCGCCAAGTTGATCGATCAGGAGCGGATCATCGACAACTCGCTCGATCCTTACGCCCTGACCAAGGATTTTTATCTGCAATACAACCAGAACAAGGTGACGGGCAAGCAGACCGAGCTGAAGGCGTCTCAACAAAAGCAGGCTGACGATGCCAATCTGGATGAGTATATGGATGAGTTGGACCAGTAAGCGGGCCATCCCGATATGTGAAAAGGCGCCTGCGGGCGCTTTTTTACTTTCTTTGCTATCTGGAGATAAAAACGCCCCGCAAGAGCGAGGCGTGTTGGCAAGCGAGGCTGATTAGACAGCCAGGTTCTTGGCCACGAATTCCCAGTTCACCAGGGTCCAGAAGGTTTCCATGTACTTCGGACGCAGGTTGCGGAAATCGATGTAGTAGGCGTGCTCCCACAGGTCAACGGTCAGCAGCGGGGTGGTACCGGCTTCAGTCAGCGGGCAACCGGCGTTGGAGGTGTTGACGATGGCCAGAGAGCCGTCAGCTTTCTTCACCAGCCAGGTCCAGCTGGAGCCGAAGTTGCCGATGGCAGATTTGGTGAAGGCATCTTTGAACTCGGCGAAGGAGCCGAATGCTTTGTTGATGGCATCAGCCAGGGCGCCAGTCGGCTCGCCACCGCCATTCGGGGAGAGGCAGTGCCAGTAGAAGGTGTGGTTCCAGATCTGGGCGGCGTTGTTGAAGATGCCGCCGCTGGAGCTCTTGATGATCTCTTCCAGAGACTTGCCTTCAAACTCGGTACCCGGCACCAGATTGTTCAGATTAACCACGTAGGTGTTGTGGTGCTTGCCGTGGTGATATTCCAGAGTTTCCTGGGAGATGTGCGGTTCCAGAGCGTTAATTGCATAGGGCAGAGCGGGAAGTTCGAATGCCATTTTCTACTCTCCATTGGCTGGACCGTGCGAAGGCGACGGTTGCAAGACATTGCGTACTCTTTTCTATATGTGAAAAGAGTTGTTGTTAAAATGAGGGGGCAAGGTAGCCCAAAGCCAAGGGATTGTAGCAGTATCAAAGATGGCCTAACAACTCTTGATTGGCGCCATGATCGCGATCAAGCCTGAGTGGGTTCTTTGCGCAATTCGAGCCGGGTCACCCCTTTGTCAGTTTGTGCTCCGGCAAGATTGCAGTAGAATGGCCGCCGAAATCGCTCTAGTGAGGCACCTATGGAAACTATCGAAAAAATCAAACAGCAACTGGCTGACAATCCCATCATCCTGTACATGAAGGGCTCCCCCAAGCTTCCGAGCTGCGGTTTCTCTGCCCAGGCTTCCCAGGCTCTGATGTCCTGTGGCGAGCCGTTTGCTTACGTCGATATCCTGCAAAACCCGGATATCCGCGCCGAGTTACCGAAATTCGCCAACTGGCCAACTTTCCCCCAGCTGTGGGTTGAGAGCGAGCTGATCGGCGGCTGTGACATCATGATCGAGATGTTCCAGGCTGGTGAGTTGCAGTCCCTGATCAAGGAGACTGCTGCCAAGTACAAGCAGGATGACGCGGCCGCCGAATAAGGTCGTATTCGCATCATGCAAAAAGGGGAGCCACTGGCTCCCCTTTTTTATGGTTCATCGCGTCTTTCCGGGGAAGGCGGCCTTGATTTTCAGGAAAAAGTATTCTGAGTCCCGAAATCCATAAGCCATGCGTTTGATCACTTTGATCCGATTATTCACGCCCTCCAGCAGGCTGGTGTGCATGGGAAAGATTGCGCTGGCCAAAATCCCCCGGGTGTAACGGCGAAGGTTTTTGGCAAAACGCTCTAAGGGCTCCAGGCCACTTTCCTTCGCTTGCCGCATCCAGGCCTTCCATCGTCGCCAACCTTCCCTGACGCTCGGGGCGTACCAGATTTCCTTCAGGGCCTCCTTGAGAACATATGCTGTCGCCAAGGGCTTATTGGCTTCCAATAGCTCTTGTAATTTCACCGCCTGGTCTTCCTTGAGATTTTCTCGATTGCGCAGGAGTAGCCAACGCGCCAGCTTGACGACCTTGCGAGCCGGCTTGTCATGCTTTAATGCATTGGCTTGATCCACCCGAATTCGGTCGAGCACTTTGCGGCCATAACCGGCCACCACATGGAACAAGTCATACACCACCTCGGCCTGTGGACAGTGCTGTTTCACTTCCAGATCGAAGGCGGAGTTCATGTCCATGGCCACCGCTTCAATCTGTTGGCATCGTTCGCCCATCAGCTCGAAAAAGGGGCGAATAGCCTCTCGGCTGTTGCCATGCCCCACCCACAAAACGCGAGTCCGTTCAGCATCCATGATCACTGTGGCATAGCGGTGGCCTTTATGCAGGGCGAATTCATCCATCACCAGCCGCCGCACCGAGCCGGGCTCAAAGGTGCCAACACTGGCCTGTAGCCGACGCTTGTCGATGGCCTTGATGGTATGCCAGTGCAGTCCGGTGAGCTGGCTGATATGACTGATAGGCATCAGCTCAAGCAAGGCCTCTACCCAGCGCAGCAATCGCTGTGTCAGCCGGGAGCTGGGGGTAACCAATCGATATGCTCAGAAACCCGACCACAACGCAGGCAGTCAACCCGACGGACGGGGACTTGCAGATGTACGCGAAGTTCAAGGAGGTCACGGTCACGAACTGTGCGCATTCGGCGGTCATGGATGAGTGGACAGGGTTGATGGCACTGACCACAGAGCGGTAGATGATTGGCGAGAGGCTCAAGAGCCAATGTGATTTGTGTGGCAGAGCGGCGATGGACAGAAACGTCGTAACCTGGCCAGAACGAGGCAAAATCAATATGATGCATAGCGACAGCAGGGTAAGGGAGTCCGGTTGTTTGGCGACTACCAGTTTACCCGAACCCTGTCTGTCAACTTACTCTTCCCCACGCTTCCGCGAAGAACCTTTTTTATGCCACGACAGGCATCAGGCGATCCGTTCGATACGGGCCATGTAGAAACCGTCAAAGCCGGTCTCAGACGGGCTCACGGTGTGATCGTCACGCAGACGGAAGTTCTCGTTGGCCGCGAGGAATTTGTCCACCTGCTGGCGGTTCTCCTGCGGCAGGATGGAGCAGGTTGCATAGACCAGCAGGCCACCGACCTTCACCATCTGGCTGTAACGCTGCAGGATCTCTTCTTGCAACGCGACCAGCACCGGCAGACGCTCGGCGGTATCACGCCACTTGGCATCCGGATTGCGCTTGAGGACGCCCAGCCCGGAGCAGGGCACGTCCAGCAGTACGCGATCCGCGCTCTCTTTGAGACGCTTGACGGTCTTGCTGCTGGTGATGACCCGGGTCTCCACGTTGTGGGCACCGGCGCGACGGGCGCGCTGTTTGAGGTTCTCCAGCTTCCACTCTTCCACATCCATCGCCAGCAGACGACCTTTGCCCTGCATCATGGCGGCGATATGCAGGGTCTTGCCACCGGCACCGGCGCAGGCGTCGATGACGCGCATGCCCGGGGCGACTTCCAGAGCCGCAGCAACCAGCTGGGAGCCAGCGTCTTGCTGTTCGAAGCAACCATCGGCAAAGGCCTTGGTGCGGAACAGGGCGGCGTCAGAGGTGACCTGCAGGGCAGTTTCCACACCTTCAACCGGAATGGTGGTGACATGCTCTTTGGCCAGAATGGCCTGCAGCTCATCACGGGTGCACTTGAGGGTGTTGACCCGCAGGTAACGCTTGGGCATCCAGGCCAGGGCGGCACGCTCGGCAGGCCAGGCGTCACCCAACTGCTCGTTGCCGAGTTTCTCCAGCCAGCTCGGGCAACCATCCATCAGCACCGGGTTCTTCTTCGCCTCGGTCAGACGGCGGCGGAAGGCCTCTTCATTGAAGCGATCCAGCGTCGGGTTGTTGGGCTGGGCAATTTTGTGGAAGGCGTGCCAGCTGTGTAGCAGCGGCCAGACATTCTTTTCGGCCTGACGCACCTGAATGCCGGTCAGGGCGCAATAGAGGCTGAGACGACGCAGCAGGTCGCCAGTGACCAGGGCAATCCTTGCCTGTTCTTGCGGTTTGAGTTCGATGCCAGAGAAGTGACGGGCATAAGCACGGTCGAGGGTAAGACCCTGACCGAGCACATCGTCAACAATGGCAACGACCAGATCCCCGAAACGGGGCAACAGTGGGGATTTGAGCATGAGATTAACCTTGGCCAGATAGAGATGAACCGCACCTTTGTGAAGAGGGGCAGTTCTAAAATTGACAAATCCGCGCAATGATAGGGGTTAGAAGGGGTTGGCGCAACACTCCCCATGGGATGAGTGGCTGAAACAGTGGCGCCGGGCTTCTTGATGCGGCGGGATAATGATGCCGGTGATGGTTCAAAAAAGTGCATGAAAACAAGGATGACAAAGATGCATGTGAGCAGTAGTTGTTCGTTGGCCCTGTTGGTGGCCAGTTTGTTGGGGTCAACCAGCCTGATGGCCAGCGAGTGGAGCACGGTCGCCGCCAGAGCGACTGCGGAGCAAGGTTATGAGGTTCGGGCCAATCAGTTTCGGGTTGCCAAGGTGCCACTCGACTATTTTGCCGGGCTGCAAGCAGGGGCTCGTCAGCTTACCTTGCCATTGCCCGATGGGGGGGAGGTGATCTTCACACTGGAGCCCTACGACTTGTTGCCCCCCGATCTTGCCGCCAAGTATCCCGACATTTTGACTTTCAAGGGGTATAACCCGGCCCAACCGGTAGAGACCGGGCGTTTTGACCTGGGCCCGCACGGTTTCCATGGCATGTTCAGCTATCAGGGCAAGACAGTATTCGTTGACCCGCTGCGCAATGCCGAGGGGTATGCAGTTTACTACCAGCAGGATGCCCATAGTCGTCTGGAAGAGGATGCCGACAAGGTGATCGGGCCGGGTGTCAGCAAACGGGTACGCAAGGTGCAAGTGGATGGCAATGTCCGCAAGCGTTACACCATCGCTATCTCGGCAGCAGGTGAGTACACCCGATATCACGGTGGGTCCAAAGTGCTGACCATGGCGGCCATTGCCACCCTGCTCAACCGGGTGAACGAAGTCTATCAGCGCGACGTGGGGGCCGAGTTCTTGCTGGCCAGTGGTAATGACAGTGTGATCTTTACTGACCCGGCCAGTGATCCCTTTGATAACACCGATGCGGATGCGGATCACAACGTCGATGTGCAGGCGCAGGCCTTTGCTGATGGTGATTTGGGAGCATTTGATATCGGCCATGTGCTCAACACCGGTGGCGGAGGTTTGGCGGGGTTGGGGGTGTTATGTGTTGATGCCATGCCGCCTTATTACCCCTATGGGGCCAAGTCGTCAGGTATGACGGGTTCATCAGACCCCGTAGGAGATGCTTTCTTTATCGACTATGTTGCCCACGAAATTGGCCACCAGTTCGGTGCCGATCACCCCTTCAACGGCACTACCGGGAGTTGCGGTGCAGGTACCCGGGTTGCGAATCAAGCCTATGAGCCGGGCAGCGGCAGCTCCATCATGGCCTATGCCGGCATCTGTGGTGAGGAGAATATCCAGCCGCACAGCGATCCCTATTTTCACAGCAAATCCATCGAGCAGATGCGGGCGCATATGGCGACCGTATCGACTTGCGGAACCACGCTCGCGTTAAGCAATAATGCCCCGCAGGCGGCAGCAGGGGGGGACTATGTGATCCCGGCCAATACGGCCTTTATGTTGAAAGGCGCGGGTGGGGATCTGGACGGTGATCCTCTGCTCTACAACTGGGAGCAGATCGATCTGGGCAACGAATCGAGCAGTGTCGCAACCATGGTTGATGATGGCTCCCGGCCGCTGTTTCGCTTTGTTTCCCCCACCCGTTCTGCCGAGCGGATTTTGCCAAGCCTGCCATCGTTGCTCTCCGGCACGCTTGCCAAGGGGGAGGCTTGGCCGACCACCAACCGGGATCTCAATTTCAGACTGACGGTGCGTGATGGTCAGGGTGGCGTCGCCAGTGATGACATGAAAGTGCAAGTGATCAATACCGGCGCGGCATTTCGTATCACCAGCCCACTTTCTGGGGTCACTCTCACGCCAGGGGCCAGTCAGGCAGTGGCATGGGATGTGGCGAGCACCACGGTGGCACCTATCAGTTGCAGCAAAGTGGACATCTCGGTGACCCAGGATGAGGGCATAAGCTGGACAATGCTTGCTGCCGGACAACTCAATAATGGCGCAGCAACAGTGACGCTGCCCGCCAATCTCACCAGCAGCGTCAGGCTGAAAGTGGCTTGCAGCGGCAACATCTTCTTTGCCATTAGCCCCCTCAAACTGCCTCTGGTACAAGGTGGATCGACTTTAGGTGGCGGCGGCGGTGGTGGTGGTTCGCTCGGATTGTGGACGCTGGCACTGGCGCTGCTTGGCTGGCAACGGAGGCGCACATGAGGGGAATCCCTCTGCTGCTGTTTGCCACGCTCGGTGGCTGTCAGGTCGATGCCCGTACGCTGGAACAGGAGCTGAGTGCAAACCTCGCCAGGCAGGATTATCGCCTGATAGTGATAGCCGGGCGGGGGGAGTTCGCCCCTGGTATTGCAGCCGAGCAGCAGGCAAAGGCAAAGGCTCGCTGCGGCGTGCGTTATCTGGATGGGTTGGGTGATGTGATAAGACCCGAGCAGAAAGAGGCACATGCCAGGCTGAGTGCTTACGCCCGTGAGTATAACCAGCGCATGATGATTCATTGCCCATTGAAATCCGCAGTTTCTAACCAGTGATGAGCATGTCGTGAATCAACAACGGGGAGGCAGTCGCCTCCCCGTTGTGTTATGGCTTGTCACTGACAGATGAGCGGAGCACAATGCCCGCAATCATTCTCTTGATGGTCGTGGAACCATTATTTATTTGAAGGAAAATCAAGATGATGGATGTTGCTGATCTGCGCCGTGAATACTCCCGTGGCGGGTTGCACCGGGCCGATCTGCCGGCCGAGCCGCTGGCGCTGTTCGAGAAGTGGCTAGCGCAGGCTTGTGAGGCCAAACTGACCGATCCCACCGCCATGGTGGTGGGCACCGTGGATGCCGACGGCCAGCCCTGGCAGCGTACCGTGCTGCTCAAGCACTACGATGCCCAGGGGATGGTGTTTTACACCAACATGGGTAGCCGCAAGGCGCAGCAGCTGGAGAGCAACCCCCGTATCAGCCTGCTCTTCCCCTGGCACACGCTGGACAGACAGGTTCACGTCACCGGTCGGGTGGAGAAGATGAGCACCTTCGAGGTGATGAAGTATTTCCACAGCCGTCCCAAGGATAGTCAGATCGCCGCCTGGGTCTCCAAGCAGTCGACCCGTATCTCGGCCCGCGGCGTGCTGGAGGCCAAGTTCCTCGAGCTCAAACAGAAGTTTGCCAATGGCGACGTGCCGTTGCCGAGCTTCTGGGGTGGCTTCCGGGTAGTGATCGAAACGGTGGAATTCTGGCAGGGGGGCGAGCACCGGCTGCATGACCGCTTCTTCTACACTCGCGAAGGGGATGGCTGGCATATCGAGCGTCTTGCCCCCTGATCGCGCTGTTCAAATCCGTGTTCACAAGGAGTGTGTATGCGTCTGTATGGTGATCTGCGTTCAGGCAACTGTTACAAGGTGTGGTTGCTGGCCCGCTGGCTGGCGCTGCCCCTTGAGTGGGTCGCGGTAGATATTCAGGCGGGGGATACCCGTACCCCCGCGTTTCTGGCCATGAACTCCAATGGCAAGATCCCGGTGCTGGAGATTGGCCAAGGCGATGCGCTGGCGGAATCCAATGCCATCCTCTTCTATCTGGCGCAAGGCAGCGCCTTGTGGCCAACTGATCCGCGCCAGCAGGCCGAGGTGCTCAAATGGATGTTTTTCGAGCAATACAGTCATGAGCCCTACATCGCAGTGGCCCGCTTTATTGTTCATTATCTCGGCCGCCCCGAGTCCCAGGAGGCGCGGCTCGACGGGCTGAAAGCCGGTGGCGAGAAGGCGCTGGCGGTGATGGAGCAGCAGCTGAAACAGAGCCCCTACCTGTGCGGTGATGCGCCGACCATCGCCGACATCGCCCTTTATGCCTACACCCATGTGGCAGAGGAGGGGATCTTCTCCCTGCAGGGATGGCCGGCCATTCGCGGCTGGATCGCCCGTATCGAGGCCCACCCCCGTCACCTGACGCTGCCAGCGGCCTGTCAGACCCGCTGATGGAACTGCTGATCGAGGCCAGTCTGTGGCAACCGCAGTGGGCTGCGCTGTTGCTGCACTGGCAGCAGCAAGGTCATCGCTGGCAGCTGCTGCTCGGCAAAGAGGCGGCCGCCGCCCTCGATCAAACCGATGCTCCCTGGGCGAGCAGCCCTCCTGACGGGGTGCTCTGTCCGGGAGCCCTGCTGGCCGCCTGGCTCGATGGCGATCTGCTGGCGGATTTTCATGTTGATCCCAGCCGCCAAGTCCTGATCAGCGCCTCTACCTCGCTGCTGACCCTCGCCAGGGAGCAGGGGCTGCTTACTCTTGGGCCGGTGGGGGCCGATCTGCCGCTCACCCCCGAGGCCGATTTGGGCGCTGTGCTCAATCGTCTGTTGGCACGCCGCGTGACGGTGCCGACCTTGGCTGAGGATCAGCCGCTATCAGGCGTCGTGCTGCGACCACTGCAGGCGACCGATGATCGCGAGATCGCGCGCTACTGCAGCGACCAGGCGCTGGCCCGCTACACCCTCAATATTCCTCACCCCTATCCGCCGGAGGGAGCCCGCGACTGGCTGGCGCTCTGCTGGCGCAAGGCGGCGCTTGGGCTTGGCTGGAGTTGGGCCATCACCTTGCCAGAGGAGCAAGGGGCGGCGCTGATCGGGGTGATCGCCTTGCACTGGAACGGCGAGTTGGCCTGGTGGGTTGGCGTACCCTGGCAGAATCGCGGTCTGGCGACCCGGGCCGCCCGCTTGGTCAAGGGGTTTGCCTTTGAGCAGTTGAAATTGCCAGCGCTGACGGCTCGCCATATGCCGGACAACCTCGCCTCAGGCAGGGTGATGGCAAAACTGGGGATGCACTATCGCGGGTTGCGCCATCTCGGTGGTCGCCAGCCGTGCGAGGTGAGTTACTGGCGGCTGGATCGCGCCCGCTCCTTGCCCGCCCCCTTGCTCGATGAGATCTCCCATTGGCTGGCGGATGAGCGGATTGCCGTGGTGATCCTGCGCGATTCAGCAAGGTCGGATCGACAGAGTGCCAACGGCAAGCTGGTCCTCTCGCTCTTTGTGGATGAGATCGGAACTGGTGAGGAGCCCTGCTGTCCGCCGCATCTTGGGGGGGCGCTGGAGCTCCGTTGTTACCCCGTTGATCTGCTGGATCAGGCCGATCCGGAGCAGTTGCCCCATCTTGCTGGAGTGTTGCTGAAAGACAGGGATGAGCAGGGGCTGGCATGGCTGCTGCAACTGGCCGCGCTGCAGCGCCAGGGGCCCGATCTGCTCAGCAGTGAGGAGCGCGCATCACGGCTCCACTGGTTCAACCCATTGCTGGCGCAGGCGCTGGGTGACCAAGGTGACTCGCCGCAGATACGTTATCAGCAGTTACGGCTGCTGGTGGAGCTGCCGGAGCTGGTCGACGAGCTGGATGGCTGTTGGCATCAAGCACCCGAATTGACCTTCGCGCGGCTGGCGCGGGAGGCTCCCGCCCTCTGGCTGGCCTACTGTGAGGCGATGAGCAGGGTCACCCCGGCTACGCTGTCAGCCTTGAAGCAGCAGTTTGCAGCGCGTTTTCCTGAGTGCACCCTCCCATTTTTGGACAAAGGTACTCAGAATGACCAACTGTTGTGTGGAATAATGCCCGCTCTGCAGTACGAGGAGTAATACCTGATGTTGAGAACCGAGCGCCCCGGCGACATGCTGCCGGTCTATGAGCTGCTGAGTGCCGTCTTCGGTCGTTCCGATGAGGCCGAACTGGTCAACCGTCTGCGTGAATGTGGCGCTGCCGTGGTGACCATGGTCGAGGAGGAAGAGTACGAGTTCATGGGGCACTTGATGCTAAGCCCGATCACCATTAATGGCATCGAAGGGCCCTGGCTCGGTCTGGCGCCGGTCGCGGTCCATCCCGACTGGCAAGGTCAGGGGATTGGCTCGGATCTGATCCGTGAAGGGCTTGATACGGCGCTCGAGATGGACTGGAAAGGGGTGGTGGTACTCGGCGATCCGGCCTACTACAGCCGTTTCGGTTTCCGCCCGGCCAGCGAGTTCGACCTGCACTGCATCTACGAAGTCCCCGCCGACTGCTTTATGGCGATGGAGCTGCAGGAAGGCGGTTTTGCGGCTGTGCAGGGTGAGGTGCTCTACCACCCCCTGTTTGATGAACTGCCTGACGAAGCACCGATCGAGGGATGAATCGTCGATATCTCTGAAAAAGGCGCCATAAGGCGCCTTTTGTCGTTCCGTCACAGCTGGATCAGTTGAAGAACCAGTAACCGCGGTTGACCAGACGGGTCAGCAGTTGCAGGAAGCCGGCCTGATCGGCCAGTTCAACCATGTCGGCCTGAGTGATGATGTCCTTGTCACACAAGAGCGAAATGGCGGCGGGATCGATGCTTGGTAGGGTCCAGGCTTCGCCGTCGATATAGCACTGCTGGCTCTCGCCGCTGAACCAGACGGTGCGCAGACCTGGCACCTTGATGGCGGGCTCGCCCTGGGTCAGCAGGTCGGCCACTTCCTCGGCGCTGTAGTCCGGCTCGACCGGATTGACATCCAGATCGTGCTTGGCCTCGGAGATCATGGTGCCAAACCACTCTTTGAACAGGGTCTCGTCATCGAGTGCCTGCTGCATCAGCTCGCGCAGACGGTGTAGCTCGTGGGGCTGGATCTCGCCGTGACGGGCACGGGGCTTGAGATCCGGGTCAGTGTAACGCTCGGTGCGCACCTCGTTGTCGATCAGGTGATCGGCGAAGGAGGAGATAAGCGCCTTGGCATCCGGTGCGCGGAAACCGACCGAGAAGTTCATCGAGGGCTCGATGGCGTAGCCTTCGTGGGGGAATCCGGGCGGAATGTAGAGGATGTCGCCCGGCTCCATGATGACGTCGATGATCGCCTCGAACGGCTCGCAATGGAGCAGGGCGGCGTGGGCGGCAAACTCGTTGAGCGGCTTGGCATCGCCAACGCGCCAGTGGCGCTTGCCCAGACCCTGGGTGATAAACACATCGTAATTGTCGATGTGGGGACCGACACCCGCGTGAGGGGTGGAGAAGCTCACCATCACGTCGTCCAGGCGCCAGCCCGGAATGAACTGGAACGGCACGGCCAGCTCGTTCACCTCGGGAGCCCAGTGGTTGCAAGCCTGTACCAGAATGGTCCAGTTCTCTTCGCCCAGATGGTCGTAGGATTCGAAGGGGCCGTGGGCCGCCTCCCACTTGCCGTCGAAACGGGTGACGAGGCGGGACTCTACCACCTCTTCCATGGCCAGACCCGCCAGCTCGTCCGGGCTGATGGGATCCTGAAAGTCCTTGAAGCCGCCCTTGATAAGGAGCGGACGCTTCTGCCAGTAGTGCTCAAGGAAGTGAGCGATATCCAGATTGAGTTCGTACATGCTGTTTCTCGTGTCTCGCAAAGAGGTTTTGCCCAAGGCGGGCTTGGGAAAAGCCACTCGGGATCCTGCCGTGGCAGGAAAATAACAGGGGCCCTGTAGCGTATCGTGCACAGGGCCCCTTCGTCAGTAGCGGTTGGCTTACTTCAGCAGATCAACCAGACGCTGGGCGTCACCGATGTAGTTGGCCGGGGTCAGCTTCTTCAGCTCCACCTTGACTGCTTCCGGTAACTCCAGGGTGTCGATAAAAGTACGCATCCCTTCGGCATCGACGCGGCGACCACGGGTCAGCTCTTTGAGCTTCTCGTAAGGCTTCTCGATACCGTAGCGGCGCATCACGGTCTGGATCGGCTCGGCCAGCACTTCCCAGTTGGCGTTCAGGTCAGCGGCCATGGCATCGCTGTTGGCTTCCAGCTTGGAGATGCCCTTCAGGGTCGCCTGATAGGCAATCAGGGAGTAACCCACTGCCACACCCAGGTTGCGCAGCACGGTCGAGTCGGTCAGATCACGCTGCCAGCGGGAGATGGGCAGCTTGCTCGCCAGATGCTGGAACACGGCATTGGCCAGACCCAGATTGCCTTCGGAGTTCTCGAAGTCGATGGGGTTGACCTTGTGCGGCATGGTGGAGGAGCCGATTTCACCGGCGATGGTGCGCTGCTTGAAGTGACCCAGCGAGATGTAACCCCACACATCGCGGTCGAAGTCGATCAGGATGGTGTTGAAGCGGGCCATGGCGTCGAACAGCTCGGCGATATAGTCGTGCGGCTCGATCTGGGTGGTGTAGGGGTTCCAGGTCAGACCCAGGGAGGTCACGAACTCCTCGGAGAACTGGTGCCAGTCCACTTCCGGATAGGCGCTGATGTGGGCGTTGTAGTTGCCGACTGCGCCGTTGATTTTGCCGAGGATCTCCACCGCCATGATCTGTTTGTACTGGCGCTCCAGACGGTAGGCGACGTTGGCCATCTCCTTGCCCATGGTGCTCGGGGTCGCCGGTTGACCGTGGGTGCGGGAGAGCAGCGGCATATCGCGGTACTCGTGGGCCAGACGCTTGATCTCGCCGATCAGCTTCTCGCAATAAGGTTTGATGACCTCTTCGCGGGCGGTTTTCAGCATCAGACCGTGGGAGTTGTTGTTGATGTCTTCCGAGGTGCAGGCGAAGTGGATGAACTCGCTGACAGCCGCCAGCTCCGGGTTCACTTCGACCTTCTCTTTGAGGAAGTACTCCACCGCTTTCACATCATGGTTGGTGGTGCGCTCGATCTGTTTGATACGGGCGGCGTCACTCTCGTTGAAGTTGCTGACGATGCCGTCGAGCAGGGCGTTGGCGGCCGCGCTCAGGGCAGGGACTTCCGGGATCCCGGCGTGGCTGGCCAGTTTTTGCAACCAGCGCACCTCGACTTCGACGCGAAAACGCAGCAGGCCGAATTCGGAGAAGATAGGGCGCAGGGCATCGGCCTTGTCGCCATAACGACCGTCAATCGGGGAAACAGCAGTCAGCGCGGACAGCTCCATGGGGTGAACTCCTGATGATTTGTGTGGGGGATCCGTATCCACTCGCGCGTGGGGCTGAGTCGTCGTCAGGGCGGATGTGCGGCTGTTCACCCTGATGTTGACCTCGCTTGCCCGCGCGCGAGCCGATGATTAGTAACGTTTGGCCAGCTCCACCATCTTCTTGCGAGCGAAGATGATCTGGGTGCGGCTGCCACCGAGCTGACGCCACAGCACGCAGGCACGAATGCCCGCCAGCAGCAGGGCGCGCACCTTGTGCTGCACCAGCGGTTGCTGCAGGAACAGCGGGGTACCCGCCACCTGGATGCGTGGCCCGATGGGGCTGATAAGATCGCTGTAGATGCTCGCCATGTTGGCCAAAATCTGCTCGTCGAGCAGATCGAAGTGCTGTTGCTGGCGACCGATCTGGCTGATCCGCTCACCCAGCATGTTGAGAATGTCCTTACGCTTGGCCAGCTTGCGCTCCAGTGCAATCAGGCTCACCACGTAGCGGGTCAGCTCGGCATTCTTCTGGCTGCCGTCGGCACCCAGCTGCTCGACCAGCGCACGGTAGCCGTCGCGTATGGCCAGATGGGTGTTGTTGAACACCTCGAGCGGCTGGCTCGGGTTGGTCACCAGAATGCTGGAGAGGCTCTCGCGCAGGGCCGCCTCGTCACAGCTGCCGTCTCGGGCCACCTTCTGCACCAGATACGCGGCCTGGCAGATGCCGGCAAAGGCCATTGTTCTGTCTTGGAATTTATCGCTCACGTCTGCTGCCTTCTGTTAAGGATTCAAACCGGATGGCTGAAACGTTGTTCGATGATGCCGCCGCCCAGACACACTTCCCCGTCGTAGAAGACGGCGGACTGGCCCGGGGTCACCGCAGCTTGGCTTTCGTCGAAGATGACCCGGATGGTTTCATCGTCGATGGGCTGGATCAGGCAGGGGATATCCTGCTGGCGGTAGCGGGTCTTGACGGTGCAGCGACGCGGCTCGCGGATCGGAGTGCGATCCACCCAGTGCAATTGGCTGGCGATCAGGCCATCGGAGTAGAGGCGGGGATGCTCGCCCTGCGCCACCACCAGCACGTTGCGTTCGACCTCTTTGTCGACCACATACCAGGCCTCTTCGGTGGCATCTTTGCGACCACCGATGCCGAGGCCCTTGCGCTGGCCCAGGGTGTGATACATCAAACCCTGATGTTCACCGATCACCTTGCCATCCACGGTCTCGATGTTACCGGGCTGGGCGGGCAGGAACTTGGCCAGGAAGTCCTTGAACTTGCGCTCGCCGATAAAGCAGATGCCGGTGGAGTCTTTCTTCTTGGCGGTGATGAGATCGAGCTGCTCGGCGATGCGGCGCACCTCGGGCTTTTCCAGATCGCCAACCGGGAACAGGCTCTGACCCACTTGCTTCTCGCTCAGGGTATAGAGGAAGTAGCTCTGATCCTTGTTGGTATCGAGACCGCGCAGCAGGCGCGGGCGGCCTGTGCTGTCGTCACGGCGCACATAGTGGCCGGTGGCGATGTAGGTGGCACCCAGCTCTTCGGCGGCAAATTCGAGGAACGCCTTGAACTTGATCTCCTTGTTGCACAGGATATCCGGGTTCGGCGTGCGGCCAGCCTTGTACTCTTCGAGGAAGTGCTCGAACACATTGTCCCAGTACTCGGCCGCGAAGTTGATGGTGTGGAGTTTCATCCCTAGCTTGTCGCAGACGGCCTTGGCATCAGCCAAATCCTGGGCGGCAGAGCAGTACTCGTCCGTGTCGTCTTCTTCCCAGTTCTTCATGAACAAGCCTTCGACCTGATAGCCCTGCTGCTGGAGCAGGTAGGCCGAGACGGAAGAATCCACGCCGCCGGACATGCCGACGATCACCTTGATTTGGCTGTTGTCTGTCATTAGTCGAAGTTACCAGTTCGTTTAAACGGGGCGTATTCTACCAGAGTTTTGCGCCCCCGGTCACATATCCATGCCGCAGTTCCCATCAGGAGCCTGATAGCAGGAAATCGTTTTTCTGTTGTTGGCCGTTGTCACCGAAAAAGAGTGTCAAATGGCCTCAGATAAAGGCCTTGAGGGCCGAGAGCGGCAGCCGTGTACCCGCCAGATAATCCTGAATGCACTGCCACACCAAGGGGCTGCGCAGGGCCGGTTTGCACTCGGCGATCTCCTCCAGGGTGAGCCAGTGGCAAGCCAGCACATCACCGTCAGGATCCTCTGGATGGTGCTGACCCGGCGCTTTTTCAAGGTCGAAGATGATGGCGGTGCGCACATAGGTGGCCTCGCTGTCGGCCGGTTTGAACAGATAGGTACCAAGCCAGGCGGTCGGCGTGGCGGTCAGACCCGTCTCCTCTTTCAGCTCACGACAGGCCGCTTCAAGCAGGTTTTCCCCCGGCTCCACATGGCCGGCGGGTTGGTTGAAACGGCGCTGGCCTTTTATCTCCTCTTCCACCACCAGAAAGCGCCCCTGCCACTGCACCAGGGCGGCGACCGTCAGGCGCGCCTCCATGGGGGCGTGGCGGGTGGTCGATTGCTCTGCCTGATTGCTCATCATGACTCCTTGTCGCTGCTATCTGGATTGCCCGCACGGGCGGGTCTGCGTGCCGTTCCTCGCCCGCTGCTGCGGGGTTTGCCACCGTTCGGGCTTGAGGTTAAACGCTCGGTTGGGTGAGTGCTGCTGAGACGCTCGTCCCGTCTCGGCTGGCTGGCCCGCCGTGGTGCCTCCCCTGCCGGTTTGGCCGGTTTGGCGGTATGAGCGCCTGAACGGGATGAGGAGGGACGCGGGCGGCTGCTGGAGCTCGGCGCCAGCTCGGGGGCAGGCATGCTGCGGCTCTCGCCGGGTGCCAGTCCATCCAGGGTCCAGTCACCGATGGCGTAGCGAATAAGGCGCAGGGTAGGGTGGCCGATATGGGCGGTCATTCGCCGTACCTGCCGGTTGCGCCCCTCGATGATGGTGATCTCCAGCCAGCTGGTGGGGATCTCCTTGCGCTCGCGGATCGGCGGATTGCGCGGCCACACCGCAGGTTCATCCATGATGCGCGCCCCGGCGGGCAGGGTCATGCCGTCATTGAGCTCCACCCCAGCGCGCAGGGCGGCCAGTTGCTCCTCGCTCGGGATCCCCTCCACCTGCACCCAGTAGGTCTTGGGGGTCTTCTCCCCCGGCTGGGTGAGGCGCGCCTGCAGCTTGCCATCGTTGGTGAGCAGCAGCAGCCCCTCGCTATCGCGGTCAAGCCGACCTGCGGCGTAGATGCCGGGCTCTTTGATGTAATCCTTGAGGGTCTCGCGGCCCGCCTCGTCGGTGAACTGGCAGAGCACCATGTAGGGCTTGTTCAGCAGGAGCAATTTGCGATCCGCTGGGGCCAGCTCCGGTTTGTGGGGGGATGCATGGCGAGGTGCGGCTGGTTTGGCCGCCGTGCGCGGGGCGTTATCGCGCGGCGAACGGCTGACAGAGAGACGGGGGCGGGGAGATTTCATCGGATACACACTTCAGACAGACGATGGCAGCGAGTGTACCACAGGGTGCTGAGGGCAGGATGAATGGCTGGCGTTACAGCAAGCAGCGCCCAGAGCCAATTCGCCTAGCTCAGCAGGCTCTCGATGACGATAGCCTGACGGGCGGGGGCCGAGCCCGCCAACAGCAGGGCGTGGCTGACCACATCGTCGATCATCGCCTGCGCCAGTCGAGTGAGGGGGCGCAGGGTCTCCCGTCCGCTACCAACCGGCACCGCCAGCAAAATGATGGTCTGCACCTGCCCGATTTGAGAGCCCCACTCGATGGGCTCCTTGCAATTGAGCAGGGTCAGCGCTGGCTGGCTGATCCCTTCGCTCAATACATGAGGCATGGCAAGGCCGGGGCGGATGATGGTGGCCGAGACCTGCTCGCGCCGCTCTACCGCGGCGGTCAGTGTGGCGCGGTCGGTGATCAGCTCGGCGGGCAGCAGATCGATCAGATGGTCGAGGGCCTCGGCCTTGGTCAGCGGTTCGGGGCTGTGGGCCAGCTGGCGCAGGGCAAACTGGTAGTCGGGCAGGGCGTTGGCCAGTCGCAACTCCGCCAGCGCGGCGGTGTGCGGGCGCACCAGCGGTTGACCCAGTTCGCCGCACCAGCAGGTGAAGGCCATATGGGCCAGTTCGGCATCGCACCCTTCAATTTGCAACTGGCAGAGGTCGCCGGGTTGGGTGGCGAGGGTCAGCAGGGAGAGCTGGTTGCTGGCGGCAACGGTCTGGCGCCGGGTGAGGTTGGCGCAGCGGATGGTGGATTTGAACATCCCCGCCAGCCGGTTCAACTGCTTGGCCTGGGTGATGCTCAACCCCTGCTGGCAGTAGAAGGTGATTTCGCGGGTCAGCATCAGGCCGGGATCGGCAGGGCCTTGAGTACGGCGTTGGCATCCAGCAGCACGGTTTCCAGTCTCACCTGATGGATGGTGCAGCCGAGGAAGCGCTCTTTCTGCTCAATCTCGATATCGGAGGCAATCAGCACCAGGTCGGCGCTGGCAATATCGCGGGCGGTCAGCATGTTTTCCATGCCCATGGCGCCCTGTGTTTCGACCTTGATCTTGAGCCCCAGCGCAGTGGCGGCTTTTTGCAGGGCATCGGCAGCCATATAGGTATGGGCAATACCGGTCGGGCAAGCGGTGACGGCGACGATCTTCATCTGCTCTCTGTGATGCTGACAAGGGGGAGCAACAAGATAGCGCCCGCGGGGGGCTTTTACCAAAAGTCCATATGAAAAGTGGGATCTTGATGGGGATATGCCTGCCCCTTGAGCGGCGTTCAGTTCGCGCTTGATGCGGTGGATCTTGCACTCTTTGGCTACCGCGATACAGGCCGCGGAGAAGAACATCAGGTAGCGTGACTTTAAGGAGGCGCGCTGCAAATGGCGTGAGAGCCATCCTTGGGGGGGAAGCACATGTCCTCTTTTGGCGGGATCCGGCCGTGAGGCGTGGAGAGGATCACCAACCGATGTCGTACAGCAGAGGCAGACAGGCTCTTTCGAACCCGACAAAAAAACGAGGCCACCTGCTGGTGGCCTCGTCCGGTCTGGTCGCCCCTCACTGCCCCGTAACGTAGGAGCAAGGGGCGGCTTGGCGGGATGACGATCAGGCCGCCTTGGCCAGGGTCACCTCGTCACTCTTTTTGACCCGCAGCTTTTTCAGGGTAACCGCCACCACGCCGGTAACGATGGCACCACAGACCATGCAGAGCAGCGCCAGCAGCGGCTTGTTGACGGCGCCCAGCAGGGCCACGATGGGGCCACCGTGGGCAACGCTGTTGGTGATGCCAAACAGGAAGGCCATCACAGCGGCGGTCATGCTGCCCAGAATGTTGGCCGGGATAACGGCCAGCGGATCACGGGCGGCGAACGGAATCGCCCCTTCGGAGATCCCCACCAGACCCATGGCACCGGCGGCTTTGCCCGCTTCGATTTCAGAGGCATCGAAGATACCCAGCTTGCGACCGAGCACGGTCGCCAGCGACATGCCAAGGGGCGCAGCCGGGATGGCGCAGGCCATGGCACCCATAAACTGGGTCTGACCGGAGGCGATCATGCCGACCGAGAACAGGAAGGCCACCTTGTTGACCGGGCCACCCATATCAAAACCGGCCATCCCCCCGAGCACGATACCCAGCAGCACCAGGCTGCCACCGCTCATGGAGAGCAGCATGGCGTTGAGGCCGGTCATCATGTCGGCAATCGGGGCGCCGATAATGAAGATGAATACTGCAGCGATAAAGAGGGAGCCGACGATGGGGGCGATCAGGATCGGCACCAGCGGTTGCACCATCTTGTGGTACTGGCGGGTGGCAATCCAGCGGACCAGATAGCCGACCAGCAGGCCCGCAATGATGGCACCGATAAAGCCGGTCCCGGCGTCAGCGCCGTAGAAGCTGCCGTTGTTGGCGATCCAGCCGCCGATAAAGCCCGGGGCCAGCGCCGGACGATCACCGATGGCGTAGGCGATATAGCCCGCCAGAATGGGGATCATCAGGGTAAAGGCGGCCACACCCACGTTGAGGATCTGGTTCCACATGCTCCCTTCCGGGATCTGCATGCCGCTCGGGGTCGGGTTGCCGCCGATGGCCAGCGCCAGCGCAATCAACAGACCGCCGGTTACCACGAACGGGATCATGTGCGATACGCCGTTCATCAGGTAGCGATAGAGATCGGAACTGCCGCCCGCGCTCTTCTCTTCACCTTTTTTATCTTCTTTGCCAGCCACATAGGCCGGGGCTTTCAGTGCCTGCTCGATCAGACCCTTGCCATCCTTGATGGGGGCCTTGACGCTGGTTTTGACCAGCGGCTTGCCAGCGAAGCGGGCCATATCCACCTGCTTGTCACAGGCGACCACGATGGCGCTGGCGCGGGCAATCTCGTCCGCTGTCGGACTGTTCTTGACGCCAATGGAGCCGTTGGTCTCCACCTTCACCTCGTAACCCAGCTCCTTGGCGGCGCGTTCCAGCGACTCGGCCGCCAGATAGGTGTGGGCGATACCGGCCGGGCAACCGGTCACACCGATGATCAGCCCCTTGTCGGCGGCCGGGGTGGCCACTTGTGGCTCTTTCTTCTCGAGCAGCAGTGCCAGTGCGTCGGCCGGGGTCTTGGCCGCCAGCAGTTTGGCGATAAAATCCTCTTCGATCAGCTTGCCGGAGAGCTCGGCCAGCACCTCGATATGATGGTTGGCGCCACCGGCCGGGGAGGCGATCATGAAGAACAGCTTGGACGGCTTGCCATCTTCGGCGCCGTAGTCGATGCCGTTGCGGCTGATGCCGATGGCGACCGCCGGGGTGCTTACCGCCGCGCTCTTGGCGTGGGGCAGGGCTACGCCCTCCTCAAAACCGGTGTTGTCCAGCTCTTCGCGGGCCCATAGATCCTTGACGAACTGCTGCTCGTCGCGAACCTTGCCTTGCGCGACCAGCAGGCGGGCCATCTCGGTGAAGACCTCCTCTTTGCGTGTCGCTTTCAAATCGAGGTTGATCAGGTGTTCATTGATCAAGGTGGTGATCATGGCGCTCTCCCCGCTTCCGGTGACGGAAGCTATGCGTGAGTATGTATCGACGTACTGGATAAAAATGACCTGAACATTATCGCGGCTCACCCGCCCCGGCCCTATCGGACAAATGTGCTAATCACTGGATTTTTGTGCCAAAACACCTTGAGTGTGACCCTGATCGCAAAGCTGGAACGCGACTGAAATAGGGGCGAACCGAATCGCTCGTTATTTTATTTGCGAGTAAAATCAATTTCTTATGTTTGTCTGTGGTGCGGCGCATTGGCCATTCGGCGTATTTTCGCTCAGCAGAAGGGGGGCGTCTTTCTATAAATTTGTGAAGTGAAAACGGTGACAGGATGTGAGCCAGCGCACGTAAACGACCCTGCTGGCGGCAGGCGAGGGGCCGTCAGAGGGGAGGCGTGAGCAGAACAAGGTGGAGAAATGGGTTGAGCCGCACTAGAACCAAGATATGGCGGGGGTTGGCCGTGCTGACTGATCATAACGGCGTTCGTGAAAAGCGTGGGCCCACATCATATTCCTCTCCACTCAGCGCTCACTCTTCCTGTCGCACAAGAGGTGATAGGCCCTCCTTTCTATCTTGGAGGGCCGGGTATGGAGTGGGGATTTACTGTGCTTTCACTGGCGCGGAAGGCCAGAACCTGTGGTAGAAATCCAGTGAACCTTCAAAATGGCCCTGCAGTATTTCCGGGTGAGGTGAGTGTTGAAAAATGGCTATCTGGTTGGGGGTCAACTTCTTCCAGCCATAGTTAAGGGGCATGGTGAAGCTGCCCTGCATCTCGTTAAGGTCATTCAAAGGCGATTTTGTCTGTGGGGCTTCAATCTGAGAACGTTCAGTGACGAAGAAAATGAGCTGGCTACCGACCACAGCCTGATATGCCGTGACCATCCAGGTCGCTTTGGTGCTGTGTTCGCGTTCGATGACGGTAAATTTGCCCGCTCGGCAAACGGCATAATAATCAGCGGCTTTGGACGACAGACGCATTTCGTAGTCACAACCCAGACTATTTAGCAGTATCAGTGAGACCAGCAGCATCCCCAGCGAGCTCGACACATAGAGTAGTCGCGTCAATATGCTACGTTTCATCGCTGTTTCTCCTGAAATTTTGCCTGCTCGTCACCCACCATCAGCCAGATCTCTCCCTGCTTTGGGGTTGGCAGTTGACTGACTGGCTTCTGGGTATGACAGAGGATCCCTTCTCCGGCCGATTCGCATTTAACCGAGACCCAGGTGGTGCTCAAATAAATACCGGTCAGCAGTAGCAAGAGGACAAATCCCCCCATCATGGCCAGCATCAGATTTTGCTGCCAAGTCGACAGTGGGATCGGTTTTGGCTCCCCGGGGGGCGTGTCAGATAACGGATAGGTTGTGTCATCAGCGGTCGACATGACGGGGGTGGCTGCAGCCTCTTCTTCACTCAGATCCTGCGGCAGGGGCCGCTCGGCATCTTGTGCAGCGCCAGCGCCGGGGGCAAGCATGAATAGATAGCCTTGTCGTGGCAAGGTTCTGATCACCACCTCTTGTTCTGGCGTATCGAGATAGCGGCGCAGGTTTGCGATGGCGACCGGCAGTGAACTGGCGCTGACCGGGCGACCCAACCAGCCGGTTTGTAGCAGCGATTCTTTGTTGAGCAAGGTGCCTGTATGAGTGAGAAAGTAATGCAGGAGACGTGCTTCAGCAGCAGAGACGCGAATGACCGATGGCTCGCTATCTTGCATACGAGTGAGCGTAAGTTGTTTGGTGTCCAGCACGAATCGGCCGAAAGAGTGCAAATGGGAATGGTGATCCGGAAGCATGGCGTGGTGAGCGTCTCGAGAGTCAGGGTGTTGAAGGCCAACTTGGTGGTGAACTCTGACTGAGAGCACTCTTTTTTGTCAAGGGATAGATGCACCTGACAGACTTCTGTGGTGGCTGATATTGAGTAAAGGCAGGAGTCGTCACAACAGACTCCTGCCTTGAGCAGAGGAAGAGGGTAGGTTAACGCTTGATGTTCATACCCAGGAAAGAGCCATCTCTGCTAAAGGTACACTCGAAGAAAACATCGTCACTCTGCCCTGGCACCACGTATTTGCCATGGCTTTTTTCGGCAGGCAGGGTGCTGACATCATCCTTGTCTTTTCCCATGTCTTCAGCTGCAAAATTCAGGCAGTAGCTAGGCATCTGGTTGACTGCAAGTTGCGGTTTGCTGTCGTCATAGCGAGAGTGTGAAGAGTGTGAAGAGTGAGAGCGTTGTGCGACAGCGCCACACTCATCACGTTGTTCGTCAGTGATGTCATTGACCTTGCCATGTTTGATCGCGAGGCGGATGCACTGTTGTTCTTGCCCGTTCCACCAATATTCAGTGGCACTGCTGGGCGCAGCACCTTTAACAAAACCACGATCGCTCAGCTCCTGTTTGGCCCAACCAATATCCTGATAATTAAGGTCGGCAGTTTCGGCGGCCATCACGGATAATGTGCAACCAGAAACATTCAGTAAAATTGCTGCAGCAAGAAATTTTTTGTAGGTCTTTTTCATAGGATAACTCCTGAAATTGATAATATGGTTGTCAATTAAGCGTGACAATTTTCATTACTGGTGTTAGACGCATTTTTTATGTCGCCATGAACACTTTTCAGCTGCAAGCACTGCTGAGAGTCGTTGTTATACCAGATGGAAAAAGATGCATGGTTACCATTGTCATTCTGCCAGCCATCGACCATATGAAAGCCATGATCCTGTAATTCTTCATTAGCTTGGCTTTCACGTACACCGATCAGATCTTGCTGATCGAATTGTGCTGAGCCGTTCGCTCTCCCAGATTTTTTATGATGCCCGGCATAATAACCGATCGCACCGGCAGCACCCAATGCAGTTGCACCAATCAAGGCATCACGAGTGCTGATATCCGAGCAACCAGTGGTCAGCAAGGTCATGGTAACAAGCACGGCTAAACTTTTTTTCATATTCTCACCTGTTTGGCATCTGTTATGTGGAACGTTCTGTTCTGACCTGAAGCGTAACTGGCCGGTCTAGTTAGATGCCAACCAAAAACAATTATTAAAAACCATTAAAAAATTAAATCATGATTATGCTGGCGGCGTGTCGGGCTTTTGAAGCATTTTTGTCGATAAGATGGCCAATCGTTCCTCGTGTTGTGATGCTCGCAGATTAGGGGGGGATGGCAATTTTGTGAGCGTTTTTTGACCAGGCAAAACAGGTTTGCCAATTGGATTTACACGCGACCTTATGCATGCTCCTTGGTTCAGGCGTGTCTTTATGTCCGTTGATCTTTTTTTGCGCATTTGTTTCGTTAATGTTACTAATCCTCCCTCAGCGTTTTGATATTTTTTTAGCTTTAATATATTTTAATAATTTTCATTGTGTTGGCATGACTCAAACTATTGGATATTGTTGAGCTGTTCCAGCCAATCGTGACATCGAATTGGCACAACAACGAATTTAACCTAATGTAATAATGTAAATGTAGAGGTGTGTGATGAATTGGTACTTTAAAGCATTCAAAAACTACTTTAATTTCCACGGGCGTGCATCACGCCAAGAATACTTTATGTTCTTGCTGTTTCATACCGTGATCGCTGTCATTTTAACACTGGCGTTCAACTCCCCGGATCATATAAATTATGAGCTTGGCGTATATGGCTTGCTGACTATTATTCCCTGTGCAGCTGTGGCTGTGCGTCGGATACATGATACTAATCGTAACGGTTGGTATTTGCTGATCGCTGCATTACCTATCATCGGATTTATTTGGTTGCTACTGATTAAATTGCAAAAAGGCTCTAATGAAGCCAACCGTTATGGTGAGGCGTTGCTGTAAAAGGGATGGCATTGCTGCTTTATGGCTATAACAAAACACCGCCAGTTGGCGGTGTTTTGTCATTTATGGATGGTCATGGCTGTGGACGAGGCGGTTTTGTTTGGCGATCACGTCAGCTCAAAACCAAGCTTTTTCAGCTCTTTTTTCAATTGACTGCCGCTAAAGATACTGCCAATAAGGCTGCGCAGACAATACCGCTCAGGGCAGGTCCAGGGTAAAGCGGGCGCCGCCGAGGGGGGATTCATCGACCCGGATCTGGCCACCGTAGCTGTGGACAATCTCGGTGACTACAGCCAGTCCGATGCCCTGACCGGGCGAGCTGTCAGCCCGCACGCCGCGCTGGAAGATCTGCTCCGATTTGGCCGGGTCGATACCCGGGCCATCATCTTCCACTTCGATGCGCAGCCGTTCGAGATGGCTGCGCACCGTTACCTTCACTTCGCTGATGGCAAACTTGCAGGCGTTGTCGAGCAGGTTTCCCATCAACTCCATCAGGTCGCCCTGTTCGCCGTGAAAAATGGCGTCATCATCGAACTTGAAGTGGGTTTGCAGCTTCTTGTGACGATAGACCTTGGTCAGGCTGGCCAGCAGTTTTTCAATCAGCGGCACCGGCTCGGTGCCCTTGCTGGCGAGACGCTGGCGGCCGGTGACGGCGCGTCTGAGCTGGTACTGGATCATTTGATCCATGGTGAGGATCTGCTCGTTGATGTTGTCGTGGATCTCCCGCCCCAGCTTCACTTCGCGGGTGGTGATCTGGATCAGCGCCAGCCGGGTTTTCAGGCTGTGGGCGAGATCGTTGAGGGCGTGCTGGTAGCGCTGGGTCTGCTGGCGTTCGTTCTCCAGCAACTGGTTGATGGAGTCGGTCAGCGGGGCCAGTTCCCGCTCAACATCGCTCGAGAGGTCATCCCGCTTGCCGGCCCGGATGTCGTCGATCTGGCGGGCGATGGTGCGCAGGGAGCTGAGGCTCCAGAAGGTGGTGAGCAGCAGCAACCCGGCCAGCAGTAAATAGGCGAGCAGCGCCTGTTTGGCGGTCTGGTAGAGATAGGTGCGGGACTCTTCGTGGTAGCGTTTGGCCGAGTCGATCATCACCACGTAGTAGGCGGTGGTGCCGCTGCCGGGGTTGCGGATAAACCGCAGGCTGTAGACAAAGTAGCTCTCGCCGTTCTTGATGGTGTGCTTCTTGAAGAAGTAGTCGAGATCCATCCCTCCCAGATATCTCATCAGATCGCCGCAGATGGTCGGCTTGGCGCTGATTACCTCCGGCATATTGAGGCTCGACCAGATCAGTTCGCCATCGGCGCGGCAGATCAGGGTATCGAGATTGCTGTTACTGACCTGACGGGAAATGCGCCCGATCTCGGTGGCTTCGCTGTTGACTGGCTTGGTAGAGGAGAACAGCTTGGCCAGGTTCTCCTGCATCCGGGCGCTGGCCTTCTGGCTCTGCTCCTCGATATGGCCGAGGTAGAGGGCGTAGACGGCAAACCCCATGATCAGCGCGATGACCAGCAGCGAGCTAAGCAGCAGTTTGATGTGCAGGGATCTGCGGATCATCTTGATGGGGCGCAGCAGATGAAACGTCATCAGTTACAGGAGAGGTTGAAGATGTAACCCTGACGCCGGATGGTGGAGATGGGTTGAATCGTCCCTTCCGGATCCAGTTTCTTGCGCAGGCGGCTCACCATCACCTCGATGGTGTTGGGGTCCCCTTCGCCGTCGCCGTAGAGCTGGTCGAGCAGTTGCTGCTTGGAGACAACCTGACGGGCGTTGCGCATCAGGTACTCCAGAATGAGGTATTCAAAGCTGGTGAGCACCGCCACTTCTCCGGCGATGGTCAGCTCCTTGCGGGAGAGATCGAGCTCGTAATCACCGGCCTTTACCCTGGGCGAGATAAAACCGGCGCTGCGGCGTACCAGCGCATTGAGTCGGGCCAGCAGCTCATCTTTCTGAAACGGTTTGACCAGATAGTCATCAGCACCTGCTTCCAGTCCTTCGACCTTGTCCTGCCAGTTGCCGCGGGCGGTCAGCACAATGATGGGGAAGGGGATCTGCCGTTCGCGCAGTTGCCGGATCAGTTGCAGGCCGTCCATATCGGGCAGACCGAGGTCGATGATGGCCACATCAATGGGATAGTCGGCGGCGTAGTGCAGTGCAATCCCAGCCTGGTCGGTGCTGTAGACCTGATTGTCGGCTTCGGTCAGCAGAGAGGAGAGGTGGTGATTAAGCAGCTTGTCGTCTTCGACCAACAGAATTTTCATGATGTGAGCGGTCATAAGGGGCCAGTCTGTCAATTAGAAAGTGTATGTCGCTGCGAGTCAATTCGAATCCTATCGCCCATCTCCTGTATCGGGACTGAATCATAAGGCGTTCTGCTGATTGGGACTTGTTAGAGACCTAAGCGTTGTTGCGTTTAAAAAAACAGAAGGGGCAATGCGTGCCCCTTCTGTTTTTGTTCAGCTGCTTGTTAGCTGCGGCGCGGTGGCAGCATATTGGTGAGGGTGTTGTCTTTGAGAATATGGTGGTGATAGAGGGCCGCCACCGTGTGCAGGCCGATCAGGGCGTAACCGATATTACCCAGCGTTTCATGCACCTCCTTGATCAGCCCCTTCAGGTCCGGACTGGGGGAGAGCAGGGCAGGCAGCTCAAGCCCGAAGAAGGGAATGGGCTTGCCCGCGGCGCTCAGCAGCAGCCAGCCAAACAGCGGGGTGAGGATGAGAAAACTGTAGAGGGCGAGGTGGGCCAGTTTTGCCAGTTTGTGCATGACGGGGGAAAGCTCGGGCACGATACGGGGCGTCGGGCTGATCCAGCGCAGGGCCAGTCTGACAAACACCAGGGCGAAGATGAGCAGCCCCAGCATAAAGTGCCACTCCTTCATCAGATCCCGGCCCGGGTCGCCCTTGGGGAAGATATCGCGAAATTCAATCAGGGCGTAGACGGCGATCATGGCCCACAGGGTCAGCCAGTGCAGCCCGATATTCAGGGTGCCATAACGTTGTTCACTGTTCATCAGCATAGGTTTGTTCCTTCGAAGTGTTGTCACATCCGTGTGGCATCCCCGCACTTAAACGTGTCGGGGCGAGGCCTGATCCTTTGGCGGCACCAGCCGGACTGCCATGCTTGCCATCAACCGGCAGCCTGCCGTTGGCATCAGTCAGAGAGGGGATGCCCTCTACAGTCGGCATGGTATCACTGGCAACCGGGTCGATAGTCTGATCAATGCCACACAATTTACAGGCTCATTAATCCCCTTGTGACGTGAAGAAGGCGTGAAATAGCATCAGCGATGGCGGATGACCTTTCGTCCCGCCCAGGTTCAGGCGGGCTCGATGGCCAGCACCACGCAATCCGGCTCGCTGATGCGAAAACGGACGTTGCAGTCAAACAGTCGCACCCCGTACTCCTTCTCATCGGGCTTGCCCTTCTTGTAGGCGGGGCGTGGATCTTGCGCCAGCACTTCGCTCACCAGCTGGCGCAGCTCGGGATGGGCCTTGAGCCAGGGTTGCAGCTGTAGCTCGGCCTCGGCACTGAAACGCACAGCCAGCGGCGGGGTGGGGGCGTCAGGGGCAAAGCCGCCACGGGCATTCGGCAGGCTGTCGGCATAGGGAATGTAGGGTTTGATATCGACGATGGGGGTGCCATCGAGCAGATCCACCGCACCCAGCTCCAGCCACAGCTTGCCCCGCTCGCGACCGATCCCGTGTAGCTCGACCACCGAGAGGCCAAGCGGATTGGGGCGGAAGGTGGAGCGAGTGGCAAAGACACCGACCCGCTCGTTGCCGCCAAGGCGCGGCGGACGCACCGTCGGGTGCCAGCCCTGCGCCATGGTCTGGTGAAACACGAAGCTGAGCCACAGATGGGAGAACTGCTCGATGCCGCGCAGCACATCCGGCTGATCGTAAGGGGGGAGCAGCTCGAGACGGGCGCGGGCCGATTTGACCAGACCGGGCTGGCGGGGGATGGCGAACTTCTCCTTGTAGGGAGAGCGGATGATCCCGAGGGTGTCGATTTCGAACTTCATGGCGGATCCTGACTGAAAACCCCGGCAATTTAGCACAGGCAGCCCCAAAACGCAGGCTTGGCCTCATTACGCCCATTTCTGCTGCGCTGCCGTGATCCCTGTCCCATCCCGGCCAGTCGGGGGCTGTGCCCGCGTGCCAAGTTGCGTAGGGTGGTGGCAACGGGCGCATCAGGATGAAATGTGCGCAGATGCGCCGAAGGGAGGGAGAGGGATGAAACTGCTGATTATCGGTGGCACCGGCTTTTTGGGGCGCCACCTCACCACGCTGGCACTGGATTGGGGCCATGAAGTGACCCTGTTCAACCGCGGCTTGCACCAGCATCCGGACTGGCGCGATCTGGTGCAGCTCACCGGCGACAGGGACAAGAGCCTGAGCGCCCTGCAAGCGGCCGGGTTGCAGTGGGATCTCGCCATCGACACCTGCTGCTATCGCCCCGAGCAGGCGGCGAGCCTCTCTGCGGCCTTGTTCGGGCGCTGCGCGCGGCTGATCTTCATCTCCACCATCAGCGTCTATCGCGATTTCTCAATCCCCGGAATGGACGAATCGGCGCCGCAGCACCCTATCGTCGAAGGGGAAATGCCCAGCGACTATGGCCCGCTCAAGGTGTTGTGCGAGCAGGAGTATCGCGCTCGCTGGGGCGAGCGGCTCTGCATCTTGCGCCCGGGCGTGCTGTGCGGCCCCCATGATCCCACCGGACGGATGGCTTGGTGGATTAAGCGGGTGCAGCAGGGCGGGCCCTGGTTGCTGCCGGGCTGTGGCGAGGATCGCTTGCAGTACCTCGATGTGCGCGACTGCGCCGAGTTTGTGTTGCGGGCCGCCGAGCAGCAGTTGGGGGGCACATTCAACTTGCTCAAACCCGGTATTACCCTGAGTGACTGGCTGGAGCGGCTGAGCGCCCGGTTGCAGCCAGCCAGTCCCATCCAGCCCGAATGGTTGCCCTGGCCCACCTTGATGGCGGCCGGTATCGAGCCCTGGCAGAGCTATCCCACCCTGCTGCCCTGCGCGCAGGCGGAGTTTGCCGGTTACGGCTTTATCAGTGCCGAGGCGGCCATCGTGAAGGGGTTGAACTTTCGGCCGCTGGAGGAGACCGCCGCCGATCTTGCCCACTGGCTGGCCATCGAACCCGTCGCCGGAGTGGCGGAACATGCCATGACTCAGGCCGAGGAGACCTCGCTGCGTCAGCAGTTGCTGGAACCCTCTCTGCAATAGGAAAGAGTGGCGGGATCATAGTGTTGCTGCCGAGAATGCAGCGGCGCGAACAGAACGAGAGAGGGCATCCCGCGGGATGCCCTCTCTGTCTATCCATACCTGATGGCTGCCAAATACCGGCTGACGCGATTCCCCATCGCACCGCCGTCTCGCTAGCGAATAGCGGCGCCAGCGGCTACCAGCAATTCGCGCAAAATGGCGCGATGGCAGCGGGACTCCTGCTCGCAGTAGCAACCCACCGACAGATTGGTGGTGTGGGAGAGGGCGGCCAGCAGCGCCAGATCATGCCTGGCGGCAGGTTGCGCCATCTCGGCCTTGTACTGTTTGCCAAACGCCGCCCACTGGGCGGGCGTCTCGGCTGCCTGCCCCAGCTTCATGGTCTCGCTGCTGGGGGCCAGGTTGGGGAACCAGACGTCGTACCAATGCTGGTTGGCAAATTCGCTCTTGGGTACACCGCGGGGCGGGCGGCGCACCGTGCCGATCCGCAGCCCTTCATCGGGCTGGCGCGGGCTGCCAAGGCGAACGATGGCGAGGGCCATGGTCGCTGCTTACTTCTCTTCGGCCACTTTCAGCGCCTGCCCGTAGCAGATCACCTGTTTCAGGCAGCCCGGGGTGTCGCTGAACTCGGCGCACTTGTCGATGGTGACGCCGTTGCCACCCATGTCGGCGGCGCGGCGGCGAGCCAGGGTGCGCGCTTCACCGGCGTTGGGCACCGGCTGCTTGGCATCGGCCTGGCAGGATTCACCCTCGATGGTACCGAGGTAGAGGTAGTTGAGGTCAGCCAGCTCATCCTGTTCATAGATGCGCACGCTACCGGGTTTGAAGTATTCGTCGAAGTTCTCTTTATCCAGATTGCTGTTGAAGGCGTAGTTGGCACAGCCGGAGGCAATCAGGGGCATCATCAGGATCAGGCGTTTCATCGTCTCGTATCTTGTGTCGGTGATGAGGACAGTAGAAATGCGCAGGCGCTCCATGTCGGCATCTTGTTGAATAATGAGGGGGACATTATAGGGGCCAGCCGCTTGCGGCGACCAGCCCCGTTTTGCGCCCGGTTGTCAGGGTGTGACCCCCATCAGCCTGATATCAGCCTGATATCAAACAGGAGCCAGCCGCTGATAGAGGCTGCGGTAGTAATCATCCCCCAGCAGCTCGTCGTGCGGGGCGCAGAGGCGGATCTGTCCCTCTTCCATCAGGGCAATCCGGTCCATCTGCTCCATCCCCAGCAGGCGGTGGGAGATAAGCAGCAAGGTGCGATCTGCCCCGAGCCGGAACAGCAGATCCATGATCTCCCGCTCGGTCTGACTGTCGAGCCCTTCGGTCGGTTCGTCCAGCAGCCAGAGCGGCGCATCGTGCAGCAGGGCGCGGGCGATGCCGATACGGCGACGCTCACCACCGGAGAGGGGGCGGCCGCCGTCACCGAGCCAGGCGTTGAGGCCCGCTTCGTCTTCCAGCAGATTGGCCAGTCCAACCTGGGTCAGTACCGCAATCAGCTGCGCGTCAGTGGCGGTAGGGGCGGCCAGCTTGAGGTTGCCCCGCAGGGTGTCGGCAAACAGATGCACCCGCTGGCTCACTACCGAGATGGAGGCGCGCAGCGCCCCTTCGCTGTAGTCGGTGAGCGGCTTGCCACCCAGCAGGATCTTGCCTGCCTGCGGGCTCCACTCCCGGGTCAGCAGGCCCATCAGGGTCGATTTGCCGCAGCCGGTCTGGCCCAGCAGCGCCAGCTTTTCACCGGCGTGCAGTTGCAGGGTGCAGCCACGCAGTACCGGCTGGGGGTTGCCCGGGTAGCCAAAATAGAGGTCGTTGATTTGCAGTGCGCCAGCGCTGGCGTGAGTCTGCTCGTCGCCCCACACGGGGGCTTTTGCCTCTTGCAGGATCTCGTTCAAACGACGGGCCGAGGTGAGGCTGGTGGAGAGGTGCTGGAAAGCACCGGCCAGCGGCATCAGTACCTCGAAGCTTGCCAGCGTGGCAAAGACCATCAGCGCGGTAATGGGGTCGGGCGCAGCACCCGCTACCCCATGACCGGCCAGCCAGAGCATCAGGGTCAGGGTCCAGCCGCTCAGCAGTTGCACCGAGAAGTTGGCCAGCCCGCTCACCTTGGCCATGCGGGCCTGTGCGGCGAGCAGCGCTTGTTCTGCCTGTTGCAGCTCAGCCAGCGCCTTGGGAGCTGCGGCAAACATCTGCAGTTCGGCCTGACCATCCAGATAGTCCACCATCCGGGTACGCAGGGTCGATTTTTCGGCAATCAGCGCCTGACCGGGGCGACGGCCGAGGAAGTAGAACACCAGCGGCAGGGCAATCATGCCAAACAGCAGAATGGCACCCAGGGTGAGGGCGAGGCGGCTGTCGAAAAACGACAGGAAGAAGACCAGTCCGGCGGTGCTGAGCAGGGCCGCGCCTATGGGGGTGATCAGCCGCAGATAGACGTGGTCCATCGCATCGATGTCGGCCACCAGCCGGTTGAGCAGATCCGCCTGACGGAAACCGGCCAGGGTACCGGTGGAGAGCGGCGAGAGTTTCTGCCAGAACCAGACCCGCAAACGGGTCAGCACCCGGAAGGTGGCATCGTGGCTCACTACCCGCTCACCCCAGCGACCGGCTGTGCGGACGATGGAGAAGAAGCGCACCCCGCCCGCAGGGGTCATGTAGTTAAAGGCATGGGTCGTCGCAACGGTCATTCCCGCCACCGCGGCGGCGGAGAGGAACCAGCCGGAGAGGGAGAGCAGCCCCATGCCAGCGGCCAGGGTCACCAGCGCCAGCAGCAAACCAATGGTGAGGCTGAGCCAGTGTTGGCGATAGAGGCGCAGAAATGGCAACAGATCACTCATCGAGAGAACCTCCGGAACGTTGGGAGAGCAGGCGGGCAAAAGGCCCATCCGCCTGACTCAATTGTTGGAAGCTGCCTTGCTCCACCAGCTGGCCGTGGGCCAGCACCATTATCTTGTCCATCCTGGTAAGCTGGTCGAGGCGGTGGGTGATCATCAGCAGGGTCTGGCCAGCCATCACCTGCTCGAGGGTGGTCATGATGGCGCGTTCGGAGTGGCGATCCAGACTGGCGGTTGGTTCGTCTAGCACCATCAGCTGGGTTGATTTGAGCAGGGTTCGCGCCAGTGCTAGACGCTGGGCCTGACCGACCGAGAGGCCACCGGCCTGATCGCCGACCGGATAGTCGAGCCCCTTCTCCATGGCAAATTCCCACGCCTGCGCCCGTTTCAGGGCATCTTCCAGCTCGGCATCGCTGGCCGTTGGCTTGGCCAGCAGCAGGTTGTCGCGCAAGGAGGCGTGGAACAGCTGCGGGTTTTGCGAGAGCCAACCCAGTTGCAGGCGCCACTGGCTCATGTCGAGGGTGGCGAGCTCCTGCCCGTTGACCTTGAGTTCGCCGCGATAGGGGGCAAAGCCGAGCAGGGCGTTGACCAGCGAGCTCTTGCCTGCGCCGCTGACGCCGATGAGGGCGGTACGCGAACCGGCTTCCAGGGTGAAATCGATAGGGCCGACCAGCACCTTGCCTTCGGCGCTCAGCACTTCAAGGGCTTTGGCCTCTACCTTGACCGGGCTGTCGGCATGGAACGGCGCCGTGCCTGCGGCCGGCTCGCTCACCTCGGCTTCGAGGAATTCAAGCAACTGCTCGGCAGCGCCGATAGCCTGCGCCTTGGCGTGGTAGTGGGCACCCAGTTCCCGCAGTGGGGCGTAGAACTCGGGGGCGAGAAACAGCACGAACAGGCCGGTAAAGAGGGTGACCTTGACCCCATAGCTACCAAAGTTCAGATGGTCGATATAAGAGAAGCCGAAATAGACGGCAACCAGCGCTACCGAAATGGCGGCGAAGAACTCCAGCACGGCGGTGCTCAAAAACGCCAGGCGCAGCACTTCCATGGTGCGCTCGCGAAAATCTTCCGAGGCATCGCGAATGGCTTCACCTTCCGCCTGGGTACGCATAAAGAGTTGCAGGGTACGCAGCCCCTTCAGCCGATCGAGGAAGTGGCCGGAGAGGCGAGCCAGCGCCTGAAAGTTGCGGCGGTTGGCATCGGCGGCGCCCACACCCACCAGGATCATAAAGATGGGGATGAGGGGGGCAGTGCCCAGCAGGATCAGGCCCGCCGCCCAGTTGACCGGGAATATAGCCACCAGAATGACCACCGGAATAAAGACGGCGATGGCCATCTGCGGCAGATAGCGGGAGAAGAAATCCTGCATGTTTTCAATCTGTTCTAGCAACAGACTGGCCCAGCTACCGGCCGGACGGCGCTGGATATAGGCAGGGCCGAGGCGACTCAAGCGAGCGAGCACCAGCTGGCGGATGGTCTGGCGCACCGCGCTGCCCGCCTTGAAACTGGCCACTTCGCGGCCGTAGGCCAGCGCGGCCTTGCCAAGCGTCACCAGCAGCAGGGTAATAAAGAGTGTGATGGATTGCTCAGGCGTTGAGCCTTCGATGATAAAGCCGTGCAACAGGGTCGCCAGCAGCCAGGCTTGCGCCACCATCAGAATGCCCTGGCCAAGGCCAAAAGCGATGGATATCGTGATCCAGCGGCGACCGTGACTCGATTGCTTGCGCAACCAGCCATAGAGACGTTTTTGCGTTTTTTTATCCATTACCACCATCCTCGCGTCGAGTGGCGCAAGACTATCCTTGCCGTTTGGCCTTGGCAACCTTGTAAATTATCTGTGTTGAAAATGTTTGATTGAAAAAGCAACCGTCTGTTCAATCCTTGTCCGAACAGATTGATTTATTGAAAAAAGTGGCAAAGGCGCCATTGCGCTCGGCGGCAAAATGCATATAGTAGGAGCCCTGACGCGGGTGTAGTTCAATGGTAGAACGGTAGCTTCCCAAGCTGCATACGTGGGTTCGATTCCCATCACCCGCTCCAAATTTCAGATGCCAGGCGGGCATCGTATAATGGCTATTACCTCAGCCTTCCAAGCTGATGATGCGGGTTCGATTCCCGCTGCCCGCTCCAGCTTCAAAACAAAAAGCCCACTCCTGCGAGTGGGCTTTTTGTTTTTCATCTATCTTGTGCGCCGTCACGTTCAGCGTTTCTCAGCTTTTAAGGCAAACCGCAGAGACAGAAAAGGCGCCCTAGGCGCCTTTTCAGATCAACTGCGTAGCGGGAGCTTATTCCTGCTCCAGCTCACCACAGAAACGGTAGCCTTCGCCGTGGATAGTGGCGATGATCTCCGGAGTATCGTTGACGCTTTCGAAGTGCTTGCGAATGCGACGGATGGTCACATCGACGGTGCGGTCGTGGGGCTTGAGCTCGCGGCCGGTCATCTTCTTCAGCAGCTCGGCACGGGTCTGGATCTGGCCCGGGTTTTCGCAGAAGTGCAGCATGGCACGGAACTCGGAGCGCGGCAGCTTGAACATGTCGCCAGTAGGACTGACCAGTGCACGGCTGTTGATATCCAGTGCCCAGCCGTTGAACAGGTAGCGCTCAACCAGCTTCTTCTCTTCGCCACCGGCCGCCACGTTCATGGTGCGGCTCAACAGGTTGCGAGCACGGATGGTCAGTTCGCGCGGGTTGAACGGCTTGGTGATGTAATCATCTGCACCTATCTCCAGACCCAGGATCTTGTCTACTTCGTTGTCACGACCGGTCAGGAACATCAGGGCGATGTTGTCGTTCTCACGCAGCTCACGGGCCAGCAGCAGGCCATTCTTGCCCGGCAGGTTGATATCCATGATCACTAGATTGATGGTGTGGGAAGTGAGGGCCTGGTGCATTTCGTCGCCGTTGTTGGCTTCGAGTACGATGTAGCCTTCCGCTTCAAAAATACTTTTCAGGGTGTTGCGTGTGACCAGTTCGTCTTCGACGATCAGAATGTGTGGTGTTTGCATGAGTATTCCCAGATTCTTATCAGTTAATTATCTAAAATTTAACACTCTTTGGCGTTTAACACCGATTTCCTGACTGATCCTGAAAATTTATTACGTCATCTTGGGTATGAAGTCAGGTCGGAATATCGCGAAAATTAGGCATCAGTACTGGCAAATATCCCTGTGCCACTTATAGGTTCCCGACAAGTCTGGTCGAGCAGAGCCTGGAAAGGTCATCCATGACGAAAGTGGCCGCATTTTATCAGTTAACAGGAGCATAACAACACTCTTTGCCGTCAGATAGCAACTTTTTAACTCTGTTTTGATATAGGTCAAACCCTGGTACAGCTGCATCATACTTGGCCTGAACCGGGTTTTCGCCCCTATAAAATGTAACTGAATGTAACATGTGATTGACATGAATTTGTGGGAAAAATACAAGAAAATCTGCTTTATGGCGCCATTTGAGGTGCCAGGCTGGCCTGCATTCGCAATCATCACCGCCTGGAATCCGGCCAGCGTGCGCGTCAGTGAGCGTCGCAATCGACGTCGAGAACGGGCGCTATGGCGCCATCTGACCGCGTATTTACAGATGCCCGTGGTGGGGCCGTTTTGGGGAGCTGACCCCAACGAGCGCTGGCAGGAGTCATCGTTGGCGGTGGCGCTCTCCCTGCCGCAAGCCCGTCAGCTGGCTGCTCGTTTTGGCCAGAATGCCCTCTACTGGGTGGAGGATGGCCAGCTCTGGCTGGTGCCTGTATTAACCGATAAATCAGCAGTTTGTCTGGGCAATATTGAATCCTTCTGGATTGCCAGACACCTTGCCTGATGAAAGAATAAACTCCTTCATGCATCTGAAAGGAATCAAATCATGCTGGATCTCCTGCCCGACCTCTGCGATCAACACGGTGACTTGCTGCAAGTGGCCAACCCGGTGTTTCAGGATTTTGGTGGCAAGGCCCTCTTTTATGGTCGCGCTGTGACGCTCTCCTGTTACGAAGACAACAGTCTAGTGCGGGATCTGGTGGCCCGTCCCGGTCACGGCAAAGTGATGGTGATCGATGGCGGCGGCTCGCTGCGCCGGGCGCTGCTGGGCGATCAGTTGGCGGTCAAGGCGGTGGAGTTGGGGTGGGAGGGGATCCTGATCCACGGTGCGGCGCGGGATGTGGGCACTCTGGCGACACTGGCGCTCGGGGTCAAGGCGCTGGCCGCCTGTCCGGTCAAGACCGAGAAGCGAGGATTGGGAGAGCTGGGGGCTGTGGTCAGCTTTGCCGGTGTGACCATCCACGAAGGGGATTACATCTATGCAGATCGCAACGGCGTGGTGGTGAGCGCCACGCCGCTGTTGTGATCATCAGAAGTTGAAGCCGACGCCCAGACTCAGCGCCTGATCGGCGGTGATGGTGCTGACACCATAGTTGGCGGTGAGGGAGAGTCTGGGGGTCAGCAGCAGGCTGGAGTTGAGCTCCAGCAGGGTGCTGGCCTTGTTGAGGTCGAGATGCTTGATTTGGCTGCCGATATTGAATGCCGGAGAGAGCTGGTAGCGTACCCCCGAACTCATATTGAAGCCGGATGTGCGATTCTGATCCGTTACTGCCGGGCCAGCTTCCATAAAGAGGGTCACATCATCCACCACCGGATATTGATAGCCGCTATTGACCAGCCAGAGATCAAAACTGTCGCTGTGATGGCTATGGCCATTGAGCAGCACACCCGAGTAACTTTTGACATAGAGAGACGGGTTGGATTGCGGCTGAACCACCGCCCAGTCGGCGGCCTGTACGGCTATGCTGGCGCAGGATACAAGCAGTGTGATAATGAGCGATTTGACCATTCGTTTCCCCTCCCTGGGTTCGGAACTGAACTCAAGCATGGCACATGCCAGCTGTTAGTAAAGTGAAGCGAGATCACAATAAAATCCTTTGTCATGGGCGCCAGCCATGATAAATAGGCAGCCTTATTGATTGTTTTAATTATTACAAGGTGGATCCATGAACAAGAAACTGACTCTGCTGGCCGCGCTGGCACTGGGAGGTTGCGCAATGGCAACAGGTTCCAGCATGGCTCAACTGCAAGCATCCAACTGGCAGTTGCAAGGTGCCATCGGCGATACCTTCACCCTGCAAGTGGTCGATGGCAAAGTGGCGGGCAAGGGCGGCTGCAATCGCTATTTTGGCGGTATCACCAAGCAGGGTGACGGTGTCTTGACGTTGGGCGCTATGGGGGCAACCCGCATGATGTGCATCGGCGATGAGATGAACAAAGAGATGGCGTATCTGCAACAGCTTGAGAAGGTGGCAACCTACTCCATCAACGGTAATCAGCTGACCCTGAGCGATGTCAACAAGGCAGCCCTGCTCACCTTCAACGCCGTGCCTGCTGCCAAATAAATCACGCCGCTCGTCTGACCGCTCAGGCGGGTCAAACGATCTGATACGCCCTCGCTGTAGAGGGCGTCTGTTTATCTGCATGCTCCCTCTTCCGCTCAACCCTCTTGCCACTTCGTTTTGATAGCAAGCGTTGCCCGCCTATCTGGGGCAGGGCTCAATAGCGAGCTCGATCAGCAAAAAGAACCATCGCCAAGGCAGATGGCGAGCTGGTGGTGGGCGGGGGAGTCATGAACGGCATGATGCTCGCCTTGTTGCTGATGGAATGTGGTAGTTACTGGATCCCCAGCAACTCCACATCAAAAATCAGCACGGATTCAGTGGGATATTGCCACTGGAGCGTCCTGCGCGGTTACTGGATACCCAACAGCTCCACGTCAAAGATCAGCACGGATCCCGGCGGGATTTTGCCAGCGGCACGGTCGCCGTAGGCCAGGTTGGCGGGGATGTAGAAACGGGTCTTCTCACCTTCCACCATCAGTTGTACCCCTTCGGTCCAGCCGGCGATCACCTGATTGAGACCAAATTCGATGGGCTCGCCACGGGCGACCGAGCTGTCAAAGACGGTGCCGTCCAGCAGCTTGCCCTCGTAGTGCACCTTCACCTTGCTGGTGGCGGTGGGATGAACGGTGCCGGTGCCCGGGGTCAGCACTTCGTACTGCAGGCCGGAGGCGGTGGTGGTTACCAGTGGTTTCTCCTTGTTGCTGGCGAGGAACTCGGCGCCAATCCGCACGTTGTCGGCCGCCAGCTTCTTGTTGTTGCTGCTGGAGTAGAAGTAGTAGGCCACACCGGCGATGAGCAGCGCGATCAGTATGAATTTCATCGGTTTTTCCTGTTCCATGAAATGTAAAAAGTGCAATGAGGGCGCCATCTTATCGCGCACCGCCCCCGATGGCGAGCCACAGGGCGGGAGGATGTGAGCGGGCATGCAAAGCCCGGTGACGCAGGCGCAAAAAGGGGCGAGTCGGTGACTCGCCCCTTGTCATGGTGGCGGCGCTTACTTGGCTGCCACCATCATCAGGGCGGGCAGGGCGAAGAAGAGACCCGCCACATAACCCAGTGCCAGCAGCTTGTTCTCGCTGCCGACCCGGGCCAGCCCTTCGGCGGCGCGCACCGGCAGGTCACGCAGCAAGGGGATGCCATAGATGAGCACCACGGCGAAGACGTTGAACAGCACGTGGACCAGCGCGATGGTCAGGGCCAGCTGGGCTCCGGCTCCGCTGATGGCGGTGGCAGCCAGCAGGGCGGTGATGGTGGTGCCGATATTGGCCCCCAGCGTGAAGGGGTAGAGCTGACGGGTGCTGAACACGCCGCCGCCGGCCAGCGGGATCATCAGGCTGGTGGTGGTAGAGGAGGACTGCACCATGATGGTCACCAGCGCACCCGAGGTGATGCCGGTCAGCGGGCCACGGCCCAGCGCTTTGTGCAGCACCTCTTTGGCACGGCCAACCAGTACCTGTTGCAGTACTTTGCCCAGATAAGTGACGCAGGCGAGGATCAGCAGAATACCGATGATGATGGTGGCGATGGCGGCACCCTTGCCCGGCAGGAAGGCGACGGCGCTGTCAATCAGCTGCTGGGCCGGTGCGGTCAGCGGCTTCATGAAATCCATGCCCTTCATCGACATGTTGGCGGAGCCTACCAGCAGGTTGGCCAGCCACTCGGCGCTATGTTGCAGCAGGCTGAACATCAGCTCCAGCGGCAGGAAGATGAACACCGCCAGCAGGTTGAAAAAGTCGTGCACGGTGGCGGCGGCGAAGGCGCGGCGGAACTCGGCGCGATCCCGCACATGGCCCATGGAGACGATGGTGTTGGTGATGGTGGTGCCGAGGTTGGCACCCATCACCATGGGGATGGCCATGCTGATGGGCAGGCCGCCAGCCACCAGACCGACGATCACCGAGGTGACGGTGCTGGAGGATTGCACCAGCGCGGTAGCGAGAATACCCAGCAGCAGGGCGACAAAGGGGTTGTTGGCAAAGGCGAAGATCTGGGCTGCGCCCTCGGCGCCGCCGGAGAAATCTTTGAAGCCGTGGGAGATGGCGCCCACGGCGACCAGGATCAGGTAGACCAGTACGATGACACTCATCCAGTTGAACAGGGCGCGGGTCGCGGGCGGCTGTGACAAGGAGTGATGGTGTTGCATAAAGCCTCTTGAGACGGTCGTTCCGTCTTGGGTAGTTGATGACCCGCGCATTTAATCAGTGGTAAATGACAGAAATATGACAAAGTGACACTTTTGTGATGGTTTTATGACTTGCTTTGGTGGCTTGCTCGCCATGCGACGCTTGGTATGGTTGGTGGATTCATTCGCCCTATCTGTTCCGTGTCAGCCTATACCGACAGGTAGCGGGAGAGTGGTGTGGCAATAGTCGTGCCCCATCTTCAGCCCATCAAATAGCAGAAGGGGAGCCATGGCTCCCCTTCTGTCTATCCGTTATCAGCAAAGGATCAGGCGTCAGCCGCTTCCTCGTACTGACGGAACGGGATGCGGAACACCGCCAGACGCAGGAACAGATAGGTCGCGCCGAGGCCAGCCCAGATCAGGCCCAGCTCCAGCGAGCTCTGCTCCAGGTTGATCCACAGGGCACCGATGGTGGCGGCGCCGAGCAGCGGCATCAGCAGATAGACGATGTGGTCCTTGAGGGTCTTATTGCGCTTCTCGCGAACCCAGAACTGACCGATCACCGACAGGTTGACGAAGCTGAACGCCACCAGTGCGCCGAAGTTGACCAGCGCCAGCGCGGTATCCAGATCAAATGACACGGCGGAGAGGGCCAGACCGCCCACCATCAGCACGTTGATGGCCGGAGTGCGGTATTTCGGGTGGATGTAGCCAAACACCCGCTCCGGGATCATCCGGTCACGCCCCATCACGTAGAGGATGCGCGAGACGCCGGCGTGAGCCGCCATGCCGGAGGCCAGTACCGCGACCGTGGTGCAGACCAGAACCACGGACTGGAAGAAGGTGCCGCCAACGTAGAGCGCGATCTCCGGCAGTACCGCATCCGGATGCTGGAAGCGGGCGAGGCTCGGGAAGTAGAGCTGCAGGCAGTAGGAGACCACCACGAAGATGACGCCGCCGATGAGAGCCGTCAGCACGATCGCCTTGGGGATCACCTTGCCAGCGTTCGGGGTCTCTTCGCAGAGCGAGCTCAGACCGTCAAAGCCCAGGAACGAGAAGCAGAGGATGGTCGCACCGGTAAAGAGCGGTACCAGCTGTGCTGACTCGAAGTGGAACGGACGGCTGCTCATCAGGGTGCCAGCCCCTTCGCCGTGGTAGATGCCCCACGCCATCAGGCCGATAAAGAGGGTGATGATGGCCAGCTGGATCACCACGATCAGACCGTTGAAGTTGGCCACCAGATTGATGCCGCGCAGGTTCAGGAAGGTCATCACGGTCACCAGACCGAAGATGAACACCCAGGGCTCGACGCCCGGAAATAGTGCGCTGAGATAGATCTTGGCCAAGAGGATATTGATCATCGGCATAAACATGTAGTCGAGCAGGGATGACCAGCCGACCATGAAACCGACATAGGGGTTGAACACCTTCTGGGCGTAGGTATAGGCAGATCCCGCAGAGGGGAACTTGCGCACCAGATGACCATAGCTGAAGGCGGTGAGCAGGATGCCACCCAGAGCCAGCAGATAGGCGGTGGCGACCCGGCCATCGGTGATGTCACCGACGATGGCGAAGGTGTCGAACACTGCCATGGGGGTCAGATAGGCGAGGCCCATCACCACTACCTGCCACATGTTGAGGGTTTTCTTCAGACGAATGGGTTGCTGCTGGCTCACTCAGGCTTCCTCCTTGCTCGGATGGCAGGAAGTGGAATGGCTTGAGGCCATGGGACCGGGTTCTCGCGTACTCACAACATCGGTATGCAAACCCCAGACATTGGTCGCGCGACGACCAAAGCAGGTTCCGGTGGCGACCGGAGACAAAGCAAACAAGAGCCCCATATTTTTCCTCATTGCGGCATTAGGTTCATCTGAACCTCGATATCATTTCCGGAATTGTTCCGGCCTCGAGTGGTATTGATTTTTTTCAAAATGAAAATAACCGATGTGGGATCACATCGGTTATGAAAGCGGCGGGATTTTGCCCCAGATGGGGGGGGAAGACAAGCCACTAAGGCCATTCCAGGCAAGAGAATTATCAATGACCTGGTTTATATCAATAAATGGCGTCCATTCCGGTGTATGGGAGATGGACGCCAGCCCAGACGTGGCAGGGGGTACGGCTCAGTAGGTCGGCAAGGATACGCGCCAGAAAGTGGTGCGTAAAAACAGATAAATTCCCCCTATGCCCGCCCAGATAAGGCCGAGGATAAGGGAGGTTTGTTCCAGATTGAACCAGAGAATCGCGACAGTCCCAGCCCCGCACAGAGGCAGCACCAGATATTGCAGGTGATCCCTGAGGGTCTTGTTGTGCCCCTGACGCACGTAATAGCAGGCGATCACCGACAGATTGACCACGGTAAAGGCTACCAGAGCGCCGAAGTTGATCAGGGCCAGGGCAATTTCCAGATCGAAGCTGATGGCCGACAGCGCCAGCAGGCCCACCAGCAAAATGTTGAACACCGGGGTCTGCCACTTGGGGTGTATGTAGCCGAAGGTGCGCTGGGGCAGCACCTTGTCCCGTCCCATGACATAGAGGATGCGTGATACTCCTGCGTGGGAGGAGAGCCCAGATGCCAGTACGGCGACGCAGGCGCATACCAGCACCACGCTCTGGAACAGCTTGCCGCCCACGTAGAGGGCGATCTCCGGCAGCACGGCATCCGGCTCCTTGAAGCGGGAGGCATCCGGGAAATAGAGCTGCAGGGCATAGGCTACCACTACGAAGATGAGGCCCCCCAGCAGCGCGGTCAGGAAGATGGCCTTGGGGATCACCTTGCCCGCTTCCGGCGTCTCTTCGCACAGGGCGCTCAGGCTGTCAAAACCCAGGAAGGAGAAACAGAGGATGGTGGCGCCGGTCAGTAGCGGCAATACCTCAGCATTGGCACTATAGACGGGTTGCAGGCTGACGGCCCCCCCCCTCCCCTGGGCTATGCCATAGCCAATCAGGGCCAGGAACACCACAATGATGGCGATCTGGATCAGTATGATGATGCCGTTGAGGTTGGCTACCAGATCGATGCCGCGCAGGTTGATGATGGTCATCAGGGTGGTCATGGCGCAGATGAAGATCCAGGGCTCTACGTCAGGAAACAGCGCGCTCAGGTAGATCTTGGCCAGCAGCATGTTGATCATCGGCAGGAAAACGTAGTCCAGCAGGGAGGACCAACCCACCATAAAGCCCACCACGGGGGAGAACTCCTTCTGGGCATAGGTGTAGGCCGAGCCTGCCGAGGGATAGTGACGCACCATCTGGCTGTAGCTGGTGGCGGTAAAGAGCACGCCGACCAGGGCCAGCAGGTAGGCAGTGGTGACATGACCGTGGGTGATGTCGGTGACGATGCCGAAGGTATCGAACACCACCATGGGGGTCATGTAGGCCAATCCCATCACCACCACTTGCCACAGGGTGAGGGTTTGCTTCAATCGAGCCGGGCGTGGAGCCATTGGCCTATCTCCTTGAATTTATTGTTTATTACCAGCGCAGCAGGCAGGCGCAGGCGCAGTGACAGTGGGCCTCGGCCTTGAAGGGAACCAAGCGCTACTGTCATCATTTTTTAGGGCGGCGATGATACCGTACGAGCAGGCCGTCCGCGATGGGCGGCCTGCGGTTATCTGGCGGTATTTTTCCTCCGACCGGCAAACAGTGCGGGTCTAGCCTTGACTGGCGGCCGTGAATGCCTGTTCCAGTAGACCCAGTCCCTCCTCGATCAAGGCCGGAGAGGCGGTGAGGGGCGCCAGGAAGCGGATGACGTTGGCACGCACGCCGCAGGCCAGCAGCACCAGCCCACGCTTGCCTGCCTCGGCCACCAGTCGCTTGGTGAGGTCGGGATCGGGCTGGCTGGCATCACGCCGTTTTACCAGCTCCATGGCCACCATGGCGCCGGGGCCGCGGATGTCGCCGATACAGTCAAAACGCTCGGCCAACTGCTGCAGGCGGGCCTTGATCTGCTCGCCTTGAGCCTGGGCCTGCTGGTTGAGATGCTCCTCCTCTATTACCTCCAGCACCGCTAGGGCGGCGGCGCAGGCGATGGGGGAGCCGGCATAGGTGCCGCCCAGACCACCCGGCTTGGCGGCGTTCATCACCTCCGCCTTGCCCACCACGGCAGAGAGCGGGAAGCCGCCGGCCAGACTCTTGGCCAGCGTCATGATATCCGGCTCGATGCCTGCATATTCGGTGGCGAAGGTCTTGCCGGTACGGCAAAAACCGCTCTGGATCTCGTCGCAGATCAGCAGGATGCCGTGCTGATCGCACACGCTGCGCAACTTCTGCATAAAGCTCGGGGAGGCGGGGTAGAAGCCCCCTTCGCCCTGTACCGGCTCGATGATGATGGCGGCAACCCGGCTCGGTTCGATGTCGGCACTGAAGCAGAGGTCGAGGGCGTGCAGGGCATCCTCTTCCGTCACCCCCAGATAGTCGCTCGGGAAGGGCAGGTGATAGACCTCCCCCGGGAAGGGGCCGAAGCCGGTTTTGTAGGGCACCACCTTGCCGGTGAGCGCCATGCCCATCATGGTGCGGCCGTGAAAGCCCCCCTTGAAGGCGATGGTGCCGCTGCGGCCGGTGTGGGCGCGGGCAATCTTGATGGCGTTCTCGACCGCTTCGGCGCCGGTGGAGAGAAACAGGGTGCGCTTCGGAGTCGGGCCGGGCACCAGGGCATTGAGCTTCTCGGCAAGCTCGATATAGCCCGGGTAAGGGGTGACCTGGAAGCAGGTGTGGCTGAATTTTTCCAGCTGTTCACGCACCGCCGCCACCACTTTGGGGTGGTTGTGGCCGGTGTTGAGCACGGCGATGCCGGAGGCAAAGTCGATATAGCGGTTGCCCTCTACATCCCACAGCTCGGCATTTTGCGCACGGTCGATAAAGACCGGCAGCAGGGTGCCGACGCCGTTGACCACGGCCGCTTCGCGGCGCGCTTGCCACGCCTTGTTTGATTCTGACTGACTCATCTTTCCTCCCTGAGGGGCCGCAGCCCCCGATATTCCCTGAAACAATGTGGCAGGCGGTAAACCGCCCGTTGTCGTCGACCAGCCGATTGGATTGGTCAGCTGTATCTGCCTCTATCTATCAAAACGATGGGTTGCAGCAAAAAGGCATCTGTAAATGCGATGCCCTTTGTTGCTATTGCCCTAGCGAATGGCGCCAAAGCAGAGGTATTTGGTCTCCAGATACTCCTCCAGCCCCTCGGCAGCCCCTTCACGGCCCAGACCCGACTCCTTGATGCCGCCAAAGGGGGCCAGCTCGGTGGAGATGATCCCCTCGTTGATGCCGACCATGCCGTACTCCAGCTGCTCGGCGACGCGCCAGACCCGGGCGATGTCGCGGCCATAGAAGTAGGCGGCGAGCCCGTAGGGGGTGTCGTTGGCAATGGCGATGGCCTCGGCTTCCGTCTCGAAGCGCACCAGCGGGGCGACCGGGCCGAAGATCTCCTCCTGCAGGATGGGGTTGGTTTTATCCACCTTGCCCAAAATGGTGGGGCGGTAGAAGAGGGGGCCAGCGGGGTGAGCTTCGCCCCCCAGCAGCACTTCGGCACCGGCGGCGACCGATTGTTGCACCAGCTCGGCCACCTTGCTGGCGGCGGCGGGGTTGATGAGCGGGCCGATCTGGCTGCCCTCCGCCATGCCATCTCCCACCTTGAAAGCGGTGACCGCGGCGGTGAGCTTCTCGGCGAAGGCGTCATAGACGCTGGCCTGCACCAGAATCCGGTTGGCACAGACGCAGGTCTGCCCGGCGTTGCGGTATTTGGAGGCAAGCGCCCCGGCCACGGCGGCATCGAGGTCGGCGTCATCAAAGACGATAAAGGGGGCGTTGCCACCCAGCTCCAGCGACAGCTTTTTCATGGTGTCGGCGCACTGGCGCATCAGCAGCTTGCCGATGCGGGTGGAGCCGGTGAAGGAGAGCTTGCGCACCACCGGATTGCTGCACAGCTCGTTGCCTACCGCGCTCGCCTGATGGCTGGTGACGATATTGATGACCCCGGCGGGGATGCCCGCCTGCTCGGCCAACACCGCCAGCGCCAGCGCGCAGAGCGGCGTTTCTGCGGCGGGTTTGATGACGATAGTGCAACCGGCGGCCAGCGCCGGACCCGCCTTGCGGGTGATCATGGCAATGGGGAAGTTCCACGGGGTGATGGCGGCGACCACGCCCACCGGCTGCTTGATGGTAGCCAGACGCCGGTCGCTGGAGAAACCCGGAATGGTGCGGCCATAGGCGCGCTTGCCCTCTTCGGCGAACCACTGGATAAAGCTGGCGCCGTAGACCACTTCCCCTTTGGCTTCCGCCAGCGGTTTGCCCTGCTCGCAGGTCATGATGCGGGCCAGCTCATCGCTGTGGGCGGTGATGGCAGCAAACCAGGCGTAGAGTTTGTTGCTGCGCTCCTTGGCGGTCAGCGCCGCCCAGGCGGGTTGCGCCGCGTGGGCGGCCGCGATGGCGCGGCGGGTATCCTCGGCATCCATGTCGGGCACCTGGGTAATCACGGCACCACTGGCTGGGTTGGTCACCTCGAAGGTGCGGCCGCTGGCGGCATCGCACCACTGTCCATCTATATAGGCGCGGGATTTGATCAAGCTGGAATCGGTAGTTGTTCCTGTCATTGTTCCTGACATAGCAAGCCTCGAGTGTGGGTCAGGGCAGCTGATTGCCGGTATGTACCGGCCCTTTCTGCATTGCCGCCGTATAAAATAATAAGCACAGGAAGACCATAAATTGAGCTGAAATGTTTTTCAAGTGTTAAATATATTTGAATTGTTAGGTGGTGTCATGCTAGAAAATGGGCTGTGTAGCCCAGTTTACCTCGTCGAGACAGGGCGTGTGATGATGAGTGGTGAAATCGGGTGTGCAAAATAATGAACGGTTGCGCTGTGTAACATAGTGAACGGCAAGGGAAAGCTGGTCGGCTATTTTAACCAGCGGGTGACAGGCGATGCGTTACCCGGTGCGAGCAGGAGGTGTTGATGATGCAAGGACGCAGAGATAGCGCAACAAGAGGGGGTTTGCCATGAGCGGACCGCAGAGCAGGGAGGGCGTAGCTCGACCGTTGAGTGCGACTGACGCAGGGGCGCGCAGCATGGGAGAACGGCTGGCGGCGGTGCGCCATCAGCTGGGGCTCTCCCAGCGGCGGGTAGCCGAGCTGAGCGGCCTGACCCACGGCGCCATCTGCATGATCGAGCAGGACAAGGTAAGCCCCTCGGTCGCCTCTCTGCAAAAGCTGCTCACCGTCTATGGTCTGCCGCTATCGCGCTTCTTCGCCGAGGAGGAGAGCCGCACCCCGGAGGTGGTGATCAAGGCGGATCAGCTGATCGAGCTGGGCAGTCAGGGGTCTCCCTCAAGCTGGTACACAACGGCAACAACCGCCGCCAGCTCGGCTTTATGCTGGAGACCTATCCCCCCGGCACCGACACCGGCGGTCAGGTGACCCATCAGGGGGAGGAGGTCGGCACCGTGCTGGAGGGATCAGTGGTCCTGACGGTGGCGGGCCAGAGTTATCCGCTGGAAGCGGGCGACAGCTATGTGATCGACACCGGCGAGCCCCACAGCTTCAGCAATCCGTCGGGGGAGACCTGTCGCATCGTCAGCGCCCATACCCCGGCCAGTTTTTAATCTAGGCAGTAGTTTGGCAACCGAACCGGTAAGGAAACAGGGATCATGACCGAACATGTAAACAGTTACTACGCAGCCAGCGCCAATAAACACGCGCCCTACCCGACACTGACCGAGCAGCTGGAGTGTGATGTCTGCGTCATCGGGGCGGGTTATACCGGCCTCTCCAGCGCCCTGCATTTGGTGGAGAAGGGCTACAAGGTGGTGGTGCTGGAGGCTGCCCGGGTCGGTTTTGGCGCCAGCGGCCGCAATGGCGGCCAGATCGTCAACTCCTACAGCCGCGACATCGACACCATAGAAGCGAACTGCCCGCCGGATCAGGCCAGGCTGCTCGGTTCCATGTTGTTTGAGGGGGGCCAGATCATCCGCGAGCGGATCAAGCGCTACAACATTCAGTGCGATCTGCAGCAGGGGGGCGTCTTTGCCGCCGAGACCGAGAAGCAGCTGCACGAGCTCACATCCCAATACGCCCGCTGGCAGAAGTGGGGCAATGACCAGCTGGAGCTGCTCGATGCCAAGGGGGTGCGCGAGGTGGTCGCGAGCGATCGCTACGTAGGCGCCCTGCTCGACAAGAGCGGTGGCCATATCCACCCCCTCAATCTGGCATTGGGAGAAGCCGAAGCGATCCGCATGCAGGGAGGGCAGATCTTTGAACAATCCGCCGTCACCAGCATCACCCCGGGACAGCCCGCCCTGGTCAAGACCGCCAAGGGGGCGGTAAAGGCGCGCTTTGTGGTAGTGGCGGGCAACGCCTACCTCGGCAATCTGGTGCCCGAGCTGGCGGGCAAGAGCATGCCCTGCGGTACCCAGGTGATCGCCACCGAAGTACTGGGGGAGGAGCGGGCCCGCTCCTTGTTGCCGCAAAACTACTGTCTGGAGGATAGCAACTACCTGCTCGACTACTACCGCACCTCCGGTGATCACCGGCTGATCTATGGCGGCGGCGTGGTCTATGGCGCGCGGGATCCGGCGGATATCGAGCGGCTGATCATCCCCAAGATGCTGAAAACGTTCCCTCAGCTGGCGGACGTCAAGGTGGAGTACACCTGGACCGGCAACTTCCTGCTCACCCTGTCGCGGCTGCCGCAATTTGGCCGCATCGGCCCCAACATCTACTACATGCAGGGCTACAGCGGCCATGGCGTCACCTGCACCCATCTGGCGGGCAAGCTACTCTCCGAAGTGCTGAGTGGTCAGGCGGAGCGCTTCGATGCCTTTGCCAAACTGCCACACTACCCCTTCCCGGGGGGGCGGCTGTTCCGTATTCCCTTCACCGCCGCTGGCGCCGCCTGGTACACCTTGCGCGACCGGTTGGGGGTATAAGGGCCGCCTTGCAATAGATGTGGGCTGGTGCTTGCCGCTCTGCGAGCACAGATGCCAGCACCAATGCCGGAAACAACAAGGCCACCGCGAGGGTGGCCTTGTTGTTTATCAAACTGCAGCGCGCTGTTTAGCTGTAGAAGGCTTCAACGGTGCCCTTGAGTTTGATCAGGATGGGCTGACCACGGCGATCCAGTGCCTTGGGGGAGGGGATCTTCACCCAACCTTCGCTGATGCAGTACTCCTCGACATCGGTGCGCTCTTTGCCGTTCAGGCGAATACCGATCGGGTGCTCGAAGCAGGCGGCCACATAGTGAGGGCTGCGGGGATTGCAGGAGAGGTGATCCGGCAGAGCCGGTTTGGTGCTGGTATCGCTCATCGATATAACCCGAAATGAATAAAAAGTGGGTCATTGTAGAGAATGCCGCCATGGCATTCAAGGCAGCCACAAAACAGGCATCGCAGGCTCGATTAGGGCAGCGTCATCATGGATGGCCCTGCTCTGTTGACAGAGGTGATGCGAAGGCGGGCTCAGCGATAGCGGCCACGGACCGAGCTGCTGGCGCGGCCGGCCATCTTGATCAGGCTCTGGCGGGTGTGCAGGTGGCAGAGCGCGACGCCGAGGGCATCCGCCGCATCCGCCTGCGGGGTGGCGGAGAGTTTCAGCAGATGGGTCACCATATGCTGCACCTGCTCCTTGGCTGCGCCGCCGGTGCCCACCACCGCCTGCTTGATCTGGGTGGCGGAGTACTCGCTCACCGGCAGATAGGCGTTGACCGCGGCAACGATGGCGCTGCCCCGGGCCTGCCCCAGTTTCAGGGCCGAGTCGGCGTTACGTGCCATAAAGACCCGCTCGATGGCAAACTCGGTGGGCTTGAACTGGGTAATGATCTCGCATACCCCGTCATAGACCTGCTTGAGGCGTTCCGGCAGCTCGCCGCAATCGGTGCGGATGCAGCCAGAGCCAAGGTATTCGGCCTTGCCGCCCACGACCCGGATAACCCCGTATCCGGTGATCCGCGAACCCGGATCGATGCCCAAAATAATGCTCATGGGTGTTGATTGCTCTAAACGCGAGTGATGGCCGCCAAGATAGCAAACTGTGGCCCGTTTGGCTGTATGTCCCGTGTCAAGCGGGTAAAGATTGGCCAGCCGGTGTCAGGCGTGGTTAACCCTTGAACAGCGCTATGGTGTCGCCATCCTGCAGGCTGCCCGCGCCGCGCACCACCACCCGATCCCCCTGTTTGAGGGCGCCGCTCACCGCCACCTGCTGGCTGTCGCCAAACAGCACTGTGACCGGCACCCGATTCACCTTGAGCGCCTTGCCGCTCTGTGCCACCTGATAGACCACGCTGCCATCGGTGCCGAGCACCAGGGCGTCCCGGGGCAGCAGCATGCTCTGCTGATCCCCCAGTGGCAGGGCAACCCGTACCGGCGAGCCGATGATGAAGTTGCCTGCTTCCGGTTTGAGGCGCAGCTCGATCAGCCGCGATTTGGGATCGGCGCTGGCAGCCCGCTGGTAATAGACGCCGTGACCGCTCAGCTGCTCCCCCTCCACCCGCAACCGGGTTTGCGGCGCCAGCTGCTGGGCCCAGAGAATGGGGGCCTGCAGGCGGATATCCGGCTGATCCGGGTTGACCAGCTCCAGCGCCTGCTCGCCCGCGTCCACATGCTCGCCAGGCTGGATGAAGTGGTTGTTCACCACCCCATCGAACGGGGCATAGATGTGGCTGCGGAGCAGCTGTTCCTCAATCTGGTTCACCTGTATGGCGGCCAGCCGCTCGGCCAGCGCGGCCTGCTCCACATCGTAGCTGGCCTTGTCGTACTGGCTTTGGGAGGCGCTCTTTTGCTGGTGCAGCCGGGTGATCCGCTGGGATTCGGCGCGAGCGAAGCGCAGGTTGCTCTGCCATTTCGCCTGCTCGGCGCGAGCCTGCTCCCGCGAGAGGCGCAGTGCCGCGCTGTCGAGGCGCAGCAGCTCATCCCCTTTTTTGACCCGGCTGCCAAATTCGGCGATCCATTCCACCCGGCCGCTCACTTCGGCGCTGAGCGCCGCTTGCTGGCGACTCGCCACCGTGCCGCTGACCCAGATATTGGCGGCCGCATCCCCTCGGGTCACATCCGCCAGGGTCACCATCTTGCCCTGATCGGCCAATACCGGTAGCGCACTGCCTGCTATCAGCACTGCGCCAGCCAACATTCGGGTAATCATATGTGTCATCGATGAGCTCCTTGCTCAGGCCCGCTGGCGCAGGGGTTGTGGGATCGCCACCTGCTCCCCGAGACGCAGGAAGGCAGGCAACAGGATCAGGGTAAACAGGGTGCTGCAACTCATGCCGCCGACAATGACGGTGGCGAGCCCGCGGTAAATTTCACTCCCTTCGCTCGGGCTCAGCATCAGCGGCAGCATGCCGAAGATGCTGGTGAGGCTGGTCATGGCGATGGGGCGCATCCGGCTTTGCAGGGCATCGGCCACCGCCAGCTGACGGCTCATGCCGTCCCGCTCCGCCGTGCGGGTCTGATGCACCAGCAGGATGGCGTTGTTGACCACCAGTCCCAGCAGGATGACAAAGCCGATGATGGTGAGCAGATCCATCGGCAGCGGCACCAGCAGCCCGCTCAGTTGCAGCGCCAGCACGCCGCCAACCGAGGCAAGGGGCAGGGTGAGCAGCACCAGCAGGGCATCCTTGAGGGAGGCAAACACTCCCCACAGCAGCACCAGCAGGATCACCACGGCAAACAGGAAGATGGTCCCCAGATTGTCGAGCGCCTGTTGCAGGCTGTCGGCGTTGCCGGCAATGCGCAGCTCGCCACCGGCGGGCAGCAGGGGGCGGATGGCGGCAAAACTGCGGTTTTTCAGAGTGTCGAGCACCTGCTCCATGGTCATGCCCGCCGGGGGCGCTATCTGCAGGCTGATGCTGCGCCGCCCATCGGTCCGGAAGATACTGGCCGGGCCCATGTCGTGCTCTACCCGCAGCAGCTCGCCAAGGGGAACGATGCGCCCGGAGGGGGTAGCCAGCGGCACTGCCTTCAGTTCGTCCGGATTGGCGGAGCTCTGCCCCATCAGCATGATGTCGAGCCGATCCTCGCCGTCGAAATACTCGCCAACCCGCAAGCCGTCGCCAAAGGTCTGGATGATGGTGGGCAGGGGCGTGCGATCCCAACCCACTTCGGCGAGGCGCCGATCTTGCGGCACCAGTTTGAGCTCGGGGGCGGTGAAGTCGAGACTCGGCTCGGGCCGGATTTGTGCTCCCGGCAGGTCCTTGCTGAGGATCCCCATGCTGGCACGGGCCGCCTGATAGAGCTCGGGCAGGTTGCCCCCCTGCAGCAGCAGGGAGACGCCGTTCTCGCTGTCAAAGCCGCCAAACAGCGACCCCTGACCGCCGAACACCCGGGTGTCGGGAATACCCACCAGCAGCTGTTTCATCAACAGGCTCTCCAGCTCCTTGATGCGGGTCTCGTCCTTGGGGCGCACGCCAATCTGGGCGCCCCCCAGGTAACGCAAGATGTAGTAGTTCTTGAGGGCTGGCTCTTTCTCTCCCTTCATGTAGGGGGCGAGGCGGGCGATCAGGGTATCGATCACCTCTTCGCGCTGGGCCTTGAGGTTGACCCCGGGGGTGAAGTTCATCCAGACATCCACCGCGTCTCGTTTCACGTCCGGCAGATAGTCCATCTTGGGCAGCAGCGCCCAGGTGGCCAGTGCCGGTAGGCTCATCATCAGGGTGATGACCGTCCAGCGCTGGCGTGAGGTCGAGGTCCAGCGGATCACGTGACGGGTAGTGCGCTGCCACAGCGACTCATAGGGGTCGGTCAGCGTTTCATGTCCCATCCAGCGCGCCGCCACCGCAGGCAGCACGATGACGGCGACCAGCATGGAGACCGTCACGGCGCAGGCGATGGTGAGCGCCAGATCGGCAAACAGCTGACCCTCCACATCATTGAGCAGCAGCACCGGCAGGAAGATGGCGACCGTGGTGAGGGTGGAGGCGACCAGCGCCGTCCACACCTGACGGGTACCTTCGAGCGCTGCCTCCGCCTTGCTCAAATCCCCCCGCTCGTGGCGCCGGTAGATGCTCTCCAGCACCACGATGGCGGCATCGAGCACCATGCCGACGGCAAAGGCGATGCCCGCCAGCGAGATGATGTTGAGGGTGCGATCCATCACCTTGAGCAGGCAGAAGGTGAGCATGATGCTGATGGGGATGGCGAGGGCAATCATCAGGGTCGCCTTGAGCTGGCGCAGGAAGAGCCAGAGGATGGCGCAGGAGAGCAGCACCCCGAGCCCCAGGTTGGCGGTGACCATGCTGACGGCGCGATTGATGTAGAGGGAGGCATCGAACGACTGCTCCATGTGCAGCCCGACCGGCTCCAGCACCTCGCGGTTGAGCTCGTTCACCCGGGCCTTGATCGCCTCAAGGGAGGCCAGGGCATTGGCACCGCTCTCCTTGAAGATCTGGGCGGCGATGGCGGTATTGCCGTTCTGGATCCGCAGCACCGGGTTCTCTTCCCTGGCCACCCTTACTTCCGCCACATCCCGCAGATAGATGGGCAGGCCATTGCGCCAGTCCACCACCTTGTCCCCCAGCGTCTCGACATCGTAGCGACCGGCGAAGCGCAGCTTGTACTCCCAGCGACCGATGTCGAGGGTACCGGCTGATACATCCCAGCCGGTGGTGGCGCGGCTGGCCAGCACCGGGATCTCCACCCCCAGCTCGGCGGCGCGGTAGGGGTCGAAGCGGATCTGGATCTGGCGCGCGTTGATCCCCTCGATCGTGACCGTCGAGACCCCTTCGATGCGCTCCAACTCGGGTTTGACCCGCGCCTCGATCAGCGCCTGATGATCATCGATCACCCCTTTGGCACCGGGCAGCTGCTGGATGAAGAAGAAGGTGAGGGTATCGTTGCTGCTGTAGTTGTTGACGTAGGGGCCGCCGATCTTGTCCGGCAATCCCGAGACCCGGTTCAGCCGCGAGATCACATCGAGTTGGGCCCGCTGCATGTCGGTGCCGAGGGCAAACTCCATGTCGATTTCGGTAAAGCCGGGATAGCTGTTGCTGACAAGGCTCTTGAGCCCCTGGATCCCCTGCATCTCCTGTTCGATGGGGTCGGTGATCTCCGACTCCATCTCTTGCGGCGAGGCGGAACGCCAGTTCACCGAGATGTTGAGGTGTGGACGGTCGATGTCGGGGAACAGCTGGATCGGCAGTCCCCGGATGCTGAGCAGGCCCAGCAGGAAAATCAGCACGATCGAAACCGCCACCCAGATGGGGCGTTCGATCGCCGTTTTGGCGAGGTTCATTCACTCTTCCTGAGTTGTTGTTATCGGCCATTCCGCTGGCCTTGCTTCCAAAGCCCCTGCAACAGGGACTCAAGCATTTAACTGGAATTCTCCCGGCTTGTAAATGCATGGTTAACAAACAAAAAAACCGGCCACGAGGGCCGGTTTGGTACTGGTTTGCCAGGGGATCAGGCGGCGTGATCGACCTTGTTTGGCTGCTTGTTTGGTTGCTGGGAGAAGCCTTCCAGCTCGCCCGGGGCGAAGTTGTCTACCTGAATCGCTTCGTAGCGCAGGGCATCGGCGGCCAGCAGCTTGTCTGCCTCGTCCTTGCTCAGGATGGAACCGGCCAGCGCAGCGGCAACCAGCTCCGGCAGGGCCAGTTTGCGGGGCAGTTTGCCCTCTTTCTGGGCCTGTACCAGCTTCTTCTCGTAGGGCTGCACGGCGACCATGGCCTGGAAGGCACGCTCCATCAGACCGACCGGATCCGCTTCGTCCTTGCCTACGTAGCAGAGGGCGGTCAGACGGTCGCGGAACTCGCCCGGCTTCATCATGGCCAGACAGATGGCGTGGCAGCGATCGTCGGCCGGCATCTTGTAACCGACGCCGAACGGGAATACCACACGCTTGAGTACGGCACCCACCACCTTGTTCGGGAAGTTCTGGAAGAAGCCCTCGAACGCCTTGCCAATCAGGTAGAGGTTGCGCTCCACCGCGTACTGCACGAACGGCAGGTCGGAGACCATGCGGCCCTGATCCTCGTAATGCTTGAGGGTGGCGGAGGCCAGATAGAGGTGGCTCAGCACGTCACCCAGGCGGGCGGAGATCATCTCCTTGCGCTTGAGATCGCCACCCAGCATCAGCATGGAGACATCGGCGCACAGGGCCAGCCCTTTACTCATGCGGGAGAGTTGCTTGTAGTAGCGGGCGGTTTCGCCAGCTACCGGTGCGCTGTTGAACTGGCCCAGAGTCAGCCCCTGGAACAGGGAACCGAAGAAGTTGCCGGCGCCGAAGGCGATGTGCTTCATCAGCAGGGCGTCAAACTTCTCGAGACCGCGTTCCACATCGGTATCGGCCGCCGCTTCCAGCTCGGCAAACACGTACGGGTGGCAGCGGGTAGCCCCTTGCCCGAAGATCATCAGGTTGCGGGTCAGGATGTTGGCCCCTTCCACCGTGATGGCGACCGGAATACCCATGTAGGCGTAGCCGGTGTAGTTTTTCGGGCCCAGCTGGATGGCACGACCGGCGTGGATGTCCATGGAGTCATCCATGATCTGGCGCGCCATTTCGGTCATGTGGTACTTGGAGATGGCGGTGACGATGGCCGGTGCCTGACCCAAGTCCAGGGAACCGGCGGTCATGCGACGGGCCCCTTCCAGCTGATAGGTGAGGCCGCCGATGCGGGCCAGTGCCTCTTGCACCCCTTCAAACTTACCGATGGACATGCCGAATTGCTTGCGCACATAGGAGTAGGCGCCCACGGTGCGGCTCGCCATGTGACCACAGGCGGTGCCAAGGGCAGGCAGCGAGATGCCGCGACCGGCGGAGAGGCACTCCACCAGCATGCGCCAGCCACGACCGGCGTAATCCGGGCCACCGATGATCCAGTCGAGCGGAATGAACACATCCTTGCCGAAGGTCGGGCCGTTCAGGAACGCCAGACCCATGGGGTAGTGGCGATCGCCAACGCGCACACCCGGGTGGCTGGTGGGGATGAGTGCGCAGGTGATGCCCAGCTCCTCCTTGTCACCCAGCAGTTTTTCCGGGTCATATAGTTTGAACGCCAGCCCCAGCACGGTGGCACGCGGCGCCAGAGTGATGTAGCGCTTGTTCCAGTTGAGGCGAATACCCAGCACCTCTTCACCCTTGTGCATCCCTTTGCAGACGATCCCCTTGTCAGGAATGGCGCCCGCATCGGAGCCCGCTTCCGGCCCGGTCAGGGCGAAGCAGGGCACCTCTTTGCCATTGGCCAGCCCCGGCAGCCAGAAATCTTTCTGGGCCTGGGTGCCGTAGTGCATCAGCAGCTCGCCCGGGCCAAGGGAGTTCGGCACCATGACGGTGACCGCCACGCTCAGGCTCTTGGTCGCAATGCGGGTGACGATGGTGGAGTTGGCTATCGCCGAGAATTCACGGCCGCCGTAGGATTTCGGGATGATCAGGGAGAAGAAGCCTTCCTTCTTCAGATAGTCCCACACCGGTTCCGGCAGGTCTTTGGTTTCGTTGACGATCTTGAAGTCGTCAACCATGGCGAGCAGGGTTTCGACCTGATTGTCGATAAAGGCCTGCTCCTCTGCGGTCAGCTCGGCCTTGCCGTAGCCGTGCAGTTTTTTCCAGTCGGGGTTGCCGCGAAACAACTCGCCATCCCACCAGACGGAGCCGGCTTCCATGGCCTCCCGCTCGGTGGCTGACAAGGGCGGCAGTATCTTCTTGAAGATGCCGAACACCGGACGGGTTACCACCTTTTTACGGATGGAGGGCACGCCGAGCACAACGGCTATCGCCAGCACCAGCAGGACAAGCAATGTGATCATACCGAAGTTCCTTCTATTTCACTGTTTCCGTTGATTTATTGTTGGTTGTTACACGGCCAGGGAGAGCCTGGTCGACTCCACGGGCGCCCCGACACCGGACGCCAGATAAGGAATTACATTGCGCACCAGCCCTTCCACATCGAGCTGCTGGCCAAAGTCGGCCAGGGCGATGTCGCGCAGCGCATCGGCGGAGGCCATGGTGAATACGACGGTGCCCAGGGTGAAGTGCAGGCGCCAGAAGAGATCCGCTGGAGACAGCGCCGGATTGGCCTTGGAGATCGCCTGGGTGATCCGCTGCAAAATGGGGCCATAGTGGGCGGTGATAAAACGGCGCAGGTGGCCCTGGCTGTCGATATAGCCGCGCCCCAGCAGTTGCATGAAGATGGCCGGGCCGTTGGCCCGCACCGCCGATAGCTTCATCAGCGGCTCGACAAAACTTTCAAACAGTTGCAGCAGGGTCAGCTGCTCCTGCTCCATCAGTACCCGCAGGCGGGCATCGAGATCCGGCATAAACAGGCTCAGATAACGGTCGAGCACCGCCTGGATCAGCTCCTTCTTGGAGCCGAAGTGATAGTTCACCGATGCCAGATTGACGTCGGCCTCACTGGTGATCAGACGCAAAGAGGTATCGGCGAATCCCCGCTCGGCAAACAGCACTTCAGCGGCGTCGAGAATACGGTTTTTGGTATCGATTTTACTCACTGGACACCTCACTTAAACGAATGTTTAAAAAGTACGTTTCATAACGTGAAGTGTCAAGAGAATGTGAATGAGTGTTAGCGGAATGTTTTTCGAGGAAAAAAGCAAAGTGGGCGGAACTTAGTCAAAAAGCAGGACTCTATATCTATGCCACTGCAATTAAACATTAAGTCTCGCCCAACCTGCACCATGCTAGTTGGGCCTTTTTTTGTTTTTGCGCGTTTGTTACCGGTTTGCGGTTTGCAGGCAAAAAAACCGCCGCAGGGCGCGACGGTGGGGAAAGTGAGTTCGCGTCATCCTGACGGCAAACTGTCGATGCGAGTTCAGGCATGTATCGACGGGGGCACTATGCCAGCCAGGGCCCTTCAGACTATGTCAGCTTCGCGGTATTTTGTGACAAAGTGTGGCAAGCACTGGCGTGGCCCAAGCTGCCGCTCTTTGCTATGCTGCCCTTTCAAAATATGAGGGGAGAGAAGATGAAGTACCCGGTCGATACCCACACTCACACCATTGCCAGCACCCACGCCTACAGCACCATCCACGACTATCTGCCGATAGCCAGGGCCAAGGGGATCAAGCTGTTCGCCACCACGGATCACGGCCCCGAGATGGCCGATGCCCCTCATGTCTGGCACTTTGCCAACTTGCCGATATTGCCAAGAGTGGTGGACGGAGTGGGGATCCTGCGGGGTATCGAGGCCAACATCAAAAACCTGGAGGGGGAGATCGATTTTCCCGAGCGCTATGAGTCGCGCCTCGACATGATCATGGCGGGCTTTCATGAGCAGGTATTCCCTCCTTGCGATCAGGCTACCCATACCCAGGCGATGCTCAACGCCATCAAGAGCGGCCGGGTCGACATGATCAGCCACCCTGGCAACCCCGCATTTCCCATCGACATTCAGGCTGTGGTCAAGGCGGCCGCCGACTATCGGGTGGCGCTGGAAATCAACAACTCCTCCTTCATTCACTCGCGCCCGGGGAGCGAAGGCAACTGCCGCGCCATCGTGGAAGCCGCGCGAGATCTGGGAGCCTATCTCACTTTCGGCTCCGATTCCCACGTTGCTTTCAGCTTGGGTGATTTTGACCACTGTCACCGTCTGGTGACCGAAGCGGGCTTCCCGCAAGAGCGGATCCTGGTGCGCTCCCCCCGCGCCCTGCTTGAATTTCTCGAAAGCCGCGGCCGGGCCCATATCCCCGAGTTTGCCGATCTGTAAATCGGGCTCTAACGCCCTGAGCCAACTAATAAAATCGAGTTGGCTCAATTGACTTGTCGGTCATTTTTTATGAATGTGGAGAGCAACAAGCCGGTATAGCTCAGTTGGTAGAGCAGCGCATTCGTAATGCGAAGGTCGGGAGTTCGATTCCCCTTATCGGCACCAGATCGTGAGGGCAGGTTTCATTTGTGAAACCTGCCCTTTTTTGGCGCTGTTCCCTTTACGTGTAGGTGAGCCGAGTGACTCCACCAAGCAGCCATGAACAGGATGTATTCGGCTCCTGGTTCACCACTCGAAACCAAGCAAGGTAGTTTTCCAGGTAGTCTGTCCCTACTCCGTGAAATTTGGTTCATCGCGTCTTTCCGGGGAAGGCGGCCTTGATTTTCAGGAAAAAGTATTCTGAGTCCCGAAATCCATAAGCCATGCGTTTGATCACCTTGATCCGATTATTCACGCCCTCCAGCAGGCTGGTGTGCATGGGAAAGATTGCGCTGGCCAAAATCCCCCGGGTGTAACGGCGAAGGTTTTTGGCAAAACGCTCTAAGGGCTCCAGGCCACTTTCCTTCGCTTGTCGCATCCAGGCCTTCCATCGTCGCCAACCTTCCCTGACACTCGGGGCGTACCAGATTTCCTTCAGGGCCTCCTTGAGAACATATGCTGTCGCCAAGGGCTTATTGGCTTCCAATAGCTCTTGTAATTTCACCGCCTGGTCTTCCTTGAGATTTTCTCGATTGCGCAGGAGTAACCAACGCGCCAGCTTGACGACCTTGCGAGCCGGCTTGTCATGCTTTAATGCATTGGCTTGATCCACCCGAATTCGGTCGAGCACTTTGCGGCCATAACCGGCCACCACATGGAACAAGTCATACACCACCTCCGCCTGTGGACAGTGCTGTTTCACTTCCAGATCGAAGGCGGAGTTCATGTCCATGGCCACCGCTTCAATCTGTTGGCATCGTTCGCCCATCAGCTCGAAAAAGGGGCGAATAGCCTCTCGGCTGTTGCCATGCCCCACCCACAAAACGCGAGTCCGTTCAGCATCCATGATCACTGTGGCATAGCGGTGGCCTTTATGCAGGGCGAATTCATCCATCACCAGCCGCCGCACCGAGCCGGGCTCAAAGGTGCCAACACTGGCCTGTAGCCGACGCTTGTCGATGGCCTTGATGGTATGCCAGTGCAGTCCGGTGAGCTGGCTGACATGACTGATAGGCATCAACTCAAGCAAGGCCTCTACCCAGCGCAGCAATCGCTGTGTCAGCCGGGAGCTGGGGGTAACCAATCGATATGCTCAGAAACCCGACCACACCGCAGGCAGTCAACCCGACGGACGGGGACTTGCAGATGTACGCGAAGTTCAAGGAGGTCACGGTCACGAACCGTGCGCATTCGGCGGTCATGGATGAGTGGACAGGGCTGATGGCACTGACCACAGAGCGGTAGATGATTGGCGAGAGGCTCAAGAGCCAATGTGATTTGTGTGGCTGAGCGGCGATGGACAGAAACGTCGTAACCTGGCCAGAACGAGGCAAAATCAATATGATGCATAGCGACAGCAGGGTAAGGGAGTCCGGTTGTTTGGCGACTACCAGTTTACCCGAACCCTGTCTGTCAACTTACTCTTCCCCACGCTTCCGCGAAGAACCTGAAATTTGGCCATCCATTCCCGCCAACGACTCACGTATTTTTGAGGGTCTGGATGTGGAAAACATCATCTTCTACTCGATGATGAGCGCTGGCGATCAACCGCTTATGGATCACGCCCGGCGCGTTCTGTGCAATCGTGCTGTAACTTAGATTGCCATCCGTGCACAGGATTGTTCCCGCCGTGAGGCGTGGTTTTAGGGAAGGTTCGATTTGACTCAGGCTTTTATCTAACAACACAGCATCACTTTCTCGACCATATCGATCTAGCACGATTAAGAGCGGGACCAAGGGTATATGCCCACGTTTTTTACCCTTCGCGCCCCGGCGTCTTGCTGGACGATCCAGATGACGTCGTCCCTTAAATGATCCGGCTACAAATACCTCATCGGCCTCGACGATCCCGGCCAATTGCTTGGCTCGAGTGGTCAGTGCGTAGCGTAGAAAGCGATGGCGCCAACGAAATGCGGTCTTCAGGTTGATGGCGCACTCTCTGGCTGCGGCTCGCAGCGACAACCCACGACTGAGGCAGTCAGCATAGGCAGCCCACTTGTGCTTGTGATGAAGCCCCGCCAAAGCAGAACCATCCAATTGATTAAATGTTTTGCCGCATGCCTTACAACGGAACCGCTGCTGACCACGAGCACGTCCCCAATGAATGACATGGGAGGAATTGCAACAGGGGCATGCTGCGACAGCCTCGCTCTGGTTTGCCAATGCTGATGGAGTTGATCACGTTGCAGATGGTGACGAAGTTGTTCCTGGGCGCGTTCTAGTTGGATTGGGTCGAGCTGGGCAAAAGAACGCAGCATTGAGGAAAACGCTTGGCTGTCCATGGCAAGCTCCTTACTCAAATAACCTGAAATAAGTATAACGCTTGCCACCAATACGGCTCTGGAACAGCGCCCCTTTTTTACATGGCTTTTGCCAAGGCTCGCTCCACATAGAGATAGCCAATCCCCATCACCTGCTGGGCGCGGCTGAGCTTGCCGAAACGGATATGGGTGGCGTTGACCGCATCGCTGCAGTCGAACGGGTTGGCGCCGGTCTGACTGACGATGGTTTGCAGCCAGGTTTCACCAAAATCGCAACTGCGGCCATAGAGCCAGATGCGGTTGATGTTAAGGATATTGAGGAAGTTGTAGAGACTCAGGCCAATGGCACGGGCCCCTTCGTCCACCAGGGCGCGGATCATGGCATCCCCCTGATGGTAGAGCGCGAGCAGTTGGGCGGTATCAAGCTCTACACCCGCCTGCGCCGGGTTGTCGGCACTGGCTTGTTGCTTGAGAAAGACCCGGGCCCGCTTTTTGATGGCAAACAGCGAGGCAACTGTCTCCAGGCAGCCATAGCGGCCGCAGGCACAGGCGCTGCCGTCCGGATTGATGATGGTGTGGCCTATCTGGCCGCTGCCAAACAGGGCGCCCCGGTAGATCTGGTCGTTGATGATAAAGGCCGATCCGATACCGTAATCGACGTTGATGACGCAAAAATCCCCGTTCCCTTCCCGGCCCTGCCACTTCTGGGCCAGTGCCAGCATGATGCAGTCGTTATCCACCATCACCTCGCAGCCCAGCCGCTCCTCCAGCAGGTACTTGAGCTCAACTGGCGCGTGCCAGGGGGCTTGCGGCATGGTTTGCGACACCCCGGTCGCCGGGTTGACCTGACCGTGTACCGCCAAGGCCAGCCGGATCGCCAGTCCCTTGTGGCGGCGCTTGTGTTGGTAGTAGTGCGCTTCAATCAGGTGCAGCAGCTCATCGGGGGTTTGCGGGGCAATCTTCTGGTCGCTGAACTCATCTAGCGGGGTGATCAGGTTATCCACCAGGATGCTCTCCAGATGGGTGGGGCTGATATTGAGGCAAAGAATGGCCCCCTGGCCGCTGGCAATGCGGTAGCTGCCGCCATTGATGCCGCGCTGGGAGAGGTTCTGATCGCTGTGGCTGATGGCGCCATCGGCCACCAACTCGTCAAGGATCTTGCTGACCGCCGGAATGGAGAGCTCGCAGTGGCGCGCCAGGGTGGACTTGCTCGCCTCCTTGAGCTGATAGAGCAGGGCCAGCAGAACCTGCTTGTTGTGGTGGCGGACCTTCTGGTTGTTCAACCCTATGCTCATCGATTCACTAAACTCCGCTTACTGTATTGCGTGATCTTTCAGCAATTAATGCAGGTTTAACCATTCTAATCTGGTCTCACTGAAAATTTTACTAACAAATGTTGAGTGAGGCGAGATTAATGAGAGCTGATGTCAAGGTCTGGGTAGAGACCATCTCACTGCCGACCTACGAGGTAGGCGCTGAAGATCCCAACCCCATGTTTCTCGAGACGCGGGTCTATCAGGGCTCCTCGGGGGCCGTCTATCCCTATGGGGTGATCGACACCCTCACCGGCCAGAAGCAGATGAAGTCCTATCAGGCGGTCTGGCTGGAGAACGACTTTATCAAGGTGATGTTGCTGCCGGAGTTGGGTGGCCGTATCCACCGTGCCTACGACAAGGTGATGAATCGCGACTTCGTCTATTACAACGAGGTGATCAAACCGGCGCTGGTGGGGTTGGTGGGGCCCTGGATCTCCGGCGGCATCGAGTTCAACTGGCCGCAACACCACAGACCCACCACTTTCATGCCGGTGGACTTCACCATTACGGAACTGGAGGGCGGCGCCAAGACCGTCTGGCTGGGCGAGGTGGAGCCGATGCGTGGTCTGCAGGTGATGGCGGGCTTTACCCTCTATCCCGACAAGGCGCTTATCGAGATCACTGGCAAGGTGTTCAACGGCAACGACACGCCGCGCCACTTCCTCTGGTGGTCCAACCCGGCAGTGAAAGGGGGCGATGCCCACCAGAGCGTTTTCCCGCCCGACGTCACTGCCGTCTACGATCACGGCAAGCGCGACGTCAGCGCTTTCCCCATCGCTCGCGGCACTTACTACAAGGTGGACTACTCCGCCGGAGTCGATATCTCCCGCTACCGCAATATTCCGGTGCCCACCTCCTACATGGCGGACAAGTCCGACTACGACTTTGTCGGTGCCTACTGCCATGACGAGCAGGGCGGCCTGTTGCACGTGGCGGATCACCACGTTTCGCCGGGCAAGAAGCAGTGGAGCTGGGGTAACTGTGACTTCGGTCTGGCCTGGGATCGCAACCTGACCGATGACAACGGCCCCTACATCGAGCTGATGACCGGGGTCTATACCGACAACCAGCCTGACTTTACCTGGCTGGATGCGGGGGAGGAGAAGGTGTTTGTGCAGAACTTCTTGCCCTACAACACCCTCGGTACCCTGCAAAACGCCAACACCCGTGCCGCCATCAAGCTGGAGCGCAGCGATGACGGCCTCGTCTGCGGAGTCTATGCGGTGGCGCCGCTTTGCGGGGCCCGGTTCGAGGTAAGTGACGAGGGCGGAGTACTGTTTACGTTGCCTCTGGATCTGCAGCCGGGTCAGGCCTGGCTTGAGCCGCAGGCCATCACCAGCGAGGGGCGCTTGCAGGTACGCCTGCTGGATGAGCAGGGCCAGCCGATCCTGAGCTATCTCGAGCATCAGCCCGCAGGCGAAGCCCTGCCGGATCCGGCCACGGCGCCGGAACCTGCCGTCAATCTCGACTCGGTCGACGAGCTCTACTTCATCGGCCAGCATCTTGAGCAGTACCTGCACGCCAGCCGCTCGCCCTTTGATTACTACCTGCGGGCACTGGAGCTCGATGGCGGCGACTATCGCTGCAACCTGGCGCTGGCAACGCTGGAGTACAACCGCGCCAACTATGAGCAGGCGCTGACCTACGTCAATCAGGCGCTGGTCCGTTCCCATCGCCTCAACAAGAACCCCCAGTGTGGCAAGGCGAGCTTGCTGCGCGGCCACATCGAGGAGCGTTTGGGGCAGTTCGATGCTGCTTTCGATGACTTCTACAAGGCGACCTGGAGCGGTAACTGCCGCGACAGCGGCTTCTTCGGGCTGGCCCGTATCGCCATGGTGCGCCGCGATGCCTCGCAAGCGCTGCAATTTGTCGAGCGCAGCCTCGCCGTCAACGGCACCCACTACGGCGCTATCGCCCTCAAAGGGTTGGCGCTGCTGGAGTCTGGCCAGCGGGAGGCGGCTATCGCCTATATCGACGAGCAGCGAGTCCGTTATCCGCTTCACTATCAGCTGGCCTTTTTGCGCTGGTTGGCAAGCGAGCAGCCGACCGATCTCGAGGCGCTGCGCATCCTGTGCAACGGGCGCGGGGTGAATCTCTGCTTCCTGGCAAGCGATCTGCTGGCATTGGGACGCCCCGAGCTGGCGCAGCAACTGCTCTCAACACTGCAGGTGGAGGAGACCCTGCCGCTGCTGTTCCAGGCTGCATTGTTGCCGGAAGGTGAGGCGCAGGATGCCCTGCTGCAACGGGCCGAGCAGGCCTTTAGCCGCAAGGTGCGCTTCCCCAATACCCTTGGCGAGGTGGCCATGCTGGCGCAACTGCCCCACAGCTGGTTTGCCAGCTACCTGCTGGGCTGCTTCCACTACAGCAAGCGCAGCTACCCGCAAGCTATCGCACTGTGGCAGCAGGTGTGCGAGCAGGCGCCCGGGTTTGCCCCAGCCTGGCGCAACCTTGGCATCTATCACTTCAACAAGAGCGGCGATCCGGTGGCGGCCGAGCAGTGTCTGAGCCGGGCCTTTGCCCTCAAGCCGGATGATGCCCGCCTGTTGTTTGAACTGGATCAGCTGCACAAGCGCTGCGCCATGGTGCCAAGCGAGCGGTTGGCGCTGCTGGAGGCGCATCGTGAGGTGGTCCTCAAGCGCGACGACCTGACCGCCGAACTGCTCAGCCTCTATCACATCACCGGCCAGCTGGATGCGGCCGCCGAGATCTTGCGGCTGCGCGAATTCCACCCCTGGGAGGGGGGCGAGGGCAAGGTGACCGGCCAGTACCTCATCAATCAGCAACGCCGGGCATTGGCGTTGATGATTCAGGGACGCCACGAGCAGGCCATTCCGTTGCTGCAACAGGCGTTGCACTACCCCCTCAATCTGGGGGAGGGACGTCTGGTAGGACAGACCGACAACGATATCCATTACCTGTTGGCGCTCTGCCATCTGGCCTGTGACAACCAGAGTCTGGCGGCCCAGTGCCTGCAACTGGCCTGCCTGGGTCAGGGTTCGCTGGGGGCCAGCCGCTACTACAACGATCAGCCGGTGGATTATCTCTTCTATCAGGGTATGGCGCTGGCACGTCTTGGTCGGGTTGCGGAGGCGCAGCGTCTCTTTGAAGGAATGGTCGGCTGGGCCGAGCAGGCGATGGGCGAGTCGATCGAGGCGGACTTCTTCGCCGTCTCACTGCCGGATCTCATCGTGCTGGATGACGACCCGCAGCACAAACATCGCCAGCACTGTCTGCTGGTCAGAGCACTCGGTCTGTTAGGGCTGGGTCAGCGGGATGGTTGTGAACAGACCTTGCGAGAGCTGCTCACCCTTAACCCGGCTCACGACAAGGGACACCTCTTTGCCCTGATCTGCCGCGAGCTGTCACTCCACTCATAACTCTCATAACAAAAACCGGCGCCCCGCCACGGTGAGGGGCGCCACTGCACCCTACAATCGACAAGATAGAAAGGATGAGTCATGGAACGCACGAAAAATCAATTGGATACGAATGGGCTCAATATGAGCTACATCTGGATGATCTGTTTGGTGGCCGCCTGCGGTGGCCTGCTGTTTGGTTATGACTGGGTCGTGATTGGCGGGGCCAAGCCCTTCTATGAGGCCTATTTTGCCATCACGGATCCGGCCCAGTCTGGCTGGGCCATGAGCTCGGCGCTGGTGGGCTGCGTGCTGGGGGCTGCCATCTCCGGCTGGTCAGCCGACCGCTTTGGTCGCAAGAAGCCGCTGATCCTGGCCGCCATCCTCTTCACCATCTCGGCGTGGGGCACGGCTGCGGCCAGCAACTTCGATCTGTTTGTGGTTTATCGCATCATCGGCGGGATCGGCATCGGTCTGGCCTCTGCGCTCTCACCCATGTACATCGCCGAGATCAGCCCGGCCAACAAGCGCGGCAAGTTCGTGGCCATCAACCAGCTCACCATAGTCATCGGGGTGTTGGCGGCTCAGCTGGTGAATCTGATGATCGCCGATCCGGTGGCGAGCAATGCGACTCAGGCCGATATTCTGGCGACCTGGAACGGCCAGTCCGGCTGGCGCTGGATGTTCGGTGCCGAGCTGGTACCTGCGCTGGCGTTTCTGGTGTTGATGTTCTTCGTGCCGGAGTCACCGCGCTGGTTGGCCAAAGATGGTCAGTATGAGAAAGCCTCCCGCATGCTCGGCAAGATTGGCGGGGATGCTTATGCCAAGCAGACCCTGGCCGATATTCGTCAAACTCTGGTGGGCGAGACCCACAAGGTGTCGCTGGCGGAGCTAGGAAGACCTTCGGTGCGGCCGATCCTCATCATCGGGATTGTACTGGCTGTGTTCCAGCAGTGGTGCGGCATCAACGTCATCTTCAACTATGCGCAGGAGATCTTTGCCTCCGCCGGGTTTGACATCAACAGCACCCTCAAATCCATCGTCGCCACCGGTCTTATCAACTTGCTGTTTACCCTGATCGCGCTGCCCATGGTGGACAAGATTGGCCGCCGCAAACTGATGCTGATTGGCTCGGCGGGACTGACCATTATCTACGGCATGATGGCGGTGGCCTACGCCACAGGCGTACTGGGGCTGCCGGTTTTGCTGCTGGTATTGGCGGCCATCGCCATCTATGCCTTGACCCTGGCGCCGGTCACCTGGGTGCTGCTTTCGGAGATCTTCCCGAATCGGGTGCGTGGGCTGGCGATGTCGGCCGGTACGCTGGCGCTCTGGATCGCCTGCTTCGTGCTGACCTACACCTTCCCGCTGCTCAATGCCGGGTTGGGGGCTGCGGGCAGCTTCTTGCTCTATGGCCTTATCTGTTTTGCCGGTCTCATCTTTATCTATCGCAAGGTGCCCGAGACCAAAGGGGTGACGCTGGAGGCACTGGAAGCCCAACTGGCCCAGGGCAAGGTCGAACTGACGCCGACCAAGGCGAGCGCCTCGGCATGACGGTTTACACATTGGGCAACCCGCATCTTCGGATGCGGGTTTCAACACAAGGGGCCTGTCTGCTGGGGCTGGAGGATGAGCAGGGGCGCCCGCTGTTGCGCGACACTGACCCGGCGCAGCCCTGGCATCCCGGCCAGAGCGCGCTGTTTCCCATGTTGCCGCTGGCCAACCGGGTCGCAGGCAACCGTTTTGAGTTGTGGGGAGAGGCGTGTGCATTGCCCGCGAGCGAGCTCGATCCCGATTTCTTTTTGCATGGGGATGGCTGGCTACAGCGATGGCAACCGGTGGCGTTGACCGACAGCTCGGTGACTTTGCAGCTCAACAGCCAGAATGGTCCCTTTCACTATCTGGCGGAGATCGACTATCGGCTGCAGGGGGCGAGCCTGGTGGCGCGGATCAGCCTGACCCATCTCGGGGAGAGCCCCTGTCTCTACGGCGCGGGTTTTCACCCCTTCTTCTGGCGCGACGAGCAGACAAAGATTCGTTTTCTGGCTAGCGGCGTCTGGCAAGAGGGAGCGGAGCATCTGCCGACCGACTGGTCGAGCAGGCTGGCGCCACACCTCGATTTTCGCCAGTGGGCTCGACCACAAGGGTGGCTCAACCACTGTTATGGCGGCTGGCGCGGTCAGGCCGAGCTTGACCATCCTGCCCGCCAGCAGCGGCTGCTGGTTTCAAGCGAGTGTGCCTTCCTGATGCTCTATCAGCCCGATGAGGGGAGTGGCTTCGTCTGTCTGGAGCCCCAGAGTCATGCCGCCAATGCCCACCACCTGGCCGGTCACCCCGGTTTGCGGCTACTCGCCAGAGGTGACCGTATGAGTATCGGTATGACCCTGACAGTGGCGTCCGGGGGCTGATAATGATCTGGCTTGTGGTATTGGTGAGCGCAAAGAGCCACCCGTCAGGTGGCTCAGATTGCTGACAAAGCCAAAATCGTCATCGTAACGCATTGATTTTACTTGATGAGAAAACCCTGTTTTTCTGAAATTAGGGGGTTTTTCAATAGTCTGAGCCACCCGTCAGGTGGCTCTTTTTATTGCGGATTATCCTGCGTGTTACCTGATCTCCGGTCAGGCTATCTCCATCTCTGGTTGTCGTGTTGAGTTGTGTTGGCTGGTCAGCTTGTCGATGCGCACCGCTGCCACCTTGAACTCGGGGATCTTGGCGTGAGGGTCGGTGGCATTGATGGTGAACCGGTTGGCCGGGGCTTCGGCGAAGTGGAACGGGATAAAGACTACACCCGGTTGCATCCGTTTGGTCACGAAGGCGGGCAGTTCGATATGGCCGCGGCGACTGGTGACTTTCACCCGCTCGCTGTTGCTGATGCCCAACCGCTGCGCATCCACCACGCTCATCATCACCCGTGGCCCAGCCAGCTTGTCGAGCCCCTTGGTCTTGCGGGTCATGGTGCCGGTGTGGAACTGCTCCAGCAGGCGGCCGGTGGTGAGCACGATGGGATAGGTCTCGTCGGGCAGTTCGGCGGCATAGCGGAACGGGGTGGCGACCATCTCCCCCCTTGCCGCGGGTGAACTGCTTGCCGTGGAGCAGGCGAGTGCCTTCGGGCGCCGCATCGTTGCAAGGCCACTGTAGCCCTTGCGCTCCCACCTTGTCCCACTGGATGCCGGCGTATTGCGGGGTGACCCGGCAGATCTCGGCGGTGATCTCCTGCGGGTGTTGATAGCGCCAGTCGCCACCCATGGCGTTGGCGATCTGCTGGATGATCCACCAATCCTCCCGCGCCTCACCCGGTGCCTTGAGGGCGGGGGAGATGCGCTGCACCCGCCGCTCGGTATTGGTGAAGTGGCCGCTCTTCTCGGCAAAGGAGCAGGAGGGGAGCACCACATCGGCGAGCTGTGCGGTTTCCGGGAGGAAGATATCCTGCACCACCAGAAACTCCAGCTGCTTGAGCCCTTCGATGACGTGGTGCTGATCCGGATCGCTCAGCACCGGGTTTTCACCCATCACGTAGAGCCCCTTGATGCTGCCCGCGCAGGCGGCATCGATGGTCTCGGTGAGGGTAAGGCCGGGTGTGCGCGGCAAGTCTGGCTGCTGCCAGGCGGCCGCGAAGCGGGCATGCACTTCGGGGCTGGCCACCTTCTGATAGCCGGGCAGGCAGTTGGGCTGCGCCCCCATGTTACAGGCACCCTGCACGTTGGATTGGCCCCGCAGCGGGTTGATGCCACCCCCTTCGATGCCGATGTTGCCGCACAGCAGTTGCAGGTTGGCGATGGCCCGCACGTTGTCGTGGCCGGTAGTGTGCTGGGTGATCCCCATCGAGTAGTAGATGGCGGTGCGCTCGGCGCTGCCGATAAGGCGCGCGAGCTCGATCACCTGCTCGGCCGGTACGCCGGTGACAAGGGCCACCTTGTCCGGTGCATAGGCGGGGGAGAGCACTTCTGCTTGCAGCGCCTCGAACCCTTCCACCCGCTCGGCGATATAGGCCTTGTCGTGCCAGTCGTGCTGGATGATCTGCTGCATCAGGCCATTTAGCAGCATCACGTCGGTGCCGGGGCGGTGGGCCAGATAGAGGCTGGCATGATCGGCCATCTCGATCCGCTTCGGGTCGGCCACCACCAGCCGGGCCTTGCCCGTGGTGACGGCTCGCTTGATATGGGAGCCGATGATGAAGATGAGATCCGAGTGGTCGATGCTCGGGATGTCGTTGGTCATGGCGCCGCTGCCGAGTGACGCTTCCAGCCCGGTGACGGTGGAGGCGTGGCAGAGCCGCGCGCAGTGATCCACGTTGTTGGTACCCAGCTCCCGGCGCATGAACTTCTGGAACAGGTAGTTCTCTTCGTTGGTGGTTTTGGCCGACGAGAAACCTGCCAGCGCATCGCTGCCATAACGTTGGCGCAGGGCGGTGAAGCGTTCTGCAACCAACTCAATGGCATCTTGCCAGCTGGCGGGCACCAGCTCGCCATCCTTGCGGATGAGCGGGGTGGTGAGGCGCTCCTCGCTCTGGATAAAGTCAAAGCCGAAGCGTCCCTTGACGCAGAGCAGCCCCTGGTTGACCGGTGAGTTGCGGTTCCCCTCCACATAGCGGATGCGGTTGCGCGCCTCATCGACATAGAGGGTGACGCCGCAGCCGACCCCGCAGTAGGTGCAGATGGTATTGACCGGCAGCCATCTGGTGCGAGATGGCCCGCCTTGGCATCATCAGGGATGGTTCGGAAACTGCATTAAACCACTGGGTTCAACGGATGACCGCCCGTTTAAACGGCGGGGTAGGGGTGGCCGAGGTGGGCTGGCTGGATGCGCCTCTGGCCGTCAAAGTGCTGGAGGCGCTGAAAAAGTGGTCACAGCGTTAACTGTGCGAGTGGTTACTTGTTTGATCGAGGAACTTGCAAAGTGGGTAAAACAACTCTGGGTAACCTCATCCGTTCACATTGGGAGCAGAGATATTCTCGCCAGTAAGGCCAGACATGATAGCTGGCGTTTTGCAAAGAAAACGCATCTATACACTCTTGCGATAGTGCCGTCTTGACTTGGTATTCTGCAACAAAGTCAGCTTCGATGATTGCCTTGATTTGAGGCTCACTTTCTTCGTCATGTTCACCCTCTGTAACAGGTTGGATCCAGCGAGTGCCCATACGGATAAAAATTCGCAGCAGTTCTTGCCCACCATCCAGCGTCAATAACTGGCTTTGTTCAACAATGTGCATTTGCTGCACCTGCAATTGATCCATACCGCTAAAGTACTTTGGATCAAAATCATCAAGGCAAGCTGCATGTGAGGAATGCAAGTAGACGTCGTTGATAACAAGAGCATCAATGGCCTCTTGCAGTACCTTGTTGGCCTTAGCCATAACTAACCTCATGCTGGAAGTTACGTCTGGTCGTGATGACCGCTTGCTGACGTCCGGCGTTTGCCATATCGATAGCAACGATCTGCCATGGATCTTGCGCTTGATAGACGACCCCTGCATCTCGTCTCAGTCGTTGCAGAACCAAGGGCATCTCATCAGCAAGTCTCAATAACTTGTCCATGGCTTCAGATTGGATAACATCGTCCGCTTCATACTTGGAAAATGCGACAGGACCACCACCAAATACACGAGCAGCGGTTTCTTGGGTCATCCCCCAGCGTTGCCGTAATGCTCGTACTTGGGCTCCCGTGAGGAGACCCATCACCATTTTTCTAAACGCCAGTGTGTCTCGTTTGTTGTGCCGTAGGTCGGCAGCCGTTGCCTGCTCACTACCGCAAGCGTCACACACAGAGTAGTGGCTTGGGCGCATGGCAGTGTGACCCATGTATTCGACTTCGATATCTTCAATCTGATGATGCAGATGGCCCGATTCGCAAATCGGACATACGGTTGCAGCCATCTTGAACCTCCTAGCGTGTAGGTACGTGGGCCGATACCAACAGTAGTATCTTGCCTGTTTTACCTATCGCGAACTTGATGTAGTACTCCACGCGCAAATCCCTGTGCGCGTACTCATTCCACTCATCTCGGCCTAATTGGTATGCGTCACAAGCAGCCCAAGGGCCAGTTGGGCGTTGTACACACCATTGAGAATTGAGGTACCGCCCATGCTGCAGTGTGTCACGCAGCAACTGTTGAATATCAGCCTCGTCAAACGCCAATCCTTGCAAGTCACTCTTGCAATCTCTTGTCCATGGGATAGTGCTCCCGCTTGACAACACTGCCATCACATCGGCTGGGTTATAAAGGGGACCAGCTAGACGGCGCTCGGCATCAGATGCGTCCTCTGCGGGTGGTTGCCCTGTGTAGGCACTGACATTATTTACCATTATGGTAATTTTTTTCCACTTATTCTTTGATGAAAGGGTGTGCAGCTCACAAAACATACCCGTGCGAGGCTAGATGACAATACTATCATAATGGCTGGGGGGGCAGTGGGTTCTACCCCGGATGTTTGAACTACATTCGCCAGCATCTTGTCTAGTCACTCCACCGCGCCAACAAGCGAGCCAGAAAACCGAGCAGGCCGGGATGGTGGTTGTAGTTAGCCAGATTTCCCAAAAAGAGCTTTAGTGCTGCGACGACTACCCCAAGCCAAAGTAGTATTTCACCCAATCTTTCAGCCCAGTGCAGACGGCGACCGAACACCTGAGCCAGCAAGGGGGTCGGGTCAAAGGTGCCCGGTGATACCGCATGTTGCTGCGATGCCAGCAAGCTTTGCAAAAACCAGGGCACAAGCAGAGAGAAGATAATGAAACCGGCCACCCCGAATATGAGTGCGCCTAGCCAGCTGATCCGCAGCATGGTGCTGGCAGTATCGCTGACCAGTGAGCTCCGTTTGCGCCGATAATAACGTCGTGCCATTTCCCCTCCTTGGGGCGAGTCGGCAGTAGAGGCGGTTTCTGAGCTTTTTTAGACGAGATCGAGTGAGGTTGATACCACTGAACATTATCATTACTCCGATCAATGCTATCGCCCCCCAGATTATGTGAAATACCTGCGCAGGTATGATGTGGAAGTGCAAAGTTCCCGCAGCAAATTGCATCGGGTCTGGTTGAAAAAAACCGGGGATAACCATCTGACCCCAGCCCATACCGAGCCCTTTTATCGCCAGAACTACTGGGCGCCCGCCCGCTGTGACCTGATTGCCAGCCTAAGCCCGGCCCTCTCTATCGTCGTGTTTGATGCAGGCACCGGCTTTACGGTGATAACGCTACACAGGCGGAGTATTTCTGCGGTCGTCACATCAAAAGGCAGGAGGCGGGATCTTTATAGGTTCTTGTCGCAGGAGAGAGCCAAGGCTCTCCCCTGTATCTAATGTTGTATCAGGCAAACCTCAACGAGTAGTGATCACATCCAACAGGATCATCTGATACTTGTTTTGTGGGTGCCAATGGAGTCTTTTTTTTGTCTTCTGCTTTATTGATAATCAGTTCGGGGCCAGTAAATAACTTAACCAGCCATTGTTGGTGGTATCCATGTCAGCGCTGAGCCGATCTTGGATGCGGCATCTATATGCTCTGACCACCAGACCATCATTTCTCTGCGACGTTCCAGATAATCCGTGCGGTTATAGGCGCTACGCACCTCGTCCTTGTCAGAATGTGACAAGGCGGACTCGATAGCGTCTCGATCAAATCCTCTCTCGTTAAGGGTTGTGCTGCCCAAGGCTTGCAGGCCATGAGCGACCAAGGTCCCTTCATATCCCATTCGTTTTAAGGCCGCATTGGCTGTTTGCTCGTTGGTGTGCGTTTTAGGATTACGGATACCAGGGAAGATAAATTCACGATGGCCGCTGATCGGTCGCATGAGTTCCAGATAGGCAAGGGTCTGTGGTGTTAATGGCACATCATGACCTCTGCGCTTCTTCATTCTCTCTGGTGGGATCCGCCAGAGTTTCTTTTCCATATCGATCTCTGCCCACCGGGCTCCGGCTGCTTCGCTGGGGCGAGCCAAGGTATGCAGGCTCCATTCGATAAGGCAGCGTGTCTGCAAATTGATACTGGCTTTCGATAGCCGATTCATCAGTTCCGGCAACTGGTTGGAGTTAATGCTGGGCATGTGCTGTTTGGCTGGACGCTGAAATACCTTGCTGATCCCCGAGCAAGGGTTGGCGTCGATCAGACCAGAGTTGACGGCGAAGGTCATGATTTCGTTCACCCGCTGGGTGAGGCGACGCACGGTTTCGAGTTTTCCTGCTGCTGCGATACTTACTGATCCCCTCATTTTTTAAGACTCAAATAATTCCAAATGTGCGGGTATATAACCGGTGCTGCTTCAGGTAATAGGTGAACTTTTCCATCAGTAAGCGAGCATAGTCCTCTTTCATCTTGGGCAGTAATTGGTAATAAATGACCCCCTGCCGGAAGAACGAGTAGGTCCGCGTTTTGCTCGTATTGACCTTGATGGTCCGCTCCAGACCTGCACTGTCACCCGCCTTGCCCAGCAGGGTTAACAGCACTATCGCCAGCGCACTGAACAGAAACAGCCGGTCGCGGCGGGCCGGATTTTTGATGTGTACCTCTCCCATCCCCATGCCGAATTTGTAGTCCTTGATGTCACGAAAACTGGTCTCGATACCCCAGCGTTGGCCGTAGAGTTGCAATGCCTTGGCGGCGCTCAAATCGACCCGATTGCTGGCTAGAAACCAGGGCTCTTTCATGCCGCTCTTGTGACAGCAATAGACCCGCTCGACCCGTTGCCGCTGGCCGGTGAGCTCCACCTCTTTGAGTGTGCGAGTCCGTCCGGTTGGCGTCAGCCAGTCACTGGCTGGCACCTGTTCCATATCGGGATAGCCAACCAGAATATTTCCTTTAAAACGAATGACATACGCAAAGTCCAGCTCTTGCTCAAGGCATTCAAACAGCTCCCTATAGCCAAAGCCCCGGTCGGCGACCACGGTGACAAATACCCCTTCCGGCAAGGTCTGTTTGAGCTTGGTCAGCAGCGCTTTCTCATGGGCATTGCGCTGGCCTTTGAGCAGCGATTTCTGGTGGGTCTTCCACAAGAGCGGCGTGTTGCGGCCATGGCTGGTTTGCAGGCTGATAACCAGGGTACTGTGGTCATCCGCATCAAATTCGGTCCAGTCCATTGAAACGACGATTTCGGTGCGCTCGGCCACCACATAGGGCACCCAGTCATCAAACAGGTTCCAGACGTTGAAGCTGGTGTTGGTGAGCAGGCGGTCGACCTGTTTGACGGCATGCTTTCGCTCCAGCCCATTGGCCAGCGAGAGGCCATTGCCGATGGCATGAATGGCTAATGCTCCTGACTCGATAACGCCAAGAGTGGCATTGGCGAGCGACAAGGCACGCTTGGCATGCATGTCGTGGCCGAATATGTCATCGATGTGGTTAAGGATCATCTCGTGATTGAACATGGCGGGCTGTCGCTCGGTATTTGTCGGTCAATACCGGCGATCATACCCCGAAAACCGCGTCATGCCTCGCTCATATGAGGGGATGGCTAAGGCTGCGATAGGCTCGATGATCTTGATGGCTCGCTGTGCCTTTATTTCCATAACGGGCACTGTGCCTATCTCGGGGAACAGGTACACTTCGAGCGAGCGCCAAAGATTCTCAGCATATGCAGGGGTAACGGAAGGGCGTTTGACATCAAGCCAGCGTTTGGCGACGGCTTCAAAGGTGTGCTCGCTCAGCGATAACGCAGCGGATACCTGCTCGTCACGATGGTGTTGGGGATCGATGTTTTGTTGCAGCAACGTTTTGGCTTCGGAGCGCTTCTCTCTTGCGTCAGCCAATGACATCGTAGGGTATGAGCCGAAGCTGATCATATTTCGCTGCTTAGTGAGAGGGCGGTAGTAACGCAGGCGCCACAATTTAGAACCATTGGGCTTGATGACGAGCTCTAGGCCCGCCCCGTCGCAGAGGGTGTATTCCTTCTCCTTGGGCTTGGCTGCTTTGATCTCGGTTGGGGACAAGGGGCGGGTGATACGAGGCATAGGCATACGCTCCTGAAGGTATACAGAACCATATACCTAACGATATGCCTAAAAGGGCTGGATGGCAACGCATCCCATTGGACAGCGTAAGACAACAAAAAACCCGCAAAGCCTTACGCTATGCGGGTTTCTTGGACTTTGTTGGTCACTGTTGGACCGGTATGTGGTGGAGCTGGGGGGATTTGAACCCCCGTCCAAAATTACTACATCCTTGGTACTACATGCTTAGTCACTCTTTACATTCGCCAACCCGCTGCGGAGAGACACGCCACGAATTGACTAGCTCGATTGGTTTTAATGCTTCCGCCCCGAGCAGGACTTCCACACGATCCTGTGAAGGATGACCTTCCGATTCCCTAGGACACAGGCAAGCTAGGGTAGAAGGGCTCTATGCAGGTTATTAAGCTGCTAGTGCGTAGTTTTCGTCGTTTGCGACTATTTTTTTGCGGTTTGTTAACGAGGCCTACCGCACCTCGGCATGCACCTTGGGTTTCGTGAATCTTGTCGAATCCAGAATCAGCCCCAAGTTGTTAATTGCGATTGTACGCAAAAATGCTGTCATAGCAAGGCGTTGATACCCATTCCCTCTGGCAACCAGTCTGTTTGCCGATTTATTGTACGCAGCTGAGCCTGAAGGGCCAGCTGCGCTGGGGGAAGGTGAACTGGCGTCCTGATCCTGCTTAGCAGGTTAGCCGCGATGCTTGTTCTTCATGATGCGGGCTTTTTCCCGATCCCATTCGCGGGCCTTGGTATCTTCGCGCTTGTCGTGCTCTTTCTTGCCCTTCACCAGACCGATCTCGACCTTGACCCAGCACTGTTTCCAGTAGAGGGCGAGGGGAACCACGGTGTAGCCCTGACGGGCAATCAGGCTTTCGAGCTTGTCGAGTTCACGACGGCTCAGCAGCAGTTTGCGGGTGCGGGTCGGGTCACATACCACGTGGCTGGAGGCCGCTTGCAGTGGCAGGAAGCTGGAGCCGAACAGGTAGGCTTCGCTATCGCGGAAGATGACATAGGCCTCGCTGATGTTGGCCTTGCCCGCCCGCAGGGATTTGACTTCCCACCCTTGCAGGGACAGACCCGCTTCGATCTTCTCTTCGATGAAGTATTCGTGGCGCGCGGTTCTATTGAGTGCAATGGTGCTGGACCCGGCTTTGTTTTTACTGTTTTTTTTGCTCATGACGGGCGATTTCCGGCAATGACTAGGAGGCTCGTATTATACGTAGGCAGGGGCGGCTGTAAAACGCGCAGCAGGTCAAGTGGTGGCTTTCTGAGCGGTTTGACTGAGGTTTTACCTCCACAACCCGAAACATGGTGATAAAATCGCGCCGATTGGATGAGGAAAAGCCATGCCCCGAATTACGCGCAGTGCCCTGGTGATGTTCAGTGCAGAACAGATGTTCAAGTTGGTTAACGATGTGGATGCCTATCCGCAGTTTTTGCCCGGCTGTGTCGGCAGCCGTGTCCACGAGGCTGGCGATGACTACATGATGGCGTCGGTCGATGTGGCCAAGGCGGGGATTGCCAAGACGTTTACCACCCGCAATCAGCTGGATGTGAACCGTCAGATCAGGATGGAGCTGGTGGATGGCCCGTTCCGCAAGCTGGCGGGCTGGTGGACCTTTACCCCGCTCGATGTGGACGCCTGCAAGGTGGAGTTTGATCTCGATTTCGAATTCACCTCCAAGCTCATCGAGGTGGCGTTCGGTCAGGTGTTCCGCGATCTGGTGAGCTCTATGGTCTCCGCCTTCTCCAACCGCGCTAAGGTGGTGTACGGTGTCTGATCTGCTCAATATCGAAGTGGTCTATGCCTTGCCCCAGCAGCAGACGGTGATTGCCCTGCGGGTGGCGCCCGAGACCTGTGTACAGGCGGCCATCGAGCAGTCCGGCATCGTGCACAAGCATCCCGAGATCGATCTGGCGGTCAACAAGTTCGGCATCTACAGCCGCCCGGTGAAAGGGAGCGAGCCGTTGCACGACGGCGATCGCATCGAGATCTACCGCCCGCTCATCGCCGATCCCCGCGAGATGCGCAAAAAGCGCGCCGAGAAGGCCAAAGAGGAGGGGAGAGCCGATAGCGTGACCGGCGGTCGCCCCGACATTCACCGCAAACGGGGCGAATAAGGGGCCCTGTTTGTTCGTCATCGCCCCGCTAACCCCCGTAAGCCACTGTTATCGCCTCTGCCATTTCTAGCATTTCAGGAGTGCCGCCATGCACTTAAGCACTGTTCATAACCAACTACTTTTTTATGTGGCCAAGCAGCATCACTGCAATATGACTCAGCTTGGACGGCTGCGGGGTCATACGCTCACACCGGTTGAGAGAAAGGCCTTGGCCGAGTTGGTTGATACCGAGATGATTAGTAAGGAGCGAAACGGACTCTATGTCTTGGCAACCGAGGGGTTCTGGTATCTGCTTTATCTCCACTTCCGTCAACCAGACGCTTTTCCGGATGGGGTGCGTTTCTCCAGCTGGAATTACTCCTCCTACGCCAGCACCCTGATGCAAGGGAAAAAAGCAATCTGGTATCAGCGTGAGCTGAGGGAGGTAGATCGGGAATTGTTCGGCGCCCATGGGGCCACCCGGGTCTTTGGTTATCTCTCCCTCTCGATGCAACAAGTGATTGCAAGATGCTGGCATGAGGAGGCGTTCCTCAATGGTATCCAAGGTTACCCGTGGGGTGAGTTGCGGGATGAGGGAGAGGGGGATGCGATAGCGGAGCAGCTCTCCTATATGCAATTCGAGCAGGATTGTCTGCTGGCGCAACGGACATCTGACTATGCGAGAGGTCCGCGCGAGTTTGTCGATTTGTTGCATGACTATCAGGGGGATAGCGTCGGGCAAGCAGGCGAGCTGGAGCTGGCGTTGCTGACATGGCGAGCGCGAACCGGTCAGAAAGGCTTTTTCCCTGGTGGTTTGACCGTGATCTGGTTCGGCCTGCTGGCAGTGGTGGGGGGAGATATCACCAAGTGGCACAAACCGGCGATCACCTGGGCAAAGAAACAGCATCCCTGGCTCGTGGAGCCCTTACAGCTTTTGGGCGAGAAAGATCGTGTTTCTCCCCTCCTCCTGATGCGTGAGTGGCGTGGCCCGGTTGAGGCGTTTGGCTCCCAGCTCCATCTTCCTCTAGGACAACTCTGGCTGGTGCTCTGTGTGTTATGGCAGGCAGGGCAGTCGGGCGTTGACGTTGACGAATTGGCCAACTGGCGGGTTGAACCTTTTTTGAATGCGGTCCCCGAGAATCTGTTGATGGCGCTCTGTCAGGATCTGCTGCGTCTGTTGCAGGAGCGACCAACCGCCTTGAGAATCTTTGCGATCCATCGTCCCGCATTGTGGGAGCGCTGGCTTCAAACGTTACCTCTGTCACCGCCAGAAGTGGTTAAGCGTGAACGGCTGGTGTGGCAGCTTGACAAGCGTGGCGCGGAGCTGGTCTGCCGGCTGCAAAAAGAGAGTGTCAAAGGTGGCTGGAGCGGTGGCCGGGTGATCCACAATATGTGGGATATCGAGAATCTTTATCCCGAGGTGGCCGATGAGCAGGATCTGCGTATTGCCCATAGCATGCGCAATACCTATTACGGTACACCGGATATCGGCACATTACGGATGCTGGCGGAACATCCCCGGCTGCAAACCGCCGAGGGGACTTCGCTCGCCCTGTTGTTCAATTCGCCACTGGTGGTCATTGAAGAGCGCGAAGGTCGCTGGCAAGCGACCCTGATGAGTGACGGTACCGCGGTTCCGGTGACCAGGAGTAAGAAAATTACCCCCATTGCCGCCGATCTGTGGCAAGTGGAGGCGGTGCCTGCACAGGTGCAGGCGTTGCTGCCCCATCTTGAGCGGATGCCTGAACTGCCAGTCGAGGCATTACCCAAATTGGCTGATACCCTCAACAATCAGCCTGAACTCGACTGGATCAGTGCGCATCCGGCGCTTTGCAGCCATACCCGGTTAAGCCCTTGTCCCATCGATGCGGTGCTATTGGCTGATTTGCAAAAAGAGACGCTTAATCTGCAGTTGGTTAACCAGTTGGTGGGGGGCAAGGCGATCCCCTTGGGACTGGGGGCGGAGTTCATTAAAGATTGGCAAACGCCACATCACTATTGGCAGCGGACATTGAAGCAAGAGAGTGCGCTGACCAAAACCGTGGCCAAGGCACTGGGGCTGGCTGGCAAGGGGCCTTGGTCGCTGAGCGGTGTTGAGATGCTCCCCATGCTGGATCGGTTCGCGGTACTCGACGAGCTAGGGGTTCGCCTGCAATGGCATAGCGACAGCCAGCGGGTGCGTCTGCTGGGGGAAGAGTCACTGACTCTGCGGATCGAGCAGCAGCAGGAGTGGTTTGCCATAGATGGTGAGCTGCAGGTCGATCGGCAACAGGTGCTGGACCTGCGCATGTTGCTGCGGCAAATAGCCGGGGGCCGGCGTTACATCACGCTGGAGGGCAAGCAGGCCCAGCTCATGTTAAGTGATGCCTTGCTTGCGCGGCTGACCACGCTGGCGGCGCTGGTGGATGAGCAGCAGCAGGTAAGCCAGCGGTTGGCCTATCCGCTGATGCATCTGCTTGAGCAAAGCACGGTCAACGGGGATCAAGGTTGGCGCACGCTGACCGACTCCTGGCGTCAGGAGGCCAGCTGTCCTGCCGAGTTGATGGCGCCGCTACGGGCGTATCAGCGGGTGGGGGTGCAGTGGATGGCCAATCTGGCACAGCACCGCTTCGGTGCCTGCCTTGCCGATGATATGGGTCTGGGCAAAACCATCCAGGCGTTAACCCTGCTGCGCCTGCGAAAAGAGCAGGGGCCGGCCCTGGTGATTGTGCCTACCTCACTGCTGGCTAACTGGTGTGAGGAGGCGGCCCGTTTTGCCCCTGAGCTGGCGGTGCAGGTGCTCAATGAGCAGCAAGACCGCGGGGCTGCGTTGGCTAATCTGGGGCCAGGTTCCCTGTTGTTGACCACCTACGGGCTGGTGACCAACCAAGGTGAGCTGAGTGAGATTAAATGGGCCACCATAGTGGCCGATGAGGCGCAGCAGATTAAAAATGCCAGTACGGCACGCGCTAAGGCGTTGTTCAAGCTGGATGGTGAGTTCCGACTCGCCCTGAGTGGCACTCCGGTCGAGAACCATCTCGGTGAGCTCTGGAGCCTGTTCAACTTCATCAACCCGGGGCTGCTCGGCAATAAAACCCACTTCAAACAGCGCTTTGGCAAGGCGAGTCGGGATCCGGCTCATCTTGCCCAGTTGAAAGGGGTGATCGCTCCCTTCGTGCTGCGCCGCCTCAAACGCGAGGTGTTGGCCGAGTTGCCAGAAAAAACCGAGATCGTTCATCACATCCAGCTCTCCGGGCCCGAGCTCGCTCTTTATGAGGCGAGTCGCCGCGAGGCCATCAGTCAGATGGAGGGAGGTGAGGGGCACAACCTGATGTTGATGCTAAGCAACCTCACCCGGCTGCGCCGGATCTGCTGTTCACCGGCCTTGCTGCTGCCTGACTGGCAACAGCCACAAAGCAAGCTGGATGCGGCGCTCGAATTAGTGCAGGAGGCGATAGATAACGGCCACCGGATCCTGGTCTTTAGCCAGTTTGTCGATCTGCTGACCCTGTTGCGGCAGCGCCTAGAGGCGGTATCCCTTGATTACTGTTATCTCGATGGTAGTTGCAGCGCCAAACAGCGGCAGGAGGCGATCGGGCGTTTCAAAAATCAGGCCATCCCGCTGTTTCTGATCAGTTTGAAAGCGGGAGGGACCGGGCTCAACCTGACTGAGGCCGACACGGTTATTCACCTCGATCCCTGGTGGAACCCGGCAGTGGAAGATCAGGCCAGTGACCGGGTTCACCGCATTGGCCAGACCGAGCCAGTCACCGTCTATCGACTGGTGTGCGAGCAGACGGTGGAAGAGAAAATTGTGGCGCTGCATGCCCAGAAGCGGGAACTGGCCGAGGGGGTGTTGGGCGATCAGAATGAGGTGGCCCAGATCGATGCCAATGTCATTAAGGGGTTGCTGACCGAACGGTAATGTTGAATCACCGTGGCCTGGTTGGATCTGGCGGGAATGGCGTTATTGCCGTTCCCGCTTTTTTTCATGGGTCAGATGCTTAACCTGGCGTGTATCCAGGCGGCCAGCAGCTCGACCCCGCTTTGCATCACCCGCTCATCGAAATCGAATTCGTTGTGATGGTGTGGTGCCGCCAGATCGGCCCCCAGAATGAGGTAAGCCGCTTCGCCCCCCTGTTTTTGCACCCGCTCCATCAGAAAACCGGCATCTTCGCTGGCGCCAAAGCGGCGAGTCTGGATGGTGGCGAGCCCCTGCTTGCGGGCCAGCGCCGCCAGCTCGGCCTGCAGTGCCGGGCTGTTGTCGAGGGCAATGGCCTCACCCTGCTTGATGATGCGATAGGTGACACCGTGGGCGAGGGCGGTCCCTTCGACGATGCGCTGTACCTGACTGAACATGTAGTCGTTGAGGGCACTGTCGGCGCCACGGGTTTCACCGTGCAGCTCGGCATGGTCAGGAATGACGTTGCGCCCGCTGCCGCCGTGAAGCTGGCCGACGTTGATGCGGGTCATGCCGTCGCGGTGGCGGGGAATGCCGAGCATGGCGGTGGTGGCCATGCAGGCGGCGGCCAGCGCATTGCTACCGGCGTTGGGTTCGAGCCCCGCGTGGGCGGCGGTGCCCATAAAGTGGACGTCGAACTTGGTGGAGCAGAGAAACTCGGTGGGGTTGATCACCAGCTCGCCGCTACCGGCGTGAATACCGATATGGAGCGAGAGCAGGGCATCCACGTCATCGAGTGCTCCCCCGGCGGCCAGCGCCTTGCCACCGCGGCACCCCTCTTCGGCGGGTTGGAAGAAGAGCTTGATGCGACCGCAAAGCTGCTCTTTCATCGTCATCAGCTGGCTGGCCAGCCCCATGCCGATGGCGGTGTGGCCATCGTGAGCGCAGGCGTGCATCCACCCCTTGTTGTGGGAGGTAAAACCCTCCTGCTGCGGCTGGTGTTGTTCGGCGTCGGACTCTTCCACCTCCACCGCATCTATGTCGAAGCGAAAGGCCAGGGTCGGGCCGGGACGGCCGGTATCCAGCTCTCCCATCAGCCCGGTGACATCGCCGATCCGCTCCAGCCAGTCGGGATGGGCTCCCTGACGGCGGGCGCGAGCCTTCTCGGCCGCCACATCGACATCGCGCCCCATCATCAGATTGCTGGCCAGCAGTTTGTCGCCGAGCACAATGCGATAACCGAGCTCGCTCAGGTGGTGGGCAATCAGGCTGGTGGTGCGAAACTCTTTCCAGGCGGCTTCCGGCAGGCGGTGCAGGTCGCGGCGCCACAGGATCAGGTGCTCAAGGGTCATCTTGGCTTCCTTGGTGATTCGATTTGTCGGCTATTGTGCCTTTTTTCGCGGCTTACCACACGGGGCCAGCAGCTGGTCGGGGGTGCTGTGTGTGCGAGTGGTGGCTGTGAGAGCCGTGAATAGTGGTGAGCGCCCATAAAAAACGCCTCCACAAGGGAGGCGTTGTCGATAGCTGGTTATCAGGCCGCGTGATGGTAAGCGGAGGCTTCAAACAGCTTCTTGTTGGCTACCAGATCGATGGGGTCAAAATCATCAACGTTGATGGTGCGCAGGCGACTCACTTCGGCGCGGCGCAGCAGCTCGGCTTCGCTCTGGGTCAGTACGCCAGCAGCCAGACCCATGTCGGCCACCTTGTCCAGTGCCATGAAGGGGCGCTTGATGCCATCAGCCTTGCAGACTTTCTCGAACAGCGGCTCGGCGGCCAGCACGTCATCGAGCGCTTGCTCCAGCAGACCGAAGGGGTTGCCCTCTTCACGGGTCAGGTATTGGCCCTTGGCCAGGCGGCTGCGAGTTTCGCTCGGGGTTTGCAGCAGACGGGCAACCTGTTGGTCCAGCTTGTCGCAAGGACGATTGAGGTCACGCCCCAGCGGCAGCACCACGGCGCGCAGGGCCAGGCCAATCCAGCGGTTCGGGAAGTTGCGCAGCAGCTCGTCGATCGCCTCTTGGGCCTTGAACATGGCATCTTGCAGTGCCCAGTGCAGCAGCGGCAGGTCGGCCTGCTGGCGTCCCTCGTCCTGATAGCGCTTGAGGGCGCTGGAGGCGAGATAGAGCTGGCTCAGCACGTCGCCAAGGCGGGCGGAGACCCGCTCCTTGCGCTTGAGCTCGCCACCCAGGGTGCCCATCGCCATGTCTGACAGGAACGCCAGGTTGGCCGAGAGGCGGGAGAGTTGCTGGTAGTAGCCCTTGGTCTGATCCTTGTAAGGGGCCGCGGCAAAGCGAGCGCCGGTCACACCCAGCCAGAAGCTGCGCACCAGGTTGCTGATGGCAAAGCCGACGTGGCTGAATACTGCCTTGTCGAAATCCTTGAGCGCCTGCTCCTTGTCGGGATGGCTGGCAGCCAGCATCTCCGGCAGTACATACGGGTGGCAACGGATGGCGCCCTGACCGTAGATGATCATGCTGCGGGTCAGGATGTTGGCCCCTTCCACCGTAACGGCGATGGGGGCACCCTGATAGCCGCGTGCCAGATAGTTGTTGGGGCCCATGCAGATGGCCTTGCCACCGTGGATGTCCATGGCATCGATGATGCACTTCTGGGCACGGTCGGTGAGGTGGTATTTGACGATGGCGGAGATGACCGACGGCTTCTCGCCAAGGTCGATACCGGTCACGGTCAGGTTGGCTGCGGCGCCCATGATGTAGGCGTTGCCACCGATGCGGGCCAGCGGCTCTTCAATCCCTTCCATCTTGCCGATGGGCAGTTTGAACTGACGGCGGATGCGGCTGTAGGCACCGCTCGCCAGGGCCAGCATCTTGACGCCACCTGTGCTGTTGGAGGGCAGGGTGATGCCGCGACCGACTGACAGACACTCGACCAGCATACGCCAGCCCTGACCTGCCATGGCCGGGCCGCCGATGATGAAATCGAGCGGGACGAACACATCCTTGCCCTGAGTCGGGCCGTTCTGGAACGGCACGTTGAGCGGGAAGTGGCGACGGCCAATGCCGACCCCCTTGATGTGAGTGGGGATCAGCGCGCAGGTGATACCGAGCTCTTCCTCGTCACCCAGCAGGTGTTCGGGATCACGCAGTTTGAAGGCGAGGCCCAGTACGGTGGCGATAGGTGCGAGCGTGATATAGCGCTTGTTCCAGGTGAGGCGCATACCGAGCACCTCTTTGCCTTCCCACTCGCCCTTAGCGATGATACCGAAGTCGGGGATGGAGCCGGCGTCAGAACCCGCCTCCGGGCTGGTCAGGGCGAAGCAGGGGATCTCTTTGCCCACCGCCAAGCGGGGCAGGTAGTAATCTTTCTGCTCGTCAGTGCCATAGTGCTGCAGCAGTTCGCCCGGGCCCAGCGAGTTGGGAACGCCGACGGTGGAGGCGAGCACGGCGCTGGCACCGCACAGCTTTTGCAGGACGCAGGACTGGGCGTAGGCCGAGAATTCGAGGCCGCCATATTTCTTCTTGATGATCATGGCGAAGAACTTGTTGTCCTTCAGGTATTGCCACACCTCGGGGGAGAGATCCGCGCGCTCGTGGGTCACTTCCCAGTCACTCACCATGCGGCACACTTCCTCGACCGGACCATCCATAAAGGCCTGCTCTTCGGCAGAGAGGGTACTGACCGGGATGGCGTGCAGCTTTTTCCAGTCCGGATTGCCCGCGAACAGATCGGCTTCCCACCAGGTGGTGCCCGCTTCGATCGCCTCTTTTTCGGTGCGGGACATCTCCGGCATGATCGATTTGTAGAGCTTGAAAAGCGGCTTGGTTATCTGATTGCGGCGAAATTCCACCAGGTTGAGCGGGATGGCGATCACCGCGAACAGCGCCCATACCAGCAAGGGCACGTGACCATAGATGGCGCCAAGCACCAGGGTGGCGCCGGTGACCAGGGTGGAGATGAACAGGGATACCCGGCGATAGGCCAGGGCTCCGATAACCAGGATCACCCCGAGCAGAGTGAGGGTCGTCGTCATTGCTTGCTCCTTGCGTGTATAAGGTTGCCAACGTGGCGTCACTGATCCAGAGGTCTGACCTGTTGGATATGGCCCCTGTTGTAATTCATACGCATAAAGTTATCAAGCTGTTTACATCTTCATTACCTTCCCTCTGTGATCCCCATAACGCTCACGCACCGCCAGCGCTGTGGCTTGCAGGGGGCGACTGGGCGATTCGCTTGTGCGAGAATAGCCGCGATCTACACGCACACTAAAAACAGTGGAAGAGACATCATGTACCAAGAATTGATCCGCAATGAACTGACCGAAGCTGCCAGCGTGCTGCAGGCCTTCCTGGCTGATGAGCAGAACCTGAAAAACATCGAAGCGGCCGCCAAACTGCTCGCTGACTCTTTCAAAGAAGAGGGGAAAGTGCTCTCTTGCGGCAACGGTGGTTCCCACTGTGACGCCATGCACTTTGCCGAAGAGCTGACCGGTCGCTATCGCGAGAACCGTCCGGGTTACGCCGGTATCGCCATCTCCGACCCGAGCCACCTCTCCTGCGTCTCCAACGACTTTGGCTATGACTATGTCTTCTCCCGCTACGTAGAAGCGGTCGGCCGCCGTGGCGACGTGTTGCTCGGCATCTCCACCAGCGGCAACTCCGGCAATATCCTGAAAGCCATCGAGGCTGCCCGCGCCAAAGGGATGAAAGTGATCGCCCTGACCGGCAAGGATGGCGGCAAGATGGCGGGTCTGGCGGATGTCGAGATCCGCGTGCCGCACTTTGGCTATGCCGACCGTATTCAGGAAGTGCACATCAAGGTGATCCACATCCTGATCCAGCTGGTCGAAAAAGAGATGGCCAAGTAATCAGGCCATCGTCACCAGACAAGGGCAACGCCGGTAGCATGGTTCGCCATCGATCGGTTATTGCCAGTCACAGGGGAAGGGATTGCGCCTTCCCCTTGTCTATCGAACCAGCGTGCTGGTCGACCATGACACAAGCCAAATCATGAAAGGAGTCTGCCGGATATGTGCGAACTGCTCGGCATGAGTGCCAATGTGCCGACCGATATCTGCTTCAGCTTTACCGGGTTGATGCTGCGCGGCGGCAAGACCGGGCCCCACAAGGATGGCTGGGGGATCACCTTTTACGAGGGGAAGGGCTTTCGCACCTTCAAGGATCCCGAGCCCAGCGCCCAATCTCCCATCGCCAGACTGGTACAGGCGCTGCCCATCAAGAGCTGCGCCGTGGTCAGCCACATTCGGCAGGCCAACCGTGGCTGCGTGTCGCTGGAAAATACCCACCCCTTTACCCGTGAGCTGTGGGGCCGTTACTGGACCTTCGCCCACAATGGTCAGCTGACTGGCTACAAGAAGCTGCCAACCGGCCGTCACCGTCCGGTGGGGGATACCGACAGTGAGCACGCCTTCTGCTGGCTGCTCGATCGGCTGGAGCAAAAATATCCCAAGCGTCCTGCCAACTTTCCCGCCATGTTTCGCTATCTCGCCACCTTGTGTGACGAGCTCAGAGCGTTCGGGGTGTTCAACATGCTGCTCTCGGACGGGGAGTATGTGATGAGCTACTGCAGCAACAACCTGCACTGGCTGACCCGCTGTGCGCCGTTTGGCGAGGCGAGCCTGCTGGATGAGGAGGTGGTGATCGACTTTCAACGCGAGACCACCCCCAACGATGTGGTGACCCTGATCACCACCCGTCCGCTGACCGGCAATGAGAACTGGGTCAAAATGGCGCCCGGCGAATTCAATCTGTTTCGCATGGGGGAGCGGGTAGCGACCAATCAGGGCGTGCCTGAGCGAGATAAAAAAAGGTTCTTCGCGGAAGCGTGGGGAAGAGTAAGTTGACAGACAGGGTTCGGGTAAACTGGTAGTCGCCAAACAACCCGACTCCCTTACCCTGCTGTCGCTATGCATCATATTGATTTTGCCTCGTTCTGGCCAGGTTACGACGTTTCTGTCCATCGCCGCTCTGCCACACAAATCACATTGGCTCTTGAGCCTCTCGCCAATCATCTACCGCTCTGTGGTCAGTGCCATCAGCCCTGTCCACTCATCCATGACCGCCGAATGCGCACGGTTCGTGACCGTGACCTCCTTGAACTTCGCGTACATCTGCAAGTCCCCGTCCGTCGGGTTGACTGCCTGCGGTGTGGTCGGGTTTCTGAGCATATCGATTGGTTACCCCCAGCTCCCGGCTGACACAGCGATTGCTGCGCTGGGTAGAGGCCTTGCTTGAGTTGATGCCTATCAGTCATGTCAGCCAGCTCACCGGACTGCACTGGCATACCATCAAGGCCATCGACAAGCGTCGGCTACAGGCCAGTGTTGGCACCTTTGAGCCCGGCTCGGTGCGGCGGCTGGTGATGGATGAATTCGCCCTGCATAAAGGCCACCGCTATGCCACAGTGATCATGGATGCTGAACGGACTCGCGTTTTGTGGGTGGGGCATGGCAACAGCCGAGAGGCTATTCGCCCCTTTTTCGAGCTGATGGGCGAACGATGCCAACAGATTGAAGCGGTGGCCATGGACATGAACTCCGCCTTCGATCTGGAAGTGAAACAGCACTGTCCACAGGCGGAGGTGGTGTATGACTTGTTCCATGTGGTGGCCGGTTATGGCCGCAAAGTGCTCGACCGAATTCGGGTGGATCAAGCCAATGCATTAAAGCATGACAAGCCGGCTCGCAAGGTCGTCAAGCTGGCGCGTTGGTTACTCCTGCGCAATCGAGAAAATCTCAAGGAAGACCAGGCGGTGAAATTACAAGAGCTATTGGAAGCCAATAAGCCCTTGGCGACAGCATATGTTCTCAAGGAGGCCCTGAAGGAAATCTGGTACGCCCCGAGTGTCAGGGAAGGTTGGCGACGATGGAAGGCCTGGATGCGACAAGCGAAGGAAAGTGGCCTGGAGCCCTTAGAGCGTTTTGCCAAAAACCTTCGCCGCTACACCCGGGGGATTTTGGCCAGCGCAATCTTTCCCATGCACACCAGCCTGCTGGAGGGCGTGAATAATCGGATCAAGGTGATCAAACGCATGGCTTATGGATTTCGGGACTCAGAATACTTTTTCCTGAAAATCAAGGCCGCCTTCCCCGGAAAGACGCGATGAACCTAAAAAAATACCAGGGTAGATACCTACCCTGGTTCTTCGCAGCAGCCATAAAAGGCAAAAGGGATGAGAGGTGTTGCTGAGCAGCAGCACTCTGACGAATTTGATTGTTGATCATTTGTTAATTTATGGCAATTAAGTTGTTGTCTTGATGGGCATTTCAGTATCGCTATTTCGATATTGATCACATTTTTTGCCACTTTATTCCCTGAGCCATCCAATCGGATGGGTCGTCACTGCCTGGCCGTGAGCCACGACATCGAAAACTATCTATAGTATGGTCTGTTTGAATACCGTTCTGGAGGTGCCTCGCATGGAGTGGGTGGATCGCAAGGTGTTGCAGCAGCTGGCCGAGGATATCGGTCAGGATATGCTGCCCGTGGTCATCGCAGTATTTATTGAAGAGGTGGGCGAGCAGTTGAGTCAGCTCAGACCCCTCTATGAGCAGGGGGAATGGGAGGCGCTGGCTCGGGTGGCGCACAGCATGAAATCATCCTGTGGCAGCTATGGTGCTATGCCGAGCTACCAGCAGGTGATGGCGCTGGAGATGGCCAGCAAGCAGGCCGATGTGGCCGAGGCAGAGCGCCAGTTGCAACTTCTGGAGGTCTCCTTGCCCCAGGTGCTGGCGTTTCTTGCCGATTATCAGTAACGGCGCCATGCAGGGATACCGGGGCGCCGTGACCGTTAACTAACGCTGGTTGAGCAGTTGCTGGATGATCCGGTCCAGCGCCAGTTTCAGCTTCAACCGATCGTGCCGATGGGGCAGCTCAAGCTCGCCCAGCTCGGCTTCGATCAATCGTCCTTGCCAGTCCCCCGCATCACCCGCGCCCTGTGGGGCCAGGATAGCATCCAGCCGACCCTGACCGACCCGGGACTCCAGCCAGCGACACTGACTCATCAGATCCAGCTGGCTGGCAGGGCCATTTTCCGCCACCAGATTGCAGACAAAGACCAGCATGGCGCTGCTCTCGTTGATGGCCTGGGCGATCTCGGCCAGCAGCAGTGGCGGCATGATGGAGGTGAGAAAACTGCCCGGCCCCAGAATGATCATGTCAGCCTGCTGCAGTGCCAGCACTGCTTCCCGGGTCGCTTGCACCTCCGGCATCAGGCCGAGGGAGAGGGGGGGCGTTGCCAGTTGGTCGATGGAGACCTCTCCCAGGATCTGGGTGCCACACTCCATATGGGCGCAGAGGTCGGTGGGAAATTCAGACATGGGTAGTAGTTGTGACTCGATTTTGAGCATGTCACTGATCAGCTTGATAGCATCAAGAGGACGGACACAGAGATTATCGAGCGCCAGCAGCATCAGGTTGCCAAGGTTGTGGCCCGCCAGCTCGCCTTTGCCGGCGAAGCGGTACTCGAACAACAGGCTGCCGATGCTGGGATCGGTCACCAGCTGGTTCAGGCAGTTGCGCAGATCGCCCCAGGCGATGCACTCCTGACTCTTGCGCAGGCGTCCGGTCGAGCCGCCATCATCTGTGGTGGTGACGATGCCGGTGAGCCGTTGACCGAGAAACGAGAGGGACGAAAGCACTCGCCCCATGCCGTGGCCACCACCGATGGCAACGACCCGATCGAAGTCATTGATGTTTTTTTGCCACATATGGGCGTCCTGTCATTGGTCTCAGTTGACCGCTATGTTAGCAAGCGAAGCGAGATAATTGTTTGATAAGGGTATGATTTTTGCTTGCGACTGCTATCCGATAAAACAAGGAGATGGTGTTGGAGTTTCTGACCGTTCATTCCCTCGCCCGGAATTCATCGCTGGCGGCCCAAGAGATCTGCACGCAGCTGCGCCACCATGCCAATCAGGCCCCCTCCCTGCTGTTACTCTATTTTACCCAAGCCCATGACGGGGCGATACTGCGCGAAGCGCTCAAACGCCAGTTCCCGACGACCCGCCTGCTGGGGTGCAGCTCCTGTGGCGGGGTGATGACCGAGATGGGACACCACGCCATAGAGGGGTTCGGAGTGGCGGTTGCAGCTTTTTATGACGAAAAAGGGGCCTTCGGGGTGGCCGGTGCCTGCGGTGACGGGGTGGATGTGCGGCAGTTGCTGCGCCGTGCCATGAGCGATTGTGGTCGACCGGGCGAGTTGCCCCAGCTGATCCTGTTTCACGCCAGTCCCGGCAAGGAGGAGGGGCTGCTGGCCGGTATCGAGGCCGAGCTCGGTGCCTCGGTGCCGGTGGTCGGTGGATCCGCGGCAGACAACAGCGTCAGCGGTGACTGGCAACTCTGCTGGGATGAGGCGGTGAGTCAGGATGGCATCGCGCTGGCGGTGCTCTATCCCGATTGCCAGCTGGCCTTTCAGTTTCACTCCGGTTATGTCCCTGCCGAATTCAGCGGCGAGATCACCGCCTGCGACGGGCGGGAGGTGCTCACCATCGATCACCAGCCCGCCGCCGAGGTTTATGCCCGCTGGTGCGGACGCGAGCAGCCCTGGCCGGTGGGGGCGATTTTGCGGGAGACCACGCTCACCCCGCTGGCCCGTCAAGTGGGATCGCTGGATGGCATTCCCTACTACAAGCTCACTCATCCCGAGGCGGTGACCGAACAGGGCGGGCTGCGGCTCTTTACCGATGTGGTGCAGGGGGAGCGCCTGCTGCTGATGTACAGCAGTCAGGAGGGGTTGTTGCAGCGCAGCCTCAATGCCATGCGCATTGAGCCGGGCTATGGAGTCGATGTGGAATGGCAGCCTATCGGCGCCCTCATCATCTTTTGTGCTGGTTGCCGTTTGGCTCTTGGTGATATGTTGTGCCAATTTGTCGAGCAGAGCCAGGCTCGTCTCGGCAAGATCCCGTTTATCACCCCCTTTACCTTCGGCGAGCAGGGGCGGCTGCCCAATGGCGAGCTGGCCCACGGCAACCTGATGGTATCGAGCGTGATTTTCCTGACCCGTTGAGTCGGCAGAACATAACAGAGCAGGCAACAAGATGATTGGCAACAGTGAACTGGAAGCCCTCGGCGACAAATTGCAGACCACGCTAGTCGACCTTGTGCGTTGCCGCGAGCGCGAGGCCAAGTATCGTCACGAGTCCCAGACCCTGCTGGGCGGGGTGGCCACCCTCGCCGATGCCAAGACGCTGGAGCAGGTACTGGAGAGCCTTATCCAGGTGCTCAAACCCTTTATCGGCTTTGAGCACGCGGATGTGGTGGCCTGGGAAGGGGAGCGGGGGAGCACCCACCTCAGTACCGAACCGATGCTCTCTGTTCGCAGCTGGCGCATGACCCCGGCCTTTGCCCGCGCCATCTCGGGTGAAACCCTGGTAATTTACGATCCTGCCCAGCTGCCTGAGCTGGCGCCGCTGGCGAACGAGCCGGGCTGGGCCAGCGTGATGCTGACCGGGCTGCAGGCTCCCGGTTTTACCGCCACCCTCATCTGCCGCCATGCCCGGGCGGGCACCTTCGATCTTACCAGCAAGGCCGCCATGGAGCGTTGCCGCCCGCTTATCGCCCAGGCGCTGGTCAACATCACCTATCGGGCCCGCTTGCAGGAGCAGGTGGCGGTGAAGACCGAGGCGCTGCAGGCCAGCGAAATCCGTTTTCGCAGCTTCGCCGCCATGGCCTCCGACTGGTTCTGGGAGACCGATGCCGAACATCGCCTCAGTTATGCCTCAGAGCCGGGTTATCTGGATGAGATGACCCCGCAGGCGACCCGGCCGACCCTCTATGACTACGTCTGCAACAAGCAGAGCTGCGATGCCCAGAAATACCTGCAGCTTTTGGAGCTGCGCCAGCCGGTGCGAGGGGTGCGGATGCAGGTCGCGCTGCAACACGGCCCCTGCTGGATGGAGGTGAGCGCCGAGCCTTGCTTTGACCATGATGGCCTGTTTATTGGTTATCGCGGCACTGCCCGGGATATCAGCAACCAGATCCGTAGGGAAGAGGATCTGGCGCGGGCGCGGGATGAGGCCGAAGCTGCCAACCGTGCCAAGTCCCAGTTTCTGGCCATGATGACCCACGAGATCCGCTCGCCCATGAATGCGGTGCTGGGAATGCTCGATCTGGTGCAGCATGCCGAGCTGGCGCCGGAGCAACAGAGCCTGCTGCGCCATGCCACCCACTCGGCCAGATTGCTGCAAACCATCATCGATGACGTGCTCGATTTTTCGAAAATCGAGTCGCAAACCCTGGTGTTTCACTGCGAGACCCTGCAACCCGTCCAGCTTTGCCAATCTCTGGTCGAGCCGCTGCAAGCTCGCGCGACCGCCAAGGGGATCGCACTGGTTTATCGGGTCGATGAGTCGGTCCCCTGGGAGTTGCAGGGCGATCAGATGCGTCTGTCGCAGGTGATGGGGAATCTGCTGGACAACGCCCTCAAATTTACCGAGCAGGGGCAGGTGACACTGCACCTGGGTTGGCAGAATGAGAAGCTGCTGATCTCGGTCTCCGACACCGGGATCGGGATCGCTGATGCGGATCAGGCGCTGCTGTTTGAACCCTTCTCCCAGGTTGACAACTCGGCCACTCGGCGTTTTTCCGGTACCGGCCTGGGCCTTGCCATCAGCAAGCGTCTGGTTGCCCTGATGGGAGGTGAGATCCACCTGAAGAGCGAGCCGGGCCAGGGAAGTTGTTTCTGGTTCGAACTGCCTGGCATGGCGCTGCCTTGCCATAGCCAGCCGCAGCGGGAGGAGGGGGCTCCGGTACTGCTACCACTGGATGTGTTGGTGGTGGAAGACAGCCCGGTGAACCAGTTGGTGGTGTCGCTGATGCTGCAAAAACTGGTGGGCAAGGTACGGCTGGCAGCCAATGGTCTGGAGGCGCTGGCGCAGGTGGATGAGCAGCTCCCGGATCTGATCCTGATGGATATGCGGATGCCCCTGATGGACGGACTGGAAGCCACCCGGCGCTTGCGTGAGTTGGGATGCACCATGCCTATCATCGCCTTGACTGCCAATGCGATGGCAGAGGACAAGGCGTGCTGTCTGGCGCAGGGGATGGATGACTTTCTCGCCAAGCCCATCACCTTGTCACGGCTGAGAGAGTGTTTGCAGCGTCACTTTGGTCAGCGGTTGCCGACGCGCGGATAAAAAAAATGGTCAACTTTGTGGGTTGACCAGTTCTTCAGCAAATACTGAAGAGAGCACGGGATAAATCGGGTTGTATCAATCTATATGAAAAATCTGTGCCAACTTTTTTAGGACTCTTTTGTGTTCAATTTTGGCCGTTTAGCGCAGCGGCTCTCTCTTGTTATGGTTTGTTGTGTTCCTACTCATTCGCAAAATGCAAATTTCAGATTTTCATTGTTGGAATAATTGCATTTTGCAATGCTTGTTTTTGTGATTGTGAAATCAGGCGATGCAGAAATTTACGGGCTGCTTCGCTGTTTTGTTTGGCAATCAGCATCTGCTTTTCATAAATCGGCATCGGCAATATCTCGAGCCAGCGTTGGCAGAGCCAGGCGGCATCTTCAAAGCGCTTGTCTGGATAGAGCTCATCAAGCTCCGGATACTGCTCGAATACTTCCCGCAGGCGGTTGACCAGCAACTTGTCGTTGAAATTTGAGTGGGTACTCGGCCAGTTGGGCAGCATCTCCACCTTGGCCCGGCGCAGGCCTATCTCGTCTGTCTCCATCTCGTGGATGCAGAAGCGCTCCAGTCCCAGCACCGTTACCCCCAGCAGGCCATCATTGAGGCTGTAGAAGTCCGTCACCTTGACCCGGGTGCCCACCGGCAGAATGCGGCCGGATTGTCCCGAGGTGGTGGACTCTTCCATCACGATGCCAAAGCCCTGATCGTTGATGAATGACTCCTTGAGCATCTGCAGGTGGCGTGGCTCGAACAGACGCAGAGGAAGCTTGCCGCCCGGCAGTATGTGGGAAGGCAAGGGGAACAGTGCCAAAGGTTGTAGTTTCATGTTCCATCCTCCATTGAGTCGTTGCTGAATCGGACAATGCAGCGACTGTGCCAGAGGATGAAAAAAGCCACCGGAGGGTGGCTTTTCGGGCGGTTGAGGGCGCTTAGTTGCGCTGCTCCAGATACATGACAGCCGCTTCCACACGGCTTTGCGCCTCGAGTTTCTTCAGCAGGCTCTTCACGTGAACCTTGACCGTTCCCTCGGAGATATGGAGTACCGAGGCGACCTGTTTGTTGGAGAGGCCTTTTGCAATTTCGCGCAGGATTTGCATTTCGCGACGCGTTAAGCTTTCCATCTTCTGCTGCAGGTGATCCAGCTCGTAGATGTTTTCGAGATAGGGGCGCAGCGGTTCGCTCAGGATCTGTTTGCCTGTCATCACGTCGGCCAGCTGGGCCAGCAGCAGATCAGGCTCGGTATCTTTGAGCAGGTAGCCATCGGCACCGGCCTTGAGCAGGGCCACCACATCCTGGCGGGCATCGGAGACGGTGAGGATCACCACCCGGGAGGTGATCTCTTCGGCCCGCAGCGCCTTGAGGGTATCAAGGCCGGAGAGTCCTTTCATGTTGAGATCCAGCAGGATCAGGTCCGGCTCGGACTCTTTGGCCAGTGCCACGGCATCGGTGCCGTTGGAGGCTTCACCTGTCACCTCCATGTTCTCTTCCAGAGCCAGCAACTGCACAATCCCTTTGCGCATGAGGGGATGGTCATCTACGACCAGAACAGTGTATTTCATCTCGTCCATCAGGCGTCTCTCGCTAGACTGGTGGGAAAGGTCAGATGCACGCAGGTGCCTTGTGGTTGCTGCTCGTTGATGGTCAGCAGACCATGCAGTTTGCTGGCACGTTCGTTCATGATGCTCAAACCGTAATGGTTGATCGCCGAGCTGGCGAGTCCGATCCCGACACCGTCATCTGAAATCTGAACCTCGATGTTACCATTGGCGAGGGTCTCACAGCTAACATCAATCACTTGCGCGTTGGCATGTTTGATGGCATTGAGCACTGCCTCACGGATCAACTGTAAAATGTGAATATGCTGACCCGCCTCCAGGTCGTTGTCAGCCAGCCCGTAATGGAACCGGATGTCGGCCTGGGTCTGGGGTTGCAGCTGATCGAGCATCACCCGAATTGCTTCCCCCAGATTGGCATCGCCGATGGTGAGGCGGAAGGTGCCAAGCAGTTCGCGCAACTGGGTATAGGCATTGCTGAGCCCCTCGTCGATCTGCTGCATCGCTTCTTGTGCCTTATCCTGCTGGCCTTTGGCGTAGGAGCGTTTGAGCAGGGTGGACTGGATCTTGAGATAGGAGAGGGCCTGCGCCAGCGAATCGTGCAGTTCCCGGGCGATCACCGCCCGCTCCTCCATCAGCAGCAGTCGCTGCTGTTGCAGCAGGGTCTGGTCCTTGTGCAGCACCTGAGCCAGCAGCATGGTGAAGTTCTTGATCAACCGCTCATCGATGGGGTGCTGGCTGATGATATCGAGGCGGCCGAACTCCTGCTCATCCATCTGCAGATAGAAGCTGGCCACCGCGTCGAGATCACCGGGCCAGCCGGTGCGCCCCGAGATATAGACCGGCATGGCATTGTGCTCGAAGCGAGTCAGCCGGATATGGTCGATATGCTGGTGGGCGGCGGCGCGATCCAGCAGCTTGATCAGCGTGCGAGTGCTGAGCGGGGCGGCGTGTAGCTTCTGGGCGGTCGAGTAGAGAAACGAGAGGGTGTCGTTGGCCTGCTGCAACTTGGCGGTTTTTTCTTCCACCTTGTTCTCCAGCTCCCGATAGAGCTTGCCCAGCTCGTCCGCCATGGTGACGAAGGCGCGCGACAGCTCCCCCAGCTCATTTTCGCCGTGGGTGGGCAGTTGGAGATTGAAATCCTGCCGCTGGATCTGGCGGGCGCAGTAGACCAACTGGTTGAGGGGGGCGACCACTTGCTGGCGGGTGAAGCGCACCGTGAACCAGGCGATGGTGATAATGGCCAGCAGCCCGAGCCCCTCCGCTAGCGCCAGCATCCGCACCTTGAACTCCACGTGGTACTGCATCTGATTGACGAAATGGTCGATGGCTGCCACAAACTGCTCGGTGTTATCGGTGTAGCGTCTGGGGGTGCGATCCTCGATGTGCTGGCGCATCACCTGCCACTGGTCGAGCACCTCGCCATAGGTGCGACGCAGGGAGGCGGGCGTGATCCAGCGCTGGGTCTCTTGCAGCTCTTCGGCGTGCAGAGTCTCTTCAAACTGGGAGAGGCGCCCCAGTACGCTGTCGCCCCGCTCGATTTCGTAGGCCATCCGGTAGGCCTGCATCCGCAACGAACCGGAGAGGTTGATCGCCTTGGCATCGGGGACCGAGTAGAAGAGGGTGACCATGGCGACCAGCGCGATCAGGCTGGCCATGAAGAGGATCAACACCATGGCGCGGCCAATGGCGCTGCTGACCGAATGGACCCTGAACCGTTTTCCCATACTAATGCGCACCTCTGGATAGTGATAAGGACCCCGCAAGATGCGTGGGAGTGTACTCCAACTTGTGTTAGCATCGAAAAACTAGATGAACTCCGAGCGGTTTTGCCTACGTCCTAGCGATAGGGGGAAACCAGCCGTCAGCCGACAGTTGAACACAATCGTCGAGCTGTAAGGGTCAGGAAAGAAATGCCCTGGCCTCCCGTATTTGGAAAGGTGTTTATGTTGCCACTTGAAGATGGTTTTTCCCGTCGTTTTTACTATTTGCGTCTGTCAGTCACCGATGTGTGCAATTTTCGTTGCACCTATTGCCTGCCTGACGGCTATCGCCCCCGGAAGGTCACAAAGCGGGGCGTCAACCCTTTCTCTCGATTGACGAGATCCGCCGCGTGGTCAGCGGTTTTGCCGCCATGGGCACCCGCAAGGTGCGCATCACGGGGGGCGAGCCTTCCCTGCGCCGCGATTTCACCGAGATCGTCAATGTGATTGCTACCACCCCGGGTATCGAGAAGGTCGCCATGACCACCAACGGCTATCGCCTCAAGGAGCGGGCCCAAGAGTGGTTTGATGCCGGACTCAACGCGCTGAATGTCAGTGTCGACAGTCTCGACCCCCGCCAGTTTCACCAGATCACCGGTGAAAACAAGCTGGCGGAGGTGATGGAGGGGATCGAAGCGGCACTGGCCGCCGGTTTTATATCGGTGAAGATCAATGCGGTGCTGCTCAAGGGGCTCAACGACTACCAGCTCGATGCCTTTCTGGGCTGGATCAGGCACAAGCCCATCGAGTTGCGTTTTATCGAACTTATGCAGACCGGCGAGATGGATGCCCTGTTTCGTGACCACCATGTCAGCGGCGAGCAGATCAAACAGCGTTTGCTGGAGAGCGGCTGGGTGCAGCAGTTGCGGGGCACGGATGACGGCCCGGCGCAGGTCTTTATGCACCCCGATTCGCAAGGTGGGGTGGGGCTCATCATGCCCTATAGCAAGGATTTCTGTGCCGGTTGCAATCGGCTGCGGGTCTCCTCACTGGGGAAGCTGCATCTGTGCCTGTTTGGCGACAACGGCATCGACCTGCGGGATCTGCTCGGCGCAGATGCGCAATCCGATGAGCTGCAACAGCGCATTCGCGCGGCACTGGCGGGCAAGAGTGCCACCCATCGTCTCCATGAGGGCAATGCCGGCATCACCCCTCATCTCGCCTCGATCGGCGGATAACCGCAAAAATCGCCAACGATTAAATAGCAATCCTCACATGGAGGTATTTTAACCGATACCTCCATTTTTATTGCGCTGCAAGGCTTTGATCTGGCGCAAGAATCCCTCCTGTTTATCTCCCTGGTGGTATATCCCTGAACTTGTCAGGGCCGCAATATAGACCCACTCTTATAATTGGTATCAAGAATGCCAATAAGATATTCAACTTGGTCCATTCCTCGCCAGGACAGGAGTCAACATGCCGGATGAGATCGATCTTGCCCGCCGCGGTCTGTTCCGGGGTCGGCTGAGAACTGCCGAACCGCCGGTGCAGTTGCCCTGGTCAGTCAACTGGTCGGCATTTGTCGCCGACTGCACCCGCTGCGGCGACTGTCTGGCCGCCTGCCCGGAGCAGATCCTGGTGAGTGGCGAGGGCGGTTTTCCGGTTGTCGATTTCCAGCGTGGTGAGTGCACTTTCTGCACCGAGTGCGTCACGGTCTGCAAGGCGCCGCTGTTTCGCCCGACCAGCGAGTCCCCCTGGCACTACAAGGCCCATATCGAGGCCAACTGTCTGGCCAATGGCCAGGTGTTCTGCCAGCGCTGTCAGGACAGCTGCGAGCCCAATGCCATTCGTTTTATTCCGGTACTGGGGCGCGTGCCCACCCCGACAGTGGCGCCGGATCGCTGTAACGGCTGCGGCGCCTGTGTGCAGGATTGTCCGGTTGGCAGCATCAAGGTCGACGGGCGAGCCGCCCCATCCGGTGGTGCGAGCCAGCCCACCCTCAAGCAGGAGTCAGAATGAGTCAGAAGCCGTGTGACACAGAAGCCACAATGGATCAGGAGTTCCATGTATCGAGTCTGGTGGTGCTGACCCAGCCCCCCTTGCGCCATCAGCTCGCCGAGCAGATTGGTGCCCTTGAAGGGGCCGAGATCCACGCCGTCAGTGACGAGGGCAAGCTGGTAGTGACCCTGGAAGGTCCGAGCCAGCGGCCGATCATGGCGGCCATTGATGCGATACAGGCGATGCCGGGTGTGCTCTCTGCCGCCCTGATTTACCACCAGTTCGATGAACTGGGCGGTCACTGAAAAGAGTGATGGGATGCCGGGCGTGCCCTCTGCCGCTGATGGCTGGCTCCCGTTCGACAGATTCGACAACTATTACGCGATAAGCAATGTGAGGATATGCCATGAAGCTGAGTCGACGCGACTTTATGAAGGCCAACGCGGTGGCAGCTGCCGCTGCCGTGGCCGGTGTCAGTGCCCCCACGCTGGCAGCCAATCTCATCACCAGTACCGACAAGACGGCCATCCATTGGGATAAGGCTCCCTGCCGCTTCTGCGGTACCGGCTGCTCCGTGCTGGTGGGCTCTCAGGATGGTCGGGTTGTGGCGACTCAGGGCGACCCCGATGCACCGGTCAACCGTGGCCTCAACTGCATCAAGGGCTACTTCCTCTCCAAGATCATGTATGGCCAGGATCGCCTGACCCAGCCGATGCTGCGGATGAAGAACGGCCAGTTTGACAAGGATGGCGACTTCGCCCCCATCAGCTGGGATCAGGCGTTCGACATCATGGCCGAGAAGTTCAAGGCCACCCTGAAAGAGAAGGGGCCAACCGCCGTCGGCATGTTCGGCTCCGGCCAGTGGACCGTCTGGGAAGGCTATGCCGCCGCCAAGCTGATGAAGGCCGGTTTCCGTACCAACAACATCGACCCCAATGCCCGTCACTGCATGGCCTCTGCGGTCGTCGGTTTCATGCGTACCTTCGGTATGGACGAGCCGATGGGTTGCTACGACGATATCGAGCAGGCCGATGCGTTCGTGCTGTGGGGCTCCAACATGGCCGAGATGCATCCCATCCTCTGGTCGCGGATGTCTGATCGCCGTCTCTCCAACCCGGATGTGCAGGTGCACGTGCTCTCCACCTTCGAGCACCGCAGCTTCGAGCTGGCGGACAACGGCATGGTGTTCACTCCGCAGACCGATCTGGCGATCCTCAACTATGTCGCCAACTACATCATCCAGAACGACAAGGTGAACTGGGACTTCGTCAACAAGCACACTGTGTTCAAAAAGGGGGTCACCGACATCGGTTACGGCCTGCGCCCGACCGATCCGCTGCAGCAGAAAGCGAAGAACCCGGACAGCGGCGACGCCACTCCGATGACCTTCGAGGAGTTTGCCAAGTTCGTGGCGGATTACGATGTGGAGTCGGTCTCCAAGCTCTCCGGCGTCTCCAAAGATAAGCTGGAAAAGCTGGCCAAGCTCTATGCCGACCCGGGCAAGAAGGTGGTCTCCTACTGGACCATGGGTTTCAACCAGCATACCCGTGGCGTCTGGGCCAACAATCTCTGCTACAACATCCACCTGCTGACCGGCAAGATCTCCGAGCCGGGTAATGGTCCTTTCTCACTGACCGGTCAGCCCTCTGCCTGTGGCACCGCGCGTGAAGTGGGTACCTTTGCTCACCGTCTGCCTGCCGACATGGTGGTGACCGAGCCCAAGCACCGCGCCATTGCCGAGCAGATCTGGAAACTGCCGGAGGGGACCATTCCCGACAAGGTGGGTTTCCACGCCGTGCTGCAAGATCGCATGCTCAAGGATGGCAAGCTCAACGCTTACTGGGTGATGTGTAACAACAACATGCAGGCCGGTCCCAACATGAATACCGATCGCCTGCCTGGCTATCGTGACCCGCGCAACTTCATCGTGGTCTCTGACCCGTACCCGACCGTCACCGCCCAGGCCGCTGACCTCATCCTGCCCACCGCCATGTGGGTGGAGAAAGAGGGGGCCTACGGTAACGCCGAGCGCCGCACCCAGTTCTGGCACCAGCAGGTGAAAGCGCCGGAAGGGGCCAAGTCCGACTTGTGGCAGCTGATGGAGTTCTCCAAGCGCTTCAAGGTTGAGGAGGTGTGGCCGGCTGAGCTGATTGCCAAGATGCCGGAAGTGAAGGGCAAAACCCTGTTCGACGTGCTCTATGCCAACGGTCAGGTAAACCAGTTCCCGAAAGAGCAGAGCAAAGGGCTGCTGAACGACGAGGCCGAGCACTTCGGGTTCTACGTTCAGAAAGGTCTGTTCGAGGAGTACGCCAGCTTCGGTCGCGGCCACGGTCACGATCTGGCACCGTTCGATCAGTACCACGAAGCGCGCGGTCTGCGCTGGCCGGTAGTCGATGGCAAAGAGACCCTGTGGCGCTATCGCGAAGGGTTCGACCCCTATGTGAAAGCGGGCGAGGGGGTGCGTTTTTATGGCAAGCCCGATGGCAAGGCGGTCATCTTCGCCCTGCCGTTCGAGCCCGCCGCCGAGTCGCCGGACCAAGAGTACGATCTGTGGCTCTCCACCGGTCGTGTGCTGGAACACTGGCACACCGGCACCATGACCCGTCGGGTGCCCGAGCTCTATCGCGCCTTTCCGGATGCGGTGCTGTTTATGCACCCGGATGATGCCAAGGCTCGCGGCGTGCGTCGTGGCGAAGAGGTGATCGTCTCCTCCCGCCGTGGCGAGGTGAAGACCCGTGTCGAGACCCGTGGTCGCAACCGTCCGCCGAAAGGACTGGTCTTCATGCCCTTCTTTGATGCCAGCCAGCTGGTCAACAAGCTGACCTTGGACGCCACCGATCCGCTCTCGAAAGAGACCGATTACAAGAAGTGCGCCGTCAAGGTGATGAAGGCTTAAGGCGGGGGAGTGCGAGATGAGTCGTAGTCGTCGCCAGTTTCTGGCCGACATGGCCAAGGGGGCCTGCGGTGTGGGCCTGCTTGGCGTGGGGCTCGGTGGCGTGGCACGCCAGCAGGTACAAGCTGTGCCTGCCCAGGCGCTGCGCCCGCCTGCCGCCCTCGATGAAGCAGAGTTTCTCGGCGCCTGCGTGCGTTGCGGGCTCTGCGTCGAGGCGTGCCCCTACGACACCCTCAAGCTCGCCCGGCTGTTTGACCCTGTGACCACCGGCACCCCCTATTTCAAGGCGCGTGCCGTGCCGTGCGAGATGTGTGATGACATCCCTTGTGTGGCGGCTTGTCCGAGCGGGGCGCTGGATCAGCAGATGACCGACATCGATCAGGCCCGGATGGGAGTGGCAGTGCTCATCGATCACGAGACCTGCCTCAACTATCTGGGTCTGCGCTGCGATGTCTGCTATCGGGTCTGTCCGCTGATTGACAAGGCGATCACCCTTGAGCTGCAACATAACCAGCGCACCGGCAAGCACGCCATGTTCCTGCCTACGGTACACAGCGATATCTGTACCGGCTGTGGCAAGTGCGAGCACGCCTGCGTGCTGGAGGAAGCGGCCATCAAGGTGGTGCCTCGCCAGCTCGCCAAGGGGGAGCTGGGTCATCACTACCGGCTCGGCTGGGAAGAGAAGGCCAAGGCGGGGAACAAGTCGCTCATCGGCGATAGGCTCACCCTGCCCACCCGCAAACCGGAGGGGTTATGAGTCGTTATCCGGGGGAAGAGGCTCGCATCAAGCTGGGGTGGTGGCGTTCCCACCGCTTCCTGCTGCTGCGTCGGCTGAGTCAATTCGGCGTGCTCGCGCTGTTTTTGCTGGGGCCGCTGGCGGGGATCTGGATCCTCAAGGGCAACCTCTCCAGCTCGCTGTTGCTGGAGACTTTGCCGCTGACCGATCCGCTGACCCTGCTGCAGTCGCTGGCGGCGGGCCACTGGCCCATCACCACCCTCTGGCTGGGGGCTATCATCGTGCTGGCCGGTTACTGGCTGGTCGGTGGGCGGGTGTTCTGCTCCTGGGTCTGTCCGGTCAACCTCATCACGGATGCGGCGGCCTGGCTCAGGGGGCGCCTTGGCCTCAAGGGCAATGGCCAGTTCAGCCGTGCGACCCGCTATTGGCTACTGGCCATGGTGCTGGTGGTGCCTGCGGTGGTCGGGGTGATGGCGTGGGAGCTGGTCAATCCGGTGTCGCTCGCCATGCGCGGTCTGCTGTTTGGCATGGGGGCGGGCTGGGCCCTGCTGGTGGCGCTGTTCCTGTTCGATCTGTTCGTTGTTGAGCGGGGCTGGTGTGGTCATCTCTGTCCGGTGGGGGCCTTCTATGCCCTGGTCAACCGGGTCGGGTTTATCAAGATTTCTGCCAAGGGGCGCGAGCGGTGCAACAACTGCATGGATTGTTATGCGGTCTGCCCGGAGCGTCCCATCCTGCGCGGGCCTGTTCACGGTGCCAAGCGCGGTCACGGGCCCTTGATTGCGGCTCAGGAGTGTACCAACTGCGGCCGCTGCATCGATGTCTGCGCGGAACAAGTTTTTGAAATCACTGTAGGTTTTGCCGTCAAGGCAGAAAAAACGTCGGAGAACAAATAATGAAAAAGCTGATTGGAGCAATGCTGGCCTGCCTGATGGCGGGATCCTTGATGGCCGCCGCCCCCGAGATCACCAACAGTACCGGTGGCCTCAAGTCCGAGCGTGGTGCCACCGATCTGGTGATCGAAGACACCGCTGCGCCGCTGAAAAATTTCCGCAAGGATGGCGCGCCCTATGATCGCCAGTACATGCATCAGCCGCCGCTGATCCCCCACGACATTCGCAACTACGAGGTGGATACCAAGGTCAACAAGTGCCTGGCCTGCCACAGCTTCAAGAATGCCAGTGCCATGAAGGCCCCCAAGATCAGTCCGACTCACTTCGAGACCCGCGACGGCCTGACCTTGGGTGAAGTCTCCCCCCGTCGCTACTTCTGCCTGCAGTGCCATGTGCCGCAAGCGGATGCCAAGCCGCTGGTGGAAAATACCTTTAAACCGGTTGAAGCGCTGAACTGAGGAATCCATAGATGAAATTACCCGGCTTTATCCAGCGTCTGTGGACCACCTTCAAGTCTCCGTCCAGGGCGGCCCTCTGGGTCATCCTGCTGATGGGCTTTTTCGGCGGCGTGATTTTCTGGGGTGGCTTCAACACCGCCATGGAGGCCTCCAACACCGAGAAGTTCTGTACCAGCTGTCACGAGATGAAGGACAACGTCTTCATGGAGTACCGAGACACCATCCACTACGCCAACCGCTCCGGCGTGCGGGCCAGCTGCCCGGATTGCCACGTGCCGCACGAGTGGACCTACAAGATCATCCGCAAGGTGCAGGCTTCCAAGGAGCTGTGGGGTATGATCACCGGCAAGGTGGATACCCGCGAGAAGTTCGAATCGCACCGGCGCGAGATGGCGGAGCGGGAGTGGCAGCGAATGAAAGAGACCGATTCGCGTGAGTGCCGCAACTGCCACAACTTCGAGTACATGGACTTCTCCCTGCAGGGGCAGCGCGCCGCCAAGATGCACTCGGCCAACCTCGGCAAGGAGGGGCAGGGCACCTGCATCGACTGTCACAAGGGGATTGCTCACCAGCTGCCCGACATGACCGGGGTTAAAGGGTTCTGATCCTGCGACGACAGGCCGGGTTACCCCGGCCTGCTTTTGTTCATATCTGGGACAAGCATTGAGATGTTTGTCTTTTAAATCCCATATCTCGTGAAACCTTTGATAGAATCAGCCCGCCGTCACACGCTTGAGCAAGTTGGTCACACCTGTCCGCGTCAGTTTCTGAGCCCTGACAGCTGGCCTCTCATACCCCTTATCTTCCTGCCTCGTTGACGGTCCATAGCCACAAGGAGCTGCCCGATGGGACAGAAAAAAAACGCATTTATTCCCCTCAAGATCGCTGTGCTGACGGTCTCCGACAGCCGCACCGCCGCCGATGACAGCTCGGGTGACTATCTGGTCTCGGCCCTCACCGATGCGGGCCATCAGCTGGCCGATCGGGCGCTCTGCCCGGACAACCTGTTTCGCATCCGGGCGCGGGTGAGCGAGTGGATCGCCGATGAAGGGGTGCAGGTGGTGCTGATCAATGGCGGCACTGGCTTCAATGAACAAAACCGGGTACCGGAAGCGGTCGGTGTGCTGTTCGAGCGCACCGTACAGGGCTTTGGCGAGATGTTCCGTCAGCTCTCTTTTGCCGAGATTAAAGGCTCCGCCATGCAGAGCCGTGCGCTGGCGGGACTCGCCAATCGCACTCTAATCTGCTGCCTGCCCGGCTCCACCGGCGCCTGCCAGCTGGGCTGGGAGCAACTGATCCGCGATCAGCTCGATGCCCGCACCAAGCCGTGCAACTTTGTCTCCCACCTCTGAGGGCCAACGATGAACCAGACCGATCCCAAGCAGACCCAGCCCAACCTGACGCATCTGAACCAGAGTGGCGAAGCCCATATGGTGGATGTGACCGACAAGCTGGTGACCGAGCGCGAAGCCCGTGCCGAGGCGTTTGTTGCCATGGCCCCCGAGACGCTGGCGCTGATCCTGAGCGGCCAGCACCACAAGGGTGACGTGTTTGCCACCGCCCGTATCGCCGGCATCATGGCCGCCAAGAAGACCTCCGATCTTATCCCCCTCTGCCATCCGCTGGCCTTGACCAAAGTCGAGGTGGAGATAGTGCCGCTGCCCGAGCAGCACAAGGTGCATATCCGTACTCTCTGCAAGCTATCAGGCAAGACTGGTGTCGAGATGGAGGCGCTGACCGCCGCGTCGGTTGCAGCGCTGACCATCTACGACATGTGCAAGGCGGTGCAAAAGGACATGGTGATCGAGCAGGTGCGACTGGTCGAGAAAAAGGGCGGCAAGTCCGGCCATTTTCAGCTGGGGTCAAATAGTGGGGAGCAAGCATGATCAAGGTACTGTTTTTTGCGCAAGTAAGAGAGCTGGTTGCCTGCGATGAGCTGAGCCTACCGTGCGACTACGCCACCGCCGAACAACTGCGCGCAGCGCTCTGTGAGCGCGGCGACAAGTGGGCGTTGGCGCTTGAAGCTGGCAAACTGCTGGTGGCGGTCAACCAGACCCTGGTGCCCCTCGATACCCCCATCAACGATGGCGATGAGGTGGCCTTCTTCCCGCCGGTGACCGGAGGTTAAGGATGAGCGAGATAATGACCGTGGATCGCACCACTGAGCTGTGCGGTGGTGACGAAGTGGCCTTCTTTCCTTTCTCTCCAGTAACGACCGGAGGCTGAGCCATGAACGACGTAGCCATCACAGATCGCATTGTGGTGCAGCGGGAGGATTTCTCGCTGGCGGACGAATATGCCCGCCTCGCCACCCGCCCAGACAGTGGCGCTATCGTCACCTTCGTTGGCAAGGTGCGCGACTTCAATCAGGGGGAGGAGGTGAAGGGGCTGGCCCTCGAGCACTACCCCGGAATGACCGAGAAGGCGCTGGCCGATATCGTGCAGGAGGCCCGTCGCCGCTGGCCGCTGCAGGAGTGTACCCTCATTCATCGTATCGGCGAGTTGTGGCTTGGCGATCAGATCGTGCTGGTGGCGGTGAGCAGTGCCCACCGCAACGCCGCCTTTGATGCCTGTCACTTCATCATGGATTTCTTGAAAACCCGGGCGCCGTTCTGGAAAAAAGAGCTGACCGCCGAGGGTGTGCAACGCTGGGTCGAGGCCAAGGAGAGCGATAACGCCGCCGCTGCCCGCTGGCAAGCCTGACCTGTTCATCACGAGGGGCGCAGGTTCAACGGGAACCACGGCCCCGTCAAGGGGCGCGGATGTGCGGGCCCCATCAGGAGAAAGGGAATGAAACCGCTGTTATCTGTTGTTATCGCAGGCATCTGCGCCGCCACCTTGCATACCGGTGCCGTTCAGGCCGATGAAGTGAAAGTGGCCGTGGCGGCCAACTTCAAGGGCACCATAGATCGTATCGGCAAGGAGTTCACCGCCAAGACCGGCCACACCCTGGCCATCTCGTCTGCCGCCACCGGAGTGCTCTACACCCAGATCAGTCACGGCGCACCGTTCGATCTCTTCCTCTCTGCCGATGCGGCGACCCCCGAGAAGCTGGAAAAAGAGGGCAAGGGGAGCGATCGCTTCACCTACGCCATCGGCCAGCTGGGGCTGTGGAAGAAAGGGGGGCCGGCCCCTGACGAGGCGACCCTGCGCAGTTGGAAAGGCAACCTTGCCATCGCCAATGCCCGTACCGCACCCTATGGTGCTGCCGCCATGGCGACCCTCACCCATCTCAAGATCGATCCCAAGCAGTACCGGTTGCTGACCGGCGCCAACATCGGCCAGACCTGGCAATTTGTCGACACCGGCAATGCCGAGCTGGGCTTTGTCGCCTGGGCCAATCTGGTGGAAGCGGGCAAGACTGGTGAAGCCTGGGCAGTGCCTGCGAGCTTCTATCCCCCCATCGAGCAGCAGGGGCTGGTATTGAAGAAAGGCGCCGCGGTCGAGGCGCTGGTGGCCTGGCTCAAGGGGCCGGGTCAGGCGCAGATTAAGGCAGCTGGTTATGCCTTGCCCCAATAAGGGGATGGGGCTGATGCGATACCCTGAGTGGTCGGCCTTCGGGTCGGCCACTCTTTGCAATAAGGATGGAGACCATGCCGTTGGGGGCACTTATCAACCGGGAGGTCGGCAATGAGTGAAGGGGATCTGCTGGCGGTCTGGCTCACCCTGAAGCTTGCGGCCTGCACCACAGCGATTTTGCTGTTGCTGGCACCGCCGCTCGCCTGGTGGCTGTCGCGCAGTCAGAACCGGCTGCGGCCGCTGGTGGAGGCGCTGGTGGCACTGCCGTTGGTGCTGCCTCCCACGGTACTGGGTTTTTATCTGCTGCTCGCCTTTTCCCCCGAATATGGTTTTGGCGCCTGGTGGCGCGACACCTTTGGCGCCCCGCTCGCCTTCAGCTTTCTCGGCCTGCTGTTTGCCTCCATCCTCTATTCGCTGCCGTTCGTGGTGCAGCCGCTCACCTCCGCCTTCGTCAACATGGGCAACAAGGAGCTGGAAGCTGCTGCGACCCTGGGGCTCGGCCCGCTGGAGCGCTTCTTCCACATCATCTTGCCGATGACCCTGCCCAGCTTCGTGATGGCGGCAGCGCTGGGCTTTGCCCACACCCTGGGGGAGTTTGGCGTGGTGCTGATGATTGGCGGCAATATCCCCGGCGAGACCCAGGTGCTTTCGATTGCCCTGTTTGATCATGTAGAGGCGATGGATTACCAGAACGCCCATATTCTGGCAGGCGGCTTGATGGTCTTCTCGCTGGTGATGCTGGTGCTGGTCTATGGTGTGCTGCAGCGCAGACAGCGGAGAGTGTTTGGATGAACCAGCCCGCCACTATGCCGCCTGTGAACGTGCCGCACCGCCATGCCTTGAGCCTCCATGCCCGGCGTGAGTTTGGCCCCTTTACCCTCGATTGCGCACTGGCCCTCGAGCTGGGGGGGATCCTCGGCCTGTTCGGCCCCTCCGGCTGCGGCAAGAGCACCCTGCTGCGCATCATCGCCGGGCTCGATCGCCAAAGCGGGGATCGCTTGTTGTGGCGCGATCGGGAGTATGCTCAACTTCTGCCCGAAGCGCGCCGGATCGGACTGGTGTTTCAGGACTCGCGGCTCTTCCCCCATCTGACGGTGCTCGGCAATCTGCAACTGGCGGCCCGCAAGGGGCGAGGGCGCTGGCAGCCCGAAGCGCTGGCGGCTCGGCTCGGTTTTGCCGATCTGCTGGGGCAACCTGCCCATGCCCTATCTGGCGGTCAACGCCAGCGGGTGGCATTGGGGCGGGCGCTGCTGGCCGAGCCTGATCTGCTGCTGCTCGATGAGCCTTTCTCGGCGCTCGATCGACGCAGCCGCATCCATCAGGCCCATGTGCTCAAAGGCTTGCAGCAGGAGAGCGGCATCCCGATGATCTTCGTCAGCCACGCGATGGAGGAGGTGAGCCTGCTCTGCGATCAGCTGGTGCTGCTGGAAAGTGGCAGGGTGGAGGCGCAAGGGCGGCCGAGCGAGATCTTCGCCCGTACCGACCTGTCACTCGCCAGCCGTGACGATGCCGGGGTGATGCTGGATGCGACCCTCTCTCACTACGATGATGACGAGCAGATGGCGACCCTGCAGCTTGGCGAGCAGCAGTTGCGGGTTACCATGACCCATGTGCCGGATGAGAGCGGCCCCTTGCAGATCAAGGTGGCGGGGCGCGATGTAGTGATCGCTACCGCCCCCATCGAGCACTCCAGTCTCTCCAACTGTCTCGTCACTCGCTTGCTGGCGGTGCGCGAGGTGCGCCCCGGCCAGACCCTGTTGCAGTTGGCGCTGGGTGAGCAGATACTGCTGGCCCGGATCACCAGCCGCTCCGCCAGGCGCCTGGCGCTGGCACCGGAGCAGCAGATCTACGCTTATATCAAGGCGGTGAGTCTGGTCAGCGAAGGCTGATTGGGCGCCGTGCTGATAACGTGGCAGGATGGCCACGGGCGACATAACAACAAGAGATGATTCAGGTGATGAGTCGAGAGGCAATACACTGATGCGCCGCAATCAGGTGATGAAATTCAACGGTCTTGCCCTGCGCAGCGCGGGGGAGGGCCCCTTGCTGTTGCTGCTGCATGGGTTGGGCTCCTCCAGCCTCGACTGGCAGGCGCAGATCGAACGGTTTTCCGAACACTACCGGGTGGTGGCACTGGATCTGCGCGGCCACGGCCAGAGCATGCAGGAGGGGCCGTTCGATGTGGCGACCCTGGCAGCCGATGTGGTGAACTGGCTCGACGAGCAGCCCGAGCCCGCCTGGGTCGTGGGATTGTCGCTCGGGGCCATGGTGGCGCTGGAGCTGGCGCTGCAACTGCCCCACAAGGTGCAGGGGCTGGTGCTGGTCAACGGTTTTAGCGAGTTTCTGCTGGAGACCCCCAAAGAGCAGGAGCGTTACGCCCAGCGCCTCAAGTGGCTGCGCTGGTTTGGCATGCGCCCGCTCGCCTGGTGGCTGGGACGCGAGCTCTTCCCGGGCCCGGATCTTGCGCAGGTGCGTCACACCTTCCGGCTGCGTTTCGTGCGCAATAAAAAGAAAACCTACAAGGCGCTGCTGGAGGCGTTACCCGGCTGGTCGGTACGCGCCCGGCTCGGCACCATCTGGCAGCCGGTGGCCATCATTTCCACCAGTCACGACTACCTGCCGCTGGCCAAACGGGTAGAGCAGTTTGCCGCCCTGCCCAACGCCACCATCCACACACCCAACGGCCACCACGCCTGGCCCGCGGAAGATCCCTCGGGCTTTAACCACCTGCTGCAGCGGATCCTCTCCACCCACTGAATGTGGGTCCGGGATACAAAAAAGCCGAACCACAGGGTTCGGCTTTTTTGTGGGTATCGCGCGGGTTTAAGGATGGGAGCAGACCGGACAGTCGGGGCGTTTGGGCAGCTTCATCTCGCGGAAGGTGCCGCTCAGGCCGTCGATCATCAGCAGGCGGCCGCTGTAGCTTTTGCCCATACCTGCTAGGAGCTTGATGGCTTCCAGTGCTTGCAGGCTGCCCACCAATCCCACCACGGGGGCGAGTACCCCCGCCTCGACGCAGGTGAGGGCCTGCTCGCCAAACAGGGCGCTGAGGCAGGCGTAGCAGGGCTCATCTTCCTGCCAGGTGAAGCTGCAGAGCTGCCCCTCCAGCCGGATGGCGGCGCCGCTGACCAGTGGCACGCCATGCTGGCGAGCCTTTTGATTCAGCATGTTGCGAATGGCCAGATTGTCGGTGCAGTCGAGTACCAGCTGATGCCGTGGCAGCAGGCTATCGAGCAGCGCCTCGTCGGCAACGGCAGCGTGGGTCTCCACGTTGAGCCAGGGGTTGAGGGCGCGCAGTGACCGGGCGGCAGAGTCCACCTTGTGGTGGCCGATCCGCTCATCGTTGTGCAGCACCTGACGCTGCAGGTTGGAGAGCTCCACCTTGTCGAAATCGACCAGGGTGAGCTGGCCAACCCCGGCCACCGCCAGATACTGGCTGGCGGCGCAACCAAGGCCACCGGCGCCGATCACCAGCACCCTGGCCTGCTTGAGCGCCTCCTGCCCCTCGAAGTCGAAGGATTTGAGGATGATCTGGCGGTTGTAGCGCAGCAGTTCGGCGTCGCTCAGGATCTCGCTCACAGCAGCAATCCCCCGAATGGCTCCACGGTCACCGTCTCGCCCGCGGCGACGCGGCCCCGTTCCCGTTCAAGAACGATGTAGCAGTTGGCTCGTGACAGGGAGCTGAACACGGCGGAGTCCTGCGAGCCGGTGCTGCGCACCTCGAGGCCATTTGGCCCCTGACTCAGAATGCCGCGCTGGAAGTCGAGTCGGCCGGGGCTCTTTTTGAGTAGCTCGGCCGCAATGGCTTGCAGCTGGAGCGGGCGCTCGAAGTGCTGACCCGCCAGCTTGGCCAGCGCCGGTTGCACCAGCTGATCGAAGGTGACCATGGCGGAGACCGGGTTGCCCGGCAGGCCGAAGAACCAGGCGCGGGGCAGGCGACCAAAGGCAAACGGCTTGCCCGGTTTGATGGCGAGCTTCCAGAAGCCAATCTCGCCGAGCTCGTCCAGCAACTGTTTGGTGAAGTCCGCTTCCCCCACCGATACGCCGCCGGTGGTGATCAGCACATCGGCCTCTTTATCGGCGCGGATAAAGGCGGCGCGTAGCTGGGCGGGATCGTCCGGGATGATGCCAAGGTCGAGGCAGTCGCAGCCCAGACGCGCCAGCATGGCCCGCACGCCATAGCGGTTGGAGTCATAGATATCGCCGTGGGCAAGCGGGGTGCCGACCGGTTTGAGCTCGTCACCAGTGCTGAAGATGGCCACTTTCAGTGGGCGGCGCACCGCGACGGTGGCCACGCCGAGGGAGGCCAGCAGTGGCATCTCTCTTGGGGTGAGGCGAGTACCGGCTGGCAGCACGCAGGCGCCCTTGCCGATATCGCTGCCGGCGCGGCGGATATTCTGGCCCGGTTCGGGTTGTGCCAGAAAAGTGATCCGATCGCCGTCGGCCTGCGTTTCTTCCTGCATCACCACCGCATCGGTACCTGGGGGGACCGGGGCGCCGGTCATGATCCGCACGCAGTGGCCAGCGGGCCACTCGCCCTGATAGGGCTTACCGGCAAAGGCCTTGCCCGCCATGATGAGCGGGGTGCCAGCAGCGAGATCGGCCAACCGCACGGCGTAACCGTCCATGGCGGAGTTGTCGAAGGGGGGCACGGCGAGGGGGGAGGCGATGTCGCTGGCCAGCACCCGGCCAAGGGCCTCTGGCAGGGGCAGCTGCTCGCTGTCGCAGCAGCAGGCGAGTTGTTCCAGCATCCCTTGCAGGGCATCGCTTAAGGGGAGTAGTCCGCTGGTATCAAATCCCATCGTCATGACCTCTTTCTATGATTGAAGGCGGGATTATCACAAAAATCCCCGGGGATGGGCAGGTTATCTCAAGGGAATCTCGAGGCAATTGGTGCTGAAACGGCCATAAAGTATGAGGTGACGCACAAGTTGACTTGAATCTTGGCGGCAATGGCCGTTTACTATGCCGCCATAACCGATGGCCGTCACATCCCGTGTGGCTACCATCATCGCGATGCTGTCGGCCCTGTGCGCCGCCATAACATAAGGGGTTGCTCCTTGAGCGGCCCTTATAGTCCCTGAGCGTGGGAGAGAAGATAATGACAACCTTAAGTCCGGAAGCCTTGCTGGTCAGGGCTGCCCTCGAAGCCCAGGGACTGGAAACCCCCCTGGTCGCCAACGAGCTGAACAGCCAGCAGAAGCGGGAGAAGATCGAAGGCCATATGCGCTCCATCATGGAGACGCTGGGGCTGGATCTGGCCGATGACAGTCTGGCTGAGACGCCGCACCGCATCGCCAAGATGTACGTCAACGAGATCTTCTCCGGCCTCGATTACTCCACCTTCCCCAAGGTGACGGTGATCGAGAACAAGATGCAGGTGGACGAGATGATCATGGTGCGGGACATCAGCCTCACCAGCACCTGCGAACACCACTTCGTCACCATCGACGGGCTGGCCCATGTGGCCTATATCCCTCGTGGCAAGGTGATTGGCCTGTCGAAGATCAACCGCATCGTGCAGTTCTTCGCCCGCCGTCCCCAGGTGCAGGAGCGGCTGACCCAGCAGATCTTGCTGGCGCTGCAGACCCTGCTCGGCACCAAGGACGTGGCCATCAGCATCAAGGCGACCCACTACTGCGTCAAGGCGCGTGGGGTGATGGATTCGACTTCTTACACCACCACCACCTCCCTCGGCGGGGTGTTCAAGACCCAGCCCGATACCCGTGCCGAGTTTCTGGGCGGCCTGCGCGGATAAAATTTCGGTTCTTTTGTAACCACTGCGCTGAATAAACGAAACGCCAGCAGCCATTGTTGGCGTTTTTCATTGAGTGCGCCGATGAGGGCGATGGCTGGATAAAACAAAACCGGCGCGAGGCCGGTTTTGTGGGATATCAGAGCGGGGTACTGAAAGCTGCGGGTAGCGGGAAGTCGCCCGTCACTGTGGTGAGCCTGTCGTTGGCGAAGGTGACGGTGAACTCTTTGCGTTCCTTGTCGCCGTGGCCCGGCTGGAATTCATAGAGGTAGTACCAGGTGTTGGGGTCAAAGCCGTCGCGCAGCATGGGGGTTCCCAGCACATAGCTGACCTGCTCGCGGGTCATACCCTGGCGCAGTTTGTCGACCTGTTTTTGTTCCACATAGTTGCCCTGAGGAATATCAATGCGATAGACCAGGCTGCAACCGGAGAGGGTGAGGGCGGTCAAAGCCGCGGCAATCAGGTGTTTCATCCGCATATCGAGTTAAGATCATCCATACAGTCTTTTTGGCTCGGCAAATCATACCGACTCCCTCCACGGAAGTAAAAAGCCATTGATCCATCAGCCAATAAAAAAGGTCGTACTGCGACCCTTTCTGGCAAGCAGGCAACTATTACATTGCCGCGCTGAAGATGGCGACGATCTTCTTGTCGCGTGCCGGTTTCGGGTTGGTGAAGTCGCAGGCATCTTCAAAACGTTGTGGGCCTGAACCAGGGGCAGTCGCACGGCATTGTTACACCATTAAGTGGTCATTGGTGGCTAAACTAGCCTCATGAAAGGGATACAAAAGCAATTTGTTTGCAACTTTACGGGTCGATCACGAGTCGTTAATTAAGCGTTGAACTAGGCTTGACTTTCCCGCTTTGCGCTCATTTCCAAGAAAAACGTTTGTCAATTATTTCATTGAGTTAGCAAACGTTTTGCGCGGAGTTTGTGACTGTCAATGCGTGGAAGTGTGAGGCGCTTCAAGGAATTGGAAAGCGCTTTCGACCATAGTTGGCGCCTCCCCAAAGAGGGGGGTAACGGCTGGAAAGTACCACAAAGAATCATCTTAATTTGCGTCCTGACCATGCTGGCAGGGGGCAACCAGGAGTCCACTATGTCTGATGTATTTCACTTGGGTTTGAAGAAAGCGGATCTGCAAGGCGCCACCCTGGCGATCGTCCCCGGTGACCCCGAGCGCGTCAAGCGCATCGCAGAGCTGTTGGATAACCCGGTGCACCTGGCCAGCCATCGTGAATTCACTACCTGGCGCGGCGAGATGGACGGCAAGGCCGTGATCATCTGCTCTACCGGTATCGGTGGCCCGTCCACCTCCATCGCAGTAGAAGAGCTGGCCCAGCTGGGTATCCGCACCTTCCTGCGCATCGGCACCACCGGCGCCATCCAGCCGCACCTGAACGTGGGTGATGTGATCGTGACCACCGGCTCCGTGCGCCTCGACGGTGCCAGCCTGCACTTCGCACCGATGGAGTTCCCGGCTGTTGCCGACTTCGACTGCACCACCGCGCTGGTCAACACCGCCAAAGAGATGGGCTCCAAGCTGCACATCGGTGTGACTGCCTCCTCCGACACCTTCTACCCGGGTCAGGAGCGTTACGACACCGTATCCGGCCGCGTAGTGAGCCGTTTCCAGGGTTCCATGAAAGAGTGGCAAGCCATGGGCGTGCTGAACTATGAGATGGAGTCTGCAACCCTGCTGACCATGTGCTCCAGCCAGGGCCTGCGTGCCGGTATGGTAGCTGGCGTTATCGTCAACCGTACCCAGCAGGAAATCCCGAACGCCGAAACCATGGCGAAGACCGAATCTGATGCCATCAAGATCGTGCTGGGCGCCGCCCGCAAGCTGATCTGATAGCCCTCTTTGTAACAAAGAGTACCGAGTGGGGGGTGGGGGCCGTTGCGAAAGCGCGGCCCCTATCTTTATCCGCCGTTTGTCCCTTTCTTCTCCCGTCACGCCTTTCACTGTTCCCGCCGCACTCGCGTCTATTGCCATCTACTGACGGCCTCTACTGATTGCCCCTAAAAAGGCGCTGCACAGCGGATCTGCATCGGCTCACCGCTCACCGGATGTGCAAAATCCAGATCGCTGGCATGCAACATCAGCCGCGGGGCTTGCTTGCAGCCAGGCAACCGCAGACCGCCATAGAGATCGCAGCCGAGGATGGGGTGGCCCAGCAGCTGGCTGTGAATGCGCAGCTGATGGGTGCGGCCGGTCTCCGGCACCAGCCTTACCCGGGTCAGTGGCACGGTCTGCCCCTGCATCTGCTGCGCCAGCCGCTCAATCACCCGATAGCGGGAGCGGGCGGGTTTGCCGCTGGCGGCGCAGATCTTCATCAGCGGGAAAATCGCCGGATCCTTGGCGATGGGGGCATCGATCACCCCCTCATCGTCAGCCAGATGGCCACAGAGCAGGGCGCTGTAGGCCTTGCTTACCGCGCGCTGGCTGAATTGCTGGCAGAGCAGGGCGTTGATGGCCTTGTTTCTGGCGACCACCATGATGCCTGAGGTGCCAAAATCTAGGCGATGCACCAGGGTGCAGCCAGGATAATCCTGCACCAAGCGATAGTGCACCGAATCGAGGTTCTGCGGGTTCTTGCCCGACAGGCTCAGCAGGCCACTCGGCTTGTTGATGAGCAGCAGGTGCTCATCCTCAAACAGGATCTCGATGGCGGCACTGCAGGGCGGGGCGATAAAAGTATCTATGATGGTCGACATGACGAAGCCGCTAGAAAAAGGGCGGTCATCATACCTCAATGCCAGATCTGGATCTGTGTGTGGGGCTAAATGATGCGTGGCTATTGCACCTGACCGTGCCCTTGCCGATGATACAGCGGTGGCGGATAGTATGGTCTGAAGGGTAAGCTGGCCAATTCGCAGGTGCCATCCGGCTGCGGGCGTTTGACTGAGCGCCGATTCATTTTTGCAAGAAGGGGCGGGGAATGTGGAAGAGAGGGTTGATGCTGCTGGCTGGGTTGCAACTGGCGGGCTGTGCGACGCCATTCGAGCGGATGTGGCAGGGGCTGGCGACCTGTGAATTTACCGATCTCTATGTGAATGAGAGCGGCAGGGCCGCCAATCTACAGCTGGCCAACTACACCCCCTACAAGGTGAGCGACGGCTTTGCCTGGTACAAGGTGCACGAGGAGCTGCACGGCCTGCCGGTGGTCGGTTTTATCGTGCCCGCCGCCAGCTTCGAGGTACACGCCCTGTTTGTCGATACGCCCATCGCCAACGCCCGCCGGTTGACCCACAACGCCTACGGCAGCGAGTTTGGCGATGAACAGAAGCACAGCGAGGGTTCTGCCCCCCTGCTGCTGCGCGACCCCAACAACCCCAAGCGATCCATCATCGATTGCACCAAGGGGGAGTCTGACGAAGAGCTGGAGGATGCGGCCATGCCCGAGTAGGGCTGCCAATCACCCTATCCTCAGTTTCTCTTGCGGCCTGAAATACGCGGCCGGAAAAAGAGGGGCCAGCCTTGTCGGCTGGTCCCTCTTTTATCTCGTAGAGAGTGTTATTGCTGAGGCAGAGCGTTTCCCGGATCAGGGATAGCTCAGCGTCTCCTTGATAAGCGGCAGCTGAGCCTTGATCCAGTCAGGATTGATGGGACCCCAGTTGCTGATGCGGTAGTGTCCCTGCAGGTGGCGAGCCCCTTCGGTCTGCTCGAAGGCGCAGCTGATGTCGAGTTCGGCCAGCGCGCTTAGAGTATCTTGCGCGGTGCGGCGCGGCATGCCGGTCGCTTCCATGATGGCGGGCACCGTATCCGTGCCCTGGCTGATCAGCCAAGCCACGTAGAGCCGCCGGTAGAAACTGGTGCGGGTTTTACTCGGCTCACTCATATCTCGTCCTCAAGACGATCGAAGTAGCGCCAGGTCGCAATGGCTGCTTTGCCCATCACCAGTGCCCAGAGACCGAACCAGAACCAGCGGAAGAAGCTCCAGGTGGAGGCGTCAGGCTCAGTACTCTCAATTTTTGTTACGTTGGGGAACAGAGAGAACATGTTCACGCGCCAGCCGTAGGAGGTAATGATGGCCAGACGTTTCTCGAACTCCATTGATTTGGCTTTGGCCTGCACATCGGCGGCGTTGAACTTGAAGTAGAAGGGCCAGCCCCACTCGGTATCTTCATTGCGGAACACCCGGATCTGCTCGCCGGGGCGCTCGGTATAGATGTAGTAGACGTCGGTGGTGGGGCCGTCAGCCGGGTTCTTCTGGTTGATGGGGCCATCTTTGTCGGTACGCTTCACCTCGACCCCGGTGATGGTGGCGATGGTGTGCTCCGGCAGATAGAAGTCGAGCCAGGTGGCGGAAATGAGGGCGATGAGCCCTAAAGCGATAAAGGCGGGTTTTTTGAATCTCAGGCTCATGGTGTGCTCACGTGAGGGGGAGTAACGTGCCTCTACCATACCGATATTTGAGGGGGCAGCCCAGCCCCTTATGGCTCCATAAGCCAAAAAATCGTGTTTAAAACAGAGACAAAGCCATTGCCCCATCAACAAGAAAGGCCCTCGCGGGCCTTTTTGTCTGGTTCACTTTGTGCGCTTACAGCTGGAATTGGGCCAGTTGCTTGCGTTGCTGCTCGGCGAGCTGGGAGAGGTCGTTGCTGGCACTGGCGCTCTGGCTGATGCCGGCGGAGCTCTGGCTCACGATCTCGTGGATGTTGGTGATGTTACGGTTGATGTCGGCAGTGACGCAGGATTGTTCCTCGGCGGCGGTGGCCACCTGGGCGTTGGCGTCGTTGATCTGGCGCACGGCACCGGTAATGCCGCTCAGCAGCTCCTGCACCTGAGCCGAGAGGCGCTGGTTATGGCTGAGGATCTCCAGGGTCTCCTGCACGCCGTTGTTGGCGGATTGGGACTGGCTCTGCAGCCGCTCGATGATGGTCTGGATCTCCTTGGTGGAGTCCTGGGTGCGGGCCGCCAGCATTCTCACCTCGTCGGCCACCACCGCAAAACCACGCCCCGTTTCACCGGCACGGGCCGCTTCGATGGCGGCATTGAGCGCCAGCAGGTTGGTCTGCTCGGAGATCCCCTGGATCACTTCAATCACCTTGCCGATCTGCTCGGACTGGGATTTGAGCTGGGCCACGATGGCGGCGGCATCTTCCAGACTGCCCGCCATCCGGCTGTTGGCGGCGATGCTTTCGGTAAAGAGGGCGAGTCCCTGTTCGACCCGGCCATTGGCATCGCGCGCCAGTTCATCGGCGATGGCGGCGTTGTGGTTGACGTTGTCAGCGGTGCTGGAAAGCTCAGTCACGGCGGAGGCGACTTGTTCGATCTCGCTGTGCTGCTGCCTTGCATTGGCCTCGGACTGGGTCATCACGGCGGCCAGCTCGGTGGCGGCGGAGGCGACGCTGTTGCTGATCCCGGTCAGGGTTTCGATGGTGCTACCAAGTTGCCCCAGAGTGAGGTTGATATCTTTGGCCAAACGGGTCAGCTCGTTGTTGCCCTCCGCTTTGGCGCGCACGTTGAAGCGCCCTTGCGCCACGGCGTGCATCACCTCTTGCAGCTGACCGATGGGGCTGACGATGCGACCGGAGAGCACCCAGCCGAAGATCAGCGCCGCCAGCAGGGTGCCGGCGGTGAGCAGCAGGGTACGCAACAGTGTGGCATCGTAGTGGGCCTGCTCTCGGGCCAGCTCTTGCTGGATCAGCTGATTGATGTGGGCCGACAGGCTGTCGATCTGCTTGATCAGCTGTTCACCCAGCTCGCGAAAATGGAGGCGGGCCGCCTCGTAGGCGACCGGATCGCCGCCACCCTGATGTTTTTGCGCCAGCAGCGGCAGCATGTTGCCGCGGGTATGGCTGAGGTAGGCCTGCAGGGCGGCAGCGACCTGGCGGTTATCCTGCTCGGCCCCGTGGATCACCAGCCGGCCGAGGATGGTGTTGATCTCCTGCTCGGCGTTGTTGAGGTTGGTGGGCAGTGCGGCAAACTGCTTGGCATCGTAGAGGCCATAGATGGCGCTGGTGCGCAGATGGTAGGTGGCGTGGATCAGTTTGGCGATGTCGTCCTTGTTCTGGACCACGCTCTGGGTCGTCTCATCTATGTCACTGATGGCTTCGTCCAGACCCTGTTTGCTGATGGCAATCATCACCATCATCAGCAGGCTGGCCAGCAGCAAAGGTATCAAGACCTGGATGCGTATTGATATATTATTCAATGACATAAATGGTTCTATCCGGAATTGGAGGAGCCGAGATATTACACGTGAACGTCAGGATCTGTCACAGGCTTTTATTGTTGAAATGAGCGGAAGATAAGGTTTTTTCTTGTGAGAAAGGGGCCATTTAGGCATGGCTGAGCGCTTTATCCCCTGAATATGTGGTACAACTGGCTGGGTTGTGTCAATCCTGTCCCGTTTTCGTGATTTCCCGCGCTCGTCGTATGGAGGTGTGTTGTGTCCAGCTGGATCGATCCGGCCATTCTGGCTCTGTTTATCCCGACCTTTTTCTTTGTCTCGGTGACCCCCGGCATGTGCATGACCCTGTCGATGACCCTGGGGATGAGTCTGGGGGTGCGCCGTACCCTGCACATGATGTGGGGGGAGCTGATCGGGGTCGGGCTGGTCTCGGTGCTGTCGGTGATCGGGGTGGCCGCCATCATGCTCAACTATCCGGGGATCTTCGCCGCCTTCAAATATGTGGGGGGGGCCTATCTGGTGTGGCTCGGCATTCAGATGTGGCAGGCCAAGGGGAAGATGGCCATTCCGGCGGATCTCTCGGCCGGCCAGCAGACCAGCGCCATGGGGCTGGCGGTGCAGGGCTTTGTCACCGCCATCGCCAACCCCAAGGGGTGGGCCTTTATGATCTCTCTGTTGCCGCCGTTTATTTCGGCCAGCAAACCGATGGCACCGCAGATCACCTCGCTGGTGGCGCTTATTCTGATCATCGAGTTCTCTTGCCTGTTGCTCTACGCCAGTGGTGGTCGCACCCTGCGTCACTTCCTCGCCAAGAGCGGCAACGTCACTCTGATGAACCGCATCGCCGGTACCCTGATGCTGGGAGTGGGCGTCTGGCTGGCGCTTGGTTAAGAGCTGTCAGTGACCCGCACCAGACAAGAAAAATGCCACCGGTCGGTGGCATTTTTTATGAGTGCCAAGTGGTTCAGCGGGGTTTGAAACGTGCGACCCAGGGGTTGGCGGTGAGGCCGTGGAGCAACACGCTCAGGATGATAGTGCAGAGCACGGTGGCGATGATGGGGCGTTGGCCGAGCAGCGCCGGCTGGTTTTGCAGCACCATCACCGCAAAGACGATGCTGGCAAGGCCCCGCGGCCCGAACCAGCCGATAAAGAGCTTGAGCTCCGGCTTGAGGCCGGTGCCGATAAGGCTCAGCCAGACTGGCACCATCCGCAGCAGGGTGAGGCTGGCAACCGCATAGAGCCAGTATTGCCAGTGCATCAGCTCCGGCAGCATGGGGAGCAGGGTGGCGCCGAACACCATCCAGATCACCACTGAGAGCAGGTCGCCATACCCCTCGCAGCTATCCATATAGGCGTGCTTGTGTTCACCGAGTCTGCGTCCGATAAAGAGACCGCCGACAAAGGCGGCGATAAAGCCGCTGCCTCCCAGGCTCTGGGCCAGCGCGAAGCAGAGCAGGGCCAGCCCCGGCATGGTGAGCTGGCGCCACAGCGGCAGTTGCCAGCCGTTGAGATAGGAGATTTTTAGCAGCCGGATGGTGAGGCTGGTCAGCACAAAGGCGACCAATAGGCCAATGCCGATCTCCTCCAGCATCAGGGTGATAGCAAGTGTCGCGGTGCCTGTGTGCTGCTCGGTGGGGGCGATAAGGGCCAGCAGCAGAAGCAGCACCGGCACGCAGATGCCATCGTTGAGGCCGCTCTCCTGATTGAGCCCTTCGCGCACCGGTGCCGGTACGGCCGGGTTGCTTACTACCGCTTTGCCGAGCGCCGCATCGGTGGGGGCGAGTATGGTGGAGAGGATCGCCATCTCCAGCAGTGGCAAGTCGGGGAAGAGCCAGTGACCAAACAGGGCGCCACAGAGCAGGGTGAGGGGCAGACCGATCAGCAACAGCCGGATCGGGAGCTGGCGGTTGGCCAGCAACACCTGCCAGTTGGTGTTGGCGGCATCGTTGAACAGCACGATGACCAGCGAGAGCTCGGCCAGCAGCTTGATGCCATCGCTGTCGATGGAGAGGGCGATCAGCTCCACACCACCCGGCCCCAGCAGCCAGCCCGCCAGCATAAACAGCAAGGGGCCGTTGACCAGTTTTGATTCGAAGCGCCCGGCGATCAGGCTATAGACCATCAAGAAAGCGGCGATCACCGCCAGGTTCTGGTAAAGCAGGTGTGCATCCATACAACCTCCTTTCTGCCCCTGCGGGGCTGTTTAATCAGTCAGGCAGTCGGGGTCAAACACATACTCCCCATCCAGCCAGCGCACGATTTCGTCGACGCAGGCTTGATCCCGAAACGGCAGATAGCGCACCTTGAGGGTGGTAATCTGCTGGGGGGTGAGCTGCGCCAGCCCCAGATCCTGAAACAGCGGCAGATCGGCCTCGATCATCGCCGAGATCTGCGGGCCGCAGGTGGCGTTGAGGGCGGCGTGCAGCGCCTTGTCGGGATCGTACTGCTTGCCGAGTCGGTAGCTCATCGGCAGGGTGGCGAGCGGCAGGGCGGAGAGCGCCGCCTGCTTCATCGGATTGACCGCATGGCCACTGACCAGCTCTGCCAGCTCGGCGGGGCGGTTCTCGAAGGCGCGCAGATGGAGGTAGCTGCTTGCCTTGCTGCCATCGTTGACCGGGTAGTTGTCCCACAAAAAGGGTTTGCGGCCGAGCAGTTCGGTCACCTGTTTGAGGTGGCTCGCCGGATACTCGCTGGAGCAGACCTTGGGGCCGGTCCAGAAGATCTCGAAGCGGCGGTCAAGCTGCTCGCCAAGCTCCTCCAGATAGCGGGGGGGCATGGCGCCAAACACCTTCTCCAGCACCGGATCGGTCGAGTAGTAGCTGGGGCAGGAGATGAGGCGGGCCGCCTTGCTGTACGCTGCAATATCGTGGGCGATGGTGAGCTGGTGACGGGCCAGATCCGGGGTATCCCCCTTCATGTCGTCAAACAGCACCGCCAAAATATCGGGCTGGAGCATCTCGTCGATCAGGCGCACTTTTTCGAGCAGCGCCGGGCGCTTGCGATCGTAGTCGTGATGCGCCCCCATGGGGCTTAAGCCCACGCCGAAGGCGAGCCCGTTGGCGCGGCACTGGCGCGCCAGCTCGGCGAGATCCGCCAGCTGTTGCTCGGGCCAGGGGAGTGCCCAGTGCTTGCGCAGATAACCATCCTCTTTCGGGGCGTAGATATAGAAGCCGTAACCGTGGCGCGGCAGCCACTGGGCGTAGCGGGCGCGGGCCTGCCAGCTCCATCCCTTGCCAAAAAAGCCTTCAATGACCCCCAGATTGGCCGCGGGGGGCAGGGGGCCGGACAGTAAACTTTGATATGGCATAACACTCTCCCTTCTTGCTGGGGACTTGATACGGGACGGTCGGTCAGACCGGGTCCTCTTCCTGAAAGCGCACCCCGATCTTGCTCGGCACGCTCTCGTCCATTTCGGCCACGGTCCAGATCAGGCCCTGCCATTCGATGTTGTCACCGACCACCAGATTATCGCCCAACTGGCTGGCAATAAAATCCCCCAGTGTCTGATCCGCCACCTCGCTCACATCCAGCCCGTAGAGAGGGGCGAGATCCACCAGCCGTGCCGCCGCCTCCAGCAGGAAGTCACCGAAGAAGCGGGGGCCGAGATCCTGCTCCGGCGCCTGACTGAACAGCTGGCCGAGGGCGGGGAGGTCGCGCTCGTGGCCGATCACGCAGAGGATGTCATCGGCCTGCAGACAGGTACTGCCCGAGGGGTGGAGCAGCTCGCGGCCACGAAACAGGGCGCAGATCCGGGTGCCGGCAGGCATCTGCAGATCCCGCAGCGGCGAACCGATGCACCACTTCTCCTCCCCCAGCTGGTAGACGAAGGTCTCCCACTGGCTGTCGAGATCGATCTCGAGCCCGGAGCGGTTGATGGGCGACGGCGGTGCTGGCACCTCCACCCGCGCCAGTTTTGATGCCAGCGGCAGCGAGCTACCCTGCAAAATCAGCGAGACCAGCACCACGAAGAAGGCGACGTTGAAGTAGAGCTGGGCGTTGGGCAGCCCCGCCATCATGGGGAACACCGCCAGAATGATCGGCACGGCGCCGCGCAAGCCGACCCAGGAGATAAACCAGCGCTCGCGCGGGGCGAAGTTCTTGAACGGCAGCAGCCCGATCCAGACTGACATCGGGCGGGCAAACAGGATCATCCACATCGCCAGCGCCAGCGCCGGCAGGGCGATGGGCAGCAGGTTGCTGGGGGTCGCCAGCAGGCCCAGCACCAGAAACATGCCGATCTGGCTGAGCCAGGTCAGACCGTCCAGCACCGACAAGGTGGTGCTGCGGCTGCGCAGGGAGAGGTTGCCGAGCAACAGGCCGGTGAGATAGATGGCGAGGATCCCGCTGCCACCCACCGCCGTGGTGAGGGCGAAGATCAGCAGGCCGCCGCTGACGGTGAGCAGCGGATAGAGGCCGGGGGCCAGGCGGGCGGTGTTGATGAGTTTCCACAACAGCCAGCCGCCGCCAAGGCCAATCCCGGCGCCAAGACCAAACTGCTTGACCAGTTGCAGCAGCAGGAAGCCCCCATCCAGTCCTTGCTGGGCAGTAGCGAGCACCTCGATCAGGGTGACGGTGAGAAACACCGCCATCGGGTCGTTGCTGCCTGACTCTATCTCCAGGGTGGCGCTTACCCGCTCGTTGAGACTGCGCCCGCCGAGCAGTGAGAAGACCGCTGCCGCATCGGTGGAGCCGACGATGGCGCCGATCAGCATCCCCTGCATCAGGTTGAGGTCAAACAGCCAGGCGGCGGCCAGACCCGTCAGGCCGGTGGTGATGGCCACCCCGACCGTGGCGAGCGAGAGGGCAGGCCAGAGCGCCACCCGGAATGAGGAGACCCGGGTGCGCATGCCGCCGTCGAGCAGGATGATGGCGAGCGCCAGGTTGCCCACCAGATAGGCGATGGAGTAGTCAGCGAAGTGGATGCCACCTGGGCCATCCTCACCCGCCAGCATACCGACGGCGAGGAAGATGACCAGAATGGGAATACCGAGGCGGGAAGAGAGGGCGCTCAACAGTACGCTTGCTCCCACCAACAGGGCCGCGACAAAAAAGAAACTGTTGATGGTAGCGGCATCCAAGGGCGAACTCCTTCCTGTAATGTGCAAAGTAGGCACATTATATGCAGTTAATCCCCCCCTGTGTGGCTTTATTGTGCATCAATTTGCATTTTTTTACATTTTTAATCCCTTTTCCCTGCATGGCAGCGCCATATTCTGACTGTAACGGGGTTAACGAAAGCGGAGTCAAAGGAGCGTCGATTTCAGGATGCGCAGGACGGAGAGGGCGGGAAACGCGAAACGGCACAGCAGAGGGAGAGGGGAGCACAAGGGCGCTCCCCACGGGATGGGGGCGGGATTCAGTCGTCCTCGTCATCCTTCACTTCGCGGATCTTGTCCTTGTAGTTGGGCAACTGCTTCTCCAGCCGTTTCATGTCTTTGATGGCATTGAGAAACAGCCCGAGCAGGAACAGCAGCGGCAACCCTATCCACAGCCAGAGATTCATGGGATTTTCCTTTCGTCAGGACAGGTGGTGACATAACGGGCCAAAATTTCATCAAGGTTGGCCAATATGGTCGACTTGCCTTCAATATCCGCCTGTTGCAGACAAAGCGCCAGTGCCGCGGGATCGAGTCGCTGCTCGTCGGACTCCAGCGAGAAGCTGATATGCCAGGGCTCGTAGGCGACGCCGCTACCTGCACCGACTGGTTTGGCATAGGGCAGGAAGAAGCCGAAGTCGCTCATATGATCGCTGAGCCACTCGCTGAGATCCGCAAACCAGCCCCCGGCTTCATACTCCCACGGCTCCAGTGCCAGTTTGGTATCGGCGGGCAGGCAGTCCGGGTCGTAGATATCGAGATCGGTCCCCCAGTGGTGACGGCTGGTGCCGGGCAGGGCGCTCCAGCGCAGGATGGCGTGCAGCCGCTCCACCTCGCTTAGTTGCAGGGCATCGATGGGCTGGCTGTTGGCATCGAGCAGCGGTCGCTCACCGCGCCACTTGCCATTCCAGATGGCGAGCTGGCGCTCGAAGCTGCGCCAGCTGGAGGCTGCCTGCAGGTTGAACCCCTCATAGGCGGCCGCCACCTGCATGTCGTTGAAGGCCGCCGCGGTGGCTGCGGTCAGCCGATGAGGGCCGCGCCCCACCAGAATAAGGTGGCTCTCATCGAGCCCCAGCAGTTGTTCCTGCGTCATGCCAGCAATCTCTCGAGCACCCCTTGGTACATGTCCGCCAGCAGATCCAGATCGTCCGCCTTCACGCACTCGTTCACCTTGTGAATGGTGGCGTTGACGGGCCCAAGCTCAATCACCTCGGCGCCGGTGGGGGCGATAAAGCGCCCGTCGGAGGTGCCGCCGGTGGTGAGCAGGGCTGGTCGCTGACCGTTCACCGCCTCGATGGCCGCCACGGCGGCATCGAGCAGTGCGCCGGTGTCGGTGAGGAAAGGTTGGCCGGAGAGGGTCCAGCTCAGCTGATAATCGAGGCCATGTCTATCCAGCAGCGCTTCGACCCGCTCGCGGATATCCATGTCGGTCAGTTCGGTACTGAAGCGGAAGTTGAACTGGACGTGCAGCTCGCCCGGAATGACGTTGGAGGCGCCGGTGCCGGCCGAGATGTTGGCGATCTGGAAGCTGGTGGGAGGGAAGTAGGCGTTGCCCTCATCCCACACGGTCGCGGCAAGCTCGGCCAGCGCTGGCGCCGCCTTGTGGATCGGGTTGTCAGCCAGATGGGGATAGGCCACATGCCCCTGCACCCCGCGCACCAGCAGATCGCCGGTGATGGAGCCGCGGCGGCCGTTCTTCACCACATCCCCTACCACGGCGGTAGAGGAGGGCTCGCCGACGATGCACCAGCGGATCTTCTCGTTGCGGGCCTCCAGGGTGTCGATCACCCGGGTGGTGCCATTGATAAAGGGCCCCTCCTCATCGGAGGTGATGAGAAAAGCAATCGACCCGTTGTGATCCGGATGCTCGGCCACGAAGCGCTCGACCGCTACCACCATGGAAGCCAGTGAGCCCTTCATGTCGGCGGCGCCGCGCCCGTAGAGCACGCCATCCTTGATGGTCGGCTCGAACGGTGGGGTGTGCCATTTGTCCAGCGGCCCGGCGGGCACCACGTCGGTGTGGCCGGCGAAGCAGAACAGCGGCCCTTCGCTGCCACGGCGGGCCCAGAGGTTGGTGGTGTCCTCAAACACCATGGGCTCGATAACAAACCCGATCCTGGCGAGGCGCTCCGCCATCAGGGTCTGGCACCCTTCATCGAGGGGGGTAACGGAGGGGCGGCGGATCAGATCCTTGGCCAGTGCGATGACATCCGACATCAGCGTTCCTTAGCAAAAAAGTTTAACGAGAGAAGAGGGATTGGTAGTGATCAGCCTTGAAACCCAGGGTCAGCTCGCCGTCACGATCCAGCAGCGGGCGCTTGATCATGGCCGGGTGTTCCAGCAGCAGGGCGCGCGCTTTGGCGGTATCGAGCCCCTGTTTGGCCTCATCCGGCAGGGCGCGGAAGGTGGTGCCACGACTGTTGAGCAGGGCTTCCCAGCCGAGTTTTGCCAGCCAGCTGTCCAGATCGTCGGGGTTCAGGCCGTCGGCGCGGTGGTCGTGAAAACGGTAGTCGATACCGGCCTCATCCAGCCACTTGCGGGCTTTCTTGATGGTGTCGCAGTTCTTGATGCCATAGAGGGTGGTGGCCATGGGGCGTCCTTCTCTTGTGGGCGCTGGCCGTGGGCCGCGTCCCGAAAATCCGAATCAACAGAGTGCAAGGGCCCGATTCTGGCATTGTGGCGATCCCATGGCAACGCCGATGGTCTGGAGTGAGGGGATTATCGTGACTGGTCGCACCTGAACGGCACTTTTGAGCTCAAGGTGAGAAGCTGTGCGGCGGGAGTGTCCGATGGGGGCGGTTATTGCGGGAGAAAAGCGGCTATTGCTGGAGAAAAAGAGACGGGGCAAACGCCAGATAGCCAAAACGCGCCAGCGGGCGCGTTTTGGTCGGCATCATCAAGCACCTCAATCAGTGCAGGGTGCTCCACTCATGGTCAAAGACCCGGGCTCGTTCCCAGGGGGCATCAGGCAGGCCGGAAGAGAGGCCAGTGTATTTGCCCACGTCGTCCACCACGATGGCGGAGAGGATCGGCAGGTTGTTTTCGGTGCAGTACATGCGGATGCGTTGCAGCAGGGTGCGCAGTTCATCCTGGCACTGCTCCAGCCCGGCCTGCTTGGCCAGTTTGGAGTAACGAATGGTAGTGCGTTCCTTTGCAGACTCGACGAGGATGTCCCACAGCTTGTAGTCGCAGGTCGAAGCACCTGCGGTGGCTTGGCTTGTCATAACTCTCTCCGGCGCGAAATGGTCGCTATATGTCGAAGCGCATCTTCGCCACTTCGGCGTCGTCATATGTTGATCCAACGCAAAAAAGAGGGGAGTCGCGTCACACAATGCCCGGATAAGGGGTGACAAAGGTTTTTCGGTAGTTGAAATAACGAAAAATTGTTACATAGCTGACATATTCTGCTGATAAATCCCGATGACGGCACCTTTCTTGATAGGGATCAAAGGCAAACCGTGGTCAGAACACTAGATTTCGCCCTTCAATAAATTTATCAGGAGTGAATATTGGAACTTTTATTCGTCTTGCTCGTTCTGGTCGTCGTGGTCTACGGCATTATCAAGGATTACAACCCGCAGGCGGTGCTGGCGCTGGCCGGTATGGCCATTTTCACCGTGGCCTACTGGTTGGGGCTGCACCCCATTCTGCCCGCTGACAAGAGCACCGGCTTCGCCCTGTTCGACCTGTTCGAGGTGTTCAAGGGGATTTTCTCCTACCGTGCGGCAGGGCTGGGCCTCACCATCATGGCGGTGGCGGGTTTTGCCACCTACATGTCCCATATAGGTGCCTCCCAGGCGCTGGTGCGGGTGGCGGTCAAGCCGGTGGCGGGCATCCAGTCCAGCTACCTGATGCTCTCCATCTGCTATCTGGTGGCGGTATTCGTCTCCCTGTTCGTTACCTCTGCCACCGGTCTTGGCCTGCTGTTGATGGTCACCATGTATCCGGTAATGCGCAACCTCGGCATCAGTCCGGCCTCCGCCTGTGGCGTTATCGCCACTTCCCAGGCGTTTGAAATCGGCCCGACCCAGACCAACGCCATCTTCTCGGCTGGTCAATCCGGCATGGATCCGACCAGCTATTTCGTCGACTACCAGATCTGGCTGGTGGCCCCCATGCTGCTGGTGACCATGGTGCTGCACTTTTTCTGGCAGCGTCACTGCGATCGCCAGGATGGCTGGGATCCGGCCCTGCATCGCGGCGATCACGCCGAGCTGGACGAGCAGGGTGCCGATGAGGTAACGGCGCCGACCTGGTATGCCTTGCTGCCGATCATCCCCTTTGCGCTGATGATGACCTTCTCCAAGCTGCTGGTGAGCGACATCAAGATGAGCGTGGAAGTTGCCATGCTGCTGTCGGTCTTTATCGGCATGCTGTGCGAGCTGCTGCGTAGCCGCTCGGTGCGTACCGCGTTTGCCGGGCTGTCGAGCTTCCTCGACGGCATGGGCAAGGTGTTTGGCCCGGTAGTTGCGCTGATCGTCTGTGCCGAGCTGTTTGCCGAATCCCTCAAGGCCATCGGTGCCATCGACACCCTGCTGCACTCTGCCAGCAATGCCGGTATCGGCAGCGGCCTGATGACGCTGGTGATGGTGGCGCTGATCATGGTGGCTGCGGTCATCATGGGATCCGGCAACGCAGCGTTCCTCAGCTTCTCGAGCCTGGCACCGGCGGTGGCCGCCAAGTTTGGCGTACCGGCGGTCACCATGTTGCTGCCGATGCAGCTGGCCTCCAGTATCGGGCGCACCGTCTCCCCCATCGCGGCGGTGGTGATCGCCTGCGCGGGGATTGCCAAGGTATCGCCCTTCGTGGTGATCAAGCGCACCAGCGTGCCCATGGCTGGCGCACTGGTGACGGCGTTGGTACTCAACTATCTGCTGTTTATGTAGTGATGTGGGTCATGTAGTGGTATTTGGACGTTACCGGTCGGGCGGGTGGCATGGCTGCCCGCCCTTTTCTCACTGTGTCGCATTGTTGCAATAGACGATCGGCTATCAAGGCTGATTGGTGCATGGAGACGATAATGACAGTTGTAAAGAGCCCGTTTTCCCTCGATAGCTATTTGGCCGATCTGGCCCCGCTTATCAATCTTGATTGCGGTACCCGCACCCCGACCGGGGTAGCTCGGGTCGCCGACATCATGACCGAGAAATATGAGGCCATCGGCTGGCAGGTGACCCGCCACCAGTTCGCTGCCGAGTGTGGCCCCTGCCTCGAGATCACCAATGCGCCGGGTGCCGATCACTACGACGTGATGCTGTGCGGCCACATGGATACCGTCTTCCCCGAGGGGACGGCGGCCAAGCGCCCACTTAAAATCGAAGGCAATCAAGCCTTTGGCCCCGGTGTGTCGGACATGAAGAGCGGCCTGCTCTCTATCTGGTATGCCCTCAAAGAGATGGATCCGGCATTGCTTGCCAAGCTCAAGGTGCTGGTCTGCTACAACTGCGACGAGGAGGTGGGTTCCCCTTGGTCCAAGGATTGGCTAGTCGAGCGTGCCAAGCAGAGTAGCTGCGTGCTGGTGGCTGAAGCGGCGCGCCCCAGCGGGGATCTCATCAGCGCTCGCAAGGGCAATGCCAAGTACCGCATCACCTTCCACGGCAAGGCGTCCCATGCCGGTTCGGCCCTGACCGAAGGGGTCTCTGCCATCACCGAGTTGGCGCACTGGGTGCTGGCCATCAACGAGCAGGTCAACATGACCACGGGCACCACCATGAACGTGGGGGTGGTACAGGGCGGCACCGGCGTCAACGTGGTGCCGGACTTTGCCGAGGCGATCGTGGATCTGCGCTTCTGGAGTAACGAAGAGGCTGCTGCGGTGCACGACCGGCTCACCTTTATGGCCAACAACCCCTTCCTCGCAGGCTGTCGGGTCGAGGTGGATCGCCAGACCTTCAAGCCGGCGATGCGCCCGAGTGGCGACACAGAGGTGCTGATGACGCTGGTGGAGGCGGCTGCGAAAGAGGAGGGGATCTCCTTCAACTGGCTGGAGGCCGGTGGTGGTTCGGATGCCAACTTCACCGCCGCCGAGGGGGTGCCGTCCCTCGATGGTTTCGGCCCCATGGGCGGTGGTTTCCACTCGGAGGCGGAATTCCTGCTGCTCGACAGCATCGAGCCGCGCATCCGTCTGCTGCAGCGGGTGCTGGGCAAGCTGGCGAAATAAGCCGCTTTATCCCCTGTCCTGGGCGTCATTGGTCCGCTCAAAATGGGTTCGCTCAACCCCCAACGGGAGGCTGTTGCCTCCCGTTTTTTATCTCGATTTTTCGCGCGCGCGGAGTGAGAAGGCCAGATGGTTTGAGGCCGTTACCCCTGCGGCTTGGCCAGATAGGCCAGATGATCCTGCCGCGCCACCTGCCAGCCATCGAGGCGCAGCGGGGCGGCAAAGCCCGGGCCGTCGGTCACCATGGTGTGGTACTCCCCTTGCTCGCCGCAGGCATCGAAGCCCTCGCGCTCGGCCAGTTGCTGCAGATCGCTGAGGGTGGCGGCATCGAGGGTGCGTCCCACCCACTCGGGGGTCAGTACCCGGGTATCGACGCAGGAGAGGTGGGCGACGATGCCGCGGGCCAGCATATCCGCCAGCAAGGTTTGACGAGATTGCTGCCAGAGCGGGGTGTGGACGGTGAGCCCGAGCGGCTGGCAGCGTTCGCGGATCCAGTTTGGTGCGCCCCCTACGCTGTCGATATCGCCGGTCACCACCCCATCCAGAACCCACTCCTGCTGCAAGCGACTCAGCGCCGTCTCATAACTCTGTTCGAACGGCGCTTCTATGGTAACCAGCAGATGGGGCAGCCCGAGGGCTTCCGCCTGAAGGCGCACCAGCGGCAAGGGGTGAGCGAGAAAGTGGGGCTCTGGTGGCGCAAAGGTGGCCAGTGCCACCACCTGATGGCCCGCCTGACGGGCATGACAGAGGGCCAGCATGGCATCTTTGCCACCGCTCCAGAGCAGGATGACGCGAGACATGAATGAGATTCCGGTGGTGAACGAGGGGGCATGCTACCCAGCGGCGGGGGCAGAGGTAAAGGCATAGTGTCCGGAAATGGCTGCGGGGAAATGGTTGGGGTAACAGTGCGGGGAAAAGAGCAGGCCCCCGAAGCGGGGGCCTGTATTGCAATGGCGTGGTAAATGCCGCTGCGATTAGAGCAGGATGCTGGTCAGGATAAAGCCCAGCGAGCAGGAGGTCACCACCCCGATCAGCCCTGGAATGATGAAGCTGTGGTTGATGATGAACTTGCCGATGCGGGTGGTGCCGGAGCGGTCGAAGCCGATACAGGCCAGATCGCTCGGGTAGGTCGGCAACACGAAGTAGCCGTAGCTGGCCGGCAGGAAAGCGATCAGCAGCTTGGGTTCAACACCCAGCGCCAGACCCATGGGGGCGATGGCGGTGAGGGCGGCAGCCTGGCTGTTTACCAGCTTGGAGATGAGGAACAGCACCAGGGCGTAGGTCCAGGGCTGGGCCTGTACCACGTGGGCCAGCGTCTCTTTGAGCAGCGGCATGTGGGCCTGGAAGAAGGTCTCACTCATCCATGCCACCCCGAATACGGAGAAGATGGCGACCATACCCGCCTTGAAGACGGCACCGTTGGCGATCTCGCCCGGCTTGACCTTGCAGCGCATCAGGATGATGGCACCGGCGATCAGCATCATCATCTGGATCACCAGGTTCATGGAGAGCGGGCCGGTCTTGTCCTTGATGGTGAACACCGGACGCAGACCTTCGTTGGCACCGAGCAATACCACGGCAGCGATGGCGGCGAAGAAGATCCAGGTAGACCAGTAGGCCTCTTTCGGGAACTTGGTGTTGAGCAGGGTTTCACCACCGCCGTAGATGAAGGCACGCTGCTCCGGGTCTTTGATCTTGGCCTGGAACTCTTCGTCCTTGTCCAGATCCTTGCCGCGACGCAGGCTCCACAGGGCTGCCACGATGACACCGGTCAGGGAGGAGGGGATGGCGATCATCAGGATGTCGAGCAGGCCGTAAGCCTGACCGATACCGTGACCGGCCGCCAGAATGGAGACCATGGAGACCACGGCAACGGAGACCGGGGAGGCGCAGATGGCCATCTGGGAGGCAACGGAGGCCACGGCCATCGGGCGTTCGGGACGGATGTTCTTCTGCAGCGCGATGTCAGCGATGATGGGGAACATGGTGTAGACCACGTGGCCGGTACCGCACAGGAAGGTGAGGGTCCAGGTCGTGAGCGGCGCCAGGATAGTGATGTATTGTGGGTGACGGCGCAGCAGACGCTCGGCCACCTGCATCATCAGGTTGAGGCCACCGGCAGTCTGCAGGGTGGCGGCACAGCCGATCACCGCCAGAATGGTCAGCATCACCTGCACCGGCGGTTCGCCCGGCACCAGGCCGAAGACGAAGGTCAGCAGGAACAGACCGATACCACTGATGAGACCGAGTCCCATGCCCCCAAAGCGGGTACCCAGCAGCAAGCAGCCGAGTACCACCAAAAATTCCATCAAGATCATTCCGTTACCTCGTGTGATTCAACCCATATTGCCGCGGGTAGCCTGAACCATGAATTGTCATTGTCTGTTTTATTTAGCCCAAAAGGGTTAGTTGCTATTCTGCTCTCCCGTCTCGACGAAAAAGTTGAAGTACTTCAATAACTCGATGAATGTCAGATTAAAGAACTTAAAAACTACGTGCTGACAAAAAACCTCACCTTTCAGGTAATTGGTGTCAATCAAGGCCTGTTTGTCAGGACGCAGTCAGGGGCATCGTGATGAGAAACACAGCGGTAAGAAAGGTGTTGAACTCGGGATAAGAGGCAGGAAAAACGCGGGTTCACGCCATCTTTTTCCGCCAAATGGGGCGTTCTACGACGCGGCTCATTGGAGGGGAGGCGCTGATAGCAGATAGTGATGCTGATACTGTTCGCTTAACTTCTTGATATCGAGTCTGGCGAGTGCCTTGTCCACCCGCTGCTGCAGCGCCTGCTGATCGGGACGGAACATGATGTGCAGGCTCTTGTGCCCGAGGAGCTTCGGGTTGAACTGCAACTGTGCGGGGTGGAGTTTGTCATCGTGGTAGGTGAGCCAGTAGAAAACATCCCGATCGATAACAGCCAGATCGAGCCGATCTCGCTGTAATTTTCGCAAGTTGAGGTGATCGCTGTCCACCGCAAAGGTGTTGAGGCGCTTGCTTGTCATCAGGGCATCAAATTCACGGGTATTGATATAACCGGCGACGACGCCAATCCGGTAGGAGGCGAGATCTTCGAGTCGACGCCAGTGGATGAGAGGGCCGGCTTGCTGCGCCATGCCCAGCACACTATTGCCCACGCTGGTGGAGATATGCCACCGTTTATCCAGATCATCGGCGAAGTATCTGGGGAAGTAGCCGCTGTAGTGCTGGGTGGGATCGGACGCCAGCCATATGGCTCGCTGCCAGGAATAAAAGTCAAATTGTACCTCAAGCCCCGCCTCGGCAAAGGCGCGCTTGACGATATGGCCGATAAGGCCACCATCAGGGAGATGTTGGCTGGTATAGGGCGGCCACTCCAGGGTGGTCAGGTGCACAGGCTCTGCCCGCAGTTGCAGGGGAAGCCATAGCAGCAAGAGTGTCAGAAGCTGACGATATCCCATGAACGACCGATTCCTTGTGTCGATTGGTTCTGAGTATTACCCATAATGGGGGTAATAAAAAAGTCTGGACTTCTCCTTATCTGCAAGCTTGAACTGATTTTCGGACATCGTTTGCGTCAATGTACCTAGCCTGTCTGTGAGCCGTTTTCCCGCTCTAGCCGCACGCCGTCGTACTAATAACGCGACCAGTCACGAGAGACGACGCTGTTCCCTGTCGGTGTCGGTGGTTCGAGTGAGTTCTCATGATGATTGGGGGCGCGATGTGGAAAACAACCTCTTTTACTCGATGGGGTGCCGAGCGCCTCGCGGAGTGGGGCTGCCACGGCCTCGGGATCAGGCACCCGCCGGGCGGGTCGTTTTTCATTTTCCCGTCAGTCTTTTTCATTTTCGGCGGCGGGCTACACATCAGAGCACCTTATCGCGGCAAGATGAGGTATCTTATGCCCCGATTTCATCCATTAAACGGATCCGAGACCCCATATGATCATCAAACCCAAGGTTCGCGGCTTTATCTGCACCACCACTCACCCGGTCGGTTGTGAAGCCAATGTTCGTCGCCAGATCGCTTATACCCAGGCCAAGGGCACCATCGAGAATGGTCCCAAGAAGGTGTTGGTGATCGGCGCTTCCACCGGTTATGGCCTGGCTTCCCGCATTGCCGCCGCCTTTGGCTCCGGCGCTGCCACCCTCGGCGTTTTCTTTGAAAAAGCGGGCACCGAGTCAAAGACCGGTACTGCTGGCTGGTACAACTCCGCCGCCTTCGACAAGGCCGCCAAAGAGGCAGGTCTCTACGCCAAGAGCATCAACGGCGATGCCTTCTCCAACGAGTGCCGCGCCAAGGTGATCGAGCTCATCAAGCAGGATCTGGGTCAGATTGATCTGGTGGTTTATTCCCTGGCCTCGCCGGTGCGCAAGCTGCCGGACACCGGCGAAGTGGTGCGCTCTGCCCTCAAACCCATCGGTGAGGTCTACACCACCACTGCCATCGACACCAACAAGGATCAGATCATCACCGCCACCGTCGAGCCGGCGAATGAGGAAGAGATCCAGAACACCATCACCGTGATGGGCGGTCAGGATTGGGAGCTGTGGATGGCTGCCCTGCGTGATGCCGGCGTGCTGGCCGACGGCGCCAAGTCTGTGGCCTACTCCTACATCGGCACCGATCTGACCTGGCCCATCTACTGGCACGGTACTCTGGGCCGCGCCAAGGAAGATCTGGACCGCGCCGCTGCCGCCATCCGTGGTGACCTGGCTGCCAAGGGTGGCACCGCTCACGTGGCTGTGCTGAAATCCGTGGTGACCCAGGCCTCTTCCGCCATTCCGGTGATGCCGCTCTATATCTCCATGGCCTTTAAGATCATGAAGGAGAAGGGCATTCACGAGGGCTGCATGGAGCAGGTGGATCGCATGATGCGCACCCGTCTCTACGCGTCCGACATGGCGCTGGACGATCAGGCTCGTATCCGCATGGATGACTGGGAACTACGCGAAGACGTGCAGCAGACCTGCCGCGACCTGTGGCCTTCCATTACCAGCGAGAATCTTTCCGAGTTGACTGATTACACCGGCTACAAGCAGGAGTTCCTGCGCCTGTTCGGTTTCGGTCTGGCCGAGGTCGATTACGATGCGGATGTGAATCCGGATGTGAAATTCGACGTGGTCGAGCTCTGATCCTGACGCAAGTGAAAACAGGGCCCTCTCTTTGGAAAAAGAGGGGGCTTTTATATCAACGCAATGGTGTTGCGGTGGCGTGGTTACCTCGCACTATGGTCGTGAGAGGGATAGTGCCACATGAGTTGCCAGCATCATGGTGCGCAACAAAAAAAGGCTCCAAAGGAGCCTTTTTTTGTTGCGATGAGTTATGCTTACTGTTTGTAGCTCTTGAGGAAGCGGGCGAGGCGGCCAATGGCCTCTTCCAGCTCCTCTTCGCGGGGCAGGAACACCAGCCGGAAGTGATCCGGTGCCGGCCAGTTGAAACCGGTACCCTGCACCAGCAGCAGCTTCTCCTGTTGCAGCAGGTCGAACACCATCTTCTGGTCATCGCGGATGTCATACACCTTGGGGTCGAGGCGCGGGAACATGTAGAGTGCCCCCTTGGGTTTGACGCAGGAGACGCCAGGAATGTCGTTGAGCAGCTCCCATGCCTTGTCGCGCTGGCGGCGCAGACGGCCGCCCGGCAGGATCAGCTCGTTGATGCTCTGGTAGCCGCCAAGAGCGGTCTGGATGGCGTGCTGCATCGGCACGTTGGCACACAGCCGCATGGAGGCCAGCATCTCCAGTCCTTCAATGTAACCGCGGGCACGGCCCTTGGGGCCGGTAATGACCATCCAGCCCTGGCGGAAGCCGCAGGCACGGTAGGCCTTGGAGAGGCCGTTGAAGGTCACCACCATCACGTCGTCACACAGGGTGCAGACGCTGGTGTGGGAGATGTCGTCGTAGAGGATCTTGTCGTAGATCTCATCGGCGAAAATGATGAGGTTGTGCTGGCGGGCGATCTCGATCACTTCCAGCAGGAACTCGCTGCCGTAGACGGCGCCGGTCGGGTTGTTGGGGTTGATCAGCACCAGGCCGCGGGTGCGCGGGGTGATGCGGGCGCGGATATCGTCGAGATCCGGATACCAATCGGCCCCTTCGTCGCAGCGGTAGTGCACCGCATGGCCACCGGAGAGGGTGACGGCGGCAGTCCAGAGCGGGTAGTCGGGGGAGGGCACCAGCATCTCGTCGCCGTTATTGAGCAGTGCCTGCATCGCCATCACGATCAGCTCGCTGGCGCCATTGCCGATGTAGATATCATCGATATCGACCTTGCGCATCCCTTTTTGCTGGTAGTACTGCATCACCGCTTTACGGGCAGAAAACAGCCCCTTGGAGTCGCAGTAGCCCTGACTCAGCGGCATGTTGAGGATCACATCCTTGATGATCTCTTCTGGCGCATCGAAACCAAACGGAGCGGGGTTGCCGATGTTGAGCTTGAGAATGCGGTGACCTTCGTCTTCGAGACGGCGGGCTTCTTTATGCACCGGGCCGCGGATGTCATAGCAGACATCGTCGAGCTTGTGCGACTTGTCGATAGTGAACATGGTGACTGTGATTCCTTCCCCATGGGGACGCGTTGGCGAAAAAGGCGATTTTTAGTATCAAATTTCTTTTCCCCTATTCTTCACAGAATTGAATGCTAGAACAATCCTCTTTTTAGAAGAATTCCCTGATTTTTAGCCATAAAACAGGGTTGCCAGAACGTTAAATTCAGCATGATCGTTTGTGCTAGCCGAGGTTCACCAGTGAAACATGGGGAGTGAATTAACAAAGCTGCCCGACTGTGTTGCAATATCCGGATCCTATGGCACGATTGGCTTGTGTGAAAAATCGTATTCGTCCCCCTTTTCGATGAGTTGCATGACACCGACGGTGTCATCTTTACGTGGTTCGCTCATCGACTTTTACTCCTGCGAGGTTTTCCCATGCATGCACCCGTTCCCGGCCGCTATCGCCACTTCAAGGGGGGTTACTATCAAGTGCTGGCCCTGGCCCTGCATACCGAAACCCAGGAGCAGTTGGTGATCTATCAATCGGAGCAGGATGGTCAGGTCTATGCCCGCCCTGTCGCCATGTTCATGGAGTGGATTGAGCATCAGGGACAGATTGTCAGCCGCTTTGCACCGGCAGGAAACTGACCACACCTCCGTTTATATCGTTCAACAGATGAGCAATTGAGGTGACTGCTCCCCGCCGCAAGCGGCGAGGCTTCCCACTTCTTAGGCCGCTACCGTCAGATTGACGGATTTACGCTGGCCTCCATGGGCAGAAACGGCGAGCCCCGCCGCTTTTAATTCCAATATTCCTTGCTGTCGAATGTTCATGGCCGCGTTGATGTCGCGGTCATGCTCTGCCCCACACGCTGGACATACCCACTGTCGCTGGTGAAGTGGCATCTCCGGCATCTTGTGGCCGCACTCGCTACATGGTTTAGAGCTGGCAAACCACTGATCGAGTTTGATTAGGTGGCGGCCCGCCGCTTGGGCTTTGTACTCCAGCCTCATGATAAAACCATACCAGCCAGCATCGCCAATGGCGCGGGCCAGCTTGTGGTTTTTCATCATATTGGTTGTTTTAAGCGTCTCCACGATGATCGCTTGGTTATCGTCAACTATCGTGCGAGAGAGTTTGTGCTGAAAATCAGCGCGAGCATGGGCTACCCGCTCGTGCAGGGCGGCCAGCTGTAATTTGGCCTTACTACGATTGGCACTGCCTTTTTTCTTGCGAGACAGTGCTTTTTGCTTTCGCCGCAGATTGCGACTGGCGTTGATAAGATGGCGCGGGTTGGCCATCTTTTTGCCACTCGACGCAATGAGGTAGTGGGACAGCCCCATATCATAGCCTGTCACCGCTGTGATGAGGGAGGGCTTGGCGGGAGCCTCACGGCCATCATCGCAAAGGATGGAGGCATAGTATTTCCCTGTCGGGCCACGGCTGACCGTGATGCTGGAGACCACGCCGATAATATCTCGGTGAATGACAGCTCGGATGGGCGTCATCTTCGGTAACAGGATGGCATCGGTCAGCACTTTGCCATTGGGGTGGTAGCTCGATTGCCTGCCTCTCTTGCTCTTGAAGGTGGGCATCCTGGCCTTGAGCTTGGGGTTGAAAAAATTGGCGAATGCCTTATCCAGGTTGATCACCGCCTGCTGTAAGGCTTGTGAATCGTACTCTTTCAGCCAGCTGTATTTGCGCGATTTTTTTGCCACAGCGAGCAGGGGTTTCAAGTCGCGTTTGGGTTTCAGTGAAACCCCGTGGCGCTGGAACATGTGCCGCTGAATATGAAGGGCTTTGTTGTACGCGAACCGCACCGCGCCGAACTGGGCATTGAGGAATGCCGCTTGTTCGTCGGTGGGGTAAATGCGTACTTTTGTGGCTCTTTTCATGATTAAAAACACAGGCTGTATATAAGTACAGTTATAGCGCGTGCCAGTGAAATCAACAACCGCTGCGGACGTGCGGCAGGCGCGACTATCGAGACACTGAAGACATAGGCGGGCTCGCAAACGCATCAGATTAGCTCCCCTTATATCCCCGCCCGATTGGGCTAGGGTTTACGGGGCATCTGCTAAAGGCGTCACAAGTTGTCGCATGACGCCCTTGTGGATAAGACGTGCAGCCAGCGGCATTAATGACAAATCTCTTATCCAATCAATAAATTGTGATAAGTGTCACATCTAGTGAACCTTGTCGGCAGAGTTCGCAATCTGGACTCACACTCCCATAATACTGCGAGTGTTCAAGCATGGGCCCTCCTCGGGTCTTGTTCGGTGTTATCTCAAATGGGAGAAATAATGTGAAACCTGTTGCTGCTGAGTTTATGGGCACTTTCTGGCTGGTATTGGGCGGGTGCGGCAGTGCCGTGCTGGCTGCAGCCTTCCCTCACGTCGGGATTGGTTTGCTGGGAGTCTCGCTGGCCTTCGGTCTGACCGTGCTGACCATGGCGTTTGCCATCGGCCATATCTCCGGTTGCCACCTCAATCCGGCCGTCACCGTTGGTCTGTGGGCGGGCGGTCGTTTCCCGGCATCCGGTGTCCTGCCTTATATCGTGGCGCAAGTGCTGGGTGGCATAGCTGCTGCTGCGGTGCTTTACGTGATTGCCAGCGGTCAGGCAGGGTTTGATCTCTCTGCCGGTTTTGCCTCCAACGGCTACGGCGAGCACTCTCCGGGTGGTTACAGCCTGACTGCCGCACTGGTGTGTGAAATTGTCATGACCGGTTTCTTCCTGTTCGTCATCATGGGTGCCACCGATAGCCGCGCGCCTGCCGGTTTCGCGCCGATCGCCATCGGCCTGTGCCTGACCCTGATCCACCTCATCAGCATTCCGGTGACCAATACCTCGGTCAACCCGGCCCGCAGTACCGGTGTTGCGCTGTTTGTCGGTGACTGGGCTGTTAGCCAGCTGTGGCTGTTCTGGGTTGCCCCGATTGTCGGTGCCATTCTGGGTGCGCTGGCATATCGCCTGGTGGCGGCTGAGCAGCAGTAATCATTTGCGAAACAACGTGTGGTATCGACACGCCTGCGGGCGTGTTTTTTGTTTCTGGAGGGGAAGAGTGAATTATCCGCACCGAGGGCTAGAGCCCTTTGGCCTGCAGCATCTCTTTGTAGCGCAAGTGAAGGAGCTGGACGCGCTCCACATAGGCACGGGTTTCCGCATAGGGCGGGATACCACCATGTTTTTGTACGGCGCCAGCCCCGGCGTTGTAAGCTGCGGTTGCCAGCGCCACGTTGCCGTCATATTGCTTGAGTAGTCCTGCCAGATATTTCACCCCGCCGAAGATATTCTGCTCCGCCAGCAAGGCATTGCCGACACCCAGTTCCCGCGCCGTGGCGGGCATCAGCTGGGTCAAGCCCATCGCACCCTTGCGGGAGACCGCCAGCGGGTTGAAGGCGGATTCGGCATGGATCAGTGCCCGGATCAGCGCAGGTTCAACCTGATAGGTTTTGGCGGCCGCCTTGATGGTGCTGGCATAGTCATAGAGAAACAGCCCTGTGGTCTGCCAGTTGACGCTGGATTTGGGGTCGCAGGCAAAGCAGTCGTTGAACAGCAGCAGCTCGTAATGGCCCTGTTCGGGCGCCATGTCGGAGTAGCGTACCACCCCGTTCTGCTGTACCGATTTATAGACCTGGATCTGCTGCTTGCCGTTAGACGCGGTTGCCGCTGTTTGAGCGGCTTCGGGTTGCTGGGCGGGCGAGGGCTCGTTGACCGGGCGCGGTGGGGAGGCGGCAGTCAGGAAGATCACCTCCGCGGGCGGGGGAGTCTGGCTCCATCCGCTCAAGGGAATCAACAACATATACCCTGCTAACAGCCATGCTTTCAACCGTAATACTCCTTCCAGTGATGACCATGTTGAGTAAAGCATCATGACGAGGGCAGAACAAGCGGCGAGCAGGGGGCAAATGATCCGATTCAGTGACCGGGATCAATGTATCCGTTGTGATAAGTAGTTGTTATCATGGTGCAGATCTTCTGGTAGTGGCTGGTGGCTTGAAGGCATGCTATCGTGCAGGCGTCAGCTGGTCGGATTAGTTTGCCATCTCTAATCTTATTTATTGAATATCAAAGGATTTGTCTGTGACAAGCAAGCTGGCGATAGAACTCACTTTCGAAGAGTACTGCGATGCCGACTTATCCCTTATCAGGGACTATTACGAGACGACATTTTCCCACTATGTGCCGGACTTGGCCGAGCGGGTCTTTGTCGTGCGTGATGCTCACTGGTTGGTGGGGGCGGTACGGTTGCGGGACGAGGAGGAGTTTTACCATCTGTGTGGCTTTCGCCTGTTGCCCCACTACCAATCGCTGGGATTGGGGTCACGGCTGCTGCAGCACGCCTGCCACGGTCTGGCGGACAAACCTGTGGTCTGTCAGGCGCTGCCCTTCGAGAAGCCTTTCTATCTCAAGGCCGGTTTTGCCGATATGCCCCTCAATCAATTGAGCGGGTCGCTCTTCTCCCTCTACGAGCGGCAGCAGCAGCAGGGCTATCAGGTGGAGCTGCTGGTACGGGATACCACTCAGCCCCTCCTGAATTGAGCGGTTTAGCGGGGTTTGGTCAGCAGGTGGATCTTGCCCGGTGACAGCTCCAGCCCCAGCAGATTTGCCTTCAGCCAGGCCTGATCCGGATCCTTGTCATTGAGTTTGTAGACCGGCTTGGTCTCGAGCCGCTGCTCCATGCTTTGCAGCAGCATGTTGAGCATCAGCCCGAACTTCCTCTCGGCTGCCTCAGGCTCCAGCTTGTACTCCACCAGTTTCATGTTGTCGAGAAAGAGCGCGCTCTGGGCCTTGTCATAGCGGGGTCTCGCCTCATAGGTCATCTGCAGGCGGGCGTCATATTCGGTATTGTCTGGCAGAGCGATTTTGAGCTTGCCCTTGCCATAGACCCGAGCGGTATCGGGACGTTGGCGACCGATCTGGACATCGCTCTGCTCCAGCTGCACATGGGCCTTGATGATGCCCGGCAGCTCCAGCTGTTTATCGACTTGTACCTGAGATTGCAGGTACTGGTTTATCTGTTGCTCATTGATGTCATATGAGCCTTGGCCTAGCATGGCCAGGCTCAGCAGCATAGATTGCAGGATCATGCGTGCGACCTGATAGAATGGATTTGTCTAACAGCATACCATCCCAGCCGGTTGGGGTCTGCCCATCGCGCTGTTTGTCGATTAGAAGGAGTCCCCGTTGTTCAACGGTCTGGAACACGATCTTCAACTGCTGTTTTCCCGTTTTCTGGGTTGGCTGCTACTGCTTTTTCACACAGTTATCGTCACCGGTGTGTCGTTTCGGGTGGTGATGAAGCGCCGCCCCATCGGGGTGTCGCTGGCCTGGCTGGCGTTGATCTATGCCATTCCGTTTGCCGGGGTGGGCTTCTATGTGCTGTTTGGTGAAATAAAGCTGGGGCGCCGCCGTGCCGAGCGTGCCCAGGCCATGTATCGCCCTTACGCCATCTGGATCCGCCAGCTGGCCCGTCTGTTTCCCCAGCACTGCTGTGAAGTGGGCGACAAGGCGCAGCCGCTGCACGATCTCATCCAGGGGCGGCTCGCCATGCCGATGCTCTCCGGCAACCGCATGACCTTGCTCAACAAGCCGGACTGGATCTTGCGCGAGATTGCTCAGGATATTCGCCGCTCGACTCTCTCCTGCTATCTGGAGTTCTACATCTGGCACCCGGGCGGCGATGCCGACGAGGTGTGCGAGGCACTGATTGAAGTGGCGCAACGCGGCGTGGATTGTCGCTTGTTGCTCGATTCGGTGGGCAGCAAGCAGTTCTTCCGCTCTCACTGGCCCAAAAAGCTGCGCAAGGTGGGAGTCAAACTGGTGGAGGTGCTGCCGGTCGGCGCCTGGCGCATTCTGTTCCAGCGTCAGGATCTGCGGATGCACCGCAAGCTGGTGGTGATCGATGACAGGGTGGGTTACACCGGCTCCATGAACATGGTGGATCCCCGTTTCTTCAAGCAAGATGCCGGGGTCGGCCAGTGGGTCGACATCATGATCCGGGTGCAGGGGCCCATGGTGCCGCTGATGTGGTCGATCTTTGTCTGGGACTGGGAGATGGAGACCGGCGAGCGGCTGCTCGACAGCTTGCAGCATGAGCCGGAAGCCTGGCCCCAGACCAACTACCGTGCTCAGTTGGTCCCATCCGGCCCCTTCGTTGGTGGCGACTGCATCCAGCAGAGCCTGCTGCTGGCCATCTATCAGGCGCGCAGCCATCTGGTGCTGACGACGCCTTACTTTGTACCCGATGATCCGCTGGCTGCGGCACTCAGTTCGGCGGCGGTGCGCGGGGTGCAGGTGCAACTGGTGTTACCGGCTCGCAACGATTCCATCATGGCCAATTATGCCTGCAACGCTTTTATGGAGGAGCTGCTGGCGGCCGGGGTGGAGATCTACCGCTATGATGCGGGGCTGCTCCATACCAAGAGCGTGCTGGTGGATGACGACTTCGCGCTGGTGGGGACGGTCAATCTGGATCGGCGCAGCCTCTGGCTCAACTTCGAGGTGACCCTGCTGGTGGACAACCCCTCGTTCGTGGCCCAGATGAATCGGCTGGTGCAGGGCTATATGGCGGAAGCCACCCCGATGACCCTGGCCCAATGGCAGGCACGTCCCTGGTACAAGAAGGCGATGGAGAATATCTTCTATCTCTTCAGTCCCTTGCTGTGAGGCGGTGGCGAGCGGCAAGAATGGGGGTTCGCCATCTGATTGGGCTTGCCTCGCCCCGAGTCCGCCCCGTAGAGTGCAGTGACAACTCCCTGGAGACCATGGATATATGAAAAAGATAGTGGCCCTTGCCGTGGGTGCGGCACTGGTAGGTGGTGGTCTGGCTGCGTGCTGGTACACGGGCAACAGCTTCGACAACATCATGGCGGAGCAGATCGCCAGGGTGGAGAAAGAGAGCGGGCTCGACATGCAGTGGCAGCCAGGTAGCAGCAACCTCTTCACCCGTGACGGGATCCTGAAGGTCGTGGTGTCGCCACAGGAGCTGGCTGCTATCGACAGCGAACTGGAGGGCAGTCAGCCCATCGAGCTGCAACTGGTGGTCAAGAGCCAGATCCTGCCGCTTTACATCAAGAGCCACTTCCTGCTCGATACCCATAATGGCACTCTGGCGCCGGTCTTTACCGCACTGGGCATGGAGCAGTGGGAACTCGGTCTGGAGTCGGTCACCAGCCTCTGGACCCAGGGTAACAGCAGCCGCTTCTGGGCCAACGAATTCAAGGTCAAACAGGGGCTGGACGAGTTCAGCTTCCTGCCTCTTAGCGGTGAGTTTCACGGCAATCTGGAGGGGAGTGGACACCTCACCATGACCTGGCAGGGGATGACGGTCCACGAAGAGCAGCGCAAGATGGACCTGGTGTTGGCCGATCTGAAAGGGAGTGCCGACATTGCCGAGATCAGCGGTGTGCTCCTCTCGCCACAGAGCGCGATGACCCTCGCGGCCCTCACGGTGCAACTGCCTGACAGCGTCAAGGTCGCCCTGCAGGGGATGAGCACCGAGACTCAGCTGACCGGCGATGATGCCCAGACTCTCTCCAGCAGCTATCAGGTGAAGATTGCGAAGCTGGATTTGGAAAACGAGACTGACACGCTGGCGGTTACCGACAGCAAGCTGGCGCTCAACCTCAACGGTCTGGATCTGGAAGGGTATCAGGGGCTGCAGGCCGCTGGTGGCAAGGGGGTTGAAGATGCCGCCATCCAGCAGGCGCTGGACAAGATGCTCAAACGTGGCGCGACCCTGGAGCTGGCCGATCTCAGCGCCAAGCTCAACGGTGAGGCGGTGGCCATAAAAGGCGACATAAAGCTGGCCTCTACCTCGCTGGAGCAGTTGTTCAACAGCGAGGCGGGGATGCAGGCCCTCAGCGGCGTGCTGCATGCCAACCTCAGCGACCAGCTGGGTAAGGCGGTGCCGCAACTGGCCCCCATGCTCGATCAGCTGACCCTGATGGGCTATCTGAAGGCCTACAAGCAAGCGCTGACTTCCGAGCTGAAGCTGGAGAAGGGCGCCGTGACGGTAAACGATCTGCCGCTCTGATGCATGGCGTAGAAACAACAACGGCTCTCGCGGGAGCCGTTGTTGTTTCTGGTGTGTTCATACGTGCCGCGGTGGCTGATTACTTGAAGACTACCGTCTTGTTACCGTAGACGAACACCCGCTCGTTCAGCACCAGCTCCAGCGCGCGGCTCAGCACAGATTTTTCCACATCCCGGCCCGCCTTGGCCATGTCGTCCGCACTGAAGGCGTGGCCGACGTGGATCACGTCCTGCTCGACGATGGGGCCTTCATCCAGATCGTCGGTGACGAAGTGGGCGGTGGCCCCGATCAGCTTGACCCCACGGTCAAAAGCCTGCCGGTAGGGGCGGGCTCCGATGAAGGCGGGCAGGAAGGAGTGGTGAATATTGAGGATCTTGCGTGGATAGGCTTCGACGAAGCTCGGGGTCAGCACCCGCATGTACTTGGCCAGGATCACATAGTCAGGATCATAGCTGTCGATGATGGCACGTACCTGCTCTTCATGTTCGGTACGGCTCAACTCGTCGTGGCTGACGGTGTGGAACGGAATATTGAACTTGCCGGTGAGCTCGGCCAGGGTGTCGTAGTTGCCGATCACCGCGACGATGTCCATATCCAGCGCGCCCGCGTAGTTTTTCATCAGAATATCGCCGAGGCAGTGGGTCTCCTTGGTCACCAGGATGACGATGCGCTTCTTGCCCGCCTTGACCAGATGACGCTGGGAGCCGGTGGGCAGCGCATCGTCCAGATCCGCCAGCAGGGTCTCGTCGTTGAAACGCCCCTCGAGCTCGGTGCGCATAAAGAAGCGGCCATTCTCGTGATCCACAAACTCATCGTTCTTGATGATATTGAGCTGGTGCTTGTAGCAGATGTTGGTGATCTTGGCGATGAGCCCTTTGGCATCCGGGCAATCCGTGAGCAGTATTTTCTTTTCCATCTCTGTCATTTTCCGTTTGTGGTGTTGGTGCCGCTGTCTGCGCCGGCAGCGTTGTTCAGGCTCTCTTTTCGGGCCCTGTTTTTTTGTTTCGGGCACTATGCCATAAACCGATCCGCGCCATAAAGAAATTCGCCGGTCATGACCTCTCGGGCTGGCGAGCAGGTGGAAGATCGAGATCCTGAGTGCAATGTTGAAACGCTTTTCAGTTAGCGGGGGTTTTTGGCTGGCATCTGCAACCGTTTTTCTTTAGGCTGTCTGCGCTTATTCTCAGGGCGGGGTGCAATTCCCCACCGGCGGTATCCCGATTGACTCGGGGAGCCCGCGAGCGCCCGACCCGGCTGATTACCGGGTTGGGGTCAGCAGATCCGGTGAGAGGCCGGAGCCGACGGTGATAGTCCGGATGAAAGAGGATAAGACAGATATTGCCGCGTTTGCCCTGGTGGGCTGGCCGCTGCATACCCATCTCTGTCTGCCTTTCTATGCCCTGATTCTGGTCCTTGTCTTGTTTAGGAGTTTTACCATGAATCAGTCTCTACTCAGTGAATTCGGTGATCCCATTGCTCGTGTCGAAGCGGCTCTGACGGCCTTGCGTGCCGGAGGCGGCGTGTTGGTGGTCGACGATGAAGATCGGGAGAACGAGGGCGATCTCATTTTCGCCGCGCAGTCCATGACCAATGAACAGATGGCGTTGATGATCCGCGAGTGCTCCGGCATCGTCTGTCTCTGCTTGCCCGACGAGCGGGTTCGTCAGCTGGAACTGCCCATGATGGTGGAAGCCAACACCAGCCACTACCAGACCGCCTTTACCGTGACCATCGAAGCGGCGCAGGGTGTCACGACCGGTGTCTCGGCGGCAGATCGTATCACCACCATCCGCGCAGCTATCGCCGACGGCGCCAAACCGGGTGATCTGCACCGCCCGGGTCATGTTTTCCCGCTGCGTGCGCGAACCGGTGGGGTGCTTACCCGTCGTGGTCATACCGAAGCGACGGTCGATTTAATGCAACTGGCCGGTCTCAAACCGTTTGGTGTGTTGTGTGAACTGACCAAACTAGATGGTTCGATGGCTCGTCTGCCAGACCTGGTTACGTTCGGTCGCCAGCACCGGATGCCGGTGCTGACCATCGAGGATCTGGTGCAATATCGCCAATTGTTGTCAGAACGTACAGCCTGAGCCTCATACGAAATTGTAAAAAAGCAAATTTTTGGTTAACCTTTGTTCGTGCCCTTACCACTCGGCACTCATTTTTTAGACGGATCTGAACAAAAACTGTTCATTCAAAAAAAAATGAGGGTTTTAATACATTTATCTGTGGTGGGGGCTATGCAAAGTAGGTTTTTTTTGTGCCATAATCACGCCGCTTGCTAAACGTCTGGCGAGTTCAAGGGAGCTTTAAAAATGAAAAAATTGTTGTTGGTAGGTGTTGTTGGTCTGTCCGCTCTGCTGGGCGGTTGTGCAAACACCAGCGAACTGGAAACTTCCGTTCAGAATCTGTCTAACAAAGTTGACCAACTGGCTCAAGATGTTAGCGCAGTTCGTGCTGATCAGTCCAAAATTGCTGCTGATGTTGCCGAAGCCAAGCAAGAAGCTATGCGTGCTAACCAGCGCATCGACAACATGGCTACTTCTTACAAGAAGTAATCCATGCGAAAAAATGGCGCAGTTATGCGCCATTTTTTTTTGCCTGAAATTCACGGTTTCAACATTATTCCTACTGCACGCTCTTCGTACTTGACCCATGAGGTCATGCCGGTCTCCCGGCACTCCCCCACCATGACTCGCCAGTTCGAATCGGATCAATAGAGCAGACTATAGAGCTTGCGACGGTAGCTCTGCGCCGCCGGTGTGCTGCCCATGGTCGCCAGAATGTCGAGATAGGTCTTTCTGGCATCGCCGAATGCCAAATCCCGCTTGAGGATCTCCAGCAGCAGTCCCAACGCCTCTTCCTGACGGCCAGCCTGATTGTATTGCACCGCCAGCTCCTGAGTGAGGACAAAATCATCGGGTTGTGCTGCATAGCGGGCTTCCAGCGCACGCAACTCCGGGCTGTCTGCCGCTTGCAGGGCCAGCGCGAGCCGTGAGCTCAGGCTATGGAAGTGACCATCTTGCGCCACCATCGGGACAGTGCCGAGGCGCTCCTGGGCTTCATCCAGCAAATTGAGGTCGAGCGCGGCCTGAATGAGCCACAGGCTGATGTCGTGACGCTCAGGGGCCAGCTGGTGCGCCTTGGTCAGATGGGCATAGGCGATGCTGGGCTGCTCGTCAGCCAGTGCCTGTTGTCCCTTGGCCAGCAGCTCTTCCTCTTCTTTGGGGGCGAAGGCGGCGAAATACTGGCGCAGGGTGGCTTCATCTTGCGGCCCTTCTAGGATCCCCTGTTCGTCAGGGCGCCCCTGATGGAAAAGCACCAGCGCCGGTAGGGCGCGCAGGCCGAGCTGGCTGGCCAGCGGCTGCAACTGGGGATCGTTCATATCCACCTTGGCCAGGGTGACCTGCTCATTGGCGGGCCCAACCAGTGATTCGATCAACGGTGTCATCCCCTGACACTCCGGCATCTGCGGAGCATGGAAATAGATGACAACCGGCTTTTTCATCGACGCATCGATAAGTTCAGCGTGAAAATTCTGGGGAGTAATGTCGACGATCATGGGTTGGACTCTTCAGCAAGTGTTTGGATTAACATGGGGTTGATGGCGTGGCAATTCAAGCGCTCATCCAACCGGTAAAGATTCACTGGCGTTTCTGCAGCGGCAAGGCTGAGCCAGCCGCTGCCAAAGGGCCAATCCTGGACCTGATAAGGGGTATCATCGAGCTGGTTGTCGAGTCGCCACCCTTGCTCCGGAACAAAGCGCACCTTCTCGAGCCCGGCGGCTATGCCACCGCCGTGGGCTTTCAACACCGCCTCCTTGCGTGACCAGAGCCGGTAGAAGGCCCGCTCCTGCTCTTGAGCGGACAGCGTGCAGAGCCACTCATATTCACTCTGTGCATAAAATCGGCGGGCCAGGGGGAGGGGATGATGCCGCCGTTTGCCCAGTTCGATATCCACCCCCAGCGGCCCTTGTGGACAAAGAGCGAGCACCAGCCAGTCGCCACTGTGGCTTAGATTGAACTGCCAGCCGTCATCGTGTATTCGGGGCTTGCCGTGGGGGCCGTTGCAAAATTGCAAGTTGGCGGTGGGTTGCTGCAGCCGCTCTGCCAGTTGCTGGCGCAGCAGGGCGCGGCTCACCAGGTACTCCTGACGCCGCCCGGGGTGGATCATGGTGTGCCAGATATGTAGCTCATCGGTAGATAACAATTCAGGCAGTTTAATGAGCTTTTCCTGGCAGATGCTTGCCGGATTTAACAAAAAAAGATCGGTTGCGATCATCGTTTTTCACTTAAAAAAGGTGCTGAAGCAGGGATAAAAGCCAGTTATCTATAAGCCCCATGGCTCTTTTTGCGATTGTATATTGTTTGGTCATGATCACATTAATTATGAAAAACCGTGCATTTTCTTGCAAAAATGTGAGCTTGATAGGGATTTTCACTTGCCTCGATAGAATTCTTGGATATAGTCGGGTGCTGTTGCCTTATAAATTGCCCTTTGGGGCCATATTTTAACAAAATTTACTATTTAGCGGGGATAAAGGATTGCGCCACCTGATGCTACTGCTGGTCGCGCTCGGAATGGTGGGTTGTGCCTCGGCACCCCAACCCGAGGTCGTGAGCAAGATCGAAGTTTCCATGGTTGAACCTGTCATCGAACCGGAAGCTTCCCAGACACCCGATGTGAATGAAATTCTGACCGTATATAAAGAGTGGCGTGGTGTTCCGTACCGGATGGGTGGCAGCAGCCAGCGCGGTATCGATTGTTCCGCTTTTGCTCGTGAAGTGTTCCGCAATGCCGTTGGTGTCGAATTACCCCGTGATACTCGCTCCCAAGTCCACGAAGGGACGCGCGTTTCGAAGCAGGATCTGGTCGAAGGTGATCTGGTCTTCTTCAAAATCAATCGTCGTCTCAACCACGTGGGTATCTATGTCGGCAATGGCGAATTTATCCATGCCTCAACCAGTGCCGGTGTGACTCGCTCCAAGCTGGACAGCCAATACTGGCGCAGCAAGTTCTGGCAAGCTCGCCGGATCGACATCTGAGTCAGGCTGGACAAACGGCTCGCAGTACGGACTGTTTTTCCAACCTCACTTGAACCGGGCTCGATAGCCCGGTTTTTTATGCCATCGTTTAGACTTTCCCGAATCAAATCACTATAGTGTGGGCCCGTTTTCTTCGGCAGGCTCAGCATGAAACCCCGCACCCCATCAGCCGGTGGCCCCACGTCGGGCGACTGTAAATCCGGACTTCACTCCCGTAATCGCCATCAGGCGGGTTACGACTTTGAGGCGCTCTGCCTGCGAACGCCCGAGTTGACTGCCCACGTCTTTATCAATGACTACGGCACCCGCACTATCGATTTTGCCAATCCCGATGCGGTTAAGACCCTCAATCGCGCCTTGCTGGCCCATCACTACGGGATTGCCCACTGGGACTTGCCTGCCGGTTACCTCTGCCCTCCCATTCCGGGACGGGTGGACTACCTGCATCGGGTGGCCGACCTGCTGGCCGAGAGTGCAGGCCAGCTTCCTACCGGCAAGGGGGTGAGGGTGCTGGATATCGGGGTGGGGGCAAACGGCATCTATCCGCTGCTTGGCTGCCGCGAATATGGCTGGCGTTTTGTGGGATCGGATATCGATCCGGTCTCGGTCAAGGCGGCCACCCTGCTGGCCAAGAGCAATGGGCTCGGCAATCAGATTGAGTGCCGCCTGCAGGGCAACCCCAACCATGTGTTTCGCGGCATCATTGGGCCGAAGGAGCGCTTTGCCCTGACGCTGTGTAATCCGCCGTTCCATGCATCGCTGGAAGAGGCGAGCAAGGGGACGGAGCGCAAGCTGCGCAATCTGGGCAAGGAGGTGACAGGCACCCCTGTGCTCAACTTCGGCGGTCAGAAGGCCGAGCTCTGGTGCGAAGGGGGCGAGACGGCGTTTCTGGCCAACATGATTGCCCAGAGCAAGGAGTTTGCCACTCAGTGCCTCTGGTTCAGTTCGCTGGTGTCGAAAAAAGAGAACTTGCCGGGGGCGAAAAAGGCATTGAGCCGGGTGGGTGCCCGTCAGGTTCGGGTGATCGACATGGCGCAGGGCAACAAGGTGAGTCGGATCCTGGCCTGGACCTTTCTGAATGAAGAGGAATTACATAACGGCTGGTCGAGCGTACGCTGACCCCCCATCACAAGGCCCGACGAGGGCCTTTTTTCATGATGAACCCTGTTAATTCCCCCTGCTGACTGCATCACTGGCAATTATTTCTTCTTTGGCAGATCGTGCTGGTTACATGGTGTAAGTAGTAACTTCTGACCTGGTACAACTGTACGCTGAGAATTTTTTGCACTTACAGCTGAAACTTTAATAAAATAGGACTGGTTAGACCTCTTTACAGACATTGAATCAAATAGGGATCGGTAGATGAAAGTTGTCGATTTTCTGAAGCGCAAGCGCGAAATTCTGGCGCAGCACCCCTTTGAGCTCAAGGATTGGCTCTCTCCAGCGATCCGCGACTACTGGCGTGAGTTTCAGCAAAAGGCACATCTTCATCCTTTGCTGGGGCGTGTGCTGGACTTGCAAGCCGAGTCCCAGAGCGAGCAGCAACAGGATGCAGCAACCGCGACACAGGTGGCCAACGGTCAGCCTGTCGCGGCTCAGGAACCTGCGGTGGAGCTGGATGCCGAGGCGGCCGAGCTCTATGCCACCCTGCAGGCCCGCATCGGTGAAGAGACCCATGTCGGCGAGTGGCTCCATGTCAGCCAACAGATGATCGATCAGTTTGCGGCGGTGACCGGGGATCACCAGTGGATCCACACCAATCCGGAGCGCGCAGCTGCCGAGTCGCCCTTCAAGACCACCATCGCGCACGGTTTTCTGACGCTGGCGCTGCTGCCGCAGTTGACCGGCTCGGTCGATGAGGCCACCCCCGAGTTCCCGACCGCCCGCATGGTGGTGAACTTCGGGCTGGATCAGGTGCGTTTCCCGTACCCCATCAAGGTGGACAGCAACATCCGCGCCCGCACCAAGCTGGCCCGGGTCACCCCCATCAAGGGCGGGCTGGAGCTGCTCAAAGAGATCAAGGTGGAGATCGAAGGGATCCGTCGCCCGGGTTGCGTCATCGAGTCAGTGACCCGCATCTACTTCTGAGCCCCCTCACCGGCATGAATGGTGAAACGGGCCCGCTGTCGTGTTCAACGAACAGCGGGCCCGTTTTTTTGCCTGTTTGTTGCAAGCGTTGAGGAGTGAGCCATTGTGCGCCGGCTCCAGCTTGATGCGACTCACAAAACCGGGCGCCATGCAGTTAGCCAGCTCTCATTTTGGCGAGAAAGCCGCGTGAGGCGATAGCATGTTATGCCACTATTGACTCCTTACTCCCGATCCTGGAGAAAATAGTGCCCATCAATCACAAGATTATTCTGCCACTGCTGCTGAGCCTCGCCATCCTGCTGATCCCGACCCATTGGATCCCGCTGGAGGGGATCACCGTCATCGAGCAGCGGGTCGTGGCCATTTTCGTGCTGGCCGCCCTCTGCTGGATCCTGGAGCCCATCCCTATCTTTGCTACCTCGGTGCTGATCATCGTGCTGGAGCTGCTGCTGCTCTCCGACAAGGGGCTCTGGTTCATGACTGCCGACAAGGCAGAGCCGGGGTTTGGTGAGCTGCTCAAGTCGACCGAGGTGATGGCGACCTTTGCCTCGCCGGTCATCATGCTGTTTCTCGGCGGTTTCTTCCTCGCCATTGCGGCGACCAAATACCATCTGGATGTCAATCTGGCGCGGGTACTGCTGCGGCCGTTCGGTCAGGATCCCCGGATCGTCATGCTGGGGCTGATGCTGATCACCGCTACCTTCTCCATGTTTATGAGCAATACCGCCACCACCGCCATGATGCTGGCCATCCTTAGCCCGGTGCTGGCGGCGTTTCCCGACAAGGACCCGGCCAAAATCGGCTTTGTGCTGGCCATCCCGCTGGCGGCCAACCTCGGTGGGATCGGCACCCCCATAGGTACCCCGCCCAACGCGGTGGCCCTCAAATACCTGACCGGCGAGCATGCCATCTCGTTCGGCCAGTGGATGGGATTTGCGGTGCCCTTTGTGGTGTTACTGTTGCTGCTCGGCTGGTTTCTGCTGGGGCGCTTTTTCCCGAGCACCCTCAAGCGGATGGAGCTCAAGATTGAGGGTCGCTTTATGCAGACCCCTCGCGCCTGGGTGGTCTACCTCACCTTCATCACCACCATAGTGCTCTGGCTGCTGGGGGATCTGCACGGCATGAGCTCCTACGTGGTCGCCATGATCCCGGTGGCTGTGTTCCTGACCACCGGCATCATCACCAAGGACGATCTGCACAAGATCTCCCTCGACGTGCTCTGGCTGGTATCCGGCGGTATCGCGCTGGGGCTGGCGCTGGAGGACTCGGGACTGGCCGAGCGGCTCATCACCCACATTCCGTTCCACGAGTACTCCACATTGGCGGTGCTGGTCGGGGCCTGTTTGCTGGCGGTGGTGATGGCCAACTTCATGTCCAATACCGCAACCGCTAACTTGCTGCTGCCACTGGTGGCTGCGCTGGCGGTCAGCATGCCAACGCTTACCGAGTGGGGCGGCAGTCACACCCTGATCCTGGCCGTTACCATGTCGGTTTCGCTCGGGATGTCGCTGCCCATCAGTACCCCGCCCAATGCGCTGGCCCACGCCACCGGTTTGGTGGAGAGCCGCCAGATGGTACGGATCGGCGTCATTATGGGGCTGGTCGGTACCCTGTTGGCGATGGTATGGATCTACCAGATTGCCGCCTGGGGGCTGATTTGAGCGTGAGGCTGGCATCTCAACTGTAGCCAGCGCCATCATCGGAGGGGGCCATGGCAGGAGATGACCGAAACAGCCAAGGCCACAGAGGTAAAGTGTGAATAACAGCCAGTAAAAACGATGCCAGTCAGGTTTAACCTGACTGGCATTACTATCATGACGGGCTTTTTGCTGCCCTGATAAACGGGGTTATCAGTGGAGGATGCGGGCACGGATGGTGCCACTGATCTCCTTGAGCTTGGCGAGTGCCTTCTCGCTGTGCTCAGTCTCCACGTCGATCACCACGTAACCGATATGGCTGCTGGTCTGCAGGTATTGACCGGCGATGTTGATCCCCTCTTCGGCGAAGATCTGGTTGATCTTGTTCATCACGCCCGGTTGGTTGCGGTGAATGTGCAGCAGGCGGCTGGAGCCCTTGTGGCCCGGCAGCGACACTTCCGGGAAGTTGACGGCGGAGAGGGTGGAGCCGTTGTCAGAGTATTTGACCAGTTTGTTGGCCACTTCCAGCCCGATGTTCTCCTGCGCTTCATGGGTGGTGCCACCGATGTGCGGGGTCAGGATGACATTCTCCAGCCCACGCAGCGGGCTTTGGAACTCCTCGTCGTTGGACTTGGGCTCGACCGGGAAGACGTCGATGGCGGCGCCGGCGATATGGCCGCTCTTGATCACGTCAGCCAGCGCATCGATATCCACCACGGTACCGCGGGCGGCGTTGATGAAGATGGCGCCCGGTTTCATCATCCGCAGCTGCTCGGCACCGATCATGTTCTTGGTGGAGGCGGTCTCCGGCACGTGCAGGCTGATGACGTCAGACATATTGAGCAGCTCGACCATGCTCGGCACCTGAATGGCGTTGCCCAGCGAGAGCTTGTTCTCGATATCGTAGTAATAAACCTTCATGCCGATGCTTTCGGCGATGATGCCAAGCTGGGTACCGATGTGGCCGTAGCCGATGATGCCGAGCTTCTTGCCGCGCGCTTCCACCGAGCGATTGGCCAGCTTTTCCCACACGCCGCGATGGCACTTGGCGTTCTTCTCGGGGATGCCGCGCAGCAGCAGCAGGATCTCACCCAGAACCAGCTCGGCGACCGAGCGGGTGTTGGAGAAGGGGGCGTTGAAGACCGGAATACCGCGGATCTGGGCCGCTTCCAGCTCCACCTGGTTGGTACCGATGCAGAAGCAGCCGATGGCGACCAGCTTGTTGGCGGCGTCGAGGACTTTCTCGGTGATCTGGGTGCGGGAGCGCAGCCCGATGAAATGGACGTCGCGGATCTGCTCGATCAGCTCCTCTTCGGAGAGCGAGGTCTTGAGATACTCCACACTGGTGTAACCTGCGGCACGAAAGGTCTCTACGGTGTTGGGATGGACTCCCTCCAGCAGCAGAACCTTGATTTTATCCTTGTCCAACGAAAACTTGGCAGTCATGACGATCCCTCTGTATGTGCAAACGTAAGTGCAGATTTGGTGTGCGAAGAAAACCGTAAAGTAGCAAAAACGTTTGGGAGAGGGAATATTTGTGACGAAAGTCAAATTCTTTGAAGTTATCAACGATTGTTGTAAACATCCGTATGCAACTTGTTGAGGGATAAATAAAAACGGCGCCATCAGGCGCCGTTGTCTATTCATACTGTGATTATTGGGTCACAACCCCGTCCGGCGTGCCGATCAGGACTACATCGGCGCCACGGGCGGCGAACAGGCCATTGGTGACGGTGCCTACGATGGCGTTGAGCTGCACTTCCAGCGCCTTGGCATCGGTAATGGCCATGCCTTTCACATCCAGAATGTGGTTGCCGTTGTCGGTGACCACCCCTTCACGCCACACCGGGTTGCCACCCAGTTTGCGGATTTCGCGGGCCACGTATTCGCGGGCCATCGGGATCACTTCCACCGGCAGCGGGAACTGGCCCAGCACCTCGACGGTCTTGGTGTTGTCGATGATGCAGATGAACTTGTCAGCCACGGCGGCAACAATCTTCTCGCGGGTCAGGGCAGCGCCACCGCCCTTGATCATGTCGCGGGTGCCGTTGATCTCGTCGGCGCCATCCACATAGACGGAGAGGGCGTCGATCTCGTTGAGATCATATACGGTGATGCCGAAGCCCTTGAGGCGCTCGGTAGAGGCCACGGAGCTGGATACCGCCCCCTTGATCTCGTCCTTCATGGTCGCCAGCGCGTCGATAAAGTGGTTGACGGTAGAGCCGGTGCCCACCCCGACGATAGTGCCGGGAACCACATACTTGAGCGCAGCCCAACCGGCCGCCTTCTTCATTTCATCTTGAGTCATGATCATTCCTTAAGAAAAAAGCGGGCGCATTATATCCAACCCGGTACCCCGTCGCGACCTTGTTGCTCACGTTCCGGGGCAAAAAGAGGGACTTTGTAAATCGTTTGCCTGTTTATTCTGCGTTTGCGCGCACAAAGCCGGGGCCGCCGGCCAAAAACAGCCTATTCAAAGCGCCAGCAGTAACTCGGGGTGATGATCTGGGGCAGTGGCACATCCCACTCCTCTTGCGGGACTGCATCCACTTGCTGGCAGTCGTGGGCAATGCCGAGTGGCTTGGGGCCCAGCTTGTGCTCATGCCAGATGGCGAGAGTGCGATCGTAGTAGCCGCCCCCCATGCCAAGGCGATTACCCTGGGCATCGAAGGCGACCAGCGGGGTGCAGATAAGATCGAGCGTGCTGTGGGGCACCACCTGCAGGATATCCAGCTCGGGCTCTTCAATGCCGTAGCGGTTGCGCACCATGGGGCTGGTGGCGGTATAGCGCAAAAAGAGCAGGTGACCAGGGGTAAAGGGGTGGAGCACCGGCAGGTAGACCTCTTTGTGCTGGGCCCACAGCCAATGGATGGTGGGCAGGGGGTTGATCTCCCCGTCATTGGCCAGATAGAGGGCAATGCGCTTGGCGGCGAGGATCTCGGGGTGTTGCTTGAACTGGGCCAGCAGCTGTTGGGCCGCCGCTTGTTGCTCGGCCGGACTCAGATTTTTGCGGCGTTGACGAACCAGTTGGCGCAGGGATTGACGTTCGGGTTGGGACTCATGCATGGGGAACCTCTGGTAAAGCTGCGCATCAATGGCTTGAACGCGCTCTACCTTAGCACATTCACTCTGTACGTTAAGGGGGCGACAGGGGAAAAACCGCCCCGGACGGCTGATGCCAAGGGGGCGGATGAACGTTGGCGCATCCGATACTGCATCAACAGAGGCTGCGGTGCGGCCCCTGTTGATGGCATGTCGGCACGCCAGCGTCTGGCCTGTTACTTGTCAGCCTTGCCGCGCATCTGGTGCTTCACGAACACGGCAATCAGTGCCGCCACCGCGAGCGCTAATCCTGTGTAGAAACGCATGGACGTTATCCTGTTACTTGTCAGCCTTGCCGTGCATCTGGTGCTTCACGAACACTGCAATCAGTGCCGCCACCGCGAGCGCCATCGGGTAGAAACTCATGCTCACCACCGCCAACGGCGACAGGGCGAAGATGGATCCCAGCAGCAGCGCCTGTGCGCCCCAGGGGATCAGACCCTGTACCACGCAGGAGAAAATATCGAGCATGGAGGCGGCGCGGCGCGGGGTGACACCGTGGTGTTCGGCCAGATCCCGGGCCACCTTGCTGGCGACGATAATGGCCACCGTGTTGTTGGCGGTGCAGAGGTTGGTGAGGCTTACCACCCCGGCGATGCCGAGCTCCGCCGCTTTCTCGTTCTGTTCGCCGTTGTGCTCGCGAGTGAAACGGGCAATCAGGGCGCTGATGCGCTCGCTTATCCAGGCCAGTCCACCCTGACGCTCCATCAGGGCGCCGAGACCGCCGATCAGCATGGAGAGCAGGAAGATCTCCTGCATGCCGGTAAAGCCTTGATAGATATCCTTACTGAACTGACCGATGGCGTAGCCGTTGATCATGCCCACCGCACCGGCGGCCAGAATACCGATCCCCAGCACCACAAACACATTCACTCCGGCGAGCGCCAGCCCCAGGATCAGCAGATAAGGCATCACCTTGAACAGCTCGATGGCGCTGCCGCTGGCAGGGGATTCACCCACAGACCCCAGGGTCAGATAGAGCAGGATCACCGTGATGGCGGCGGGGGCCGCAATCTTGAAGTTCTCGCGGAACTTGTCCTTCATCTCGCACCCCTGACTGCGGGTGGCCGCAATGGTGGTGTCGGAGATGATGGAGAGGTTATCGCCAAACATGGCGCCGGAGAGAATGGTACCCGCCATCAGCACCGGATCGATGCCGGCCGCCTGCGCCACGCCAAGGGCCACCGGCGCCACGGCACCTATGGTGCCCATGGAGGTACCCATGGCGGTAGCAATAAAGGCAGAGATGAGGAACAGCCCGGGCAACAGCGCCCAGCTGGGGATGAGCGAGAGACCCAGCGCCACGGTGGCATCAACGCCTCCGGTGGCTTTGGCCACGCTGGCAAAGGCCCCCGCCAGCAGATAGATAAGGCACATCGCCATGATGTTGCTGTGGCCGACCCCTTTGAAGAAGGTCTCCAGATTGCTGTTGAAGCCCTCTTTGCCAAGCAGCAGGGCGAGCATCACCGCAGGCAGGGCCGCCACGGGGGCAGGCAGCTGATAGAAGGCAAATTCGACCCCCTGCAGGGTCAGCCAGGTACCGGTACCGATAAAGAGTGCGAGAAAAACCAGAAGTGGCAGCAAGGCCCTGGCACTGGGTTGAGTCTGGATCATGTGTTCCTCTGAAATTGAACAATGACCTCCTGTCATAAACTGCTTTGTGCCTTTATCTGATTGGGATCGGGAGAAAACAGGGCGGGCATCCTGCCGCATTGGGGGAGCCACAGTAGTGAGTCAACCCCGTTTGGTCAAGATAGACGTCCAGACGGATGGGTGCTTTTGTTTTGTGATTCCGTTATTTTAGATAAAGCCGTCAAATATTCCGATATATTGTTTTTTTTCGTTTATATGTCGGAGCTTGGTGATGGCGCAGAGTGAGCTTTTCAAACCTGGCGCAGGCTGGTAAAACGGTCTCTTTCCTAAATAGAGATGAGAGGGTGGAGATGGACAATCCGATCCGGGTGGCCGTGATGGGCTGTAATGGTCGTATGGGCAAGGTGCTGCTAGAGGCGATCAGCCATGCCGATGGCGTGGTGGTCGGGGCGGCGCTGGAGCGACCGGGCTCTGCGGTGATCGGGCTGGATGCCGGTGAGCTCAACGGGCTGGGCCATCTGGGCGTGGCGGTCAGCGATAGTCTGGACAAGGTACGGGACGAGTTTGATCTCATCATCGACTTCACCCGTCCCGAGGTGACCCTGGCCAATCTGGCTTTTGCGCTGGCCCACCACAAGCAGATGGTGATTGGCACCACCGGTTTTGACGAGGCAGGCAAGGCCGCCCTTAAAGAGGCAGGCAAGCAGATCGGCATCGTGTTCGCCTCCAACTACTCGGTCGGGGTCAACCTGGTGTTCAAGCTGCTGGAACAGGCCGCCAAGGTGATGGGGGATTATACCGACATCGAGATCATCGAAGGCCACCATCGCCACAAAGTGGATGCGCCATCCGGTACTGCGCTCTCCATGGGTGAAGTGGTCGCCAAAACCCTGGGCCGGGATCTCAAAGAGTGCGCCGTCTATGGCCGCGAGGGGATCACTGGCGAGCGGGATCGCAACACTATCGGCTTTGCCACCATTCGCGCCGGCGATCTGGTGGGGGAGCATACCGTCATGTTTGCCGATATCGGCGAGCGGGTGGAGATCAGCCACAAGGCCTCCAGCCGTCTGACCTTCGCAAATGGTGCTGTGCGGGCGGGCAAGTGGCTTGGCCAGCAGGGTGCCGGTCTTTATGACATGCAGGATGTGCTCAATCTCAAGTGATGGTTCTGTGCTGCTCTGTTGTGTGACAGATACCCAGTGAAAAACCCCGGCTTGCCGCAATGCTGATCAGTTAAGGATCCATTGACCGATCCTTCTGCTGTAGGACAATCCGGAACCAATCACTGGTTCCGGATTTTTTTATGTCTATTGCAAACGACCTGAGCGATGTTGTTGAGACATCTGGCGACATGCTGGCTCGGCTGGCAATTTTTGCCGACCATATTCCCGACGAATGGATTACTGCCGCTGCCGCCTTGTCTGAAAAGGCCACTATCCGCCGACGCCGCTTACCTTCTGATATGGTCTTGTGGCTCGTCGTGGGGATGGCCTTTTTCCGTAATGAGCCCATCTCCGAGGTCGCTCGGCGCCTCAATATCTGTGCAGAAGGGTTGGCCAATGACGCCTTGCTCGCGGACAGTGCCCTGTCTCAAGCCCGTCAGCGACTCGGCAAACAGCCGCTCGAGTGGCTGTTCAAGCAGTGTGCCGATGTGTGGGGACGGGAACGTTATCCTGAAGACCAGTGGCACGGTTTACAGGTCTTTGCCATCGATGGAGCCCTGTTTCGTACCCAGGATATGCCTGAACTCAGGGCGCATTTCGGTTCGGGTAACACGTCAACCAACCGGCAGACACCCTATCCAATGCTGCGGCTGGTCACGCTGATGAATGTCCGCTCGCATGTCATTGCCAACGCGGCCATCAGCCCGTATCGCAAAGGGGAAATCCCCCTGGCCAGTGAGTTCATTCACTCATTGCCGGACAAGTCGGTGACCCTGCTGGATAAAGGTTTCTTCGGTGCCGACCTGTTGCTACGAATTCAGGCCGAAGACACCGACCGTCACTGGCTCATCCCGGAACGCAAGGGGTTGGTATACACGGAACTTGAGCGCTATGGCGACGGTGACCGTCTGTTGCAAATGACGGTCTCGCCTCAGGCTCGCAAGAAAAACCCCGAGTTACCGACGCACTGGCAAGTTCGCGCAGTGACCTACGAGGTGGCAGGCAAGGAGAAAACGGTCTTTACCTCCCTGCCCGTAACCCGATTCAGCGCAGCGCAGGTGGCGACCCTGTACCACGAGCGCTGGGAAATCGAGTTGGGATACCGGGATATCAAAAGTGCGATGCAGCACAACGCCATCACACTGAGAAGCAAGAAAGTGGACTTGGTTTATCAGGAACTGTGGGGTTTGCTGCTTGGATACAATCTGGTCAGGCGGGAGGCGAGCCAGGCCGCCGTAGCTCATCAGCGAGCGCCCAATGAGGTGAGCTTCAAGTTTGCCTGTCAGTTCATCGCGAACCAGATGGCAGTGATGGCGGGCGCGATATCGCCAGCCCATACCCCACGGAGGTTGGCGGAGTTGCGGGGGAGCATAGGCGTCATGTTCATAGAAAAACGCCCCAGGCCATCGAGACCCAGGGCGGTGAAGATATCAAAGACCCGCTTTCCGGTAGATCGCAATGCGGCTCCGCTTAAGTGAACAGCATTGCCGGCTTGCCGGGGTTTTTGCTGTCAGTCAGCCAGAGTTTGTGTAAAAAGACACACTGCCTGCAATTTTTATCTGAATGCCTTATAAATAACACTATTGCGTTATCCACCAGATTTTCCCTTCCTGAATGTCATCACCAGGTGACCGATTTGAGCATCTTTATGGCTGATGAAGCCATTTTTTTACACCGATGGGAAAAGACTAAAAATTCAAACACAGAAAAACGTTTTCCATTTTTCATGTTCACTCTTGTCATCATAAAAGCGTTGATTTTGTCATTAATGATTTTTGTGTAAAAATAAACATCATTGTTTTAATTGGTTTTTTTGTTGGTTTTTGTCGCTATTACTGGCTTGGTGGCATCTTTTGGTGGTGGTTTTTCCTTTTCTTTCATGGGAGGGGGTTGCAAAGCGGTTGAGTGCATAGATAATGGGTAATGTTGCTTTTTTATTGAATTTAGATGCATTTCATCTGAGAAAAGACGTTGAAATGCCACCTTTTTTAAGTAGAATGCGCCCAATTTGCCAGAAATCTGCCGGGTTCGAGTCCTGTCCAAGACCGGAAACGAGCCTGCAACACCCAGGTAAATTGCTGAATTTAAAGCTAAATAACTGGAGGTTGTCTTGAATCACACTGCATTGCTAGTGCTGGAAGATGGAACTGTATTCAAAGGCGTGTCGATAGGCGCCGAGGGATGTTCCGTTGGTGAAGTGGTTTTCAATACGTCGATGACGGGCTATCAGGAAATCCTCACCGATCCCTCTTATTCCCGTCAGATAGTCACCCTCACTTACCCCCATATAGGCAACACCGGCACCAACAGCGAAGATGAAGAGTCCAGTCAGATCCATGCTCAGGGATTGATCATCCGGGACCTTCCGATACTTGCCTCCAATTTCCGCAATCAGCAATCCCTCTCCGAATACCTCAAGTCTCACAACATCGTTGGCATCGCCGACATCGACACCCGTAAACTGACCCGCATCCTGCGCGAGAAAGGCGCTCAGGCTGGCTGCATTCTGGCCGGGAAAAAGGTCGATGAAGCTTATGCCCTCGAACAGGCTCGCGCCTTCCCCGGTCTGAAGGGGATGGACTTGGCCAAAGAGGTCACTGTTGATGAGGCGTACAACTGGACGACCGGGAGCTGGCAGCTTGGCAAGGGGCACGTCACCCCGGATGCCGACCAGCTGAAATATCACGTGGTGGCCTATGACTTCGGCGTCAAGCGCAACATCCTGCGGATGCTGGTTGACCGTGGTTGCCGCCTGACCGTAGTGCCCGCCAAGACCCCGGCCGCCGAAGTACTGGCGATGAACCCGGATGGCATCTTCCTCTCCAACGGCCCTGGCGACCCCGAGCCGTGCGACTACGCCATCGAGGCCATCAAGGCTTTCCTTAATACCAACACGCCGGTGTTCGGCATCTGTCTGGGTCACCAGCTGCTGGGTCTGGCCTCCGGTGCCAAGACCGTCAAGATGAAGTTTGGCCACCACGGCGCCAACCACCCGGTGAAGAGCCTCGACGACAACACAGTGATGATCACCGCCCAGAACCACGGTTTTGCGGTAGACGAGAACAGCCTGCCGGATTGCCTGCGCGCCACCCACGTCTCCCTGTTTGATGGCTCCCTGCAGGGCATCCATCGCACCGACCGTCCGGCCTTCAGCTTCCAGGGTCACCCCGAAGCGAGCCCGGGCCCGCACGATTGTGCCGGTCTCTTTGACCACTTTATTGAATTGATCAAGCAGTATCGCGCTTAAGAGGAAAAGAGAAGCCATGCCAAAACGTAACGACCTTCAGAGCATCCTGATCCTCGGCGCCGGCCCCATCGTCATCGGCCAGGCCTGTGAATTTGACTACTCCGGCGCCCAGGCCTGCAAGGCCCTGCGCGAGGAGGGCTACCGCGTCATTCTGGTCAACTCCAACCCGGCCACCATCATGACCGACCCGGAGATGGCGGACGCCACCTACATCGAGCCCATTACTTGGGAAGTGGTGCGCGAAATCATCAAGAAAGAGCGCCCGGACGCCATCCTGCCCACCATGGGCGGCCAGACTGCGCTCAACTGCGCACTGGCGCTGGAGAAGCACGGCGTGCTGGCCGAGTTCGGGGTCGAGATGATCGGTGCCACCGCCGATGCCATCGACAAGGCCGAAGATCGCCGTCGCTTTGACATCGCCATGAAGAGCATCGGCCTTGAGTGCCCGCGCGCCGGTATCGCCCACAACATGGAAGAGGCGTGGGGCGTGCAGCAGATGGTTGGCTTCCCCTGCATCATCCGTCCCTCCTTTACCATGGGCGGCTCAGGTGGCGGCATCGCCTACAACACCGAAGAGTTCGTCGAGATCTGCGAGCGCGGTCTGGACTTGTCGCCGACCAAAGAGCTGCTCATCGACGAGTCGCTGATCGGCTGGAAAGAGTACGAGATGGAAGTGGTGCGGGATCGCAACGACAACTGCATCATCGTCTGCGCCATCGAAAACTTCGACCCCATGGGTATCCACACCGGTGACTCCATCACGGTCGCGCCAGCCCAGACGCTGACCGACAAGGAGTACCAGCTGATGCGCAACGCCTCCATGGCGGTGCTGCGCGAGATCGGTGTCGAGACCGGCGGCTCCAACGTCCAGTTCGGCATCAACCCGAAAGATGGCCGTATGGTCATCATCGAGATGAACCCGCGGGTGTCGCGCTCCTCCGCGCTGGCCTCCAAGGCGACCGGCTTCCCCATCGCCAAGATCGCTGCCAAGCTCGCCATCGGTTACACCCTCGACGAGCTGATGAATGACATCACCGGCGGTCGCACCCCGGCCTCCTTCGAGCCTGCCATCGACTACGTGGTCACCAAGGTGCCGCGCTTCAACTTCGAGAAGTTCGCCGGTGCCAACGACCGTCTCACTACCCAGATGAAGTCGGTCGGTGAAGTGATGGCCATCGGCCGCAACTTCCAGGAGTCTTTGCACAAGGCGCTGCGCAGCCTCGAGACCGGCAAAACCGGCTTCGACCCCATGGTTGACCTCAATGCCCCGGACTCCCTGACCCGCATTCGTCACGAGCTGCAGGACGCCGGTTGCGACCGTATCTGGTACATCGCCGATGCGTTCCGCGCCGGTCTCTCCATGGATGGCATCTTCAAGCTGACCAAGATTGACCCCTGGTTCCTGGTGCAGATTGAAGATCTGGTGAAGCTGGAAGAAGAGGTGAAAGAGCGCGGCATGGCCGGGCTCGATGCCGACTTCCTGCGCGCCCTCAAGCGCAAGGGCTTTGCCGATGCCCGTCTGGCCAAGATCCTCGGCGTGGCCGAAGGCGAAGTGCGCAAACTGCGCGCCCGTCACAACATCTTCCCTGTCTACAAGCGAGTCGATACCTGCGCCGCCGAGTTCGCCACCAACACCGCCTACATGTACTCCAGCTATGACGAGGAGTGCGAAGCTGCCCCGAGCAACCGCGACAAGATCATGATCATCGGCGGCGGCCCGAACCGTATCGGTCAGGGTATCGAGTTTGACTACTGCTGCGTGCACGCGGCGCTGGCCCTGCGCGAAGACGGTTACGAGACCATCATGGTCAACTGCAACCCGGAGACCGTCTCCACCGATTACGACACCTCGGATCGTCTCTACTTCGAGCCGGTGACCCTGGAAGATGTGCTGGAAATCGTACGCATCGAAAAACCCAAGGGCGTCATCGTTCAGTACGGTGGCCAGACCCCGCTGAAACTGGCCCGAGCACTGGAAGCCAACGGCGTGCCGATCATCGGTACCAGTCCTGATGCCATCGACCGCGCCGAAGACCGTGAGCGCTTCCAGTCTGCTGTCGAGCGCCTCGGCCTCAAGCAGCCGGAAAACGGCACCGTCACCGCGCTGGAGCAGGCCGTGCTGCTGGCCGAGCGTATCACCTACCCGCTGGTGGTTCGCCCCTCCTACGTATTGGGTGGCCGCGCCATGGAAATCGTCTATGACGAGCAGGATCTGCGTCGCTACTTTGCCGAGGCGGTAAGCGTCTCCAACGAATCGCCGGTACTGCTGGACCGCTTCCTGGACGATGCGACCGAGCTGGACGTGGATGCCATCTGCGACGGCACCGATGTAGTCATCGGCGGCATCATGGAGCATATCGAGCAGGCCGGTATCCACTCCGGTGACTCCGGTTGCTCCCTGCCTCCCTATACCTTGTCCAAGAAAATTCAGGACGAGATCCGCGAGCAGGTGCGCAAGCTGGCGCTGGAGCTCGGTGTTATCGGCCTGATGAACGTGCAGTTCGCGGTCAAGGGCGATGATATCTATCTCATCGAAGTGAACCCGCGTGCCGCCCGTACCGTGCCGTTTGTCTCCAAGGCGACCGGCGCCCCGCTGGCCAAGATTGCCGCCCGTGTGATGGCCGGTCAGTCGCTGCAAGAACAGGGCTTCACCAAAGAGATCATCCCACCCTACTACTCGGTGAAAGAGGTGGTACTGCCGTTCGCCAAGTTCCCGGGAGTTGACCCGCTGCTGGGGCCAGAGATGCGCTCTACCGGTGAGGTTATGGGGGTGGGCAGCAGCTTTGCCGAGGCCTATGCCAAGGCGCAGCTGGGTGCCAACCACGCCGTACCGAAAGAGGGTCGTGCCCTCTTGTCAGTGCGTCACAGCGACAAGGCGCAGGTGGTTGACTTGGCCGCCAAGCTGCTGGAGCTGGGCTACGAGCTGGATGCCACTCACGGCACCGCCGTCGCGCTGGGTGAAGCGAGCATCAACCCGCGTCTGGTCAACAAGGTGCACGAAGGTCGCCCGCACATTCTGGATCGCATCAAGAATGGCGAGTACACCTACATCGTCAACACCGCCGAAGGGCGGGTGGCGATCCAGGACTCCAAGCAGCTGCGTCGCGCCGCCTTGCAGAACAAGGTGGCGTATACCACCACCATGAATGAGGCGTTTGCCACCTGCATGGCCATCAGCGTGGATGCCACCGCCAACGTCAACTCGGTGCAGGAGCTGCATCAGAAGGTGAAAAACCGCTAACTACTCTGCGAGCAAGCCACACTCGACTCGCATATGTGACAAGCCCCCCGCCAGCGATGGCGGGGGGCTTTTTTATGACGACCGGTTTGGCTCTGTGGGGGCCATGTTCATGCGAGCGAAGAGCGTGACTACTTTAAATCCGGCTGCGGTTTACGGCTGCGAGGACGGGGCAGGGCGTACCAGAGCTTGCGCGCCGTGACCAGGAAGGGACGCAGGATCAACGCGCTCAGGCGGCTGTAGTGCACATTGTCCTTGGGCCCTACGCCGAATGAGAGTGGTTCTGGCTGGCTGCTGGTCACGTAAAGAGTGCCAAACCACCAGTCCCAGATGGAGAGATTGGTGCCGAAGTTGTGGTTGAAGTGGCGGGGATCCCGGCTGTGGTGGATCTGGTGCTGGGCCGGGCTGTTGAAGATATGCTCCAGCCGCGGGCCAAACGATAGCCAGATATGGCTATGGCGCAAATTGGCGGCCAGCGAGTTGAAGATCAGCACCAGATAGCCCACGCCAAACAGGGTGTAGGGGCGCACGGAGTCGCCGCACAACCAGTAGAAAGCGCCGGAGTAGAGGGCGAGTGCGCTCCCCTTGATCACGATTTCAGAGAGCTTTTCCACCAGATGAATGCGGCTGGCGGTGGGCGGCACCATCACGGTGGCGCTGTGATGAACCTTGTGAAATTCCCATAGCCAGCGACTGTGAAAGGCGCGGTGTAGCCAGTAATGGGCGAAGTCGCTGACCAGAAAAACTCCGAGGCCATACAACATCATTAGCCAGCTCGCCTCTGCCAAGCGCGGGCGCTCCCCCCACAGCCGTGTGAGTGCCGACGTGATATTGTCCGCCTGCAACAGCCAGGGATGGAGCAGGGTCAGGATGGGGACCAGCAGGGCCACATGCAGCAGGGCCCGCACCAGATAGTATTGGTAGTCGAGCAGGGCAGAAGGGTGCAGCCAGATAGCTCTGCCACCGAGAAAACCGGCAAAGTTGCGTGCTGCGGGATCCCCTTGGCGGCGGCGATAGCGATAAAGAAGATAAGCGACCGTACCCGATATCAGCAGAAATGGGGCGCCCAGCCGTCCGTTGAAGTCAAACAGTCCGGTCAGGCACTCCCGCAGTGGCGTGATCAGCCACAGTTGCAGGTGAGGGAAGAGAAGAGCAAGTGAATCAGTATTCATGGGTATCCATACCGTGAGCATCCTGGCTGCGGCATTCTAAATACAAATCACTCTCGATTAAAGCCCCTCGCCCGTGAGCGCGTCATCCCAAGCTTCGGCCGTACCTGTCCGGCTTGGTAAGGGGGGCAGCGTATGGGACTTTAGCCAAGTGGACCAATCCTCTACAATGCAAGACCATGTGTGCGCCCGCCGTTGGGCGGGTCTGCTTCCAGCCCTTGTACCGGATACGTTGATGACCTTTTCTCGCCGCTCTGTTTTCTCTGCAATACCCACACTGCCACTGCTGCTCTCCTTGCTGCTGGCAGGTTGTGCCAGTGATCCCGCCTCCGCACCGACCAAAGGGGCGAGCGTGAGCCCCCCCAAAACACCGCCTGCCATGCAGCCGCGCAAACCGGCGGATATGAAGAGCCGCATCGTGCGCTTTTTGCCCCGTCAGGTGATCGACAAACAGGGGTGGGCCAATGACGTGGTGACGGCGCTCATCACCCAAGGGCTGACAGTCAGCGACCATAACGTCTGCAGTGTGCTGGCGGTGGCAGAGCAGGAGGCCACCTATCAGGCTGACCCCGTGGTGCCGGGCCTTGGCAAGATCGCCTGGAAAGAGATCAACTCACGGGCGGCCAAGCTGCTGATCCCCGAGTTTATGGTGCGGGCCGCGCTCTCCATCGACTCTCCCAGTGGCAAGAGTTACGCCGAGCGCATCGACAGATTGCGAACCGAGCGGGAGATGAGCGAAATTTTCGAAGACATGATCAGCATGTTGCCGATGGGCAAGACACTGTTTGGCAACCTCAACCCGGTACATACCGGTGGTCCGATGCAGGTGAGTATCGCCTTTGCCGAGGCCAACGCTCGCGGTTACCCCTATCCCATCAAGGACTCGATTCGCCACGAAGTCTTTACTCGCCGCGGTGGCATCTGGTTTGGTACCAAACATATCTTTGGTTATCCCGTCGACTACCCGGATACCCTCTACCGCTTTGCCGACTTCAACGCTGGCTGGTACGCTAGTCGTAACGCCGCTTTTCAGGCCGCAGTTAGCCGTTTGAGTGGCAAAAATCTGGCGCTGGATGGGGACGTGATCCGCTATGATAGCGACCAGCCTGGCAACACCGAGCTTGCTATTTACTCCCTCGCCAGCCGGATCAATATGAGCAAACAGGCGATCACCCAGAGCCTGCGCAAAGGGGATACCGCCGAGTTTGCCGAGACCGACCTTTACCATCGCATCTTTACCTTGGCTGACAAGCAAGCGGGCAAGCGGCAACCCCGCGCCATCCTGCCCGGCATTCAGCTGAAGAGTCCGAAAATCACCCGTAACCTCACCACGGCCTGGTTTGCCAAGCGGGTGGATGAGAGAGAGCAGCGTTGCGTGCGGCAGATGGCAGCCATTCGCTAAGCGAGTAATGACCAAGGCGGCCGCCCGCCGCCCTTTATTGTCTGGGTCGAGCGCATCCGGGTCGGGAGCGAGCGCAGCCCGCTCGCTATGGTGCCACCATAAGGGGGGCCACCATAAGGTGCAGGGCCTCGCCATCAGAGGGATCAACGAGTAGCGGATTGCCACTGTCGTTCACCCAGGCATGTTTCAGTTGTGTCTGGACGGTGAGTGGCTGTGCCAGGCAGCCAAACAGGCAAGAAAAAGCCCGTCACGCAGGTGACGGGCTTTTGCTGTTGGTACCCCGAGATGCCGTTGCCGGTTTGGGCCCTTGAACCGTAGGTTCAAGGCGGGAATCGAATCTGACCGCAGGCTTCTCGGTCGTGCCGAGCATGCGCAATAGCCAGAAGGCCGATCCCCTGTTGGGTATGATTATCGGCTCGGGGACTTGAACCGGCTGACAAACATCCCAGGGAATTTTAAAACGGTTTGCGATTAGGGTTGTTGCCCCTCTCCGCTGGCATCACCATATTGTCCGTGCTCGATCAGGGCCGCTTCGATGGTACGCTGCAGCATCTTGATCCGCTTGTCCATGGTCTCAGAGTATTGGTGGTTCTTCTCTTTTTCAAGGCAGAGCTCATGACAGAAATTGAGCGCCGCCATGATAGCCAATTGCTCGTTGCTGGAGACTTTGGAGCGTTGACGCAGGTCGATCAACTTGTCGGTCAGCTGCTCGGCGGCCTGGCGCAGGGCATCCTGCTGTCCCAAGGGACAGGATACCTTGTAGGGACGTCCCAAAATGACGATTTCTACGGCCTCTGTGCTCATGCCTTCCTCAATACGGCGGAGCTGATTTCCGCCTTTATCCACGTGGACAACTGGGCGGGACTATATAGCGCAGATGCAGAAGTTTCAAGGCCTTGCTAGCTCTGGAGGGGGGAGAATGCTAGGATCCTGACCATTAATTCTGCAAATTTGCCTGAACTTTGAGCGGATCCTCGATGAGCAAAACGAACCCCCTGAAATACGCGGCCGTGGCCGACCTGATGGAGCAGCATGAGCTGATGGCGACGGCTGTAGAGGCCCATGGCGTGATCTGCGGTCTGGTGTGCGGTGGCGTGGCACTGGATGAGAAGAGCTGGGTGCCCCATTTCAACGATCTGGTGAACGACGGTTTCGGCCTGCCGGCCCCGGTGCGCCAGGTGATGATCGATCTTTATCACAGTGTGGTCGAGAGCCTGATGGCCCAAAAAGGTGTCGAACTGCTGCTGCCAAGCGATGATGCCCCCCTCGATGAGCGCATCGATTCGCTGGTGGACTGGTCACAGGCATTTCTGGCCGGTTTCGGCGTGGTGCAGCAGGAACTCTCTCGCGCGTCGGAAGAGCTGCAGGAGATGATCCAGGATATCGCCAGCATCACTCAGGTTTCTGCCGAGTTCGATCAGGAAGATGACGAGAACGAAGCCTCCTTCCTGGTGCTCTACGAACACGTCAAACTGGGGGTCATGATGGCCTTCGAAGAGTTTGGCAAGCGCCCCGATACCCCGAGCGCGCCGCCGACCCTGCATTGATTGAGTGTTGCGGGCAAGCCAGCCTCCTTATTGCAAGAGCGCCAACAGGCGCTCTTTTTTATGGCGCTGTTGTGGCTAACCCTGTGAGGTGCAACCGGTTTTTTGCCGGTGACCTCGCATGCGGTCAGCGGCTTTGTGATAGCATGAGGCCACCTTTTTCACTTCTTCCTCTCTGCTTATGTCTCAATCTGATGTGCGACAGGTCGATGTCACCCTGGTCGGCGGTGGAATGAGCGGTGCCGTGCTGGCGCTCTCGCTGGCGGCCCTGCTTCGATCCGATGGCTCCCCCCTCGAGATCCTGCTGCTGGAGGCGAGTGTCCCCGAACAGCACACCCATTCAGGGTTCGACGCCCGCGCCATTGCGCTCTCGGCCGGTACCTGTGATGCGCTGTTGCGACGCGGTCTCTGGCCGCTGTTTGCCCCCATTGCACCCCCATTACCCAGATTCATGTCTCGGATCGCGGCCACTGCGGTCAGGCTCGCTTGTCGGCTGCCGAATACGGTCTGCCCGCGCTGGGTCAGGTGATCGAGCTGGCGTCCGCCGGTAACGAGCTGCAACGGGCGATGGCGAGCGCCACCAATATCCGGGTCTGTTGTCCGGCCCGGGTGAGCGAGATAGAGCCCGATGAGGAGAAGGTGACCCTCACTCTCGAGAGCGGTGAACAGATTGAGACCCGCTTGCTGGTGGCCGCCGACGGCGGCAACTCCTTTGTACGTCAGCACTTCAAGTTGCCGGTGACCCGCCACGACTTTGAGCAACACGCCATCATCGCCACCGTCAAAACGGCGCAAGACCCTGAGGGGCGCGCCTTTGAGCGCTTTACCGAAGGGGGCCCGCTGGCCCTGCTGCCGATGCAGGAGGGGCTCTCCTCGCTGGTATGGAGCGTCGGGCTGCATGAGGTGGATGAGCTGATGGCCCTCGATGAGGCGGCGTTTCTTGCTCGTCTGCAGCAGGCCTTTGGCTGGCGGCTCGGCCGCTTCGAGCGATGCGGCGTGCGTCACGTCTATCCGCTGATCCTGACCGCCTGCGACTATCCGCTGGCCCAGCGCACCGTGCTGGTCGGTAATGCCGCCCACGCCCTGCACCCCATCGCCGGACAGGGCTTCAACCTCGGGATGCGGGATCTCGACCTGCTTACCGGGGCGGTGGCCAAGGCGTTGGCAGAGGGGGAGGATATCGGCAGCTTTAAGGTGCTGAGTGGCTACTGGCAGCAGCGCCAGCGCGATCAGGCGCAGACCGTCTGGCTCACCTCCTCGCTGGCCCAGATCTTCTCCAATGGTCACGACCCGCTGGTGGCGGGGCGCAATCTGGCGCTCACCCTGATGGGGCGATTCCCTTGCCTCAAGGCGCCGCTCGCCTCGCGCACCCTGGGCTTTGTTGCCGATGTGTGCGGCAACTAGCCAGCGCTTGTTGAGTGGAACCTGTTGACCGGAAGATGGTGACCGCCATTCGTTGAGCAAAACATAATGAACAAAGGGGGAGTGCCCGCGGGCGTCCCCTCGCTGGCCAGCCGGTCAGCCCTGAAAGGATGAGATGATGCAGATGCAAAATGTGGATGTGGTGATTGTCGGTGGCGGCATGGTGGGGCTGGGGCTCGCTGCGGCCCTTAAACATAGCCCCCTCAAGGTGCTGGTGGTGGAGGGGCAACTGCCCGATCCGCAGCTGGGGGAGGTGGCCGACAACCGGGTCAGCGCCCTGAGCCTGGCCAGCCAGCAGATCCTGCGCCATGTCGGCGCCTGGGATGGCATTGAAGCGCGCCGCCTGCAGGCCTACGACAAGATGGCGGTGTGGGAGCAGGACAGTTTCGGCCATATCGACTTCGATGCCGCCAGCCTGCGTCAGGCCAACCTCGGCCATATCGTCGAGAATCGGGTGATCCAGCTGGCGCTGCTTGAGGCGATTGAAGATGCCTGCAATATCCAGCTGCTGACCCCCGCCAGAGCCAAGAGCCTGCAGAGCGGCCCGGCGGGCGCCTTGCTGCTTCTTGAAGATGGTCAGGCCATCTCGGCCAAACTGGTGGTGGCTGCCGATGGCGCTCACTCCTGGGTGCGCCGTCAGGCCGATATTCCGCTCACCAGCTGGGATTATGGCCACCACGCCCTGGTGGCAACGGTGCGCTGCGCCGAACCTCATGAAGCTGTTGCTCGCCAGATCTTCACCCCGGATGGCCCGCTCGCCTTTTTGCCGTTGTGGCAGGAGAACCTCAGCTCCATCGTCTGGTCGCTGCCTGCGGCCCGTGCCGAGGCGCTCTGTGCCTGTGATGACGAGCAGTTCAACCGCCAGCTCACCGCCGCCTTCGATGCCCGCCTCGGTCTGTGCAAGGTGGAGGGGCCGCGCAGCGCCATTCCGCTCACCGCCCGCTATGCCCGCGACTTTGCCCGCGAGCGGCTGGTGCTGGTGGGAGATGCGGCCCACACCATTCATCCGCTGGCAGGGCAGGGGGTCAACCTTGGCCTGCTGGATGCGGCCGCGCTGGCGGAGCAGATCTTGCAAAATCATGCCGCGGGCGAGGATATCGGCCTGCTCGCCAACCTGCGCAGCTACGAGCGTTGGCGCAAGAGCGAAGCGGCTCGCATGCTGGCGGCGATGGAAGGGCTCAAGCGGCTGTTCAGCGGCACCAACCCGCTCAAGAAGCTGGTGCGGGGTGTCGGATTGCGCGCGGCCAATCTGCTGACACCGTTCAAGGAGGGGGTGATCCGTGCCGCCATGGGGCTGGAGGGCGAACTGCCCGCATTGGCCCGTCCTGACTGGGCTGTTGCGGTGACCAAGAGCAGTGCCATGCAGGCCAAGGGTGAAAAAAACTAATATTACCCGCTGTTTTTTGCAACAAAAGTAATCCGACAAGGCTGATGACCCATTTTGGGTGTCAGCCTTTAATTTTGTACTGGAGCGAAACGTTTTTCTGCAAATTGTGACGAAACGGTAAAAATCAAAATTTAATCTCGCATGAGTCGGCTTATGGCTGTTTTTATCACTGCATTTATCTTAGTGTCTGGAGTCAGTTTTACGGGAGGGGATTAGTTTTTTTTGAGCGGCACGCTCGCCTGCTTGTCATATAATCCGCTCCGTTCAAGGAATCCCTCTTGCCTGGCAAGGGCAGGAGCGAGCCACACCCTGTGATCTGACGTGTTCCCGCTGCGGCGCAGCGCTGCCGGGGTGAAGACACGGTTCGCAAGGGCTGTCGCCAAAGCGAAAAGGCTTTTTGCTAAGGAAAGAATGCGATGATCCAGACTACTGTACTGCATCCCAAACACCTGGAAGCCGGCGCCAAGATGGTGGACTTCCACGGTTGGGAAATGCCCATCAACTACGGCTCCCAGCTGGAAGAGCACCACGCGGTGCGCAGCGATGCCGGTATGTTCGATGTTTCCCACATGACCATCGTCGATTTGACCGGCGAACGGGTCAAAGCCTTTCTGCAACACCTGCTGGCCAACGATGTGGCCAAACTCACTGCCCCCGGCAAGGCGCTCTACAGCGGCATGCTGACCCCTGAAGGGGGCGTCATCGATGATCTCATCACCTATTATCTTGGCGATACGTTTTACCGGCTGGTGGTCAACTCCGCTACCCGCGAGAAGGATCTGGCATGGATCCGCCATCACGCCATCGATTTCGATATCGCAGTGACCGAGCGTCCCGAGCTTGCGATGATAGCGGTGCAGGGGCCCAATGCCAAGGTCAAGGCCGCCGCCGTACTGAGCGCCGCCCAGCGCACTGCCGTGGTGGGGATGAAACCCTTCTTCGGCGTGCAGGCTGGCGATCTCTTTATCGCCACCACTGGGTACACTGGCGAGGATGGTTATGAAATCGTGGTACCGCAAGAGAAAGCCTGTGAGCTGTGGCAAGCGCTGCTGGATAACGGGGTGGCCCCCTGCGGCCTCGGTGCCCGCGATACCCTGCGCCTCGAAGCAGGGATGAACCTCTACGGTCAGGATATGGATGAGTCAGTCTCTCCGCTCGCTGCCAACATGGCCTGGACCATTGCCTGGGAGCCGAGTGATCGCCACTTTATCGGCCGCGACGTGCTGGAAGCGCAGAAAGCGGCGGGTAACCAGCCCAAGCTGGTGGGTCTGGTGATGGAAGAGAAAGGGGTGCTGCGTGCCGGTATGCCGGTCACCTTCACCGCGGCAAACGGTGAGAAGCGGGAAGGTGTGATCACCTCCGGCTCTTTCTCCCCCACCCTGGGCTACAGTATTGCCCTGGCGCGGGTGCCTCGTGATATCGGTGAACTGGCCGAGGTGGAGATCCGCAAAAAACTGGTCACCGTGAAGGTCACCAAGCCCGCTTTCGTCCGTAACGGCCAGAAGCTGGTTTAATACCGTTTTGGGGGAGGGCTGTGCCTTCCCCATCGCTTTTTATATTCGTTTTTAAACGCGACTCAAAGATCAAAGGAAGCACAAATGAGCCATATCCCGAGCGAACTGAAATATGCCACTTCCCACGAGTGGATCCGTGTTGAAGCCAACGGCGAGGCCGTGGTCGGTATCACCGAGCACGCCCAGGAGCTGCTGGGTGACATGGTGTTTGTCGAACTGCCTGAAGTGGGCAAGCAGGTCAGTGCCGGTGACGACTGCGCCGTGGCCGAGTCGGTCAAGGCGGCCTCCGATATCTACAGCCCGGTGAGCGGCGAGATCATTGCCGTCAACGACGAGCTGGAAGGGAGCCCCGAGCTGGTCAACTCCGATCCCTACAGCGCTGGCTGGTTGTTCCGCATCAAGCTCGATGACGAGAGCGAGCTGGCCAACCTGCTGGATGCCGAAGGCTACCAGAACGTGGTGGACGAAGAGTAATGCCCCCGGGCCCTGCACCAACGTGCGGGGCCCTTTTGTATGGCTGCCGACGGAGTCGACAGCAGGATGAAGTCACTCGTATCCGGCGTTTTGGGGTTTAGCCAGCGCGCGGTTTTACAGGGTTGATCCCCGGGGTGCCAGCGAGCATCCAGTGCCGTGCTCTCTTGGCTGCGGCATAGCGAACATGAGTGGAGTCGGTCTCAGCCGACCATCAGGAACATCAGGTCTTGGTTATCAGGATGTCATGCCAGGACTTATTTATCAGGAAATAGGGAAATGACCCAGTCACTGTTTGAACTCGAGCAAAAAACCGATTTTGTCCGCCGCCATATCGGCCCAGGCGAGGAAGAGCTGCGCCAGCTGCTGGCGACCATCGGGGCCGAAAGCCTGGACGATCTGATTGCCCAGACCGTGCCCGCCGCCATTCGCCTGCCGGGCCCGCTGGGGATCGGTGCCGGCATGACCGAAGTGGAGGCGCTGGCCAAGCTCAAGGGCTATGCCGCCCAGAACAAGATTGCCAAGAGCTATATCGGCATGGGCTATCACGATACCCATGTGCCCCACGTCATTTTGCGCAACGTGCTGGAAAACCCGGGCTGGTATACCGCCTACACCCCGTATCAGCCCGAGCTGGCGCAGGGCCGGCTCGAAGCCCTGCTCAACTTCCAGCAGCTAACGCTGGATCTCACCGGCATGGATCTGGCCAGTGCCTCCCTGCTGGATGAAGCGACCGCCGCCGCCGAGGCGATGGCGCTGGCCAAACGGATGGCCAAGTCCAAATCCAACCTCTTCTTCGTGGCCGATGATGTGCACCCGCAGGTGATCGACGTGGTCAAAGAGCGCGCGGTTCACTTCGGGTTTGACGTGGTGGTCGGCGCAGCGAGCAATGCGGTGAGCGAAGAGGTGTTCGGTGCCCTGTTCCAGTACCCCACCACCACAGGTGAGGTGAAAGATCTGCGTGCCCTCATCGCCGCCGTACAGGCCCAGAAAGGGCTGGCCTGCGTCAGCGCCGATCTGCTCTCTCTGCTGCTGCTCAAATCCCCGGGCGAGCTGGGTGCCGACGTGGTGTTGGGCTCCGCCCAGCGCTTTGGCGTGCCCATGGGCTACGGTGGCCCCCATGCCGCCTTCTTTGCCACCCGCGATGCCTACAAGCGCTCCATGCCGGGCCGCATTATCGGTGTCTCCAAGGATGCCCGCGGCAAGGCTGCGCTGCGCATGGCGATGCAGACCCGCGAGCAGCATATCCGCCGCGAGAAGGCCAACTCCAACATCTGTACCGCTCAGGTGCTGCTGGCCAACATGGCGAGCTTCTACGCCGTCTATCACGGCCCGGTCGGGCTGAAAACCATCGCCTCCCGCGTGCACCGTCTCACCACCATTCTGGCGCTTGGTCTCAAGGCCAAGGGGGTGGCCCTTAAGCATGCCAGCTGGTTCGATACCCTGACCGTGCAGACTGCCGACAAAGCGGCGCTGATCGCCAAGGCCGAGGGGCTCGGCATCAACCTGCGTGCAGACCTAGATGGTGCGGTAGGGGTGTCGCTGTCTGAAACCACCACCCGCGCTGATGTGGCCGAGCTGTTCGATCTCTTCCTCGGCCAAAGTCATGGACTGGATATCGAGGCTCTCGACAAGGCGGCGCAGACCCATCACCCTATCCCGCAGGATCTGCTGCGCACCGATGCCGTGCTGACCCACGAGGTGTTCAACAAGTACCACTCCGAAACCGAGATGCTGCGTTATATCCACCGTCTCGAAGCCAAAGATCTGGCGCTCAACTACGCCATGATTTCCCTGGGTTCTTGCACCATGAAGCTCAATGCTACCGCCGAGATGATCCCGGTGACCTGGCCCGAGTTCGGCAAGTTGCACCCGTTCGCGCCGCTGGCGCAGGCCAAGGGCTATCAGCTGCTGCTGGCCGACCTCGAAAACTGGCTGGTGAAGGTGACCGGTTACGATGCGGTCTGCATGCAGCCCAACTCCGGCGCGCAGGGCGAGTACGCAGGTCTGCTCGCCATCAAGAAGTACCACGAATCCCGCGGTGAGGGGCATCGCGACATCTGCCTGATCCCAGCTTCTGCCCACGGTACCAACCCGGCCTCTGCCCAGATGGCGGGGCTCAAGGTGATCGTCACCGCCTGTGACAAGTCCGGCAACGTGGATCTCGACGACTTGCGCGCCAAGGCCGCCGAGGCGGGGGATCAACTCTCCTGTCTGATGGTGACCTACCCCTCTACCCACGGGGTGTATGAGGAGACCATCAAGGAGGTGTGCGACATCGTTCACCAGCACGGTGGTCAGGTCTATCTGGACGGCGCCAATATGAACGCACAAGTCGGGTTGACGGCGCCGGGCTTTATCGGGGCGGACGTATCCCACCTCAACCTGCACAAGACCTTTGCCATTCCTCACGGCGGTGGCGGCCCTGGCATGGGCCCCATCGGCGTGAAGCAGCATCTGGCGCCGTTCGTGGCCGGTCACGCCGTGGTCAAGACCGACAAGGAGAGCCGCAACAACGGCGCCGTGTCGGCGGCACCGTTCGGTTCGGCCAGCATCCTGCCCATCAGCTGGATGTACATCGCCATGCTGGGGGACGAGGGGCTGAAGAGATCCACTCAGGTGGCCATCCTCAATGCCAACTATCTGGCCAAGAAGCTGGGTGAATCCTTCCCGGTGCTCTATTCCGGCCGCAACGGTCGGGTAGCTCACGAGTGCATTCTGGATATTCGCCCGCTCAAAGAAGCCTCCGGCATCAGCGAGATGGACGTGGCCAAGCGGCTGATGGACTACGGCTTCCACGCACCGACCATGAGCTTCCCGGTGGCGGGCACCCTGATGGTCGAACCGACCGAGTCGGAATCCAAGCGCGAGCTGGATCGCTTCGTCGAGGCGATGACGTCCATCCGTGCCGAGATCGCCAAGGTGCAGGACGGCCACTGGAGCCTGACCGACAACCCGCTGGTCCATGCGCCGCATACCCAGGATGACGTGATGGATACCGAGTGGAGTCGTGGCTACAGCCGCGCCGAAGCGGTGTTCCCGTCCGACGCCGTGCGTGCCGCCAAACTGTGGCCGTCAGTCAACCGTATTGACGACGTGTTTGGTGATCGCAACCTGTTCTGCGCCTGTATCCCGACCGAGGATTACGCCAAGTAAGTGGCGGTATTGATCACGGCCATTTAAGTTGGAAACCGTGACATTGAAGTTGGAAACCGACCATTTAAGTTGGAAACTCAAAGGCCCTGCAACAGCAGGGCCTTTTTATTTTTATCCTGCAAAATTTGTAATTAAATTACTGATTAGCTCAGTCCAGGCTTTCTGGCCAAGGCCCGTGCCAGGGAGGTGTTTGCCAGACGACTCAATGCCATGTTGGATCAGGCCATCTGGGTCACCGAGCGTCCGCCACTGCGCATCCTGACCATGCAGACCCAGTGGGGCAGTTGTTCCCCCAATGGCCGGATCACGCTTAACCCGCATCTGGTCAAAGCACCCCGCGAGTGCATCGATTACGTGATCCTGCACGAGCTCTGCCATATTGCCGAGCACAACCACAGCGAGCACTTTTACCGGCTGATGGGTCAGGTGATGCCCGGTTGGGAAAAGACCAAAGCCAAGCTGGATGGCATGGCTAACCGCTTGTTGACGTGAGTTATCAGCTCGTCAGTCACCCACAGCCCGGCAGGCCTGTAATGACCTGAGCAGGATTTCAGTGAGTCATTACAGCGTAAAATTGTGCAAATGAAACAGGCCACCTTGCGGTGGTCTGTTTATTGGTCAGGTGTTGCAGGACTCTGGGTGCACTATTTAGTCAAGATCCGGATTGGCAGCCGGGATCAGGATTTGGCAGGGGTGAGCAGCGCAAGCGCTTTGGCCAGTGCATCAACAGACTCCTGATGCTTGCCTTCATTGTGCAAAACCTCACCTTCGGCCCGCAATTTCTGAACCTCGGCCAGTTGTTCGGCACTGAGCGCCGGGCCCGCCGCGAGGGCATCGTCAATCTTCTTCATATCTGCTGGGCAGTGAAAGGCGAGGGCACTGCCCGCAAACAGCATGCTTGTCAATAACAGGGGGAGTTTCATCTGGTTTACCTCACAGGTCTTGGTGGTGGCGTAATCCTGGCAAGCATAGTGGATTTTGGGCAACCTGCGGCGTCAGGTCGGGAGGCGTTCATTATGTCGTTGTCTGCTGTCGGGAGCTGAACTGGTTGATCGCGGTGCCACGAATGCCAGCGCCGCAAGGCAGATAGCATTTATCGTGAGGTGTTGCGCCGCTTGGTCATGGTCGGCGAGTGTTAACACTGCCAGAGGGTCAGATCGCCCATCAGGATCGCCACCCCCAGGATCACGGTCAGGAAGTCCTGGAGCATCGGGTTCTGAACATGGATTTGAGCAGGGTCACTTCGGTCAGGCTGGCCCCGGCACTGCCAATGATCAATGACATCACGTCAGCCTCTACCCTTAGCCATCCTATGGCTGCACTGGTCTCGGTTGGTCTGGTCAAGCAGAACCGGGAGAGACGTACCCTGCTGTGCGTCTCTCAATACGAAGTGCTGGAAGAGATCATCGCGTTTTTCCGCGAGGAGTGCTGTGTGAACGACAAGAGGGATTGACGGGATCGACAATGAGTTGTGGTCATATTGATCATTTCAATGATTCTTGTATAGTTGAAGTCATGAAGTGAATTAAGGGGAAGTTCCATGAACAAAGAGATCGCCACCAAGGTATTCGAATCCCTCGCATCCGGCATTCGCCTCGATGTCTGGCGTCTGCTGATCAAGGCCGGGCTGGAGGGGCAGGTCGCTGGCCAGCTGGCCAGCGAGCTCGACATAGCCCCCAACACCCTCTCGTTTCACCTCAAGGCCATGCTGCACGCGGGCTTGCTTTCGGTGGAGCAGGAGGGACGCTTTTTACGCTATCGCGCCAACATTCCCCTGATGCTCGACTTGATCGGTTATCTCACCGAAGAGTGCTGCGCCGGTCATCCGGAAGCCTGCGGGGTGATGAGGGCTGAGTCCGGCTGCTCACCCCATGTATTGCCTGCGCAGCCATGCTGCAATAAGGAGTAGACCATGAGACTGATACAAGTTTTTGACCCGGCCCTGTGCTGCTCCAGCGGCGTCTGTGGCACAGATATTGACCAAAATCTGGTGGTCTTCGCTGGCGATGCCGAGTGGCTCAAGCAGCAGGGGGGCTCGCTATACCGATTCAACCTGGCGCAACAACCCCTGGTCTTTGCTGAAACCCCTGCGGTGGCGTCTTTCCTGGCGCTCTCCGGTGAAGAAGGGCTGCCTGTGACCTTGGTCGATGGCCAGGTGGTGCTCACCGGTCGTTATCCCAGCCGCGCTGAACTGATCCGCTATGCAGGACTGGCGTTGCCCAAAGCACCGGGAAGCGATGGTGCCGAAGTTGAACAGCCAGAGGCTGAGCCCAACAAAGCCGGTGCTATCAAAGGGATCGTCAAGAGTGGATGTTGCTCCGGCAGCAGTGGTTGCTGCTAAGCGTCATCCCCTGGTTGGCAAGTTCTCTGTTCGGTCAATTGCCTCGTTATGCCTGATAGGAGTCTCTCATGTCCCCGTTGCTGAACTACTCGTTTCTCAATGATGCGCCCCCCTTTCTCTTTTTCACCGGTAAAGGTGGGGTGGGTAAAACCTCGCTGGCCTGTGCCAGTGCGGTTGCCTTGTGCGACAGTGGCAAACGGGTACTGCTGGTCAGCACAGATCCGGCGTCAAACGTAGGCCAGGTTTTCGACACCCAAATAGGCAACAGCATTACCGCCATCGCGGCAGTCAGTGGGTTATCAGCACTGGAGATTGACCCGCAAGCCGCCGCAAAGGCCTATCGCGAACGTATCGTTGGCCCGGTGCGTGGCAAACTGCCCGAGAGCGTGGTGCGCAGCATTGAAGAGCAGCTCTCCGGTGCCTGCACCACAGAGATCGCCGCCTTTGACAAGTTCACCGCGCTCTTGACCGATAGCAGCCTGGTGGGGGAATACGACCACATCGTGTTTGATACAGCCCCGACCGGCCACACCATTCGTCTATTGCAACTGCCGGGGGCATGGAGCGAGTTTCTGGAGCAGGGCAAGGGCGATGCTTCTTGTCTGGGGCCATTGGCCGGATTGGAAAAACAGCGTAGTCAATACGCAGAAGCCGTTGCTGCCCTCTCAGATGCTGGGAAAACCCGGCTTATTCTGGTCGCCCGGGCGCAAGCCTCGACCCTGCGGGAAGTAACGCGTACCCATGACGAACTGGCCGCTATCGGCCTTGCCAATCAGCAACTGGTCATCAATGGCATCTTCCCGCAAAGCGAGCTGGCGGATGACCCCCTGGCAACTGCCGTATGGCAACGTGAGCAGCAGGCGATGGCTGATATGCCAGCGCTGCTGGCAAGGCTGCCACAAGACAGAGTGCCGCTGTTGGCGACCAACCTGGTTGGGGTCGATAGCCTGCGCCAGTTACTCGGTGCAAGCCCCGTCAGTGGGGTGAATGAGATCGAATGCGCAGTTGTTGTTACTGAACAACACCCCGGATTGCAGCAACTGGTCGATGAGCTTGCTACTGATAGTCACGGGCTCATTATGCTGATGGGCAAGGGTGGGGTGGGTAAAACGACCCTGGCGGCAGCAGTGGCGGTGGAGCTCGCCAGCCGGGGGCTACCGGTTCATCTGACCACCTCGGATCCCGCAGCCCATCTGGGAGAGACCCTGGCCGGGGCCTTGCCCAGCCTGGAGGTCAGCCGCATCGATCCCCACGCCGAGACCGAGCGTTACCGTGCTCAGGTGCTGGCCACCAAGGGGGCGAGTCTGGATGCCCAGGGTCGCGCTCTGCTGGAAGAAGATTTGCGTTCCCCCTGTACCGAAGAGATCGCCGTGTTTCAGGCCTTCTCGCGGATCATTCGCGAGGCGGGCAAACGCTTCGTGGTGATGGATACCGCCCCCACTGGCCATACCCTGCTGCTGCTCGATGCGACCGGTGCCTATCACCGGGAGATTGCCCGTCAGATGGGGGGCAAGGGGATGCACTTCACCACCCCCATGATGCAGTTGCAAGACCCGAAACAGACCAAGGTGGTGATCGTCACCCTGCCCGAACCCACTCCGGTACAGGAGGCGGCCAATCTGCAAGCAGACCTGCGCCGCGCCGGTATCGAGCCATGGGCCTGGGTGGTCAATCAGATGCTGTCTCCGGCCAGCGTCACCTCACCACTGTTGGCCCAGCGAGCGTATCGCCAGCAGCCCCATATCGACGCGGTCAAGCAGGAGCATGCGAAGCGTTATGCCGTGGTGCCGTTGCAGGCTGTCGAGCCGGTGGGTGTGAAAGCGCTGCAAGATTTATGTCACCCAGTCCACAGGGCGGGGTGACATGCACCCGCGCGAGTTTACTGCCAAGGCGCAACCAACAGGGGCATTTGCCCGGGTTGAGTCCTTTGTTTCCTGCAATCCTCATGGAGTCTCTTGATGAGTACCAACGCCTGCTGCGATGATCTGCCCGTCAGCAAAAAAATGAGTTTTCTCGACCGCAATCTTACCCTCTGGATCTTTGTCGCCATGGCCATAGGGGTCGGGATTGGCTATCTGTTCCCTCAGGTGGCGCAGTGGAATGAGGCGATGTCGGTTGGCACCACCAATATCCCGCTCGCCATCGGTCTCATCCTGATGATGTATCCGCCACTGGCCAAGGTGAACTACGCCACCATGGGTACGATGACCCGTGACCGTCAGGCCATCACCCTCTCACTGGTGATGAACTGGTTGGTTGGCCCTATCCTGATGTTTGTCATCGCCCTGGTGTTTTTGCATGACCACCCGGACTACATGGTGGGCCTGATCCTGATCGGTCTGGCACGCTGCATCGCCATGGTGCTGGTGTGGAACGATCTCGGCGGTGGCAGCAAGGAGTACGGTGCGGGTCTGGTGGCGCTCAACAGCGGTTTTCAGATCCTCACCTACAGCTTCATGGCCTGGTTGTTTATTACCGTACTGCCCCCCCTGTTTGGTTTGCAGGGCTTTGCTGTGGATATCACCATGCTGGATATCGCCGAAAGTGTGCTGATCTATCTTGGCATTCCCTTCCTGGCCGGTTTCCTGAGCCGTCACTATCTGGTCAAGGCAAAGGGGGAGAAGTGGTACACCGAGCGTTTTATTCCGGCTATTTCTCCCATCACCCTGATCGCCTTGCTGGCCACTATCGTGCTGATGTTCAGCCTCAAGGGCGAGATGATCGTTGAGCTGCCGATGGATGTGCTGCGGGTTGCTGTGCCTCTGGTGGTCTATTTCGTACTGATGTTCTTCACCAGCTTCCTGGTTGGCAAGAAGCTGGGCATTCCCTATGACAAGAACGCCTCCATCGCCTTTACCGCCACCGGCAATAACTTCGAGCTGGCCATCGCGGTTTCCATCGCGGTGTTCGGGTTGAACTCGGATCAGGCGTTCGCCGGTGTGATCGGCCCGCTGGTGGAGGTGCCGGTCTTGATCGCTCTGGTCAATGTGGCGCTAAGAATGAAACGCAACTATCTCAACGCAGAGGCTTAATCATGAATCACTCCCAGATCACCATTTACCACAACCCGGCTTGCGGCACTTCCCGCAATACGCTGGAGCTTATCCGCAACTCGGGTGTTGAGCCCACCGTCATCCACTATCTGGAGACGCCACCGAGCCGCGACACCTTGGTCGAGCTCATTGCTGCCATGGCCATGCCGGTACGGGATCTGCTTCGCAAGAACGTGCCACCCTTTGAGGAACTTGGCTTGGCCGAGGAGCGCTTCAGCGATGACGACTTGATCGATGCCATGCTGGCGCATCCCATTCTGATCAACCGCCCCATCGTGGTGACGCCGCTTGGCACCAAGCTGTGCCGTCCGTCTGAGTTGGTGTTGGATATCTTGCCGAACCCTCAACAGGGGGCCTTTAGCAAGGAGGATGGGGAGTCGGTGGTCGATGCACAGGGCCAGCGCCTCAAGTGAGCTGCACCTTTGCTGGGTAGACCAGGGAGAAACCGGCCCGGCAGTTCAGACCCAAAATAGTCAGACCCGAAATAGTCAGATAAGAAAAACGCCGATCATCTGATCGGCGTTTTGCATGGATGTCGATAGCTGTCGGAATTAACCCAGATTGGCTGCGGCCTTGCTTTGGGCTTGTCCTTTGCGCTTGATGGCAAAGCCAATGCCCAGTACCACCAGCCAGGCGGGGATCAGCTCGACCGAGATCCGAAAATCCGGGGTCATATACATGATCACCAGAATACCGGCCATAAAGGCGAGGCAGAGGTAGTTGCCGAAGGGGTACCAGAACGCCTTGAACTTGGGCTGGACACCTTCTGCGACCTTGGTCTTGCGGAACTTCAGGTGCGCCAGGCTGATCATCGCCCAGTTGATCACCAGTGCGGAGACCACCAGCGCCATCAGCAGGCCAAACGCCTTGCCCGGCATCAGGTAGTTGATCAGCACGCAGAGCAGGGTGGCGATGGCCGAGACCGAGAGGGCAACCAACGGTACGCCGCTCTTGTTGGTCTTGAGCAGGGCTTTCGGGCCGTTGCCCTGCTTGGCCAGACCGAACAGCATCCGGCTGTTGCAGTAGACGCAGCTGTTGTAGACCGACAGGGCGGCCGTCAGTACCACGATGTTGAGTACGGTGGCGACCAGATCGCTGTCCAGCGCGTGGAAGATCATCACGAACGGGCTGCCGCCTTCCACCACTTTACCCCAAGGATAGAGGGACATCAGGATAGCCAGGGCGCCGATGTAGAAGATGAGGATGCGGTAGATCACCTGATTGGTGGCCTTAGGAATGCTCTTCTCGGGGTTGTCCGCTTCCGCGGCAGTGATGCCCACCAGCTCCAGACCGCCAAAGGAGAACATGATCACCGCCATCGCCATCACCAGACCGCTGATGCCGTTGGGGAAGAAGCCGCCTTGTGCCCACAGGTTGGTGACGCTCGCCTCGGGGCCACCGGCGCCAGAGATGAGCAGATAGCCGCCAAAGCCAATCATGCCGATGATGGCGACCACCTTGATGATGGCGAACCAGAACTCCATTTCGCCAAACGCTTTGACGTTGGAGAGGTTGATGGCGTTGATCAGCACGAAGAAGACGGCGGCCGACATCCAGGTCGGGATCTCGGGCCACCAGTACTGGACATAGATGCCCACTGCGGTCAGTTCGGCCATGCTCACCAGCACGTAGAGCACCCAGTAGTTCCAACCGGACGCAAAACCGGCAAATTCGCCCCAGTATTTGTAGGCAAAGTGGCTGAAGGATCCCGCTACCGGCTCTTCCACCACCATTTCACCAAGCTGGCGCATGATCAGGAAGGCGATAAAGCCGCCGATGGCGTAGCCCAACAGTACCGAGGGGCCTGCCATCCTGATGGTTTGGGCAATGCCCAGAAAGAGGCCGGTACCGATGGCACCGCCCAACGCAATCAACTGAATGTGGCGGTTTTTGAGGCCGCGTTTCAGCTCTTCACCGTTTTGTTTCAAATCCATGGATCTGTCCTTTACCTATCTCTGTTGTCTCTTGTCGGTGTTGGGCTCATCCTGAGCAGGCCGCAGTGCGTAGCCAAAACCTGACGAAACCTGTATTTATTTCGTTACGCTATGCCATTTTCAATTTTTAGTGTTGGCTGGCAACCGAAGAAGAATAGTGATAATCCGCCATAAATGCACCTGTTTTCCACGCTGGATGGCCGTATTTTGTACCAATGGCAGCTTTTTCATGATCTGGCGAGGCTTATTGGCAGTTTTTGGTTGATGTTTGTGCAATCGAATTCTGTTTTGTTGACATGGGGGCTTGTCTATTGGTTTTTGTTGTGCTGTTAGCTGTCAACTCTACTTAACAGAGCTGGCGGCGCAGGCCGGTCGCCTCGAGGATCTTGGCGCTGATCTCCTCCACCGAGTGGGAGCTGGTATCGAGGAAGCGGATCGCCTCCTGGCGAAACAGCCGCTCGACGCAGGCCAGCTCTTGTTCGCACTGATCCAGCGAGGAGTAGCGGCTGTTGGCGCGGCGCTGGTTGCGGATCTCGTGCAGCCGCTGCGGTGCAATGGTGAGGCCGAACAGCTTGTGGCGGTTGGCCTTGAGGGGGCTCGGTAGATCCAGGACTCCCATATCCTGCTCGATAAAGGGGTAGTTGGCGGCGCGAATGCCGAACTGCAGCGCCAGATAGAGGCTGGTGGGGGTCTTGCCGCAGCGGGAGACCCCGATCAGGATGATGTCCGCCTCATCGTACTCTTTGGTGGTGATGCCATCGTCGTTGGCCAGCGCAAAGTTGACCGCCTCGATGCGATCATCATAAAGCTTGCGATTCTCCATGCCGTGGGTGCGATGGAGGCGGGGCTCGGCTTTCACCCCCAACTCCTGCTCCAGCGGGCTGACGAAGGTATTGAGAAAGTCGTGGCCGCACGCTTCCGATTTGAGCACCTCTTCCCGTACCTGCGGGTCGACGATGGTGTGAAACAGGATGGGGCGCATCCCGGTCTGGCGGAACTGTTCGTCGATCCGCATCCGCACCTGACGGGCTTTCTCCTGGGTCTCCACAAAGGGGATAGTGATCTGCTCGAAGGCGAGTGGAAATTGGCTCAGTACCGCGTGGCCGAACACTTCGGCGGTAATGGCGGTGCCGTCTGACACATAAAATACGGTATGCACGTGGGATTCCTTTGATTCTTGTTGGTGGGGCAGCGTGGGGTAAAGGGTGAGGCGTATCGCTCGAAACCATACCCATTTTGTCAACCGGTCTGCTGTGCCCAAGTTGTGAAGTGGCTTGCAAACCTCAATCGTTATCTTTTTGTGGCGCCATTGTAGAATATTTCGGTCATTCGACCATCCCCAACCTTTGTTCGGGGATTTTTTTGAAAACCAATAGAAAACGTTTTCATGATCGTTGGCAACAAAAGAAACAGACCATAACGCACCTGACTTACCCATAACCTCATCGATTAAATCGGGCGCACGAGGTGCTATGGCACCGGTGCCCACCAACCTGGAGACATCCAAGTGCAACAGTACGTGCTCTGGTACGAACAACTCGGAATGCAGGACCTAGAACGCGTTGGCGGCAAAAACGCATCCCTTGGCGAGATGATCAGCAACCTCTCTGGCGCCGGTGTATCCGTGCCGGGGGGCTTTGCCACCACCGCCTTTGCGTTTAACGAGTTTCTGGAGTCAAGCGGCCTCAACGGCAAGATCCATCATCTGCTCGACAATCTGGACGTGGACGATATCGCCGCCCTCAACCGGGCCGGTCAGCAGATCCGCGACTGGGTGATCGAAGCCCCGTTCCAGCCCGAGCTGGAGCAGGCGATCCGGGTTGCTTATGAGAAGTTGAGTGCAGGCTTGGGTGATGGCATGAGTGCCTCGTTTGCGGTGCGCTCCTCCGCCACCGCCGAGGATATGCCGGACGCCTCTTTTGCCGGTCAGCAGGAGACCTTCCTCAACGTACGTGGCATCGATGCCGTCATGACGGCGGTCAAGCATGTGTTTGCTTCCCTGTTCAACGATCGCGCCATCTCCTATCGGGTGCATCAGGGCTATGACCACAAGGGCGTTGCCCTCTCGGCTGGGGTGCAGCGGATGGTGCGCTCGGATCTCGCCGCCTCTGGCGTGATGTTTACCTTGGATACCGAGTCCGGCTTCAACGACGTGGTCTTTATCACCGGTAGTCAGGGTCTGGGAGAGATGGTGGTGCAGGGTGCCGTCAACCCGGACGAGTTCTATGTGCACAAGCCGACCCTCAAGGGGGGCCGCCCGGCGGTGGTGCGCAAGACCCTCGGCTCCAAGTTAATCAAGATGACCTACTCGGACGATGCCGGCCATGGCCGTCAGGTGAAGATTGTCGACACCGATGAGGCCGAGCGCAGCCGCTTCTGCATCACCGATGCCGAGGTGATGGCGCTGGCGAAACAGGCCCTCATCATCGAGCAGCACTACGGTCGCCCGATGGATATCGAGTGGGCCAAGGATGGTCAGGATGGCCAGCTCTATATCGTGCAGGCGCGCCCGGAAACTGTGCGCAGCCGCCAGGAGGCCAACACCCTCGAGCGGTTTGCCCTCAAGCAAGCGGGCAAGGTGCTGATCGAGGGGCGGGCCATCGGTCACAAGATTGGCGCGGGCCCGGCGCGGGTCATCTCCTCCATCAGCCAGATGGACGAAGTGCAGCCCGGCGATGTGCTGGTGACCGACATGACCGACCCGGACTGGGAGCCCATCATGAAACGGGCCTCCGCCATCGTCACCAACCGGGGCGGCCGCACCTGTCATGCTGCCATTATCGCCCGCGAGCTGGGCATTCCGGCTGTGGTCGGCTGTGGCAACGCCACCGACCATATTGAGCCGGGCCAGCGGATCACCGTCTCCTGTGCGGAAGGGGATACCGGTTTTATCTACGACGGCGAGCTGGACTTCGACGTGGCGGTGACCGAGGTGGGCAACATGCCACGGCTGCCCATCAAGATCATGATGAACGTCGGCAACCCGGACCGCGCTTTCGACTTTGCCCAGTTGCCTAATGCTGGCGTAGGACTGGCACGCCTTGAATTTATCATCAACCGGATGATCGGGGTGCACCCCAAGGCGCTGCTGGAGTTTGACCAGCAGAGTCCCGAGCTCAAGGCCACCATCGCCAAGATGATCGCCGGTTACGACAGCCCACGCGAGTTCTACGTCGCCAAGCTGACCGAGGGCATCGCCACCCTGGCCGCCGCCTTCTGGCCGGAGCGGGTGATCGTGCGGATGTCGGACTTCAAGTCCAACGAGTACGCCAATCTGGTGGGCGGTCGTGGCTACGAGCCCCACGAGGAGAACCCGATGATCGGTTTTCGTGGCGCGTCCCGCTACATCGCCGACAGCTTCCGCCCCTGCTTTGCCCTCGAGTGCGAAGCGATCAAGCGGGTGCGCGATGTGATGGGGCTGACCAACGTCGAGGTGATGATCCCCTTCGTGCGCACCGTGGGCGAGGCACAGCAGGTTATCGACATCCTGGCCGAAAACGGCCTGCGTCGTGGCGAGCGGGGGCTCAAGGTGATCATGATGTGCGAGATCCCGAGCAACGCCCTGCTGGCGGACCAGTTCCTCGAGCATGTGGACGGCTTCTCCATCGGCTCCAACGACATGACCCAGCTCGCGCTCGGACTTGATAGGGATTCGGGGCTGATTGCCCACCTGTTTGACGAGCGTAACGAGGCGGTCAAGGCACTGCTGTCGATGGCGATTCAGGCAGCGCGCAAGGCGGGCAAGTATGTGGGGATCTGCGGTCAGGGGCCATCCGATCATCCGGACTTTGCCGCCTGGCTGGTGGAGCAGGGGATCGACTCGGTGTCGCTCAACCCCGATACCGTGGTTGATACCTGGCTCTATCTGGCGGAGCAGCATGGTGCCAAGTAAGCCACTGCCAAAATGAGCAGCACAGAAAGGGGGCCATGATGGCCCCCTTTGTTATCCGTGTGGCGCGACCTATTTCGGCGGCTGTTCGGCTCCCGACAGCTCATCGGCACCTTTGCCCACTACGCCGCTACGGGTTGAACGCATCCTGCCCGCTGTTGAGCAGATACCATTGCAGCTCCTGCAGGGGATGGGTCCCTGGCAGGCAGCGCGCAAGCGTCATTTTCCTACACGAGTGCATCGTTCGGGTGTGACGGCAAGGGTGATGAGGTGGGCTGGGTCAGCGGTTTATTGCTTGGCGGCAGTGGCTGGCTCTGTTATGGTAATTCAAATGGCCGTTTAGACGGCTAGATTGCTGTGGCGTGAGGTACATTGTCTCTGAGGGCAACCCCGCCGCAGGTCCATATCTTGATACGCACCTGACAGGGAGTCCCTATGCCGTTTCGTTGCTTCTTACCTTTTTCTTCAACTTCTTCAATTTCTTCCTTACGAGCCACAGCGGGTGCCAGCACCTTCATTGCTGCGATGGTTGTCGGGAGCCTCTCTTTTTCCGCGGTTGCCGCCGATGCTCCCTTGCCGACCAAACAGGAGATCGTGATTGGCACCACGGTGGGGGATTTTGCCGACATGGTGACCGACTCCATCAAGCCGCAGCTGGAGGCCAAGGGGTACAAGGTCAAGCTGGTGGAGTTCACCGACTATGTGACCCCCAATATTGCTCTGGCTGACGGATCACTGGATGTGAACTGCTTCCAGCACAAACCCTATCTTGAGAGCTTTGCCAAGGATCGGGGGCTGTCGCTGGCACCCATTACCCAGGTGCCAACCGGTCCGATGGGACTCTATTCCGGCAAGCTGGCGGCACTCGACAAGGTGAAAGAGGGGAGCACAGTGGCGATCCCCAACGATCCCACCAATCAGGCGCGGGCGCTGCTGATGCTGCAGGATCTGGGCTGGATCACTCTCAAGGAGGGGATTAACCCGCTCAAGGCGAGCGAATTTGATGTGGTGAACAATCCGCACAATCTCAAGCTGGTGCTGCTGGAAGCTGCGCAACTGCCCCGCTCGCGGGAGGATGTGGACTTCTCGGTGATCAACGGTAACTTTGCCGCCTCCAGCGGTATCCCGTTCAGTGAAGGACTGTTTCTGGAGCGCAGCTACGACTTCATCAACTGGGTGGTGGTGAAAAGCGCGGATGCGGATCAGCCGTTTGCCAGGGATGTGGCGGCGGCCTATAACTCGGCGGCCTTCAAGGCTTATGCGGCCAAGCGTTTCGTCGGCTACAAGTACCCGCAAGGGTGGGGGGGCTAACGTCGCGAAAGTGGCCCCGCTATACAACGAAAAACGCCCCGAATTCGGGGCGTTTTTTATGGTATCAAGCCATCAGTGCGGGTTTCATTGGTTGCGATAGAAGCGGTTCAGCTCGTTCATCACCTGGATCATGGCACCCATATCGGGGGTGCCGTGCTTGATGGGGCGATAACTGTTGCGTTCCAGCAGTTCGAAGTCACCCTGCTTGTTGAAGTGGGTGATGGTGTCGCCCTGATAGATGGCAAAATCGTTCTGATCCCCTGCCAGTAGCCAGTTACGCGGGCTGGTATCGAACAGCGAGCGGCCAATGCTGTAATCGCGCATCGGATTCCGTACCCCCAGCATCCCTTGCATCAGGGTCGGGGCCAGATCGAGATGGCTGCTCGGCTGTTCCCGTACTTCACTGCCGCGGCCCGGCCAGGCCAGCACCAGCGGCACCTGCACCTGATAGGGTGAGTAGTTGCTGCCTGCGCCCCAGCTGTTGCTGCGGGTGTCGTTGAACTCCTGACCATGGTCGGCGGTGATCACGACAACGGTGTTGCTGTTCATCCCCTGCGACTGCAATTTGGTCAGCATCTGCTCAAGCAGCTGGTCGGTGTAGAAGACCGAGTTCTTGTAACGGTTCTCCAGTTTTTGCAGGTTTTCCGCCCGATAAGCCGTCGCCGGATTGAAGTTGGTCAGCTCCGGCTGGAACGGCCCCTTCATGGTGGCAGGCAACTGGTAGTCGCCGGGACTCGAGAGATAGACCAGCGAGAACCAGGGACGCTCCGGGGTGCGCTTCTCCAGCCACTGTTGCCAGTCGGTCAGCAGCTTGCCATCATCGATCTGTTCGGAGACAAACACCTGTTTGCGCAGGCCGGCGAGGATGCTCTTGCGATACTTCTGGGCATCCTCCAGGGCGCCGAACAGCCCGAACTGGTAATCCTGGCGCAGCATCTCGTCGAACAGCACAGGTGGACGCTTGTCGCTGCTGATGTCCTTGTAGTAGTGGCCGGGCAACCCGTAGAAGAGGCTGAACATCCCCATCAGAGCGTTGTTGCCCCCACTCATGTGATTGCGGAACGTCAGGTGCTGATCCGCATAACGCTGCAGATTGGGCATATTGATGTTGTTGAGCATGTCAAAACGCAGGGAGTCGACTACCACAATTAGCAGATTGCTGTGGGTCAGGGGCGCGTTGACGTTGAGCGGGCGCAGCGGATAGTGCATCCGACTGTCGCTGTCATCACTCTGGGAGGCGGCCTGCTTCTCATACTGATCCAGATCCAGCCAGCCATGTTTGGCCAGGAAGGTGCGGGCCGTCATGGGGTAGGAGAGGGGGAAGTTGGCTCTCTGCATGGTGATGGGCTGATAAAGGGTGGCATCCGCCCAGCTGTTGACCACGTGGGTCAGAATAAAGCAGATCAGCAGGGCCAGCCCCACCTGATTACCATACTGGCGGCGCTTGCGCTTGTTGATCTTGCGCCAGACATAGGCTGACAGCAGCAGTTGCAGCAGGAAGATGGTGGGCACGGCAACGAAGATGATGCTCCAGATTGAGCCCTCTTCGGTTTGCGCCTGATCCAGCAGCAACTGCCATACCTGACTGTTGAGGTGGAACTTGAACAGCCGGAATACCTGGGTGTCGATCAGCAGCAGCACCAGTGCCAAGGTGGCGATGATAGCCGAGATGAACCGCAACGGCTTCTCCTTGGGCAGCACGAAGCTGAGCGGGAAGATCGTCAACAGGTAGGTGACAAAACTCAGAAACGAGAAGTGGCCAATCCAGCTTACAACGAGATAGATCACGCCAAGCGTGGTCGATGGCCAGCCGATGGCACCCAGATAACGGGTGGCGATAAGCATGGCCAGGATAATGTTGAAGAAGGAGAACCAATGCCCCCAGGTGATCAGGCGAGAGACATTATCACGATAGGGGTTACCGGTTTCGACCATAGTGATCCATCAGCGTTGAGAAACGTCAAATCAACAGAGTCGCAGGACTCAGTGTGCGTCGTGGCGATTATCGACCGATGCGGTCAGGGCCTGGACAAACTTTTCAGTGATGGCCTGGCGCTGGGCCGGTGCCATACCATTGATGATATTGGTGGTCAGATTACCAAGTACCATAAGGCTGAGATCCACCGGCGCTTTATGTTTTTCCAGCGCGGTGATCAGGTCGTTCATCAGGGCGTCAAATTGCTCGTTATTGTACTTTGATACGATGGGCATAATCTTCAGTTCATCTCGGTTCAAAGCGCCTTATAATACTTCACCCTTTCGGCTAACACTATGGCTTTGTGACATGAGTCTCGATATCGACAAGATCATTCTTCACTCCTTGCGCCAGGGCGGCGATGGTCAACCCCACGCCGATACCCGCAGCCAGACCCTGCCCCCTGATGAGGCGGTACAGGGACTGATGGCGGAACTGCATCGGATCTACAACGGCAAGGGCGGCAAGGGCTTTGGCTTCTTTGCCGACCCCGAAACGGCTGTCGCCGAGCTGGCCGACGGTGAAGGGACTCCCAAGCAGCCCTCACCCGCGTTTCGTATCGCCCTCGAACAACTGCTCAGCGAGCAGACCGAATTCGTTCCCTTCTCGGTCACTGTGACCCAGATGCTGGTCAAGCAGCTGGTGGAGCACGCCCTCGATGAGCAAGGGGTGCTGCTGTTTGCCAAATATAACTACGTCGGGGTCGATTATCTGTTGATTGCCCTGCTGGAGGGCAAGGAGAGCGTCACCGTCAGCGAAGCGCTGGAATTGCGTCATATCCAGTATCTGGATATCGGCAAACTCAATCTGGTGGCCCGCATTGATTTGACCGAATGGAAAACTCAGGCCGATTCGCGCCGCTATATTACTTTCAGTAAGGGACGCATCGGCCGCAAACTGGGCGACTTCTTTATGGATTTGCTGGGTGCACGCGAAGGCATGGATGCCAAGGTACAAAATAAAGGCTTGCTGCAGGCGGTAGACGATTATTGCGACAGTCGTCAGCTCGAACCGACCGAGCGCAATGATTACAAAAAGCAGGTCTTCAAATATTGCACCGAACAGGCAAGCGCCGGTGAAGAGATCGAAATCAAGGAGCTGTCTGCAGAACTCTCCGCAAAAGATGCCGGCGACGGTGATCTCGATTTTTACAGTTTTATCGGTCAGGAGTATGAGCTGGAAGATCGCTTCCCGGCGGATCGATCTACCCTGCGCGGTCTGACCAAGTTTGTCGGCTCCGGCGGAGGGCTCACGTTGAGCTTCGAGCAGAAACTGTTGAACAGCCGCATTTTTTACGATCCCCAGACCGACACCCTGACCATCAAGGGCGTGCCGCCCAATCTCAAGGATCAGCTGCTGCGCCAGTCGTAGTGGGAACAGTAGTGTGATCAAGTCGTCATTTCTGGCAAAAAGAGACTCCGCCCCGGCGGGGTCTCTTTTTTATTGCGCCGGGGCAGCGCTCGAAACTGGCGCGGTACTTTGTTAACAAATCAAACAAAATAAACCACCTGAAAGGGTTTTCATTGAGGTGAAAACCCTTTCATTTGTGAAATTTAATTTCATTTTGGTAATTATTATTCTGTGACTATCTGGAATTAAGCCGATAAATAGCCGTAACCCCCTGAAATAAGAAAATGTTTTCAAAACTTTCTGGAAGGAAATACGTAATTGCATTTCAAAAATGCGAGTTACGTCATGTGAGCCGTTTGCCGCTTGGGATAATATTCATCTCGCACACAATGCTCTTACAGCGCGGAACTAATACAAGGAAAGGCTCATGAAAAAGAAATTGCTGTCATCCCTGATCGGTCTGGCCACTCTTGGCGTCGCTTGCTCTGCTACTGCTGCCATCGATGAAGGCCAGTTGACCATCTGGATCAACGGTGACAAGGGATACAACGGTCTGGCTGAAGTGGGTAAGAAGTTTGAAGCAGAAACCGGCATCAAGGTGACTGTGGCTCACCCGGATCAGGTTGAAGTGAAATTCCAGCAAGCCGCCGCCACTGGCAACGGCCCGGACATCTTCTTCTGGGCTCACGACCGTTACGGTGAGTGGGTCAAAGCCGGTTTGCTGGTTCCGGTAACGCCAAACGCTGCCACCAAAGGCAAATTTGAACAGCTGGCATGGGATGCCATGACTGTTGATGGCAAAACCTATGGCTACCCGGTAGCCATGGAAGCGGTCAGCCTGATCTATAACAAAGACCTGCTGCCCGAGCCGCCGAAAACCTTCGAAGAGATCGCCAAGATTGACGAGACTCTGAAGAAAAACGGCAAGCGCGCCATCATGTGGGCGTATGACACCCCGTACTTCAGCTATCCGCTGGTGGCTGCCAACGGTGGTTACGCCTTCAAGAAAACCGCTACCGGTTATGACGTTAAAGATACCGGCGTGAACAACGCAGGTGCCAAGATGGGCGTGGGCTACATCTCCGAGATGATCAAGTCAGGTCACCTGGAAAAAGGCATCGACTACGGTGTGATGGACGCCAAGTTCAACAAAGGCGAAGTGGCCATGATGATCAACGGTCCCTGGGCCTGGAGCAACCTGGACAAGAGCGGCATCAAGTACGGCGTAGCGCCGCTGCCGACCCTGAACGGCAAGCCGGCCAAAGCCTTCGTTGGCGTACTGGGTGCCACCATCAACGCTGCCAGCCCGAACAAGGATCTGGCCATCGAGTTCCTGGAAAACTACCTGCTGACCGATGCCGGTCTGGCGCCGGTTAACGCCGACAAGCCGCTGGGTGCCGTTGCGCTGAAATCCTTCCAGAAGACCCTGGAATCCGATCCGCACATCAAGGCCACCATGCAAAACGCCCAAGCTGGCGAGCCGATGCCATCCGTTCCCGAGATGAGCCGTTTCTGGTCTTCCTTCGAAACTGCCCTCAAGAACGTGACCTCCGGTCGTCAGGGTGTTGACGAAGCTCTGGATACCGCTGCCAAGCGTATCGTTCAGTAAGCACGCACTACCCGGGAGGCCGTCATGGCCTCCCACTCTCTCAAATCTCTCTTGGCGTTATAAAGGTTAATTGGCATGGAAGTAGTACCTTCTGTTGAGTCCTATGCCGGTCCGAAGGATAAGCACACCTGGCTTAAGTGGACCATCGCGGCCCTGGTTGCCATTCTCAACGGCTACGCAGCCGTGATGATGTACGCCAGTGGCGAGTGGGTATTCGCGCTGCTGGATCTGGTGGTGGTTTCCGTCGGTCTGTATGTCTTCATGAACAAGAAGACCTATGCCCATCGCTACATCTTTCCGGGTGTTGCGGGCATGGTTGTGTTTATCATCTTCCCTCTTGCCTACACGATTGGCATCGCCTTCACCAACTATTCGGGGTCCAACTTGCTCTCCGTGGAGCAGGCGCGGGACTACCACCTGAAGAAAACCTACAAGGTGGCGGGCGGCGAATTCGATTTTACCCTGCTGGGTGGCGACAATGGCCAGTTCCAGCTGCTGCTGACACAGGATGATCACTCCTTTATCAGCCAACCTGTTTCCCTGATGACCAATAAGGCCCGTGAGCTGGCGTCCCGCGAGGGCCGTGTGCAGAGCACCCAGCAAGTAGTCGAGCTGCAGCCCTTCACTGGCGAAGCTGCCAGCAAGGCCGCGCCGATCCGCGCCATTGTTGAGCATCGTACTCACCTGAGTGACCTGGATCTGGTGCTGCCGGATGGTGGTACCCACCTGACCCTGAGTAGCCTGCGCAAGTTTGCCGCCCAGAAGCAGCACTACACCCGTCTGATGGATGGCGCCGTGCTCAAGTCCGGGGTGGTGATCAAAGACAGCAACCTGCTGCGTGATACCCAGAATGGTGAGCTGATGCTGCCCAACGGTGACACCGGCTTCTATCAGTACATCGACGAACAGGGTCAGTTTGTCGGCAAGGGCGTGGCCCCCGGCTTTGTGGTCAGTGTGGGCTGGAAGAACTTCGCGCGCATCGTCACCGATCCGGGCATCCAGTCACCCTTCCTGCAGATCTTTATCTGGACCGTGATCTTCTCAACCTGCTCCGTCGCCTTCACCCTGGCCATCGGCATGGTGCTGGCCTGTCTGGTGCAGTGGGAGTCGCTCAAGGGGCGCGGTTTCTATCGGGTTATGCTGATCCTGCCCTATGCGATCCCGGCGTTTATCTCCATCCTGGTGTTCAAGGGGTTGTTCAACCAGAACTTCGGTGAGATCAACATGTTCCTGGAAGCGGCGTTTGGCATCAAGCCGGACTGGTATACCAACCCCTTCCTGGCCAAGGTGATGATCCTGATTGTCAACACCTGGCTCGGCTACCCCTACATGATGATCCTCTGCATGGGCCTGCTCAAAGCCATTCCGGAAGATCTCTATGAAGCGTCCGCCATGGACGGTGCCGGCCCGGTACAGAACTTCTTCAAGATCACCGTGCCGCTCTTGATGAAGCCGCTGACACCGCTGTTGATTGCCTCGTTCGCCTTCAACTTCAACAACTTCGTGCTTATCCAGTTGTTGACCAACGGTGCACCGGACATCATCGGCGCCAGCACCCCGGCCGGTACCACCGACTTGCTGGTGAGTTATACCTACCGGATTGCGTTCCAGGGATCGGGTGGTCAGGACTACGGTCTGGCCAGTGCCATCGCCACCGCCATCTTCCTCATCGTAGGTGCGCTGGCGCTGCTCAACCTGAAATTGTCCAAAGCCGACAAGCAGCTGTAAGGAGGCTTCAACATGGCAATCGTACAACCCAAATCAGTCAAATACCGGGTGTGGGCAACCCACCTGGTCATGTGGGGCTTCCTGGCGCTGATCATCTTCCCGTTGATCATGGTTATCGCCATCTCGTTCCGTAACGGTAACTTCGCGGTAGGGGAGATCATCCCCTCCAATCCGACGCTGGATCACTGGAAGCTGGCGCTGGGCATGTCCATCACCAACGCCGACGGCAGCATCACGCCGCCGCCGTTCCCTGTGCTGACCTGGTTGTGGAACTCCATCAAGATCGCCGGCATCACTGCCCTGATGATCGTGACGCTCTCCACCACCTGTGCTTACGCCTTTGCCCGCCTGCGTTTTCGTGGCAAGTCCACTATCCTGCAGGGCATGCTGATTTTCCAGATGTTCCCAGCGGTACTGGCGCTGGTGGCCATCTACGCGCTCTTTAACAAGATTGGTGACTACATCCCCTGGCTCGGTCTCAACACCCACGGTGGCCTGATCCTGGCGTACATGGGCGGTATTGCCCTGCACGTCTGGACCATCAAAGGCTACTTCGAGACCATCGACTCCTCTCTGGAGGAGGCGGCGGCCATCGACGGTGCGACTCCGTGGCAGGCATTCCGTCTGATCCTGTTGCCCCTGTCGGTGCCCATTCTGGCGGTGGTGTTTATTCTGGCCTTTATCGGTTCCATTACCGAGGTGCCCATGGCCTCCATCCTGCTGCAGGATGTGAACAATCTGACCCTGGCGGTCGGGGCCCAGCAGTACCTCTATCCGCAGAACTATCTGTGGGGGGATTTCGCGGCGGCCGCAGTGCTCTCCGGCTTCCCCATCACAGTGGTGTTCCTGCTTGCACAGCGCTGGTTAGTCGGTGGCCTCACCGCCGGTGGCGTGAAAGGTTAAGTTTATGGCCGGGGGAGCTGACTCCCCCCGCTATCACGATTTGCAAAGATTCAAGAGCGGAGCTCGTCATGGCTGAAGTAGTACTCAACAACGTTCGCAAAAATTACGATCCGGCTGTTCACAAGGACACCCTGCGCAACATCAACCTCTCCATCAAGGAAGGGGAGTTCATTGTCTTCGTCGGCCCGTCCGGCTGTGGCAAATCCACCCTGCTGCGGATGATCGCGGGTCTGGAAGACATCACCAGCGGTGAGCTGACCATCGGTGGTCGATATATGAACGACGTGCCGCCGGTAGAGCGCAACGTCGGCATGGTGTTCCAGTCCTATGCCCTCTATCCGCACATGAACATCTACGAGAACATGGCCTTTGGTCTGAAGCTCAAGAAGATGGACAAGGAGAACATCCACAAGCGGGTGATGCGCGCCGCCGAGATCCTGGGTCTCGAGCCGCTGCTGGACAGAAAGCCCAAAGCGCTCTCCGGTGGTCAGCGTCAGCGTGTCGCCATCGGTCGCTCCATCGTGCAGCAGCCGCAGGTGTTCCTGTTTGACGAGCCGCTCTCCAACCTGGATGCCGCGCTGCGGGTCAAGATGCGGATCGAGATCGCCAAGCTGCACAAAGAGCTTAACTCCACCATCATCTACGTGACCCACGATCAGGTGGAAGCGATGACCCTGGCCGACAAGATTGTTGTGCTGAGCCCGCTCAAGGCCGAAGCTGCTACCAACCTGGAGCAGTTCGGTTCACCGCTGGATCTCTACCACAACCCGGACAACAAGTTCGTGGCGGGCTTTATCGGCTCTCCCAAGATGAACTTCCTGGCGGGCGAGTTGCTGGAGATTGGCGAGCAGGAGTGCTTGGTCAAGTTGACCTCTGGCGATACCGTGCGTGCCCGGGTCGATGCCCGCAGTGGCGCTGTGGGTGACAAGGTGGAGCTGGGCATTCGCCCCGAGCACCTGATGCCGCTGGATCACCCCCATGCGCACAGCAAGGTGAGCGGGATCGTGCAGGTGGCCGAGCACCTGGGCGCCGAGTCCTTCGTTTATATGGATGTGGATGGTCACGACTTTACCGTCAAGGCCACCTCGGATGTGGATGTGGCGACCGGTCAGACCTACAGCGTGGGTATCCCGGCCGAAGCCTGCTACCTGTTCGATGCCAAGGAGCAGGCGTTCCCCCGTACCGCCAAATATATCCGTACCTGATTTTTTGTTGTGCTGGTTTTCCTTTCTTAATAATCAATGCCTTTTTGCCGGTCGTCAGACCGGCTTTTTATTGCCTGCGATTTGAACATGCAGATAGGCAAGGTAACCCGGTTCACGCCTCGAGTTCGGCGGTAATATCGGGCACAAAGGTCTGGCTGGCCAGCGGCGGGCGCTCATACCCTTCGGTCTTGATGGGGGGGAGCTTGATAGGCTCGTAGTGGATCGCCTCGTAGGGCACCTTGCTCAGCAGATGTGCAATGCAGTTGAGGCGGGCACGGCGCTTGTCGTCCGCCTCCACCACGAACCAGGGGCAATCCTCGGTGTCGGTGTAGGTGAACATGTCATCCTTGGCGCGGGAGTATTCCACCCAGCGCGAGCGGGACTGCAAATCCATCGGGCTGAATTTCCAGCGCTTGATGGGGGTGTTGATCCGCTCTTTAAAGCGCTTCTCCTGCTCCTCGTCACTGACCGAGAACCAGTATTTGATCAAGGTGATGCCGGAGCGGATCAGCATCCGCTCAAACTCGGGGCAGGCGCGCAGAAACTCGCGATACTCGGCATCGCTGCAAAATCCCATCACCCGCTCAACCCCAGCCCGGTTGTACCAGGATCGGTCAAACAGCACCATCTCGCCAGCGGCGGGCAGGTGGGCCACATAACGCTGAAAGTACCACTGGGAGCGCTCCCGATCGGAGGGGGCGGGCAGCGCCGTGACCCGGCAGACCCGGGGGTTGAGCGGCTCGGTGATCGCCTTGATGACGCCCCCTTTACCGGCGGCGTCCCGTCCCTCGAACAGTACCACCACCTTCAGTCCCTCCTGCTTGACCCACTCCTGCAGCTTGACCAGCTCCTCCTGCAGATGGGCAAGGTGGTGCTCGTAGCACTTCTTGTCCAGACGCGGCCGCTTCTTGCTCTTCTCCTTCGCCATGGGCTTCTCCTTTTGGCATCCTTTCATGGGTGACTTCTTTGAGTCACTGTCAGCTTGCACCAGGGAGGCGTCACCTGCCAAGGGGGACGTGATACACTGCCTGCCCATCGCTGGCAACAGGAGATAACATGAAGCATTTTATGGAGATAGCGGGCCGCCGGATGGCCTATCTGGATGAAGGGCAGGGCCCGGTATTACTGTTTGGCCACAGCTATCTGTGGGACAGCGCCATGTGGGCGCCGCAAATCGCCGCGCTCAAGGGTAGCTATCGCTGCATCGTCCCCGAGCTGTGGGGCCACGGTGATTCCGACTTGCTTCCCGAAGGTGGCTGCACCCTGACTACTCTGGCACGGGATCACCTGGCGCTGCTTGATGCCCTCGGCATTGAGCAGTGCGTGCTGGTGGGCCTCTCCATCGGCGGCATGTGGGGTGTGGAGCTGGCCAGAATGGCGCCAGACCGCCTCAAGGGGCTAGTGCTGATGGACAGTTTTGTCGGCCTCGAGCCCCAGATCACCTGCGAGCGCTACCTCGGCATGCTGGCGATGATCGAGCAGCTCGGCACTATTCCGGCGCCCATCATCGAACAGGTGGTGCCCATCTTCTTTGCCAACCAGCCCGATGCCGACTTGCTGGCCGATTTCAAGGCGCGCCTGGCTGCCTGGCCAAGTGACAAGATCGCCGCCATGGTGGCGGTAGGGCGCAGCTTTGTCACTCGCGAGGATCGTATCGAGTGGCTGGAAGAGGTGACTTTGCCTGCACTGGTGATGACCGGCTGCGAGGACAAGGCTCGTCCGGTGCTGGAGGGCTATCTGATGGCCGAGGTACTGGGTTGCCCGTTCAAGGAGATCCCGGCAGCTGGCCACATCTCGTCGCTGGAAAATCCGGCCTTCGTCAATCAGCAGCTGACCGGGTTTTTGGCGGCGCTGTAAGCCTGAATTGGCAGCTTGAGTAGGCTGTACTACCAGCCTGATGATGGCCGTGAAAAAGGGAGCCGAAGGCCTGTCTCTTATACACAAATCCCCAAGCATCGCTTGGGGATTTTTTTGAACCTTTTCCCTTCTCCGTGATCTGACTCTTTTGCCATCCCTTATCACGGCTCTAATATGCATCTCACCCAACTCGAACAATGGGCATTCGACCAGTTTGGCCATGCCAATCTCAAGGACCCCAGACGCACTGAACGTCTCGTCAAACTCGCCACCGCCCTTGCTCAACAACCCGGAGATTGCGTGTCACAACTTCCCCTCTCACCCGCCGACATGGAAGGCTCATATCGCTTTATTCGCAACCACCATGTCAATGCCGATGCCATTGCTGATGCAGGCTTTGCCACCACCGCAGCCCTAGCCAGGGACTACGACCTGTTGCTGGCACTGGAAGATACCACGGCCCTGACCTTCAACCATGCCAGCGTCCATGATGAGCTGGGGCACACCAATCAAGGCAGTAGTCGCGCTCTGCTGGCTCACTCCGTCTTGTTGTTTGCTCCGCATAAATCGCAGGTGGTCGGCATGATTGCACAGCGTATCTGGACCCGTGATGTCAGCAAGCGGGGAGAGAGCCACCGGCATGCCACCCGGCCTTACAAGGAGAAAGAGAGTCGCAAGTGGGAGGAGGCATCCGTGGCCTTTGCCGCCCGTCTCGGCACTCAGATGGCCAACGTTATCTCGGTCTGTGACCGGGAAGCGGATATCTACGAATATCTGCATTACAAGCAGAGCAACCAACAACGCTTTGTGGTGCGCTCGATGCAAAGTCGCTGTATCGAAGAGCATGACCACAAGCTCTACGACTATGCCCGGCAGTGCCACTCTGCCGGCACCAAGGTCGTCAAAATACCGCAGCGGGGCGGCAGAAAAGCCAGAGAGGCCGTGCTCGACATCAAGTTTACCAAAGTCACCCTAAAGGCTCCGGCCAACAAGCGTAACGAGCCGGATATCCCGCTCTACTACGTGGGATGCATTGAGCAGGGCGATGCCTCTGACCGGCTGGAGTGGCACCTGCTGACTAGTGAAGCCGTGACCGACGATGCACAGGCCCGCAAGGTTATCGGCTATTACGAGCGGCGCTGGCTTATCGAGGATTATCACAAGGTCTGGAAGAGTGCCGGCACTCGGGTAGAAACCTTAAGGATGCAGAGCATGGATAACCTGAAGCGGATGTGCGTCATCTTGTCGTTTATCGCGGTGCGTCTGTTGCAATTGAGGTTTATCAACGAGGAGTCATCGGCACAGAATCAAAGCTGCGAAACGGTGATAGGCCCGACGGGGTGGAAGCTGCTTTGGCGAAAGGTAGAGAAAACGCCGTTGCCAACCAAGGTGCCGGATATGAGATGGGCGTACCGGAGCCTGGCCAAGCTGGGGGGCTGGAAGGACACTAAACGAACGGGGCGGGCTTCAATAGCGGCATTATGGGAGGGCTGGTTTCGACTCCAGACCCTCCTGGAAGGCTACGAACTGGCGCAGTCTCTTGAGCACCAATAGTTGTGATCAAGAGACAGGCCGAAGGCTCCCTTTTGTTTGGTCGTGTCTCACGGTTCAAGACTCATAACCGTTACCAGATATAGCCCAGCGCAAAACCCGCATAGAGCTCGCCATTATGCTGGACGATGGGGCTGTTTTTGATGTCCCGATCCCCCAGAAACATCAAGTCATCGCCGAAGTAGATAAAGCCCGGGATGGCGTAGAGGGCGTTGTCCTGCGCTTCATAACGGGCCTGTCCCCCGATGAGCGCCGCTCCGGCGATAAGGCCCTGTGGCACCGGGCTGGTAGGGCTGTCGCTGGTGAGCAGACCCATGGCGCCAAGATCGATATCGGCACGGACGGGCATGGCGGCAGCGAGGAGCAGGACCGTCAGTCCTGCCGCTCTGATTTGACGAAAAAAGGACATGGGCACTCCGTTGTCACGATTGCATGGTGAAGCGGGTTATTTCGCAGCGCTCGGCAGATCTTCGCGTTTCGGCCAGGCATTGAGCACCGCCTTGACCAGGGTGGCGAGGGGAATGGCGAAGAAGACGCCCCAGAATCCCCACAGCCCGCCAAACACCAGCACGGCGATGATGATGGCGACCGGATGGAGGTTGACTGCTTCCGAGAAGAGCACCGGCACTAGCAGGTTGCCATCGAGGGCCTGAATGACCAGATAGGCCACCATCAGCCAGGCAAACTCGGGGGTGAGCCCCCACTGGAACAGGGCCACCATGGCGACCGGCACCGTCACCACGGCGGCGCCGATGTAGGGGATCAGCACCGAGAAGCCGACAGCTACCGCCAGCAGCACCGAATAGCGCAGCCCCATCAGGGCGAAGGGGACATAGGTGGCGATACCGACGATCAGGATCTCGATCACCTTGCCGCGGATGTAGTTGATGATCTGGTTGTTCATCTCGACCCACACCCGGTTGACCAGGGTGCGGTTGCGCGGCAGGAAGCGGCGCAGGCTGCCCATCAGTACCCGCTTGTCTTTGAGCATAAAGAAGACCATCAGCGGCACCAGAATGAGGTAGATCATGATGGCCACCACGTTGACCAGCGAACTGAGGGAGGCGCTCACCAGATGCTCGCCGCCACTGAGAATACGCTGGCGAATATTGTCGATGACAGTCTCCACCAGACTGATATCAATCAGCTCGGGGTATTTGTCCGGCAGGGTGCGGACATAATCCTGAGCGTGGGTCAGCATGGCGGGCGCCTCTTTGGCCAGATTGATCCCCTGGCTCACCAGCGTCGGGATAAGACCCAGCAAGGAGGCCACCGCCACCGCAATGAATAGGATCAGAACGACGCTGGTGGCCAGGGTGCGTGACAGCCCTGCTTTTTGCAGCCGGGCGACCGGCCACTCCAGCAGATAGGCCATCACCAACGCCACCAGCAGGGGGGCCAGCAGATCGCCAAACAGCCAGATGATGGTGAAGCAGAACACCAGCAACAGGAACAGGGTAACGGCATCGGGATCGGAAAAACGGGTCTGATACCAGCGCTTCAAGACTTCTAACATGACGGCATCCTTACATCCTGGGGCTCAAGATGGTTGTTTCGCCCCGACAACCAATTGCAAAGAGAGGGTATTGTCTGGTTCTTGCTGCATCTCGACATGGTGGCCCTGACGTTGGAGGTAGGCCGGAATATCCTGCCGGGATCCTGCATCGGCCAGCCGGATGGTGACGGTTTGACCGCGTTTGGCCTCCCTTAACCAGAGCTTGAGCCGGATCAGCGGTTCGGGGCAACGCCAGGGGGTCAGGTCGAGAACTTCCATGGGGACTCCATCAGGCAGGTGGCCGCTATTATGGCCGTGATAAGAGCGTGAAACAACGCTTGTAGCCCTTGATGGGCAAGGGTATTCTGCCGAGGCCCTTTCTGAAGGAGATAGAGATAACGTGGCACGTTTTTCCCCCCTGATGGCATCGCTTCCCCTGCTGGCTTCCCTGATGGGCGCCACGTTTCATGCGCATGCCAACAATCAGCTTCCCGACATCGGCACGGCCGGGGTGGCGGCCCTGCCCATCGAGCAGGAGGTGCGTTACGGCAACGCCTTTATGCGCTTTGCCCGCGCGGGCTTGCCGATCATCGATGACCCGGTGCTGAGCCTGTACATCGACGATCTGGGTCAGCGACTGCTGACCAACGCAGATGGGGTGCGTTTCCCGTTTACCTTTTTCCTCATCAATGATCCCTCCATCAACGCGGCCGCCTTCCTCGGCGGGCGGGTCAAGGTGCACACTGGCCTGTTCCTCTACGCCGACAGCGAGAGCGAGCTGGCCTCGGTACTGGCTCACGAAATCACCCACGTGACCCAGCGTCATATCGCCCGTTATATGGAGGCGCAGGCGAGCAGCTCGGCTGTGACTCTGGCCGGTCTGGTGGGTTCCATTGCGCTGGCGGTGATCAACCCGACTGCCGGTATCGCTGCGCTGCAGACCACGCTGGGCCTCTCTATGCAGTCCGCGATCAACTACACCCGCGACAACGAATATGAAGCGGATCGCATCGGCATGAAGACGCTCTACGATGCCGGTTTCGATCCCATGGGAATGGCCAACTTCTTCCAAAAATTGGCCGCCGAATACCGTTACGCCAGCAAGCCGCCGGAAATGCTGCTCACACACCCGCTGCCGGAGACCCGGATCAGCGAGGCTCGCGCCCGGGCGGGCAGCTATGGCCGCCGCGACTTGCCGCCCAGCCTTGACTTCTGGCTGGCCAAGGTGCGTATTCAGGTGCGCTTTGGCACGGATACCCCACAGGGGCTGCTGAGCTACTTCGATACCCGGATCCAGAAGGGGGATTATCCGCTCAAGGATGCCGCCATCTATGGCAAGGCGCTGGCGCTGATCCAGCTCAAGCGTACCGACGAAGCTGATACCCTGATGCAGGAGCTGGCGTCCCGTCATCCGGAGGATCTCTTTATCGTCGATGCCCAGACCGACATCGATCTGGCCAAGGGGCGCAGTGCTCAGGCCATCGCTCGCCTCGAGAAGTTCCGCAGCCGGATGCCGGATAACGAAGTGGTGGTGGTCAACCTCGGCAACGCTTACCTCGAGAGCGGCAACTACAAGAAGTCCATCGCCATCCTCGACCCTTATGCCCGCGAGCACGAAGAGAACAATCTGGCCTGGAACCTGCTGGCCGATGCCTATCGCAAGGCGGGCAGAATGACCGAGCTGCATATGGCGCGGGCCGAGATGCTCTCGCTGCGCGGGGATTATCAGGCGGCCATCGACGAGCTGATCGTGGCGCGCGGCACCACCAGCGACCGGATGACCCTGGCTCGGCTGGAGGCGCGCATCACCGAGCTGGAGCGGGCCAAGAAGGATCTCGACAGCCTCAAGGGCTAACGAAACCTGGCATTAGCCTATCAAACAAGGGCGCACCACGGTGCGCCCTTGTTGTTTATAGAGATCATGTTGATGTGGGTTGCGTTGATAGCGCTACGCACTAGTGACTCAGGCGGCTGGCGGTCGCCTTGAGCATCTCGACCTGCTGCTGGTCGAGTTCGCCAACCAGCGTCTGTTTAAGTTTGCCCTCGCTATCGAGCAGATAGCTGGTGGGCAGGGCGCCCGGACGCGGGAAGGGGAGCTTGGCATCCGCGGTGGCAATAAGCAGCGGCACCTTGATCTCATATCGGGTTGCCAGCTGGCCGAGCTCTGCCGGCGTAGTCGGGTCGTAGTTGATGGCCACCACGGCGATCTGGCCCTCCGCCGCCAGCGCGTTGAGGCGCGGCATCTCCCGCAGGCAAGGAGTGCACCAGGGGGCGAAGTAGTTGATCAGCAACGGCTTGCCGACAAAGTGGCGCAAGCTGACCGGCTGCCCTTTGGCATCGGTAAATTCGGCGGCGGGTGTGCAGGCAGCCAGCAGGCCAGCCACAATCAGCCAACAAATTCGTTTCAATTCCTTTCCACTGCTGCTTACCCTGACCATCACTTTCCCCTACAATAGCGCCGTTTCTAGTCCCATCTTGCGATTAATCAGGGAGTTACCATGAGCGAGACCCAAATCTACCACAATCCGCGCTGCTCCAAGAGTCGCGAAACCCTGGCCCTGCTGGAACAGCACGGGATCGCCCCTGATGTGGTGCTCTATCTGGAGCAGGCCCCGAGCGAAGATGAGATCCGCAACCTGCTCTCTCTGCTCGGTTTTGGCGATCCGCGCCAGCTGATGCGCACTAAGGAAGATCTCTACAAGGAGCTGGGATTGGCCGATGTCAGCGGTGATGCCCTCATCCGCGCCATGCATCAGCATCCCAAGCTGATCGAGCGCCCCATCGTCATCAAGAATGGTCAGGCCCGCATTGGTCGCCCGCCGGAGCAGGTGCTGGAGATCCTCAAGTGAGCACTCGTTTTGCGCGTTGGCTGACTCTGGTCGGCTTCTTCGGCCTGCTGGGCTGGGTCATCCTCTGGCATCTGTGGCTGTCGCCCCACCCGGACCTCAACCCCTGGCTGCTGCCGGTGATCTGGACGGTACCGCTGCTCTTCCCGCTCAAGGGGATAGTGCAGGGCAACCCTTACACCCACGCCTGGGGCAACTTCGTGTTGATGCCCTATTTCCTCCACGCCCTCACCCTGATCACCACGGATGAGGGGGAGCGGTGGCTGGCGGTGGTGGAGCTGTTGTTCACCACTCTCGCCTTTGTCGGCACCATCTACTATGCCCGACTGCGTGGTCGGGAACTTGGCCTCAGCATTCGCAAAAAGAAAGATGAAGCCAACTGACGCTAAACGCTCCGCAAGGGGCGTTTTTATGATGCGCCTATGCGCACCATAAAAAAAAGCGCGCCATAGGCGCGCTCAGTGCACAAGCAGAGGGCTTATTCCTCAAAGATCCCGAAGTGATCCTTGGCGAAATTGACTCGCTGCTCCACGTTCATCTTCACCTGACCGAGCTTCTCGATGGCCTTGAGATTGGGCACCAGGCCGCGACCGTTGGCGATCTGGATGGCAAGACCCGGGCGGGCGTTAAGCTCCAGCAGCATGGGGCCGCGGAACTTGTCCAGCACCATGTCGGTCCCGATATAGCCCAGACCCGACATCTCGTAGCAGGAGGCGGCCAGGGTGAGCAGAGTGTCCCAGTGGGGCACCTTGAGCTCATAGAGGTCGAGGCCGGTATCCGGGTGATGGCGCAGCGGATTGCCAAACTGCACCGCCCGCAGGGCTCGACCGGTACGCAGGCACAGACCCACCCCCACGGCGCCCTGGTGCAGGTTCGCCTTGCCGTCCGAGGCGGAGGTGGAGAGGCGCATCATCGCCATCACCGGGAACCCCTTGAAGATGATCACCCGGGCATCGGGCACCCCTTCGAACGAGTAGCCGTCGAACACGTCATCGAAGTTGATGAGGCCTTCGACCAGCGCCACGTCCGGCTTGCCGCCCAGCGAGTAGAGCCCCGCCAGAATGTTGGAAACATGGCGCTCCAGATCCTGGCCGATAGAGGCGCTGCCGTTGGGCTTGTAGAACAGGCCATCTTCCTGGCGCAGGATCACCAGGATCCCCTTGCCACCCGAGCCGCGCGCCGGCTTGATGCAGAAGCCCGGCCAATCTTTTACCAGCTCGGTGATACGACCCACATCGTGCTGGGCACGAATGGTGCCGATCAGTTCCGGTACCGTGACGCCAGCATCCAGCGCAATCCGCTTTGTCTGCAGCTTGTCATCCACCAGCGGATAGAGGCTGCGCTGATTGTAGCGGCTGATGTAGGAGTGGTTGCGTTTGTTCATGCCGAGGATGCCTGCCTGCGACAGGCTCCACGGGGTGGTGTATTTTTCCCAGAACCACATCGGTTACTTGTCCTTACCCGGGGTGACGCCAGATTTCATCTCGTCCACCAGCGGCTTGAAGCGTTTCAGTTCGCTCAACTTGTAGCCGGTGTAGTTACCCATCAACAGCACGGTCGCCATCAGCACCAGCTGCAGGCCGAGGAAGTTGAAGGTGAGGTGACGGATCAGTTCGTTATCCATGGCCAGATAGGCGATGACGGCCACCAGCAGAGAGCCACCACCTTGGCGGAACACCTCTTTCGGGCCCTCTTCTTCCCACAGGATGGACATCCGCTCTATGGTCCAGGAGAGGATGATCATCGGGAAGAAGGTGATCTTCATACCGTCGGTCAGCCCCAGCTTGAAGGCGAGCGCGGAGAAGATACCGATCATCGAGATAACCATGATGATGATGGCCGATATTCGGGCGACCAGCAGCAGGTTGAGCCGCGACAGATAGGAGCGGATCACCAGACCGGTGCCGACGATCAGCAAGAAGCCCACCAGACCGGTGATCAGCTGGGTCTGGATAAAGGCGACCGCGATCAGCACCGGCATGAAGGTACCGGAGGTCTTGATCCCCACCAGAACCCGCAGGAACACCACCATCAGCACGCCGATCGGGATCAGCAGCAAGCCCTTGAACAGAGTCTGCTCTTCCAGCGGCAGGCTGTGGATGGAGAAATTCATTATCTCCGATTTTTCAAACTTCTGCGCCAGTGCCACGCTGACCGGCTGTTCCTGCTCGATCATCGAGAAGCTGACACGGGAGTTGTGACCACCGGTCACCTCTAGCAGCGCGCCGGAGTTGTATTCCCACAGCAGCAGATTGGCCGGACGACCCTGTTCACCGGTTTGCGGGTTGAACAGCTTGTAGTCGGTCGGGCTGTTGAACACCTGCAGGTAATCCACCAGCTCCTGACGACGGCGACCATCTTCCAGGCTCAGCGCGTGAACGACACGGGTTGGCACGTCAGCATTGTTGAGCAGCTCGGCGATCAAGTTGGCGCGGGTCTTGTGCTTTTTCAGCAACTCGGCGTTCTGCTCCTGCTTCTCGATCTCCTTGATGATCTCGCGAGTCAGGGTGTAGCCATCGGCGGAGCGCTCCTGCGCCCGCTCGAGGATCTGCTTCATCGCGGTGGCGTAAGGTTCACTCTCGATCTGCTTCTCGATGGCGGGCGGCTGCGGATTGGCGGCCGGTTTGGCGTGGGCATCCGCCATCATGTCGACGCGGTAGTAGAGCTCCTGACGGCCAGACGCGGTGCGGATAGACCACTCGGCGCGGGCATCGCCACCTTTCTCGACAAAGGAGAGGCCGTAACCCGGGCTGGCGGCGTTCTCGTTCATCAGGGTGAAACCGGGCTGGGTGCCCGGAATGGCCAGGGAGGCGATCACCGGCTCACCGGTGGCCTCGAACTCCAGCTTGGCTTCGATGGACCAGATCTGGCGCTTTTCACCGGGCGTCAGCGGCACATCCAACGCGATATGGTGATAAATCGTCATCCCCAGGCCGACAATGTACAGCAGGGCCACCAGCAAATAGAACGGCTTACGGGAAACCATGGATTATTTCACATCCTTGAGCTTGGGTTTGGGTTGGATATACTCGCGGGCCACATCGACCACGGCGATGTCTTTCAAAAATTCGCGACCCAGCAGCACAGGGAAGGTCATGTCGCTACGGTCTTTCAGGGTAAATTCGGCTTTCTCGGTCATGTCGCCAATGCGCACGGCCAGACGGACTACCGGACGGCGGTCAAGATCGTCGGCAGAGGCCTGACGCACCCGCACATGGCGTACCAGCGGCGCTTCGATCTGGATCTTGTCGTCCGCTTCCTGATGGCTCAGGAAGAAGCGTACCCAGTTTTTGCCGTTGCGCTCGAAAATGGTGATCTCCTGCGCACTGATGGAGGAGGTGGTCGCACCGGTATCGACCCGCGCCTGGAAGGCGTCGTTGGCCGCATCAACCCAGATCCACTCGGCTTCACCCACCATCAGCTTGCCATCGATGGTGTGACCCTGATTGGGGGTCGGGCACTTCTCGATGGGGATGGCCATCGGCTTGGGCGGCTCGGCGGGAAGGGTGGCGAGCTTGTGGTCTACTTGCTTGACGGACTCTTTCATGTTGGTGACATCTGTGTTGAGCTGAACCAGCAGGTGCTGTTGCTGCACATACTGTTTCTGTTGCTGTTCCATGGATGTTTGCAGGCGTTGTTCGCTCAGACTTATCTCGTTGCGAAGCTCGGCCAGCGTCAGGGTCGGAACCGGGGGCGCTTTTTCCATACTGACACACCCGCCGAGACTAAGCAGGGAGAGCAGGGTCATTCCTTTTAATTTGCTTTTCATGTCATTCATTTAACTGTGCTTCCTGGAATGGGGTCAGTGTAACTTCCACAAGCGCCATCGGCTAGTCTTTGGCCTTGCGGGCAATCAGTACGGCACGTTTCGGCGCCGGGTATCCTTCTACCGTGAGTGCCGGATTGTCTGAGTCCAGATAATCACTCAGGGATTCATTGATCATCCAGTCGGTACGACGCTGTTCGTCGGTGCTGGTCATATTCTCGTCTACTATCCGCACGTCGGTAAAGCCGCAGCGCTCGACCCACAGTTTGAGCGCAGTGCTGGAGGGAATGAACCAGACGTTGCGCATCTTGCCGTAACGATCGGTGGGCATCAGCACGTCGTTGACCCCGCCGTCAATCACTAGCGTCTCCAGCACCAGCTCGCCATCATCTTTCAATTGATTGCGCAGTTGCTCGATGTGTTCGATGGGGGATTTGCGGTGATAGAGCACCCCCATGGAGAATACGGTGTCAAAAGCGCGCAGCTCCGGCAGTTCTTGAATCCCGAGCGGCAACAGGTGGGCGCGCTGATCATTGCCCGCGAAGTGGCGAATGGCTTCGAACTGGCAGAGGAACAGCGGGCTTGGATCGATGCCGACCGCCAGCTTGGCGCCTTCACCGACCATACGCCAGAGGTGGTAGCCGCTGCCACAGCCCACATCCAGCACGTAACGCCCGTCGAGCGGGCTGATATGGGGCAGCACCCGATCCCACTTCCAGTCGGAGCGCCACTCGGTATCGATATGGATGCCGTGCACGGTGAACGGCCCCTTGCGCCAGGGCATGAAGTGGCGCAGCAGGCTCTCGACCTTCTTGCGCTCCCCTTCACCAAGGCTGTCGGCCCCGCCTATCTCGACCCGGCTTTTCAGCTCGATGTTTTTAGGGGATACCACCGGCAGCTTGTTGAGGGCGCGGTTCCAGCGCGGCAGATCGCCATGCTGGTTGTCATGTTGCCAGGCGTGCAGCTGGGCGGGCAGGGTATGCAGCCAGTGGCTCAGCCGGTTTTTGGCAATCAGTTGATAGAAATTGGCAAAATCGATCATGGCTGGGTGTCGCTGGATTTGATGGCAATCATGGAGCCGAAGTTGAAGCACTGGAACCAGAGATCCTGATGGACGAAACCGGCATCCCGCAGGCGGGCACGGTGGGTCTCCAGGCTGTCGGTGCGCATCACGTTCTCAAGGGCGGTGCGTTTCTGGCTGATCTCCAGCTCGCTGTAGCCATTGGCCCGCTTGAAGTCGAGGTGCAGATCGATGAGCAGCTCGTTGACCGGCTCATCTTCAAAGCGGAACTTCTCGCTCAGGATCAGGATCCCGCCCGGGCGCAGACCATCGTGAATGCGCTGGATCAGGGCACCCCGTTTCTGTGGCTCGACAAATTGCAGGGTGAAGTTGAGCACCACCACGGAGGCATTCTCAATCTCGATGTCGCAGATATCTGCTTCCACCAGTTCCACCGGCACCTCGGATTTGAAACCGGAGAGGTGGGCGCGGGCGCGTTCGATCATCGGGTGAGAGAGATCCACCGCGGTGATGTGGCAACCGGGCTGGTTGATATGGCGTCGCATCGCCTGGGTCGCGGCGCCCAATGAGCAGCCGAGATCATAGAGCCGGCTCATCGGTTGGGCGTAGCGGGCGGCCATCATGCCGATGGCGGAGATGATGTTGCTGTAACCCGGCACCGAGCGCTGGATCATATCGGGAAATACGTCGACGACCTGTTCGTCAAAACAGAAGTCACCCAATCGGGCGATCGGGGCGGCAAAAATTTGATCTTTGGTCTGCATGCTGGCGCAACCTGACAGTCGGAATATCACCGGCTGTATTGTTCAATTGAGTCGTTGGGTGACACCCATCAGAGTAGATGTATCACCTGTTTACGAACGGGGTGGCTGGTCGTGAAATCCGTTGGACCGATCCTGTTCGTATGGGCCATATTCCGGACCCTTACTTGGGGCGGTAGTGTAGAGGATTGATGGCCGTTTGTCTTGACGCCAAGCCCCGTCCAGCCACAAAAAAACGGCTTTTTTTGCAGCGAAATGATGGCCGCAGAATGGGTTGGCTAAAAGCGCAGCACTCCCTGACGCGCGCGATCGTTTTCCCCCGGCCAAGGGGCTATCTGCTGCTCCAGCAAGCGGCTTATCTGGCGGGCCAGCTCAGGTGCCTGGGCGTTGTCGGCAGTATGTATATAGAGGTAGAGATCTTTCCCCTCCGAGAGCCACTGACGCCAGTGGGGGAGCCAGCTGGGCAGGAAGGGGTGATTGGCCGCCGGAACCGGCAGGCCGATAAAGCGCACCATGGGGGAGCTGGCGGTGGCCAGCAGATGGACCGGCAGGCGTGGCTTCTTGCCTTGGGCATCGACAAGGGTTGCCGTAGTTGCTGGCACCGAGAAGAGCGGGCGACTGTCGAGCATCACCCGGTTCACTCCTTGTTCCATCAGTAGCCGGTTCAATGCTCGCTCGGCTTCCCCCTTGGCGAAGAAGTCGGGGTGACGCACTTCGAGGGCATAGTGAAACGCCCGTGGCAGACGCTCGAGAAAGGCCGCCAGTCTGGCCAGTCCTTCCGGGCCGAAACGGGCAGGTAGTTGCAGGGTGAGCAGCCCCAGCTTGTCGTGTAGCGGGGCGAGCAGCCGGATAAAGTCGGTGACTTGCTTGTCGGCGCTCACCAGATCGCTCTGGTGGCTGATGGTTTGCGGAAACTTGAAGTTGAAACGAAAGTGATCGGGCACCGCAGTGGCCCAGCGCTGCACCGTATCCGGCGTTGGCAGGGCGTAGAAGGTGGTGTTGCCCTCCACCGAATTGAACACAGTGGCGTAGTGGGCGAGGTGTTCGGCAGGCTTGGCGCCAAGGCCCAGTAGCTGGCCGGGCCAGCTGGGGTGGGACCACTGTGGTAGGCCCAAATAGAGGCTCATGGTGGCTATTCTCTTCGCTCTGGGTGCATTCGAGCCGATTTTTTGCCCGCTTTTTGCCATCGAGTGCAAAAAACTGGCGAAAGGAGGCTGCTGGCCATTTTACCCAAAAGGGGGTTTTCCTCTATAATGCCAGCCCTTTTGTTTTTCAATTTCTTGTGACCCATGCCTATCTACGAATATCGTTGCGACGTCTGTGGCCATGAATTGGCAAAACTGCAAAAGCTTTCCGATGCCCCCCTGACCGACTGTCCGGCCTGTAGCAAGCCGAATCTGGTCAAGCTGATATCGGCGGCAGGCTTCCGGCTCAAGGGAACCGGATGGTACGAGACTGATTTCAAACCGGGTAAGAAAAAGAATCTGGCCAGCTGTGAGACAGACGGTGCTTGCCAGTCGTGCCCGGCGGCCCAAGGTTAACCGTCTCTCTACAATTTCGAAGGAAGAAGTCCATGCGCTCTATCTATTGCGGACAGGTCAATGAGGCCCATGCAGGGCAGACCATTACATTGTGCGGTTGGGTCCATCGTCGCCGTGATCTCGGCGGTCTGATCTTTATCGATATGCGCGACCGGGAAGGGATCGTTCAGGTGTTCTTCGATCCGGACAAGCCGGACGCGTTCGCGCTGGCCTCCGAGCTGCGCGGCGAGTTCTGCATCCAGGTGACCGGTGTGGTGCGTACCCGTCCGGACTCCCAGCGCAACAGCGACATGGCCACTGGCGCCATCGAAGTGTTCGCCCACGAACTCAACATCATCAACCGTGCCGAGCCGCTGCCGCTGGACTTCAATCAGGTCAACAGCGAAGAGATCAGCCTCAAGTATCGCTACCTGGATCTGCGTCGCCCCGAGATGGCCAAGTACCTGAAGACCCGTGCCAAGGCCAGCGCCTTCGTACGCCGCTTCATGGACGAGCACGGTTTCCTCGATATCGAGACCCCGATGCTGACCAAGGCCACCCCGGAAGGTGCCCGTGACTATCTGGTGCCGAGCCGTGTGCACAAGGGCAAGTTCTACGCTCTGCCGCAATCTCCCCAGCTGTTCAAGCAGCTGCTGATGATGTCCGGCTTCGATCGCTACTACCAGATCGTCAAGTGCTTCCGTGACGAAGACCTGCGTGCCGACCGCCAGCCGGAATTCACCCAGATCGACGTGGAGACCTCCTTCATGACCGCGCCGCAGGTGCGTGAAGTGATGGAAGAGATGATCCGCAAACTGTGGCTGCACATCTTGAACGTGGATCTGGGCGACTTCCCGATCATGACCTTCGACGAAGCCATGCGTCGCTACGGCTCCGACAAGCCGGACCTGCGTCTGCCAATGGAGCTGGTCGATGTGGCAGACCTCTTGACTGCGGTCGAGTTCGCCGTGTTCGCGGGCCCTGCCAACGATCCGAAAGGCCGTGTGGCTGCCCTGAAAGTCCCGGGTGGTGCCGAGCTCTCTCGCAAGCAGATCGACGAATACACCAAGTTTGTCGGCATCTACGGTGCCAAGGGCTTGGCCTGGATGAAGGTCAACCAAGCCGCCAATGGTATCGAAGGTGTGCAGTCTCCGGTTGCCAAGTTCCTCTCTGACGCCATCGTGCGCGAGATCCTGGCTCGTACCGGCGCTGCCGACGGCGACATCATCTTCTTTGGCGCTGACAGCAAGAAAGTGGTCTGCGATGCCATGGGCGCCCTGCGTCTGAAAGTGGGTCGCGATCTGGGCCTGCTGGAGAACAGCTGGAAACCGCTGTGGGTCATCGACTTCCCGATGTTCGAGGAAGATGGTGAAGGTGGTCTGGCCGCCATGCACCACCCGTTCACCGCGCCGAGCAACATGAGCCCGGCCGAGCTGAAAGCCAACCCTGTGGGTGCTTACGCCAACGCCTACGACATGGTGATCAACGGCTACGAAGTGGGTGGCGGCTCTGTCCGTATCCACAACAGCGAGATGCAATCCACCGTGTTCGATATCCTGGGTATCACCCCGGCCGAGCAGCGCCTGAAATTCGGCTTCCTGCTGGATGCCCTGAAGTACGGTACCCCGCCGCACGCCGGTCTGGCCTTCGGTCTGGACCGTCTCAGCATGCTGCTGACCGGCACCGAAAACATTCGGGACGTCATCGCCTTCCCGAAAACGACCGCAGCCGCCTGTCTGATGACAGATGCCCCCAGCCTTGCCAACGCCGCCCAACTGGGTGAGCTGGCGATTGCAACCACCGTCAAGGGCGACGAGTAAGCCGATACCGGCCCCGGAGGCCGCCGCCGTGCGGCCTCTGTGTTTCCCTTGGGTTAGTCATGATCAGTGTTACTGACATTTAAAAAATAACGGAGAGTCTCTATGGCAGGTCACAGTAAATGGGCCAACATCAAACACCGCAAGGCCGCTCAGGACGCCAAGCGTGGCAAGATCTTCACCAAACTGATCCGCGAAATCACTACCTCCGCGCGTCTGGGTGATGCCGATCCGGCCAACAACCCGCGTCTGCGTGCTGCGGTGACTGCCGCCCTGACCAACAACATGACTCGCGACACCATCAACCGTGCTATCCAGCGTGGCGCCGGTGGTGGCGATGGCGAACAGCTCGAGACCATCGTATACGAAGGTTACGGCCCGGCTGGCTCTGCCGTGATGGTAGAGTGCCTGACCGATAACCGTAACCGTACCGTAGCCGAAGTGCGCCACGCCTTCAGCAAGTGCGGTGGCAACCTGGGTACCGATGGCTCCGTTGCCTATCTGTTCAGCAAGAAAGGTCTGCTGACTTTCGTGGGCGTAGACGAAGATGCCCTGATGGATGCCGCGCTGGAAGCGGGCGCCGATGACGTGGTCACCGAAGAGGATGGCACCATCGAGGTTTACACCACCCCGAACGACTTCGGTACCGTGCTGGACGGTCTGGAAGCTGCCGGCTTCAAGGCCCAGAGCGCTGAAGTGACCATGATCCCTTCCACCGAAGCCGAGCTGGATGCTGAAACTGCACCCAAGCTGATGCGTCTGATCGACATGCTGGAAGATCTGGACGACGTGCAAGAGGTGTATCACAACGGCTCCATCTCCGATGAAGTTGCTGCGACTCTCTGATCGCTGAGTCATGCGCTGCGGCCGCTCGCTATATACGGAAATCCCCATGCCTTGCATGGGGATTTTTTTTTAAGCCGATGCCCCGTAAACCCTCGCCCAATCGGGCGGAGAGTTAAGGGGAGCTAATCTGATGCTTTTGTGAGCCCCACCTATGTCTTCAGTGTGTCGATAGTCCCGCTTGCCGCACGTCCGGGAGCAGTCACCAGACCAAGGTTGTGGGCTTACCACCAACCGAGTAGATTGCGCCCCACCAGCGCCCCCCACACCAGCGCATTGAGGGCCAGCGCGATAAAGACAGCGGCAGAGCCCAAATCTTTGGCGCGGCCGGAGAGCTCATGATGCTCGGAGCCCACCCTGTCAACCACCGCTTCGATGGCAGAGTTGAGGATCTCGACGATCACCACCAGCCAGCTGATGACGACCAGCAGCAGGATCTGGTTGAGTGAATCCCCCAGCCAGAAGGCCAGCGGCATCAACAACAGGATCAGGATCAGCTCCTGCCGAAAGGCCGCCTCGTTGATCCAGGCTGATTTGAGCCCCTTCATGCTGTAACCGGTTGCGTTGATGATGCGGGTGATCCCGGTTGCCCCTGGCTTTGCCACGATAACTACCTCATTTTAAATGGCTTTTGGGTTCATATCCTAACAGAGCCAGCAATGGTTTCCATCAAGGGTGTTTTGCTTTATTTTATCCCTCTGCCTTTTCGGCACTTCATTTGTCAGGGCCCGTCACATGACGACCCACACCACCCATTCGAGAATTGAGTTGTATGTCCATTCACACAGATGAATTGCGCACCCGTCGCCTAGAGTCACTGATCACTCCGAGCGAGCTTGCACACGCGTTTCCGATCACCGATACCATTGCCCAGAATCTGCTGGATGCCCGTCGCGAAGTGGAAGCCATTCTGGCCGGAGACGATCAGCGCCTGCTGGTCATCGTCGGCCCCTGCTCCATCCATGATCCCGCTGCTGCTCGCGAGTATGCCCAGCGCCTCAACGCCCTGCGCGAGCAGTATAAAGATAGCCTCTGCATCGTGATGCGCACCTACTTCGAGAAGCCGCGCACCATCGTCGGCTGGAAAGGGCTCATCAACGATCCGCGCCTCGATGGCAGTTTTGATGTCAACGAAGGGCTGAAACTGGCGCGCAAACTGCTGGTCGACATCAACGAGATCGGCATGCCCACCGCCACCGAGTTCCTCGATATGGTGACCGGCCAGTATATTGCCGACCTCATCACCTGGGGCGCCATCGGCGCACGTACCACCGAATCCCAGGTACACCGCGAGATGGCTTCGGCCCTCTCCTGCCCGGTCGGCTTCAAGAACGGCACCGACGGCAATACCCGCATCGCCATCGATGCGGTGCGCGCCGCCCGTCACAGCCACATCTTCTATTCGCCGGACAAGGACGGCAAGATGACCATCTACCGCACCGCCGGTAACCCCTTTGGTCATGTGATCCTGCGTGGTGGCCACAGGCCCAACTACGACACCGCCAGTGTCGATGAAGCGTGTGAAGCGCTGGCCGATGTGGGCCTGCCGGAGCGTCTGGTGGTCGATTTCAGCCACGGCAACAGTATGAAGGATCACCGCCGTCAGCTGCTGGTGGCGCAAGATATCTGCGATCAGCTGCGCCGCGGTCGTACCGGCATCGCCGGCATCATGGCTGAAAGCTTCCTGGTGGAAGGGCGTCAGGATGTGGAGAACGGCTGCGCCGCCACCTTTGGCCAGAGCATCACCGATGCCTGCCTCTCATGGAGCGACACCGAAACCCTGTTGGCCATGCTGGCAGAGGCCGCCCGGGTACGGTTGAACAAAGCAAACCTGCGGTAACGGCTGCGTCATCACCCTTCGGCCAGAGCATCACAGATGCCTGCCTGTCGTGGAGCGACACCGAAACCCTGTTGGCCATGCTGGCAGAGGCCGCCCGGGTACGGTTGAACAAAGCAAACCTGCGGTAACGGCTGCGTCATCACCCTTCGGCCAGAGCATCACAGATGCCTGCCTGTCGTGGAGCGACACCGAAACCCTGTTGGCCATGCTGGCAGAGGCCGCCTGGGTACGGTTGAACAAAGCAAACCTGCGGTAACGGCTGCGTCATCACCCTTCGGCCAGAGCATCACAGATGCCTGCCTGTCGTGGAGCGACACCGAAATCCTGCTGGCGATGCTGGCCGAGGCGGCGCGGGTGCGCCTGAGCAAACAGGCTTGAACTGCGAATAAAACCAAAGGGGCCGGTATTTTTGATACCGGCCCCTTCTTCTTGCTGTCGGCCGATTACGCTTCGCTAATCGACCCTACATGCGCGCTCTTTCCTATACACCCTACTTACAAACTGGTTCATCGCGTCTTTCCGGGGAAGGCGGCCTTGATTTTCAGGAAAAAGTATTCTGAGTCCCGAAATCCATAAGCCATGCGTTTGATCACTTTGATCCGATTATTCACGCCCTCCAGCAGGCTGGTGTGCATGGGAAAGATTGCGCTGGCCAAAATCCCCCGGGTGTAACGGCGAAGGTTTTTGGCAAAACGCTCTAAGGGCTCCAGGCCACTTTCCTTCGCTTGCCGCATCCAGGCCTTCCATCGTCGCCAACCTTCCCTGACACTCGGGGCGTACCAGATTTCCTTCAGGGCCTCCTTGAGAACATATGCTGTCGCCAAGGGCTTATTGGCTTCCAATAGCTCTTGTAATTTCACCGCCTGGTCTTCCTTGAGATTTTCTCGATTGCGCAGGAATAGCCAACGCGCCAGCTTGACGACCTTGCGAGCCGGCTTGTCATGCTTTAATGCATTGGCTTGATCCACCCGAATTCGGTCGAGCACTTTGCGGCCATAACCGGCCACCACATGGAACAAGTCATACACCACCTCGGCCTGTGGACAGTGCTGTTTCACTTCCAGATCGAAGGCGGAGTTCATGTCCATGGCCACCGCTTCAATCTGTTGGCATCGTTCGCCCATCAGCTCGAAAAAGGGGCGAATAGCCTCTCGGCTGTTGCCATGCCCCACCCACAAAACGCGAGTCCGTTCAGCATCCATGATCACTGTGGCATAGCGGTGGCCTTTATGCAGGGCGAATTCATCCATCACCAGCCGCCGCACCGAGCCGGGCTCAAAGGTGCCAACACTGGCCTGTAGCCGACGCTTGTCGATGGCCTTGATGGTATGCCAGTGCAGTCCGGTGAGCTGGCTGATATGACTGATAGGCATCAGCTCAAGCAAGGCCTCTACCCAGCGCAGCAATCGCTGTGTCAGCCGGGAGCTGGGGGTAACCAATCGATATGCTCAGAAACCCGACCACAGCGCAGGCAGTCAACCCGACGGACGGGGACTTGCAGATGTACGCGAAGTTCAAGGAGGTCACGGTCACGAACCGTGCGCATTCGGCGGTCATGGATGAGTGGACAGGGCTGATGGCACTGACCACAGAGCGGTAGATGATTGGCGAGAGGCTCAAGAGCCAATGTGATTTGTGTGGCAGAGCGGCGATGGACAGAAACGTCGTAACCTGGCCAGAACGAGGCAAAATCAATATGATGCATAGCGACAGCAGGGTAAGGGAGTCGGGTTGTTTGGCGACTACCAGTTTACCCGAACCCTGTCTGTCAACTTACTCTTCCCCACGCTTCCGCGAAGAACCTACAAACTGGGCATAAACCACACGCGCCCTGCCGCTTCGATGCGGTCGGTGCGGATCTGGAATACCTGCGCCAGCAGCACCTCATCCACCAGCTCGACGCCCCCTTCGCGCACCACCGCGCCCCCTTGCAGGCAGAGAATGCGGTCGGCCCAGTCGATGGCCAGATTGATATCGTGGAGGGCGAGCACCACCAGTAAACCCTGACCGGCCAGGGTTTTCAGCAGCCGTAGCAGCGCCAGCTGATGATGCAGGTCGAGCCCCGCCAGCGGCTCATCCAGCAGCAGCACCTTGCCGGTCGGATTGAGGCTCGGCCACACCTGCAGCAGGGTGCGGGCAATCAGCACCCGCTGCTGCTCACCGCCCGACAACCGGCTGAAGTCTCGGGCCAGCAAAGCCTCCAGCTCCAGCGCCTCACACAGTGCGTTTATCGCCTCGTTTTGTCTGGCGGGGGCAACCGCCTCATTGAGCCCCAGGCTCAGCACCTGAAACACCGGAATATGAAACAGTTGAGGCTGGCGCTGGGGCAGCATGGTGCGCCGTTTGGCCAACTCGGGCCAGCTCAGGTCAGTGAGTACTTCCCCTCCCAGCAAGACGGTGCCCTCAGCTGGCAAGATCCCCGCCAATGCACCGAGCAGGGTCGACTTGCCACTGCCATTGGGACCGAGCAGCGCCACCAGCTGGCCGTCATGCCAGCGCAGATCGAGGGGGGAGAGCCGCCCGGCAATGGCGAGTGCGCGCGCCTCCAGCCGCGACGCAGCAGCACGAGAAGCAACAGGCGTGAGATCAGCGGGCGACATCGGCATCTTGCCTCAATAACGTGTAAATAAGGAGACTGTGCGCCCCGACCAAATCATGCAGCATCATCGGCAGTTTGCCTCAATAGCAGGTAGATAAAGAGCGGTGCCCCTACCGAAGCGGTGATGACGCCGATGGGCAGCTCACCGGCACTGAGGGCTGAGCGCGCTAACAGATCGGCGGCCAGCAGCAGGGCTCCGCCGCCAAGCGCCGAGGCAGGCAGCAGGAAGCGCTGATCGCTGCCACCACAGAGCCGCAGCAGATGGGGCACTACCAGCCCGACAAAGCCAATGACGCCGCACAGCGACACCGCCACACCAGTCAGCAGGCAAACCGCCAGCACCAGCCGCACCCGCATCTTGTCAACATCCATCCCCATCAGGCGGGCCTGGGTCTCCCCCAGCAACAACTGTTGCAGCGCCTTGCCCTGCCAGCAGAGCCAGCCCAGGGTGAGCGGCAGTACCAGCCACCACCAGGCAAACTGCTGGCTGCCGTAAGAGAGGCTGCCCATCATCCAGAACATGAATTCACGCAAGGAGCCATCATCGGCAAAGTACATCAGCCAAGTCATGGCAGCATTGGTAAGAATACCGATCGCCACGCCAAACAACAGCAAGCGGGCATGGCCGAGACGGGCGCGGCGTGCCAGCCGAATGAGCAACATGGTCACCAGCAGGGCGCCCGCAAAGGCCGCCAGCGACAGCCCCCAGCCGGGCAGATAGAGGCCAAGAGATTTGGCCACCGCCATCGCCACCATGGCGGCCAGTCCTGCTCCGCTTGAGACGCCGAGCAGACCGGGTTCAGCCACCGGATTGTGCAACATCACCTGCAGCACGGCGCCGCCACAAGCAAGCGCTGCGCCAGCCAAGAGGGCCAGCAAGGCGCGCGGCAGACGCAACTCCAGCAGAATGCGCTGTTCGAGATCGCCAAGGGGCTGCCAGGGCAGTAGTACAAATTCGCCCCAGACGAGGGAGAAGAGAAACAACAGCAGCGTCAGCAGCGTCAGGCCACAGAGCCAGCGCCGCTGCCAGCGCTGCTGACGGGCGATAAGGGAGAGGTACAAGGATGATCCCCGACAATAACAAGGCTTCATCCCCGGCCCTGTCGCAGCGCCGGGGGAAAGCAGGAAAAGGGCATGATAACAGTGGCTTGCCACCCAAGGTCAAGGTTGTTAACGCTTGGCCATCACGCTTATCTCACCGCTGGTCACCTGATTTTGCAGCGCTACCAGCAAGGGCTGGCGCAGCAATTGGTGAGGTGAGTGCTTGCTCATTCCCAGATAGAGGGTCATCGGCGTGGCGGGGCGATAGCCCGCCTTGTCCATACCGTTGCATACCTCGCACGGCCTGCTCCTGTTGGTTAAAAATACCCTCCAGCACCACGTATGAAAAGCCGTGGTTCAGGGATAAAATGCGTCGGATTTTTAAGGAGAACCCTATGAACCCGATTTTCGCCAGTATCGGCCTGCTGCTGTGCAGCAACGTCTTTATGACCTTCGCCTGGTACGCTCATCTCAAGAGCATGAACCACAAACCCTGGATCATTGCTGCGTTGGTGAGCTGGGGCATCGCCCTGTTCGAATACCTGCTGCAAGTGCCCGCCAACCGCATCGGCCATACGGTGATGAGCGTGGGTCAGCTGAAAATCTTGCAAGAAGTGATCACACTCACTGTCTTCGTCCCCTTCTCTATCTTTTATCTCAAAGAAGATCTGAAATGGGACTACCTCTGGGCAGGGCTCTGCATTCTCGGTGCGGTCTTTTTTGTCTTTCGCGAGAAACTGACCGGCGCCTGACGCTGTACACTCAATATCATCCTGCTCATGGCATCTCATTGATCGAAGAGGCAAAAAATGGAATTGCGAGACATGTTACAGATCCTGGCCAAACAGGATGGCTCAGACCTCTATTTGTCGACTGGCGCCCCTCCCTGTGCCAAATTCAACGGCGGTCTGCGCCCCTTGAACGACACACCGCTGGCGCCGGGAGAAGTGGCGCGGATCGCCGCCGAGATCATGGATGGCGAGCAGAAGCTGCAGTTCGAGAAGGATCTGGAGATGAACCTCGCCATCTCCCTGCACCAGATCGGCCGCTTTCGGGTCAACATCTTCAAGCAGCGCAACGAAGTCTCCCTGGTAGCGCGCAATATCAAGACCGAAATCCCCCGCTTTGAAGATCTCAAGCTCCCGTCGGTGTTGCTCGACACCATCATGGAGAAACGAGGCCTGGTGCTGTTTGTCGGCGGCACCGGCTCGGGCAAATCGACCTCGCTGGCGGCGCTTATCGACCATCGCAACCGCAACAGCGGCGGCCACATCATCACCATCGAGGATCCGGTGGAGTTCGTTCATCGCCACCGCAAGAGCATCATCAATCAGCGGGAGGTCGGGGTGGATACCCGCAGCTTCCACGCCGCGCTGAAAAACACCCTGCGTCAGGCGCCGGATGTGATCCTCATCGGTGAAATTCGCGATCGCGAAACCATGGAGCATGCGCTGGCCTTCTCCGAAACCGGCCACCTTGCCATCTCCACCCTGCACGCCAACAACGCCAACCAGGCGTTGGATCGTATTATCAACTTCTTCCCCGAGGAGCGCCGTCCGCAACTACTCAATGATCTGGGCAATAACCTCAAGGCCTTTGTCTCCCAGCGGCTGGTGAAAACCACCGATGGTGGCCGCCGGGCCGCAGTGGAGATCATGCTGGGCACCCACACCATCCGCGACATGATCAAGCGCGGTGAATTTGGCGGCCTCAAAGAGGTGATGGAGAAATCCAAGGCCCTCGGCATGGTCACCTTCGACAGTGCCCTGTTCGATCTGGTGGTGGAAGGGGTGATTGAGGAGGAGGAGGCGGTGAAGAACGCCGACTCGGCCAACAACCTGCGCCTCAAGATCAAGCTGTGGAAGGATAAAGGGCAAATTGCCAGCAGCAGCGATGCCACCGGCTGGAGCCTGGAACCCACCAAGGACGAGAAGGGCGATTTTTTCTAACCTGCCCCCTCGCGAACCCCGGGCCCCCCCGGGGTTCTCTTTATCGCGCACGGCTGACCGACTTATCCCTCAGCTCACGCAGATCACTGCCAGTCAGCACCAGCGGCGAACACGCTGGCAATACGCCACATACTCGTCGCCGAAGCGGGCGCGCAGCAGCCGCTCCTCCGGCATGATTTGGAAACGGGTCAACCAGACCACCAGCACGATTGGCCCAACCCAGACCCAACTTCCACCGAGATAACAGCCCCAGGCGGCCAGCCAACAGAGTAAGCCCAGATACATGGGATTGCGGCTGACACGATAGACGCCAGAGGTAACCAGTTGGCGAGTTTCATGAGGCCGGGTGGGGCTGACAGTGGTTTGATGGTGGCGAAACCGTTGCAGGGCACCAAAGCCCATGATGGCCCCCGCCACGACCAGCACAGCCATCAGCGCCGTTGCCCAGATGCCGGGCTGACTCTCCCCTCTTAGCCACCACATGGCCCCGGCACAAAGCAGGAAGATCAGCGGTGGTGGCAAACGTAACTCAAGACTGACCATTTTCTCCTCCAAGGGGTATCGTGAGACTCCCTGCTCAGTTTTTTTGCTGTAGACGCCAAACCAGTCGGCGCCTGTTAAGAGTGATAAAAATCATCAAAATAACAAGAAGTTGTGGTTGAACCATCACCAATATGGCCGACCCATACAAGCTATCCACGCGGCCAACTCCTTTGCCACTCTGGAAGTGCCGGAGGCATACTTTGACATAGTACGACCGGGCGGCATCATCTATGGCGACACCATCTCGTCTTACACCGAGTACAAGAAGGTGATGGCATTCAAAACCCAGGTTGCTTCCGTCAACCACTATCCGGCTGGCAATAAGCGCGACTCCCTGCTCGCCAACCTGCCGATGGGTTACTCCGATGGCTACCGCCGCGCCATGAGCAACAAGTCCTATGTGCTGATCCATGGCCAGAAGGCCCCGGTGGTGGGCAAGACCTCCATGAACACCACCATGGTGGACGTCACCGACATCAAGGGGATCAAACCCGGTGATGAGGTGGTGCTGTTTGGACGCCAGGGGGATGCCGAGGTGAAGCAGTCTGACCTGGAGGAGTACAACGGCGCTCTGCTGGTGGACATGTACACCGTCTGAGGCTATACCAACCCTAAGAAGATCAAACGCTGATAACGCGATATCAAAAAGGCGCCCCGTCGCGCTACCTGATGGCCAAATCAAGATCTGCTTTGCAACACGACTGGGGATTGGGGATTATAGCCATGTTTATCCCGGTGGGTTGGTTGGCAAGGGATTATTGCGTAGCCGCAACGTAGGGGGAGGGGAGTTTTGCAACTGTAGGCTGCAAATAAAAAAAGCCCGCGCAATGCGCGGGCTTTTTATCTCAGGACTGGTTATCAGGCCTTGGATTTTTTCTTGCCTTCAGCTTTGGTTTCAACCGGGGCGGCAGCAGGAGCAGCGGCGCCTTCGGTGAACGGACGGCCGTAGTAGGTGTCCATCAGGATGGCTTTCAGCTCGCTGATCAGCGGGTAGCGCGGGTTGGCGCCGGTGCACTGGTCATCGAAGGCTTCGATGGACAGTTGGTCAACCTTGGCCAGGAAGTCAGCTTCAGACACGCCAGCTTCACGGATGGAGGCCGGGATGCCCAGCGTGGCTTTCAGTTCGTCCAGCCATACCAGCAGCTTCTCGATCTTGGCGGCGGTGCGGTCACCGGCAGCAGTCAGACCCAGGTGGTCAGCCACTTCGGCGTAACGACGGCGAGCTTGCGGACGGTCGTACTGGGAGAACGCTGTCTGCTTGGTCGGGTTGTCGTTGGCGTTATAGCGGATCACGTTGCTGATCAGCAGGGCGTTGGCCAGACCGTGCGGAATGTGGAACTCAGCACCCAGTTTGTGGGCCATGGAGTGGCACACACCCAGGAAGGCGTTGGCAAACGCGATACCGGCGATGGTGGCGGCGTTGTGTACTTTTTCACGAGCAACCGGGTCGTTAGCACCGTTCTGGTAGCTGGACGGCAGGTACTCTTTCAGCAGTTTCAGGGCTTGCAGTGCCTGGCCGTCAGAGTACTCGTTGGCCAGTACGGAAACGTAGGCTTCCATGGCGTGAGTCACGGCATCGATACCACCGAAGGCACACAGGGATTTCGGCATGCCCATGACCAGGTTGGCATCGACGATGGCCATGTTCGGGGTCAGCTCGTAGTCAGCCAGCGGGTACTTCATGCCAGTGGCGTCATCGGTCACGACCGCAAACGGAGTCACTTCAGAACCGGTACCGGAAGTGGTGGTGATACAGACCAGTTCGGCCTTCACGCCCATTTTCGGGAACTTGTAGATACGCTTGCGGATGTCCATGAAGCGCATGGCCAGATCTTCGAACGCAGTTTCCGGGTGCTCGTACATCACCCACATGATCTTGGCCGCATCCATCGGTGAACCACCACCCAGCGCAACGATCACGTCAGGCTTGAAGGAGTTCGCCATCTCGGCACCTTTGCGTACCACAGACAGAGTCGGGTCAGCTTCTACTTCGTAGAACACTTCCACTTCCATCTTCAGGCCCTTGAGCAGACGAACCACTTCATCGGCGTAGCCGTTGTTGAACAGGAAGCGGTCAGTCACGACCAGTGCGCGCTTTTTACCTTCCAGGTCGCCCAGAGCGATCGGCAGGGAACCACGACGGAAGTAGATGGATTTCGGAAGTTTGTGCCACAGCATATTTTCTGCCCGTTTTGCGACTGTCTTCTTGTTGATCAGGTGCTTGGGACCCACGTTTTCGGAGATGGAGTTACCACCCCAGGAACCGCAACCCAGCGTCAAGGAAGGTGCAATGGCAAAGTTGTACAGGTCACCGATACCGCCCTGAGTGGTCGGGGTGTTGATCAGGATACGGGCGGTTTTCATCTTGTCGCCGAAGTACTTGATGCGGTCGGCGTTGCGATCCTGGTCGGTGTACAGACCGGAGGTGTGGCCGATACCACCCAGGTTGACCATTTTGCAGGCCATTTCTACGGCTTCTTCGAAGTTCTTGGCGCGGAACATACCCAGAGTCGGGGAGAGCTTCTCGTGAGCGAACTCTTCCTCTTCACACACTTCCAGACCTTCACCGATGAGGATCTTGGTGGTGGCAGGTACGGTCACGCCAGACATTTCGGCGATCTTGGTCGCAGGCTGGCCTACGATGTTGGCGTTCATGGCCCCGTTGATCAGAATGACCTTACGGACCTTGTCAGCTTCTTCTTTGGTCAGTACATAACCGTTGTGAGTCGCGAAACGCTCTTTCACCTGGTCATAGATGGAGTCAACCACGATAACGGCTTGCTCGGAGGCACAGACGACGCCGTTGTCGAAGGTTTTGGACATCAGGATGGAGGCAACAGCACGCTTCACATCGGCAGTTTCGTCGATAACAACAGGGACGTTACCGGCACCGACACCGATAGCGGGCTTACCAGAGGAGTAAGCGGCTTTCACCATGCCCGGGCCACCGGTGGCCAGGATCAGGTTGATGTCATTGTGCTTCATCAGGGCGTTGGAGAGCTCAACAGTCGGTTGATCGATCCAGCCGATGATGTCTTTCGGTGCACCGGCGGCAATGGCTGCATCCAGTACCAACTTGGCAGCGGTATTGGTGGAGTTCTTGGCACGAGGGTGCGGGGAGAAGATGATGGCGTTGCGGGTCTTCAGGGAGATCAGGGATTTGAAGATCGCAGTGGAGGTCGGGTTGGTGGTCGGAACGATACCGCAGATGATACCTACCGGCTCGGCGATGGTGATGGTACCCATCTCGTCATCTTCACTGAGGATGCCGCAGGTCTTCTCTTCTTTGTACTTGTTGTAGATGTATTCGGAGGCGAAGTGGTTCTTGATAACCTTGTCTTCGATGATACCCATACCGGACTCTTCCACGGCCATCTGGGCCAGGGGGATACGGGCATTGCTGGCGGCCAGGGCGGCGGCACGGAAGATCTTGTCTACCTGCTCTTGCGAGAAGCTGGCGAATTCACGCTGTGCTTCTTTAACGCGGGCGACCAGTGCATCCAGTTCAGCCATATTGGTTACTGCCATGTTTATCTCCTGATTATTTGAAAACTGTTTAGTAAGACGTTGGCAATGCCCAGCAATTATAGATGCCCTGTCAAGAACAGAATCACTACAACGGGGTATTTACATGCCTTACTAAATCGCTTTCTGAGTCGATTATAGAGCGGGGCTGACTCAGAAAAACTTGATCTAGATCATGTGTAACAAAAGAACAAAAGAAATTTTGTTTCACGAACCTTGTTTGACTGATGTTATCGGAATGTGTGTAGAAGTGAAAGGCAAGAAACGTGTTAATAGAGGGTAATAAACCACATTTATCAAGTGGTTAATTGCACTTTTGCATCGGTTTGTAGAACCGTTTTGACGGTATTGGTTAGCAAATATGAGTGAATTGGTTTCAAAATCACCGGCAAACGTGGTTAATTCCAGCATTTGTTGCGAAAATGATTGTTGTTTTAATCCATGATTAATCTGCTTTATTCCCCGAGGATGCTATTTCTGCCCGCGTTACCTGTTTTGCGTTGCTGCACTCTTGCCGAGTCAATGTCAGTGGTGCTGGTCATGATATAAGCAGGCTCGCGTTCACGCTTGTGATGCTTGTCTGGCGGTGGCAGATGCTTTTTGCATCATTTTATGCCAGTGAGAGCGGATGCATTAGCTGAACTAACTAAAAACCCCCGGAAATGGTGAGATTATTTGATTGGTGCCCGCTCTGGCTATGATGTAAATTTACACACGAAATTAATGGACTGGCCCAGTGGGCCCGACACTCTATTGGAAGGCGCCTATGGCAGCAATTGACGTCTCGTTGTATCTAAAGTTTTTTGTCGGTCTGTTCGCAATTATCAATCCGCTTGGTTTGTTGCCGGTGTTTGTCAGCCTGACCAGCCACCATACCCAGGCTGAGCGGATGAAAACCAACACCACCGCCAATATCGCGGTGATGGTGATCCTGCTGGTCTCCATGTATATGGGGCAGCTTATCCTCGATGGGTTTGGCATCTCGCTGGCATCGTTTCGGATTGCCGGGGGGTCGCTGATCACCCTGATCGCCTGGTCGATGTTGCAGGGCAAGCTGGGTGAGGTGAAGCATAACAAACAGGAAAAGGGTGAACTGGCGGTGCGTGAATCGATCGCCGTGGTACCGCTGGCGCTGCCGTTGATGGCGGGGCCCGGTGCTATCTCCTCGGTGATTGTCTATGCCAGCCAGAGTCACTGGCAGCAACTGCTCGGCATGTCCGTGGTGGTGGTGGTCTTCTCTTTCTGCTCCTGGCTCATCTTTCGTGCCGCGCCGCTGTTGTTCAAGATCATGGGCAACACCGGCATCAACGTGGTGACCCGTATCATGGGTCTTATCATGATGTCCCTCGGTATCGAGATCATGGTGGCCGGCATCAAGGGGGTTTTCCCCAGTCTGATGTGAGCCAGGTCTGTTTTATGAAAGCCGGTCCTTGTGACCGGCTTTTTATTGGTTGCTTTTTACCTGGTCTTTTCTAAAATCGGTCGTTTGTGTGAAAAATGAGCTAGGCGCTGGTGTTTTAACACTGAAAAAGCGCTCCACATATGATTTTTTGTCCAAAGAATGGCGATTACCCTGACAATATCTGTTGCATTATCGGAATTGGCAGGGAATTATGCTGGGAGCGGGTTTCCATCCCGTCACTTTTAATAACGCATGGAATGTTCTTGTTGGAGTAGGGAAATGACTCATAAAAAAACAATGATTAACACACTGCTGATGGCTGCACTGTTTGGTGGTGTCAATGTGGCTCAGGCTGCCGATATCCCGGCGGGAACCAAGCTGGCTGAAGTTCAGCAACTGGTAAAAGGCAACGGTTCCGAGCCGGCAACGTTGGACCCTCAGAAAGTTGAAGGAACACCTGAGTCCGCCATTTTGCGTGACTTGTTTGAGGGGTTGGTCTCCTCTGGACACAAGGGTGAAGTCGTTCCCGGGGTAGCAGAGTCTTGGGAAACCAAGGATAACAAGCACTATGTCTTCCACCTGCGCAAGGATGCCAAGTGGTCAAACGGTGAGCCAGTCACCGCTCATGACTTTGTCTATGCCTTCCAACGTGCAGTTGACCCCAAGACCGCCTCTCCTTACTCCTGGTATCTGGAGATGCCGACCATCGCCAACGCCACAGAGATCATTGCCGGCAAGAAGCCGTCCGATACGCTGGGTGTGAAGGCGACTGATGATTACACCTTTGAAGTGCAGCTTGAGAAGGCGATCCCTTATTTTGTCACCATGCTCTCTCATACCACTACCTACCCGGTGCCGAAAAAGGTGATCGAGAAGTATGGTGAAAAATGGACCCAGCCGGGCAATATGGTAGGTAACGGTGCCTACGTATTGAAGGAATGGGTTGTTAACGAGCGAATTGGGTTGGAGCGCAACAAAAACTATTGGAATGATGCAAAAACGGCGATCAACAAGGTTACCTATCTTCCGATCCAATCCACCAACGCAGAGCTCAATCGCTTCTTGGCTGGCGAAATCGATATGACATGGAACGTGCCTATCGAACGTTTCAAGCAACTCAAGAAGGATTATCCGGCAGATCTGAAGGTTGAAGGTCTGGTTTCTACTTATTACTACCAGTTCAACATTAAGAAAAAGCCGTTTGATGACGTGCGAGTGCGTACGGCGCTCTCTTATGCGGTCAATCGCGATGTGATTGCAGATAAAGTCATGGGGCAAGGTCAAGAGCCTGCATATGGCTTGACGCCTGACTATGTTGATGGTTTTAAACCGGTTGCCCCTGAGTGGTCAAAAATGACCCAGGCCGAGCGAGATGCCAAGGCCAAGGCGCTGTTGAAAGAGGCCGGTTTCGATGCCAGCAAGCCGCTGAAGTTCGAGCTGCTCTACAACACCGATGACAACCACAAGAAAGTGGCGGTGGCCGTTGCCTCCATGTGGAAAAAACTGGGTGCAGAAGTCAGTTTGGTGAACCAGGAGTGGAAAACTTACCTGGAGACCAAGAAGCAGGGGCAGTTTGATGTGGGCCGTGCCGGCTGGAGCGCCGACTACAACGAAGCCTCTTCCATGCTGGATCTGATGCAGACCACCCACGGCAACAACGATGGCAAATACTCCAATCCGGCGTTTGACAAGTTGATGACCGACTCTCGCGATCAGGTCGATGCGGATGCGCGCAACAAGCTCTACGTCCAGGCGGAAGAGATCTTGGCCAAAGACATGCCGATTATCCCCATCTACCAATATGTGCAACCCCGGATGGTTAAATCTTACGTCGGGGGTTACCCAAGCAACCCGCTGGATAACCTCTACAGCAAAGATATGTACATCATTGCTCACTGATTTAAAGCAACAAGTCGCATAACAAGCAGGGCCCGCCAGACGGCGGGCCTTTATTACAACCGCGACCCTTTGGAAGCAGTTCAGGACAGGTAATGTCTATGTTGAAATTCATTTTTAAACGGCTATTGGAAGCGATCCCGACGCTACTGGTGTTGATCACTGTCTCTTTCTTTATGATGCGTTTCGCCCCGGGTAACCCCTTTACCAGCGAGCGTTCACTGCCCCCCGAAGTCATCGCCAACATCGAGGCCAAATACGGGCTCGACAAACCGATTGGCATGCAATATCTCACCTACCTGGGCAACCTGGTGCAGGGGGATTTGGGGCCCTCTTTCAAATACAAGGATTTCACCGTCAATGATCTGGTGAGTCAGGCGTTGCCTGTTTCCGCCAAGATTGGAACAACGGCCTTCTTCTTCGCCGTGCTGCTGGGGGTTACCTTCGGCACCATAGCGGCACTGAAACAGAACACCATCATCGACTATCTACTGATGTCGTCGGCCATGGCCGGGGTGGTGATCCCGGGCTTCGTGCTGGCGCCCTTGCTGGTGCTGTTTTTCAGTATTCATCTTGGCTGGTTCCCGGCTGGTGGCTGGCAGGGCGGTGGCATCCAGTTTATGGTGCTGCCGGTGTTCGGCATGATGATGTACTACATTTCTGCCATCTCGCGGATCATGCGGGGCAGCATGATCGAGACCATGAACTCCAACTTCATCCGTACCGCCCGTGCCAAGGGCTTACCGCTGCGCCACATCATCCTGAAGCATGCGCTGCGTCCGGCCATGCTGCCGGTGGTCTCCTATCTGGGCCCGGCCTTTGTCGGCATCATCACAGGTTCCGTGGTGATCGAGACCATCTTCGGCCTGCCGGGGATCGGTCAGCTGTTCGTTAACGGTGCCCTTAACCGTGATTACTCCATGGTGCTCGGTCTGACCATTCTGGTCGGCGCCCTCACCATCACCTTTAACGCTGTGGTCGATATTCTCTACGCCTTTATCGATCCCAAGATCCGTTACTAATTCGGGAGTTCATCATGGTTGTTTCAACTGAAAAACGCGATGCCGTCGAGGCGTTCGCGCAAAAAGTGGAAGTGGTGGAGGGGCGCTCCCTGTGGAAGGATGCCCGTCGCCGTTTCCTGCGCAACAAGGCGGCACTGACCAGCCTGATCATTCTGACCATCATCGGTCTGGCGGTCATCGTTGGCCCCCATCTGTCGCAATACACCTTTGACGATCCGGACTGGGGCGCGATGCAGTCGCCGCCGGATATGGAAGCGGGTCACTACTTCGGCACCGACAGCCTGGGTCGAGATCTGTTTGTGCGCACCCTGCTGGGTGGCCGCATCTCCCTGATGGTCGGCATCATGGGCGCCATGGTGGCCGTCGTTATTGGCACCCTTTATGGTGCGGCCTCCGGCTTTATCGGCGGCCGGGTCGACAGCCTGATGATGCGGGTACTGGAGATCCTCAACGCCTTCCCCTTCATGTTCTTCGTTATCATGCTGGTCACCTTCTTCGGCCGCAATCTGGCGCTTATCTTTCTCGCCATCGGGGCGGTGAGCTGGCTCGACATGGCGCGGATCGTGCGCGGTCAGACCCTGAGCCTCAAGAGCAAGGAGTTTATCGAGGCGGCCCACGTCTGTGGTGTCTCCAAGTGGAAGATCATCACTCGTCACATCGTACCGAACGTACTCGGTATCGTGGCCGTCTACGCCACCTTGCTGGTGCCGGGCATGATCATGTTTGAATCCTTCCTGAGTTTCCTGGGCCTTGGCGTTCAGGAACCGATGACCAGCTGGGGTGCCCTGCTGGATGAAGGCTCCAAGTCGATGGAAGTGGCCATCTGGCAACTGCTGTTCCCCGCCGGTTTAATGGTGGTGACCCTGTTTTGCTTCAACTTCCTCGGGGATGGTCTGCGTGACGCCCTCGATCCGAAGGATCGCTAAGAAAGCGGCGAAGGACCGTTAATCGCGTCCAATGGATCGACAGGAAAGCATCACACAAGATCGATAAGGAGTTTTTATATGAAGTTACTGGATGTGAAAGATCTGCGGGTCGAGTTCAAGACCCCGGACGGCAATGTGGTGGCGGTCAACGACCTCAACTTCTCCCTCGCCGCGGGCGAGACCCTGGGGATCGTCGGTGAGTCCGGCTCCGGTAAATCCCAGACTGCCTTTGCCATCATGGGCCTGCTGGCCAAAAACGGCATTATTACCGGCTCCGCCAAATTTCAGGGTGAAGAGATCCTCAACCTGCCAGAGTCCAAGCTCAACAAGATCCGCTCCGAGAAGATCGCCATGATTTTCCAGGACCCCATGACCTCGCTTAACCCCTACATGAAGGTGAAGGATCAGCTGATGGAAGTGCTGATGCTGCACAAAGGGGTGAGCAAGGCGGAAGCGTTCGAAGAGTCGGTGCGGATGCTCGATGCGGTGAAAATTCCTGAAGCACGCAAGCGGATGGGGATGTACCCCCACGAGTTTTCCGGCGGCATGCGTCAGCGGGTGATGATCGCCATGGCGCTGCTGTGCCGGCCGCAACTGCTGATCGCCGATGAGCCGACCACCGCGCTCGACGTGACCGTGCAGGCCCAGATCATGACTCTGATGAACGAGCTCAAGCGCGAGTTCAACACCGCCATCATCATGATCACCCACGACCTTGGCGTGGTCGCCGGTATCTGCAACAAGGTGCTGGTGATGTATGCCGGTCGTACCATGGAGTACGGCAAGGTAGACGATATCTTCTATCGCCCGAGCCACCCCTACACCGAAGGCTTGCTGCGCGCCATTCCCCGTCTCGATACCGAAGGGGAAGTGCTGCCCACCATCCCGGGCAATCCGCCCAACCTGCTGCGTTTGCCCACCGGCTGCCCCTTCCAGGAGCGTTGCCACCGGGTCAGCGAGATTTGTGGCCAGCAGTCACCGATCCTGACGCCGTTCAACGACGGTCGGGAGCGGGCTTGCCACTGGGTATCGGATGCGATCAACAAGGGGGCCAACTAAATGGGTGCCGACAAAAAATTGCTGTTGGAAGTGTCTGACCTCAAGGTCCACTTCAGTATCAAGAGTGGCAAGGCGTGGCCCTGGGCCAAGCCGTCCGACCTCAAAGCGGTCGATGGCGTGACCATGCGTCTCTACGAAGGGGAAACTCTCGGCGTGGTGGGGGAGTCCGGCTGCGGCAAATCGACCTTTGCCCGCGCCATCATCGGTCTGGTGCCGGCCACCGATGGCAAGGTAGTGTGGCTGGGTGACGATCTTACCAAGCTCGATCAAAATGCCCTGCGGGAGAAGCGCAAAGAGATCCAGATGATTTTCCAGGACCCGCTGGCTTCGCTGAACCCGCGCATGACCATCGGCGACATCATTGCCGAGCCGCTCATCACCTTCTACCCCAACCTGCCACGGGAAGAGGTGAAGGAGAAGGTGCGCGCCATGATGAGCAAGGTGGGGCTGTTGCCCAACCTGGTCAACCGCTACCCGCACGAGTTCTCCGGCGGCCAGTGCCAGCGGATCGGGATTGCCCGGGCGCTGATCCTCGAGCCCAAGATGATCATCTGCGACGAGCCGGTCTCGGCGCTGGATGTTTCCATTCAGGCGCAAGTGGTCAACCTGCTCAAATCCCTGCAAAAGGAGATGGGGCTGTCGCTCATCTTCATCGCCCACGATCTGTCGGTGGTCAAACACATCTCCGATCGGGTGCTGGTGATGTATCTGGGCAACGCCGTCGAGCTGGGGACCCGCAAGGAGATCTTCGCCAATCCGTTGCACCCTTACACCAAGGCGCTGATGTCAGCGGTGCCGATCCCGGACCCGGAGCTGGAGCGCAACAAGGTGATCCAGATCCTGGAGGGGGACTTGCCCTCACCGATGAACCCGCCGTCCGGTTGCGTGTTCCGCACCCGCTGCCCGGTGGCTGGGCCCGAGTGCGCCAAGACCCGCCCCGTTCTGGAGGGGAATTTCGATCACGCGGTCTCCTGCCTCAAGGTGGATCCGCTCTGATGGGGATGTGCTGAACCTGTTTGCGGGGCTCCTTGATGGGGCCCCGATTTATTTTTGACGGCAGTGAAGATGCCTCTTGGCGTTATCTTTTACCACTGCTACTATCCGCGCAACAAGGGGAGTAACTTCTCGCCGGTTTGTCGTCAATACGGTGCACCCATATCCTGCAGTGCACCCGGCAGCCGGGCAGTCGATGCAAATCAGCTGTAAGTGAGACCTTGCCGAGAGGCAAGGTGTATCTGCTCCAAACGCAAACCCACGCCTCTCGGTCGTGGGTTTTGTCGTTTTTGGGAGAAGTGAACATGGGTGAATGGTGGATGTGGACCGGTTTCTTCAGCATAGTGCTGGTCCTGTTATGGATAGACATACGCTTTGTCGGTGGCGGCAAATCCCACAAGGTGTCGCTCAAAGAGGCCGGTATCTGGTCCCTCATCTGGATCAGTGTGGCGCTGCTCTTCAACCTGGCTATCTGGTTTTGGCTCGATCACAGCGCGGGCCGTGAGATTGCCAACCAGAAAGGGCTGGAGTTCCTCACCGGCTACCTCATCGAGAAAGCGCTGGCAGTGGACAACGTCTTCGTCTGGCTGATGCTGTTCGGTTACTTTGCCATTCCGGCCGAGCTGCAGCGTCGCGTGCTGCTCTACGGAGTACTGGGTGCCATCGTGATGCGTGCCGGTATGGTGTTCGCGGGTAGCTGGCTCATCGAGCAGTTCCACTGGATCCTCTATCTGTTCGGCGCTTTCTTGCTGCTGACCGGTGTCAAGATGTTGTGGGCGGCCGACAAAGAGCCAGATCTCGCCAACAACCCGCTGCTGGGCTGGATGCGCCGTCGTTTTAAGGTGACCGAAACTCTGGAAGGGGAGAAATTCTTCGTCTGGCGTGATGGTGTGCGCTATGCCACCCCGCTGCTGCTCATTCTGGTGCTGGTGGAGGTGAGCGATCTCATCTTCGCGGTGGACAGTATCCCGGCCATCTTTGCGGTGACCACGGATCCCTTCATCGTGCTGACCTCCAACATTTTCGCCATCATGGGTCTGCGTGCCATGTACTTCCTGCTGGCGGGGGTGGCTGATCGCTTCGCCCTGCTCAAATACGGTCTGGCGCTGATCCTGATGTTTATCGGGGTCAAGATGCTGCTGCTGGATATCTTCAAGATCCCGACCGGCATTGCATTGGGCGTCGTTGCGCTGATCCTGCTGACGTCCATGGGTCTGAGCCTCTTTGTGACTCGCAAAAAAGCGGCGTGAACGGGGATAGTGATCAGCCAAGGATCCATTGAGCGATCCTGCTGAGAGTGTCAAATCCGAAACCTGTTGATTGGGTTTCGGATTTTTTTTTATCTGGATCGGTAATCCCTCCGTGCGGTGATGGCGGGATCACCGCAATACAGGGTGAGAAGCAATAAACATAATGGCTTCAGGCTTGATGGCCAGTCATGTCGGTGTGAGTGCAAGCCAATGAATGCATGGCCCGTGCCGCTTGCTGGCAGCCAATTGTAACAAGCGGTTGCCGTTGCCCATTAATGGTTGCTGCGGGGTTGACCTCCCTGCAGGTTTGGATAATCATGCCGCCCGCACAATAGAGGGTTGTGCGCATTATTTGCAGCATCTCGTTAGGCGAGGCTCCTGTATAAACACAGGCCACTGATCTCACGACGTCCAGAGACGCCCAAGATCAGGACAGTTTTCATCGGATTAAGGTGTAAACCCAAGTGGCTTCCGGCATGCCGGATACGTTATACAGTGCTAAAGCTGGTACGTGGGGATGGTGACACGCCGAACGGCGTCATTTCCTGCCTATTACTCGTCAATCAAATTGCTGTTTTCTTGTCGTTGCATCCGGCTATTTCCGGAGGCATTCAGGCTCGCCTGAAATCACATGAGGATATCTGTGATGAAGAAAACACATACCATTCTGAACCGTCACCAACTGCTCGATCTGGCCGCCCTGCAGGGCTGGCTGGAACATAATCTGGATCCGGTTCAGCGCGCCGATCAACTGCTGACCCTGCGTCCGGAAGAGCTCAACTGTATCTTTGATACTCTGCCAATACCACAAGGTGCCGAACTGCTCGGCTCACTCTCTGCCGAGAGTGCCGGGCGCCTGTTGCAGCGGCTGCATGGCAGCATCGTCAGCGTGTTGCAGGAGGCCATCCCCCGTCGCGAGATGGTCGCCATCCTGCGCAAACTGAGTCGGCAGGATCGCACCATGTTGCTGGCCCGTTTCCCGACCCAGGTTCAGGCCATGTATTACTCCCTGCTGGATTGGCCCACCGAGTCGGTGGGGGCCAACATGCGCCACGAGTATCTGGCGGTGCGGGAGGAAGACACGGTCGGTCACGCCAAACAGCTGATCCACGATGCCTGGGACAATGCCCAGCTGTTTCGCCACATCTATGTGGTCAACGGGGATGGCCGTCTGCAAGGGAGCCTCTCTCTCAAGACCTTGCTGATCGCCGACCCGCTGGCCCGTGTCGCAAGCCTGATGGATCGGGAGACGGTGTGGATTAACGCCCGGGCGGATCAGGAGCTGGCAGCACGCCAGCTGATCGACCGCGATCTCTCGGTCCTGCCGGTCGAGGATCAGGGGCGACTGGTCGGTATTTTCCACGTCGATGATGCGGCGGATATTCTGGAGCTCGAATCCACCGAGGATGCCGAGATGCAGGGGGGGGCATCGCCGCTCGATACCCCCTACCTGCAGGCGACCCCCTGGCAGCTGTGGCGCAAGCGGGTGGGCTGGCTGCTTATCCTGTTTGTGGCGGAAGCTTACACCGGCACGGTGCTGCGGGCCTTTGAGGAGCAGCTGGAAGCGGCTATCGCGCTGGCGTTCTTTATCCCTCTGCTAATCGGCACTGGGGGTAACAGCGGCACCCAGATCACCACCACCATAGTACGTGCCATGGCGGTCGGGGAGGTGAGTCTGCACAACCTCGGTACCGTGCTGAAAAAGGAGCTCTCCACCGGTTTGCTCATTTCGGGGGCCATTGCCATGGCGGCCTGGGTACGGGCATGGAGTCTCGGCGTCGGTCCCCAGATTGGCATGGTAGTGACCTTTACCATCATCGCCATCGTGCTCTGGAGTGCCACGGTCGCGTCCATTACTCCCATGGTGCTGCGTCGTTTGCGCATCGACCCGGCGGTGGTATCCGCGCCGTTCATCGCAACGCTGGTGGATGGCACTGGCCTTATCATCTACTTCGAGATGGCCAAGTGGTTGCTGCCTGAGTTGCAGTAACCGGGAGATTGAGATGCAAAAGGCAGTCATCGACTGTCTCAGATTGCTAAAGAACCCCTCTTTTTCAAAGAGGGGTTCTTTATTTGGCCCTGTGCCATGGAGCCGATCACTCGCTCAGTGGCGGTTATGGTGGTGCGGCGCTGCGTAACGACACTTGGGAAAACGGCTGCAGGCCAGGAAGAGTCGACCGGCGTGGGAGCCTTTTTCGCCTCCCGCTCCACCAGCGGCGCATCGCAGCGGGGGCAGTGGTGCACCTCGTGCTCCTCATCATCCTCCACATCGGCGAACAGCCCATCGACCAGCTCCCCCTCACTCTGCGGCGTCTCCACCATCCCTTTGGCCTGGATGGCGGGCTCGTGGTATGGCACAGGCGAGATGGCTTCGGCATGGGCATTGCGGCCACGCATCCCGGCACCGACATCCACGCCATCCAGCAGCAGGGGATTGAAGGTGGGTTCGCGGCGCGCCCCGTGCGGCAGATCGTCAGCCAGCGGTTCACTGGTTTTGACCAGCAATGGCAGGATCTGTTCGCGCAGCTCTTCCACCAGATAACTGGCGCTGGCCGGGATCTGCAGCAACGGCAGACCGGCGCTGTCGCAGGCGGTTTTCAGAAAGAGATCCCGCGCCTTGCGCTTCTGGTGACGGTGGGAGCTATCATCGAGTTCGATGGCACAGATAAAGGAGAGATCGGCAGGGTGGCAAAGCAGATAGTCGAAATGCTTGGCGCTGATCTTGTTGAAGTGCTGCTGCCATCTGCTTTTGCCCATACCCGATTGCGGGGTCAGCACATCGGCCACCCGTACCTTGGCAAAGACCCTGGCCTTGTCACCCACTGCCAGATCCAGCACCCCGAGGAAGGAGCGCTCGGCGGGAGTGAACAGGGTCTCCTGCAGATCATAGGGCAGGTGCTTTTGCTGTCTGCCCCTGCTCCAGAACATCGCCAGCACAAGCAGCGCCAGCAACAGCAATCCCGATACGACAAGGGTATTCATGAGAGCACGATCCAGTTCACAACACGAAAGGGGAATCACTTTACCACAGCCGCCAGGGAGCAAGGCAGCGGGCAAGCGTATGGAAAGTGTAAAAGTCCCGTCTTTTTATCTATTTGCCGACAAGCGGGGGTTCATATGACCAGCTACAGCAGGCACAATGAGGATTGAGTCAGAGTTCCAATTTCAAGGAGAGCAGGATGCAAAAGCAATTGGTGGTCACCGTGATCGGTGCAGACAAACCCGGGATCGTCGAAAGCCTGGCGGCCGTCATCAGCCGCGAGCAGGGCAACTGGCTAGGCAGTGCCATGAGCGAACTGGCGGGCCAGTTTGCCGGTATCCTCCATGTCTCCGTGCCCGATGAGCACTATCGCAGCCTGTGCGAAGCGCTGGCCCTGCTGCCGGGTCTGAGCATCAGCTTTGCCGAAGGCACACCCACTGCCGAACCGGCCCATCAAGTGATGATGACGGTGACCGGCAACGACCGCCCTGGCATCGTCCACGAAGTGGCCAGCATCCTGCGTCAGCTCGAGATCAATGTGGCCGATCTCACCACCGGCTGTGAACCGGCCCCCCACTCCGGCGCTCCGCTCTTCTATGCCCATGCGCTGGTTGCCCTGCCTGACGGGCTGGAGATGGGCGCACTGATCACCGCCTTGGAATCCCTCTCCGACGATCTGGTGGTCGACATCGACGAGGCGTTCAGCGAGCAGTAACAATCTTGTCATTTATTTGTCATATATTAACGCCATAACTGCCGCGCAGACGCGACCAGAAACAGAGGCACAACATGAGCACCGACAAGCTGTATGAAGAGAAAGAGCTGAGCTGGCTCTCATTCAATGAACGGGTGTTGCAAGAGGCAATGGACAAGACGGTGCCCCTCATCGAGCGGGTCCGTTTTCTGGGGATCTTCTCCTCCAACCAGGATGAGTTTTTCAAGGTGCGAGTGTCGGACGTCAAGCGCCGCATTCTGATCAACGAAGTACATGGCGGCGACGATGAAGCCAAGGTGCTGCTGCGCGCCATCCAGCAGAAGGTGATGGCGCTCGGTGAGGCGTTCGACAACACCTACAAGGAGTTGTTGATTGCGCTGGCCCGCCACAACATCTTCCTGGTCAACGAGAACCAGCTCTCCGATGCCATTCAGAAGTGGTTGCGGGTCTTCTTCAAGGAGAAGGTGCTGCGCCACATCATCCCGATCCTGCTCAACAAGGAGGTCAATCCGGTCAAGTTCCTCAAGGATGAGTACACCTACCTGGCCGTCGAGATGAAGAAGAACGGTCAGGTGATCCAGTACGCCCTGGTGGAAGTGCCGACCGATGACCTGCCCCGCTTCTTCCAACTGCCACCGGAGGGAACCCGCCGCAAGAAGCAGATCATCATTCTGGATAACGTTATCCGCTTCTGTCTCGACGAGATCTTCAAGGGCTTCTTCGACTACGACGAGATTGCCGCCTACGCGGTGAAGCTGACCCGGGATGCTGAATACGGGCTCTCCGACCAGCTGGATCTCAGTCTGCTGGACAAGATGAGTGACGGCTTGAAACAGCGCCTTACCGCCATGCCGGTGCGCTTCGTCTACGAGCGGGAGATGCCGGCGGCCATGATAAGCTTCCTCAAGCTCAAGCTGCAGATCAGCTCCTACGACGCCATCATGCCGGGTGGTCGCTACCACAACTTCAAGGATTTCATTGGCTTCCCCAACGTAGGCCGCGACTATCTGGAAAACCCCAAGCTGCCGGCACTCGATTGCCATGATTTTGACGGCTTCGTCAATGCCTTCGATGCGATCAGCAAACAGGATATCCTGCTTTACTACCCGTACCACAAGTTCCACCACTTCACCGAGCTGGTGCGCCAGGCGGCGTTCGATCCGGCGGTCAGCGCCATTCGCATCAACATCTACCGGGTCGCCAAGAAGTCGCGGATCATCCACTCCCTGATCGATGCCGCCAACAACGGCAAGAAGGTGACCGTGGTGGTCGAGCTGCGCGCCCGTTTCGACGAGGCGGCCAACATCGACTGGGCCAATATTCTGACCGATGCCGGGGTCAAGGTGGTGTTCGGGGTGCCAAGCCTCAAGATCCACTCCAAGCTCTGCCTCATCACCCGCCACGAAAATGGCGAGGCGGTGCGCTATGCCCATATCGGCACCGGCAACTTCAACGAAAAGACCGCCAAGATCTACACCGACTTCTCGCTGTTGACCCGCAATCCGGATATCACCGCCGAAGTGGAGGGGGTGTTCGAATATATCGAATATCCGTATCGGCGCTACAAGTTCAACCACCTGCTGGTCTCCCCCATCAACAGCCGCCGTCAGCTCTATCGTCTCATCGACAACGAGCTCGCCAACGCCAAGGCGGGCCAGCCGAGCGGCATCATCCTCAAGATCAACAATCTGGTGGACAAGGATCTCATCAACCGGCTCTATGCCGCCGGGCAGGCGGGGGTACCAGTCCAGATGATCATCCGTGGCATGTGCGCTCTGCGCCCGGGCGTGCCGGGCCTCAGTGACAACATCAAGGTGATCAGCATCATCGACCGCTTCCTCGAGCACCCGCGGGTGATGGTGTTCCACAACAAGGGCAACCCCCAGCTCTATATCTCCAGCGCCGACTGGATGAGCCGCAATATCGACGGCCGGATCGAAGTGGGCACGCCCATTTATGATGAGCGCCTCAAGCAGCGCATCATGGACATTCTCGAGCTACAACTGAGTGATACCTGCAAGGCGCGGGTGATCGATGCCGACCAGCAGAACGCGTATGTGAAGCGGGGCAACCGCCGCAAAATTCGCTCTCAGGTGGCAATTTACGACTATCTCAAACGTATCGAGTCAAACAATGGACAATAGTCTCTATGCCGCCGTGGATCTCGGCTCCAACAGTTTTCACATGGTTATCGCTCATCTGAGCGAAGGGCGTTTTCGCATCATCGATCGCATCAAGGAGCGCGTGCGTCTGGCGGAGGGGATGGATGAGCAGAAGCGGATGAGCCCGGAGGCGATGGCACGCGGCCTCGCCTGCCTGTCGCTGTTTGCCGAACGCCTCACCAATATCAAGCCGGATCAAATCCGCATTGCCGGTACCTATACCCTGCGCCGCGCCAGCAACGCCCGCGAGTTCGTGAGCGAAGCGGCCAAGGTGCTCAACCACCCCATCGAGATCATCAGCGGGCAGGAAGAAGCACGCCTCATCTATCAGGGCGTTGCCCATACCCAGCATATCGAAGGTCAGGTACTGGTGATCGACATCGGTGGCGGCAGCACCGAGCTCATTATCGGCGAGGGGTTTGAACACAAGGCCCTCACCAGCCGCAAGATGGGCTGCGTCAGCTTCACCCAGAGCTTCTTTGCCAGCGGCAAGCTGAGCGAGAAAAACTTCAGTAATGCGGTGCTGGAGGCGCAGCACCAGCTCGCCCCCATTATCAACCAGTACCGCAAACTGGGCTGGCAGAGCTGCCTTGGCAGCTCAGGCTCCATTCGTACCGTGCGTGATGTATTGCAGGGCGAGGGCTGGACCGATGGCAGCATTACGCTGGAGGGGCTGGAGCGGCTCAAGGCTGTGATGATCGAGCGCAAGCGAGTCGACAACCTCAAGCTGGCCGGGCTCACCGAGGAGCGTCAGGAGGTGTTTGCCGCTGCGGTCGCCATCCTGCTCGGGCTGTTTACCTCGCTGCCCATCGAGCGGCTCGACTACTCCGATGGCGCGCTGCGCGAAGGGCTGCTCTACGAGTTCGAGGAGCGCTTGCAGCACCATGATATTCGCGAGCGTACCGCGCAGGCCTTGGGTACCCACTACCGGATGGACCGCAAACAAGCCGCCCGGGTGGAGCAGAGCGTGCTGACGCTGTTTGATGCCTTGCAAGAGCCCTGGCAGATGGAGATAGAGCCCTATCGCGCCATCCTTGGTTGGGCGGCGCGGCTGCACGAAATTGGCCTTGCCATCAACTACAGCGGCATTCACCGTCACTCCGCCTATATTCTGCAACACACCGACTTGCCCGGCTTTAACCAGGACGATCAGGCGCTGCTGGCGGCGCTGGTGCGCTTTCAGCGCAAGGGGCTCAAGCTCTCAGAGCTGCCGCCCCTGCCCAACCACGACGAACAGACGGTGCTGCGCTGCATCCGCATTCTGCGCCTCGCGGTCGCCGCCCACCACAAGCGGCAGGATAACTTGCTGCCGGAGTGGAACGTGCAGGCCGCCGGCGATCAACTGGTGGTCAACCTGCCCGCCAGTTGGTGTGAGGAGAACCGACTGCTGCTGCAAAACCTCGAAAAAGAGCAGCGTTACTGCAACGAGCAGGGCTGGCCTCTGCTGTTCCAGCTCAGGGCCGTGGGTCTGATCCGCGAAGCGTAATCAGACGCTGGCGAAAACCGGTTGCCGCCATTGTGCTGGTCATCCCTCTGCGCGTTATATCCATCGTCACTGTGCTTGCGGTGCGGCCGATGACGCTCCTGCCGCTGACCTTGGTGGCCGGGCGGGTAACCGCTATTCCTACCGTGACCTTGTGTAGGGGTTTTGCGCCGCGAGTAGCCGCACATCTTTTCGCAAGATCTGCACCGAGATCAGGGCATCCGGCTCGAGCTCGGTACCGCCATCGTGATGCTGCACGTGTTCGAACAGACGATGGTAGCCTGGGTGCCAGCCAAATAATTCTCCGTAATTCATCTTGTAGCTGAAGAGATTGGCGTGATGCTGATAATCGTTGCGATAGTGGCCTGCCGGAGGATTAAAATCCAGTATGGTCATGAGTCCCCGGTCTGCCAGCAGGGCATCACTGCCAGCGGCAATCTTGAACAGCTCCTGTGGGTCGCACAAATAGAGGCAAAAGATCATTGGTTTGCCCTTGCTGGCCGTGTATTCGATTAGCAGATGCCCCGTAAACCCTAGCCCAATCGGGCGGGGATATAAGGGGAGCTAATCTGATGCGTTTGCGAGCCCGCCTATGTCTTCAGTGTCTCGATAGTCGCGCCTGCCGCACGTCCGCAGCGGTTGTTGATTTCACTGGCACACGCTATAACTGTGCTTATATACAGCCTGTGTTTTTAATCATGAAAAGAGCCACAAAAGTACGCATTTACCCCACCGACGAACAAGCGGCATTCCTCAATGCCCAGTTCGGCGCGGTGCGGTTCGCGTACAACAAAGCCCTTCATATTCAGCGGCACATGTTCCAGCGCCACGGGGTTTCACTGAAACCCAAACGCGACTTGAAACCCCTGCTCGCTGTGGCAAAAAAATCGCGCAAATACAGCTGGCTGAAAGAGTACGATTCACAAGCCTTACAGCAGGCGGTGATCAACCTGGATAAGGCATTCGCCAATTTTTTCAACCCCAAGCTCAAGGCCAGGATGCCCACCTTCAAGAGCAAGAGAGGCAGGCAATCCAGTTATCACCCCAATGGCAAAGTGCTGACCGATGCCATCCTGTTACCGAAGATGACGCCCATCCGAGCTGTCATTCACCGAGATATTATCGGCGTGGTCTCCAGCATCACGGTCAGCCGTGGCCCGACAGGGAAATACTATGCCTCCATCCTTTGCGATGATGGCCGTGAGGCTCCCGCCAAGCCCTCCCTCATCACAGAGGTGACAGGCTATGATATGGGGCTGTCCCACTACCTCATTGCGTCGAGTGGCAAAAAGATGGCCAACCCGCGCCACCTTATTAATGCAAGTCGCAATCTGCGGCGAAAGCAAAAAGCACTGTCTCGCAAGAAAAAAGGCAGTGCCAATCGTAGTAAGGCCAAATTACAGCTGGCCGCCCTGTGCGAGCGGGTAGCCAATGCTCGCGCTGATTTTCAGCACAAACTCTCTCGCACGATAGTTGACGATAACCAAGCGATCATCGTGGAGACGCTTAAAACAACCAATATGATGAAAAACCACAAGCTGGCCCGCGCCATTGGCGATGCTGGCTGGCATGGTTTTATCATGAGGCTGGAGTACAAAGCCCAAGCGGCGGGCCGCCACCTAATCAAACTCGATCAGTGGTTCGCCAGCTCTAAACCATGTAGTGAGTGCGGCTACAAGATGCCGGAGATGCCACTTCATCAACGACAGTGGGTATGTCCAGCGTGTGGGGCAGAGCATGACCGCGACATCAACGCGGCCATGAACATTCGACAGCAAGGAATATTGGAATTAAAAGCGGCGGGGCTCGTCGTTTCTGCCCATGGAGGCCAGCGTAAATCCGTCAATCTGACGGTCGCGGCCTAAGAAGTGGGAAGCCTCGCCGCTTGCGGCGGGGAGCAGTCACGGGAATGTCGGTTATTTCGAACGAGGCGATCATGTAGAGGGGGCATTGAGATCTTCCAGGAAATCGACGGCGGTGACATAAAAGGGGGTGGAGAAGAAGACCAGTCCCTCTTGCTGGACCTCGGTCTGGATGGCCGCATGCCGCTCCCAGGGGGATAGGCCTGCTGGTAGAGTTTTTACAGCGGTAATCCTAAAAATGGGGGGATTACCCCATGATGAAGATTGGTATCTATAGAATTCTAAAGCACTTTTTATGCCATTTGCAGACGTATCTTGGCAGGCGTGATCTGAATAGCCGTTTTTTGGCTACTTGCTGTCGCGTTGAACAATGGCTCGGCATACCTGTTCCACCGCATTGAGGGCTCTTGGGGTAAAGCGGTGCAGCTCATCCGGGTTGATCAAATCGAGTCGCTGATGCTGTACGGCATCCACATTGGGCCACTTCTGCCAGTGTCGCAGGGCGTCAGGATCTTGACTCCCTGCCAGGATCAGCGCGGGGTTGGCTCTGATCACCTGCTCCATGTCCACTTGCGGGTAGGGGGTCTTGGCATTCGCCATGACGTTGATCCCGCCGCAGAGCGCGATGGCCTGCGCAGGCCAGGCTTGACCACTGACGCTGGTGAGCGGCGGGTACCAGAGCTGGTAGAACACCTTGACGCCGGTTGGCTGGCCATAACGCTGTTGCAGGTCATGCAGGCGCGCCAGATAGCGATCGGCGGCTTCGTTGGCACTCTTCTCAACACCCAGCAATTTTCCCAGCGCCCGCATCTCGTTAGCTAGCGAGGCAAAATCGGTAGGTTCCGAGTAGAAAACTGGGATACCCAGCTGCTCCAGCGGTGCCAGCATGCGTGACTGGGCCGAGCGCCAGCCCAGGATCAGGTCCGGTTTTTGTGCCAGCAGCGCTTCGATATTGATGCTGCGATAATTGGCCACCTTGGGCTTGCTTTTCACCTCGGCGGGATAGTCGGAGGCATCATCAACAGCTACCAGCTTGTCACCGGCACCGATGTCATAAAGCAGCTCGGTCAGATGGGGCACCACGCTCACCACCCGGTTTGGGGTAGCGGCAATCAGGGCACCGGGTAACCAGGCCAGCACTGCGCAGGGCAGCCAGATAAGCAATCGCAACCATCTAACCATGAAATAACCCCGCCACAGTGACAAGCAGCGCCAGTATCAACCAGCCCCAGCCCATTGCTTGCAAAATATTGAGTACCTTGCACGGTGTCTCGCAATCTGGTTCAGCTCCAGTGCCGATGACTGGCCAGCGCTGCAGAGCCCCCTGATAGTAGCGAGGGCCACCAAGGCGGATCCGGCACTTGTCAGACAGTAGTGTCAACAGCATCCCCATGGCGGGATAGGGCCAGAGCGCACCGCTTCGCAGCCGTTGAGCAGCCTGCTTGAGCCGTGGTAGCAGGAGCGGCAGCCCCAGCAACAGGATGGTGGGGGCATTGAGCCCCTGATAGAGGGCGCTGGCGGCACGTCCAAAATAGCCAAAGGCGGGATCCTTCATGCTCCAGCCTTGGCTCATCAGCTGGGTCAGCCGCCAGAGCAGGGCGCCCTGTACCCCGGCGAGGGCGTACCCCAGCAGCGGGCCAGCCCATTGGCCGACCAGACGCAGGGCGCAGCTCTCGGTCACTGCTTTGGCGAGCCCCATGGCCGAGAGTTTGCCGGTCTCCCGTTTGAGCCAGGGAGCCGCCTGCAATCTCGCCAGCGGCAGGGTCTCCTGCGTGGCAAGCGAGCGGGTGGCATGGGCGAGTTCGCGCAGCGGACGGGATTCGATCATCAACAGCAGAAACAGCAGGTCAAACAGCGGCTCGCTCAATGCCAGATTGCGCAACGACCAGAGCCCGGCGGCGCAGGGTACCCATACCACCAGCATCGCCAGCATACCTGCTTGCAGCTGCTGGCGTGGCGTGCCATCGGCTCTGTGCACCTTGTGCCCCAGCCGGGTCAGCAAGGGCGTGACGGCCGAAAGACGCAGATGGAATGGCCACGGGATCACCGCCTCCAGCAGGGCTGCCCCCACCAGAATGGCCGCCGTTGTCGAGAGGAGGGCATCGGCCATCAAACCAAGCGAACCTGTTTCGATCACAGCTTGCCGAGCATCTTGATGATCACTTCGGCGGAGTGTTTACCGGCCACCTCGATAAAGGCGTCGAAGGATTCAACCTGTTCCTTGCCAGCGATATCGGACATGGCGCGCACCACCAGATAGGGCACTTTGAACATGTGGCACACCTGACCGATGGCGGCACCTTCCATCTCAACCGCCAGCATCTGCGGGAAGTCGGCGCGAGCCTTGGCGATGGCGTCCGGTTTGCACATGAACTGATCGCCGGTGCAGATAAGGCCAACTTTGGTCTGGTGCTGGCCCTGCTCGGCGATGCAATCCTGAGCGACCGCGATGAGCTGCTCGTCGCAGGGGAAGGCGGCGGGTTGCTGTGCCATCTGGCCCATCTCGTAACCAAAGGCGGTCACGTCCACATCGTGGAAACGCATCTCACTGGCGATCACCACATCACCGATGTGCAGGTCCTGGGCAAAGCCGCCTGCAGAGCCGGTATTGATGACGCAGTCGGGGGCGAATTTTTCCAGCAGCAGGCTGGTGGCTACGCTGGCGGCGACCTTACCGATGCCGGAGCGGGTCAGGATTACCTCTTTGCCTGCCAGCATCCCTTGATAGAACTCGCAGCCGCCCAGTTGCAGGGTGGTGGGGTTGCTCATCTGGCTGCGCAGCAGGGCTACTTCTTGCTCCATGGCGCCGATAATTCCTACTTTCATTGCTGACCTCGTCTTGCTAGCCGTGTGGCTGAATTTAAGTTGCTGTAGATCATAACAAAAGATGGCGTCGGCGCCGAGAGGCGCAAGCGAAAGGGGAGATGAACGACGGCACGCCGTGTGGCGTGCTGTCAATTGTTGATAACGCGTGAGAGGGAACGGTACGGCGCGTTTGGTCGAGCGTCATCGTCAGGGCAAAGCCCTGCATGGTGTCCTTCACCTTTTGCGGCTCAGCCAGCAGGAACAGGGCGGGCAGGGTGCCGATGTCTGCCTTGATGTTCGGATAACCGAGACAAAAAAAACGGGGCCAGTCATTTGACTGGCCCCGTTTTGTATCGGGTTCAAGCGGTGAGGCTTAGCTGTTGTTCTTCACAAACAGGGTCAGCTCCTGACCGGGCTTGAGGTAATCCCCTTTATCCAGCTGGTTCCAGCGCATCACATCGTTGATGGCTACCTGGAAGCGAGCCGCGATGGAGGAGATGGAGTCGCCACGGCGAACCTGATACACCATCGATTTGTCGTTCTTCTTCCCATGCTTGGGATAGACCACCAGCTTCATGCCCGGCTTGAGCGCCGATTTGGCGTTCAGACCGTTCCACTTGGCCAGCTCGGCATGGGAGATGCCGTGTGCCTGGCTGATGCTCCACAGGTTATCACCTGAGCGCACCTTGTAACTGATCTTGGCCTTCTGGCTGCTGCCACGGCTGGCCAGTTGCTGCGGTTTGCTGGCGGTGCTTGCCTTGCTGCTGGCCTGACCACGGGTCGGGATCACCAGTTGCTGACCGTGCTGCAGGCTGTTGCTGCGCAGATTGTTGGCCAGTTGCAGTTCGCTCACGCTGACGCCGTGATTCTGGGCGATTCGCGACAGGGTATCACCACGGGTGACCTGATAAGATCGGGCACGAATACGTTCGCTCTTGGGCAGATCGGCCAGTGCCAGCTCCAGGGTATCGGCGTACTCCACCGGTACCAGCAGGCGGTAAGGGCCACGAGGCGACATAACGCCACGGCTCAGGGCCGGATTGACCTCCTTGAGCTGTGACGTGCGCAGTCCCGCCAGTTGGGCGGCCACGTTCAGATCGATCTGGCTGCCGGTCTCCACCACCCGTAGCTTCGGCTCGTTGGCAAGCACTGGCAACTGGACGTTGTACTTGTCGGCATTGCTGATCATGTCAGCCATGGCGAGGATCTTCGGCACATACATCCGGGTTTCGCGGGGCAGATCGAGCGACCAGTAGTCGGTCGGTTTGCCTGCGCGCTGGTTACGCTGGATGGCGTTGCGCACCCTACCTTCACCCGCATTGTAGGCGGCCAGCGTTTGCATCCAATCACCGTCAAAGAAGCGGTTCAGGTACTCCAGATAGTCGAGCGCCGCATTGGTGGAGGCCAGTACGTCGCGCCGTCCGTCATACCAGTTGTCGTGGCGCAGACCGAAGTTCTTGCCTGTGGCGGGGACAAACTGCCAGAGTCCAACCGCATTGCTGCGGGATCGGGCATGAGGATCAAACATGCTTTCGATCATCGGGACAGTAATAAGCTCCATTGGCAGCTCACGCCGTTCTATCTCCTCTACCATCAGATAGAGGTAGGGTTCAGCCCGGCTGGCAATGGTCGCCAGATGCTTATCATTACGCAACAGCCACTCTCGTTGTTGGCGGATGCGGGCATTATCCGGGGTTTCCAACTGCATATCATCGCTGATGCGAACCCACAGATTGTCCGTATCTTCCATTTCGTCCAGCTGTTCATCGCCAAACAGGAAATGGGAAGAGTGTTTTTTATGCGCTTTTTTCTTGACCTGGGGGGACTTGATCGGCTCGATTGCCGTTAGCGCCCGGTCATCCTGATGGCTCAGGTTTTGGCAGCCGCTGAGCAACAGCGCTGCCAATAAGGCCGTTCGTACCTTCATCTCGTTCCGGTCATTTTTAGGAAAAACAGCCCGCATCATAAGGGGCAATGGCCGCCTGATCAAGGTTTGTTCAAAAAACGTCCTTCCACTGACGCAGAATGGTGAAGGTATCTACCGGATTTTCCACGCATTTTAGCCCATGCTTTTCAGCGGAAAATTTCACTGAATCCTGTTCGCAGCGCAGAAAAATGTTGAAAGTGCGCTCGTCACCCAGCTGGGTTGGCAGACTTGGCAGCCCTTGTTGTCGCAGTTTGCTGATCAGCCCGATCTGGCGGCGGATCGCCGGGTTGTCCGGCTCGACCGCATAGGCAAAGCGCAGGTTGGAGAGGGTGTACTCATGGGCACAATAAATGAGGGTCTCATCGGGCAGGGCGGCGAGTCGTTGCAACGAGTGGTACATCTGCTCCGGCGTCCCTTCAAACAGGCGGCCACAACCGGCCGAGAAGAGGGTGTCGCCACAAAACAGCATGCCGTTGCCATGGTAGGCGATGTGGCCGCGGGTGTGGCCGGGCACATGGATCACCTCGAGGGCGAGGCCGTGCCAGTTGATCTGATCGCCATCTTCCAGCCACTGACCGTGGTGATCCGGCATCGGATCCAGTTTGGGGCCGTAGAGCCGGGCGTGGGGGAAGTGGGTAAGCAGGTCGGTGACACCCCCGACATGGTCGTGATGGTGATGGGTCAGCAGGATGGCATCGAGCACCAGCCCCAATGCCTCGAGCCGCTCCAGCACGGGGGCCGCATCGCCCGGGTCGACCACCAGACAGTGATTTTCGTGGCGGATCAACCAGATGTAGTTGTCATTAAAGGCTGGAACTGTGATCACTGGATACATGAGTCTGCTTCTCTTTAGGGAGGGTATCTTATATAACAGGATGGCGTTCGAAACCCCGAGTTGAGCCCTATTATGCAGGTGGCACGTACCGAACAACAAATCGAGATCCCGACCAGCTGGGCTGCATTGCCTATGGGGGACTGGATGGCGGCCGAGATCCAGGATCGGCTCGACAACTGGTGCCCCAATCTGTTTGGCTATCATCTGCTGAAAATTGGCGCCCTGAGCGCTGAACTCTCCTGCAAACGCTCCTCCATTCGTCACCAGATCGGGGTCGCCCCTGGCGGGCGGTTGCTCGACATGTATGGCGATCCCCTCGATCTGCCGGTGCGGACCGGCAGCGTCGATGCCTGCCTGCTGGCTCACTGCCTCGATTTCTCTGCCGATCCCCATCAGGTGTTGCGCGAAGCCGAAAGAGTGTTGACCGATGATGGCTGGCTGATCATCAGTGGTTATAACCCCATGAGTCTGGTCGGGATCGGTCACTGTGTGCCGTTCTTGCGGCGCAGAATGCCCTGGTCGGCACGGATGTTTACCCCGGGGCGGGTGACGGACTGGCTGCATCTGCTGGGATGCGAGGTGATGTTCGACGAGCGTTTTGGCTACTCGTTTATGGGGAAACAGAGCTGGCACAGCTGGTGGCGGGAGAGTATCGGGCGGGATTATTGCAGGGCATTTGCGTCGGTATACGTGATTGCTGCCCGTAAACGACGCTTTCCACTGATCCCGGTGCGGCGGCGCTGGCAACTGCCAAAGTCCCTTGCCACACCGGGAATGGCCCGTCAGGGCTGGTAGCCGGTATCCTCGGCCAGATCCTTGCCGCAGGCGGCCTCTCTGGCCAGCTCGTCGCACCGTTCGTTCTCCGGGTGGCCGGAGTGACCCTTCACCCAGAGCCACTCAATCTGGTGGCGACCCACTTCCGCATCCAGCTCCTTCCAGAGATCGACGTTTTTGACCGGCTGACGGTTGGCGGTCATCCACCCTTTCTTCTTCCAGCCGATGATCCACTGGGTGATCCCCTGGCGGACATACTGGCTGTCAGTGGTGAGGCGCACCTTGCACGGTTCGTTGAGGGTGCGCAGCCCCATGATGGCGGCCATCAGCTCCATCCGGTTATTGGTGGTCAACTTGAATCCGGCGGAAATCTCTTTGCGGTGCTTGCCGTAGACCATCACGGCCCCGTAACCACCCGGGCCCGGATTGCCGAGGCAGGAGCCGTCGGTATAGACATCAATCTGTTTTAACATGAGCAATCAATCTGTTTTAGCATGAGGCTTGGGGTAAACTAGCGAGTAAGTAAAGCCGAAGTTTGACATAGATTGGATCATGAACACACCCCAACTGAATCGCCAGATCATTCTGGATACTGAAACCACAGGTATGAATACGGCGGGCGGCCCTGTCTATCTGGGGCACCGCATTATCGAAATCGGCTGTGTGGAGGTGATCAACCGCAAGCTGACCGGTAACCACTATCACGTCTATATCAAGCCTGATCGTCTGGTCGACCCGGAAGCGATCCAGGTGCACGGTATCACCGACGAGTTTCTGCGTGACAAGCCCTCTTTTAGCCAGATAGCCGACGAGTTCCTCGACTTTATCCGGGGGGCCGAACTGATTGCCCACAATGCGCCGTTTGACGTGAGCTTCATGGACTACGAGTTCAGCAAGCTCGGACTCAACTTCAAGACGGCGGATATCTGTACCATCACAGATACCCTGGCGATGGCGCGGGATCTCTTCCCCGGCAAGCGCAACAACCTTGACGTGCTCTGCGATCGCTACGGTATCGACAACTCCCACCGTACCCTGCACGGGGCTTTGCTCGATGCGGAGATCCTGGCGGACGTCTACCTGCTGATGACCGGCGGCCAGACCAAACTCAATCTGGCCACCGAGAGCAACGAAAGCGAAAGCAATCAGGACACCAGCATTCGCCGGTTGGAGAGCAACCGACCCGCCCTCAAGGTGGTGCGTGCCAGTGCCGAGGTTCAGGCTTTGCACGAGGCGAGACTGGATCTGGTGCAGAAGAAGGGAGGAAGTTGTCTGTGGCGGCAATGAGCAAGTGGTGTGCCGGTCTGCTGCTGATGCTCTCGCTGGGGGTGACGGCGACCGAGGTATTTGCTCCTTCCGATATCCCACTGCTGGATAACCGCTTTCGCATCGATTACGGCGTGAAGGAGATCACCTTCATTATCAAGCGCAAGCCGGGCACCCCATCGGTGATCCTGGTTCGCCCCGATGGCAGCAAGCTTTACGTGGGCAAGGTCAAATCCGCAGACGTGGGTTGGCTGGCGCTGCCGGAGCACGATCTCATTACCCTGCGCAATCCGATGCCGGGCCCCTGGCAGGCGATTGGCGAGGTGGATCCCGATAACCGGGTGCGCATTCTCTCCGATATCCGGCTCGATATCGCCGCCCTGCCGATGCAGCTCTATCAGGGGGAGGTGGTCAAGCTCAAGGCGTGGTTGCTGATCAATGGCCAGCCGCCGAAAGATAAATACTATCTTTCTGACCTTGGCATGACCGTCAAGCTGCAATCTTTCAGCGATGCCGAAAAGCAAGAGGTCGTGCTGGATCAGGTACTTGGCCACTATCGCGATGATGGCAAGGGGCTCGATGAAGTGCCAGGCGATGGCATCATGACGGCGGAAGTGACACTTCAGGATATTCCCGGCGGCAAGTACCGCGCCATGTTCAGTACGGGCAATCAGGTGTTCGCCCGTGCCCGTTATCAGGATGTGCTGCTTTACCCCTACCCGTTCAGCTATAACTTGGCGCCGCCTTCGGCAGATCTGGGTGCCAAGCTGTCACTGCAAATCGACAGTGATGAGCTGGATCCCGCCTCCGTGGTGCTCAAGGGGAGTGTGACCAGCAATGTGGGCGGCCTCTACGAGTTCAGCGAGACCGCCAGCGAGCCCAAGCTTGATATCGATCTCTCTATCATCAAGGAGGTCGGTCAGCATGATGTGAAAGCAACCCTCTATGGCACCACTCGCCTCGGCCGCGAGCTGAAAATCGAGTTGCCGGTGAAAACCTTCAATGTTTTTCCGCCACCGCCGCCTCCTGTAGAGGTGGTGTCGGCGGTGGTACCGGCATTCAGTGCCGAGGCGACCCATGAGGCTCCGGCAGAGGAGGGGGTGGGCTGGCTGATCTGGGCATTGGCTGGTGGTGCGCTGCTGGTAGTGCTGGGTGGCGTCGGGTTTGTGGTGATACAAAAACGGCGTGCCCTGAAGCGTGCTCTGGCCGCTGCGCAGGCCGAGAATCAGCAAGCCGGACAACCTGCCGCCAAGCTGGATCTCAATCTGCCGGAGCAGTAACCCTCGTTCTGCAGTGGCGTGATGCCAGATATAAAAAACCGCCTTGATAAGCAGGGCGGTTTTTTTGAGCTCATAAACAGAACAGACCGGGTATCAGTGTTCGCCGATATAGATATCCTTGTTCTGCTCGCGGATCTCGAGAAACTTGTCCAGATTGGCCATCATCAGCTCGACCAGCTGGGGATCGAAATGTTGGCCCTTCTCCTCTTCAATCAGCGCCAGCACCTTGTCCAGTGGCCACGCCTTCTTGTAGCAGCGATCCGAGCCCAGGGCATCGAACACATCGGCCAGTGCCACGATCCGTCCCTCCAGCGGAATATCCATTCCCTTCAGGCCACGGGGGTAACCACTGCCATTCCACTTCTCATGGTGATTGCCGGCGATGGTGGCACCAATCTGAAACAGCGCCAGATCGCTGCCGGAGAGCATATCTTGCCCGAGCTGGGCGTGGGTTTTCATGATCTCCCACTCTTCCTGCGTCAGCTTGCCCGGCTTGTGCAAGATGGCATCAGGAATACCGACCTTGCCAATGTCGTGCAGTGGCGAGGCGCGTTTCACCAGCTCGCTCTGCTCTTCGCTCATCCCCATCAGCTGGCAGAACTGTTCGGTATAGAGCGCGACCCGTTTGACGTGCTGCCCTGACTCTTTGGAGCGGGTTTCGACCAGTTCGCCGATGCGGTAGATGATCTCCCGCTGGTTGTCGGCGAGCAGCTCGTTGAGCCGGATATTCTCCAGCGCCACTATGATGTTTTCGGTAAACAGCCTCAGCAGGCCGGTATCGATCTGGCTGAGCTGGCGAGTGGTCTCGAGGTGGAACAGCAGGTGATGGCGAAGATTCTGGCAGTAGAGCACCATCTGGTTGTCGCAGTAGACGTTGCTGCGCTTGCTCATGGCCTGGCGCAAGATCTCCGGCGCTTCCGTGAGGCGCATGGCGGGATGGCCCGGCAGCAGGGGCTCCAATACTTGATCCCTCACCTCATAGGCGTACTGCTTGACGTCATAGATCTGGGTCTCCCCTAGGTGGAGCAGGGCGCTTAGCTGCTCCTGGGCACCTTCGACAAATTGGCGCAGGGCCCGCTTCTCAAAGATCCCCTTGGAGGCTTCAATGACTTTCTCCAGCCCCTGGCGGTTGCTCTCCAGGGTGCGGATATCCCGATAGGAGCGCAGGCTGGCACGTAGCAGGGTGCGCAGCTTCTGGGAGGTGAGCTCAGTTTTATCCTTGTAGTCGTTGATGTCGTAGTTGGTGACCACGTCATCTTCCGGCGCCTGGCCGGGTTGGCCGGTGCGCAGCACGATGCGGACCATCTTGTTTTGCAGGTCTTCACGGACGTATTTGACGACATCAAGGCCCGCGTGGTCGACCTCCATCACCACGTCCAGCAGCAACAGGGCAACGTCCGGGGTGATGGCAAGCAACTCTTTGGCCTGGGCCGCAGAGTAAGCATGCAGAAAATCGATGGGGCGATTGTCAAACTCGAATTTATTCAAGGTGATTTTGGTGATGCGATGCACTTCGGGCTCATCGTCAACAATCATCACCTTCCAGCCAGCGGGCCTCGCATCGGGAAGAGAGAGATTGTCATCATCAATAATCAGGATTTGGTCATCCATTATACAATCCTGTTTGGCATCCTGTGCTTACATTAACTGCTCCACTAAGGATAGGAAACTTATTAAGGAATAAAATGTGATCTCGAAAAACCATGGTCGGTATGCGGTACCCGAGGGGCTTTATGGGGCGATAGCGCGGTCACTGATGCTTTTTTGTTGCGAAGATGGCCACGATGCCGACTTGTCAGCCAGTGACTGGTCCCGTGGTACCGAGCGAAAAAGAACCCCCTCTTTGAAAAAGAGGGGGTCTTCTGCGATCTGAGGGAGGCTGATGCCTCCCTCTTTGTTTATCCGGGCGGTCCGGAGCGATCCGGGCATTTACTGCGGCTGGATTTGGGTGATGGTGAGCTTGCCACCCGGGTTCTCGGCGTGAAAGCGCACTGCATCCCCTACCTTCAGATCCTTGAGCAGGGCCGGATCTGCCACCCGAAAGACCATGGTCATGGCGGGCATCTTGAGGTTGTCGATCGCCTCGTGCTTGATGCCGACCTTGCCGTTTTGTGCGTCGATGCGGCTGATGACCCCTTTGGTCATCACCATATCGCCCATCTCGCTCATACCTTCCATTTGTCCCATCTGGCTCATGTCGTGGCCGGCATGGTTCATCATCTCTTCGGCCTGCAGGCTTGCGTGGGTAGCGATGCCAATCAGCAGGGTCAGTGTCAGCGTCTTGTAGTTCATCTTGGTTTCCTTGTTTAGCTTATGAGGTTGCTGTTTATCTGGTTGAAAATGGTCTGTTCATCAGTGTGATGACTCCTGCTGCTCCGCAGTGGTGAGCTGCTGCAGGCTGCGGCAGCGCCACAGGTAGTAGGCGGCGGGCAGCACCAAGAGGGTCAGCACCAGCGCGCTCACCATGCCACCGATCATCGGGGCGGCGATGCGCTGCATCACCTCGGAGCCGGTGCCGTGGCTCCACATGATGGGCAACAGGCCGGCGATGATGGTGACCACCGTCATCATCTTGGGGCGAAGGCGCAGGGCGGCGCCGTGGATCACCGCCCGGTGCAGACCCGCCTTGTCCGGCTTGCCACTGGCCACCAGGTCATCCCAGGCATGGTTGAGGTAGACCAGCATCAGGACGCCGGTCTCCACCGCCACCCCGGCCAGTGCGATAAAGCCCACCCCGACCGCTACCGAGAGGTTGAAGTCGAGCAGCCAGAGGGTCCAGATCCCGCCCACCACTGCCAGCGGCAAGGTGGTGAGAATGAGCAGCACCTCCTGGAAGCGGCGAAACGCCAGATAGAGCAGCAGCACTATGATGGCGACCGTGAGCGGCACCACGTAGGCGAGGCGCGCCTTGGCCCGCTCCATGTACTCGTATTGGCCGGACCAGGTGAGGGCGTAGCCCGCCGGCAGCACCAGCTGCTTGTCCACCTCGGCCTTGGCCTGTACCACGAAAGAGCCGATGTCGCGGCCGCGAATATCGACGTAGACCCAGCCGTTGAGGCGCGCGTTTTCACTGCGCAGCATGGGGGCTTCATCGCTGATGTAGACACGCGCCACGTCCGCCAGGGCGATGCGTGCGCCACTTGGAGTGACCACCGGCAGCAGCTCGAGGCTCGCCACCGAGTCGCGATAGCTCTGGGGGTAGCGCAGGTTGATGGGATAGCGCTCGCGCCCCTCGATGGTTTGGCCCACCTCCATGCCGCCCACCGCGGTGGCGAGCACCGCCTGCACATCGGCGATGTTGAGGCCGTAGCGGGCCGCTTTCAGTCGGTCGATATCCACCTTGACGTAGCGGCCACCCGCCACCCGCTCGGCGTAGACCGATGAGGCGCCCTCCACCTTGCCAACGATCTGTTCGAGCTGTTGGCCGAGTTGCTGGATCACCTTGAGATCGGGCCCCGCTATCTTGATGCCGACCGGGGTCTTGATACCGGTGGCCAGCATGTCGATGCGGGTCTTGATGGGGGGCACCCAGGCGTTGGTGAGGCCGGGGAAGCGAATTAGGGAGTCGAGCTCTTCTTTCAGCTTCTCCGGGGTCATGCCGGGGCGCCACTGATCCCGGGGCTTGAGCTGGATGCTGGTCTCCATCATCACCAGATCGGCGGGGTCGGTAGCGGTCTCGGCTCGACCCGCCTTGCCGAACACGTTCTGCACCTCGGGCACGGTGCGAATGAGCTTGTCGGTCTGCTGCAAAATCTCCCGCGCCTTGCCCACCGAGATATTGGCCGCCGTGGTGGGCATATACATGATGTCCCCCTCATCGAGCGGCGGTATGAACTCGGAGCCCAGGTACTTGAGCGGCCAGAAGCCCGCCACCGTGACCACGGCGGCGATGGCCAGGGTGGTTTTTGGACGGGCCAAGACGGCCTTGAGCAGTGGCACATAGCCCTGGCTTAAGCCACGGTTCAGCGGATTGGCCTGCTCCGCCAGCACCTTGCCACGGATGAAGTAACCCATGATCACCGGCACCAGCGTGATGGCGAGTACGGCAGCGGCGGCCATGGCGTAGGTCTTGGTAAAGGCGAGGGGGTGGAACATCCGCCCCTCCTGCGCCTCCAGCGCGAACACCGGCAGGAAGCTGATAGTGATGATCAGCAGGGAGAAGAAGATGGCGGGCCCCACCTCGATGCTCGCCTCGGTGATGATGCGCCAGCGGTTCTTGTCGGTGAGCGCCTCCCGCTCCATGTGTTTGTGGACGTTCTCGATCATCACGATGGCGCCATCCACCATGGCGCCGATGGCGATGGCGATCCCCCCCAGCGACATGATGTTGGCGTTGATCCCCTGCAGGTGCATCACGATAAAGGCCACCAGAATGGCGATGGGCAGGGTGATGACCACCACCAGCGACGAGCGCAGGTGGAACAGGAAGGCGAGGCAGACCAGCACCACTACGGCGAACTCCTCCACCAGCTTGCCGGAGAGGTTGTCGATGGCGCGCTGGATAAGGTCGGAGCGATCGTAGACGGTGACGACCTCCACCCCCTCTGGCAGGCTGCTTTTGAGCTCCGCCAGCCGCGCCTTGACCCCGTCGATGGTGTGCTGGGCATTTTCGCCGTAGCGCATGACGATGATGCCACCCACCACTTCTCCCTCGCCATTGAGCTCGGCGATGCCACGTCGCATCTGGGGGCCGGTGACCACATCCGCCACGTCCCCCAGCAGCAGCGGGGCGCCGCGCACATTGGTGCCGAGTGGGATCTGTTTCAGATCCTCGACGCTTTTCAGATAGCCGTTGGAGCGCACCATATACTCCGCTTCCGCCATCTCGATGACGGAGGCACCGGTCTCCTGATTGCCCTGCTTGATGGCGGTCTCGATAAGGGAGAGCGGGATGCCGTAGGCGCGCAGCTTGTCCGGGTCGACCCGCACCTGATACTGGCGCACCATGCCGCCCACGGTGGCGACCTCGGAGACCCCGTCCACCGTCTGCAACTCGTACTTGAGGAACCAGTTTTGCAGGGAGGTGAGCTGGCTGAGGTCATGCTTGCCGGTTCTGTCCACCAGCGCGTACTGATAGACCCAGCCCACCCCGGTGGCATCGGGGCCGAGCTGGGGACGGGCGGAGGCGGGCAGGTTGGGGGCAACCTGGCTCAGATACTCCAGCACCCGGGCGCGGGCCCAGTAGAGGTCAGTGTTGTCGTCAAACAGCACATAGACGAAGGAGTCGCCGAAGAAGGAGTAGCCGCGCACCGTGGTGGCCCCCGGCACCGCCAGCATGGCGGTGGTGAGCGGGTAGGTCACCTGATCCTCCACCACCTGGGGCGCCTGGCCCGGATAGGCCGTCTTGATGATCACCTGTACGTCGGAGAGATCCGGCAGGGCGTCTACCGGGGTCTGCTTGACCGACCAGAGCCCCCAGGCGGTGAGCATGAGGGTCAATAGCAGCACCAGAAAGCGGTTGCCTACGGACCAGCGAATGATGGAGGGGATCATGACTTGGCTCCTCCCTCTTGGCGTGGCGTGAACGGCAGGACATGGTCGCTAGTAAAGCGGCAAGATATCGACGGGATCATGATTGGGCTCCTTGCTCATTTGGTGTAGAGAGCGAAGAGCGGTTGCCTGCCAAGCAGCGCATGATGGAAGGGATCATGACTTCTTCTCCATCTCGGGCATCGCCATCTGATGCTGGCTATGGTCCATGCCTTCCATCTTCTCCATCTCATCCGTCGCAGGTTTGGCGTCGCCGTCAGTAGCGGGTGCCTTCTCCTGATGGATGGTGGTGATGCGGTACTCATCCCCCTCCTGCATTACCTGCAGGTGCAGGGTCTGCCCTTCGGCCAGCTTGCTCATATCGACCCCCTCGGCGACGGTGAACTCCATCTCCATGGCGGGCCACTGCCACTCGGGGATGGGCTGGTGGGAGACCATCAGGGTGCGGTTGGCCAGATCGATGCTTTCAACCTCGCCCTGGGTCCACACCTGGGCGGGGCGCACCGCCGTCATGCGCTGGAAGTCCGAGTCGATAGCCGATTCCGAGTCAAGCAGGAACTGGGCCGAGCTGACGATGCTGTCCCCCGCTTCAACTCCCTCCCGGATGGCGACCTTGTCGCCAAACTGGGGGCCCAGGGTGACGGCCACTGACTTGAAGTTGCCATCCCCCAGTGCCAGTACCAGTCTGTCCTGGCTGCCGGTACGGATCACCGCTTCGCTCGGTACCACCAGCCGGGGTTCTCCCTGCCCGGTGCGAATGCTCACCTTGGCGAACATGTTGGGTTTCAAGAACTCATCGGGGTTGGCAAAGCGCAGCCGTACCTTGAGAGTGCGGGTGGCGGCATCCAGGGTCGGGTAGAGGTAATCGACCCGACCCTGCCAGCGGCGGCCCGGGGTGTAGTCGAGGGTCATGGTGACCGGATCCCCCACCTTCAGCTGGGCGGCCTGGCGCTCGAACACCTCGGCGCTGACCCACACCTGCTGCAGGGTGCTGATGTTGAACAGGGCGGCTGCGGGCTCCACATATTGGCCCTCACGCACTTTCAGCTCCGAGACATAACCGCTGCTGGGCGCATAGATACCAATGGTTTCGCGCACCTGATGGCTGCGCTTGAGGGCGGCGATTTGATCTGCCGGCACCTGCAGGGACTTGAGCTTGCCCTCGGCGGCGCGCAGCAGCAGGGGGTTGGCGGTGTTGAGGGCGAGCAGATACTCATGCTGGGCGTTGACCAGATCCGGCGCGTAGAGCTCGTAAATAAGGCTCCCCTTGCTCACCTGCTGTCCCTCGCTCTTGATGGCGAGGGTGCGGATCCAGCCTGCCATACGGGCGTTGATGGCTTCCAGCCGATCTTCGTCATAGCCGACGTAGCCCACGGTTTCAATCTGCTGGTGGATGGGGAGCTTCTCCACCTTGGCGAGCCGAACTCCCAGGTTCTGCTGGATCTCGGGGCTGATGGTGACTGTGCCAGGTGAGCCGCCCTGTTTTTCCTCATAGACGGGGATAAAGTCCATCCCCATGTTGTCCTTGGCGGGGGCATCGCGCTTGTCGCGGGGATCCATGGGGTTGACCCAGTAAAGGGGCGTTTTCTCTTTGGCGCTGGTGACATCGGCACTCTGTTTGGCGGCCCAGTAGCCGCCACCTGCGCCAAGGGCGAGCAGCAGGGCTGACATCAGGATGGTCTTGTTCATGAGTGGCCTCCGGCGTGGATCTGCATGCAGAACGTGCAGGGGGACAATGCGCCCGCGAAGGCGGCGACCTTGGTCGGTGAAAAGTGGGCTGGTGACATGATACGTCTTCTCTTGTGCAGGCCGCCGGTCGGGTGAGGTGCAAGGCCTCACCAAAGGGGCTAGCGGCAAACGGGGCGTTGCTGACGAGTCAGCAGACGCACGACTCCCTGTTGCTGGCGGGCCAGTGTTCACAGGGTCAAGCAAGGCGTGCAGACACGGGCAAGGTCAACCTTGCCGCAGGCACGCAGTAGAAGATCGTTCTAGTGACGCAGCACCGACAGCATCAGGTGTCGGCGCGGCCAGGAGGGAGGGTGAGTACCGCGGGATCGCAGGAAGGGATCCCGCAACCAGTTGTCCAGCACGCTGCTCGCCGTGCCAAGGGGCAGCAACAACAGCGGCAAGAAAAAGAGGGAGATCAGTATGCCAAGCAGCGGCAGGGCACTGGCTGCGCCAGAGACGCCGGTCTGCATCTGGCAGTCACCGCTTGGGGTGGCGTCATCTCCCATCCCCTGATGGCAAGAGAGGGAGGCCGTAGGGGATTGGTGATCCATGATCGCCATCGGCTCGCCGCGACTCATCACCAGGTTGTGGGGTTGGGAGGCCATTTGTTGGGGCGAGGTATCGAGCGCTGGTTGCGCTCCATGCCAGCTGATGCAGAGGGTCAGATTGCAGATAAGCAGCAGCGCCAGCAACAGCCGGGCCAGAGCAACGCAGGGCAATCTTGCAGTAAGCTGGGTGAGTGACAATCCGGTTATCCTTCAGGATAAAGTGCTCAGACTCTAAACCTTGCTTCTGGGAGAAGGTCAAGGAGCGCTCACAGGCACCATGGCGGGGCAAGAGATAAAAAATACCCCCGCAGGTGCGGGGGTAGGGGTTATCAGCGAGGCTGCAGGCTAGGCCTTACTGCTTAGCTCCTTTTGCCGACCCTTTCATGATGAGGCGGAAGAAGAGCGGGATAAAGAAGATGGCGATAAAGGTGGCCGCCAGCATACCGCCGATGACCGGCCAGCCGAGGGCGTGACGGCTTGCCGCACCTGCACCGCTGGAGGTGACCAGCGGCACACAGCCGAGAATGAAGGCCAGCGAGGTCATCACGATGGGGCGGAAACGCAGGCGCGCTGCCTCCAGTGCCGACTCGATGAGGCTCATCCCCTCTTCGTGCTTCATCACCGCGAATTCCACGATCAGGATGGCGTTCTTGGCCGCCAGCCCGACGAGCGTCACCAGTCCGATCTGGAAGTAGACGTTGTTGGTCAGACCCACCGCCCAGGTGGCAAGCAGGGCGCCGAACAGAGCGAACGGCACCGCGGTGATCACCGCAAACGGCAGGCTCCAGCGTTCATACTGGGCGGCCAGAATGAGGAATATCATCACAATACCGAAGCCGAACGCCATGCCTGCGCTGCCGGCAGAGGCCTTCTCCTGATAGGCGGAGCCGGTCCACTCCAGCTTGGCGTCGTTGCCAAGAGCCTCATTAGCGACCTCCTCCAGCGCAGCGATGGCCTGACCCGAGCTGTAGCCAGGGGCGGGCTGGGCCATGATCTTGGCGGCCTGGAAGATGTTGAAGCGCTCTACCAGCTCGGGGCCAGTGGCATCACGCACTGTCACCAGACTGCTGAGCGGGATCATCTCCCCCTTGTCGGAGCGGACATAGACGTTGCGGATGTCGCTCTTCTTGGCGCGGTAGTCTGCCTCGGACTGCAACTGCACCCGGTAGGTACGACCGAATTGGTTGAAGTCGTTGACATAGACCTGGCCGAAGGTGGCCTGCATGGTGTCAAACACCGCGTTGATCGGTAGCCCCAGCGCTTTGGCCTTTTCGCGATCCAGGTCCAGATAGACCTGCGGCACGTTGGCGCGGTAGGTGGTGGTGACGCTGGTAAACTCCGGACGCTCCTTGGCCGCATCGAGGAAGCGCTGCACTTCGCCGGAGAAGGCTTGGGCGTTGCCGGTGCCACGGTTCTGCAGATAGGCCTCCAGGCCGCCAGTGGTGGACATCCCCTGAATGGGAGGCGGGTTGAAAGAGGCGACGAAGCCATCTGCCAGTCCCATCAGGCCCATGCCCTGGAAGATCTTGGCCAACGAGAAGGAGTCTTGCCCGGCCCCCTGGCGCTCGCTCCAGTCCTTCAGGGTAATGAAGGTCATGCCGCTGTTGCTGATGATGGCATTGGAGAGAATGTCAAAGCCCGAGAAGGTGATCACATCCTTCACATGGGGGTTGGCCATGGCGATCTGGTCAAACTTGTCGGCCACTTCCTGGGTACGGCTCATGGCGGCGGCATCCGGCAGCATGACGGCAGCGATGAGGTAGCCCTGATCTTCGTTAGGTACCAGCTCGCCCGGCACTTTCAGGAAGAGGCCGTAGATGGAGAGGATCAGCACGGCGATGATGGCAAAGGCGACCCCCACCCGACGGTTGAGGAAGGCCACCCCGCGCACGTAGCGGCTGGTCAGCTTGTCAAAACTGTTGTTGAACCAGACGAAGAAGCGGGCCGGTTTGTGGTGTCCCTCTTTCAGCAACACGGCACAGAGGGCCGGAGAGAGGGTCAGTGCCACCAGACCGGAGATAGCGACCGAGACCGCGACCGTGATGGCGAACTGTTTGTACATCACCCCTGTCATGCCACCCATAAAGGCGACCGGCAGGAACACGGCGCAGAGCACGAGCACGATGGCGACCACCGGACCGGAGACCTCCTGCATGGCGAGGATGGCAGCCTCTTTGGGCGAGCACTTCTTCTCGCTCATGATCCGCTCGACGTTTTCGAGCACCACGATGGCGTCATCCACCACGATACCGATGGCAAGCACCATGCCGAACAGGGTCAGCAGGTTGATGGAGAAACCGAGCACCAGCATGCCGGCGAAGGTCCCGATGAGCGATACCGGCACCGCGATACAGGGGATCAGGGTGGCGCGGAAGTTTTGCAGGAACAGGTAGACCACGATAAAAACCAGTACGATCGCCTCGAACAGGGTGTGTACCACCTCCTCGATGGAGATCTTCACGAACTCGGTGGTGTCGTAGGGGATCTGGTACTCGATATCCTGCGGGAAGCGCTCCTTGAGTCGCTCCATGGTGGCGTGTACCGCATCTGCAACCGCGACGGCGTTGGCGCCCGGTTGCAGATAGGTAGCGATACCGATGGCCGGTTTGCCGTTGGCGCGGGCGACCAGATCATAATCCTTGCCCCCCAGTTCGACCCGAGCGACATCGCGGACCCGGATCTTGGAGCCATCGGGCATGGAGCGGACGATGATGTTCTGGAACTCCTTCACATCCTCAAGGCGCCCCTTGGTCTGCACCGTGTAGGTGAAGTCGATGGGGGCCGTGGTGGGCTGAGTACCGATCTTGCCTGCCGCGAACTGGGTGTTCTGCTCGCGAATGGCGCCGATCACATCGCTCGGGGTGAGCTCGAGCTGGGCCAGTCGATCCGGCCGCAGCCAGATGCGCATGGCATAGTCGGTACCGCCAAACAGGGTGGTATCACCGATGCCGGGAATCCGCTTGAGCTCGTCGATGATGTTGAGCAGGGCGTAGTTCGACAGATAGGTGGTATCAAACGAGCCGTTCGGTGACTGCAGGGTGACCACCTGCAGGATGGAAGTCGATTTCTTCTTGACCGTGACCCCCTGCTTTTTCACCTCTTCCGGCAACTGGGCCATGGCGGCCGAGACCCGGTTGTTGACGTTGATGGTAGCCTGATCCGGATCGGTGCCGATCTCGAAGTAGACGTTGAGGCTCATCTGGCCGTTGGAGGCCGACCCCGACTGCATGTAGATCATCCGTTCGACGCCGTTGATCTGCTGCTCCAGCGGTGCCGCTACGGTCTGGGAGATCACCTCCGGGGTTGCGCCCGGATAAAACGCCGTGACCGAGACCACCGGCGGGGTGATCTGGGGATATTGCTCAATGGGGAGCGCCCGCATCGCCGCCAACCCGCCCAGCACGATAATGATCGAAATCACGCTGGCGAAGATGGGGCGTTCTATGAAGAACTTGGAAAACATACGGGCTCCTTACTTGGCCGCAGACTGGCTGATCACCTTGCCGGTGATCGCCTTCATCTCGTCGGCAGAGACAGGTTTCACCACAGCGCCGGGGCGAGCCTTCATCAAGCCTTCGACGATATAGCGCTCACCGGCCTGCAGGCCGCTCTCGATCAGCACGCCGGAGTCGACCGCCGCGCCCAGGATCACCGGACGGGGCACCACCTTGTTGTCGGCATCGACCACCATCACCATGCGGTCAGCCTGTGACTGGACGATGGCGCGGGGCGGTACCACGATGGCATTCTTGCGCAGGCCCAGATCGATGGTCATACGGACAAACTGGCCGGGCAGTAGTACGCCGTCCTTGTTGTCGAAGATGGCGCGGGCACGGATGGTGCCGGTCTGGGGATCGACCCGGTTGTCGGAGAAGTTGAGCTTGCCCGCTTGTGGGTAGACAGAGCCATCGGCCAGACGAATATGGGTGCGCCAGGTGGTGGCATCCATCGCTTCAATCACCCCTTTCTTCACCGAGTTCTCGAAGTTGAGGCGATCCTGCTCCGAGTAGGAGAAGTTGACGTAGAGCGGGTCGAACTGGGTGATGGTGGTGAGCAGGCCGTTGTCGCCGCTGGTGGAGATAAGGCTCCCCTCGGACTGGGAGCTCTTGCTCGCCATGCCGTTGATGGGGGCGGTCACCTGGGTGTAGCTGAGGTTGAGATCTGCCTCTTTCACCTTGGCCTGCGCGGCCTGATGGCTGGCGATAGCCGCTTCATAGTTGGCGATGGTGTCGTCATAGTCCTTGCGGCTCACCACCTGACGCTTGAACAGGGGAATGATGCGATCCCGATCGGCACGGGCCTTGTTGAGACGGGCCTGCTCCTGAGCCAAAGTCCCTTTGGCCTGCTCCAGCGCCACCTTGTAGGGCTCGGGATCGATCAAAAACAGCTCCTGACCGGCGCTGACCGGCTGGCCTTCCACATAGGTGCGCTTGAGCAGGATGCCACTGACTCGGGATCGCACATCGATCTCGCGAAAACCGGCGGTCTCTCCCACCATCTCGGTGGTGAGCGGCACATCGGTCAGCTTGACCTCGGCGACCACCACAGGGACGGCAGGCATGGTCTGGGCCGTCTGGGTCGTCTCGCCGCCACAGGCACTCAGACCGCTGATCAGCGCCAGGGTCAGCAAGCTGCGTTTGTAAACCTCTCTTCCGACATTGGGCACCTTCATCATCACACTCCTGTTGGATCGATTTCGGCTGCTGCGTTCAGCATGTTTCTCCATACACATCATTAACTTCATGATTAAAAAAACAACTTTTTTATGATTGGAATGAGAGATGATAGGACTGCAACCTTGAACACAACCTTCTCAAAGTGGCAATTAAGGTTGCCGATTGACGAAAAAAGTCGGACTTTTCCGAAATGGGCGGGGGTCAGCGGGGATGTTCAGCCCGGGCGAGGGCAGCCAGCAATAGGGCGCGGCTCTTCTCGTGTTGATTATAGCCATTGAGGGCTGAGGGCCGTTCGGCTGCGGGGGCGTGGGCCACCAGACGGCCAGCTTTCAGCTCGATCAGAGTGATGAAGTTGCGTCTGACAAATTCGGCGTCATGACTGATGGCCACTATGGTGGTGCCCTTCGCCCGTTCACGGGCCAGCCAGCGTTCTAGAATGGCAAGCCAGCGGGGATCGAAATCCCGGCTCGGTTCGTCGAGCAGCAGCAAGGCGGGCTGCATGGCATGGAGGCAGGCCACCGCCACCATCCGTCGCTGACCGGCATCGAGATCCTGCGGATGGGATGCCGCCCACGGTGTCAGCTCGCACTGTTCTAGTGCCGCAGTGACCCGCGCTCGGATCTCCTCCCCCGGCCGTTTTTGCAGGCGCAGGCCAAAGGCGATTTCATCGTCGACCCGGCTGTGGAACAGCTGGCGCTCCGACTCCTGAAACAGAAAGCCGATCTGATTGGCGCGCGCCAGTGCACGCTGCTCGCAGAGCGCCTGCTGTTGCCAGCTCACCGTGCCGGAGGTGGGAGCCAGCAGGCCCGCCGCCAGTCGCAGCAGGGTCGATTTCCCTGCACCGTTATCCCCGATGATGGCTACTTGTTCCCCGCTGGCTATCTGCAACGTGATGTCGTGCAGGCAGGGATTGTCCGGCGCCCATGAGAAGCAGAGGCGGTCAAAGCTCAGCATAAAACTCCCGCAAGATGGTCAAAGGGTAGGGATGATGGTACGGGTCGCGCACCTGCAACGCCTCGTGCAGGGAGTCCGGCAGGATCACCCGCTCGGGCAGATGGGGCAGCACCTCGCCCAGCTCACCGCTGGCCAGCTGGCGGCCATGGTCGAGCAGCACGAACTGTTCGCAATAGTGAGCTGCCGGAAAGAGCCGCTGCTCCAGCAAGATGACGCTGCAGCCACTCTGCTCGCTGTAGCGGCGGATCTGCCGCAGCAGGGTATGGGTCGCCTCCGGTGTCAGGCGGCTGAAGGCCTGATCTAGGATGAGCAGCTTGGGCTCCATCGCCAGGGCACAGGCCAGCATCACCCGCTGGGCCTGCCCTCCTGACAAGGAGAGGGGGTGTTGCGTCGCCAGTTCCTCGCAGTGACAACACGCCATGGCCTCAGCTACCCGCTGGCTGATCTTGGCCACCGGCAGTGCCATATTGGCCGGGCCGAAGGCCACCTCATCCGCCACCGAAAAGCAGCAGCCGGAAAATTGTAGATAGGGGGATTGCTGCACCCATTGGCGTTGGGCTGCCTGTTCATTGAGCTGTCCCCAGTCGTGGGGAGTACCGAGGATTATGCCAGTCCCGCCCAAGGTATCGAGGTGCAGTTGGGACCAGCCTCCCGCCAGTAGTTGAGCCAGCAGGGATTTTCCTGCCCCATTGCCCCCGAGGATGGTGAGCCACTCGCCAGCACCCAATTCAATGTCGAGGGGCCCCAGCTGAAAGTGGTCAGGGTGGGCCGCATCGCCGATGGTCAACCCTTGCAGCGAGATCATGGCCAACACCTCCAGGCAATTTCCAGCAGCACCAGTGCCAGCAACAGATAGCGCAGCAGCGGCTCATGGCGTTGCTGCGGGATCTCGACCATGCGGGTGCGGGTCGGCTGGCAGCGAAAGCCGCGCAGATCCAGAGCCATGCTGCGGGTGGCCAGCTCGCTTAATGCTTGCCCGACCAGCGGCGAGAGCAGCGGAATGGTAGCGCGCAGCCGAGCCAACGGATGACCGTCAAAGGGGACGCCACGGGCCAGCTGAGCCTCCTTGATCGCCCTCAGCTGGTGGCCAAGCTGCTCCTTGAGCAGCAGCGGGCCGCAGCAGAGGTAGGAGAGGGCGATGGGCAGCCGGCTGGCAAACAGCGCATGGACAAAGCGCTCGGTCGAGACTGCCCATAACCAGAGCTGGGCGCTGGCCAGACAGGCGAGCAGGCGACACCAGAGGGGCATAATGGGGTACTCGTCGCTGGCAGGAACCTCTGGCATGCCGAGCAGGATCCGCAACCAGGGGCCGTGAACCAGATAGAGGCCCAGCCCCAGCGGCAGCATCACTGCCAGCACCAGCTTGACCCGGGAGCGGGCGTCCGGCAGCACCATTAACGCTAGCAACGGCAGCAGGCTCCAGCCCCAGAGCCAGGGGGGCGGCAGCACGCTGGCCGTGACCGAAAACCACAGCCAAAGCGCGAGGGAGGTAAACGGGTGCATCAGCGCACGGCGGCCATCTGCGGGAAGTGGCGCAGGGTGCGCTGCGGCAGACGGCGTACCAGCCCCCAGGCGATCAGCACGGTCAGCAGCTTGTCCAGCAGGTTGGTGCCGAGCACGGTGACGGCGACTGACTCTTGCAGATCGTTGCCCATGGCGTGCAGGTAGGCAACCATAAAGTCAGCACCGCTGCCGGTGGCGCCACCAAACAGGTAGGAGCGGATGGGAATGGCCACCAGGGTGAGCGCCAGGGTGATCACCACGCTGCTCACTATCACCTTGGGCAGATTGTTGAACCAGCCAGCGCGCGCCATCAGACCGGCACTGAGGCCAATCATCATGGCGACCGGGGCAAAGGCTGCGGCGATGGGGCCGGTGAGCAGACCCCACAGCAGGTTGGTGAGTAGACCGGTGGCGATCGCCATCCAGGGGCCTGCCAGAATGGCGCAGAGCACAGTCCCGATGGAGTCGAGGAAGATGGGCAGCTTGAGCATGGAGACCGCCTGTCCCGCCACCATGTTAATGGCGATGCAGATGACCATAAAAGCCAAGTTGTAGCTGGAGAGTTTATTGACGGACATAGTGATCCTCACAAGGTTCTGGGGTTAATGAGCAGCTCTTCATAGCCGGAGTGGGGGCAGGGGGCTCGGGTGAAACGGTACGCATCCAGCTCTCCAATCACCAGCTCAAGGGTGGTGCGCACCTGGCAACCTGGCAGCACATGGCCGCCGCGCATCAACCCCTGCTCGTCAGAGAGGGAGATATGCAGGTGTTCGCACTCCGGGTCTAGGGTGCCGCCGAGGGCGATCACCTCGAAGGCCCCCTCTAGTAGAGTGCCATCGGGCTGAGCGGCATAGCGCAGATTGGCGTGGGTCAGGCTGCCGACCGCCCCGGCGATCCAGGCCGCCTGCAGGCCGTGCTGGGCCATATGCGCACGCAAGCCGGTGATCAGGTCCTCCCCCGGTAACAGGCGCAGGGCCAGAAAGCGGGCGGAGGAGAGAGGAAGGTGAATGGGGGTCACGTCAGGCACTCCTTGCTGCAAAAAGAAGGTGCCGTGAGGCACCTTGTCTGGATAGGCTGTATACGCCCTTTTATCGCTGATGGGTGTGACTTGCATCACAGTTTTCAGGCTCGCATCGGCTCATCGGTGAACTGTGCACCGCATCAGGCGAAGCAGGTCCAGATAGGGGCGTGGTCGGAGGGCTTCTCGATGCCGCGCAGCTCATAGTCGATGCCGGTCTCGGTCACGCTCTCCTTGAGGGCGTCGGAAGCCATGATGAGGTCGATACGCAGGCCGCGGTTCTCATCAAAGCCTCTGGAGCGGTAGTCAAACCAGGAGAAACGCTCGCACTCGGTGGGGTTGGCGGCGCGGAAGGTGTCGGTGAGACCGAACCCTTTCAGCCGCTCCATCCATTCGCGCTCGACGGGCAGGAAGGAGCACTTGCCATCCCGCAGCCAGCGCTTGCGGTTCGCTTCGCCGATGCCGATGTCGAGATCGGTGGGGGAGATATTCATATCCCCGATCAGCACCAGCTGGTCATCCGGGGTGTGGTTGGTCTCGAGGTAGTGCTGCAGATCCTCGTAGAACTTCTGCTTGGCCGGAAACTTGGTTTCGTGATCCTGGCTTTCACCCTGCGGGAAGTAGCCGTTCATCACTTTGATGAGAGAGCCGTCTTCGCGCTCGAAGGTGGCCATGATCATCCGGCGCTGGGCCTCTTCATCATCGGTAGGGAAGCCTTTCTCCACCTTGACCGGCTTCTGCTTGCTCATGATGGCCACCCCGTAGTGAGCCTTCTGGCCGTGAAACTCCACGTGATAGCCCATGGCTTCCACATCGGCCAGCGGGAAGGCTTCATCGTGTACCTTGATCTCCTGCAGGCCGATCACATCGGGTTGGTGCTTGTCGATGATGGCTTGCAGTTGGTGCAGACGGGCGCGCAGGCCATTGATATTGAAAGAGATGATCTTCATGTCCGGGATGCTCGTGTCATTTTTATAAGTGGCTATTGGACTAGGAATCGGCGGTGGATGCAAGTTTGGCCGCGGGCCTGCGTCAGTGGCAGGCCAGCACCCGCATGGTGAGCTGCTGATGGATATCGTTGCCGAACTGGTTTCAGCATAGGCGGGGAAAAGGGGACGTGGCGGCGTCTTAGCTGAACTGGTTGAACTCCTGACGCAGCTTGCGAAAACGCTCCTGCTGGGCCGGGTTGAGGGGGATACCGTCGAGCACGTCCAACGTGTCTTTGCATTCGGCACCAAATTCCGGGCTCTTGCGGTTTTTCTGCATCAGTTGCAGCAGCACCTGGATCTTGTTGAGAGCCGCACCGGTATTGGCGGGGGCGCGGCGCAGGGCCTCGCGGAAATGGCCGAGGGCTTGCTCCAGCTCGCCGCTCTGATAGGCCTTGATCCCCAGATCGTTGAGCTGCTGGTAGCGCTGACGTCGCTCCAGCACCGTTTTGTCATCGCGGGTTGCCTGAATGCAGGTGGTGAGCAGCCGATCTTCGTCTTCCGCCAGCAGCCCCTGCAGGCTCTCGGCATATTCGAACTCGCCGAGCTGGTAGAGGGCGAGGATGGTCTCGCCAAGCAGGGCGGGGGGCATGGTGGCCGGTTCATCGAGCCAGTTCTGATTGGCGCGATAGAGCATCTTCTTGCCCTTGAGCAACTCACCGAGCGCAATCTGCACCCGAGCCTGACAGATCTGCTCGAACACCGGGTAGTTGAACTCCGAGATCATCAGCGAATCGCGGATCCGCGACAGGGCCGAGTTGACCTGCTTTTGCAGGTTGGCAATGTGGTAGCTGTCGTTGCTGTTGAGGGCGTAGAGGGTCAGGGTCTGGATATAGGCCCCCAGATAGTGGGGAGTGCGGTGAATGGAGTTGCGCGACAGATCGATGAGGGCAAGCAGCACATCCTTGGCCTGGGCGTAGTCGTGACGCTGCAGGCACACCTCCGCCAGCCGGCGGGAGAGTTGCACCGACTGGGGGGAGATATCCACCGCCCGTCTGAGCTCCTGCTGCGCCAGCTCGTCATGGCCGAGGGCCAGCAGGGATTCCGCCAGCCAGAGGTGAGCCTCCACCATCAGCGGGGTATTTTTGAGGGTCGCCTGCAGGTGGCTGACCGCCTCTTCGTGGAGCCCCAGGGTGTTGCACGCCTTGCCCAGTGTCAGGCGGGCCCAGCTGTTCTCCTGCCCGGCCAGTAGCTGGCGCATCAAAGTGCGCGCCTCCTGCGCTTGACCCAGCTTGAGGTGGGTATCGGCCTGCAGGCAGCGGCAGTAGTTGGCAAAACGGGGCACCGCATCGGCCCGCTCGGCGCAGGCGGTAATAAGGGCTGCCAGATTGTCATCGGCCAGCGCGGTAAAGACGCTGGCCAGGGCATTGTGCCGGGCGAGGGCACGTTTGAGGCGAAACGAGAACTGCTCCTGGGAGAAGGGCTTCATCAGGTATTCGTCGGGTTCGGCTTCCAGTGCGCTCAGCACCATGGCGCGGGAGCTGTCGCCGCTCACCATGATCACCACGCTCTGGGGCGGGATCAGATCTTTGTCGCGCAGGCTTTCGAGCAACTGGCGGCCATTCTCGCCAACCCCGAGATCGTAATCGATGAGATAGATGTCGAAACTGCCCTTCTGGCAGCGGCGCCGTGCATCCTCGGCGGTATTGGAGTAGGTGATGTTGCTGATCCCCAGATTAATCAGCATCGCCTTCATCATCACCTGAAACGAGCGCTGCTCATTGACCATCAGAATGCGTTGTGGCTTGGCTGGGCTCTTTTTTTCTGGCTCTTGTTCATGTGTCTGCATCTGTCTGGGTCGAGGCGCTACGGGCTGATGAGGGAAAGTGTGCCACCAAAGCGCATGAAGTGGCAATCAATGTGCTTTTGCCGCATTGCTTTCTGTTCGCGGGTCACGTGTTTTCCGGATTTATCGGGGCCATATGGTTGATCCATATCAAATAAAGTTCAGATGGGGTGGCAGCACGCGGCGCGCTTTTTAGACTGATAGAGGAGGCCGGAGAGACGCTCCGGTCACCTGTAGACCCTATCAGGCAGGCATCAGGGCCTGCATCTGTCCATGGAACAATCAGGGAGGGAGCAAAAATGAGTCTGTTACCGAGCCGTACCAGTCTGTTCGATGACCTGTTTCGCGATATGGCGTCCGGCTTCTATATTCGTCCCCTGCACGGGGATCCGCTACCGAGCCAGATCAGGCTGGATTTGAAAGAGAGTGATGACAACTATCTGTTGCAGGCCGAGCTGCCGGGGGTCGCCAAGGAGGATATCCATGTGGATATCCATGGCAAACAGGTGACCCTGAAGGCGGAGATCCGCCAGTTTGACAGCGAGAACAAGGATGAGCGAACCCTGCGCAGTGAACGCTACTTCGGCAGTGTCTCGCGCACCTTGGAGCTGCCGGTCGAGGTGGCGCTGGACAAGGTCAGCGCCAGGTTCGAGAACGGCATCCTCACCTTGCAACTGCCCAAGCAGGTGGAAACCCCGGCACCTCATCGGGTGACCATCGAATAACCCGTCATCAATGACCCCTAATGACAAGGCCCCGTTCTCGGGGCCTTATGTTCAGGAGTGTTTTTCTGCCCGCTTCTCTGCCAGCTTTTTCGCCAAATAGGGAGCAAATTGTGGCGTGTACTCGGCCTTGAAGCCCTGTTCGGTCTTGATGATGAGATAGACCGCCAGCTGGTGCTGTCTGGCAAATTCCATCGCCTGTTCGGGGCCCATCACCATCAGGGCCGTATCGAGAGCATCGGCCTCCAGTGCGGTCGGGGTGATCACGCTGGCGGAGACCAGCTTGTGGGTGACCGGCTGCCCGGTAGCAGGGTCGATGATATGGGAGTAACGCTGGCCATCCAGCTCGTAGTAGTTGCGATAGCTGCCCGCGGTGCTGAGCGCCATGCCGTTGGGAATGACGATATCGGAGAAGGCCCCCGGCTGATCGGAGGGTTCGACGATGGCCACTTTCCATGGCGAGCCCTTGCTGTTGTTGCCCTTGCTGCGCACCGCCCCGGCCACTTCGATCAGATAGTTGTGTACCCTCTTGCTCTCGAGCAGGGCGGCGATTTCATCCGATGCCGCCCCTTCGCCAAGAGTGGAGAGGTCGAGATAGAGATCCGGGATCGTTTTTTCGAGCAGGAAGTGATCCCCCTGCGGGGTCAGGGTCAGCTTGTCGATCCCCACCTTGTGGCGGGCGGCGGCGATGGCCGCCTCATCGGGTCGCTTGACCGGGCGTTTGTCCGGGCCAAAGCCCCACAGATTGACCAGTGGCCCCACGGTCACATCCAGCTTGCCGTCGGTCAGCTTACCGGCATCAATCCCCTGCTGGACTATGATGGCCATGGCGGGCGGGATGGCAAACGGGGTATTGGCGGGCCCCTGATTGAAACGGGAGATGAGCGAGCCCGGATCGTAGGTGGAGATCTCCTTGTTCATCCTGGCCAGCAGGCTCTCTACGTCGCTTTTGAGGGCGGGCTCCCCACCGGGATAGCTATCGCTAAGGGTCACCACATAGTAGGTGCCCATGGTCTTGCCCTGAATACGGGTCTGGGCAGGCGGGGTGGGCTGGCAGCCGGCCAGCGCCAGCAGCAGGGTCAGCAGCAGACCGCGCAGGGCCGCCACGGGGGTCATCACAATCATCCGGCGCTCTCATCTGGAGAAGGTTCATATCGGGGCGATAGCTTAGCCAAGGGGCGCCCGCCGGGCGAGCCCTGATGGGCGCAATCGGAGGGAAAAGGGCAGAAAAAATTAAACAGTTTTGAACAGCGGGTCGTATCGTCCATCCGTGAGGGAGGGATTGGTGAGTACAGCACAGTCTGGTGACCTGGCCCGCAGCTTTGGCCAAAAGCCATCGCCGATTGAAGACAATTGAGTAAAATGAAGGTCGATTTATACGGCATCTTTGCGAAGCGTTAATTGCATCTGCCAAGTCGCTGCCATCCATTGCCAATCAAAGGAGAAGATGATGAAAAAGGCGATTACCCTGCTGTTTCTGAGTACCCTGGCTGCCCCCGTGCTGGCGGATGAGTGTGCACTGGTCATCGAAGGCAATGATGCCATGCAGTACAACCTCAAAGAGATGAGCGTGCCAGCCACCTGCAAGGAGGTGACGGTCACCCTGAACCACACCGGCAAGCTGCCTGCAACCGCCATGGGCCACAACTGGGTGCTGGCCAGCACCGCCGACTATCAGACCGTGGCGACTGCCGGGATGAGCGCCGGGGCCGAGAACGGCTATCTGCCCAAGGATGATCCCCGTGTGCTGGCTCACACCAAGCTGATCGGCGGCGGCGAGAGCAGCAGCGTCACCTTCAAGACCGACGGTCTGGCGGGCAAGGATCTCACCTTCTTCTGCTCCTTCCCCGGCCACTTTGCCATGATGAAGGGCTCCTTCAAGGTCAACTAAGGTTATGACCGGCATCGAGCCGGTTGCCTTAATCGCAAAAGCCGGGATTGCCCGGCTTTTTCATCTCTGCTGTTTGTGTGTGGCGTGGCATGACTGCACACCGACGACTTTCGCGCTATTTGGCCTGCAGGGTAAAGAAGGCGATGGCGGTCTTCTTCTGGCATTCGAAGTGAATGCGCTCTTCCCCGGTGACCACCAGCGTCTCGTTGATGGCCACCTCTTTGCCCTGCACGGTCAGCTGGCCGCTCAGCAGGTGGCAGAGGTAGGTCTTCTCTGGCTCAAGAGTAAGAGTAAGCGGGAAGGGGAGGTTCAGTACCCGCACGTTGGCGCTAATGCGATCCGGATGGTAGATAAGCCCGAGATCGGTCACCTCTTTTTTCAGCAGCTCGCAGTGGGTCTCTTCATCGCCGCTAAAGTGCGCGGCCTCGAAGGTGGCGTAGGGGTGACCGTTGAGCACAAAGCCTGCCCCGCTCACCGGCAGCAAAATGCGCTGATAGCCGGGGAAAGGGGAGAAGGGGCCCGCGCTCTTGATGGGGGCCGAGCTCAGTCGATAGTCAAAGTCGAGTTTGGCAAGGCTCGTCCCTTTGGGGGAGATGAGGATCTGGCTGGTGGTGCCCTGCTGGTTTTTCCAGGGCATCTTCTGGTGGTCAGACTCTTTAATCAGGGTGATCACGGGCACTTCCTCACGATGAAAAAACGCAGGGAGCCGGGGACATCAGCCCCGGCTCCCTGATAGCGATTGGCGATGGTAAAGGTGATCAGCCCTGACCATCCAGCGCGGCCAGCCGGGCTTCCATGGCGGCGAGACGGCTCTTGAGCTCGTCCACCTCCTGCTCCAGCTCGCTCAGACGGTCGGCTGCAGGGGAGGCAAAGGCCGCGGCAGGGGTGGCATCCATCATCGCCTGAATATCCACTTCGCCGCTAAACAGGTGAGCGTAGCGGGATTCGCGCTTGCCCGGCTCGCGCGGCAGCTTGACCACGTAGGGGCCACGCTCGATGAGCTGGGTCAGCACCGCATCCACCTCGGTGACATCATCAAAGCTGCACAGGCGGTTGGTACGGGAGCGCAGCTCCCCCGGGGTTTGCGGGCCGCGCAGCAGTAGTTCGCAGACAATGCCAAGCGCCTGGGCGCTGAATTTCAGCTCGCCAAACTCGGTGTTGCAGAATCTGTGCTGATAGCGGGGCACCCGGGCGTTGAAGCCGGCGGTGTTGACCACCAGCCGCTTGCGGATCAGCTCGTCCACCACGGCGCGGATATCGAGCTCGGAGAGCTCCAGCACCGGCTCGCGGTTGCTCTTCTGGTTGCAGGCGTTGACCAGTGCATTAAGGGAGAGGGGATATTGATCCGGGGTGCAGATCTCTTTTTCAATCAGACAGCCGATAACGCGGGCTTCCAGTGGGCCAAGCACTAACTCCATTTCCTACTCCCTTCCAAATCGAGACATCAAGAGCCCCTATCTTATTCATGGTCCGCGCCGCGTCTAGCGTTGCGCGCCATTTTTGCGAGCTGATCAGGGCGTTGGCGAAAGGCTCGCCAACGCCAGAGACCTCCGCTTTTATCGCTGCCCCTGATAGAAGCGCGCCTTGTCGGCATACATGGCGTCGTCCGCCACCCGACTCAGCTCCGCCAGCGGGGTCTGGTCGCTGCTGCTCCAGCCAATGGCAAAACGCAGCGGGAAGCTGTGTTCCCCATGCTGCACGGTTGCGCTCTGTTGGCTGGCCACCAGTCTGCTGGCCAGCTGCTGGCAGGCAAGGTGATCGGCTTCTGCCAGCAGGACGAATTCGTCTCCCCCCATTCTGAATATGCGCTCATTTTGTCGGCAGAGAGTGCGCAGCTGGCGAGCCATCTGGATCAGCAGGGCGTCGCCCGCCTCGTGCCCATACTGGTCGTTGGTACGCTTGAGGCCGTTAAGATCGAGCATAAAGAGGGCGAGGTGACGTTCGGGATGGCGTGCCAGCACCGCCTGATAGTGATGGAACGTCTCTTCGAACGCCTGCCGGTTAGGCAGCCCGGTGAGGTTATCGGTGCGGGCGACCCGCGCCAGCTCATCGGTGAAGAGGCGCCCCTCGATGCCCACCGCCAGCTGCTTGGCAAACAGCCGCAAGATGGCCCTGTCTTCGGACTCCAGCCCTTCTGCGCTCACCATCAGATAGCCAAACAGTGCGCCGCTCTGGCTGCCGGGCAGGGTCATGATCTTCCAGAGTGCGTTATCCCACTGGCATTCTGAGTGTTTGACCTCCTCATCCATCAGTTGGGTCAGTTTCTCCTGCAGGGCATCCCGCAAGGGGGCATCGACCCCCTGGGTCAGGGAGTAGTGGGGCTGTCCGTCGCGGTGGATCACCAGCCCCCAGCGGTGGCCGGGATAGAGTTGGGAGAGTTGCAGCAGGGCGGAGCTGGCCAGCTCGGCAATATCGATATCCAGCTGCTGGTGCAGACCGAACTGCAGCCAGGATTGCAGGATATGGCGGCTGCGCTCCTCCCGGCTCAGGGCCGAGCGCAGGGCGGTCGTTTGCGAGGCAACCTCTTGCTCCAGTTCATCGTTGAAGCCGAGCAGCCGCTGGTTGAAGGCCTCTTTTTCGCTATTGGCCTGCTGCAACTGTTCGTTCTGCTGATAGAGCGCCCGCACCTGGGCCGAGATGGTGTAGGCCATCTCCTGCAGCAGCTGGCGCACCTCGTCGTACTCCACAAAGCGCAGCGGCGCCTGCCGTTGCTGGTAGTTGCCCTTGCCATAGCTGCGCACCAGCGCGGCCAGCGAGCGCAGCGGTCGGGTGAGCCAGCGGGTGAGCCAGACGCAGCCGATGGCCACCAGCAGCAACATGACGGCGATGCTGACGGTCAGCAGTTGTTGGGATTTGTTGAGCTCGCTGACTCTGTCATTGCTGTAGCTGTAGAGGGTGATAGTGGGGGCGATCTCCTGCTCCAGCTGGGGCCAGCCGATGCGTAATGGTTGCGAGATCTGGCTTGGTTCCCGGTCGTCGATTGCATTGTTGCTATGGCGGAGGTTTTGGTAGAGGAGTGTCTCTCCCTGGGAGATCACCAGATATTCGCTCCCCTTGAGATAAGGTTCCAGCAACTGGGCCATCTGTTGCCAGGGGAATACCGCCATCACGAAGCCGGAAGGATTTTGCATCACCCCTGCGCGCTGGTGGTTGCGATAGATGGGGGCCACCAGTGCCAGACCTCGATTACGGCTCTGCTCCATGCCATCAACCAGTACCGGGTCATCAACGGGCAGCAGCAGATGCTTGCCTTGTTTCGCCTCGCGGGTCTTGCTCCAGGCCATCAGCTGCGGCATCAGGTTGCTCGACTCGAGATGGGAGGCCTGGCCATTGATGTACTCCACCACCAGTCCCTTGTCATCGATGAGGTAGGCCGAGGTCAGCAGGCTGTTGGACTTGATAAAGGTGGCCAGTGCCAGCCGGGCATGGCTGGAGAAGAGGAAGTTGTCGAGGGCCTGATGGAGCACCCGATCCTGGCTGAGCTGATTGATCTGGGTGCCGATCAGCTCGCTGCGAAAGTGGGCCTCGCGGGTTATGCTGGTGAGGGCCCGCTCCAGCTGTGACTGCTCGCTTTGGGCGATGATCTGGTGTTGGCGGATCAGCAGTACCGTGCTGGCCAGCAGTGCCGGCAACAGGGCGACGGTAAACAGGATGATGATAAGGGTCGGGCCGAGCCGAACGGTACGGTGGTTCATTGTGACTTCACCTGTCGATACTGCTGGTCGGCCAGCTGTTGCATATAGCGGGCAGTGTCGGCGGCACTGATCCCTTCTTTAAAGCGCTCGAACCCTTTATCCATCGCTTGCCAGGCAATGGACATGGCGCTGTCGGAGGGCATCGGGGCGGTGAGTGTGAACTGTTCCAGCAGCACTTTTTCCCGAGGTGTGGGGTTGTGGCTGATGGTGGCAAAGGCCTTTTGATTGACCGGCAGCAGCGCCCCCTGATGATAGATGAACTGCTGGATATCCTGACGCTGAATAAAGGCCATCAGCGCCTTGATGACGGGCAGCCGGTCCTCATCGTCCATCGCCCAACGGGAGGCGCCCATCACGTAGGCGCCGCTCATGGAGTGCATGGGGCGCGTTTGCCAGCGGGGCAGCAGGGCGACTCCCAGTTTATCCCCCATGTTTTTCACCAGATCATTGAACGCCCAGTCCCCGTTGATGAGGTAGGCGCTCTTGCCCTCATTGAAGCGGGCGAGGGCGGCATCGTAGTCGCAGTCGGGATCGATCCACTGTTCGCTGGCGACGGTGCGGTAGGCCTCCAGCGCCTGCACCATGGCCGGGGTGTCGAGGGTGATGCGCCCTTCGGTCACTGGCGAGCCGCCAAAGGTGTGCAAAAAGGCGGCGAAGTAGTACATGTCGTGATAGGGCCAGCTGACGGGGTAGACCCCCTTGGCCTTGAGGGCCGGGGTGATGGCAGCCAGTTGCTGCCATTGGGTCACCGGCGCCGAGACCTGCGCCTTGTTGTAAAACAGCATCAGATGGTTGCCCTGCATCATGGGCATGCCCCAGCGTTGCTTGTCGAGGGTGACATAACGCAGGGCGCTGGTCATCAGTGCGGGGGAAAACCACTCGGCGGGGAGAGGGGCGAGGGCCATCTGGCGGTAGAGGCCGATAAAGTCGGAGGGGATCAGCATCAGATCGGGCAGCCCCCTGGCTTGCGCGGCCAGCAGGAGATCCGCCTTGATCTTGCCCGGTTCAATCTGGGTGACCCGCACGCGGTGGTTCCCCTCCTGATTGAAGAGGGCGATCACGTCATCGATCACGTACCCGGCCTGCTGGGAGTGCCACAACTCCAGCTCCGGCTCCTGAGCCCGCAGAGGGTGGCTCAATGCGAACAGGCAAAGCAGCAAGAGATGATAAAAAGATCGTTTTCTGCTCATGTTATCACCACCCTTATACCTTGAATTCCAAAGGGAAATGTAACAAATAACCGTAAACATCGGTAGGCACGGGCGTCAACTAATTGACTGAAACAACAAAAAGCCCGGCACTTGGGCCGGGCTGGGGGATAAATTGCTTATCCTTATATTCTTCGAGGCATCTAGTGTGGATGTTGTTTGAGGATGTCGTATATCTCCTCTTTCAGTTTGAGTTTCTGTTTTTTCAGATCTCTCACCTCGGCGCTATAGTCGCTGGCGTGATGCTTTTCCAACTTTCTAATCTCCGCATCCAGGTCGTTGTGCAAGTCAAACTTCTTCTGGAAATGGACATCACTGCTCTTCAGTTTCGAGATGAGTTCTCTGTACTCTGGGAACATGTAATGGAACCTCCTTGGTTTCGTTTGATTGTGCCTGTAAGACCAAAGCTACCCCTTAGTGCCGGGGATAAATGTGATCCTGATCGGATTTGGGGGCAATCATTTGGAGTATTCGGCGGGATATTTATAACTTGTTGAATCAAAACAAAATAAGTGATTTATCAATCTTAATGGTGAGCCAAACTGTGCGGTAAGTCACAACAGGGACGGTGCTGGCGTGAGGGGACAGGATCAAAAAAGGGGCCGAGTGGCTGTCTCTTATACACAAATCCCCAAGCATCGCTTGGGGATTTTTTTGAACCTTTTCCCTTCTCCGTGATCTGACTCTTTTGCCATCCCTTATCACGGCTCTAATATGCATCTCACCCAACTCGAACAATGGGCATTCGACCAGTTTGGCCATGCCAATCTCAAGGACCCCAGACGCACTGAACGTCTCGTCAAACTCGCCACAGCCCTTGCTCAACAACCCGGAGATTGCGTGTCACAACTTCCCCTCTCACCCGCCGACATGGAAGGCTCATATCGCTTTATTCGCAACCACCATGTCAATGCCGATGCCATTGCTGATGCAGGCTTTGCCACCACCGCAGCCCTAGCCAGGGACTACGACCTGTTGCTGGCACTGGAAGATACCACGGCCCTGACCTTCAACCATGCCAGCGTCCATGATGAGCTGGGGCACACCAATCAAGGCAGTAGTCGCGCTCTGCTGGCTCACTCCGTCTTGTTGTTTGCTCCGCATAAATCGCAGGTGGTCGGCATGATTGCACAGCGTATCTGGACCCGTGATGTCAGCAAGCGGGGAGAGAGCCACCGGCATGCCACCCGGCCTTACAAGGAGAAAGAGAGTCGCAAGTGGGAGGAGGCATCCGTGGCCTTTGCCGCCCGTCTCGGCACTCAGATGGCCAACGTTATCTCGGTCTGTGACCGGGAAGCGGATATCTACGAATATCTGCATTACAAGCAGAGCAACCAACAACGCTTTGTGGTGCGCTCGATGCAAAGTCGCTGTATCGAAGAGCATGACCACAAGCTCTACGACTATGCCCGGCAGTGCCACTCTGCCGGCACCAAGGTCGTCAAAATACCGCAGCGGGGCGGCAGAAAAGCCAGAGAGGCCGTGCTCGACATCAAGTTTACCAAAGTCACCCTAAAGGCTCCGGCCAACAAGCGTAACGAGCCGGATATCCCGCTCTACTACGTGGGATGCATTGAGCAGGGCGATGCCTCTGACCGGCTGGAGTGGCACCTGCTGACTAGTGAAGCCGTGACCGACGATGCACAGGCCCGCAAGGTTATCGGCTATTACGAGCGGCGCTGGCTTATCGAGGATTATCACAAGGTCTGGAAGAGTGCCGGCACTCGGGTAGAAACCTTAAGGATGCAGAGCATGGATAACCTGAAGCGGATGTGCGTCATCTTGTCGTTTATCGCGGTGCGTCTGTTGCAATTGAGGTTTATCAACGAGGAGTCATCGGCACAGAATCAAAGCTGCGAAACGGTGATAGGCCCGACGGGGTGGAAGCTGCTTTGGCGAAAGGTAGAGAAAACGCCGTTGCCAACCAAGGTGCCGGATATGAGATGGGCGTACCGGAGCCTGGCCAAGCTGGGGGCTGGAAGGACACTAAACGAACGGGGCGGGCTTCAATAGCGGCATTATGGGAGGGCTGGTTTCGACTCCAGACCCTCCTGGAAGGCTACGAACTGGCGCAGTCTCTTGAGCACCAATAGTTGTGATCAAGAGACAGCCGAGTGGCCCCTTTTTATGGATGCAGGCGATGTTACTCTTTCTCTTCGTCCGCCTGCTCTTTTTTCTTTTTCTTCTCCGGCAGCGGCTTGCCGTCGCGATGGATCACCTTGCCCGCTTCAAAGCCAATCTGGGCAGCCAGCTCCTCCAGATCCGCCGACTTGGCCTGATCCCCGATGGCATAGCGATAGTTGGCGATGGAGAGCTTGTCAGCCACCGGCGTGCCGGGGACGATTGGCTCACGCCAGCCCTGGCCGATGTGGGCCACCAGGGTGCCGTTCATCAGCAGCTCACCGACTATCTCCTGGGTCGGATTGCCCTTGCCGTAGGTGAGACCCTGCGGGTGCTTCTTGCCGACCAGCGGCTCGTTGCTGGCGGGGATCAGCTTGGTGCGGATCAGCCACTTGGGCTTCTTGGTGTTGCCTACCGCCTTGCCGGTCTGGTACTCGTTGATCTTGATGGTCTTGATCATCTGGGCCATGAAGTCCTTGGTCAGCGCCTTCTGGGCGTCGCTGGTTTCATCGATGGCGATGGGGGCCACATACCAGGTCTGGGTGGCTTGAGCCTTGGGAGCGGCAGGGGCCGTTTGCGCCATGGCCAGGGGGCTGAGCAGGATGGCAGCCAGCAAGAGTCCTATCTTCTTCATTGTGATTCCGCTTTTGTTTCAACAAGAATTTTGTTTTGCCAGCGACGACTGCGCCAGCGCCAGAACATGGCCAGACCGCGCACCCACTCGTCGCAGGCCAGCGCCAGCCAGATACCGACCAGTCCATAACCCTGCATGATACCGAGGAAATAGGAGAGTGGCACGGCAATTCCCCACATGGAGAGCAACGCCATGTAGAGGGGGAAACGGGCATCCCCGGTGGCCCGCAGGGCGTTGATCACCACCAGATTGAAGGTGCGGCCGGGCTCGAGGATGAGGCTGATAAGAAACAGCTGCGCCACCTGGGTGATGATATCGGCATCATCGGTGAACAGGCTGATGATGGTGCGGCCATTGAGCGCTGCCGCGATGGCGATCACTGTGGTGACGATGAGGCCCAGCTTCAGGCTCTTCATCAGCTGCTTGTAGGCCTGTTCGAAACGCCGCGCCCCCGCCAGATGGCCGATGATAATTTCGTTGCCAAGGCCGATGGAGAGGCCAAACAGCAGGATAAACAGGCAGATCTGGAAGAAGTAGGATTGGGTCGCCAGCGCCTTGTCACCCAGCAGTCCGACAAAGGCGGTCACCACCATAAACTGCAGCATCCAGGAGAGGTTCTCCCCCGCCGCAGGCAGGCCGATATGGAGCACCTTGCCCAGCATCTCCCGGTTGGGGTGGACGATATCGCGCACCACCAGTCGAATGCCGGTCTTGCGGGCTACCAGCCACACCAGCAGCACCACGCCCACCAGTCGACCAGCCACTGTGCTGATGGCGACACCGGCAACGCCAAGCTGGGGCAGGCCGAACCAGCCGTAGAGCAGCAGCAGGTTGCCGACGAAGGTGATGAGGTTGACGATCAGGGTCACATACATCGCCTGACGGGTGTGGCCGTGAGCGCGCAGGGTCGCCGCCAGACAGAGGGCTGCCGCTTCCGGCAACAGGCACAGACCGATGATCTGCAAGTAAAGCGTGCCGTCGCTCATCAAGTTGGCGGGCAGGTTCATCAGCGCCAGCATGGTGCTGGCCCCCGCCATCACGCCGATGGCGGCCACCAGACCGATCAGCAGGTTGAACCCGATGGCGGTGTGGATCACCACCCGGCTCTTCTCCCGATCGCCCGCCCCCAGATACTGGGTGATCACCACGCTGGTACCTATGCTGACGAAGCTGAACAATGTGATGGCGAGATCGAACACCTGATTGCCGACCGCCAGTGCCGCTACCCCCTGATAGGAGACGTGACCCACCATGAAGGTGTTGAGGGCGCCGGTCAGAAAGTGCAGGGCGAGATCGATAAACAGCGGCCAGGTCAGCGCAAAGAGCGTGCCCGGACCGGTGTGGGATTGAGATTGCATGGCATGTCCAACAGCTGGGAGGGCACGGGGGAGTGCCCTCTGGGGGCGCATTTAACACCAAGGTAAAGGCCGGTGCAATCCTTAGGGGATTGCCCGGCCAGGGGATCAGGCTGGCGTGGCACCCGCCTCCTGTTCGCTTGGCAGGGTGAGGCGCGCCGAGTCGGGCAGGGCATCATCTTGCGGCCAATTTGAGCGGATAGCATCTGTGGTGCTTTCCACCACCTCGTCATCCCGGAACACCGGCTCGCGGTAGCAGCGGGTCATACGCAGCGCCTGATACATATCGGGGCAGAGGATGATCCCCTCATCGCCCACCCGCACGCCCGCCTGTTTGAGCCAGTGGGTCATCTGGCCGTGGCGACCCGCCATCACCATATGGATGCCGCGCCGTTTCAGCTCCTTGTGCAGCTCCCCCACCATGCTCATCACGCTGATGTCCTGATGGGTGAAGCAGGCCACCGCATCCACCACCAGACACTTGGGATTGTGGGGATCCTGCACCAGCAGGGCCAGCACCCGTCGCTTGAAGTAGGGGGCGTTGAAGTAGGTCAGCGGCGAGTTGAAGCGATAGACCAGAATGCCCGGGATCGCCTTGGCCTGTTCGTTGTCTCCCAGGGTGCGCACCACCCCCTCGTCATCCATGCCGAGCAGCTGGTCGGTAGGACGCATCACATTGCGCAGGAACTGGAACAGCCCCAGCAGCACGGCGAGGGTGATCCCGGGGATCACCCCCATGGTGAGCACGCTGATAAAGGTGACCAGCGCCAGCCAGAAGGCGGAGCGATCGGAGTGGCGCAGGGCCCAGAGGCCACGAAAATCGGTGAGCGACAGGGAGGCCATCACCAGCACCACCCCGAGGGCGGCGGTGGGAATATATTTGAGCGGTGCCGTCAGATAGAAGGTGATGAGGGCGATCACCGCCGCAGCGATGATGGAGACCAGCTGGCTCTTGCCGCCGTTGGCGTCGTTGACCGCGGTACGGGAATCCGCGCCGCTGATGGCAAAACCCTGTGAGACCGCGGAGGCGAGGTTGGCCATACCGAGGGCCCGAAACTCCTTGTCCGCGTCTATCTCGTAACCGTTTTTGGCGGCAAAGCTGCGGGCAGTCAGCATCATGGAGACGAAGCTCACCATGGCGAGGTTAAGGGCGGGCAGCACCAGCTCCCGCATCAGACCGGGAGGAAATTCCGGCATCTGGAACGCGGGCAGGCCGGAACCCACGGCCCCCAGGGTGGCGATATCAAACTGGCCCAGATTGAAGCCCCACACCAGCGCAGCGGTCACCACCATGGCCACCATGGAGGAGGGCCATGCCGGTTTGTAGCGTTTGGCCAGCAGCAGGGTAAGCAGGGCCACCAGACTCATGGCCAGGGTCGGCAGATGGGTCTGGGTAATATAGGTAGCCCCGCTGGCGATCCGCTCGATGAGGTAACGTTCGCTGAAGGTGAAGCCGAAAATCTTGGAGAGCTGGCCCACCATGATGGTGATGGCCACACCATTGAGCAGCCCCATCAGGATCGGGCGGGAGAGAAAGTCCGCCAGCACCCCCAGCTTGAAGCGGCTGGCAATCAGGCACCAGAAGCCGGTCATGGCGGTCATGGTCATCACCAGCTGCCAGTGACGGGTGGGGTCGCCTGCGGCCAGCGGCGTCACCACGGCGGCGATGACCGCGCAGGTGGCGGCATCGGGGCCGACAATCAGCTGGCGGGAGGTGCCAAACAGGGCGTAGACCAGCATGGGCAGGATGCAGGAGTAGAGGCCGACGATAGCGCCCACCCCGGCGAGTTCGGCATAGGCGATGGCGACGGGCAGCGCCACGGCCGCCACCGAGAGTCCGGCGCGAAGGTCTGGCATCAACCAGGCGCGCTGGTATTGCAGCAGGGCGGCGAGGCCCGGTAGCCAGCGTTCGAGAGAGAAGAAGTCGCGCATTATTTAACCCATTGAGTTACAACCAGCTTTTCCCCTAGTGTGCCCAAGGTTATCGAAAGATTGCAATCAGGTTATGGCCAGTTTACCTGAAGGTCAGGCCAGATAGCTTGCCAGCGTTTCGCCTTGATGCGCTGGGTAAAAATCTGTTTGTCCTGGCGACATCTGGGGTTGGCACTCACTTGCAGCGACCAGTTGATGGCAAAGCCGTAGGGAGCTAGCCACTCGAACTCGCCATTCTGGTTCAGGCGCACGCCGATGCAGGTGGGCACTTCGACCCAGTGGCTCAGCGCCTCCAGACTGCTGGCAAACGGCGCTACCAGCTGGCGCGTGTGCATGCGGGCCTGATTGCGCACCTCCCACTGCTGGCCGGGCAGCCGTGTGGCGAGCCAGGCTTCGTGCTCTGCTTCGGCCAGCCCTTGCGGATCGTGTTTATCGAGATAGATAAGGTCGATATCGTTGAGCGTGGTAGGCTCGGTCTTGTGATGCAGGTGATCCCAGATGAGATTGCGGATAAAACCGGCCCCCAGCGCCCAGTCGGGCAGATTGAGCTCGGCGGCGGCTTGCAGGCAGGCCATCCGCTCGGGATCGGCCCGCAGCAGGGCTTCTGTTTTGGCTTGGAATTGCTGTTCGAAGGCGGTGTTCAGCGATTCAGTTGTTGGCATTGCGGCGTAACCAGACATCAATGTAACGGCAGCTCGGCACTATAGTGAGCCCCTCCACCTGAGTCCAGTTGAAGAAGGCGCGCGCCAGCTGATCGGCAATCCCCTGCACCCGCAGCTCGGGGGGCACGAAGGTGCTGTAGGCGTCGATGGTCTTGGCATCGAGCCGCCGGTAGCGCAGTCTCGACTCTTTCCCCTCCACCATACAGATAAACTGCTGCTGGTTGGCCTGATGGATGATGTCGCTCATGGTGGGTACCTCTGGCATAAAGTTGGGTCTCTCGGCACAACATAACTGTTAGCCAAGGTATAGAACAGATAATGAGAGCACGTGGCCAATATCATGTGCTTTGGCATGGTGTGACGTGAATATCGCGAGGTAGATCAAGATGCCCGATTGCTAGTCGGGCACCGCGTTAGTGTCAGCCAAGAGTGCTGGCTAAAGAGTGCTGGCAAGGGGGGCAGGATCAGGCCCAGGCCCGCTCCAGCAGGGTAAGTAACTGCTCACGGTCGGCATCCTTGCGATTGAACAGCAGGGCGCCGTCGTTGATCGCCAGATCGCGGATCTCGGTCAGTAGCGAGCGATCGCTCACCCCCGCTTCGCTCATGGTGCGCGGCAGCTTGACCGCCTGCCACAAGGTATCGCGCAGGGTGCGAATGGCGGTGATGGTCGCCTCCGCTCGCAGGTGGGCCGGAGTGGCGGCAAAGCGCTCGGCCCCCACCAGCGGCAACAACAGTCGGACCAGCTCGCTATCCACCTCGGGGCGGTTGTAGTCGAGCACGGTGGGCAAAAAGAGGTTCATGCACAGCCCGTGGGGCAGATGGCAGCGGGCCCCCAGACTGTGACCGAGGGCATGCACCAGCCCCACCATGGAGTTGGAGAAAGCCATGCCAGCCAGCGTTGAGCCTTCCGCCAGTTGCAGCCGCAGCTGTTTGTTCTGGGGATCGTGGATGATTTGCGGCAGGGCGCTGGCGATCTTCTCCACCGCCATCAGAGCCAGCGCATCGCTCACCGGGTTCTTGGCGGTACCGATAAAAGCCTCGATGGCGTGGGTCATGGCGTCCATGGCGGTGGCGGCGGTGATATTGAGGGGTAGCCCCTGGGTCAGGCGCGGGTCGAGCACCGCCAGCTGGGGCAGCAGGAAGGGGGAGGTGAAAGGCACCTTGCGCCCGCTCGCCTCATCCTTGATCACCGCCACCAGCGTCACCTCGGAACCGGTGCCCGCCGTGGTGGGCACCACCGCCAGCGGCTTGAGGGGACGGGTCAGGCAACCGGCGCCCGAGTAGTCGAGCAGATGATCTCCCCCCATGGAAGTGAGAATGTTCACCGCCTTGGCGGTGTCGATCACCGAGCCGCCCCCCAACGCCACCAGACTGTCGCAGTCGAGCTCGCGATAGCGTTTGGCGATCCGCTCTACCACGGCGGTGGAAGAGTCGGCCGGGATCTCGTCCCAGATGGCGGCAACCGGCAGATCCCCCTCGGCCAGCACATTGGCCAGCAGGGTGGCCAGGCCGGTGGCATTGACCCCCTTGTCGGTCAGCAGCAGCGGGCGACGCGCCCCGAGACTGGCCAGCTCGCTGGCCAGCTGCTCCAGCGCCTGTTCACCGGCCAGCAGTTTGACCGGGCAGAAGAAATCGTAATAGCGGCTCATTTCAAGGCTCCTTGCGCGTTAGCCGGTCACCAGACCCAGATAGATGTTGCAGGCCCGGCCGATCTTGTTGGTCGGGGCGGGATAGTGGCGCAGCAGCGGCCGCGCGATAAAGGCGGGCAGGATCAGGGACTGCAACTGCTCAAGCCCCCGCACCAGATGCATGGCAACGGTCAGATCCCCCTCTACCAGCAGCCGGTTTTCACCAAATGCCTGATTGACCCCGAGCCGAAAACTCAGGGCGCGAAAGGCGATATTGGGGTGCTTGAAGCGCACCCGCAGCGGATGGATGGTGGCATGGGGGGCGGCTGGCGCACCGGGATACCAGCGGCCCCCCTGCTTGTGCATGTTCATGGCGTAGCCGATGCCGCCCACTTCGAGGCGAATAGCCAACCCGTCCGGCAACGGCGCCAATTCGCGGCGTACTGCCTCGTCGGTGCGGGCGGCGCGGCAGAGGGTACGACCCACCACCCAGAGCAGTGTGGTGATCCAGAGGTGGCGGCCAAGGGTGGCCGCAGATTCAAACGTCCATGTTGGTATGGAAAGGCGCATGAGGATTGGCTCCTGAGATGGCTGACCAGAACAGGGCGAACGCACTGGCTTGCCAGTAGTCGTCCTCTCCCAGCTCCGGTTGATCGACAAACAGTGATGCGCAGGCGAGGAACTGGCCCTGACACACCTCCAGCAACAGTGGCGCGGGAGCCTGCATCAGCTCGCCGCTGGCCTGCCCCTTTGCCAGCAGGGCAGGCAGAAAGCGCAAGGCATCATTCAGGATCTGGCTGCGGGCCGGTCTGGCCAGCAGCGGAGAGTGAAAGAAACCCAGCACAAATTTGAGCTCATTGGGGTTCGCCTGCATCCACTCCATCGCCAGCTGCCAGTAGTGGCGGGTCTGGTCGTACAGCGGCAGGGTGGGGTCTGCTTCATGGATGGCGCTCCCCATCCGGGTCTTTACATCCTGATAGAGGGCGAGGATCAGCGCCTCTTTGCTCGGAAAGTGGTGGAACAGAGTGCCGTTGGCTACCCCGGCCGCCTTGGCGATACGGGCGGTGGCGGCGCCCTGCAGGCCATCTTCGGCGCAGAGGGCGAGGGCGGCATCCAGGATCTGGCGGCGCTTGTCGGTCATGGCTGGTGGCGGTGGGATGGCTTGGTTCATGGTCATCTCCATCAGCGCAGGAAGAACGCCATCATCAGCTTCTGGATCCAGCTGTGGTAGGGGGGATGGATCAGGGAGCCGGTGGTGAACTTGCCGCGAGTCAGCACCGTTTTCGCCTTGGAGAAGGTGAGGAACCCTTCGTGGCCGTGGTAGTGGCCCATGCCGGAGGCGCCGATGCCGCCAAACGGCACATCGTCGGCGGCCACCTGAAACAGGCTCTCGTTGATTGCCATGCCGCCGGAGTGGGTCTCCCGGGTCACTCGCGCCTGCAGCTCGGGGTCGAAGCTCATCAGATAGAGGGCCAGCGGGCGGGGCCGCTCGGCCACATAAGCGAGCGCCTCCTCCAGGGTGTCGTAGGGGATGAGTGGCAGCAGCGGCCCGAAGATCTCCTGCTGCATTACCTGGCAGTGACCTGGCACCCCGGTCAGCAGGTGGGGCACCAGCAGGCGACGCTGGTCGTCGCGGGCAGGGCTGCCACAGGGGTGGAGCTCGGCGCCCGCCTGTTCGGCTTCATCGAGCCAGCTGACGAGGCGCTGATACTGGCGATCGTTGATGATGGCACCGTAGTCGGCACTATTGAGCCCCTGCGGGTAGAGCTTGCTGAAGTGGCTGCGATAGGCGGCGATAAAGTGCTCCACCTCGCTGCGGGGCAGCAGCACATAGTCAGGGGCAACGCAGATCTGCCCGGCGTTGAGGCTCTTGCCGAAGATCATCCGCTCGACCGCGGTGGCCACCGGCATGTCGGGGGCGATGAGGCAAGGGCTCTTGCCACCCAGCTCAAGGGTGAGGGGGGTGAGCTGGGGCGCGGCGGCGGCCATCACCAGCTTGCCCACCATGGTGGAGCCGGTAAAGAGCAGGTGATCGAACGGCAGCGAGCTGAACGCCGCCGCCATCTGGGCATCCCCTTCGATGATGGCGATTTCGTTTTCGTCAAACACGCTGGTGAGCAGGGTGCGCAGCACGGCATTGGTATGAGGGGTGAACTCGGAGAGTTTCAGCATCGCCCTGTTACCCGCCGCGATGGCGGTGATGAGGGGGCCAAGGCTCAGCATCACTGGAAAGTTCCACGGCACGATAATGCCGACCACTCCGAGCGGCTGGAAGTGCACCTCTACTTTGGCGGGGGCCAGCAGCAGGCCGGTGTGGCGGCGGTGGGGCTGCATCCAGCGTTTGAGCCGCTTCTGGGTGTAGTTGATCTGCATGATGCAGGGCAGCACATCGGCGATCAGGCTGTCGTAGTGGCTGCGCTGACCATAATCTGCCGCTAGCGCCTTGCACAGCTCTCCCTTGTGGGCGAGCAACGCCTGTTTGAGTTTGGTCAGCTGCGCCCGGCGCTCGGCCAGGGTAGGCATGGGGTGAGCCAGACTCGCCCGCTTGAGCCGTGCCAGCTGATCCGGCAGGGACAATTTGATGGCGAGGATATCCTCAGGAGTGTGTTGAAGCTGCGCCGCACCCATGTTGTTCTCCGCATGAAAAATAACCGACTGATTAGTCGGTCTGAATTTAACTGTTTGTTACCGGAATGTAAAGCTGGCAAGCTGTCTGCCGCTTACCGCGAGCTGGACGCAAGAGAGAACTGTGTGCCTCCCCACATTTTTGTGGTTTGCTCGTTGGTGGCTTATCCAATAAGGGGTAGTTTTTGGCTATTAACCTACACGGAGAGAGCACTATGACCAGGGAACTGAACAGCTTGTTGGCCCGGCTTGAAGATGTGGTTGAGCGGATGCCGGATTGCTTCAACACCTATGAGTTTGCCCAGAAGCTGGCGCTGCAATATCAGCCGGAATTCTTTGCCGCGGGGCACTCTCTGGCCGAGCACGAGGGCAAGGTACTGAGGGTGCTGCACCAGAAGATCGCCGAAGCGCTGGCGGGCAGCGAGATGGTGATTGAAGGGGCGCTGCTCCCCTGCGTCACCCCCTGGGGGGAGAAGGCGACCTCACCGCGCTGGCACCGCAAACACTGAGGATCCGGTCAGGCAGATCTGTGCCAGACAGCAGATAACGAACAACGATAAAGGGCGCGGTGCTGGCAACAGGGCCGCGCCGTTTTTTGTGCAAGTTGTCGCCAGCAGCGTGTCGTTGCCGGGAGCAAAGGCCCGCTCTGTGATCCCATACCGGGATACGGGGACAACGCCCGGTCTTTCCCTCAGTGACGCTCTCCCGGTGTGATAAAGCCTATTTGGCTTTGGCTATGCTCCTTGTGGTACCAGGCTATACATTGTGCAACCTACGTCCTGGCGGCCGCCAAGTAAGGGGGAGATCACGCTGCGGGTCAGGTCAACCGTATCGTTCACCGGAGCAAGGTTCGAGGGATGAGAGGGGAGCAATAACCAGGGCCATCATTGCTGGCCCTGGTGCATGTTCGGATGGGCGTCACTCGGGATGTGCCCGTTAGCAGCGATTGCCTGCGCGGGCGACCCGTCCTTCGGCCAGCAGTTGATAACTGCCGGTCGCCGCAGGAATAAAGGCAGATTGCCCCTTTTCCAGACGCAGTGACTGTTCGCCTTGCTTGAGGGTCACGGTGCCATCGATGGCAAACAGGATCTCGGCGCTGGTAGTGGTGAGCTGATGCTCGCCAGCCGGATAGACGCTGAAGGTGAAGTCAGGTACCGGTACGTCGAAGTGCTGTACTGAGCCTTCCATGCGGGGGCTGAGCAGGATCTGGTCGTCCGGTTTGGGCAAGCAGCGGGTGCAGTCCAGCAGCTCTGCCACGTCGATATATTTGGGGGTGAGACCGGCGCGCAGCACGTTGTCGGAGTTGGCCATGATCTCAAGACCCGTGCCGCGCACATAAGCGTGCGGGGTGCAGGCATCGAGGAACATCGCCTGACCGGGCTGGAGGGTCACTACGTTCAGCAGCAGCGGCGAGAAGAGTCCCACATCTCCCGGGTACTGGACCGCCAGACTGGTGATCAGCGCAAAGGTCTCCTCATCCTGATGGTTGGCGGCATAGGTTAGCAGCCCGGCCAGCACCTCCCCCTTGCGCGTCCCTTCCAGTACCAGCAGCTGGTGGAAGAAGTGTTGCAGGCCCGCTTCATCCTGTGACTGGCGCAGCGCCGCGGTCAGGTCGGCCAGTGCAGGCAGCGCCATGCGATCGAACAGGGCCAGGATGGCCGGGATGGTGCGAAAGCCGTTCATCGCCTGATAGGGGGTGAGGGCAAAGACCAGCTCGGGCTTGTGGTTGGGATCCTTGTAGTTGCGATTGCTTGCTTTGATATCGATGCCAGCCGCCTCTTCTTTGGCAAAGCCCGCTTCGGCCTGAGCCTTGCTCGGGTGCACCTGAATGGAGAGGGCCTGCTTGGCACACAGTACCTTGAACAGGAACGGCAGGCTGCCAAAACGGGTGAGGGTGGCATCACCCAGCGCAGCAGCAGGGGCTGCGTCGATCAGAGTCGAGAGCTTCTGCGCACTCCCTGACAGCGTGACTTCAGAGCAGCCGTTGGGGTGAGCCCCCATCCACAACTCGGCCTGGGGTTTGCCTTGCGGATTGGGGATACCAAACAGGGTGGTCAGAGAGTCATGGCTTCCCCATTCGTAGCCTTGAATCGGGTTTTGCATCAACAGAAAGGAGGGCAGATCGCGACTGCTCATAAGGGATGCCTCATTTAGTTTGAAGAAAATCGGGTGAAGAAAAGGGTGGAATTGTGAGTCCGTGCCGGACTATAACATGGGCCTTTGCGCGCGCCGCAACCGCTTGCCTCTCTCTTGATCAGGATCACCATGAGTATCATCTTCAACCAACTGCTCGACGGCGCACTGAGTGAACAGGTTCCATTTGACCAAATCTGGTTTGCCAGTGAACAGGGGGTGCCCCCCGGTTTCAGCTATCAGGTCAACTTTCCCCGCCTCGAGCTGGTCTTTAGCGGTGAGTACCGCAACCAGATTTGGGACAGGGAGCGAGGTTGCAAGGAGATCTGCGTGCTGCCGGGACAGGCGCTCTATATCCCCCCCAACGGCTGGAACAAGCCGCTCTGGACCACCGACTGTTCGGTGTTGAGCCTGCTGTTCGGTAAACGTCAACTGGGTTTCAGCCTAGTGAGCAAGCGGCGGGAGGACCCCGATTTCTTTGACGTACAAAAGCACAGCATCATGGCCCGTGCCGGCCATGTAAACGAACATATACTGGCGGCGCTCAACGTGCTGACCGAGGATCCCGCTCGCTCCCCCACCGATGATCATCTGCTACAGGCGTTGCTGGTGAGTACCCGTCAGCTGTTGCTGGAGTCTGCTGCGGATCGGCCACGAGGGGCCGCTCTTTTTCACGGGATCTGCATCTATATCCAGGAGAACTTTCACCGCCCCATCAGCCGGGATTCGATAGCCCATCGCTTCAACGTCTCGGCCAGCCACCTGTCGCACCTGTTTCGCGAACAGGGCCATATGCGCCTGGCCGATTACATCAGCTGGGTACGGATCGATCGGGCCAAATTCATGCTGAAAAAGTACCGCTTCCGCCTTGAAGAGGTGGCGAGCCGCTGCGGTTACAGCGACGTGAACTACTTCTGCCGGGTGTTCAAACAGAAGACCGGCTTGACCCCTTCCCAGTACCGCTCCCTGAGCCAGCCGCAGGCCGTGGCCGGCGAGTTGGAGGGATAACGGGTCGGTGTCGACGGGTGTTATGACAACGCACTGACGGGGGGGGACCTCTTTGGTCTGACATGCTTGCTCGCCATTTTATTATGAAAATGAATGGGCTAAGATGGCCGCGCGCAACAAACAAGTTGATAACAAACGGAAGTTAGGAGATGCCGATGGAAAGCAAAGTAGTAATCCCGACCCTGGGTCAGAAAATCACAGTCGATGCCAACGGCAAGCTGCAGGTTCCCAACCATCCGATCATTCCGTTTATCGAAGGGGATGGCATCGGTGTTGACGTAACCCCGGCCATGTTGAATGTGGTGAACGCCGCGGTCGAGAAAGCCTACAAGGGCGAGCGTAAAATCGCCTGGATGGAGATCTATACCGGCGAGAAGTCGACTCATGTTTATGGCGAAGGTGCCTGGCTGCCGGCCGAAACCCTGGATTTCATTCGTGAATATTGCGTGGCAATCAAGGGCCCGCTGACCACGCCGGTCGGCGGCGGTATTCGCTCCCTCAACGTAGCCCTGCGTCAGGAGCTGGATCTCTACATCTGCCTGCGTCCGGTCCGGTACTACGAGGGGACCCCGAGCCCGGTCAAACGTCCGGATCTGACCGATATGGTGATCTTCCGCGAGAACGCCGAAGACATCTACGCCGGTATCGAGTGGAAGGCCGACAGCGCCGAAGCGAACAAGGTGATCGCTTTCCTGCAAAACGAGATGGGCGTGAAGAAAATTCGCTTCCCCGAGTCCTGCGGTATCGGCATCAAGCCGATGTCCAAAGCCGGTACCGAGCGTCTGGTGCGTGCCGCCATCGAGTATGCCATCGACAACGATCGCGACTCCGTGACCCTGGTGCACAAGGGCAATATCATGAAGTTCACCGAAGGTGCCTTCAAGGATTGGGGTTATGCTCTGGCCCAGAACGAGTACGGTGCCCAGCTGATCGATGGCGGCCCCTGGTGCTCCTTCAAGAACCCGAAAACCGGCAAGACCATCGTCATCAAGGATGTCATCGCCGACGCCTTCCTGCAGCAGATCCTGCTGCGTCCGGCCGAGTATGACGTCATCGCCTGTATGAACCTCAACGGCGACTACATCTCCGACGCGCTGGCCGCTCAGGTTGGCGGTATCGGTATCGCGCCGGGTGCCAATATCGGTGATGGCGTGGCTCTGTTCGAAGCGACCCATGGTACTGCACCGAAATATGCCGGTCAGGACAAGGTCAACCCGGGCTCCCTCATCCTCTCCGCCGAGATGATGCTGCGCCACATGGGGTGGGTTGAAGCGGCCGATCTCATCATCAAGGGGATGGAAGCGGCTATCGCCAACAAGACCGTCACCTATGACTTCGAGCGTCTGATGGAAGGGGCCACCCTGCGCTCCTGCTCCCAGTTTGCTCAGGACATGATCGACCAGATGTAATCTGCTGCTTGCCAGAAACGCAAAACCGGCGCCATGTGCGCCGGTTTTTTTATCGCGAAAGAGTGAAGGGGCTTATTGCGCCTGCTCTACGTGTTGCTGATAGCGTTGCTGCCATTTGCTGGTTTCTGCTTCATCACCCTGTGCCTTCCAGAAGGCGCAAATGGTGTTGGCAAGCTCCGAAGCCATCGCGTGATCTCCGTCACGGCGACTCATCAGATAATCACCCAGCCAGCCTTGATATTGTTTCATTACCCGATCTCCTTATCTCATGTGCCCTTGATGGTGTCCTCTCTGATGGGAACCGGATGGCTCGCCATGAGGGATGACATCACCAAGCATGATGGTGCAAAGTCACGACCCGGGCAGAATGCCCGATGGGCAATCTGGCGGCGAACGTGACGCGAGATGTCAAAAAACGAGCGCCATTTTAGCACAAACTGACCAACTAGGGGAAATTGTCGCCACGGATTGTAACAGATCAGCCCCATCCCCTTGTTCCCGAAACAGAAAACCCGCCGTGATGCGGGGGAGGGGGCGGTTAAATGCGCTGTAACAGCGGGCTCGACAAGCTCAAATTAGGGGCGTGGGGTATGTATTCAGGCGCTGATGGTTGATGGGAGGTAGACAAAAGAGGGGGAAGGTTAACCAGATACTGGTTATGCGGGAGTGATGTGTGTGGAGCAGAGCAGAATTGGTCCCGGCCTTGCTGCCAACACCGGAAGGCTGGCAGCAAGGGATCTGTCGGGATCAGGTGGTCTTTTCCAGATGGTTCTGGTAGATCTGCTGCCACTTGTCCAATTCGTTTTCATCACCCTGTTGCTGCCAGAACTCACAGATGGAACTCGCCATCTCGCATGCCATGGCGTGGTCACCGTCACGGCGACTCATCAGGTATTGCCCCAACCAGCTTTGATACTGCTTCATTGCACGATCTCCTTATCCATTTAACCCTTGATACTGCTGCTGTGGGCCACCCATCCGGCAGTGTTGCGCCACAGTCCACTTTCGCCGCGCGCCGCTTGTTATCGCCTCACTTGTTGTCAATCAAGACAGATAGCGTATGAAAAAAGGGCGAAAGTGTTAAAAATTGGCCACCACCTTATCACAAAATGGTGCGAAATGCAGGCTTTGGGGTCAATTGAGTTATAAAAATAGGCAGTGTGCCCCGACATGACGACAGGGGAGATGTAAGGAAGCGGTTCGTGACGTATGCCGCGAGCAGATGTGTGACCCGTTATTGGGTCACCCGCCGCGCCTGCCAGTAGCGGCTGTTCCAGTAGACGTTGTCGAGGCGGGAGCGGATCACCCCCTTGCTGGTGGAGGCGTGGATAAACTCGCCGGCACCGGTATAAACCCCCACATGGTACTGTTGCCAGCCGGTCTTGAAGAAGACCAGATCCCCGTGTCGCAGCCGGTAGCGATCGACCGGTTTGCCGATGCTGGCCTGGGATTCGGTGGTTCTGGGCAGTTTGAAGCCCAGCACCTGGCTGTAGGCAAGCTGGGTGAAGGCGGAGCAGTCGAGGCCTGCGCGGCCGGCGCCACCCATCCGGTAAGGGACACCGCGCCACTGCTGGTAGAAACTGTCAAACGCACTGCTTTGCCGAGGTGCGGGAGACGGCGTTGGTGTGCTGGAGCAGGCGGCCAGCAGCAGAGGCAGCAGGGATAGCAGCAGCTTGCGGTACATAGGGCTCTCTTCACGGGCGTTTGTTATCAAACGAAATAGTTACTGTGTGTCACATCCTGTCAAACCGTCATGCCAACAGGTGTCTATGCGACAACTTTTCCATCATAAACAGGGCGCTGGCTCCATACCTAGCCCCGAGAGGAAAAAATGCAGTGTGGAATGAAAAACACCAACAGAGGGCTGGCGTTTGTAATCATGGCGTGGGGGTGATCAGCGGTTTGAGCAGCTCGGCCAGCTTGTAGAAGGTTTGCACCCGGGTGGTGCTAGGTCGCCATACCAGCCCGATCTCGCGATAGGATTTCTCACCCGGCAACGGGATGGCCACCAGATCGGAGTTGGCGAGGATGCCTGCATCGATGGCCATCTGTGGCAGGAAGGTGGTACCAAGACCGGCCTCCACCATCTGCACCAGGGTGTGCAGGCTGGTGGCGGCGAACGGGTTGATCTTGCTCTTGTCCCGCAGCCGGCAGGCGCTCACCGCGTGTTCGGTGAGGCAGTGCTCCCGTTCCAGCAGGAAGATGCTCTGGTTGGGCAGCTCCTTGTAGTCGAACGGGGTGTGCAGGCCGGCCGCCATACTGGCGGGCATCACCATGTGGAAGGGATCCTGGCCGACGGTCTTGCAGTGAAAACCACCGATCTCGATGGGCAGGGCAAGGATCAGCAGATCGAGCTGACCCTGCTCCAGTTGCTTGAGCAGATTGCTGGTGGTGTCTTCCCGCAGCAACAATTCGAGGTCAGGATAGGATTTGCTGCACTCTTTCAGCAATTTGCTGAGTAGGAAGGGCGCGATGGTGGGAATGCAGCCCAGACGCACGGTCCCCTGCATCACGCCGCCCTGATGTTGACCGAGCTCTATCAGATCCCGCGCGTCGGAGAGCAAATTGCGAGCGCGCTCGACGATTTCCATGCCGACCGGGGTCATAATGAAGCTCTTGTGGTCCCGCTCGACCAGTTGCAGGTTCATCATGTCCTCCAGCGTCTGGATCCCGGTACTCAGGGTCGACTGGCTGACATGACAGGCCTTGGCGGCGCGGTTGAAGTTCTTGTGCTCATCGAGAGCGACCAGATATTGCAGCTGTTTGAGGCTGGGCCAACGTTGCATAGAAAAAAACCGATTGATGCTATCTATTTGATTTAACTAATCTACCACCGGGCCTATAGTTTGTCGCTTGAATTAGATGGACTTGGCTCTAGGTAGCCCAATCCAGACCGGATTGTTCACTTCACTTCAAAGAGGAATTGAATATGGTATTGGTAGGCCGTCCCGCACCCGATTTTACCGCCGCAGCTGTTCTGGGTAATGGCGAGATCGTTGATTCATTCAACCTGTCATCCCACATCAAAGGCAAAGCTGCCGTTGTCTTCTTCTATCCGCTCGATTTCACCTTCGTCTGCCCGTCCGAGCTGATTGCCTTCGATCACCGCTATGAAGAGTTCCAGATGCGTGGCGTGGAAGTGATCGGTGTTTCCATCGATTCCCAGTTCTCCCACAATGCCTGGCGCAACACCAAGGTGGAAGATGGCGGCATCGGTCAGGTCAAGTACCCGTTGATCGCCGACGTGAAACACGAAATCTGCAAAGCCTATGACGTTGAGCATCCGGAAGCCGGTGTGGCGTTCCGTGGCTCCTTCCTGATCGACAAGAACGGTGTCGTTCGCCATCAGGTTGTCAACGATCTGCCGCTGGGCCGCAACATCGATGAGATGCTGCGCATGGTCGATGCCCTGCAATTCCACGAAGAGCACGGCGAAGTGTGCCCGGCTCAGTGGGTAAAAGGCAAAACAGGGATGCAAGCTTCTCCGGACGGCGTGGCCAAGTACCTGTCCGAGCATGCTGACTCCCTGTAATCGGGTCGCACTCTGCTTGAAGAACCGGTGCCTTGGCGCCGGTTTTATTTATTATGGTGCGCCGAGTCAGGCGCGTTGCGCGTCAGCGCAACCGGGGTGACGCTGGTGATCACACTTTACCCGAGCCAAACAGCGGATAAACGCGGGCCTGGACGAATGTAGCGCCAGCAGCGGGACGTATAACCGGCGTTGCGCACTCATCTCAAGTGACATGTGTTGAATTTTTAGTCAAAAAAGGCTTATCTGAACGACATGGCCATATCGTGAGACCCTTCTCGGTTTGCTGCGATCCTGCGTGCGGGGTTGCCGCTTTCCCTGTGCTGAAGGGCTCAGGATCCCTGCTCTGGGCGGACTTTCGGGATCTGCGGGTCGGTCTTGTGGGCTGATTTTGCCGCTGGCGAAATAGTCAGGGTGATAAAAAACAGAGGGCACCTCGCGGTGCCCTGTTTATCTACACATAGATGGCGTTGGGGGTCAGCTGCGGATCTTGTTGAAGACAAACAGGACGATAAGTGCGCCCACGGTAGCCAGCGCAATGCTCGGGATATTGAATCCGGTCACTGAGCCCAGCCCCATCAGGGTTCCCACATAGCCGCCAACCATGGCGCCGACAATCCCCAGCAGGGCGGTCATGAAGAAGCCACCGCCGTCGCGACCCGGCATGATCCACTTCGCCAGAATACCCACCAACAGTCCCAATACGATCCAAGTGATAAAGCCCATGGATTAACCCTCTCGTTGTGTTTGAATCCACATTATAGGTAGAGATGCCCGGATGCGAAGGGTCGGACGGCGCTGGTTGGTCACAAGCTGTCGGACGGAAGCCACCGCGCGCCGCGGTTATCCGGTCTGCACAGCTCAGTTGTGATCGGTTTACAGGCGGTATGTGTGCCGCCAAACAGGGGGATGGGCCCTTGCAAAGGCCAAAATGAGAAAAGCCCCGCGAGCGGGGCCTGGTCAGTGACGGGGTGGCGCCTCACTTCTTGAGGTGTTTTCTGATCGCCTTGCCGGAGGTGCCGACTGCTTTGACCGCCCGTTTCAGCTGGACTTCGGTGCACTCGAACATTTTGATCCACTGTTTCATCTCATAGGGATCGTTGACATTGATCTTCTTGGCATCGAACGGGTGAGCGACCGCATTGCTGTCAGGCATACAAACCTCAACTTGTTGAAATAGCTGGCGAGAAAGACGTTTCTGCCTGAGCGCCATCATCCTCTCAATTGGCAAGGGGCAAGGTGACGGGGTTCACACAACCTTATGTCCTGATTGGCATTGGCGCATCCAGCTTGCGGTTATGTGAGCGATCACCACTTATTCGTTCGCGCCTGATGCGGAGTGAACCGGGTGTCACAAACGATGGGGGATGGTAGGGGCGCAGATCGCTTGGTGAGGCAAGCGAACGGGCGTGCTATCAAGCCTCTGCCAGCGCCCGCATTGCCAGCCGCTGTTCGCCGGGGTGGCAGATCAGCACCGAGCCTTGCTCGAACCAGTCTCCCAGCACGATGCGGCGGGCGGGGTGGCCATCGAGGATGAAGTCGTGGATGGCGGGTCTGTGGGTGTGGCCGTGGATCATCATCCGGCAGTGGTGGGCGCGCAGGGTATCGTCCACCGCCGCGGGCGTCACATCCATGATGATCTGGCTCTTGTGGGCATTCTCCATCTGGCTTTGGCCGCGCATCTTGCAGGCGATGGCCTGACGGCGGGCCAGCGGCAGCCGCAAAAAGAGCCAGCGCAGCCACTTGAGCTGGGTGATGCGGCGAAACTTCTGATAGCCCTCATCCAGGGTGCAGAGCAGATCGCCGTGGCTGAGCAGCACCCGCTCGCCATAGAGTTCGATCACGCAGGGATCCCCCAGCAGGGTCATCCCCGCCCGTTTGGCAAACTGCTGGCCCAGCAGAAAATCGCGGTTGCCGTGGATAAAGTAGATGGGCACGTTCTGCTGGCTCAGGGCCAAAAAGGCGTCGGCCATCTGTTGATGGAGCGGATTGGGGTCATCGTCGCCAATCCAGAATTCGAAGAGATCCCCCAGCACATAGAGGGCATCGGCGCCGGGGGCGTCGTGCTCGAGAAAGCGCACCAGTGCCGCGGTCATATCGGGCCGCTGGGCAGAGAGGTGAATGTCACTGATAAAGAGGGTGCTCATGATATGGGGGTCGGGCTCTCGGTCGAAACAGGGCAAACGGGGGTGGCAGAGATAGTAGGAAACAGAGGGGGCGAAGGTGGCGCTGCGGGCGCCATCGCCGCGGCGTCAGTGGATGTATGAGTACCGTCACGGGATGGGGGTTGCCATGACAGCTCGGCCAGATTGCCTCCCTCCAGCGTCAGCAGGACAGTGTAAGGATCGCCAGCCAGACCCAGTAACCGGCACATGGCCGCTTCCCCTTTGAGCCCATCCTCAAGGCGCAGACGCAACACCTCCTGATAGAAAGCATTGCCAAAGCGCTCGAGCAGGGCCGCCATGAGGGTGAGGTGGCGCCAGCCATTAAGCGTCTCGATGGGAGCGGGGGTGACATACAGCTCTACCGGCCAGCTGGCGATGTGGTTATCGCAACCGCTATCGGCGCTACTATCGACACAGTGCTGGTCGAGACAGGGAAAGGTGCGCTCCAGCAGCCAGACATTGTCGCCCTTGGTGCTCGCCTGCCAGCCTTGGTCTGCAAAAGTCGCGGCAAACGCCGCCGGATTGGGATGCTGGCAGAGAATATCGAGATCGCTACCCGGCCGATCCAGCCCGATGGCGAGCGTACTCACCAGCGCCATATCGCGGCACTGCGCTGCAAGCTCGTTCCACACACTGGCGGTGAGCAGAGCATGGGCCGAGCGCTGGCGCGGATTGCCGTGGGCCAGATAGTCGAGGCGGCGCCAGTTCGGACTGGCAGTGGGGGAGGCAGATGGAAAAACTGCGGCCGGGGCCGCAGTTTCATCCGTGCCAAGTTGGCAAAGATCAGTCAGCAAGGGTCACCTTGGTGATCACCACATCATCGGTCGGCACGTCTTGATGCATGCGGCCGTAGTTACCGGTTTTGACACCCTTGATCTTGTTGACCACGTCCATCCCGGCAGTCACTTCACCGAATACGCAGTAGCCGAAGCCCTGGGTGGTGGCGGATTTGAAGTCGAGGAAGTCGTTGTTGTTCACGTTGATGAAGAACTGGGCGCTGGCAGAGTGCGGCTCGCTGGTGCGGGCCATGGCGATGGTGCCGACTTTGTTGGACAGACCGTTGGCCGCTTCGTTCTTGATGGGCGCGCGGGTATCTTTCTCTTCAAAGCCGGGGGCATAGCCGCCGCCCTGGATCATGAAGCCGTCGATGACGCGGTGGAAAATGGTGTTGTCGTAGTGACCGTCACGGCAGTATTGCAGGAAGTTGGCCACGGTTTCCGGGGCTTTTTCAGCGTTCAGGGTGAGGGTGATGTCGCCGTGATTGGTGTGCAGAGTGACCATGATATGTCCTTTCATTTGATGCGGGCGACAGGGGGCCCGCAGGTGTATGGCATAAAGTGGTGGCAATTCTAGCCCATCAAGGGGCTGCGGCATAGTGCTGTAGAAGGTGCTGCAAAGCGTGTATCAATGGCCAGAACATAGGCGGCAGGCGGGATGGGCCCTCTTTTCTGCCTCGTTTTCTGACCCTGAACGGGGTATTATGACCAACCATTTTACTCACAGGCAGTGGTTATAAGATGCTGAAGATATACAACACACTCACTCGTCAAAAAGAACAATTCAAACCTATCCACCCGGGCAAGGTGGGCATGTATGTGTGTGGTGTCACCATCTACGATCACTGTCATATCGGCCACGGCCGCACCTTCGTCGCCTTTGATGTGGTGGCTCGCTACCTGCGTTACGCCGGTTACGATCTCACCTATGTGCGCAACGTCACCGACGTGGACGACAAAATCATCAAGCGCGCCGCCGAAACTCGCGTCACCTGTGACGAGCTGACCGAGCGCCTGATCGGCGACATGCACGCCGACTTCGACGCCCTCGGCATGGTGCGCCCGGACATCGAACCGCGCGCCACCCAGCACATCAGCGAAATCATCGAACTGGTAGAAAGCCTGCTTGCCAAGGATCACGCCTACGTGGCCGATAACGGCGATGTGATGTTTATCGTCGAATCCTACGCCGACTACGGCAAGCTCTCCGGGCAGGATCTGGAGCAGCTGCAAGCCGGTGCCCGCGTTGATGTGGTCGATGCCAAGCGCAACCCGCTCGACTTCGTGCTGTGGAAGATGTCCAAGCCCGGCGAGCCGACCTGGGAAAGCCCCTGGGGCCCGGGCCGTCCTGGCTGGCACATCGAGTGCTCCGCCATGAACTCCAAGCACCTTGGCAACCACTTCGACATCCACGGCGGCGGCTCCGATCTGCAGTTCCCGCACCACGAGAACGAGATCGCCCAATCCTGCTGCGCCCACGGTGGCGACTACGTCAACACCTGGATGCACAGCGGCATGGTGATGGTCGATAAAGAGAAGATGTCCAAATCCCTTGGCAACTTCTTCACCATCCGCGACGTCTTGGCCCACTACGACGCCGAAACCGTCCGTTACTTCCTGATGTCTGGCCACTACCGCAGCCAGCTCAACTACTCGGAAGATAACCTGAAGCAAGCCCGCGCCGCGCTGGAGCGGATGTATACCGCCCTGCGCGATCTGCCAGTAGCCGCTGCTGCCGGTGGCGACGAGCAGGTGGCTCGCTTCAAAGAAGCGATGGACGATGACTTCAACACCCCTGAAGCCTACTCCGCCCTGTTCGATCTGGTGCGCGAGATCAACCGCCAGAAAGCGGAAGATATGGCCGTTGCCGCTGGCCTCGGTGCCCGTCTGCGTGAGCTGGGCGCCGTGCTCGGCATCCTGCAGCAAGATCCCGAAGCTTTCCTCAAGGGTGATGAAGCCGACGACGAAGTGGCCGAGATCGAGCAACTGATCGCCGAGCGCAATCAGGCCCGTGCCGACAAGAACTGGGCCGCGGCGGATGCCGCCCGCAACCGTCTCACCGAGATGGGCATTGTGCTGGAAGACAGCGCCGGCAAGACCAGCTGGCGCCGTGCCTAAGGGCGGTTCTCCTGTTGCTGGCAACAGGTTGAGCCAATAAAAAACCGCAGCCATTGGGCTGCGGTTTTTGTTTGTGCCTTTTCCCTCGACACCTCTTAAGCCTCGGTGGTCTGCGTTCTGATCCCCTCTCCCGCAAGGGGAGAGGGGACTGTTGCCGCGGACGATTACGCTTCGCTAATCGACCCTACACGCTTATTGCACCCTACCGTTTTCCCGCAGGGGGAGAGGGGATCTTAACCCCGAGGGGAGGGCGATCCCTCCCGTTGCTTGGTGCGCCATCCCCCGGGATGCTAGGATGCTCAACCGTTTTCTTATCCAACCCTTACCAGTTATGGCAAACCGGCTCGTCGACAGTAAAAACAGGATCACTCGGGCAGGGCGCTGGCTCGCGACTCGCGGGGCCGCGCTCTTTGCCGAACTCTCGGAGTTTCAGCAGCGCATCTGGGTAGTCAGCATAGTGAACGACACCTACACGGATACCTTTATCGTCAATGAAGGCAGCTTCGAGGAGCCCATGCAGTGGATGCGGCGCAAGCAGTACAACGCCGATATGCTGCAGCGGGTCGATGCCATGCAGCGATCTCAGGTGATCCAGTTCGAGCTGGGTGACATCCGCCATCGCCTGATGCGGGTCAAATAACGCTGAGCATGCTCAGTGGCGACGGGTGTTGAGCCAAACGGCATCGACATCCGGCCAGCCAGTGACCTGTACCGTGGGGTGCAATGAACGCAGTGAATTGCACCGCTATTCGACGCGGGTTTGCTTGTGGCAACAGGCTTTGCGGAGGCGTTTATCGAGATGCCGAGCGAGGCAGTGCAGCACTGCCTAGCGGACGGTCAGTCCTTCGATGAGGGCTTGAGCATCATCTTCCCAGCACTGGGCTTTTCGTAATCTGGCCAGCTGATTGGCATCGGTCTGACAATGGGGCAACCGCTGCATGCAGGTAGCTGGATATTGAGTGAGGAAATGGAGTGGGGCGCAATGAGCCCCTGCCGGGCAACACGGCGCTGGCGCAGAGTTAACTGGGGAAAGAGAGACAACAGATGTTGAAAGGCTGGGGTATCCATGATGGTAGATCATCAAGGTGATGGCCTACTTCACGCTTAGCCTTTCAACACGTCATTGGGACAGCGCTAAAAAGAACCCCTCTTTGAAAAAGAAGGGGTTCTTCAGCAATTTGAGCGAGCGGCCGGGTGCCGCTCGCTGTTTTTGTATTTTGTGGAGTGGGTTGCGCCATCCGTTACTGGTAGCGGCCGACCGCGATGGGGGACTCCTGCTCAAACTGGCCAAGGCGTTCGGCCCATTGGGCGAGCCAGGCTTCCCGCTCTTCCTGCGTAACCCGTACCGGGGCATAGCAGATATGGGGGCGCAGTACATCGAAGCCGACAAATTGCAGGATCCCGCGCTGGATGGGGCGCAGTATACCGTCGATATCGCCGTTGAAGCCATCGGGCAGATAGGTCTCTGCAGGGCCGCCGGTGGTCAGGCTCAGCAGGGCCCGCTTGCCGCGAAACTTGCCGCTCTCGTAGATATGGCCCTGACCATAGACCCGCCCCATGGCAAAGACCCGATCCACCCACCCCTTGAGGATGGCGGGCAGCCCGAACCACCAGAGCGGGAACTGGAAGATCAGCAGATCGGCCGCCTCCAGCTTTTGCATCTCCTGCTCCAGCTGCGGGGCAAAGCAGCCCTGCTCGGTGGCAGCCAGTTCTTCGAGTTGCAGCTTGAGAAAGTCGGGATCGCTGGCGGCGGTGAAGTTGCGCCGATCCGAGACGGGATCAAAGCCCATGGCATAAAGATCGCTGGTCATCACGGTGTGGCCTGCCTGCTCCAGCGCCCTGATGGCTTGGCAGAAGAGGGCGCCGTTGAAGCTTTTGGGTTCGGGGTGGGCGTAGACAATAAGTACCTTCATGACAGACTCCGTGACAAATGATGCGAGGGTGACAGGCTTGGTTGCTGAAAAAGTTACTGAAACAGTTGCTGAAATAGTTGCCGGGTTGGCGCTGTGTCACAGCATAGAAGCCTGCCGCGCAGATTGCAGCAGGCGCCACGCCCTTGCGTGACGCCTGCTGGCGCAGCTTATGCCTGACAGGCGGCGAGCCGGAGGGCTTCGCGGCGCTCGCTGACATGGGTTAGCCCGTAGGCCAGCAGCACGATAAGGGCGCCGATCCAGGGGGTGTGCATCAGGCCGAGGTGCTCCACCACCAAGCCACCGACTACGGAGCCGAGCGCAATGCCGACGTTGAAGGCGGCGATATTGAGACCCGATGCCACATCCACCGCCTTGGGGGTGTGCAGTTCGGCCTGCTTCACCACCAGCACCTGCAGACCCGGCACGTTGCCGAAGGCAAAGGCGCCCCACACCAGCACGGTGAGTACTGCCAGCACTGGGTGCGGCGCGGTGAAAGTGAGGGCCAGCAGCACCAGCGCCAGACCGGCAAACAGCAGCTTCAGCGCCGGCAATGGGCCCATCTTGTCGGCCAGCTTGCCGCCCCAGATATTGCCGATGGCGACCGATACCCCGTAGACCAGCAGGATCAGGCTCACCGCACCGGCGCTAAAGCCGCTCACCTGCTGCAGGATGGGGGCGAGGAAGGTGAAAGCGGTGAAGGCGCCGCCATAACCGAGGGCGGTCTTGGCGTAGACCAGCAGCAGAGGCTTCTTGGTCAGTACCGAGAGTTGCTCGCGGATGGTCGAGGCTGCCCCCTTGGGCAGGTTGCCCGGGATCAGCAGCAGGCTGCCCACCATGGCGACGAGGCCGAGCAGGCTTACTACCAGAAAGGTTTCACGCCAGCCAAAGACCTGACCAATCCAGGTGCCGAGCGGTACGCCGGTCACCAGCGCAACAGTAAGACCGCTGAACATGATGGCGATGGCGCTGGCCGCTTTATCCTTGGCCACCAGCCCGGTGGCGATGGTGCTGCCCACCGAGAAGAAGACCCCGTGCGCCAGCCCGGTCAGGATCCGGGCAACAATCAGGCTCTCGTAACCGGGGGCCTGCCAGGCCAGCAGGTTACCGACGGTAAAGAGCGCCATCAACCCCACCAGCAGCCACTTGCGCGGCACCTTGCCGGTGAGCGCCGTCAACACGGGGGCTCCGATGGCCACGCCAAGGGCATAGAGGCTGACCAACAGGCCCGCCGAGGGGAGCGAGACATTGAGCTGCTCGGCGATGGTGGGGATAAGCCCCACGATCACGAATTCGGTGGTGCCGATCGCAAAGGCACTCAGGGTGAGGGCAAATAACGCCAGTGGCATAACAACTCCTTGGATAGGGACTCCCGACGGGAGAATGGCGCCAGTATGCCGATGGCGTTTGTTGGTGAAAATGACGATAACATCAAATTACTTTTGATAAAAATGCATCAATGACGATGGGTGGATGGGGTGTGTTACCCGCAGCGATCAACTTGCCACGATAGATATGGCCAGTAGAGCGCGTGATGCATTTGTATCGCTATCGCTTCACGGCCACGGCGGCATAGGGAGGAGGGGATGGCTGCCGTGGACGATTACGCTGCGCTAATCGACCCAACTTGACCCAATGTACAACTGCCGTTGTTGGCCATGTCCGCTACCCATATCTGGATCAAATAAACCTTGCCACCTTTATCTTCGAGGCCGTCGATGGCCGTGATGGGCAGGCACGGGTGCGATCAGCTTGGTGGATTATCTGTTGGCTGGGGAGGACGCCGGGAAGTATTTGCTGTGCAGCCGCGGGTATTCACTGCTCGCCAGCACCTGGGTCAAGCTGGTCTGGAACTCCTTGACCAGCTCATCGCTCACTGGATGGCTGAAGGCGAAGCAGAACTGCTCGGAGCTCAGCACCCACTGCTCCTTGAAGCTGGCGGGGTCGAGCTGTTGCTCGACGATCAGCTGTTCCATGGTGGTCTTGTTGGTGGAGACCAGATCGACCCGGCCGGAGGTGAGCATCTTCAGCGCCTGTACCAGCCGGTTGGCGGCCATCAGCTTGGTCTCGTCAAAGCCGTTGTTGAGCAGCAGTTGCTCCCCCACATCGGCCCGTACCGCCCCGATATTGAACGCCTTGGCATCGTCGAGCTTGGTGATGGCGATATTGCGCTCGGCCAGCCCTACCAGCACGATCTCGGCATACCCGATGGGACAGGCCCATTTGAACAGGGGATCCCGCGCCTGGGTGCGGGCGGTGGAGAAGAGTACCACGTTGGGTTTCTGGGTTAGCAAGTAATAACCTCGTGCCCAAGGCAAGATGCGTACCGGCTGGGGTGTCACGCCGCTGTGTTGCCAGATCCTCTGCAGCAGATCGACAGCAAGGCCGGTGGGCTGGCCTTGCGGATCGCTGAAGTTGTAGGGGGGATATTCTTCGGTGAGATACTCGAGCTTGCCCAGATCAGCCCGGGCCGTCGAGGCCCAGCAGAGCAGCAACAGATGACAGATCAGCCATATCCTCATTGGGTGCATCCTTTGCGATCAACCTTCTCTTGAGTGTGACCATGAACAGAGTAAATAGCTACTCACTGCCATTACCAGCGGGAGCGGGTCTGCCCGATGGGCTGGTAGGCCTCATCCCGCAGCCCCACCAGCAGGGTCTTGCCATCGGCCTGCAGCCGGAACTCGCCGTAGCGGGCCGCTTGGTACTGCTCCCCTGTGCCCTCTTCAAAGAAGTAGGCATCGGGGCCGATCTGCCACTGCCGCTCGCTCTGGTGCACCTGCAATAGCCGCTCATCGCTGGCGAGCTGCTCCGGTTTGCCAGCGGTCACCAGGCTTGCCACCTGATGGGCATCGAGGCGGATTACCAGGGTATCGCTGCCGTTGTCTTGAGTAGCACGGGCATCGCTGCTGGCCAGCTCGCGGGCAATCTCATAGTTCAGCCGCATGTAATCCCCCTGCATCAGGGAGCGGGGATCGACCGGGGCGAGTCGCAGCAGCACCACGTCGCCGCTGCTCATGGCGTGCTCGTAGCGCCAGACGGTGGCATTGATGCCCGCCACGATGGCAAGGCCGCTCAGCAACAGGGTGAGTTGTCGGGTGACGGGTTTCATGAGTCGTTCCTTGCCGCGAAGGTGTTGAGCAGCTGGCGGGCGCCGAGCAGCAGGATGCCTGAGCCCAGCAGCAGCCAGGATTTGGTCATCAGGGTGAGCCCAAGATCGTAGTAATAGAGGGCGCCATAACCCACCAGCAGCAGGGCTGAGAGGGTCATCAGGCCTAGGCTACCGGCATAGAAGCCGAGGATCAGCACCAATGCACCCGCCCCCATGCCGGGGATGATGGCGCTGATCAGTACCAGCGGCAGGCCAAACAGCAGGGGGAGCCTCAGTTTCACCATCACCGCCAGCAGCAGCGCAGCGCAGAGCAGCGGATTGAGCCAGAGCGGCAGGCGCGAAAGCCCAAGTTCGTCCAGCATGCTGCTGCCGCCATCCCACAGCGGGTGGTGCAGACGGCCCAGCACCAGCAAGGAGAGGGCCAGCCCCAGGGTGATGGAGTGGTAGAGCTGGTGGCGCTGTGGATCCCTATCTGCCCGCAGCCAGCAGAAGGTGATGGCGGTCATCACCAGCGGCAGCGCCAGCAGTTGCAGCCCGAGGCAGGCGAGACCAAGGGTGAGCAGCAGGGCCGCCGCCACGCTGTGAAACAGCTGCACCAACCAGTGATCGAACAGCACGGCGATGGCAAGCGACAGCAGGCACAGACCGAACCAGAGCAGGGCGTGATGGAGATCCAGTTGATCGAGCAGGCCATAGAGCAGCCAGGCATCGGCCGCCAGGGTGAGTGCCAGCACGAACTGATCCCAGAGATCGCCGCGCTGGCTGCGATTGAGGGTGTAGGCCCCCGCCAGCAGCACGGCCCCCAGCAGCAAGGCGCTGTTGGCATCGCGAGTCAGCTGTTCGAAGGTGAGAAACAGGAAAAAGAGCAGGAACAGGGCGGCAATCCAGCCCACCAGCCCCAGCATAAAACGGCTCGACCAGTGAGGTTGGGTGTCACGGGGCATCTCCCCTTCCACCAGATTGGTCTGTTGCAGCGCTTGCCAAAGGGTCAGATCACTCATGAGACCTCCGTTGTTGTTGCAGCCAGCGGGCGGCGGTGACAGAAAGGCCGATGGCGATAAGACTCAGCAGCAAAAAGCCGTTGATGTCGGGCTCCATCCACTTGCCCAGCGCCGCGAGGATGACGGCAATCAGGCTGAGGCACCCCATGGCGAGCCCGGCGATAAATCTGTGGTGCCACAGGGCATAGGCCGCGGCGAGCCAGCCAAGCCAGAACGGCCAAACCAGCGCAGAGGCGGCATCAAACAGCGCCAGCAGGGTGAGCAGGGTGGCCCCCAGACCGGCAGCCAGACCCGCCAGCCAGCTTGGCATCAGGCGCCAGCGGGCCGGTGCCAGCAGAAGCAGACCCCAGAGGGCGGCGTTGAGCAGGGTGAGGCACCAGCCCAGACCCTCTTCATCGAAGTTAAAGAAGATCGCGAACAAGCCGAGCCGCCAGTAGAGCACCAGCGCCAGCTGGCCGAGCAGCCAGCTCAGGGTCCAGAGCTGTGGGCTTTGGCCAAATAGCGCCAGCGGCACCAGCATCAGCGCCCAGGTGGCGAACAGCTGCCAGGGATCGGCGCCGGTCTGGTAGGTCTGGCCCACCAGCGCCAGCAGGGCGCCGATATTGAGGGCGATGGCGAGCAGCAGCACCTGACGGGGGGTATCCCCCAGTGGTTTGCGCCACAGCAGAAGCAGCATGGCGAGCAGTGGCGCCTCCAGTAGGGCGAGACGAGAGACCCGGCCCAGCTCCTGCCAGTTGAAGGCGACGAAGAAGACCAGTCCAGCCCCGATGCAGAGGGCGCCGAGCCAGAGCAGCAGCCGGTCAAACAGCCACTGCCAGCGCGCTGGATGGGGAGGAAGATCGGCGAGGGTCAAGGCGTCCGCCAGCGTCTCTGGCGCCAGTCGTCCTTGTTTGACCCATTCGAGAAGCGTCTCTCTTGATACGTTGTGCATGGGGTGACTCCACGAGGTTTGCCCCATTATGGCATGAGGCACCCGCAACTGTGCACTGCCCCTTGGCTGAACAGTAGGTGGTTGCGACAGCTGCCTGCGCAGCAAACAAAGCAGCAAATAAGGCAGCAAACAAAAAAGCCCTCCACAGGGGAGGGCTTGGTCACCGGGAACGGGCGATCAGGCGAAGATCAGGGTGCTCACGCCGAGGCCGACGAAGAGGATGGCGCAGGCGATGCGGATCCCCTTGAGCGGCAGCTTGTCCGCTCCCAGCTTGCCGATCAGCACCACCGGCACGTTGGCCAGCATCATGCCGAGGGTGGTACCGCTAATGACCTGCACCAGTGAGTCATACTTGGCGGCCAGCAGCACGGTGGCGATCTGGGTCTTGTCCCCGATCTCGGCGATGAAGAAGAGCACGAAGGTGGCCATAAAGGGGCCGTATTTATCCAGCGAGCTCTCCTCGTCATCCATCTTGTCCGGCACCAAAATCCAGATAGCCATGGCGATAAAGGCGATGGCGACCAGATAGGTCATTATCTTGGGATCGAGCCAGCGGCTGATGAACTCGCCAATCCAGGCGGCGCCCGCATGGTTGAGCAGGGTAGCCGCCAGCATGCCGGCGATGATGGGCCAGGGCTTGCGAAAACGGCAGATGAGCAGCAACGCCAACAGCTGGGTTTTATCGCCGATTTCGGCAATGGCGACGCTGAGGGTTGAGGTTAACAAGGCTTCCATAAATATGACCGGGGGACGGAATTGTTATAAACCAAAGACAAGCCTGCGCCATCCGTCCCCGGTATTGGCACTGGCCCGTCAAAGGTCTTGTCAAATCCATGACTGGCATGGATCACCCTGACCATGGTGAGTTGGCACCAAGTATGTTGATCAGGGTCGCAGACCGGTATTCATGCAATGAATGGAACCGGCGTGCGAGACTACTCCCCCTCGATGGGAGCGGGCATTCTAGGGAAAAACCGCATGGGTGACAAGGGGATCAGCCACCGACCAGCTTGACGCTGAAACCGGCTTTCTCCAGCTCGGTTTTGATCAGGTCCCGTTTATCCCCCTGGATCTCGATCACCCCCTCTTTGATACCGCCACCGGTGCCGCACTTTCTCTTGAGCAGGGTCGCCAGGGATTTCTGCTGATCGGCGGGTACGCCATGAATGGTGATCACCCCGGCGCCCTTGCGCCCCTTGGTCTCGCGGCGAATGCGCACGGTGCCGTCGGTGGGAAAGGGAGAGGCAGATTGGGGAGCGTTCTGCTCCTTGATCATGCCGCCATCTGTGCTGTAAACGAGGCGGCTGTTGTTGTCGTGACTCATGGCAATACTTTATGGGTTAGCTAAGCGGAGTTTGATTTTACTCAAATAAAAGTTGAAGACACAGCTTATAATGCCCCAAGTAAAAGCGAATTATTATTGTTTAACTTCAGGAGTCAGTCATGGTACTCACGCAGTTGTCACCGGGACAGAGTGCTCGCATCAAGAATATGAATCAGCTGGCCCGGCCGCTGCGCCGCAAACTGATGGTGCTGGGCCTGTTGCCCCAGACTGAAGTCATCTATCTGCGCTCTGCCCCCTTGGGGGACCCGCTCCAGATCCAGTGCCAGGGGATCTGTCTCTCCATGCAAAAGAGTCTGGCCCAGCAAATCGAGGTCGAACCGGTATAACCCCCTGTTCGGCTACCGCTCCGGTCAAGAAACGTCACCGGGAGCGGTTCAGAGAAAAGAAGTCGAACCTGCAAAGCGTCTTGTCACACGCACGCGGCGGGTTCAGAAGAAAATAGAGGTAGAGCTGGTATGAATTATTCCCTGGTAACGGTCGGTAACCCCAATAGCGGCAAGACCTCCCTGTTCAACGCCCTGACCGGCGCCCGCCAGCAGGTAGGCAACTGGAGTGGCGTCACCGTCGACAAGAAGATGGGTGAGTTCAGCGCGGGTGAGCATCACTTCAAGCTGATGGATCTGCCCGGCATCTATAGCCTGGCCGGTCAGGATGGCAGTCTGGACGAGCAGATCGCCAGCCGCTTTGCCCAGGGCCAACAACCCGACCTGCTGCTCAACGTCATCGACGCCGCCAATCTGGAGCGCTCCCTCTACCTCACGCTGCAACTGCGCGAACTGGGCCTGCCCATGGTGGTGGTGCTCAACAAGCTGGATATCCTGCAAAAGCGCCGCATCGTCATCGACGAGAGCAAGCTCGGCAAATCCCTCGGTTGCCCGGTGGTGGCGCTCTCTGCCCACAACAGCAAGCAGGTTGCCGCCTTCAAGCAGCAGATCCGGCAGTTTATCGGTCAGCCGCAAGCGGCCTTGCAGCTCGATTACGGTCACTCTCTTGAAAACGATCTGGTGGAGCTGGAGACCCTGCTCGCCCCGCATCACCTCACTACCCGTGGCCGCGCCCTGCGCCTGCTGGAAGAGGATGTGGTGATGCAGGAGACCCTGCAGCCCGGTCAGCAGGCCGCCGCCCACAATGTGGTCGCCCGCGCCCATCAGGGTCAGGATATCGATCTGCAACTGGCGGATATCCGTTACGGCCATATCCACCAGTGGGTACAACAGGCGCGCCAGCAGAAGGGCAAGCTTACCGAGGCCCAGAGCGAGTGGCTGGATCGGGTGTTGCTCAATCGCTGGATTGGCATCCCCTTCTTCCTGTTTGTCATGTACCTGATGTTCCTGTTTGCCATCAACGTCGGCAGCGCCTTTATCGACTTCTTCGACATCATGGGCGGTGCCCTGTTTGTCGATGGGGTGCACCACCTGCTGGGGCTGGTCAATGCCCCCGAGTGGCTCGGTGCCATTCTGGCTGATGGTTTTGGGGTCGGTTTGCAGACCGTGGCCACCTTTATTCCGGTGATTGGCTGCCTCTATCTGTTCCTCGCGGTGTTGGAAAGCTCCGGCTATCTGGCCCGTGCCGCCTTCGTGGTGGATGCCCTGATGCGCCGTCTCGGCCTGCCGGGCAAGGCGTTCGTGCCGATGCTGATGGGCTTTGGTTGTACCGTCCCCTCGGTGATGGCGACCCGTACCCTCAACTCCGAGCGGGAGCGGCTGATGACCTCCGCCATGGCCCCCTTCATGTCGTGCGGTGCCCGTCTGCCGGTCTACGCCCTGTTTGCGGTGGCTTTCTTCCCCGAGTCAGGTCAGAACCTGGTGTTCGGTCTCTACCTCATCGGCATTCTGGTGGCGGTACTCACCGGCCTGCTGCTGCGCAACACCCTGCTACCGGGCAAGAGCGACTCCATGCTGATGGAGATGCCGGATTACGAGTGGCCGCGTCCGGTCAACGTTGCCATCAAAACCTGGCAGAAGCTCAAATCTTTCGTCTTTGGCGCCGGTAAAACCATCGTGTTGGTGGTCGCCGTGCTGAGCGTGCTCAATTCGCTGGGTACCGATGGCAGCTTCGGCCATCAGCAGCAGGAGAGCTCGGTATTGAGCAAGTTAAGCCAGGCGGTAACGCCGGTACTGCACCCCATCGGCGTACGCGATGACAACTGGCAGGCCACGGTCGGTATCGTCACCGGTATCTTCGCCAAAGAGGCGGTGGTCGGAACTCTCAACAGCCTCTACGCCGGTGGTGCCAGCGCCGAGGAGGAGAGCGAGTTCTCGCTGGTGGCCAGTTTCCACGAAGCGATTGATGCCGTGGCGGCCAATCTGGCGGAGATCAACCCGAGCGACCCCATGGGGCTTGATGTTGGCAATCTCGACGACCAGAAAGCGGCGGCCGAGGCGCAGGAGGTCGATGTCTCCACCTACGGCAACATGCAGACCCACTTCGACGGGGCTGCCGGTGCCTTTGCCTACCTGTTGTTCGTGCTGCTCTACATGCCTTGCGCCGCCGCCATGGGCGCGCTGGTGCGGGAAACCGGTCGCCAGTGGGCGCTCTTTACTGCCGCCTGGTGCAACTATATGGCCTTTATGTGCGCCACCGTCTTCTATCAGCTGGCCACCTTTGCCGCTCACCCGGAGCAGAGCCTGTTCTGGATCGTCAGCTACGGCCTCTCTCTGGTACTGCTCTGGTGGGCCGGTCGCCGTCATGGTGACATCGTGGCCCGCAAGGTGGTGACCTTATGATCCTGCGCGAGCTGGGGGATTACCTCGCCGCGCAGCAGAAGGTGAGCCGGCGCGATCTGGCTCGCCACTTCCACACCTCGGAAGATGCGGTGGAGGCCATGCTCGGCGTCTGGATGCGCAAGGGGCGGGTCATCAAGCGCGAGAGTCGGGTCTGTGGCGGTAGCTGCTGCGGCAAGAGCGAGGAGGTGATGTTCGAGTGGTGTGACGCGGGTCAGATTGGGTTCAAGATCCGCTAAACGACTACCCAACCTCATCACCAAACATCGAACAATAAAAAACGGCAGAACCTGTACAAGGGTCTGCCGTTTTTATTGCTGAAAACAGGCGGGATCAGGTGCTCTGGCGAGCCTCGCTCAGCAGTGCCAGCGCCGGTTGGGCGTTGTCCGGCATCAGCCGGTAGGCCTTGTGGTGTTTGACCAGAGTGGTTTTCTTGTTGCCCTGGCTCAGCAGCAGACCATGCTTGAAGGCCGCTTCAGCCAATACCTTCTCGTCACCGCGTACATAGAGGGTGAGGGGGTTGACAAGCTCACCGCCTTTAATATTCCCTTCATATTCGCTATGGCTGATCACCAGACTCGCCTGACCGCCCGATTGCAGGCGCAGCTTGGCGTTCACCTCGCTCTCGGTCAGCACCAGCCAGCCTGCCGCTGAGAGCTCCTCCAGCAGGGCCGCCAGCTTGGCCCCCAGTTGCTGCGGATTGGTCATGGCGCACTGGTATTGGAAGGCGATGCGCTCCAGCAATCCCTTGAGATCGGCGCCCGCACCCAGGGTGCGGCCAAGCTGCACCCAAGCTTTCAAATCTTCCATCACCAGACGGGAGAAGCGCTTCTCCTTGAGGGAGTCAGCCATCCAGGTGCAGAGAAAGTGGCTCTCTTGCGCCGGAGTGCGCTTGCCCGCCTTTTGCTCGGCGGTGCGGGCCAGTTCGGCCAGGCTTTGAGTGGCCATCTCGAGCAGGGCCTGATTGTAGGTCGGAGAGGTCATAAGCAATCCTTGAGTTGACCACCAGGGGTCAACACCGATGACAGAGATGGCAAAGGCGCCAGTGGCGCCTTTGCGGTTCAATAGAGCAACTGCCCGCCTTATTTCGGCTGACGGGGCTTCTTGGCGGCGGCCAGACGCTTGAGGCGCTGACCCTGCAGCTTGGCTTCGGCCATCACCTGGGCTACGGCGTTATCTTCACGCTGCGGGCGCTTACCGAAGCGGCGACGCTCCTGCAACTGCTTGATCAGCTCGTCACGGCTGCTCACTTCGTAGCCCGGCACCATGATGCGGCGGATCTTCTGGCCGATCAGGGCCTCGATCTCCAGCAGGGTGCGCTCCTCTTCACGGCTGACGAAGGAGATGGCCATGCCGCGCTTGCCGGCACGACCGGTACGGCCGATGCGGTGGACGTAATCTTCCGCCAGGAACGGCAGATCATAGTTGACCACATACTCCAGATCCGGGATGTCCAGACCACGGGCGGCCACTTCGGTGGCGACCAGTACCCGTACCTTGCCTTCCATGAATTCGCGCAGGGCGCGGCGACGGTTGCCCTGAGCCTTCTCGCCATGGACCACGGCGGACTTGATGCCGTCGAGGTTCAGCTCTTCTACCAGCACATCACAGCTCTCGCGGGTACTGGCAAACACCAGCACCTGCTGCCAGTTCTGCTTGCCAATCAGCTCGGAGAGTAGCTCGCGCTTGCGCTTCTGCTCGACCGGATAGACGGTGTGGCTGACGGTGTCGGCGGTGGAGTTCTGCTTGTTGACGCTGACGATCTGCGGTCTGTCCAGCATCAGGTTGGCCAGCTTCTTCACCGCGTCGGAGAAGGTGGCGGAGAAGAGCAGGTTCTGACGGGTCTTGTTGACCGCTTGCAGGATCTTCTGCACATCGGCACTGAAGCCCATGTCGAGGATGCGATCCGCTTCATCCAGCACCAGACACTCGACGCCGGAGAGGCTGAGGTTGCAGGCGGTGAGGTGCTCCAGCAGACGGCCCGGGGTGGCCACAATGATGTGAGCGCCCGCTTTCAGCTTTCTGGCCTGCACGTCCTGCTTGCCACCGCCGACGATGGTGATGGTGGTGATATCGAGATACTTGGCGAAGTCATTGATGTTGCTCGCCACCTGAGCCGCCAGCTCGCGGGTCGGGGTCAGGATCAGCACCCGGGCGTTGGAAGGCTGGGCCGGAGCCGGATTGTCTACCAGACGCTGCACAATGGGCAGGGCGAAGGCGGCGGTCTTGCCGGTACCGGTCTGGGCGCTGGCCAGCACATCGCGGCCACGGCGAATGGCCGGGATCGCCTGTTGCTGCACAGGGGTCATCTCCTGATAACCGCAATCTGAGACAGCACGCAAAATCTCGGGGGCAAAATCGAACGATTCAAATCTCATAATGGGTTCCTGTGTTCCAGCTGGGCTGTGTTTGGCTTGGTTAGCTCGGCATGAGCGAGACGGAGGTTGTAACCACCGACGGCTGCGCCTGACATCAAGTCAGAGAGTGAGCCGGAAAATGGCGGGCGCGAAGTGTAACAGATAGACGTCACAAATTCTGCCTCAAATGGTTGGAGTTTATCGCGTGGCAGTTGCCCAGTGTCACAGCTATCGTAAGGCACTGCATGCGGCTCTCTTCACCATTGTCGGGAGCGTATAGGTGGCTGGTGAGCGCGCATAGAAAATCAGCCCCGCATTGGCGAGGCTGATTGTGAAAGCGCATCAGGGTCTTGGTCGGTCGGATCAGACAGCCAGATAGTCCATGATCCCTTCGGCCGCTTTGCGCCCTTCGTAGATGGCGGTCACCACCAGATCGGACCCACGCACCGCGTCGCCACCGGCGAACACCTTGGGATTGCTGGTCTGGAAGGCGTATTCGGCCTGCTCGCGGGCCTTGATGCGATCCCGGTTGTCGAGCTCGATGCCGAACTCCGCCATCCAGGGTTGGGGGTTGGGCTGGAAGCCAAACGCCATCACTACCGCATCGGCAGCCAGCACTTGCTCTGAGCCCTCGATGACCACCGGATTGCGGCGACCATTGGCATCGGGTTCACCCAGCTCGGTGCTCACTACTTTGATGCCGACGGTGCGACCGTTGGCATCCAGTTCGACTGCCACCGGTTGCAGGTTGAACATAAACTCAACCCCCTCCTCGCGGGCATTTTTTACCTCCCGCTTGGAGCCCGGCATATTCTCCTCGTCGCGGCGATAGGCGCAGATCACCTTGTCAGCCCCCTGACGGATGGCGGTACGTACACAGTCCATGGCGGTATCGCCACCGCCCAGCACCACCACCTGCTTGCCAGCGAAGTCGATATAGTCGGCTTGCGCCTTCTCAAAGCCCAGCAACCGGTTGGCGTTGGCGATGAGGTAGGGCAGGGCGTCATAGACGCCCGGCGCCTCTTCGTTGGCAAAGCCGCCCTTCATGTACTTGTAGGTGCCGACCCCGAGGAAGACCGCATCGAACTCGCCGAGCAGGTCGGCGAAGGTGATGTCCTTGCCCACTTCGGTCTCGAGACGAAACTCCACACCCATCCCCTGGAAGATCTCGCGGCGACGCTGCATCACCTCTTTTTCCAGCTTGAAGGAGGGGATACCGAAAGTGAGCAGGCCACCGATCTCCGGGTACTTGTCAAACACCACCGGGGTGACGCCGTTGCGTGCCAGCACGTCGGCACAGGCGAGGCCTGCAGGGCCGGCACCGATGACGGCGACCCGCTTGCCGGTCTTGACCACGTTCGAGAGATCGGGCTTCCAGCCCATCTCGAACGCCTTGTCGGTGATGTACTTTTCGATGTTGCCGATGGTCACCGCGCCGAAGCGATCGTTGAGGGTGCAGGAGCCCTCGCAGAGGCGATCCTGCGGGCAGACCCGACCGCATACTTCCGGCAGGCTGTTGGTCTGGTGGGAGAGCTCCACCGCCTCCAGAATGCGCCCCTCTTTGGCCAGTTTCAGCCAGTTGGGGATGTAGTTGTGGACCGGACACTTCCACTCGCAGTAGGGGTTGCCGCACTCGAGGCAGCGATCCGCCTGCATCTGTACCTGCGGCTGATTGAAGGACTCGTAGATCTCCACAAACTGGATTTTGCGGATCTTGAGCGGCTTCTTGGGCGGGTCAACCCGCTGGACATCGATAAACTGAAATACGTTCTGGCTCATAGGGTTCCCTCCTTATTGCGCCTGGATTCTGAGTTCTGCACTGGAACGGCTGGTGTGACCCAGCAGCGATTTCACGTCGCTGGACTTGGGTTTGATCAGCCTGAACTTGGGCACATAGGAGTCGAAGTTGGCCAGGATCTCCTCGGCGCGCGAGCTGCCGGTCTCATTGAGGTGCGCCGTGATGATGCCGCGCAGGTGCTCCTGATGGATGGCGAGATCCGCCACGTCCAGCAGTTCCACCAGCTCGGGGTTGGTGCGCTTGGCGAAGTTGCCGCACTCGTCGAGCACGTAGGCAAAGCCGCCGGTCATGCCCGCCGCAAAGTTGACACCGGTCTGACCGAGCACGGTGACGATGCCGCCGGTCATGTATTCACAGCCGTTGTCGCCAATCCCCTCGACTACCGCCAGGGCGCCGGAGTTGCGAACCGCGAAACGCTCGCCAGCAGTACCTGCGGCGTAAAGTTTGCCGCCAGTGGCGCCGTAGAGGCAGGTGTTGCCGATGATGGCCGCTTCGTGGGATTTGAACGCCACGCCGACATGGGGCTTGATCACCAGCTTGCCGCCGGTCATCCCCTTGCCCACATAGTCGTTGGCATCGCCAGTGAGGATCATCTCGAGGCCCCCTGCGTTCCAGACGCCGAAGCTCTGGCCTGCGGTGCCGTTGAAGTGCACCTTGACCGGATCCGCCGCCATCCCCTGATTGCCGTGACGTTTGACGATTTCGCCGGAGAGGCGCGCACCTACCGAGCGGTCGGTGTTGCGGATGTCGTAGCGGAACTCGCCACCGCTTGAGGTTTCTACCGCTTCCAGCAGATCCGCGACCATTTGCAGGTTGAGCGGCCCCTTGTCGAAGGTGGGGTTGTGCTGCTGGCTGAACAGGCTGGAGCCTGCCGGAGCGACCGGACGAGCCAGAATGCCAGAGAGATCCAGCTTGGCCTGACGGGCGGTGAGGCCGGGCAGGGCCTGAAGCAAATCGGTGCGGCCAATCAGGTCGGTCAGTTGAGTGACGCCCAGCTGGGCCATCAGCTCGCGGGTCTCTTCGGCGATGAACTTGAAGTAGTTCATCACCATCTCCGGCAAGCCGGTGAAGTGCTCGCGACGCAGCTTCTCATCCTGAGTGGCAACGCCGGTGGCGCAGTTGTTCAGGTGGCAGATACGCAGGTATTTGCAGCCAAGCGCCACCATGGGGCCGGTGCCAAAACCGAAGCTCTCGGCGCCGAGGATGGCCGCCTTGATGATGTCCAGACCTGTCTTGAGACCGCCATCCACCTGCAGCCGCACCTTGTGGCGCAGGCCGTTGGCGACCAGCGCCTGTTGGGTTTCAGCCAGACCCAGCTCCCACGGGGAACCGGCGTATTTGACCGAGGTGAGGGGGCTTGCACCGGTGCCGCCGTCATAACCGGAGATGGTGATGAAGTCGGCATAGGCCTTGGCCACGCCGCAGGCGATGGTGCCCACGCCGGGTTCGGAGACAAGCTTCACCGACACCAGACAGCTCGGGTTGATCTGCTTGATGTCGAAGATGAGCTGGGCCAGATCCTCGATGGAGTAGATGTCGTGGTGCGGCGGCGGGGAAATCAGGGTAACGCCGGGCACGGAATAACGCAGCTTGGCGATCTGGGCGGTGACCTTGTCACCGGGCAGCTGGCCACCCTCACCGGGCTTGGCACCCTGCGCCACCTTGATCTGCACCACATCGGCGTTCATCAGGTAGTGGGGGGTGACGCCAAAGCGACCGGAAGCCACCTGCTTGATGCGGGAGTTCTTCTCGGTACCGAAACGCTTGGGATCTTCGCCGCCTTCGCCGGAGTTGCTCTGACCGCCGAGGCGGTTCATCGCCACAGCCAGTGCCTCATGGGCCTCAGGGCCGAGGGCGCCGATGGACATGGCGGCGGAGTCGAAGCGGGGGAACAGCTTGTCGGCCGGCTCAACCTGATCCAGCGCGACCGGATTGTCGACCTTCTTCAGGGCCAGCAGATCGCGCAGAGTGGCAACCGGGCGCTCGTTCACCAGACGCGCGTACTCCTTGTAATCGGCATAGTTGCCGGAGCGCACCGCGGTTTGCAGGGTCTGCACCACATCCGGGTTGTAGGTGTGGTACTCACCGCCGTGGACGAACTTGAGCAGGCCGCCGTGGGCGAGGGGCTTGCGCACCAGCCAGGCCTGACGGGCCAGATTGTGCTGATCCTGCTGGATGTCGGCAAAATCGGCGCCCTGAATACGGCTCGATACGCCGCGGAAACAGGTATCGACCACCGATTTGGCCAAGCCCACCGCTTCGAACAGCTGGGAGCAGCGATAGCTGGCGACCGTGCTGATGCCCATCTTGGACATCACCTTGTAGAGCCCCTTGTTGATGCCGTTGCGGTAGTTGACCATGGCCTGGCGCAGGGACATGGTGAGCACGCCCTCTTCAACCTGTTTGGCCAGGGTTTCATAGGCCAGATAGGGGTAGATGGCGGTCGCGCCAAAGCCCAGCAGCACCGAGAAGTGGTGCGGATCGCGGCAGCTTGCGGTCTCCACCAGAATGTTGGCGTCGCAGCGCAGGTTGTTGTCCACCAGAGTGCGCTGCACCGCGCCCACCGCCATGGCGGCCGGGATCGGCAGGGTATCGGCGCTGATATCGCGATCCGACAGCACCAGCAGCACGGTACCGCTCTTGGCGGCGGTTTTGGCCTCGTCGCAGATGCGCACGATGGCCGCTTCCAGCCCCTCTTCGGGCTTGAAGTTGAGGCTGATCACCTGATGACGGTAGTACTCCCCTTCCAGTGCCAGCAGCTGGTGGAAGTCGGAGTAGAGCAGGATCGGCGACTGGAACAGCACCCGGTGGGCGTGGCCGAAGGTCTCGTTGAAGACGTTCTGTTCGCGACCGATACAGGTCGCCAGCGACATCACGTGGTTCTCCCGCAGCGGGTCGATGGGCGGGTTGGTCACCTGGGCAAACATCTGGCGGAAGTAGTCATAGAGGGTGCGCGGGCCGGAGGAGAGCACCGCCATCGGGGTATCATCCCCCATGGAGCCCACCGCCTCCTGACCGTTCTCACCCAGTACCCGGATGATCTGATCCAGCTCCTCGAAGGAGTAGCCAAACAGCTTCTGATAGGTCTTCAGCTGGTCGTCAGCAAATTCGCGGCGGCCGGTCTGGCTGTCGTCCATCTGCTCGAACGGCACCAGTCGGGTGCAGTGCTTGTCCATCCACTGCTTGTAGGTGTGGCGGTTCTTGAGGTCGTCATCGATCTCGAAGCTGGTCCACACCTTGCCGTTGCTGGTATCGACCACGAACAGCTCGCCCGGGCCGACCCGGCCCTTCTCCAGCACTTCGTCCGGGGTGTAGTCCCAGGTGCCGACCTCAGACGCGAGCGTGATGAATTTGTCCTTGGTGATGACGTAGCGGGCCGGACGCAGGCCGTTTCTGTCAAGCGCGCAGGTGGCGTAGCGGCCGTCGGTCATGACGATACCGGCGGGGCCATCCCACGGCTCCATGTGCATGGAGTTGAAGTCGTAGAAGGCGCGCAGGTCGTCATCCATGTTCGGGTGTTTTTGCCATGCAGGCGGGATCAGCAGACGCATGGCGCGGAACAGGTCCATACCACCGGCGAGGAAGAGATCCAGCATGTTGTCGAGGCTGGAGGAGTCGGAGCCGGTGGTGTTGACGAAGGGGGCCGCTTCCTGCAGATCGGGAATGAGCGGCGTCGCAAACTTGTAGCTGCGCGCCTTGGCCCACTGCCGGTTGCCGGCGATGGTGTTGATCTCGCCGTTGTGGGCCAGATAGCGGAACGGTTGCGCCAGTGGCCAGCGTGGGCTGGTGTTGGTGGAGAAACGCTGGTGGAACACGCAGATGGCTGCCTGCATGCGAATGTCGGCGAGATCCAGATAGAAGCGCGGCAAGTCCACCGGCATGCACAGCCCTTTATAGACGGTGACCAGGTTGGAGAGGCTGACGATATAGAAGTAGTCGTCGTTGATGCGCTTCTCGATGCGGCGGCGCACGATATAGAGGCGACGCTCGAGATCCTGTTCAACCCAACCGGGAGGCGCGTTGACAAAGACCTGTTCAATACTGGGCAGGGAGGCTTTGGCGATGGGACCGAGCACTTTGGTATCGACGGGCACCTTGCGCCAGCCGACCAGACTCAGGGTCTCTTTTTCCAGCTCCTCATCGATGATGTCGCGAGTGGCTTGCGCCAATACGGGGTCGGGGTTGAGAAACAGCATGCCGACCGCGTACTTGCGGCCAAGGTGCCATCCCTTCTCTTCGGCGACCGCGCGATAGAAGCTGTCGGGTTTTTGCAGCAGCAGACCGCAGCCATCGCCGGTCTTGCCATCGGCGGAGATCCCGCCGCGGTGCTGCATGCGAGCCAATGCTGACATCGCGAGACGAACAAGCTTGTGGCTGGCTTCCCCTTCCATGTGGGCCAACAGGCCGAAGCCACAGTTATCCCTCTCCAGCTTTGGATCATATAGTGACATTGCATTTCTCCCTTGCTCGGCCTTGCATCGCACAGTCATCACCTGACTGCATAAATTGCGATTGGCTCTTGTGGTTCCGTCTGCCTGACGTGGCGAATCTCCAAACTAATGGGATTTTCTGGCAAGGTCAATCGCAGGTCAGGTTTGTCTTCACAGTTACATTCGCATAACAAAATGTTGAGTTGACGGGATTAATCGGCTGTGATGATGTGATTGTTCTGTGTGAGTCGATGGAAATAGTTAAATATGTTGATATTGGCAGGTTCAATGGTGAGCTTGGCGACCGGTGGTGAATGTAGTAATTTTACCAACCCGACGCTGCCGACAGCGGAAGGGATCACATTTTCAATATCCCATGCTTGCAATTTTGTGCTGTAGGGTCTCTTTGAATTTTTCATTGTTCAACAGTGAGTTATCGGGTCTCATTTTCATATGGATGTTTACTGTTGCAATGTTCAACGAACTGCCAGAATCTTTTTTTTGCGCTTTATCTCTATATTTATTCAAAACTGACTGGATGTTTATATGTTTTGCCCCCTCCGCTAGCTTGATCCAGCTCAGCCCCTGTGTTGCGCAAGCTCGTACAATGGCGCTCCTTTAGCGGAGGTGTCATGCAGTTACACGAACTCGTCAATACATTCGGTCAGGATCTCAAACAGCGTCACGGTCAGAAGATCCACAAACTCTCCATCCACGGTGCCTTCACCTGCCCGAACCGGGATGGCACCCTGGGCCGTGGTGGCTGTACCTTCTGCAATGTCTCCTCTTTTGCCGACGAGTCGGCCCAGCAACTCTCAGTGGTGCAACAACTGCTGGCTCGTCGGGATGAAGTCACCCGTGCCAAGCGCTATCTTGCCTACTTTCAGGCCTATACCAGCACCTATGCCGAGGTCGAGTATCTGCAGCGGATGTATGAAGAGGCGCTGTCGGTGAGCGATATGGTGGGGCTCTGCGTGGGCACTCGCCCCGATTGCGTGCCGGATGCGGTGCTGGATCTGCTGGCGGGCTATCAGGCTCGGGGTTACGAGGTATGGCTGGAGCTCGGGCTGCAAAGTGCCAATGACAAGACCCTGCAACGGATCAACCGCGGCCACGGCTATGCCGCCTATGAGGATGCAGTAAGACGTGCCCATCAGCGTGGCATCAAGGTATGTGCTCATCTGATCGTCGGCCTGCCGGGCGAGATGCCGATGGACAGCCTCGATACCCTGCATCGCATCGTTGAGACCGGTGTTGAGGGGATCAAGCTGCATCCGCTTCATGTGGTAGAGGGCAGTACTCTTGGCAAAGCGTGGCAGGCGGGACGGCTTGAGGTATTGACGTTGGCGCAGTATGTAGAAGCGGCCGTCGCCATGATCCAGCACACGCCGCCCGAGGTGGTGTATCACCGGATTTCGGCATCGGCGCGTCGGCCAACCCTGCTGGCGCCGGTCTGGTGTGAAAATCGCTGGACAGCCATGGCAGACATTGCCAACGCCCTCTCATTGAGCGGCCCGCAAGGCCACGCGTTGGGCAGACCCTTCATACTTCCTGACCTATAATTGAGTGTGAAGTTATTATTTTCACATAAAACATAGGGTTATATAAAAAGTTCATGCCGTAGACTATAGTTTTGGTACGTGCCGGTTGATATAGTGGTGCGCCATAATAAATGTCACTATCAATTAACTTCGATATTCACCCTGATTGCAGTGTTAGCATGGTGTTGGTGAGCCGATTTTTTTACCAATAACGAACCATACCGCCATTGTTGCCATGCAGGAAAATAGGGGATGAGTGTCGCGATCTATCTGGACAGGTTTATCCCCTGATCAGGCTCATCAGCGGGCAGGCCACTCGGTTTTAGCGTGGCTATTTGCAGTGAAATATGAGCGATGAACGTTCGTATCGGTCTCATTTATGCAGTGACAGGATGCTATGCAAGCAGAAACAAGTCGTATTGATGAGTTATTGGAGTGTCTGGTCTTCTTGACCCGTTTTTATGGTGTACCCAACAGCCAGGATGCCCTGACGACCGGGTTGCCACTGGTCTCCGGACGCCTGACTACCGCGCTGTTTTGCCGTGCTGCCGAGCGGGGCGGATTATCCGCCCGTGAAGTGATCCAGCCATTGGCCGACATCTCTCCCTTGCTGCTGCCATGCGTATTGCAGATGCGCAGTGGTGGCGCCTGTATTTTGCTGGAGTGGAACGAAGATCGCAGCCAGGGAAAAGTGATCTTCCCGCAGGCTGGTGATGCCGAGCAATGGCTGACCGCAGCCCAGTTGGGCGATGAGTATCTGGGTCGCCTCTTCTATGTGAAGAAGCAGTTCAAGTTTGACGAACGCTCGCCCAAGGTGCTGGAAACCCGTGATGGACACTGGTTCTGGAGCACCTTGTTCGAATCGCGCGGTATTTATCGCGATGTGTTGATCGCCTCCATTTTGATCAACCTGTTTGCCATCGCCAGCCCGCTCTTTACCATGAATGTCTATGACAAGATTGTGCCTAATCTGGCGTTTGATTCGCTCTGGGTGCTGGCGGTCGGGGCCATGGTGGTCTTTACCTTCGATTTTGTGATGCGGCAGTTGCGCAGTTACTTTATCGATATTGCCGGTAAAAAGTCCGATGTGCTGTTGTCGGCCAAGATCTTCGCCAAGGTCATGGGGATGCGGATGGAGTCGCGTCCCGCTTCCACCGGCGCTTTTGCCAAACATCTGCAGGAATTTGAATCGGTGCGGGAGTTTTTCACTTCCGCGACGGTTTCTACCCTGATCGATCTGCCTTTTGCCGTCTTCTTCCTCTTTATCATCTGGATGTTTGCCGGTGTGATGGTGGTGGTGCCCATCGTCGCCATGCTGATCCTGATCGCTTACAGCTTCTATATCCAGGAACCCCTCAAGAAATCCATTGAAGAGGGCTCGCGCCTTGCATCCCAGAAGAACGCCAATCTGATTGAAAGTATTTCTGGGTTGGAAACGGTCAAGATTTTTGGTGCCGAGAGCATGTTCCAGCATCGCTGGGAGCAGGCCGTCTCCCATATTTCTACCTGGGGCGTGCAGACCCGCCGCATTACCAACTCCATGTCCTCGCTGGCCAGTTATATCCAGCAGGTGGTGACCGTCGGGCTGGTGATCGTCGGTGTTTACCAGATATCCGAAGGCTTGGTCACCATGGGGGGCATGATTGCCGCTGTGATGCTATCCAGCCGTGCCATTGCGCCAATGGTGCAACTCTCTGTGCTGTCGACCCGCTATAACCAAGCCAAGTCTGCGCTGGATATTTTGGAAAAAATCATGCAAACCCCTGGCGAACAGGAGGAGGGCAAGCAATATATTCATCATCCGGTGATAGCCGGTCGAATTGAATTTGAGAATGTCTCCTTCAAATATCCAGGAATGGAAACCAGCACTCTGCACAATATCAATTTGCGCATTCAGCCGGGCGAAAAGGTGGCAATTATCGGTCGGATTGGGGCGGGTAAAACGACCCTTGAGAAGTTGCTGATGGGACTATATCGACCGACTGATGGCTCGGTACGTATCGACGGTTTTGAACTCGATCAACTGCCCCCTGCGGTAATCCGTCGCAATATCGGCTGTGTCCCGCAAGATGTCATCCTGTTCTTTGGCTCGGTGCGGGACAACATCATGCTGGGCAATCCGCTGGTGGATGATGTGAGAGTCTTGCGCGCGGCCAAGCGGGCGGGCGTCACCAACTTTACCAACCGGGATCCCAACGGGCTGGAGCGGCAGATTGGCGAGGGGGGGCGCCAGCTCTCCGGTGGCCAGCGTCAGGCGATCTTGCTGGCACGCGCGCTGCTCAATGATCCCCCCATTTTGGTGATGGATGAGCCGACCTCTAACATGGACAACCAGTCCGAGATGCAGGTCAAGCAGGAGCTCTCCAGACTGGGCCCGGAAACCACATTGATCCTCATCACTCACAAGACCTCGATGCTCGATGTCGCATCGCGGGTGATCGTTCTCGAACAGGGGCAGATTGTTGCTGATGGGCCCAAAGAGGCGGTGTTGCAGCAGTTGAAGGAAGGCAAGGTGCGTGTCCAGGAGGTGTCCCATGGTTAAGGGAATCATGGACTGGTTCAAGCGCAGCCAAAAGGCGCCTTCTGGCGATGTATTGCCAGCTCCCGAGCATCTGGAGTTTGTCGATGACGGCGCGGCAGCCGTGCTGCAGACCACGCCGACAGGGGCCCGCATCCTGCTATGGTGCTGTTTCCTCTTTTTCATGAGTGCCATTGTCTGGGCGGCCTGGGCCGAGCTGGATGAAGTCACCGTGGGTCAGGGCAAGGTGATTCCGTCCCGCCAATTGCAGGTGATCCAGAACCTGGAAGGGGGGATCGTCAAAGAGATCTTCGTTAAAGAGGGGGATATCGTCGAAAAGGGGCAGCCGCTGCTGCGCATCGATGACACCCGTTTCCGCTCCGACTTTAGAGAACGCGAGCAGGAGGTGGTCACCCTGAAGGGGGATGTGGCCCGTCTGCGCGCCGAGATGGCCAGTGTCGAGGTGAAAAACGACCCGGCGCTGGGGTGGCGTGAACAGGTAGTGGTAGGCGAAGCGCCTATTCAGTTCCCCGATGGTTATGAAACCGTCTTTGCCGAATACGCGCACCGTGAGCGCTCAGTACAGCGGGATCGCCTTAATAACCTGAAAAACCAGCTCTATATTCTTGGTCAGCAAATCGAGCAGAATGAGCAGGAGCTGATTGAGCTCAACGCCAAGATCCGCACCGTGAATCGCAGCGTGGATCTGGCTAAACAAGAGCTGAATATTAGCCGTCCCCTAGCAAAAGAGGGTATTGTACCTCAAGTGGAGCTGATCAAGCTGGAGCGGCAGGTCAACGAGATGCAGGGAGAGCTGGAGAGTAACCGCCTGCTTATTCCCAAGCTCAATGCGGTACTGCGTGAGACCATCTCCAAGCGTAACGATATTGCGCTGAAGTTCAGGGCCGACTCCCAGACTGAACTGAATGACAAGCAGGGGAAACTGGGCCAGTTGTCAGAGGGGCAGGTTGGCTTGCGAGACAGGGTGGATCGGACCAGCGTGATTGCCCCGCTCAAGGGCACCATCAAGAAGCTCAAGGTCAACACCCTGGGCGGCGTGGTTCAGCCTGGCATGGATTTAATGGAAATTGTCCCACTGGAAGATACTCTGCTGGTTGAGGCTAAAGTTTCCCCGAAAGATATCGCTTTTTTGCGGCCAGGGCTGGACGCAGTGGTCAAAATCACCGCCTATGATTTCACCATCTATGGAGGATTACATGGCAAGGTTGAGCAGATAAGTGCCGACTCGATCCAGGATGAGGAGGGGAACTCCTTTTATCTGGTTCGGGTTCGTACCGAGAAGAGTTACTTGGGCGATGAGCTTAACGCACTTCCCATCATCCCCGGTATGTTAGCCAGTGCTGATATTATTACTGGTAAAAAAAGTGTCCTAGACTATTTGCTGAAACCCATATTAAGGGCAAAACAGTCGGCGCTGAGAGAACGATAAGCCAGCAATCTAAAAACAAGACATGACTGGAGATAACATGAAAAAAACGATTGTTGCCATGCTGGTCAGTGGCATAACTATGTTGCCAGCATTGGGGCAGGCCCAGACTCTGGAAGAGTCTGTGGGGCAGGCACTTGCGACTCATCCCAAGATCAAGGAAGCGTTTGATCTTTATCAGGCACGGCTTTATCAGCATGATGGGGCCAAGGGTGGCTATTATCCTACGATCGATCTGCGTGGTGGCGTAGGCTATGAAAAAACGGACAGTCCTACGACTCGTTCTCCTGCGTTCAGGGGCGATGATTCACTGACTCGTAAAGAGGCTGGACTCAGTCTGCGGCAAATGTTGTTCGATGGCTTTGATGTCAGCAGTAACGTCTCCAGAACCCAAGCTGAAGCCAATGCCCAGCGTCTGGCGATGATCTCCGAAGCAGAAAACACCGCGCTGCGGGTGGCTGAGGTCTACCTCAATATGCTGCGCCAGCAGGAGATCCTGGAGCTCTCCAAACAGAACCTGGAAACCCACGAGCAGATCCGCAGCGACATCAGCAAGCGGACTGATTCAGGGCTGGGCTCTACCGCGGATCAGACCCAGATCGATGGTCGTGTTGCCCGGGCCTATTCCAATCAGGCGGCAGCCGAGAACAACTATCGCGATGCCGAGAGTGAATTTATCCGTGTCGTCAATGAGGTGCCAAAAGATCTGGTACAGCCGATTCCCAATACCGCGCTTATCCCGACCAGCCTCGATACTGCCCTGAAAACGGCGACCGAAGTCCACCCGACCCTGCTCTCTTCCCTGCAGGATATTGAAGCGGCCAAGTATCAGCATGAAGGTGCCAAATCCGGTTTCTACCCCAATGTGACCTTTGAGGTCGATCAGAACTGGAATGAGGATATCGATGCGGTCAAAGGGCGTAACGATGATCTGACCGCCATGGTGCGGATGCGTTACAACTTGTTCCGTGGCGGTTCTGATGTGGCAGAGAGCAATGCCACATCGGCGCTCTACGCTCAGGCGAAAGATATTCATCTGAATGCGTTCCGCCAGGTGGAGGAAGGCACTCGTCTGGCCTGGAACGCGAAAGAGTCGCTGGCCAAGCAAAAGAGCTTCCTGAAAGAGCATGTTGACGCCAGCTATGACACAGTACAGGCATACAAGAAGCAGTTTGGCTTGGGTCAACGGACATTGCTGGACGTATTAAACACCGAGAACGAATTGTTCGAGGCGCGCCGCAGCTATATCACTGCCGAGTATGATGCACTGCTGGCGGACTATCGCATTCTCAACGCGACAGGCAGCCTGCTCAATGCGTTTAGCGTCAAACAACCCGCTGAATGGCAGGCCAAGCAATAATCGTTTGCCCATGATCCCACCGGGATGATAAACGTCAACATGGTGACTGCTGCTGGCAGTCACCATGCTTGGCTAAAGCAGGTGGTTGCACCGGTATTGAGGAGTGCAGCAGCAATAATGCAGCAGGGATATGATGTGACACTCCAGCGCGGTATCGGTGGCAGATGGTGTTATCTCCTCAATGAATGGAGAGACCAAACGCGACGAGTTTTACGCCACTCCTTATGGATCCTGCTGTTACCCGTCTCACTTTTGCTCTGTGCCAGTCAGCCTTTGCCACAGGAAGATCTCGACTTGATCAAGCGGGCGGAGCAGGCCTATGGCGTCAGAGCCGGCAAGCGTGTCACCAGTTGGCGTATGCTGGTCATGGAGACGCAAGGCAGGGCTCTGAGCGAAGAAAAAAAACTCGAGCGAGTAAATAATTTTTTCAATCGGATGCGTTTTATTGACGATATCAAGTTGTGGCGTAAAAAGGATTATTGGGCAACTCCGCTGGAATTTTTGGGGGCAGCCGGAGGGGACTGTGAAGATTTCAGTATCGCCAAATACTCTACGCTACTCGAGCTTGGTATCCCGGATGAAAAAATGCGGATGGTGTACGTCAAGGCGCTCGATTATAACCAGTTTCATATGGTTGTTGCTTATTACGAGACGCCATCATCGGTCCCGGTGATCCTGGACAATCTTATCGGTTCTATCCGTCCGGCAAGTCAACGTCGGGATCTGGTACCTATTTTTAGCTTTAACGGTAGTCACTTGTGGTTGATGAAGGCGCGTGGCCAAGGGGAACTGGCTGGTCAATCATCCCGCTTGGGATTATGGAATGATTTACGCAATCGCATGACCTCGGGGCGATTGGCTCGGCCAGTGGTGAATTTGGATGATTAACCTATGACGCTCTATCGACAGTTATTAGCCACCATGCTGCTGCTGTTTGGATTGTTATTTGCAGCCACATACTGGGTGCAATTCAATTCAACCCGCACTTATCTGGCGCAGCAACAGGAAACAACGGTCATTAATACGGCCACCTCGTTGGGGCTTGCGCTCACACCCTATCTGGAAAATGGTGACAAGGTCGGTGCCGAGTCGGTGATCCAAGCCATTTTTGATGGCGGCTATTATCGGTTGGTTCGCCTTGATCTGCTGGCCTCAAAGGATGTCATCGAGCAGGAAAATACCAACAACATTCAGGGTGTGCCGCAGTGGTTTGTGAATTTGGGACTGTTTCCCGAGGTATCCAACGAGTCAATTCTGACGTCTGGCTGGTTGCAGCTTGGAAAATTAAAAGTGGTGGGTCACCCCGGCCAGGCTTATTACGAGTTGTGGCGGGGGATGAGCAAGCTGGCGAGCTGGTTTCTGGTCGGTTTCTTGATCACCACCATTTTGTTGATGAGAGCACTTAACTACTTACTCAAGCCACTCAAACAGATCTGTGAACAGGCTGTCGAGATCGAGCTTCACCATTTTGGTCATACGATCCCGGAGCCTAAAACCCATGAATTGAAGCAGGTCGTCCAGGCGATTAACACCCTCTCAAGCAAGTTGGCGTTGCAGTTCAAAGAACAAGCCGATGAGGCCGAGAAATTGCGTGAGCGGGTTTATGTCGATGCCGTATCGGGTCTTGGCAACCGAGCCTATTTTGTGGGCCAGGTAAACGCATGGATAGCGGAGGCTGGCCAGGGGGGCGTCATGCTGGTTGCGGTCGATATGCTGGATGATATCTATCGCGATGAAGGCTTTGCGGCCCGCGACAATATGGTCAAATCGATCGCTCAGGCCTTGAAAGAGCAATTAAAGGGGTGGGATGGGGCCGCCTTGGCACGGATCTCCGCGACGGAATATGCGCTGCTCTGCCCAACGGATGATCTCACTCAACTAAAAGAGTTGGCTGAAGTGATTAATAGCCGCATCGCCGATCTGGTGGTGAATCCAATGGGCGAAGGCGATGCGCTCTCCGTCATCGGTATTGCCGGTCGCGATGGCAATGATGATCTCTCTGCCCTGTTGACCAAAGCCGATAATGCGCTTGGCAAGGCACGCAATGAACGCCGCGGTGCTGTGGTGATGGAAGGGGGCACCGAACAAGGTTTGATGGGACGTTTGGCTTGGCGAGATCTGGTACAAGACGCCATTTCACGACAACTCTGGCGCTTTAAAGCCCAACCTGCTTGCCGCTTTGATACTGGCGCCAGATTGCATGCCGAGCTGTTTGCTTCTATCTCTCGCGATGGCACAGATTATTTTGCCGGCCAGTTCTTGCCCGCGATTGAACAGTTCAAACTGGGTGGCGAGTTTGACCAGGCGGTGCTTGATGCCTGCGTTCCTTTATTGCAAAAGCAGTCTGATCTGGTGCTGGCGATCAACATCACTGCCGGCTCGCTCTGTTCGGATGAATTTTTAACCTGGCTGAAGCGCTATTTGACCGAGCATGCCGAGCTGAAAGAGCGGTTGTTATTCGAAATACCTGAAGCTGCCATCATGAAGCATAAGGACAACGTGGCTGCGCTGGTGGGCACCTTGCAAGCTCATGGCTTCCAGTGGGGCGTTGACCACTACGGCCGTCACTTCCAGTCTCTGGGCTATCTGGAGGAGCTGTTGCCGGCTTATGTCAAGGTCGATCACGGTTATACCAGTCAGGTCATGGAGCCGGGTGCTGACACCTCATTCCTCGCAGCCGTGTGCCGTGCTGCGCACAATGCCGGTGTGACCACCATTGCGACCCGTGTCGAGGATCAACATCAAGTTGAGCTGCTCTCCAAACTACATATCGACGGTTATCAGGGATTTGTTCACCCCGCCTTCCAATTGTCTTGAATAAAATGCTGAAAAATGGCCCCGAAAGGGGCCTTTTTTTATACCAATTGCCTCTATTTAAACCCTCTTTATATAATTAAATAAACATGGTCTCGAATGGCATCGATAATAAGATTTTGATTTATATTAATAAATTCCAACTTTTCGATTTTTTTCCGTGTATTTGTTTAATCCCTCTCGAACGTACACTTTTTTGCAACGGAACAGCGCGCAATCAGCTTCTACGGTGTAGACATCAAGATCGGTCACCTTGGAGCAATGGATATGCGTACCCAAATCATCGACAAGTCCGTGGTTGTTTCAGCTATCGAAGGAAATGTGGAGATTGTGCTGGCTGACGGAAGCCGCCGTCTTCTGCAAAAAGGGGAAATTCTCCAACCCGGTGCCAAGTTGATCATCGCGGATGATGCCAAGCTGGCACTTTCCCCTTATGACGATACACCTGCACAGCATTCACCTACGGGGTCCGAGTCGGTTGAACCAGGTCAACCGCAAGGAGCCTCGCCCACCGAAGGCGCCCCGTCCGATATTGCCGCATTGCAAGAGTCAATTCTGCAGGGTGTGGACCCGACTAAGAATTTTGAGGCTTCCGCAGCGGGTGGGGCACCAGCGGCCGGTGGTGGCGGAATTGGTGGCGTAGCCGGGGCCAGTGGTAACGGTGGCTTTGTCACTATTGATCGAACCGGTGATGCCACGATCGCGGAGGCTGGGTTTGATACCACGTACGATACGGCGGCGCTCATCAATGAAAATCAGGCAGAAGATTTAATTCTTGAGAATCAGCTGGATGATTTGGGCGAAACCATCGTGACCCAGGAAGACACCCAGGTCAGCGGGAACCTGCTCGATAATAGTACCAATCCAGATGGACCCGCTGATGCCTCTATCGTGTCATATGACTGGGGTATCAACCTCGGTGTGCCTGCCGGCGTTGCTGCCACCATTACCGGTGTGGGCACGCTGATCATCAATCCGGATGGGAGTTATACCTTCACCCCAGCGCCTAACTATGATGGCACCGTTCCCCCAGTGAGCTATCAGGTAACCGATGGCCAGGATACAGTGACTTCAACACTTGTTATCTCCATGACTCCGGTCGATGAAGAGGTGCGCCTTGAGGGCCTTGCTCTGGAAGGGGGGGAGGTATTGGTCAGTGATGCCAACCTGGCGGATGGTTCAACCCCGGATTCGGCAGCGTTGACTCAAGGTGGCGTGTTTACCTTCAGTGCCCCTGACGGTGTTCAGAGTTTGACGTTGGGTGGCGTCGCATTAATCACCAATGGCCAGTTCGGTGTATCGTTTCCCCAAACCATTATCAGCCCGTTGGGAAATGTCCTGACCATCACTGCCGTGACCTACAACCCGGTGACTGGCGCAGGGCAAGTCAGCTACAGCTACACCCTTGGCGATAATGAAAACCATACAAGACCAGCCAATGACACTTCGCTTGCCGAGAGTTTTAACGTTGTACTGACCGATACCGATGGTGATACCGCCAATGGCTCTCTTGATGTCACGATCTTGGATGATGTTCCGACCCAGACCGTGACAGCCAATGCAGGCGGCACGGCGGCAGTGACAGTCTCGCTGGACGAAACCACCGGTGCCACGGACCACTATGCGACGGGCGAGAGTTCCGACAGCTACGTCAACGACGATGTGAGCGGCGCGCTGGCGCGTGCGACCACGACGGTGAGCGGTGGCCTGCTGAGCCTGTTTACCATCAGCGGCAGCTACGGCTCGGACGGTGCGGGCTCGCTCAGCACGGCGGTGAGCTTCACCGGTGTTCCGGTTAATGGATTGGCCACCAACCTGGTGGCCACCAATGGCGGGGCGATCACCCTGTTCGCCACGGGTGCCGGCGTGCTGGAGGGCAAGGACACCACCAACCAAACAGTCTTCAAGATCGAGATCGTCGATGTTGGTGGCTCGCTGCAACTGCAGACCACGCTGTACGAGGCGCTGGACAACGGCACTGACGGTCTGTACGACGAAGCGGTGCAACTGCTGCTGGCGCCGGGCAGCACGCTGTTGCTGCAAGCTCAGGTTACCCGTGTCGACGGCGATGGTGACCAGATCGTGGCCTCCGATACGGTGGTGCTGGCCAACAACACGACCTCGGCGTTCAGCTTCGACGATGACGGTCCGACCCAGACCGTGACGGCCAACGCAGGCGGCACGGCGGCAGTGACAGTCTCGCTGGACGAAACCACCGGTGCCACGGACCACTATGCGACGGGCGAGAGTTCCGACAGCTACGTCAACGACGATGTGAGCGGCGCGCTGGCGCGTGCGACCACGACGGTGAGCGGTGGCCTGCTGAGCCTGTTTACCATCAGCGGCAGCTACGGCTCGGACGGTGCGGGCTCGCTCAGCACGGCGGTGAGCTTCACCGGTGTTCCGGTTAATGGATTGGCCACCAACCTGGTGGCCACCAATGGCGGGGCGATCACCCTGTTCGCCACGGGTGCCGGCGTGCTGGAGGGCAAGGACACCACCAACCAAACAGTCTTCAAGATCGAGATCGTCGATGTTGGTGGCTCGCTGCAACTGCAGACCACGCTGTACGAGGCGCTGGACAACGGCACTGACGGTCTGTACGACGAAGCGGTGCAACTGCTGCTGGCGCCGGGCAGCACGCTGTTGCTGCAAGCTCAGGTTACCCGTGTCGACGGCGATGGTGACCAGATCGTGGCCTCCGATACGGTGGTGCTGGCCAACAACACGACCTCGGCGTTCAGCTTCGACGATGACGGTCCGACCCAGACCGTGACGGCCAACGCAGGCGGCACGGCGGCAGTGACAGTCTCGCTGGACGAAACCACCGGTGCCACGGACCACTATGCGACGGGCGAGAGTTCCGACAGCTACGTCAACGACGATGTGAGCGGCGCGCTGGCGCGTGCGACCACGACGGTGAGCGGTGGCCTGCTGAGCCTGTTTACCATCAGCGGCAGCTACGGCTCGGACGGTGCGGGCTCGCTCAGCACGGCGGTGAGCTTCACCGGTGTTCCGGTTAATGGATTGGCCACCAACCTGGTGGCCACCAATGGCGGGGCGATCACCCTGTTCGCCACGGGTGCCGGCGTGCTGGAGGGCAAGGACACCACCAACCAAACAGTCTTCAAGATCGAGATCGTCGATGTTGGTGGCTCGCTGCAACTGCAGACCACGCTGTACGAGGCGCTGGACAACGGCACTGACGGTCTGTACGACGAAGCGGTGCAACTGCTGCTGGCGCCGGGCAGCACGCTGTTGCTGCAAGCTCAGGTTACCCGTGTCGACGGCGATGGTGACCAGATCGTGGCCTCCGATACGGTGGTGCTGGCCAACAACACGACCTCGGCGTTCAGCTTCGACGATGACGGTCCGACCCAGACCGTGACAGCCAATGCAGGCGGCACGGCGGCAGTGACAGTCTCGCTGGACGAAACCACCGGTGCCACGGACCACTATGCGACGGGCGAGAGTTCCGACAGCTACGTCAACGACGATGTGAGCGGCGCGCTGGCGCGTGCGACCACGACGGTGAGCGGTGGCCTGCTGAGCCTGTTTACCATCAGCGGCAGCTACGGCTCGGACGGTGCGGGCTCGCTCAGCACGGCGGTGAGCTTCACCGGTGTTCCGGTTAATGGATTGGCCACCAACCTGGTGGCCACCAATGGCGGGGCGATCACCCTGTTCGCCACGGGTGCCGGCGTGCTGGAGGGCAAGGACACCACCAACCAAACAGTCTTCAAGATCGAGATCGTCGATGTTGGTGGCTCGCTGCAACTGCAGACCACGCTGTACGAGGCGCTGGACAACGGCACTGACGGTCTGTACGACGAAGCGGTGCAACTGCTGCTGGCGCCGGGCAGCACGCTGTTGCTGCAGCTCAGGTTACCCGTGTCGACGGCGATGGTGACCAGATCGTGGCCTCCGATACGGTGGTGCTGGCCAACAACACGACCTCGGCGTTCAGCTTCGACGATGACGGTCCGACCCAGACCGTGACGGCCAACGCAGGCGGCACGGCGGCAGTGACAGTCTCGCTGGACGAAACCACCGGTGCCACGGACCACTATGCGACGGGCGAGAGTTCCGACAGCTACGTCAACGACGATGTGAGCGGCGCGCTGGCGCGTGCGACCACGACGGTGAGCGGTGGCCTGCTGAGCCTGTTTACCATCAGCGGCAGCTACGGCTCGGACGGTGCGGGCTCGCTCAGCACGGCGGTGAGCTTCACCGGTGTTCCGGTTAATGGATTGGCCACCAACCTGGTGGCCACCAATGGCGGGGCGATCACCCTGTTCGCCACGGGTGCCGGCGTGCTGGAGGGCAAGGACACCACCAACCAAACAGTCTTCAAGATCGAGATCGTCGATGTTGGTGGCTCGCTGCAACTGCAGACCACGCTGTACGAGGCGCTGGACAACGGCACTGACGGTCTGTACGACGAAGCGGTGCAACTGCTGCTGGCGCCGGGCAGCACGCTGTTGCTGCAAGCTCAGGTTACCCGTGTCGACGGCGATGGTGACCAGATCGTGGCCTCCGATACGGTGGTGCTGGCCAACAACACGACCTCGGCGTTCAGCTTCGACGATGACGGTCCGACCCAGACCGTGACAGCCAATGCAGGCGGCACGGCGGCAGTGACAGTCTCGCTGGACGAAACCACCGGTGCCACGGACCACTATGCGACGGGCGAGAGTTCCGACAGCTACGTCAACGACGATGTGAGCGGCGCGCTGGCGCGTGCGACCACGACGGTGAGCGGTGGCCTGCTGAGCCTGTTTACCATCAGCGGCAGCTACGGCTCGGACGGTGCGGGCTCGCTCAGCACGGCGGTGAGCTTCACCGGTGTTCCGGTTAATGGATTGGCCACCAACCTGGTGGCCACCAATGGCGGGGCGATCACCCTGTTCGCCACGGGTGCCGGCGTGCTGGAGGGCAAGGACACCACCAACCAAACAGTCTTCAAGATCGAGATCGTCGATGTTGGTGGCTCGCTGCAACTGCAGACCACGCTGTACGAGGCGCTGGACAACGGCACTGACGGTCTGTACGACGAAGCGGTGCAACTGCTGCTGGCGCCGGGCAGCACGCTGTTGCTGCAAGCTCAGGTTACCCGTGTCGACGGCGATGGTGACCAGATCGTGGCCTCCGATACGGTGGTGCTGGCCAACAACACGACCTCGGCGTTCAGCTTCGACGATGACGGTCCGACCCAGACCGTGACGGCCAACGCAGGCGGCACGGCGGCAGTGACAGTCTCGCTGGACGAAACCACCGGTGCCACGGACCACTATGCGACGGGCGAGAGTTCCGACAGCTACGTCAACGACGATGTGAGCGGCGCGCTGGCGCGTGCGACCACGACGGTGAGCGGTGGCCTGCTGAGCCTGTTTACCATCAGCGGCAGCTACGGCTCGGACGGTGCGGGCTCGCTCAGCACGGCGGTGAGCTTCACCGGTGTTCCGGTTAATGGATTGGCCACCAACCTGGTGGCCACCAATGGCGGGGCGATCACCCTGTTCGCCACGGGTGCCGGCGTGCTGGAGGGCAAGGACACCACCAACCAAACAGTCTTCAAGATCGAGATCGTCGATGTTGGTGGCTCGCTGCAACTGCAGACCACGCTGTACGAGGCGCTGGACAACGGCACTGACGGTCTGTACGACGAAGCGGTGCAACTGCTGCTGGCGCCGGGCAGCACGCTGTTGCTGCAAGCTCAGGTTACCCGTGTCGACGGCGATGGTGACCAGATCGTGGCCTCCGATACGGTGGTGCTGGCCAACAACACGACCTCGGCGTTCAGCTTCGACGATGACGGTCCGACCCAGACCGTGACGGCCAACGCAGGCGGCACGGCGGCAGTGACAGTCTCGCTGGACGAAACCACCGGTGCCACGGACCACTATGCGACGGGCGAGAGTTCCGACAGCTACGTCAACGACGATGTGAGCGGCGCGCTGGCGCGTGCGACCACGACGGTGAGCGGTGGCCTGCTGAGCCTGTTTACCATCAGCGGCAGCTACGGCTCGGACGGTGCGGGCTCGCTCAGCACGGCGGTGAGCTTCACCGGTGTTCCGGTTAATGGATTGGCCACCAACCTGGTGGCCACCAATGGCGGGGCGATCACCCTGTTCGCCACGGGTGCCGGCGTGCTGGAGGGCAAGGACACCACCAACCAAACAGTCTTCAAGATCGAGATCGTCGATGTTGGTGGCTCGCTGCAACTGCAGACCACGCTGTACGAGGCGCTGGACAACGGCACTGACGGTCTGTACGACGAAGCGGTGCAACTGCTGCTGGCGCCGGGCAGCACGCTGTTGCTGCAAGCTCAGGTTACCCGTGTCGACGGTGATGGTGACCAGATCGTGGCCTCCGATACGGTGGTGCTGGCCAACAACACGACCTCGGCGTTCAGCTTCGACGATGACGGTCCGACCCAGACCGTGACGGCCAACGCAGGCGGCACGGCGGCAGTGACAGTCTCGCTGGACGAAACCACCGGTGCCACGGACCACTATGCGACGGGCGAGAGTTCCGACAGCTACGTCAACGACGATGTGAGCGGCGCGCTGGCGCGTGCGACCACGACGGTGAGCGGTGGCCTGCTGAGCCTGTTTACCATCAGCGGCAGCTACGGCTCGGACGGTGCGGGCTCGCTCAGCACGGCGGTGAGCTTCACCGGTGTTCCGGTTAATGGATTGGCCACCAACCTGGTGGCCACCAATGGCGGGGCGATCACCCTGTTCGCCACGGGTGCCGGCGTGCTGGAGGGCAAGGACACCACCAACCAAACAGTCTTCAAGATCGAGATCGTCGATGTTGGTGGCTCGCTGCAACTGCAGACCACGCTGTACGAGGCGCTGGACAACGGCACTGACGGTCTGTACGACGAAGCGGTGCAACTGCTGCTGGCGCCGGGCAGCACGCTGTTGCTGCAAGCTCAGGTTACCCGTGTCGACGGCGATGGTGACCAGATCGTGGCCTCCGATACGGTGGTGCTGGCCAACAACACGACCTCGGCGTTCAGCTTTGACGATGACGGTCCGGATATTGTTGAAACCTCAAAATCTACTTCACTGGCAAACTCGAGCTCAGGATATGTTGAGGGTATGTATACCGTTGATTTGGGGAGTGATGGTGCAGGTCATGGTGACCTGACAGGGAATATCTCTGGCTGGAATGGAACCACCACTACTTATGCGGCTAGTGTGTTGACCTCAGATGGATACACTATCTATTACTACGTGAATCCGGCTTCGCCGGGTACCTTGTTTGCTTATACCAGCACAGTACCAGGTGCATACACCGGTGGTAGCGGACAGAATCTGATCTTTACTCTGACCATGGATGTTACTGGTCACTATATCATTGACATGGACGGTAAGGTTGATGGGGCAATCGAAGAGTTCTCAACAACGTTTAACAAGAGTGTCGGTGGCTATCAGGATTATTTGGTTATTACCGATACAGGTGGCATTTATAAGCCTGGAGATGTTATCCCCAATGGGCAGAATGTCATCATGACGGTAGATTCGCTGGAGGGTACTGTTAACTCGAGTACGCAAGGTCTAGCGACAGACAATCAGTGGATCGAAGGGGCTAATAAAATTTATTTTGATTTCTCGGCCCCCGCACTAGAAGTCGCTTTCTCAGTTGAAAATAAATCGAATGCAGCCACAAATTTAGTTAGCTGGACTATTTATGGCACTAATTCGAACGGTGATCAGGTCGTTCAAAGCGGCACTACGCTCTTTACCAATCATACAGAGGCAACTATCCCCACTACGTTGACGAATATCACTCGGGTCGAGTTGTCTGATGCTGGCGGTGATGGTTTCAGGGTTACTGGAGCCAATTTACTCGAGCGTATTGAAGAGGACCCTGTGATCACTAATTTCAATGTTGCGGTAGTTGATGGTGATGGTGACAAAGATACATCAATATTGCAGGTGGCCTTTGAGCCGGTTGTTGCTCCTGTTCTTATCGTTGGTAGTAATGCCGACGATGTCAGCGGCAGCTCCGTACCGTTTGTCGTGTCTGGTGGCGCTGGCGAAATTGATGGAAAGAGTGGTAATGATGTCCTGATCGGAGATGTCGGAGGATCGAACCAGTTACCTGGGCAGAAAGCGAATATTGCCTTTTTGCTGGATAACTCAGGCAGCATGATCAGCAATACAATTCAGTTCACCAATATTAATGGTGTCACGTCCAGTATCACCCGACTCGAGGCTATGAAGCAGGCAGTGATCAGTGCAATTAATGGGTTGTACAACTCGGGAGCGAGCGACATTCGAATTCATATCGATGCGTTCGCTACTCAGGTAAACAGCTCAGGTAGCTTCACTCTGACAACTGGAGGAGTAGATGACAATGCCCAACGGTTGGCAGCAATTGCTTTTGTCAATGCCATCACTGTGCCCAGTGCTGACGCCACAAACTATGAGGCTGGATTGATCGCCGCTAATAACTGGATTGAATCAGTTGGCCCTGATGCTCCTATTGCCGCTGCTGATGTTAACAAAGTTATCTTTGTTTCTGATGGGGAGCCCAACCGAGCATACCATGCAAATGGTACAACGACGGTTGATAGTGTCAGCAGTGCTGTGGCTATGCAGCATGTGCTCGGGACTTATAATCCTAGTGGCTCAAGCAATGATGATAATGTCAGCGAAGTAAACCGAATTGAGAATGTAGGCTCGTCAGTCGGGCAGACTTTTACGATTGAGTCTGTTGGGATTCAAATCGGTGCTAATGCCTTGACGCTACTTGGTCAAGTCGAAGGAACAGGAGGTAGCGCAACCAATGTCAACAATGCTAACCAGCTTAATACCGTTATTGGTCAGCTTACCGGCGGGGGGAGTGCTGCTGCTTCGGTAGGCAATGATCATCTGCAAAGTGGTGCCGGCAATGATGTGATATATGGCGACAGTATTTATGTCAACAGTGCTGATGGTGGCTGGGCTGCATTTGTAGCTGCACATCCAGGGCTGACATCGAATCAGTTGCTGACCGAATTAGTAACTAACCATGCCTCCTACGCTCAAGAAGGTACAGTGGGTGGGGATGACATATTGGATGGTGGTGCTGGTAATGACATCCTCTATGGTCAAGGTGGTAACGATACCCTGATTGGTGGCTTAGGTTCGGATACTCTTACCGGAGGCACTGGTAACGATACCTTCAAATGGGTCAGTGGCGATGCCGACGGCAGTACGGACAACATCACCGACTTCACCTTGGGTGCGACTGTCAGTGGTGGCGATGTGCTGGATCTGTCTGATCTGCTGGTTGGCGTACCAGCGCTGGGGGACAACGAAGACTTGGCAGCCGTGCTGATCAACTATCTGCAGTTCAACACGACGACCAAGACGTTGACGATAGATCCTGCCGGGGCTGGTGGGGAGGCGGAACTGACAATTCAGTTCCAGAACTCACTCGATCTGGCTTCTCTGGGTTCTAACCAAGATATCATCAAGCAACTGCTGGATGACGGTAACCTCAAGGTGGATCCGTAAGCGAGTAATGGGGCCGGGCTTGCCTGGCCCCTGTTTTTTCCTCAAGGGGATGGATAAGATAGCGGCAGTAGAGGAGAGGGTAATCATGCAGTCATTCAACTGGGTCGACATTGATGGCATCCGTTATAGCTGGGATGGGCAGGGGAACATTACCTGCGCCGGCCAGTTTGGCTATCAGGCCTCGATTGCGGGTGATCGGCTGGATGGGATGGAGATAGAGAATGAGGCCGGTGATGTAGCGGGATCGCTCTATGTTGATTTTGCTGCTGCCGCTATCATCTATGTGCCGGTCATGGATACCGAATCTGCCCATAACATGATCCTGGTGGGCCATGTTCAGGGGCAGCAGGAGTATCCGTTGGCCAGTTTTCACTCCCCGTTGTTGCACGATTTGCTGGGGCCGTCTGATACCATTGCCTGGTCTGCGAGGGCGGAGGAGAGTGGTGGCACCGATGTTGGATCGGTTCAGCAAGGACGCGTTCTGTCGTGGGATTCGTTCCATTTCGATGATGAGGTGTTGGCTTGTAGCGCGACACCGGCGCTGAATATGGCAAACCAGAGCCAGGAGCCTGGCAGCATGGTTACCATCAGCCTCGATCTGACCAGCCAGATACTGGAACAGATCCCCCCCTTGCACGATATATGAATCCCGTAGCTGCACGGGCATAATGAGCTCAATCTTTTCGATTGAGGTTTTTTCTATGTGGCGTCCCCTTCTTACTCTTTCCGCTCTGGTTGTCAGTGCTCCGCTGCTAGCGATTGACGTGCCGCAAGCGCCCCATCTGGTGGTGAGCGGTTATGCCGAGCAGAAAACTGAACCCGATATGCTCACCCTCAATGTGGCGGTGAGTGCTCTGGATAAGCAGGGCCTCAAGGCCAAGCAGCAGGTAGATACCAAGGTCGCCGCCTTTTTCAGCCAACTGGAAGGGTTGGGGATCAAGCGCAGCGATGTTGAGGCGGGCAACCTGATGGTCTCGCCGGAATATCAGTATGGTGAGAACAATAAGACGGTGTTGCTGGGATACCGTGCCCAGCGGCAATTGGCGGTGAAGCTCTATCAGCTCGACAAGTTGAGCCCCTTGATGGATACAGCACTCAAAGCCGGGTTGGAGTCTGTATCCCAGATTGAATACGGGTTGAAATCGCCACAGGTTATCAAGGAGCAGGCCCGGTTGAATGCCGTTGAGGATGCCAAAACCAAGGCCGAATCTCTGGCCAAGGCGTTCGGGATGAAGCTTGGCAAGGTGTACAGTGTGGAGTACCGCAACGCCTCGCCCATCACCGCTTACAGCCGCAACCTGAAGGAGGTGCAGGCCATGGTGATGGCTGCCCCCGCGCCGGATATGGCGAATAACAGCTATCAACAACAGCAGATCATGGTAAGCGATAATATCGAGGCTGTTTTCTTGTTGGAGTGATAGCAGTCGTTTATGCCTAGTCATGAAAAACCCCGCCGTTTGCTGCGGGGTTTTTATGTCGCGTCGATGCAGATGTAAAAAAGCCGACGCTCGTGTTCACTTCATTGGGCGTCGGCTTTTTGTTGCGTGCGGCCTATCAGGCGGTCACAGCGTCAGCCTTGGTCGCTTCTGGCGCAGGGGTCCGGATGAGGTAATCAAACGCACCCAGTGCGGCGGTGGCGCCGGCACCCATGGAGATGATGATCTGCTTGAACGGTACCGTGGTGGCATCCCCTGCGGCGTAGACGCCAGGTAGGGAGGTCGCCCCTTTGGTATCGATCTCGATCTCGCCAAAGCGGGTCAGGGCAATCTCGCTCCCTTTCAGGAACTCGGTGTTCGGTACCAGGCCGATCTGGACGAAGATACCCGCCACCGCCAGGTGTTTGATCTCACCTGTGGTGCGATCTTCGTAGTCCATACCGACCACCTTGCTGCCATCACCGATCACTTCGGTGGTGCGCGCGCTCATGATGATGTCGATATTGCCCATCGAGCGAGCCTTCTTCTGCAGCACCTCATCGGCACGCAGGGTATCGGCAAACTCCACCACGGTCACATGCTCAACGATGCCAGCCAGATCGATGGCTGCCTCGATGCCGGAGTTACCACCACCGATCACCGCCACTCGCTTGCCCTTGAAGAAGGGGCCATCGCAGTGCGGGCAGTAGGCTACGCCCTTGGTGCGGTACTCAAGCTCGCCCGGTACGTTCAGATCGCGCCAGCGAGCACCGGTCGCCAGGATCACGGCACGGCTCTGCAAGGTGGCGCCGGAGGCGAGATCCACGTTCACATAACCATCTTTACTGATGGCGGCGGCACGCTGTTCGGTGATCACTTCCACGCCATATTGTTTGACGTGCTGCTCCAGACTGGCGGCCAGTTTGGGGCCTTCGGTGTAGGGTACGGAGATAAAGTTCTCGATGCCGACGGTGTCCATCACCTGACCACCGAAACGCTCGGCAACGATGGCGGTGCGAATGCCTTTACGAGCGGCATAGATGGCCGCTGCGGCGCCAGCCGGGCCACCGCCCACCACCAACACGTCGTAGGGAGCTTTCTCATTCAGCTCGGCGGCTTTGCGATCGCTTGCGCCAGTGTCGAGCTTGGCGACGATCTCTTCCAGCGAGATGCGGCCCTGGCTGAACGGCTGACCGTTCAGGTAGACATTCGGTACCGCCATGATCTGGCGTTCGGCAACTTCTTCCTGGAACAGGGCGCCATCGATCATGGTGTGAGTGATGCCGGGGTTCAGGGTGGCCATCAGGTTGAGGGCCTGAACCACGTCCGGGCAGTTGTGGCAGGAGAGGGAGATATAGGTCTCGAAGTGGAACTCGCCCTTGAGATTGCGGATCTGCTCCTGCACGGCCGCATCGGCCTTGGAGGGGTGGCCGCCGCTTTGCAGCAGGGCAAGCACCAGAGAGGTAAATTCATGACCCATGGGGATGCCGGCAAAGTGAACGCGCGGGGCTTGGCCCTGCGGCGCGACGCTCATGGAAGGCTTGCGAGCGGCAGTGCCAGAGGTCTGGGTGATCTTGGGGGACATCTCGGCGATCTCGCTGGCCAACGCCAGCAGCTCTGCAGATTTGTCACTGTCGTTGCCGGACACGCTGATCTCGATGGGATTGACGATGTACTGCAGATAGGTGTTCAGCTGTTGTTTGAGGTTGGTATCCAACATGGTCGAATTCCTTCTTGTGATTACGGGTCGGCGTGAAATGTAAGCCGGAAAGCAGACCGGCGCACTCTTTGAGGGCCGGAAACAAAACCGGCCCTTGTGCGGGCCGGTCTTGGAAGCGGGAGGCTTAGATCTTGCCTACCAGGTCCAGGGACGGGGCCAGAGTGGCATCGCCTTCTTTCCATTTAGCCGGGCACACTTCACCCGGGTGGGCGGCAACGTACTGGGCCGCTTTGACTTTGCGCAGCAGTTCCAGGGCGTCACGGCCGATGCCGCCAGCGTTGATCTCGACGATCTGGATGATGCCCTGCGGGTCAATCACGAAGGTACCGCGATCAGCCAGACCGGCTTCTTCGATCATCACACCGAAGTTGCGGGTGATGGTACCAGTCGGGTCACCAATCATCGGGTACTGGATCTTCTGAATGGTGTCAGAGGTGTCGTGCCATGCTTTGTGGGTGAAGTGGGTGTCGGTAGAGACAGAGTAGATCTCGACGCCCAGCTTCTGGAATTCAGCGTAGTTGTCAGCCAGGTCGCCCAGCTCGGTCGGGCAAACGAAGGTGAAGTCAGCCGGATAGAAGAACACCACAGACCACTTGCCTTTCAGGTCAGCGTCAGACACCTGAACGAATTTGCCATTGTGGTAGGCGGTAGCATTGAACGGCTTGATTTCAGTGTTGATGTAGGTAGACATGTATTTGCTCCTTGGTGATGTACATATGCCGGGCTGGTGTTGCAAAAGTTGGCCAGGCGAGGCGTTTAACTTTCGATGGATTCATCATAAGGGCTTCCGATAATCGATAAAAGCCGCAATTTTGAATCGCTTAAATCTACTTATTAGATAGCTCACTATGGCTGTACCTAACATGAATATCTCTGACGTACAGAGATAACTCCTTGTCGTGGTTCAATATCTGTGCGGTACATCGCCTTTTCAAGGCCCAATTAGCCAGCCGAGCGCAGCCGCGATGAGATGAGCAGTGGCGCAAGCAGGTGGCAGGAGGTTGAGGTCGCTGGTCGCAGCGATGGGATTGAGTTGGCAAGGCGGGGAAGCCGAAAAGCGCAGATAAAAAAATCCCGGCACTATCGCAACGACAGGGCCGGGTCATCAAACAAGGAATGGCTATATAAACAAATGCTTTACAGCAAAGACTACCTACGGGGTGTGCAAACTTGCAGACATCTGAGAGGAAGATAATGGGTGCACAATCCCTCGTCTCCCCCTCGGCAACTATTGCATGAGCGGGATAATAGTGTGACGCAGGTCACAAGGCAAGTATTTGGTGTAATTTTTCAGTCAAAATGAAAGTTTTTCATCATTTTAGCCGGTTTTGATGGCTTAAAACGCTTTTCTTTGTAATTTAATTACAGTATTGGTAATCAAAAGTCGGTAGGTGGCTCCTGCTCTTCCATCAATTCGAGCAAGTTGATTGCCACGGCAATGAAGTCTGACTCGGTGACAATGCCGATCAGCTTGCGTCCTTTGAGTACCGGCAGGCAGCCATATCTGTGCCGCTGCAGGTAGAGTGCTGCCTCCTTGATACCGGCGTGGGGATCCACACTTGCTACCTGGCGGGTCATGATCTCGTCCAGTTGCACGCTGTCGGTAAACTCGGCTTCCCGCTCCGGATTGATCAGCAACAGCTTGGATTCGCGGGTGGCCAGGATATCGGTCAGGGTCACCAGCCCCAGCAGGTGGTGCTGTTCGTCGACGATGGGAATGTGGCGGATCCGCTCCTGCTGCATCAGGTCCATCGCCTGTTTGACACTATTTTCCGGACCCAGGGTGAAAGGGTGTTCGGTCATGATCTCGGATAAGGTCATCATGGTGGGCCTCCTTGTGTATCTGCTTTCACCCTAGCCCAGCGCCTATTGGCAAATCATGATCAGGGTCAATACAGAACATTAAAGAATCATTAACGCGCAAGCGCTCACAAAAACGAGCGCTATCCCTTGTCTCTCTTGGGTTTTTGGTCTTTTGGGTTGCCTTGGCAGATGGGGATAACTAGACTAGCCGCCGATTCCCCCCGAGGTGAAAGATGCAAGTATCCGATTTTCATTTTGATCTGCCAGACGAGCTGATTGCCCGCTATCCGATGGCAGAGCGTACCGCCAGCCGCCTGTTGCAGCTCGATGGTCAAACTGGCGCCCTGCGCCATGGTCAATTTGTCGATGTGCTGGAACAGCTCAACCCCGGTGATCTGCTGGTATTCAACAACACCCGCGTCATTCCGGCGCGCATGTTTGGCCAGAAGGCCAGCGGCGGCAAGCTGGAGGTACTGGTGGAGCGCATTCTGGACGAGCACAGCGTGCTGGCCCATGTCCGGGCCTCCAAGGCGCCCAAGCCCGGTACCCGGATGCTCATGGATGGAGGCCCAGATGGAGTGAAAGTGGAAGCCGAAATGCGCGCTCGCCACGACGCCCTGTTCGAGATCCACTTCCTCGACCCGCGCCCGGTGCTGGAGATTTTGGAGGCCATCGGTCACATGCCGCTGCCCCCCTATATCGACCGTCCCGATGAGGATGCAGACAAGGAGCGCTACCAGACCGTTTACAATCAAAAGCCCGGCGCCGTCGCCGCGCCGACCGCCGGTCTGCACTTTGATGAGCCGCTGCTTGAGAAAATTCGGGCCAAAGGGGTTGAAACGGCCTTCGTCACCCTGCATGTAGGGGCGGGGACCTTCCAGCCGGTGCGGGTAGAGAAAATTGAAGATCACCACATGCACTCCGAGTATGCGGAAGTGCCGCAAGAGGTGGTGGATGCGATTGCTGCAACCCGTGCCCGTGGTGGCAGGGTGATTGCGGTGGGGACCACGTCGGTGCGTTCGCTGGAGAGTGCGGCCAAGGTCACCCTGGCGCAGGGCAAACCGCTGGCGCCCTTCTTTAGTGACACCAATATTTTCATCTTCCCTGGCTACCAGTTCCAGATTGTCGATGCCATGGTCACCAACTTCCATCTGCCGGAGTCGACTCTGATCATGCTGGTCAGCGCCTTTGCCGGTTATGACAACGTGATGGCGGCCTATCAGGCGGCCGTGACCGGGCAGTACCGTTTCTTCAGCTACGGGGACGCCATGTTCGTCACCCGTCGCCAGGTTGAAGCATAAGCTTCAGCTTATTTACCGGGCCGTGATCGGCCCTCCTATTGTCAGACTGTTTCTCTGACGCAGCCGAGGTAGCAATGAAATTTGAACTGAAAACCACCGACGGTCGTGCCCGTCGTGGTCAACTGGTGTTCGAACGTGGTGTGGTACAAACGCCGGCCTTTATGCCGGTCGGGACGTACGGCACCGTCAAGGGGATGACCCCTGAAGAAGTGCGTGAAAGTGGCGCCCAGATCCTGCTGGGTAACACCTTCCACCTCTGGCTGCGCCCGGGGCAGGAAGTGATGCGTGCTCACGGCGATCTGCATGACTTCATGAACTGGCAGGGGCCGATCCTGACCGACTCCGGTGGTTTCCAGGTGTTCAGCCTGGGCGACATTCGCAAGATCACCGAAGCGGGTGTGCACTTCCGTCACCCCATCAATGGCGAGAAGATCTTCCTCGACCCCGAGAAGTCCATGGAGATCCAGTACGATCTGGGCTCCGACATCGTGATGATCTTTGACGAGTGCACCCCTTATCCGGCGACTTATGAAGAAGCGCGCAAGTCAATGGAGATGTCCCTGCGCTGGGGCAAGCGCTCGCGCGACAAGTTTGATGCGCTGGGTAACAAGAATGCCCTGTTCGGTATTATCCAGGGGTCGGTCTACGAAGATCTGCGGGATGTCTCCCTCAACGGTCTGCTGGAGATCGGCTTCGACGGCTATGCGGTCGGCGGTCTGGCAGTGGGTGAGCCCAAAGAGGACATGCACCGCATCCTCGAGCACGTCTGCCCGAAAATTCCGGCCGACAAACCGCGCTACCTGATGGGTGTCGGCAAGCCGGAAGATCTGGTGGAAGGGGTGCGCCGCGGCATCGACATGTTCGACTGCGTGATGCCAACCCGCAACGCCCGCAACGGCCACCTGTTCACCACCGATGGCGTGGTGAAGATCCGCAACGCCAAGTATCGCAACGACACCAGCACCCTGGATGCCGATTGCGATTGCTACACCTGCAAGAACTACACCCGCAGCTATCTCTATCATCTGGACAAGTGCAACGAGATCCTCGGTGCCCGTCTGAATACGATTCATAACCTGCGTTACTACCAGCGCGTGATGCAAGGTTTGCGGGACGCGATCGAGCAGGGTAAATTAGACGACTTTGTAACTGAGTTTTACCGTCGGCAAGGGAAGCCTGTGCCGCCATTAGCTGAAAAAGACGTGAAATAACAACGATATATAAGTTAGTTATCAAATCTACATCAAAACAAGAGGTTGTTAAATGAGCATTATCTCCAAGGCGTATGCAGAAGGTGCAGTTCCGGGTGCACAGAGTGGTGGTATGGAAATGATCATCATGCTGGCCGTATTTGGCCTGATCTTCTACTTCATGATCTATCGTCCCCAGGCCAAGCGCGCCAAGGATCACCGTAATCTGATGACCTCCTTGTCCAAGGGTGACGAAGTGCTCACTTCCGGTGGCCTGGTTGGCAAAATTGCCAAAGTGGCTGCAGACAGCGATTACCTGGTGATCGCCCTGAACGACCAGACTCAAGTCACCATCAAAAAGGACTTCGTTTCTGCCGTTCTGCCCAAGGGTTCTATCCAGTCCCTTTAATCTCCCAAGGAGCACAGCGTGTTGAATCGCTATCCGCTGTGGAAATACCTGATGGTGATCCTGGTGATCGCCATCGGTTTTCTATATGCAGCCCCCAATCTTTACGGCGAAGATCCGGCTTTGCAGGTGTCTGCCAGCCGTGGTGCCGAAGTCAAGCTCGATACCCTTGACCTGGTGAAAGAGACCCTTGAAGCGGCCAAGATCCCGGTCAAACATGCTGCATTCGAGCACGGTTTTATCCTGATCCGTTTCAAGAACACCGAAGATCAGCTCAAGGCGCGCGATATCGTTGCCAACAAGCTGGGCGACAACTTCATTACCGCACTCAACCTTGCACCTTCCACTCCCGCCTGGCTCGAAGCCATCGGTGCGGCGCCTCTGAAGCTGGGTCTTGATCTGCGCGGTGGTGTGCACTTCCTGATGGAAGTGGACATGGCCGAAGCACTGACCAAGCAGCAAGAGCAGATGGTGCAGGATTTCCGCTCCGAGCTGCGCACCCAGAAGATCCGTTACTCCGGCGTGCGCCGGGTCGGCGATCAGGTGCAGGTGATCTTCCGTGACGAAGCCGATCAGGAGCGCGCTGTTTCTCATCTGCGTCGTCAGAACCCTGATTTGACCTTCACCACTGAGCAGAAGGGGGATGAGCTCATCCTGCTGGCTGGCCTGAGCGAAGCCAAGATCAAGGAAGTGAAGAAGTACGCTCTCGAGCAAAACATCACCATCATCCGTAACCGGGTCAACGAACTGGGTGTGGCCGAGCCGCTGGTACAACAGCAAGGTGCCGAGCGCATTGTCGTTGAACTGCCCGGTATTCAGGATACCGCCCGCGCCAAGGAGATCCTGGGCGCGACTGCGACCCTGGAATTCCACATGGTCGATGAGACCGCTGACATCAAGGCCGCGGCTGACGGCCGTGTACCGCCCAGCTCCAAGGTCTACAACGATCGCAACGGTCGTCCAGTGGTGCTGCAAAAGCGGGTGATCCTGACCGGTGACCACATCGTGGGTGCCCAGTCCGGTTTCGACGAGTACAGCCGTCCCCAGGTCAACATCAAGCTGGATGGCCAGGGTGGCAACAAGATGGCCAACTTTACCAAGGACAACGTCGGTAAAGGGATGGCGACCGTCTTCATTGAGTACAAGCCGGTCGGTCAGCCGGGTCCGGATGGCAAGCGCAAGTTCCGCAAGCAGGAGGAGGTGATCAACGTCGCCACCATCCAGTCACGCCTTGGCAGCCAGTTCCGTATCACCGGTATCGATAACGCCAACGAAGCCCACAACCTGGCGCTGCTGCTGCGTGCCGGTGCCCTGATCGCCCCGATCCAGATCGTGGAAGAGCGCACCATTGGCCCGAGCCTGGGTCAACAGAACATCGACAGCGGTATGGAAGCCATCGGCTGGGCCATGCTGGTGATCGTGCTGTTCATGGGGATCTACTACCGTGCGTTCGGTTGGGTCGCCAACCTGGCGCTCTGTATGAACCTGGTGTTGATTGTCGGCATCATGTCGATGATCCCAGGGGCGACCATGACCCTGCCGGGTATCGCTGGTATCGTCCTGACGCTCGGTATGGCGGTGGATGCCAACGTGCTGATCTACGAGCGTATTCGTGAAGAGATCCGCAACGGTCGCGGTGTTCAGCAAGCCATCCATCTGGGCTTTGATCGGGCATTCTCCACCATTGCCGACTCGAACGTTACCTCGCTGATTACTTGCGTGATCCTGTTTGGTATTGGCACCGGCGCTATCAAGGGCTTTGCCCTGACGCTGGGCATTGGTCTGACCGCCTCCATGTTTACTGCCATCACTGTTTCCCGCGCCATTATCAACCTGGCTTGGGGTGGACGGCGTATCGACAAGCTGCCCATCTGAGGATAGAGAAAATGTTTCAGATTCTACATTTTGAAAAACCGATCCCGTTTATGCGCTATGCCAAGCCGGGTGTGGTTTTCTCTTCCCTGCTGATGGTGATCGCCCTGTTCTTCCTGTTTGATCGGGGCCTGAACTGGGGCCTGGACTTTACCGGTGGTACCTCCATCGAAGTGGGGTTCCAGCAGTCAGTGAGCCTGGATAAAATGCACGAAATACTGGATGAGCAGAAGATTGAAGGGGCAACCCTGCAACACTTCGGCTCCAGTCGTGACGTGCTGTTCCGCCTGACCCCGAAAGAGGGGGTCAAGGTAGAGGAGCAGGGTAACGAAGTGCTGGCGGCAGCCAAGCTGCTCGACGAGGGGGCAGTGCTCAAACGCGTCGAGTTCGTCGGCCCTTCTGTGGGTGACGAACTGGCGACAGACGGTGCGCTGGCCATGCTGGCCTCCATCCTCTGTATCCTGGCCTATGTGGCGGTGCGTTTCGAATGGCGTCTGGCGCTGGGGGGCATTCTCTCCCTGGTGCACGACGTGGTGATCACCCTGGGCGTGTTCGCTTATTTCCAGTACGAGTTCGACCTGACCGTGCTGGCGGCGCTGATGACCCTGGTGGGCTATTCCCTGAACGATACCATTGTGGTGTTCGACCGCCTGCGGGAGAACTTCCGCAAGGTGCGCAAAGGGGATACCGAGTACATTCTGGATCTCTCCATGACCGAGACCTTGAGTCGTACCATCATCACCTCCGGCCTCACCTTTGTCGTGGTGCTGGCGCTGCTGCTCAAGGGCGGTGCGCTGATCCACGGCTTTGCCGTGGCCATGGTGATCGGTGTGGCGTTCGGCACCTACTCCTCCATCTATGTGGCGAGTTCGTTTGCCATGTTCCTCGGCGTCAAGCGCGAGCACATGCTGCCGACCCAGGTAGAGAAAGAGGGTGCGGACCAACAGGAAATCCTGCCGTAACAGTGAAGAGCGCCTCATGGCGCTCTTTTCTTATCTCTGCGTGTCGTCTGCTGACACACATGATCCAAGCAACAGGAGTTTGCCATGCATCATAATCCCCGTTTTTTGGCGCTGGTTGACGGGATCCGCTCCCGCGTCACCGAAACCGATGTTCACCAGATCAAGCGCTGGCAGGAGGAAGGGCGCACGTTTCATCTGATCGACGTGCGGGAAGAGAGCGAGTGGGCCAAGGGCCATCTGCCCGGAGCCCGTTATCTTGGTCGTGGGGTGATTGAGCGGGATATCGAGACCCTGTTCCCGGATCCAGAGATCGAGCTCTACCTCTATTGTGGTGGTGGTTTTCGCTCCATTCTGGCGGCGGACAACCTGCAACAGATGGGTTATCGCAAGGTGATCAGCGTGGACGGCGGTTTTTGCGGTTGGTGCGATGCCGGATACCCTGTCGAATCCTGATTTATTTGAGGTAGAGGGGCACAGCTACATGACAAAGTGGCAGTTGACCTTTACCATATGCGGGGTCAAGCGTAAGCGTCGGAGTGTTCATTGAACGTCAGGAAAGGGATTGGATACCTCCTTGGTATCCTGTTGTTGCTTCCCATGTGGGGGTGCAGCAGTAGCAGTCAGGTTAACACCCCTAAGGTTCCCAAGCCGCAGCCTGCTTCACTGGTTTTGGCGACCCCCCTGCAGGTCTCCTACCAAAGCGAGCTTGCATTGGCGCGACTCGGTCAGATGCTCAGTGAAATGGAATTGACCACCGAGCAACGGGCAGAGTTGTTCTATGAGCGTGCCGTGGTGTTTGATCGGGTTGGCCTGCGTTCCCTCGCGCGGCTCGATTTCAACCGTGCCCTGCGGGAGAAACCGGATTTCGCCGAAGCCTACAACTTTATCGGCGTCTATCTGGTACAGCAGCAGAATTACGACGAAGCCTATGATGCGTTCGATTCTGCCCTCGAATTGGCGCCGGACTATGACTATGCCTATCTCAACCGTGGCATCGCCCTCTATTACGGTAACCGTCCCGAGCTAGCCGCGGCCGACATGAAGCGTTTCTACGAGGCGCAGCCGGAAGACCCCTATCGGGTGATCTGGCTCTATCTGGCCGAGCAGAAACTCGACCCGTTGGCAGCCATGAGCCGGATGCGCGAGCGTCTGAACAAGTACGATGACGATGCCTGGAACTGGGATTTGGTGCGCCTCTATACCGGCGAGATCAACGCTTCCCAGCTGATGGGTAACGTGGTGAAAGGGGTGAAGGATAACCGGGAGCTCGCCGAGCGCCTGTGCGAAACCTACTTCTATCTGGGCAAGTTCGAGTTGGGCAAAGGCAACCGCAAGGAGGCTATCAGTTACTTCAAGCTGGCCCTCTCCAACAACGTCTACGACTTTATCGAGCACCGCTATGCGCTGCTGGAGCTGGAGTTGATGGCGCGCAAGCCCTTGCCGCCAGGCGCTCAGAGCGCCCGCAGCAAGAGTGATCAGCCCTCCTGATCCACTGCGTTATCGTTGTAAAAAAGGCCTCGCGATGAGGCCTTTTTATTGGGCGAATGGCGGGCTTATTTCACCAGACTCATGCCGGGGATCTGGCGCCAGTAGCCGTTGCAGTCGCTCCCTTGTTGCAGGGGGAGAGGAGCCTGGCCCTGCTGGTTGGCTTTGAAGCGGGCCAGCATCTCCAGCGTTTCCATCCCTTGTGGCGAGAGTCTGACCACATCCACCAGACCTTCCATGCCGGCCAGCTCGTTACCCAGGTTGTAACAGTAGCCGGATTGGGTCTGGATCCCGTTGAGATTGAACACCCGCTGCCCCTCGCGGCTGTTAGCCAGTCGCCCGGTGGGGTAGTTGATGCAGGCAAGCTCGCAGTTGTCCTTGGGCTTGTCGAGGGAGCGGGCGGTGAAGCAGCGCGCCGAGTAGGCAAGCGGCAGATGGCCGTAGGCAAACACCTCTACCTCAAATTGGTCGCGCAGGGGACCCAGATCCTGATTGAGCTGGATCAGCCAGTCACGGGAGAGCTCCACCGGCATGACCCAGCGTTTCATCCCCTGTTTGAGCAGCATGCGCAGCACATCGGCGTTATAGGCGTTGATGGCGGGGCCGCAGACAAACGGGATACCTGCCTCCCTGGCGAGTTGTACCGTACCGAGATCGTTGGCTTCGACCATCAGATCGCCATTGTCGACCAGCCGCTTCACCTCCTTGAGCTCGGAGGGGGCGGAGATGAGGGCGAGGGTCGAGAGCACCACCTGTTTGCCGGAGCTGGCCACCTGACGGGCCAGCGCAGTCCAGTCGTCAACTTTGAGTTCGCGCCGCTTGCTGCAGACGGTCTCCCCCAGATAGATGATGTCGGCTTGGCTGTCGGCCGCGGCATGGTAAAAGGCTTCGGTATCGGCTTTAGGCCAGTAGAAGAGCAGAGGCCCGAGAGAAAATTGCATGGGTGGACTCCTTATTGCCACTGACGATGGTAGGCACCGAGGGTAGTCTGGCTACCTTCTGAAATGCGGGCGAGCTGGGCATCCCACTCAGGCTTGACCTGATAGGCCTCGGGATTGGCCTGATAGGCATCGATGGCCGCACGCCAGACTCGGGTCACTTGCTCCACATAAGCGGGGCTGCGCTGGCGCCCTTCAATCTTTACCGACTGGATCCCGGTCTGGAACAGCTCGGGCAACAGGCCAAGGGTATTGAGACTTGTCGGCTCTTCCAGGGCGTGGTAGGTCTGGCCATCCACATCGAAACGCCCCTTGCAGAGGGTCGGATAACCGGCATTTTCACCCGGGCCGTAGCGGTCGATCAGCACTTCGTTGAGCCGCGACTCGAGGCCATTCGGGGTCTCTTCCCAGCGGACGAATTTGGCCGGTGAGCAGGCGCCGACGGTGTTGGGGCTCTCGCCCGTCATGTAGGAGGAGAGGTAGCAGCGCCCCTCGGCCATGATGCAGAGGCTGCCAAAGGCGAACACCTCGAGGCCAACGTCGGTCTCGCGGGCCAGCTGCTTGACCTGATGCATGGAGAGCACCCGGGGTAGCACTACCCGTGTGACATTGAATTGCTGCTGATAGAAGCGAATGGCGGCAGCATTGGTGGCGCTGGCCTGCACCGAGACATGGAGTTCCATCTCGGGGTAGTGGCGGCTGGCATAGTCCAGCACCGCCAGATCGGCGATGATCAGGGCATCTGCACCGAGGGCTACCCCGCGATCAACCGCCTGTTTCCATCGTGTATCCGCCCCGGGATGGGCAAAGGTGTTGATGGCAATATGCAGCTTGCGACCATGTTGATGCACATAATCTACCGCCTTCTCCAGTTTGCTGTCGGTAAAGTTGAGACCGGCAAAGTGGCGGGCATTGGTGTCATCCTTGAAACCGATATAAACGGCATCGGCCCCGTTATCCACGGCGGTTTTCAGTGCCGGCAAACTGCCTGCCGGACAGAGTAATTCCATTGGTACGCTCCGAGAGTGCATATGAAGGGCAAACGAGCCCTGATTGTATGCAGCCATGCACTCTCGCTTTTTGACCTGAGGCAGCTTTGTGTGGCTTTACCCTTCTTGAGGTAACTCTGCACAAGTTTGATTTCCAACAGGATCTTGCCACTCTCCCTGTGTTTGAATGCGCAAAAAAGGAGTCTATCGTGTTTCAACAACTGCAACGCCGCCTGGTCGAACAGGCTCCGCGCTTCTTGCGTCATCCCCTCAAGCTGGTTCCCTTCAATCTGCAAAAGCAGCTGATGGAGAGCTTGCTGGCCCGGGTATTCAAAGAGGCCATCGAAGATGGCGATTTCGCGTTTCTGGCAGACAAGTGGCTGAAAGTCGACGTCTCTGATCTGGAGCTGTGCTGGTTTATCAGTGAGCAGAACGGCCAGTTGGTGGTGACTCGCGAGTGTGACAAGGCCGATGTCTGCTTCAGCGGCAGCGCCAACGATCTGATCCTGATTGCCGGTCGCAAAGAGGATCCGGATTCGCTCTTCTTCCAGCGCAAGCTGAAGATAGAAGGGGATACCGAGCTGGGCCTTGAGGTGAAAAACCTGATGGACAGTCTGGATCTCGATGGCTTGCCGAGCCTGATGAAGTATCCCCTGATGGATCTGGCGACGTTTATCGAACGCGCCCGCACCGATTCAACGCAGACTCCGGTGCAGACGGCGCCGGGCGGGATCCCGTCTTAAGTGGGCAATCACCCCGTGGGCATGGCGACGATAATGGTGCCTTGCCCAGAGGCAACGACAGGCCCACAGACAGGGCACCAAGGCAAGGATGGCGGTGGGAGCGGGCAGCTGTGATATGGCCAGCCCCACAGCCAGCCAGATAAAGGGCTGCGCTTCATACAGCCACTCCGGCTGCAGCCAGCGTTTGCTCGGAAAGATAATCAGGTCGGTACGCCGGTAACTGGAGCGCATCATCCAGGTCACCGCCCCGGCGATAAACAACAAGGCGCCTGCAAACCAGAGCAGGGGCTGTTCACCCAACATAATGATGACAATGGCCATCAGCAGGTAGAGGCTGGGCAATCTCTCATAGATAAAGGGGGGAAGCATGGCGTTGTGTCTCCTGTGCCGTTTACCGGATATCCATCAAGTTTAGTCCCCCCCCTCCCACTCTACTCATACTGGTTTGTTATACAAACAGGTGGTTTTGTTCTGAAATGGCTCGGCTTTTACGGTGCCAAAATAGCGTTCTCCTATGTTACAATTGCGCGCTATTTTTGACTGAAGATTGACTGGGCATGTTGGATCAGATTCGTATCGTTTTGGTAAATACCTCTCATACCGGCAACATGGGGTCTGCGGCACGCGCCATGAAGACCATGGGGTTGACCCAGCTGGTATTGGTTGATCCGCAAGCCTTGCCGGATGACAATGCCTTCGCCTTGGCTGCTGGTGCCAGCGATGTGCTTGCCAATGCCCGTATCGTCCCGACTCTGGACGACGCGATCGCCGATTGTGGTTTGGTGATTGGCACCAGCGCCCGCTCGCGAACCCTGAGCTGGCCCATGCTCGATCCCCGTGAGGCCGGCGAAAAGTCGATAGTCGAGGGGATGCAGCACCCGGTCGCGCTGGTGTTTGGCCGTGAACGCACCGGTCTCACCAACGACGAATTGCAAAAGTGCCACTACCACGTGGCCATTCCGGCCAATCCCGATTACAGCTCCCTCAATCTGGCCATGGCGGTGCAGACCCTCTGCTACGAAGTGCGGATGCGCTGGCTGCAGGGACAGACCGCCGAGCCTGAAGATGAGATGGCCTATCCGAGTGCCGCCCAGCTGGAAGGGTTTTATCAGCACCTGGAGCAAACCCTGATGAAGACCGGTTTTATTGCCGATGACCATCCGGGTCATGTGATGAGCAAGTTGCGTCGTTTGTTCAATCGGGCACGGCCGGAAGCAGCTGAGCTCAACATTCTGCGCGGGATTTTGACCTCGGTGCAGAAAGCGCGCGTACCGGATTAATCCGACTGATTTACTCAACCATATACTTGACTGATTTAGTCGGGTATGTGACCATGTGCCCCATTAAATTGCTTCGCAAGACGGTAAGGCACATGAGACTGACTTCAAAAGGACGTTACGCTGTAACCGCCATGCTAGACGTGGCGCTGCATGCAGAGCAGGGGCCCGTCCCCCTTGCCGATATTTCCGAGCGCCAGGGCATCTCGTTGTCCTATCTCGAGCAGCTCTTTGCCCGCCTGCGCAAACATGGTCTGGTGAGTAGTGTGCGTGGCCCGGGTGGTGGTTATCGCCTCGGTCTGGCGCCGGGCGATATCTCGGTCGGTCAGGTGATCACCGCGGTTGATGAGTCGGTTGATGCCACCAAGTGTCTCGGCAAGGGCGGCTGCCACGGCGGTACCCAGTGCCTGACGCACTCCCTGTGGCGCGACCTGAGTGAGCGGATTTCCAGCTTCCTCGGGGATATCACCCTGGCCGAGCTGGTACGCCAGGCCGATGTGCGCCGGATTGCCGGCAAGCAAGATGAACAAATGAAGACCGTGTTGTCCCTAGTTGAACGGGCAGAACACGGCGATGTGAGCTTGAAAGTCCAACTATAAACGTGCTTTCCACAGCGGGATTCTGTATGACCCGGACTGTGACGGAGAAAAACATGAAACTGCCTATTTACCTTGATTATTCGGCAACCTGTCCGGTGGACCCGCGTGTCGCAGAAAAAATGATGCAGTGTCTCACCATGGATGGCCTGTTCGGCAATCCGGCCTCCCGTTCTCACCGCTTTGGCTGGCAGGCCGAAGAGGCGGTGGATCTGGCCCGTAATCAAGTGGCAGAGCTGATTGGTGCCGATCCCCGCGAGATCGTCTTCACCTCCGGTGCGACCGAATCCAATAACCTTGCCATCAAGGGTGTTGCCCACTTCTATGCCAGCAAGGGCAAGCACCTCATCACCTCCAAGACCGAGCACAAGGCGGTACTTGATACCTGCCGTCAGCTGGAGCGTGAAGGGTTCGAAGTGACCTACCTAGAGCCGATGCCCAACGGTCTGTTCACCCTCGAGATGATCGAGAATGCCATGCGTGATGACACCATTCTGGTGAGCCTGATGCATGTGAACAACGAAATTGGTGTGATCCAGGATATCAAGGGGCTGGGCGAACTGTGCCGCTCCCGCAAGATCCTGCTGCACGTGGATGCCGCCCAGAGCGTTGGCAAGATAGAGATCGACGTCGAAGCGATGAAGATCGACCTGCTCTCTCTTTCCGCCCACAAAATTTATGGTCCGAAAGGGATCGGCGCGCTGTACGTGCGTCGCAAGCCGCGCGTGCGTATCGAAGCCCAGATGCACGGTGGTGGTCACGAGCGCGGCATGCGTTCCGGTACTCTGCCCACCCACCAGATCGTTGGTATGGGTGAAGCCTTCCGTATCGCCAAGGAAGAGATGGTCAGTGAAGGCGAGCGTGTCATGGCATTGCGTCAGCGTCTGTGGGATGGCCTGAAAGATATCGAAGCCGTTTACCTCAACGGTGATCTTGAGCATCGCGTATCCGGCAACCTCAACGTCAGCTTTGCCTATGTGGAAGGGGAATCCCTCATCATGGCGTTGAAAGATTTGGCTGTCTCTTCCGGTTCGGCCTGTACCTCCGCCAGCCTGGAACCCTCCTATGTGCTGCGCGCACTGGGCCTGAACGACGAGCTGGCACACAGTTCCATCCGTTTTAGCATCGGTCGCTTTACCACCGAGGAAGAGATCGACTACGCGATCAAGCTGATCCGTGATTCCATCGGCCGTTTGCGCGAAATGTCTCCGCTGTGGGACATGTACAAGGATGGTGTCGATCTGAACACGGTCGAATGGGCACATCACTGATCCGTCAGTGAGCAACAGAATTAGCAGGAGTAAGATATGGCTTACAGTGAAAAAGTAATCGACCACTACGAGAATCCTCGCAACGTCGGTGGTTTCGACAAGAATGATCCCAGCATCGCGACCGGCATGGTCGGTGCGCCCGCCTGTGGCGACGTGATGAAGCTGCAACTGAAGATCAGCGAAGAAGGCATCATCGAAGATGCCAAGTTCAAGACTTACGGCTGCGGCTCTGCCATCGCCTCCAGCTCCCTGGTGACCGAATGGGTCAAAGGCAAGACGCTGGACGAAGCGGCTGGCATCAAGAACACCGATATCGCCGAAGAGCTGGCCCTGCCACCGGTGAAGATCCACTGCTCCATTCTGGCCGAGGACGCCATCAAGGCCGCCATCGCCGATTACAAGCAGAAGAAAGGTCTCTAAGCGCCGGAGAGCAGTATGGCTATTACCATGACAGGTGCCGCCGCGGCACGGGTTTCCTCTTTTCTGGCTAACCGGGGCAAGGGCATTGGCCTGCGCCTCGGCGTCAAGACCACCGGCTGCTCCGGTCTGGCCTACGTGCTTGAGTTCGTTGATGAACTGACTGATGAAGATCAGGTGTTCGAGCAGCAGGGCGTCAAGATTATTGTCGATGCCAAGAGCCTGATCCATCTGGATGGCACCGAGCTGGATTTCGTCAAGGAGGGCCTCAACGAGGGCTTCCAGTTCAACAACCCCAACGCCAAAGGCGAGTGTGGTTGCGGCGAAAGCTTTAGTGTCTGAGATGTTTGACGTGAATGATCTTTCGTCTGTTGTTGAACGGGTCAGATATGCGTAGTTCAACAATACCTTCTCATGCGCCAAAGGCGAGTGGGGTTGCGGCGAAAGCTTCAGTGTCTGAGCTGTTTGACGTCAATGATCCTTCGTCTGTGGTTGAACGGGTCGCCCATGACCCGTTCAACCACGTCTCATTTGCCAGGTGCGAGTGAGGTTGTGGCGAACGTTTCCAAGAGGTTTGCATGAATCATTTCGAGCTGTTTGGGCTGGTTGAAGGCTTCGAGCTCGATACCCGTCAGTTGGCTGATACCTACCGCCAGCTGCAAACCCAATTCCATCCTGATCGTTTTGCCACCGCCCCCGAACGGGAGCAGCTGGCTGCGGTGCAACGTGCCGCCCAGATCAACGAAGCATTCACCACTCTCAAGGCGCCGCTGCGCCGCGCCGAATATCTGCTCTCCCTGCGTGGCACAGATATCCGTGGTGAACAGCAGACCCTGCAAGATACCGCGTTTCTGATGCAGCAGCTGGAGTGGCGCGAGCGTCTGGCCGCTCTGAAAGATGACGCCGACCCTGAGCGCGCCATCAAGGATTTTCGCAGCGAGATCAGGCATGATCACCAGATGTTGATGCAGCAGCTGACCGAATCTCTTGCCGCCGGCAGAGATCTCGTTGCCGCTGATTGCGTTCGCAAACTCAAGTTTGTCGACAAGCTCCTCGAAGAGCTGGAACGATTCGAAGACTCGCTTCTCGAGTCTTGATCCTTTAACGCTGGAAGTTTCATTACCCATGGCATTACTGCAAATCGCCGAGCCCGGCCAGAGCGCTGTTCCTCATCAGCACAAACGTGCCGTCGGCATCGATCTCGGCACCACCAACTCTCTCGTCGCTGCGGTTCGCAGCGGTCACGCAGATACCCTTTGCGATGAGCAAGGGCGCGACCTGCTCCCGTCAGTGGTGCACTATCAAAGCGACACCATTCGAGTCGGGATTGATGCCAAACGCGAAGCGGCACTCGATCCGCACAACACCATCGTCTCGGTCAAACGGATGATGGGCAAGGCGCTGGCCGATATCGATACCCGCAAGCAGCCTTACCAGTTTGTTGCCGCCGACAATGGCATGCCGCAACTGCAAACCCGTCAGGGGCTGGTCAATCCGGTACAGGTCTCGGCCGAAATTCTCAAAAAGCTGGCCGAGCGTGGTGCCGCCTCGCTGGGTGGCGATCTCGACGGCGTGGTCATTACCGTGCCCGCCTATTTCGATGATGCCCAGCGTCAGGGCACCAAAGATGCGGCCCGTCTGGCCGGTCTGCACGTGCTGCGGCTGCTCAATGAGCCGACTGCGGCCGCGATTGCCTATGGCCTCGACTCCGGTCAGGAAGGGGTGATTGCGGTTTACGATCTGGGGGGGGGTACCTTCGATATCTCCATCCTGCGTCTGCATCGCGGCGTCTTTGAAGTGATGGCGACCGGCGGTGATTCGGCCCTCGGTGGCGATGACTTCGATCACCTGCTGGCGGACTGGATCACGGAACAAGCCGGTTTGACTGGCGAGCTGGATGCCCATCTGCAGCGCGAGCTGCTGGATGTGGCCGCTGCCGTCAAACACGGTCTGACCGATGCCGAGCAGGTGGCTTGCACCTTTGCGGGCTGGCAGGGATCCGTGAGCCGCAGCCAGTTTGATGAGCTCATCACCCCGCTGGTGAAACGGACCTTGCTAGCCTGCCGCCGCGCCCTGCGCGATGCCGGTCTCGAGCAGGTGGACGTGCTGGAAGTGGTGATGGTCGGTGGCTCAACCCGGGTGCCGCTGGTGCGCGAACTGGTGGGCGAGTTCTTCCAGCGTACGCCGCTGACCAGTATCGATCCGGACAAGGTGGTTGCCATTGGCGCCGCCATCCAGGCCGATATTCTGGTGGGCAACAAGCCCGATGCCGAGATGCTGCTGCTGGACGTTATCCCGCTATCACTGGGTCTAGAGACCATGGGTGGCCTCGCCGAGAAGGTGATCCCGCGCAACACCACCATTCCGGTGGCCCGCGCCCAGGAGTTCACCACCTTCAAGGATGGTCAGACTGCCATGGCGATCCATGTGGTGCAGGGTGAGCGCGAGCTGGTCGCTGATTGCCGCTCCCTGGCCCGCTTTACCCTGACCGGCATTCCGCCGATGGCCGCCGGTGCCGCCCATATTCGCGTCACCTTCCAGGTGGATGCGGATGGGCTGCTCTCGGTCAGCGCCATGGAGAAATCCTCCGGCGTGCAGTCCGAGATCCAGGTCAAGCCCTCCTACGGACTGGCGGAGCAGGATATCCTCAGCATGCTAAGCGCCTCCATCGAGAACGCCCAGCAGGATATGGATGCCCGCATGCTGGCCGAGCAGCAAGTTGAAGCTGACCGGGTGGTCGAGAGTCTTAATGCGGCGCTGGCCGCCGATGGCGATGCCCTGCTGAATGCTGCCGAGCGTGCCGAGATTGATGCCGCCATCGCCCATCTGCTGACCATGCGCAGCAGCGGCACAACCCATCAAATCAAAGAAGCCATTGAGGCGGCAGATGCTGTCAGTGGCGAGTTTGCAGCCCGCCGGATGGATGCCTCCATCCGCAAGGTGCTGACCGGACAAAACGTCAACAAGGTGTAATATGCCAAAACTGATCATTCTTCCTCATCCCGTACTCTGTCCGGATGGCGCAGCCCTCGAGGGGCAAAGCGGCGAGACCATTCTGGATGTGGCGCTGCGCAACGGTATTGAAATCGAGCACGCCTGCGAGAAATCCTGTGCCTGCACTACCTGTCACTGCGTGGTGCGCGAAGGCTTTGACTCTCTCGAGCCAAGTGACGAGCTGGAAGACGACATGCTGGACAAGGCGTGGGGGCTGGAGCCGGAATCGCGCCTCAGCTGCCAGGCTAAACTGGCGGACGAGGATCTGGTGGTGGAACTGCCCAAGTACACCCTGAACCTTGCCTCTGAACGCCATTAATTACACATGAGTGAATTGCACGTGCAGCATCCTGTGGTGCTTCAGTGATATGGTGGAAGGCCGTGACCCTTGGGGGCACGGCCTTTTTTGTATTCGTTATTCTCTCTTTGCCAATAAGCTCTTTCCCATAAAGAGTGCTTATACATAGTGCCAGTAAAAAGGAAGCAAACACGATGGCTGACATGATGAAGGTAGCGTTATCCACCCAGGCTGCGGCCGCCCATTGGGGCGAGGGCGCCCAGCTCAGTTTCAATGGCGACGAGGCACTGATCCATCTCGGTGCCGCCGGTCAGGAGAAGGATGCTCTGCGCACCGTTCAGCGCGCCGCCCGTCGCCTCGAATCGAGCGGGATCAAGCGGGTGACGCTGGCCGGTGAGGGGTGGGATCTGGAGCGGCGCTATGCGTTCGCCCAGGGGTTCTACGCCGCCAAGGGATCGCGTGAACTGGATTTCGGCCAGCAGAGCGACGCGGATGCCCGTGAACTGGATGCGCTGCTCAAGGCGGCTCGCTGGGTACGTGACATCACCAATGGCTGTCCGGAAGAGATCTACCCCATGAGTCTGGCGGAATCGGCCCTGTTGCTCATTCGTGGTATCGCCGGGGATCAGGTCACTGCCCGCATCACCGCCGGTGAAGCGCTGCGCGAGTCCGGCCATATCGGGATCTGGTCGGTTGGCCGTGGCAGCGAGCGCGAGCCTGTGCTGCTGGAGCTCGACTACAACCCGACGGGTGATCGCAATGCGCCCGTGGTGGCGGCGCTGGTGGGCAAGGGGATCACTTTTGATTCTGGTGGCTACTCCATGAAGTCCTCTGACAACATGCTACCGATGAAGTCCGATATGGGCGGCGCCGCCATGGTGACTGGCGCGCTGGCGCTGGCTATCAGCCGCGGTTTGAACCAGCGGGTGAAGCTCATTCTCTGCTGCGCCGAGAATCTGGTCTCCGGCCACGCCTTCAAGCTGGGCGACATCCTTACCTATAAAAACGGTATCTCGGTCGAGATCCAGAATACCGATGCGGAAGGGCGTCTGGTACTGGCCGATGGCCTGATGGCGGCCTCCGACAGCGGCGCGACTTATATCCTTGACGCTGCCACCCTGACCGGCGCCGCCAAGATGGCGCTGGGGCGTGATTACAATGCGGTGTTTGCCCTCGATGAGACCGAACAGCTGCGTGCGCTGGCCGCCGCCAAGGTGGAAAACGAGCAGGCGTGGGCGCTACCGCTGGAGCCCTGGCATGCCAGCCAGCTCACCTCGGCCTTTGCCGATCTGGGCAACGTCGCCTCAGCCGAAGGCACGGCCGGTGCCACCACGGCTGCTGCGTTCCTCTCCCGCTTCGTGCGCGATGAGGGCAAGGGCTGGGTGCACCTGGACTTGGCGGCCTCCTATCAGAAATCGGGCAACGATCTCTGGGCGACCGGTGCCAAGGGTCACGGCCTGCGCACAATCGCGCGCTGGCTGCAGGAGGTGACCGCATGAATGTCTGGCTGAGTCGTGAATTTGCACCTGCCGAGTGGGGGGAGGGGGCGCTGCTCTCTCACCGCGCCGACGGCATGGTGATCCATCTGGTGACGACCAATCCGCTGCTCGATATCCAGCAGGCGGCCCGTCGCCTCTGCCAGCAGGGGATCCAGAAAGTGACCCTGGCTGGCCATTGGGAGCGTGAGCAACAGTGGGCCTTTGCCCAAGGTCTGCAAACCCCCAAGGCTGAGGTGCAACTGCAGTGGGCCATGTCCTCGGAAGAGGACAGAGAGGAGCTGGAAGCGCGTTGGCTCTGTGGCCGCTGGGTGCGCGAGATGACCAATGCTACCCCGGAGCAGTTGGGCCCGCTGGAGCTGGCGGTGGAAGCGGCCTCCTTTATTACCGAGCTGGCACCGGACAAGGTGAGTCATCGCATTTTGAAAGGCGAAGCGCTGCAACAGGCGGGCTGGGTCGGCCTCTATCAGGTGGGCCGCGGCAGTGCGCGCGAACCGGTATTGCTGGAGCTCGACTTCAACCCGGGGCGTGACCCCAAGGCGCCGGTAGCGGCAGCGCTGGTGGGCAAGGGGATCACCTTTGACTCCGGCGGCTACTCCATGAAGAGCTCCGAGGGGATGCTCACCATGAAGTGCGACATGGGGGGCGCGGCGATTGTCACCGGTGCGCTGGCGCTGGCCATGCTGCGCGGGCTCGACAAGCGAGTGAAGCTGATCCTCTGCTGCGCCGAGAACCTGGTCTCCGGCCACGCCTATAAGCTGGGCGACATCCTCACTTACAAGAACGGCACCACGGTCGAGATTGTGAATACCGACGCCGAGGGGCGGCTGGTGCTGGCCGATGGCTTGCAATTGGCGAGCGAGTCCGGCGCACCGCTGATCATCGACGCTGCGACCCTGACCGGCGCCGCCGTGATGGCGCTGGGTGGGCGCTACAATGCCCTGTTTGGCCTCGACAAGGGGTTGGTGAGCCGGGCCATGACCTATGCCGATGCAGAGCAGGAGCCGGCCTGGCCGCTGCCGCTGGAGCCTTGGCACCGCCAGCAGTGCCCCTCCCATTACGCCGACACGGCCAACAGCCGTCCGGTGAAGGGGGGCGGGCCGGGTGGCGCCTCCAACGCGGCGGGCTTCCTCTCCCGTTTCGTTGCCAACGAAGGGATGGGCTGGCTGCATATTGATCTGGCGGCCTGCTTCAGTGATAACGGCGATGCTCTCTGGGCGCCGGGGGCCAATACCCTGGGGATGCGCACCATAGCGCGGGCCCTGCTGGCGGAAGCCAAATAGGCGAGACAAGGCACCTTCGGGCTGTCTCTTATACACAAATCCCCAAGCATCGCTTGGGGATTTTTTTGAACCTTTTCCCTTCTCCGTGATCTGACTCTTTTGCCATCCCTTATCACGGCTCTAATATGCATCTCACCCAACTCGAACAATGGGCATTCGACCAGTTTGGCCATGCCAATCTCAAGGACCCCAGACGCACTGAACGTCTCGTCAAACTCGCCACCGCCCTTGCTCAACAACCCGGAGATTGCGTGTCACAACTTCCCCTCTCACCCGCCGACATGGAAGGCTCATATCGCTTTATTCGCAACCACCATGTCAATGCCGATGCCATTGCTGATGCAGGCTTTGCCACCACCGCAGCCCTAGCCAGGGACTACGACCTGTTGCTGGCACTGGAAGATACCACGGCCCTGACCTTCAACCATGCCAGCGTCCATGATGAGCTGGGGCACACCAATCAAGGCAGTAGTCGCGCTCTGCTGGCTCACTCCGTCTTGTTGTTTGCTCCGCATAAATCGCAGGTGGTCGGCATGATTGCACAGCGTATCTGGACCCGTGATGTCAGCAAGCGGGGAGAGAGCCACCGGCATGCCACCCGGCCTTACAAGGAGAAAGAGAGTCGCAAGTGGGAGGAGGCATCCGTGGCCTTTGCCGCCCGTCTCGGCACTCAGATGGCCAACGTTATCTCGGTCTGTGACCGGGAAGCGGATATCTACGAATATCTGCATTACAAGCAGAGCAACCAACAACGCTTTGTGGTGCGCTCGATGCAAAGTCGCTGTATCGAAGAGCATGACCACAAGCTCTACGACTATGCCCGGCAGTGCCACTCTGCCGGCACCAAGGTCGTCAAAATACCGCAGCGGGGCGGCAGAAAAGCCAGAGAGGCCGTGCTCGACATCAAGTTTACCAAAGTCACCCTAAAGGCTCCGGCCAACAAGCGTAACGAGCCGGATATCCCGCTCTACTACGTGGGATGCATTGAGCAGGGCGATGCCTCTGACCGGCTGGAGTGGCACCTGCTGACTAGTGAAGCCGTGACCGACGATGCACAGGCCCGCAAGGTTATCGGCTATTACGAGCGGCGCTGGCTTATCGAGGATTATCACAAGGTCTGGAAGAGTGCCGGCACTCGGGTAGAAACCTTAAGGATGCAGAGCATGGATAACCTGAAGCGGATGTGCGTCATCTTGTCGTTTATCGCGGTGCGTCTGTTGCAATTGAGGTTTATCAACGAGGAGTCATCGGCACAGAATCAAAGCTGCGAAACGGTGATAGGCCCGACGGGGTGGAAGCTGCTTTGGCGAAAGGTAGAGAAAACGCCGTTGCCAACCAAGGTGCCGGATATGAGATGGGCGTACCGGAGCCTGGCCAAGCTGGGGGCTGGAAGGACACTAAACGAACGGGGCGGGCTTCAATAGCGGCATTATGGGAGGGCTGGTTTCGACTCCAGACCCTCCTGGAAGGCTACGAACTGGCGCAGTCTCTTGAGCACCAATAGTTGTGATCAAGAGACAGCCTTCGGGTGCCTTTTTCATGCTGTTCGAATAGTGAGCAAAAGATGGGGTTTTGGCTGCTTAAGGTAACTATCGTGCGCAAGCGCACATATTTTCTGGCTCTGCTCGGTCAAGATGAGTGTGGATGTTGATTGCAAGGGGGTGATGTTTAATAAAAAGTTGCTTTTTTGTGTGTTTTTCGGATTTTTGTTTACGTATAATCGCCAGCGAACATGGATTCTAACAATAAATCTCTGTAGTTAAGGAAAGCTATCAATGGCCATCGAACGTACTTTCTCTATTGTCAAACCGGATGCTGTCAGCAAGAACCTGATCGGCGAGATCTACCACCGCATGGAAAGCGCTGGCTTCACCATCGTCGCCGCTAAAATGCTGCGTCTGACCAGCGACCAGGCTGCCGGCTTCTACGCCGAACATCAAGGCCGTCCTTTCTATGATGCGCTGGTGACTTTTATGACCTCCGGTCCGGTCATGGTGCAGGTGTTGGAAGGGGAAAATGCCGTTCAGCGTTACCGTGATCTGATGGGGCTGACCAATCCCGAGCAAGCACTGGCCGGTACCCTGCGTGCCTGCTTTGGTGAGAGCATCGATCGCAATGCGGTGCACGGTGCCGACAGCTTTGCCTCTGCCCAGCGTGAGATCGCTTACTTCTTCAGCGAAAACGAGCTCTGCTCCCGCGACTAATCTCGCGACTGATACCTGCAAGGGAGCTTCGGCTCCCTTTGTTGTTTTCGCCGTTTACGCAATATCCCTCTATTCTCCAGGTGGAAAGCCAGACCCATTATTTGTACAATGCCGCCCCCTGACGTCGTCAGCCAATAATTGATGAAGTGTTTGAACTGAGGCCATTGATGAGCGAAACAAAAATCAACCTGCTGGATCTTGATCGGGATGCCATGCGCGCCTTTTTCGTCGAATTGGGCGAGAAGCCATTCCGGGCAGATCAAGTCATGAAGTGGATCTATCACTTTGGGTGTGATGATTTCGATCAGATGACCAACGTCAACAAGGTGCTCAAGGAGCGCCTCAAGGCGATCGCCGAGATCAAGGCGCCCGAGATCAGCCGCGAGCAGCGCTCTGCCGATGGCACTATCAAGTGGGCCCTGCAGGTGGGTGATCAGGAAGTCGAGACCGTCTATATCCCGGAAGATGACCGCGCGACCCTCTGCGTTTCCTCTCAAGTTGGCTGTGCGCTGGAGTGCAAATTCTGCTCTACCGCCCAGCAAGGCTTCAACCGCAACCTGAAAGTCTCCGAGATCATCGGTCAGGTGTGGCGTGCTGCCCGCGTGGTTGGTGGCAAACGCCCCATCACCAACGTGGTGATGATGGGGATGGGCGAGCCGCTGCTCAACCTCGCCAACGTGGTGCCCGCCATGCGCTTGATGATGGATGACTACGGTTTTGGCATCTCCAAGCGCCGGGTGACCATCTCCACCTCTGGCGTGGTACCGGCGCTGGACATGCTGGGCGACCAGATCGACGTGGCGCTGGCTATCTCTCTGCACGCCCCGAACGACAAGCTGCGCTCCGAGATCATGCCGATCAACGACAAGTACAACATCGAGGAGTTTCTCGCCGGTGTCCGTCGTTACCTCGAGAAGTCCAATGCCAACGGGGGGCGGGTGACAGTGGAATATGTGCTGCTCGATCATATCAATGACGATATGCAGCATGCTCACGAGCTGGCCAAGGTGCTCAAGGATACCCCGAGCAAGATCAACCTGATCCCGTTCAACCCCTTCCCGGGCAACCCATATGGCAAGCCGAGCAACAGCCGTATCGATCGCTTCTCCAAGGTGCTGATGGAGTACGGTTTCACCGTGATTGTTCGCAAGACCCGTGGTGATGACATCGACGCTGCCTGTGGTCAGCTGGTGGGTGACGTGATTGACCGTACCAAGCGAACTATCAAAAATCGGATGCAACAGGATGGGATTTCCGTCAAAATGGTTTAAATGCTAAGCCATTGTATAGACAGGGAATGGATACACGTACATTGATCGTAGTGGCAGCGCTCTGCGCGCTGCCAGGCTGTGTGACCGAGACCACTTACGCTGGCCAGAATTCGACCCAGCGTGAAGTGGGCCCCGACCTTAAGGCGGCTGCCCAAACTCGCCTCGACCTGGGTATTCAGTACCTGCGTCAGGGCAATGCCGAGCAGGCCAAGTTCAATCTTGACCGCGCCCTCCAGTATGACTCCTCCAACCCCCAGGTTCAGATCGGTTTTGCCTACTTTTACCAGAAGGTCGGAGATTTCAAGGCGGCTGAGACCTATTATAAAAATGCCTTGGCCATGGACCCGTCCAATGCTGACGCAATGAACAACTACGGGGCCTTCCTCTGTGATCGCGGCCGTTATGCCGAGGCAGATCAGGCGTTCAACCAGGCGGTTGTTCAGCCAGGCTACGTAAAAATTGCTGATACCTATGAAAATGCGGCACTTTGCGCTCAGCAAAATCATAGAAATGATAAAGCAAGCGAGTACTATCGCCTGGCCTTGGGGTATAATCCCCGCAATCCAAGGTTATTGCTGGACTTGGCCGAGCTTTCCATGAAAGATGGCAAGCTGCCTGATGTACAGTCCTACCTCGCCCGTTTTGCCGGTGTGTCAGACGAGAACGAGGAGAGTCTCTGGTTGAGACTACGGCTGGCACAGGCGATGGACAAGCCGGCATTACTTCACCAATTCGGGACTGAGCTGGTAAGGCAATATCCCACTTCGCAACAAGCCAAGCGTTATTTAGCCAATGACTATTGAACAGCAACACGATTTCCAAGACGACTCCCAGGCAGTGGGCCCAGGCCAATTGCTGCGCAACGCCCGCGAACAGCTCGGCTGGACACGAGAGCAGGTTGCGTCCCGCATTCACCTTCGTCTGACCCTGATCGCCGCTATTGAATCGGATTCCTACGACAAGCACACGTCCCATACTTTTATCCGGGGCTATCTGCGTACCTATGCCAAGTTGGTCGGGCTCCCCGAGGAGACCATTCTGGCCGCTTACGACAAGCTGGGTCTGACCCCTCCCGACAATATCGACATGCAGAGCTTTTCCCGTCGCTCCCGCCAGCAAGCCAACGACAGTCGGCTCAAGGTGGTGACCTGGCTGGTGATCCTGGTGCTGATTGCGCTCTCGGTCGCCTGGTGGTGGCAGAGCACCGCCCGTCGCTCCGCTGGTGATGACGCGCTGGCTGCCACCGAGATGAGTGCAACCAGTTCGACTCCGGCTGAACCGGCTATCACGCCGCCCGATGCAATCAACACAGCTCCGGTGGAAGGCGCTGCCATCGCACCGGCCGCCACGGACGTGGCTGCCCCTGCAGTGGTCTCCGATGCGACGGCTACTCTGGCGCCTGCTTCTGCGGCTGTTGCCCCGAGCGATGTCAGCGCGGCTGTCGGCACTGCGACCGATGCTGCAGTATCCGGTGCCAATGGCACTGAATCTGAAGAGGCTGTCGTTGATCCGGCGACTGCGCCGCAACTGAAGATGAGCTTCACCGCCGATTGCTGGCTGGATGTGAAGGATGCCAACGGCAAGACCCTGTTCAGTGGTCTGAAGAAGGCCAACGACGAGCTGGTGCTGGAAGGCGCCGAGCCCCTGAAGTTCATCATTGGCGCGCCGATGGCCGTCAAGCTTGACTACAAGGGTCAGTCGTTTGATATGAGCCGTTACAACAACGGTCGTACAGCCCGCTTCTCACTGCCGCAGGAGTAATCTGTTTCCCATGTCTGTTCACGAAAAGTCGTCTCACGAATCACCCATCATTCGTCGTAAATCCAGACAGATCATGGTTGGTAATGTACCGGTTGGGGGCGATGCCCCCATTACTGTGCAGACCATGACCAACACCAAGACCACCGATGTCGCCGCCACCATCGAGCAGATCCAGCGGATCGAGCGGGTCGGTGCCGATATCGTCCGTGTCTCCGTGCCCACCATGGAAGCGGCGGAAGCCTTCCGGCTCATCAAACAGCAGACCCGCATTCCCATCGTCGCCGATATCCACTTCGACTATCGCATCGCCCTGAAAGTGGCCGAGTACGGTGCTGACTGCTTGCGTATCAACCCGGGCAACATCGGCAACGAGCAGCGGGTGCGTTCGGTGGTCGATTGCGCGCGCGACCTCAATATCCCGATCCGTATCGGGGTCAATGGCGGGTCGCTGGAGAAAGATATTCAGGAGAAGTACGGTGAGCCGACTCCCGAAGCGCTGGTGGAGTCCGCCATGCGTCACGTGGACTATCTCGATCGCCTCGACTTCCAGAATTTCAAGGTGAGCGTCAAGGCCTCCGATGTGTTTCTGGCGGTCGGTGCCTATCGCCTGCTGGCCAAACAGATCGAGCAGCCGCTTCATCTGGGCATCACCGAAGCGGGCGGTTTCCGTGCCGGTGCGGTGAAGTCTGCCATTGGTCTGGGCATGCTGCTGGCTGACGGGATCGGCGATACCATTCGCATCTCCCTTGCTGCCGATCCGGTGGAAGAGATCAAAGTCGGTTTCGATATTCTCAAATCCCTGCGTATTCGCTCCCGTGGCATCAACTTCATCGCCTGTCCCTCCTGCTCACGGCAGGAGTTCGATGTGATCGCCACCGTCAACGCACTGGAAGAGCGGCTCGAAGACATCATCACCCCGATGGATGTCTCCATCATCGGTTGTGTGGTGAATGGCCCGGGCGAAGCGCTGGTCTCTGATCTTGGTCTGGCGGGGGCCGCCAACAAGAGTGCATTCTATGAAGGGGGCCAGCGGGTCGACAGGCTAGACAACAAGGATCTCATTCCGGTGCTGGAGCGACGCATTCGCGCCCGGGCCGCCATGATGGATCCTGCCAACCGGATCCGGGTGGACAAGGATTGAGCCAATCGGGGCCACATTGGGTGGCCCTTTTTCCAGGTGACTGATTTTAAATCCCGCATCCGGATCCCCTGATTTTACCTTGGGGGGGAAAATCCCTATAATGCGGCCAAATTTTACCTCTTTTTCTCGAGTATCAACGTGGCAAAACAGATCCAAGCTATTCGCGGTATGAATGATTGCCTGCCGGAGCAGAGCCCGGTATGGCAGAAGGTTGAACAGATCCTGCGCCAGGTCGTTGCCAGCTATGGCTACAGCGAAGTGCGCATGCCGATTGTCGAGCAGACTCATCTGTTCAAGCGCGCCATCGGTGAAGTGACCGACGTGGTTGAAAAAGAGATGTATACCTTTGAAGACCGCAACGGCGACAGTCTGAGCCTGCGTCCGGAAGGGACCGCCAGCTGCGTTCGTGCCGGTATCGAGCACGGTCTGCTTTACAACCAGGAACGCCGGATGTGGTACATCGGCCCCATGTTCCGTCACGAGCGTCCTCAGAAGGGCCGTTACCGCCAGTTCCACCAATTCGGTGTCGAGCTGTTTGGCATCAACGGGCCGGATATTGATGCTGAGCTGATCATGCTGACCCACCGTCTGTGGCGTCTGTTTGGCATCAGTGAGCATGTGACCCTGCAGCTCAACACCCTGGGCCAGAGCGCCGAGCGGGCCGCTTACCGCGATGCGCTGGTGGCCTATCTGGAGCAGTACAAGGATCAGCTGGACGAAGAGAGCCAGCGCCGTATGTACAGCAACCCGCTGCGGGTGCTCGACTCCAAGGATGAAAAGGTACAAGCCATTCTGGTGGGTGCCCCGCGTCTGTTCGACCATCTGGGCGAAGAGAGCCTGGCCCACTTCGAGGGGCTCAAGCGCCTGCTCGAGTCCGCCGGTATCAAATACGAAGTGAACGAGCGTCTGGTGCGTGGTCTTGACTACTACAACCTGACCGTGTTCGAGTGGGTTACCAGCAGTCTGGGTGCCCAGGGCACCGTCTGTGCCGGTGGTCGCTACGATGGCCTGGTGGAGCAACTGGGCGGTCAACCGACCCCGGCCGTGGGCTTCGCCATGGGCATGGAACGTCTGGTGCTGATGCTGGAGACCCTCGAGCTCAACGCCGATATTCGCCCGGCGGTGGATGTCTATCTGGCGATGGTGGGCGAGGGGACCGAGCAGGCTGGCTTCCAGTTGGCCGAGCGTCTGCGCGATGCCCTGCCGGACTTGCGCCTGATGAGCCACTGCGGGGGGGGCAACTTCAAGAAACAACTCAAACGTGCCGACAAGAGCGGCGCGGCAATCGCCCTGATCCTTGGTGAGACCGAGGTGCAAAACGGGGAGATCACTATCAAATATCTGCGTGGTCAGGCCGAGCAACAGACCATCAAGGTTGACGCCGCCATTGCCCTGCTGGCAGCCAAAGGAGAGTAAGCTGTGGAAGTCTATACCACCGAAGAACAACAGGTTGAGGTTATCAAGGAGTGGTGGAAAGAGAACGGGACCTCGGTGATTGCCGGGACCGTGATCGGTCTGGTCGGTCTGTTCGGCTGGCGCTATTACAACCAGCACCAGCAAGAGACCATGGAGGCCTCCTCCCAGGCTTACAGTCAAGTGATTGAACAGCTGGCAAAGGGTGATGCTGTCGGTTTAGAGCAGGCGCAGCAGTTTGTCACCGCCAACAAGGGTGACTCCTATGCCGAGCTGGCTGCGCTGCAACTGGCTGCCGCTGCCGTCAAGGCAGGCAAGCTGGATCTGGCTGCCGAGCAGCTGAGCCTGGTGGCGACCACAGGTGACGAGAGCATTCGTCCTATCGCGACTCTGCGACTGGCCCGCGTGCTGAATGATCAGGGCAAGGCGGACGACGCGCTGGCCAAGCTGGCGACCGTCCAGAATGACGCCTTCAAGGCGCAGGTAGCCGAAGCCCGTGGTGATGTGCTGCAAAAGCAGGGCAAGACCGAAGAGGCTCGTGATGCCTATCAGGCGGCGGCGGATGCCGGCGGTCTGCAGGGTAGCGCCGAGCTCAAGCTGAAAATGGACGATCTGGCCCTGCCGGCCGTAGCGACTGGTGAGGCACCGGATGCGTAATCTATTCAAGATGGTGGCGCTGGGGGCTGCGGTCTCCTTCGCTCTGCAGGGTTGCTCCCTGTTCAGTTCGGAAGAGGATCTCAACCCGATGGCGCCGCTGCCCAAGGTTGAATCTGCCTTCACTGCCGACACCGCATGGTCATCCACCGTAGGTGATGGCATCGGGGACTTTTACTCTCAGCTCAAGCCGGTGGTGGAAGAGGATCGCATCTACGCGGCGGCCCGTGACGGCGATGTCAGTGCCTTTAACCGGGCCAGTGGCGATCGCCTCTGGACCGTCGATCTGGCTGACCTGCCGGTCAATGCCGACAAGCGCAGCGCCCGCCTCTCCGGTGGTCTGGTCTCCCGTTACGGCAAGTTGTTCCTCGGCTCCGAGAACGGGGTGGTCTATGCCCTGAACGAAGAGAACGGTGACGTGCTGTGGCAGACCAATGTGCCCGGCGAAGTGGTGGCGAGCCCCGCGGTGGAAGATGGCCGGGTGGTGGTACTGACCACCTCCGGTCGCCTGATTGCACTCGATACCGACGAAGGCAAGCTGCAGTGGTCGCTCTCCGAAGAGCAGCCGCCGCTGACCCTGCGCAGTGCCGGTGCGCCGGTGATCACCAACGGCGCCGTGATTTACGGTCGTGCCGATGGCAAGGTGGGCATTGCCCTGCTGAGCAATGGCCAGCCGGTGCGTCAGTCCAAGGTGGCGGATGCCCGCGGTGCTACCGAACTGGACCGCATGGTTGACGTCGATGCCAGCCCGCTGATTGCCGGTGATGAGCTCTATGCCATCGCCTACAACGGTCAGTTGATGGCGCGCAAACTGATGACCGGCGATGAAGTGTGGAAGCGCAAATATTCCGGCTATCGCGATCTGGCGATGACCGGCAATGCCATCGTGCTGACCGACAGCCGCAGCCATCTGTTTGCCATCGATCGTCGCAACGGTCTGGAGCTGTGGTCCAACACCCAGCTGGAGAATCGTACCGTCACTGCACCAGTCATCTTCGGTGACTATGTGGTGGTGGGTGATGTGGAAGGATACTTGTATTGGCTTGATCGTACCGACGGGTCCATCAAGGCGATGCAGCAGCTCGATAGCAGTGGTCTCTACGCCGCTCCGCTGGTGGATGGCGAGACCCTGTATGTGCAGAGCCGTGACGGCAAGTTGTACGCCCTCAAGCGTCCTTGATCGTCCGATAATGTGAATATCCGGCTCCTGGTCTTCGGACCCGGAGCCTTTGTCGTCTTGAGAATGAGGCTTTTATGACTCCTGTAGTAGCCCTGGTGGGCCGCCCCAACGTGGGGAAATCCACCCTGTTTAACCGCTTGACCCGTACTCGGGATGCCCTGGTTGCCGATTTTCCCGGTCTGACCCGGGACCGTAAATACGGTCAGGCGAAGTTGGGCGAGCTGGAATTTATCGTGGTCGATACCGGCGGTATCGATGGCACCGAAGAGGGGATCGAGCTGAAGATGGCCGAGCAATCCCTGCTGGCCATCGAAGAAGCGGATGTCGTGCTGTTCATGGTGGATGCCCGTGCCGGACTGACCGCGGCGGATCAAGCCATCGCCGAGCACCTGCGCAAGGCCCACAAGAAGGTATTTCTAGTGGCCAACAAGACCGATGGCATCGACGGTGACTCTGCGGTTTCCGAGTTCTACGGTCTGGCGCTGGGTGAGGTTTACCAGATCGCGGCCGCCCACGGTCGTGGCGTGCTGAGCCTGCTGGAACTGGCCCTGGCTCCCCATCTGGAGACCCTGGTCGACGCCGCTACCGATGAAGATGCGCAGGATGAGGAAGAGGAGGACTTCGACGAAGAAGCCCTGCTGCGCATGGTGGCTGCCGGTGATCTGGATACCAAGGAAGATACCAAAGAGACCCCGTTTGCCGACCTGCCCATCAAGTTTGCCATCGTCGGTCGTCCCAACGTCGGTAAATCTACCCTGACCAACCGCATGCTGGGTGAAGATCGGGTCATCGTCTATGACATGCCCGGCACCACCCGCGACTCCGTCTACATTCCGATGGAGCGTGACGAGCAGAAGTATGTGGTCATCGACACCGCCGGTGTGCGTCGTCGTGGCAAGGTGCACGAGACGGTGGAGAAGTTCTCCGTCATCAAAACCCTGAAAGCCATCGAAGATGCCAACGTCTGCCTGCTGGTGATCGACGCCCAGGAGACCATCACCGATCAGGACTTGAGCATTCTCGGCTTCGTGCTCCACTCCGGCCGCTCCGTGGTGCTGGTGGTGAACAAGTGGGATGGTCTGGATCAGAAGGTGAAAGAGGATGTGAAGAACGAGCTGGACAGACGTCTGGGCTTCATCGACTTCGCCCGCGTCCACTTCATCTCCGCCCTGCACGGCAGCGGTGTTGGCCACCTGTTTGAATCCATTCAGGAGGCTTACCAGTCCGCCACCCGCCGTACCAGCACGGCGATGCTAACCCGCATCATGCAGATGGCGCAGGAAGATCACCAGCCGCCGATGGTCAACGGTCGCCGCGTCAAGCTCAAGTATGCGCACGCCGGTGGCTACAACCCGCCGCGTATCGTGATCCACGGTAACCAGCTCAACGATTTACCGGACTCCTACAAGCGGTATCTGATCAACTACTTCCGCAAGTCCCTCAAGATCATGGGCTCGCCGATCCGGGTCGAGTTCCAGGAGTCGGTCAACCCGTTTGAAGGCAAGAAGAACACCATGACTCTGAGTCAGGAGCGTCAGCGCAAACGCCTGCTGAAGATGAAGAAGAAATAAGTCCTTGCGGCTGCCCTCACCGGCAGCCGCGTTGTTATTCCCCCTGCAGTAGCGTAATGTCCGGCGGGGAGGGGAACCCGCCATGGGCAAGCAAGCCCATCGCAGGTTCACTTTATGAGGAGTCGACAATGGAAGCGCTGCTTTGCCCGTCATGCCAGGCTGAACTGGATACCCGCAGCAAGGAACAGACCTGTGGTCAGTGCCAGGCCCCTGTTCGCGTCACGGCCATCTGCCCCACCTGCCAACAGGAGCTGGAGCGTCTCAAGGCGTGCGGCGCGGTGGATTACTTCTGCAACCACTGCAACTCGCTGATCTCCAAACGGGTGGTGCAGTTCAAGGTGGCGTTGGTGTAAGACGGTTATCAGGTGACAATTAAGATAAAAAAACCCGGCGAATGCCGGGTTTATGCTGTGTGCTCTGCAATAAGCAGGGTATAGGATCGATTTCTGCGCCACAGGTTGCGCTTGATGTCATTAAGCTTGAGTTTGCGTCTGGGGCTCCAGCTGCACTTCGCTTTCCTGACCAGACTGATTTTTCTACGTTTTTGCATCTTGGTCTCCTCCCAACTGGGCGGCCATCCCGGCCTTGGGTTATTGATGGAGCCCATCCGAAATTGCTGTTATTTAATCTCTCAACATAATGAAAAAAATGCGATTTCGGATAGGCTCCGATGTGAATCGATGGTAACAGAGAAGTTTGGGTGAAAACAGCCGAATAATGGCTGGTTAGTGCAAGGTGATCTGATTGACCACCTCGGCGATGACGGTGGGGCGTTCGACCAGCTCAGGCTCGCTGTCGTTGTCGAGACTCTCCCGCTGCTGCGCCTTTTGCTGCTCGTTGTCGAGCCAGAGCAGGCTCTGGTAGTACTGGCGCACGTTGTTGACATAGTTGCGCGCCTCGCTGCCACGGGCATAGCCGTAACGCACCTTGCGATGCCAGCGCGCCTGTTGCAGCAGCGGCAGCACCTCTTTCACGTCGCTCCAGGCATCGGGATTCTTGCCAAGATCCTTGGTCAGGCGGCGGGCATCCATCATGTGGCCGTAACCGATGTTGTAGGCGGTGAGGGCAAACCACACCTTCTCGTCATCGGGCACCGAGTCCGGCACCTTCTCCATCATCTGTTGCAGATAGAGAGAGCCCCCCTTGATGCTCTCTTCCGGATGAAGCCGGTCGTTGACCCCCATCGCCTTGGCGGTGGGCTCGGTCAGCATCATCATGCCGCGCACGCCGGTGTAGGAGCGGGCCTGAGGGTCCCAGTGGGACTCCTGATAGCTGATGGCGGCGAGCAGGCGCCAGTCGATATTCTTGGCGTGGGTCTGGAACAGCGGCTGGTACTTGGGCAGCAGGCTCTTGGCGCGCTTGAGGAAGGTGCGGGTATCGACAAAGTCGAAGTTCTGCACGTGGCCAAAGTACTTCTCGTCCAGCTTGGCGATGCCGCCATCCATGAAGCGCTGGCCGAAGAAGTCGATCACGCTGGCATAGAGGCTGTCATCAGGCAGCTTGCTCATGGCCCAGGCGACGGTCTGCTTCTGGGCCAGGGTCAGCCCCTCGGTGAGCTCCGGGTAGTAGCGCTGGGTACGGGCCAGCACGGTATCCTGCACCACAGTGTAGTCAATCTTGCCATCCACCACCTGCTTGAGCAGCTCCTCCACATCTGTGTCGTAGCTGGTGCTCCACGTCAGTTTCGGATTCTTCTTGCTCATCTCTTTGAGCAGGTCTTCCCCGGTGGAGCCGGCGGCCACCACCAGCTTGCCCTTGATGTCGTTCAACGAGGTCGGCTTGGGGTTGCCGTTGCGATAGACCAGCTTGGGGGAGACCTGGTAGAAGCCCGGGCCAAAGCGAAACAGCTCGCGCCGTTCGGGGGTGACCATGATGGCGGCAGCCGCCAGATCGAGTTTGCCCTTTTTCAGCAGGGCGACCAGTTCGTCAGTGGTGTTGACCGGGATGATGGTGAGCTTCACCCCCAACCAGTCGGCATAATTTTTCGCCAGCTCGTAATCGAACCCCTGGGCGAGGTCGTCACGCTGGTAATAAGAAGTGGGGCCGTAGATGGTGCCAACCCGGATCTCGCCTCGTTGGCGGATCTGCTCCAGCTGGCTGGAGGCGGTATAGAAGTCGCAGCCAACCAGTGTCAGCGTCAACAATAGCCCGATAAACAGTCGAAAAATGCAGCGCAAGTAGGTGAGTACCTTTGTTGAAAAAATCGGCATTTGTCAAAAAAGAGGCACCTTTATACCAGAGAGTGTGCGCGGAGTCACACTGCACGAAATGAGAAAAACGTTTGTCCGCTGTGAGCCAGATCCCTATAATACGCGCGTCTCAATTCCCCCCCACTTTAAAACTTGGTGAGAAAGGTCATATGGATATCTTGCGTGGTGCCCCAGCACTGTCTGATTTTCGTGTCCAAAAACTGCTGCAACGCTTCGCACAGATGAGAAACGAGAGTGGTACGGAGAGTGGAGTAGAGAGCGGAGTAGAGATAGAGGATGTCTATGCCGAGTATGTGCACTTTGCCGAGCTGACGAGCCCCCTGTCGCCCCCCGAGCGAGCGACCTTGGGCCAGCTCTTGCGCTACGGCCCGACCATCCCCGAACACACCCCCAGCGGTCAGCTGTTTCTTGTTACCCCCCGCCCCGGCACTATCTCCCCCTGGTCTTCCAAAGCAACCGACATCGCCCACAACTGCGGCCTGAAACAGGTCAAGCGGCTGGAGCGTGGTATTGCCTATTACCTGACCATCAAGGGGCAGGGTGAGCTGAGTGCCGCCCAGCGCAGCGCCATTGCCGCCGTGCTGCATGATCGGATGATGGAAGTGGTGTTTGCCGACATGGATGCGGCGAGCGCCCTGTTTGCTCACCATGAGCCGCGTCCCTTCACCCAGGTCGATGTGCTGGGCGGTGGCCGTGCCGCGCTGGCCGAAGCCAACGTGGCGCTGGGTCTGGCGCTGGCCGACGACGAAATCGACTATCTGGTGGAGAACTTCACCAAGTTGGGTCGCAACCCCAACGACATCGAGCTCTATATGTTCGCCCAGGCGAACTCCGAGCACTGCCGTCACAAGATCTTCAACGCCGACTGGACCATCGATGGCGAGCAGCAGCCCAAGTCGCTGTTCAAGATGATCAAGAACACCTTCGAGCAGACGCCGGATCATGTCCTCTCTGCGTATAAAGACAACGCCGCCGTGATGGAAGGGAGCCAGGGTGGCCGCTTCTTCCCGAGCCCGGCCAACGGCGAGTACCAGTATCACCAGGAGCAGGTCGACATCCTGATGAAGGTGGAGACTCACAACCACCCGACCGCCATTTCCCCGTTCCCGGGCGCAGCCACCGGCTCCGGCGGTGAAATCCGCGACGAGGGTGCCACCGGTCGCGGTGCCAAGCCCAAGGCGGGGCTGGTCGGTTTCTCCGTCTCCAACTTGCGCATCCCCGGCTTCGAGCAGCCCTGGGAGCAGGATTTCGGCAAGCCGAGCCGCATCGTCAGCGCCTTTGACATCATGCAGGAGGGGCCGCTCGGCGGCGCCGCGTTCAACAACGAGTTCGGCCGTCCGGCCATTCTCGGCTACTTCCGTACCTTCGAAGAGGAGGTGCCGAGCCACAACGGCGTCGAGGTGCGTGGTTACCACAAGCCCATCATGCTGGCAGGTGGCATCGGCAATATCCGCACCGAACACGTTCAAAAAGGGGAGATCCCGGTCGGCGCTGCGCTCATCGTGCTGGGCGGCCCGGCGATGAACATCGGTCTGGGCGGCGGTGCTGCGTCCTCCATGGCCTCCGGTCAGTCGGCCGAAGATCTCGACTTTGCCTCGGTGCAGCGTGACAACCCCGAGATGGAGCGCCGTTGCCAGGAGGTGATCGATCGCTGCTGGCAGCTGGGTGACGACAACCCTATCGTCTTTATCCACGATGTGGGGGCGGGTGGTCTCTCCAACGCCATGCCGGAGCTGGTCAACGACGGCGAGCGCGGCGGTCGCTTCGATTTGCGTGCCATCCAGAGCGACGAGCCGGGCATGAGCCCGCTGGAGATCTGGTGCAACGAATCCCAGGAGCGTTACGTGCTGGCAGTGGCGCAAGATAAGCTGCCGCTGTTCAAGGCGCTGTGCGAGCGCGAGCGCGCCCCCTATGCCGTGATCGGCACCGCGACCGAAGAGAAGCATCTCACCCTCTCTGACAGCCACTTTGACAACCAGCCCATCGATCTGCCGCTGGATGTGCTGCTGGGCAAGGCGCCCAAGATGCACCGCGATGTGGTGACCCTGCCTGCACAGGGTAAAGCGCTCCAGCTCGATGGCATCACTTTGAGTGACGCGGCCGAGCGGGTTCTGCGTCTGCCGACCGTGGCGGAGAAGTCCTTCCTTATCACCATCGGCGATCGCAGCGTGACTGGCTTGGTCAATCGCGACCAGATGGTTGGCCCCTGGCAGATCCCGGTGGCCGATTGCGCCGTCACCGCCGCTACCTACGACAGCTATCACGGCGAAGCCATGTCGATGGGCGAGCGTACACCGGTGGCGCTGCTCTCCCACTCCGCCTCTGCCCGTATGGCGGTGGCGGAAGCGCTCACCAACCTGGCGCCAACCCACATCGGGTCACTCAAGCGGGTCAAGCTCTCCGCCAACTGGATGGCCGCTGCCGGTCATCCGGGTGAAGATGCCGGTCTCTATGAGGCGGTCAAAGCGGTGGGCGAGGAGCTCTGTCCGGCCTTGGGTATCACCATCCCGGTCGGCAAGGACTCCATGTCGATGAAGACCCGCTGGCAGCAGGATGGCAAGGATCACAGCGTCACCTCGCCGCTCTCTTTGCTCATCTCCGCCTTTGCACGGGTTGAGGATGTGCGCAACACCGTTACCCCTCAGCTGCGTACCGATCTCGGTGAAACCGACCTTATCCTGATTGACCTTGGCAACGGCAAGCAGCGCCTCGGCGCCTCCGCCTTGGCTCAGGTCTATCGCCAGCTGGGTGACAAGGCGCCGGATCTCGACAATCCGGTCCAGCTCAAGGGCTTTTTCAACGCCATTCAGGCGCTGGTGGCCGATCGCAAACTGATCGCCTATCACGACCGCTCTGACGGCGGCCTGTTCGTCACCCTGACCGAGATGGCGTTTGCCGGTCACTGCGGCCTCGACATCCAGCTCGATCGCATCGGCGGCGAGCTGCTGCCGGCGCTGTTCAACGAGGAATTGGGCGCCGTCATCCAGGTGCGCCGTGAAGATAAAGAGGCGGTGATGACCCTGCTGGCCGGTCACGGTCTGGCGGCCTGCTCCCATGTGCTCGGTACCGTGCGCGAAGGGGATCTCATCACCTTGCAGCGGGGCGGTCAGGAGGTCTATCGCGCCAGCCGCACTGCCCTTCGCACCATCTGGGGCGAGACCAGCTGGCAGATGCAGCGCCTGCGTGACAACCCGGCGTGTGCCGACAGTGAGCACGCGGCCCGTCAGGATGCCACCGATCCGGGTCTGCATGCCAAGCTGACTTACAACCTGTCCGAGGATGTGGCGGCGCCCTATATCGCCCGTGGGGTTTCTCCCCGTCTGGCCGTGCTGCGCGAGCAGGGGGTCAACTCCCATGTGGAGATGGCGGCGGCGTTCGACCGTGCCGGTTTCGCTGCAGTGGATGTCCACATGAGCGACATTCTCTCCGGTCGCATCAAGCTGGAAGAGTTCCAGACCCTGGTGGCCTGTGGCGGCTTCTCCTACGGGGACGTGCTGGGGGCGGGTGAGGGCTGGGCCAAGTCCATCCTGTTTAACGACAACGCCCGCGAGCAGTTCCAGCGCTTCTTCGAGCGTGGCGATACCCTCTCCCTGGGTGTGTGCAACGGTTGCCAGATGATGTCCAACCTGCGAGACCTCATCCCGGGCGCCGATCTGTGGCCGCGCTTTGTGCGCAACCGCTCCGAGCGCTTCGAGGCGCGCTTCAGTCTGGTGCAGGTGCAGGAGTCCCCGTCGGCCTTCTTCGCCGGCATGACAGGCTCAGTGATGCCTATTGCCGTTTCCCACGGGGAAGGGCGGGTGGAAGTGCGCGATGCCGCTCACCTGAACGCACTGCAGCAGAGCGGTCTGGTAGGACTGCGCTTTGTCGACAACCGCGGCAGCGTGACCGAGCAGTACCCGGCCAACCCGAACGGCTCGCCGGATGGTATCACCGCCGTGACCACCACCGATGGCCGTGCCACCATCATGATGCCGCACCCGGAGCGGGTGTTCCGCACCGTGGCCAACTCCTGGCACCCGGACAACTGGGGCGAGGATGGCGCCTGGATGCGGATGTTCCGCAACGCCCGGGTCCGTCTGGGTTAATCGAGACGGCGCCAGCGCCTAAAAACAGCAACCGGCCACTTGGCCGAATGCCGATCAGTTAAGGATCCATTGACCGATCCTCCTGATGTATAAAAATCCGAAGCCTGTTGAGGGGTTTCGGATTTTTTATGTCTATCGACCGGCTCTCGACGTCCTTCATGCCTGCAATTGCGTCACTCTCCGGCTCAATGTGAAAAAGCAAACGTTTTTCCTTGCGACCCTTGTCTATACTGGCTCCATTATCTAAACAGGGCGACTTTTCGGGGCGGCGGATTGTGTTAAAATCCTGCCCCTCTTTCCCCCAGAGCACAGAAGATTGCCATGAAATTTCCCGGTCAGCGCAAGTCCAAACACTACTTCCCTGTCGACAGACGCGATCCCCTGGTGCCGCAAAATCCCCTGTTAACCGAGCTGGGCAAAGCCTACGTGGTCGGGATTGATCAGACCCTGGTTGATATCGAAGCCCATGTGGATGAAGCGTTTCTGACCCGTTATGGTCTGAGCAAGGGGCACTCCGTCGTCATCAATGACGACGTGGCCGAACGCATTTATGACGAGCTCAAGGCCAACAACATGGTGGTGAGCGAGTTTGCCGGTGGCACCATCGGCAACACGGTACACAACTACTCGGTACTGGCCGATTCCCACTCCATCCTGCTGGGTGTGATGAGTCAGGACATTCGTATCGGCTGCTACGCCTACCGCTATCTGTGCAACACCTCTTCCCGCGTCAATCTGGACTATCTGCAGCCGGTGGATGGCCCCATCGGGCGTTGCTTTACCTTCATCACCGAGTGTGGTGAGCGCAGCTTCGGCATCAACGCCGGCAAGATGAACCAGCTGGATGTGCAGCATATTCCTGAAGAGGTGATCAAGGGGGCGTCTGCACTGGTGATTACCGCCTATCTGGTACGCGGTGACGATGGTGATCCGATGAAAGAGGCTGCCATGACCGCGGTGCGTTATGCCCGCGCAGCCGGTATTCCTGTGGTGCTGACCCTGGGCACTCGTTTCGTCATCGACGAAAATCCCCAGTGGTGGCGTGACTTCATTGCCGAGAACGTGACCGTGCTGGCGATGAATGAAGACGAGGGGGAAGCCCTGACCGGCATTGCTGATCCGCTCGGTGCTGCCGACAAGGCGCTCGACTGGGCCGACATGGTGCTCTGTACCGCAGGCCCCATCGGCCTTTACATGGCGAGCTACACCGACGAGGATTACAAGCGCGAGACCACCCATACCTTGCTGCCCGGAGTGATCCCCGAGTTCAACATGTATGAGTTCAGCCGCCCGATGGCCCGCGCCAAGTGCCGCAAGCCGGCTCGCATATACTCCCACATCTCCCCGTACATGGGTGGCCCGGAGAAGATCAAGAACACCAACGGGGCAGGGGATGGCGCGCTCTCTGCCGTGCTGCACGACATGGTCGCCAACTCCTATCACCGGATGAATGTGCCCAACTCCGCCAAGCACACCTCCGAGTTCCTGACCTACTCCTCACTGGCTCAGGTGTGCAAATATGCCAACCGCGTCAGCTACGAGGTGCTGGCCCAGAGCAGCCCCCGTCTCTCCCGCGGTTTGCCGGAGAAAGAGGACAGCCTGGAAGAGGTTTACTGGGAGCGTTGATCTCCTGAATCTGCAAGACGCCTCCATCGGGAGGCGTTTTTGCAGGCTAATAGGGGTTATCCCGGCTTTTTTCCAGTAATAACCCCAATATGCTTGAGTCCATGTCACTTTTGCGACACCATTTGGCCATCGTATTGTCGCCCGACAATGCCGCAGCACCCGAAAGAAAGAGAGAACCCCATGAGCATGCTTAACGACAACCTTGACGCCAATTTCCAACTGTTTATCGAACAAGTCCGCGAGTCGGGTCAGGTGTGGGGTCTGCGCTATGGGGAAGACTGGGTCGTCTGCCGCTCCGCCGAATTTGAAGACGCCGATGTGATGCCGCTCTGGTCTGCCGAAGAGGACGCCCGTCTGCACTGCGTCGACGAGTGGGCCGATTACGAGCCGGAAGTGATCGATCTGGAAGAGTTTCTCGATATCTGGATCAACGATCTGGATGAAGACGATGTGCTGGTCGGCCCGAACTGGAACGCCGATCTGGAAGGTCAGGAGCTCGAACCCATCGAGTTGGCCAAGGCACTGGTTGAACTGGACGCCTGAAAGCGCCTCCATTGATGGCCTCAACGTACAGGCCATCAATATTAAGACCGGTATTTGTGAGCGGATACCGGTCTTTTTTATGGTCGAATATCCAGATTGATGAGTTAAAAGCCGATTTGCCTTTGCACCTGTCGGGGGGATGGTCCATCATCAACCTTTTGCCAAGGGAGGAGCGCCATGTTTGTATTCGACGTAACGGGAGCTGTGGGTGAGAAGGCCAGCATTCGGGTGCAGGCGCTGGACTGGGCGCAAGCTGGGCCTGTCACCTTCGAGTGCGATGACGATCAGCTGGCGGTCGTGCTCCTGAGTGGTTGTCGTTGCGATGCGGTGGGCTTTTTCAATCTGTTGGCGGGATGTAAACCGCTCTATATCGAGCAGTGGCTCAGCTATCTGCAAGAGAGTGGCCGCATTGGCAAGTGGAGCCACCAGACCGAGAGTCCCGCCGATGGTGACTATCTGGCCAGAGCCGGTCTGGAGCACGATGAGCTCAATACCCTGCTTGGCCAGGTCTATCAGGTGGCGGGGTTCAATCGCCTGCAAATCAACCGTTACCTCAAGAACCGCCACAACCCCACCACACTGGCGACCCGGTACGATCAAAAAGAGCTGGAGCGCTATCGCCAGCTCAACGATATCATTCTGACCCTTTTGAAGCTGAAGCATCCTCAGTAAAGAGCCCCAGCTGGCTGATATCCGGTCGCAGCGGTTGCGGCCGGGCGATCAGATAGCCCTGCAAGCCATCCACGTACATCCCCTGCAGCAGCTGTTTCTGGCCAAGTTGTTCTACCCCCTCTGCTATTACCTGACACCCCATCCGATGTGATACATCGACGATCATCCGCACGAACTGCTGGTTGGTCTGATCCTGCTCCAGCCCGGTAATCAGGGCGGGATCCAGCTTGATGTAGTCGGGCTTGAGCTCGCGAAACAGGGTAAAGGAACCGATCCCCTTGCCGAAGTTGGCGATGGCCGATCGGCTGCCGTTGCGGCGCAGCAGTTCAAACACCCGCTTGGCGCCGGGCAGGTTGCGCTCCAGATGCTCTTCATCCAGTTCGAACACCAGATTGGCGGTGGTATTGGGATCTTTGAGCAGCTGGCGATCAAGCCAGATCAGGAAGGCGCTGTTTTGCAGCAGGTTGGGGGAGAGGTTGATCCCCCAGCGACTCTGGTTGGCACCAAAGGCGCGGTACTGACGCATGATGTGGGTAATGACCAGCTGTTCCAGCCGCATCACCATATCCAGCCGCTGCGCCATGGCAAACAGGGTGTCGGTGGGCAGGGCGGTGCCGTCGCTGCCGCTGAAGCGGGTGTAGATCTCGTTGTAGGCCAGCATACTGCGGTGCAGGGGCTGGATCGGCTGGTAGCTAAAGCTGAGCTGCTCCTGCGCCAGCACTTCGGTCAATACCTCGCGCCAGTGGCGCTGTCCTTGAAGATCGGAGACGTTGTCGTCCTGCTGGATGGCCCAGCCGTTGATGGTTTCGGTCTGGGCGCGGGCCAGCGCCAGATCCGCTCTGGCCAGCACGGCTTCAATTTTCTGGCCACTGCTGAGCTTGGTCAGCCCCGAGTAACCGGTACTCTCCAGCTCGTGCTGATCCTGATACTGATCAAAGGCCACCTTCAAATCCTGCCCCAGCAGATGGGGGGGAATATTGGCTGCCGGTTGCACCAGCACGGCAAAATCGGCCCCCGAAATGCGATAAACCTGATTGCCCGGGAAGCGGCTCACTACCCGCTTGATGAGGGCGGCCATGTCCTTGATGTAGGCATCGCCAGACTGGAAGCCGCGCTGGGCGTTGATCTTGCCAAGCTCGGTGGCTCGGATCAGCACCAGGGTAGCGGTCTGGGTGTCCTGATCCCGCTGCAACAGCTCGGTCATGTCGCGGCGAAACGCATGGCGGTTGAGTAGCTGGGTCAACTCGTCGGTGGTGGCCAAGTTGTTCAACTCGGTCAGCTGGCGATGGGCGCTCTGCTCGGCGCTTTCGAACTGCTCCAGCAACTGTTGCAGCACTTCCTGGGAGGCGGGCTCATCGAGTTGTGAGGGATCCCGACCCCTGATCGCCTTGACCCAGGTGAGCTCCTGATGCTGGAGCAGGCCATCCAGGGTGCGAATGGCCAGCATCAGCAGCAGGATCATGCCAAGCAGTGTGGTGGCCACAATAATGGCCAGGGTGAGTGGTGTGCTCTGAAGGGCCAACCAAACTGCTTGCAGCAGCAGCAGGGGTATGGTCACTATGGTGGCGATGAGAAACAGGGAACGTCCGAGCTTGTGAACCATCTTGTCATCCTTGAAGTGGCTGCTTAATGGGGGAATTTTAACCAAGCTAGCGGAGCAAAGCATGCTATATCCTCGTAACTCGGTTAAAAGGGTCAATTGGGATCGGTTAAATGTGAGTGAAACCACTTTCATGGCGCTGGAAACAGGCGAAGATGAGTTGAAAATAGATCAAACAAGGCAGAGGTAAATCATGTTGTTAGAGCCCGAAAATAGTGCCAAAGCACGACAATTATTGAACCAGAGTATGGCACTGGTGCTGGCGGGTGGACGTGGCAGCCGCCTGAGGCAGTTGACCGACAACCGTGCCAAGCCTGCCGTCCATTTCGGTGGCAAATTCCGGATCATTGATTTTGTGCTCTCCAACTGTATCAACTCGGGGATCCGCCGTGTTGGTGTCGTCACCCAATACAAATCCCACAGCCTGCTGCGCCACCTGCAGTCTGGCTGGTCTTTCTTGCGTTACCAGATGAACGAATTCATCGACCTGCTCCCTGCCCAGCAACGGGTGGACGAGGTGCACTGGTATCGCGGCACCGCCGATGCCATCTATCAGAACGTCGATATCATCCGTGACTACGGCCCCAAATATCTGGTGGTGTTGGCAGGGGATCACATCTACAAGATGGATTACGCCGCCATGCTGCTCGACCATGTCCGCCTTGGCGCCAAGGTGACGGTGGCCTGTATCGAGGTGCCACGGGCCGAGGCATCCGCCTTCGGGATCATGGATATCGACGAGCAGCGCAAGATCCGCGCCTTTGTTGAAAAACCGGCCAATCCGCCCGCCATGCCGGGTTGCGAGGATCGCTCGCTGGCCTCCATGGGGATCTATATCTTCGAGGCGGAGTACCTCTACCAACTGCTGGAGGAGGATATTCACAATCAGGACTCCAAACACGACTTCGGGATGGATGTGATCCCCCGCATCGTGGAGGAGGGGATGGCCTTTGCTCACCCCTTCAACATGTCCTGTGTCGGTGCGCGTGAGGGGCAAAAACCCTACTGGCGTGACGTGGGGACGTTGGATTCGTTCTGGGAAGCAAACATGGATCTCGCCTCCGTGCTGCCCGAGCTCGATATCTACGATCAGAACTGGCCCATCTGGACCAGCCAGACCCTGACGCCACCGGCCAAGTTTGTGCAGGACCGCAATGGCCAGCACGGCATGACCATCAACTCTATGTTTGCGGGCGGGACCATTGTCAGCGGCTCGTTCGTGCTCAACTCGGTGCTCTTTACCAATGTGCGGGTGCACTCTTTCTGCACCCTGGATCAGGCCATCATCTTCCCCGGGGTCGAGATTGGCGCTGGCTGCCGTTTGCGTCGGGTGGTCGTGGACAAGGGATGTGTGCTGCCTGATGGGCTGGTGGTGGGCGAAAATGCCGATGAGGATAGCCGCCGCTTCTACCGCTCCGAGCAGGGGATTGTGCTGGTGACCAAGGAGATGCTGGACAAGCTGGTTTGAGGACGGTCCTTGAAACTGTGTCAGACGCCGTAATGAAAAGGGAGCCAATCTGGCTCCCTTTTTCATGCTGGTGAATGGCGATGTTTACTCGCTAACCACCGCTTTGGCGGCCATCACCATGGCGGAGCCGTGCTTGCCACCAGCGGCGGTCACTTGCGGTACGTCATCTTCATCGGTATCGCTGCCAGCACCTTCGATGATGTTCTCGCCGGAGTCACCGATCCACTCGGCCATCTGCATGCCACCGTTGACGGTGCCACGGAACCAGCTGACGTACTGACCGGTCAGCTTGGCCAGCTCCAGCTCGGGCGCCTTCTCGGCCCCTTCGTTGCGCAGGTTCAGCATGGCAGATCGCAGGGCGCCGGAGATGGCAGCCTGGGTCCAGGGAGTGTATTCACCCTGTTTACCCGTCAGCCAGGTGCCCGCTTTGGCATTGAAGTAGGCCTTGTCGGTGGCGATGAACAGCTCGCGGGCAGCGGTGCGGTACTTGGCATCGGAGGTAGCGAGGAAGGCAGCCGTCAGACCACGGATGGCGGCGAACTGCGCATCGATGGAGTGGCCTGCATCGAGCTTGCCACCCAGGGTGATGCCGTCATGCACCAGACCATTTTTGCCCTTGAGGTTGGCAAGGATGAAATCGGCCTGTTTGCGGATAAGCTCAAGCGCCTGCTGACCCTGTTTGGTCTTGAGGTTCAGTTCGCCATTGTCACCGGCGGCATAACCGACCGGCAGCGCATCCTGAGCGCGCTGGAAGATCTGCAGGGCGACCAGGGCGTAAGCAGCGTCAAAGGTGGTGACATGCTTGCTCTGTTTGCCTGCCTGCCAGCTGTCGACCAGGGTGCCAGCCTTGGTATCAAAGTGCAGGGCTGCCAGGTTCTTGAAGGTGAGGTTGGAGAGATTGATCGCCAGCGAGAAGGCATCGCTGCCCGCGACCGCTTTGGCCAGGTCATTGGCCTTGTTGGCAGCCGGTGCGGCGGCAAACGGCGCGCCGTCAAACACGGCGTGGAAGGCCGGGTTCTGGTTGGTGTTGGCGCTGCGCTGATCGCTGAAGGCATAGAACTCGGAGAGCGGCCACAGCATCATCCAGGCATCGCGCAGCTGGGCGGAGCCATCCACCACCTCCAGCTTGCCGATGGCACCGGCATCGTTGTTGCTGGTTTCGGTCACTTTCACCTGATGGGGGAAGTAGACAACGCCCTTGGCCGGATCGTACTGCGGGGTGATCTTGGCGCCCAGTTGCTTGCCATCGAAGCCGAGCTGGTTCTGCATGATGGCCAGCTTGTCGATGGATTGCTCGGTCAGCATCATGCCGTTGAAGCCATCAGCGGCAGAGACGCCCAGCTTGTGCTTGCCATCCTGATCCATGGTGGCGGAGGCGGCTTCTACCTCTTCATCGGTCTCGGCTACGTGCATGCCGCCGAGGAAGTCTTGCGACCACATCACCTCTTTGAGCAGGATGCCGCCCACGGCTGCGGGCACCAGCAGGTTGTCACTGCCGCTCCAGCGCAGGGTGCTGTAGTCACGGAAGTAGGCGGGCACCTGGGTCTTGACGGTCTTCTCGGTGCCTTTGGCGGTCTTGATGGTGATCTGGTCGCCATTGACCGGGGTGGCGTTGACAGCCTGGGCAAACTCCGAATTGGCGGAGGCGTAGGGCAGGGAGAGGGGATACATGCCCTGCGGCACTTCATCAGCCGGGAAGCCAACGGCATCGGCCATGGCCAGCACCCGTTGCCCCAGAGAGGCCATGGTGCCACCACGGGCCAGGTTTTGCGGTCCGTTCACCAGATGAGGGCCCATGCCGGATTGGTAATTGAGGGCGTACATCGCCTCTTCGGAGTACTCGTAGGATTCGATGCCGGCAGCGAAGTCGAACGGGGTCGGCTCATCGGCACGGTTAGCATCCAGCACATCCAGATCCAGCCCCAGCGCTTCGGCCAGCGGTTCACCGGAGAGTTCGAATTCGGTATAGGCCAGCATATTGGCGGCGGTATTGAATGTCTTGTCTTCGACTTTGACGGCAGCGTGTGCGGCGCCGCTGATCAGTGCGCAGGCGATCGCCTGAACCAGTACGGTTTTTCTCATGTCCCTTCTCACCATTGGTTTTATTATTGACGCTTCTCATGACGAATCTAAATGAGAATGGTCTGCATTATGATGTGTTAACTGGGACTTGAGAAGTAAAAAACCGCCCCGATCAACAGCACGTTAAACAGGATGTGCGCTGTCGAAGAGGGCAGTTATCTGCTTATTGCGATAAAAGTGCCTCTAAAGCGGGGATCAGAGCAGCTTGAACGGGATGACCAGACGGCCCGGCTCTACCTTGAGGGCTTCGACCTTCTCCTTGATCCTGGCTTCGTTTTTGCGGCTGCTGTCGAGGCGGTAGACCGGGGTCTGCGACAGGAACAGGGAGAGCGACTGATTGAAGGTGGGCAGCAGCGGGGTGAGGGCGGCCCCGATATCGGCCGGCTCGGTCTTGACCGAGACCAGTTCGAGATCTCGCAGATAGATGGCCCCCTGATCGGCGACATATTCCGGGCGGGCGCTCAGGGCAAAACGTACCTTCATCTGCTGGCTGCCAAGGGGGCTGCTCACCTGCAGGTCGCCAGCGGCGTCCAGCTCGATGCGCTCCGCTTGTTTGCGGCCGATACGGCTCTGCATCTCATCCAGACGGATCTTGCTCAACATGATGCCGGGGATCCCCAGCTGTTTTTCAAAAGAGACCTGCTCTTTGAGGTACTGGTTGATTTCGGCCTCGCTGACGTTGTACTGGGTCAGCGAGCAGGCTCCCAGCAGCAGGACGAGGGGGAGTAACAACAGCTGTTTCAACATGATGGATTCCGCTTGGGCAACTATGATGGCGCTATCTTACGCGATAATGGACGTGGAATGAGAGGCTCATTCCGTGGGAAATCACTGGGTTGCTGCATTCCCGATTGTTTTTTGGCAACCGCCGGGTTCATCATCGACGAGTGAGCGGAATAAGGCAGAGCTGTTGGCTGCGGGCGTGGGTCTACGCCTGAGCAGAGAGAACAGAGTGCGAGAAGAGCACAGAGAAAGAGGAGATCGCAATGGTTAGGATGGGCAAGGTTGGCCGCAGGGCGCTGCTGTGGCTTGGCTGCATGATGGGACTCTGGAGCTCGTCGCTATGGGCCGAGGTGAAAGTGATCCCGGTCTTCGAGGCGCAGGCGGCGGTGCAGACCCTCAAGGAGATCTATCCCCAACTTGGGGTGAGTGCCATGGGTAACCAGCTGGTACTGAGCGGGACGTCAGCCCAGCTGCAGGAGGCCGAAGCCACGCTGGCGCAGATCAACCAGCCGCCGCAAAGCCTGCTTATCGAGTGGCGTGTGGATGGGGCCGCCAGCGGCCAGCAACTGGGGGGCTCAATCAGTCGCGACGAGGCCAAGCGGCAGTGGCTGCTCGATGGCAACGCCCAGCAGTACCAGCGCAGCCAGAACGACAGCTGGCAGGTGCGCGGCCTTTCGGGTCGCCCCGTGTTGCTGCAGATGGGCTCCTATCAGCCGGTGACTTTCTATCAGTGGAACGGGGGCGCCGTGGTGGGGATGATGCCGCTGGTTAACGGCCTCTATGCCACGGCCACCTTGATTGGCGATCGGGTGCAGATTGCGCTGAGCCGCGAACAGGCGAGGCTGGAGCAGGGCACCATCAATCGTGGGCAGAGTGCCACCGAGGTGAGCGGGGCCCCGGGCCAGTGGCTGACGGTGGGGGAGCTCTCGACCAGTTCTACGGATCAAGGGAGCAGTCTCGGTACCCAGCTACAGGGAGGGCGAGGCAGCCAGAGCGAGCGCCAGACCCTGCAGATCCGGGTCACTCGTCAATAGGTGTCAGCCCCGTCAGTGGGGCTGATCTGCGGCATATTCCCGCAGTTGGCGACTGCGCAGCAGATACCAGAGTGACCAGAGGCTGGCGACCAGCACCAGTGCGGTGGGCCAGATGAACGACCACTTCTGCAGATTGAGGCTGTGCAGTTGCATCAGCAGCCCGCTGACGGTAGAGCAGAGCAGCAGCAGCGGGCTGTGGCGCCGGAGTCTGGCGCGAATGCTCTGGGTCTGCTGATAGGTGCCGCCGCAGGCGAGCAACGCCAGCATGGCGGGCACGTCGGTCAGCAGGCTGATATAGAGAGTGATCTTGTCCGGATAGAAGAGGGTCAGGATCTCGCTGCCGCTCTCGCGGGTGACGCCGGCCATCAGAAAGAGCCAGACCGAGCGGGTCAGCAACAGGGCGATGGGCCAGAACCAGAGGGGCGGGCGCAACTGGCCGTGATCGTCATAGCGGTGTTCGGGGTAGAGGGTCATGGTTGCCCGTTAGCCACTTGAATGGAGTGATAGAGGGGATATGGGGCGACGAAGCGCCCTTTGCAAGGTGTTGGGCGTGGCGCAAATTAATCGGGGGGCCATGCCCTGTCTCTTATACACAAATCCCCAAGCATCGCTTGGGGATTTTTTTGAACCTTTTCCCTTCTCCGTGATCTGACTCTTTTGCCATCCCTTATCACGGCTCTAATATGCATCTCACCCAACTCGAACAATGGGCATTCGACCAGTTTGGCCATGCCAATCTCAAGGACCCCAGACGCACTGAACGTCTCGTCAAACTCGCCACCGCCCTTGCTCAACAACCCGGAGATTGCGTGTCACAACTTCCCCTCTCACCCGCCGACATGGAAGGCTCATATCGCTTTATTCGCAACCACCATGTCAATGCCGATGCCATTGCTGATGCAGGCTTTGCCACCACCGCAGCCCTAGCCAGGGACTACGACCTGTTGCTGGCACTGGAAGATACCACGGCCCTGACCTTCAACCATGCCAGCGTCCATGATGAGCTGGGGCACACCAATCAAGGCAGTAGTCGCGCTCTGCTGGCTCACTCCGTCTTGTTGTTTGCTCCGCATAAATCGCAGGTGGTCGGCATGATTGCACAGCGTATCTGGACCCGTGATGTCAGCAAGCGGGGAGAGAGCCACCGGCATGCCACCCGGCCTTACAAGGAGAAAGAGAGTCGCAAGTGGGAGGAGGCATCCGTGGCCTTTGCCGCCCGTCTCGGCACTCAGATGGCCAACGTTATCTCGGTCTGTGACCGGGAAGCGGATATCTACGAATATCTGCATTACAAGCAGAGCAACCAACAACGCTTTGTGGTGCGCTCGATGCAAAGTCGCTGTATCGAAGAGCATGACCACAAGCTCTACGACTATGCCCGGCAGTGCCACTCTGCCGGCACCAAGGTCGTCAAAATACCGCAGCGGGGCGGCAGAAAAGCCAGAGAGGCCGTGCTCGACATCAAGTTTACCAAAGTCACCCTAAAGGCTCCGGCCAACAAGCGTAACGAGCCGGATATCCCGCTCTACTACGTGGGATGCATTGAGCAGGGCGATGCCTCTGACCGGCTGGAGTGGCACCTGCTGACTAGTGAAGCCGTGACCGACGATGCACAGGCCCGCAAGGTTATCGGCTATTACGAGCGGCGCTGGCTTATCGAGGATTATCACAAGGTCTGGAAGAGTGCCGGCACTCGGGTAGAAACCTTAAGGATGCAGAGCATGGATAACCTGAAGCGGATGTGCGTCATCTTGTCGTTTATCGCGGTGCGTCTGTTGCAATTGAGGTTTATCAACGAGGAGTCATCGGCACAGAATCAAAGCTGCGAAACGGTGATAGGCCCGACGGGGTGGAAGCTGCTTTGGCGAAAGGTAGAGAAAACGCCGTTGCCAACCAAGGTGCCGGATATGAGATGGGCGTACCGGAGCCTGGCCAAGCTGGGGGCTGGAAGGACACTAAACGAACGGGGCGGGCTTCAATAGCGGCATTATGGGAGGGCTGGTTTCGACTCCAGACCCTCCTGGAAGGCTACGAACTGGCGCAGTCTCTTGAGCACCAATAGTTGTGATCAAGAGACAGGCCATGCCCCCCAATCCGTTACTTCAGATATCGCAGCGCGCGTCGGCGGCGTTACAGCCAGCCTTTGCGCTTGAAGAAGAGGCCGGTGCCGAGCGATGACATCACCATCAGCACCAGCGACATGGGATAACCATACTCCCAGGCGAGCTCCGGCATGCGGCCGAAGTTCATGCCGTAGATACTGGCGATCAGGGTCGGCGGCAGGAAGATGACCGCGGCTACCGAGAAGATCTTGATCACCTTGTTCTGCTCCAGATTGGTCACCCCCATGGAGGCCTCCAGCTGGAAGTTGATCTTGTCGAACAGGAACTGGGTGTGGGGCAAGAGAGACTCCACGTCGTGCAGCATCTCATCGATCCACTTGTTCTGCTCCAGGCTCATGCGCTGGCGCAGGCTGCGCTTGAGGAAGCGCAAGGCGCGGCGGGTATCGTGCAGGGAGAGACGGATCTGACCGTTGGCCTCTTCCTGAGCCATCAACTCCTTGAGCATGGGGTTGATCTGATCCGGCTCGAAGATCTGATCGGCGGTGTTTTCCAAGGTCTTGTAACCATCTTCGATAAGATCGGAGAGGTACTCAACCTTGAGGTTTTGCACCTCCAGCAGGATGTCGAGGGCATCCTCCACCTCCAGCCGATCCTGGCGCATATAGTGGCGCAGCAGGCGAACCAGCCCGATGTCATCTTCACGAATACTGATCAGCAGGTTGTTGCGCAGGGTAAAGGAGACGTGGACACCCTTGGTGTCACGACCGATCCGCTGGGGAAACAGGGAGTGAATGTGCAGACCATCGGTATCCCAGTAAAAACGGGCGGATGCTTCGATGTCGTCGAGCTCTTCCTTGTCGGGGACCTCTTCCAGGAACAGGCCCGTCAACCATTCTCGCTCTGCCGTATCCGGCTTGTAGGCATCCAGCCAGACCGTGTTGTCAGGTACTGTGTCGTCAGGCCCGAGCGTGACTATGTCCAGCACCTTGTTATTGAGAATGTAGGCGGTGATCATCTGTCCCCCCTTAAAAAGTCATGGGTAATCAGGGATGGTTGCACAGGTCATGCGGCCTTAGATCGCTGCAGAAGGCGATCCCATGGATAAGCAGATCGGGCCGATGGAAAACCTGAATGCGGCGAACTATACAGGGGCGGGCCGCGCTTGTCAGGGGCTATTCATCAGGGATCCAGCCTGTTTGTTCAAAAAAGCAGCGAGGTCGGATCACCTGAGCTGCCGTGCGGGGTAGAACCCGCCTTTGGCGGGGGGAGGGGCAGCTGAGGCTGCTTGTTGCCGCTGGCCCGCTTCATCACATATTCGGATAATTGGGCCCGGAGCGCCCCTGTGGTGGTGTCCAGATGATATTTTGGGGCTGAGCAGCTTTGATGTCACCGCAGCTTGGTATCGCTGCACTTCATCACATATTGGGATAGTTGGGCCCCGAGCCCCCCTGTGGCGGTGTCCAGATGATATTTTGACTGGGATCTTTAATGTCACAGGTCTTGCAGTGGATGCAGTTGGCGGCATTGATCTGCAGTTTGGCCGCGGCTTCCATTTCCAGTACTTCAAACACCCCGGCTGGGCAGTAGCGTTGGGCGGGTTCGGCCCAGGTGGGCAGATTGACCTCGACCGGAATGCGCTCGTCCTGCAGCTTGAGGTGGCAAGGCTGATCCTCGTCGTGACTGGTGTTGGCCAGATACACAGACGAGAGCTTGTCAAAGCTCAGCTTGCCATCGGGTTTGGGATAATGGATGGGCTCGCAGCGGCTGGCCACGCGCAGCTGACGGTAGTCGTGAGCCTTATCGAGCAGCTTGAAGGGCGAGTTTGCGCCAAACAGCCGCTGCTCCAGCCAGTTGAAGGCACCGCCCAACCAGGGACCATAGCGGTGAAGCGCCGCGCCGAAGTTGCGCGCCGCCTTGAGCTCGCGGGCCAGCCAGCTCTGTTGTAGCTCGTCACCATACTGGGTCAGATCCCGTCCCCCCTCATCGCCGCCACGCAACGCCATCGCGACGGTTTTTGCCGCCAGCATCCCCGATTTCATGGCGGTGTGGATCCCCTTGATACGTGAGAAGTCGAGGGTGCCGGCATCACAACCGATCAGCAGGCCGCCCGGAAAGTGCATGCGGGGCAGGGCGTGCCAGCCTCCCTTGGTGATGGCGCGGGCGCCATAGCTGATGCGTTCGCCCCCTTGCAACGCGCCGGCGATAAGCGGGTGATGCTTGAGGCGCTGGAATTCGTCAAACGGGCTGAGCCAGGGATTCTGGTAGTTGAGATCGACAATCAGCCCGACCGCGACCTGATCCCCCTCCATGTGATAGAGATAGAAACCGCCGTGGCTATTGCCACCACCCTGCTTGCCGAGGGGCCAGCCACTGCCGTGCAGTACCTGTCCCGCCTTGCCCCTACCTGCTGGCAGTTGCCACAACTCTTTGAAGCCGATGGCGTAGTGTTGGGGTTGGGCGGGGTTTTCCAGATTGAACTCGGCGATCAGCTGCTTGCCGAGATGGCCTCGGGCCCCTTCGGCAAAGAGGGTGTAGCGGCCGAGCAGCGCCATGCCGGGCACATGATCTGCTTTTGGGTTGCCTGCCCGATCCAGCCCCAGATCGCCGGTGATGACTCCCTTGACCCGGCCCGCCTCCATGATAAGTTCGCTGGCGGTAAACCCCGGGTATATTTCGACTCCCAGTTTTTCCGCCTGCTGGCCGAGCCAGCGGCAGAGATTGCCCAGACTGACCACATGGCAACCCTGATTGTGCATCCGGGGCGGCACGGCCCAGGCGGGCAGTTGCAGGGAGCGTTGCTCGCTTTGCAGCAGATGCACCTGATCGTCGCTGACCGGCACGCCGAGCGGCGCTTGCTGCCAGCCATCCGGCAGCAGCTCTTGCAAGGCGACGGGGTCAAACAGGGCGCCGGAGAGCAGATGGGCGCCAATTTCGGCCCCCTTCTCCAGCAGACAGACAGAGAGAGTGGCATCCTGCTGTTTCAGGGCGATGGCTGCACTGAGCCCCGCCGGACCGCCGCCGACGATGACGACATCAAATTCCATTGCTTCCCGTTCCATCTTGCCTCTGCGCTCTGGTTGGCCTAGGGTAATGCTGGTAGTTTACGTAAACGTAAAGCAGTTGTAAGCAAAACTGAGCAAGAAAAAGCAAAAAATCAGGGAAGAGCGTACTGCAACAAACGCAGAGGCACACTAATGAATTCAATCCAAACAGACGAGGCATGACCCCATGAAGCTGCTGGTCGCAATCAAACGGGTAGTCGACTACAACGTCAAGATCCGGGTGAAGGGAGACGGCTCCGACGTGGAGCTCGCCAATGTGAAGATGGGGATCAACCCCTTTTGTGAAATTGCGGTGGAGGAGGGGGTCAGGCTGCGGGAAGCCGGGGTCGCCAGCGAGCTGGTGGTGGTGACCTTTGGCCCGGACGCGGCGGCCGAGCAGCTGCGCCATGCGCTGGCGCTGGGGGCGGATCGGGCGCGCCACTATGTCACTGACGAGACGCTCGCACCGCTGAATGTTGCCCGTGCCTTGCACAAGGTGTGTGAGCAGGAGCAGCCGGATCTGGTGCTGCTCGGCAAGCAGTCCATCGATTCAGACAACAATCAGGTGGCCCAGATGCTGGCTGCCCTCAATGAGTGGCCGCTGGCGACCTGCGCGTCAGCCCTCAAGGTGGAAGCGGGAGAACTGCTGGTGACTCGCGAAATCGACGGTGGCCTCGAGACCCTGGGCATGCCGTTGCCTGCGGTGGTGAGCGCCGATCTGCGTTTGAATGAACCGCGCTTTGCCTCGCTGCCCAACATCATGAAGGCCAAGCGCAAGCCGCTTGATAGCGCTCCGTTCTCGACACTCGCCGTTGAGGTGGCCAACCAGACCCGTTTGCTCGGGGTGATGGCGCCGCCAGCCCGCAGCGCCGGGATCAAGGTGGGCTCGGTGGACGATCTGGTGGACAAACTCAAACACGAAGCGAAGGTGCTGCCATGAGCGTGCTGATCATTGCCGAACATCATCAGGGCCATCTGGCCGACAACGTGGCACAACTGGCGACCGCCGCCGGATCCATCGGCGGTCAGGTCGATCTGCTGTTGCTGGGTCAGGGGCTCACCGAGGCGGGTGAACAGGCTGCAGCTCTCGGCGGCGTTGACAAGGTTCTGCTTGCCGAGCATCCCCTGCTGGCCGACGGACTGCTGGATGGGGTGGACAAGCTGCTGGCCAGCTGGTGCGAAGGTTACAGCCACTGCCTGATGGCGGCGAGTGCCATGGGCAAGGCGCTGCTGCCACAGGTGGCGGCTCGGCTCGGGGTGGAGATGCTCTCCGAGGTGACGGCTATCGAGAGCAGCGATACCTTTCTGCGCCCCATCTATGCGGGCAATGCCATCGCCAGAGTGGCGAGCTCGGCGCCCGTCAAGGTGATGACCGTGCGGGCCACCGCCTTTGCCAAGGCGGCGACGGGCGGACAGGCTCTCATCGAGCACTTGGCTGTGCCCGAATTCGCTGGTCGTACCCGGCTGGTCGAGCGCCGCGCGGTGCGCTCCAGCAGGCCCGAACTGACCGCCGCCCGGGTGGTTGTCTCCGGTGGCCGGGCACTGGGGTCCAAGGCGCAGTTTGCCCTGATTGAGGCGCTGGCCGACAAGCTGGGGGGCGCGGTGGGGGCATCGCGAGCCGCCGTTGATGCGGGATATGTCGCCAACGATCTGCAGGTGGGGCAGACCGGCAAAGTGGTGGCGCCGGAACTCTATATCGCGGTCGGTATTTCGGGCGCCATCCAGCATCTGGCGGGGATGAAGGAGTCGAAGGTGATCGTGGCCATCAACAAGGACAGCGACGCCCCCATCTTTCAGGTGGCGGACTACGGGCTGGTGGGAGATCTCTTCACCCTGCTGCCGGAGCTCACCGCCAAACTGTAAATTTGTCAGAAATGGCTGAGCAGTGGTCGTTTGTGCGCTCTGCCCGCCATTTCTATGCATGTTCCCTGCAAGCCCTGACCCGTTCAGGGCTTTTTCTACTGCAAGGGGGAGGCAGAGTGACGGTAAAAGGTTGAGCCAGCTCCCAAAAAGCCTTTGATCCGCTGGCGGCTCTTGTGTAAAACCTGACAAGTCATCGATTACTCTCATCCACTCACGGAAAGCGTCATGAGCAAACAGATTTACAACTTCTGCGCCGGCCCCGCCATGCTGCCGGTTGAAGTCATGGAGCGCGCCCAGCGCGAATTTTGTAATTTTCAGGGGCTGGGAGCCTCGGTCATGGAGCTTTCCCATCGTGGCAAGCCCTACATGGCGGTGGCCGAGAAGGCTGAAGCGGATCTGCGCTCCCTGCTGGCGGTGCCGGATAACTACAAGGTGCTGTTTATGCATGGTGGTGGTCGCGGCCAGTTCTCCGCCGTGCCCATGAACCTGCTGGGCGGCGCCAACAAGAAGGCGGACTTCCTGCTGACCGGCGTCTGGTCCCAGAGCGCTGTGGATGAAGCCAAAAAGTATGGCGATATCCAGACCTTCCAGGGGGTTGCCAAGAACGGGCAGGGGATCTCTCACCTGCTGCCGACCCCGGCGTTTCGCGCCGATGCGGCCTATGTGCACTACTGCCCGAACGAAACCATCGACGGCATCGAGATGTTCGACATCCCGGCCACCGGCGAGGTGCCGCTGGTGGCGGATCTCTCCTCCACCATTCTCTCCCGTCCTCTCGACGTGAGCCGCTTTGGCATCATCTATGCCGGTGCCCAGAAGAATATCGGGCCGTCCGGGCTTGCCATCGCCATCGTGCGCGATGATCTGCTGGATCAGGCGAGAGCCGATGTGCCCTCGATTTTCGATTACAAACTCACCGCCAAGAACGACTCCATGTTCAACACGCCGCCCACCTACGCCTGGTATCTGGCCGGTCTGGTGTTCGAGTGGCTGAAAGAACAGGGTGGCCTCGAGGCGATGGAAGCGCGCAACAAGGAGAAGGCCGACTTCCTGTATGACTATCTCGATCAGTCGAGCTTCTATGGCAATCAGGTGGATGTCAGCTGCCGTTCGCGGATGAACATCCCGTTCCAGCTGAAAAATGCCGAGCTGGACAAGCAGTTCCTGGCCGAATCGGAAGCCGCTGGCCTGCTGGCCCTCAAAGGACACCGCATTGTCGGCGGCATGCGCGCCAGCGTCTATAACGCCATGCCGCTGGAGGGGGTGAAGGCCCTGGTCAGCTTTATGGATGGCTTTGCCAAGCGTAACGGCTGAGAAGAGAGCCCCTATGTGTTTGCTGGCAGCCTCTTGTAGCAACCCGTGAGCCGCTTCCAGCTATTGCAGTGATTCAAGACGCCGGGGATACCCCGGCGTCTCAGACTATTGAAAAACCCCCTAATTTCAGAAAAACAGGGTTTTCTCATCAAGTAAAATCAATGCGTTACGATGACGATTTTGGCTTTGTCAGCAATCTGAGACGCCGGGGATACCCCGGCGTCTTTTTTTCAACAGAACCAGCGTGCTGGCGTTTGCCGTGCGATTTCCCCTGAAAGTGCCCTTGCCGAGCGGGACGCAGGCTGTTAACGTCCGGACAGGCGTTTATTTTTGAGATAGCACAGGAAGTCTATGAATTCGTTGCGTTTGGAACCCATTTCTCGTGTGGCTGGTGAGGTCAATCTGCCCGGCTCCAAGAGTGTCTCTAACCGTGCGCTGCTGCTGGCGGCGCTGGCCCGTGGCACCACCCGTCTGACCAACCTGCTCGACAGCGATGACATTCGTCATATGCTGGCAGCGCTGACCCAGCTCGGGGTCAAGTACAAGCTCTCCGCCGACAAGACCGAGTGCACTGTGCACGGTCTGGGTCGCAGCTTTGCGGTGAAAGAGCCGGTCAATCTGTTCCTCGGCAACGCCGGTACCGCCATGCGCCCGCTCTGCGCCGCGCTGTGTCTCGGCTCAGGTGAATATACCCTGGGCGGCGAGCCGCGTATGGAAGAGCGTCCCATCGGCCATCTGGTGGATGCCCTGCGTGAAGCGGGGGCCCATATCCAGTACCTGAAAAAAGATGGCTATCCGCCGCTGGTGGTGGACGCCAAGGGGCTGTGGGGCGGCGATGTGCACGTCGATGGCTCCGTCTCCAGCCAGTTCCTGACCGCCTTCCTGATGGCGGCGCCGATGGCGGCCGGTGATACCCGGATCCACATCAAGGGAGAGCTGGTCTCCAAGCCCTACATCGACATCACCCTGCACATCATGAAGCAGTTTGGGGTAGTCATCGAGCACGACAACTACAAGCTGTTCTACATCAAGGGCAACCAGACCTACATCAGCCCGGGTGACTTTCTGGTGGAAGGGGATGCCTCCAGCGCCTCCTACTTCCTCGCGGCGGGCGCCATCAAGGGCCAGGTGCGGGTAACCGGCATCGGCAAGCACAGCATTCAGGGTGATATCCACTTCGCCGACGTGCTGGAGAAGATGGGGGCGCGCATCACCTGGGGCGATGATTTCATCGAGGCCGAGCAGGCACCGCTGCACGGAGTGGATATGGACATGAACCATATTCCCGATGCGGCCATGACTATCGCTGTTGCGGCGCTGTTTGCCGAGGGGCCGACCTCCATTCGCAATATCTACAACTGGCGGGTGAAGGAGACCGATCGTCTGCACGCCATGGCGACCGAACTGCGCAAGCTGGGGGTCGAAGTGGAGGAGGGGTATGACTTCATTACCGTGACCCCGCCGACTCAGCTCAAGCACGCCGAGATCGATACCTACAACGATCACCGTATCGCCATGTGCTTCTCGCTGGTGGCGCTGTCGGATACCCCGGTCACCATCAATGATCCCAAGTGTACCTCGAAAACCTTCCCGGATTACTTTGACAAGCTGGCCAGTATCAGCCAGCGTGGCTGAACACTGACAAACCCGTCATCACCGACGCATCGGGCCCGCGCTGAGCGGGCCTTTTTGCCTCTATCACCCGCATGTTCATTTTGCTTAGCATCATTTTAATAACTTGCAAGGATGCAACACAAAATAGTTTTGTGATTACTGTAATTAACTATTTACACATGCGCTGTCGCGGGCTATGTTGAGATTTCTTAATCGCAGTTATCTAGCAGGAAGCCTTGTCATGCAGCATCAAACCGACGACGTTCGTATCAGTGAAATCAAAGAGTTATTACCCCCGGTTGCGGTGCTTGAGAAGTTTCCGGCTACCGAGGTTGCTTCGTCCACCGTTTTTGAATCCCGTCAGGCCATTCACAATATCCTGGCTGGCGAAGATGAGCGCCTGCTGGTGGTGATTGGCCCTTGTTCCATCCACGATCCGGTGGCTGCACTGGAGTACGGTAAGCGCCTCAAGGCGTTGCGCGACGAGCTGAAAGGTCAGCTGGAGATCGTGATGCGGGTCTACTTCGAAAAACCGCGTACCACGGTGGGCTGGAAGGGGCTGATCAACGATCCGTATCTCGACAACAGCTGCAAGATCAATGACGGTCTGCGCATTGGTCGCAAGCTGTTGCTGGATCTCAACGACATGGGGCTGCCAACCGCCTCCGAGTTCCTCGACATGATCACCCCGCAATATGTGGCGGATCTGATGAGCTGGGGCGCGATCGGTGCCCGTACCACCGAATCCCAGGTACACCGCGAGCTGGCCTCCGGTCTCTCCTGCCCGGTGGGCTTCAAGAACGGTACTGATGGCACTATCAAGGTCGCCATTGATGCAATTGGCGCTGCCAGTGCGCCGCACCACTTCCTGTCGGTCACCAAATATGGTCACTCCGCCATCGTGGCGACCCGCGGCAACCCGGACTGTCACATCATTCTGCGCGGTGGCCGTGAGCCGAACTACAGCGCGGCCCATGTTGATGAGGTGGTGAAGGGGCTGGAGAAGGCCGGTCTGCCACAGAAGGTGATGATCGACTTTAGTCACGCCAACAGCAGCAAACAGTTCAAGAACCAGATGGTGGTGGCTGAAGACGTAGCCGGTCAGCTGCGTGCTGGCAGCCAGGCGGTGTTTGGCGTGATGGTGGAGAGCCATCTGGTGGAAGGGCGTCAGGATCTGGTGGAAGGGTGCGAACTCACCGTTGGCCAGAGCATCACAGATGCCTGCATCGGTTGGGCTGATACCGAAGTGCTGCTGCGCAACCTGGCGGATGCCGTCGCAACCCGCAACGCTCGCTAAAGCCGTCCCGGCGGCGCTGTTAATAGTCGCGCCGCTGGAACAGCAACGCGGCCGTTCGGCCAAATTGAATCCATAAAGCAAAAGCGCGACCATAGGGTCGCGCTTTTTCATATGTGAAGTGGATTACCAACGGTAGGTTTTCAGCAGCGCCTCCAGTTTCTGGCACTGCTCCACCAACTGGATGCTGGCGAGGTTGGCGGCGTGCGCCTGACCCAGGGTGTCGTTGGAGGTGTTGCGAATGTCGCTCACCGAGCTGTCTACCTCATGGCAGACCCTGTCCTGCTCTTCGGCGGACTGCGCCATCTGGGCGTTGAGGTCGTTGATGCGGGCGATACGCTCGATGATGTTCTGCATAGCTGCCAAGGTCGCCTCGGTCTTGCTGATGCTCTCACCGGCTTTGCTTTTTGCATCCCCGATCACCGTAACCGCGCTCTGGGCCTCTTTTTGCAGGGCGGCGATCATCTGAGAGATCTCTTCGCTGGCGGCGCGGCTGCGGTTGGAGAGGGCCCGCACTTCATCGGCTACTACCGCAAAGCCGCGACCTTGCTCGCCTGCCCTGGCCGCTTCAATCGCAGCGTTGAGGGCCAGCAGGTTGGTCTGATCGGCAATCCCCTTGATCACCTCGAGCACACCGTCAACCGCCAGGCAACGGCTGTCGAGCTGCTGGATCACCTGATCCACTCGATCGATCTCTGCCGACATCTCGCCCATATCGGTGATGGAGCGCTGGGCGAGGCGGCTGGTGTCGGCGGCATCCTGATTGGTTAGGGCGGAGAGCTCGGCGCTATGGCGGGCATGTTCGCGTACCTCATGGGAGCTGGCGGCCAGCTCGCTGACGGCGGCGGCGACCTGGGTGGTCATCCCCTCTTGCTGGCGGGCCGAGTTTTCGGTCTGGGTCGCCACCTGACGGATCTGGTTCGACTCCTGATAGAGCTGGTGGGTTGCCCCTTCCACCTCCTGCAGACTGTGGCGAAAGCCCTGCACCATGTCATTGACGGCACGGGTCATCTGGCCCAGTTCATCCCGGCTGTGATTGACCAGGGGGAGGGCGAGGTCGCGCTCTTTGGCCATCCGGATCATGGTGAGCTGCAACTGGCGCAGAGGGTGTTTCACGTAGCGTTGCAATACCCACCAGAGCAAGCCGAAGCCGATGCTGAAGACGGCGGCCAGGCTGCCGCTCAGGATCAGGTTGTTGTGGCGGATCTCGCCGAAGGTGTGGCTGAGGTCGTAACTGATCCGCACTGCCCCCATCACTGTCCCTTCATTGACCTGATGGCAGGTGGTGCACTGGGTGCCGCGATACTCCTTGTAGGCTTTGAACGGTTTGATCAGGGTGAGCCGGTTGCCCTGCTGCTCCATAATGGTCTCTCCCTGATTGATGGCTCGCTCATCGAGGGGATCCTGCGCTTTCTGATCCGGGTGACCCGGGCCAAACAGGTTGCTGACGGCCGGGGCGCGGATCAGGCGAGCCTCGACGATGCCCGCTTCACTCTTGAGCTTGGTCTGCACGATTTGCCGGTTGGCCATGCCACCGGTCATCATCAGGACGTTGAGCTGATCCATGTAGGTGTTGGCGGCGCTCTCCACTTTTTCGCCCGCCAGCCGGATGGCGAGATCCCGTTGCAGCCAGGCTGAGAGTTCGAAGCAGAGGCCAAAGGTGGTGCTGATGACCAGCGCAAGGGGAAGGAAGATTTTCCAGTTGAGGGAGAGGTTATGCATTTTGGGCAAGATCCATGCGCTTGGTGTTGTTATGTGCTCCCGTATCATCTTGATCGTAGAAGAAATGGCGGGAGATGGTTCTCTATCGGCACACGATAACCACTCTTGAGTAAATAATCTGTTAAGCAGATCGGTAATGCAGGTTGCCAACATGACCTTCGGGAGAGGCGCTGCTCTGCGGGTTGATCCAGAACAAATTAAAGTTAACGATAATCGTTATCATTGTCATTATTTACTGAATAGTGACCACCATGAATCTGACCCCTTCAATGACCGGTATTGCCTCGCCGGATCCTCTCAAGTTTGCCTTTAGCGCCAAGACCTCGGCTCACGCCAGTCGGGGAGGGATGCGCCCCTTCCCGCTGGATGAGGCTGGCTGGCAGAGTTGGTGGCAGCGAGAGAGTGAAGCTGAGGAGCGCGCCCTCTACATCCATATTCCGTTTTGCCGCAAGCGCTGCAGCTTCTGCAATTTCTTTGAAAATGGCGCCAATCCGGCGCGGATCAACCGCTACGTCAACGCGCTCTGCGCCTCCCTTGCGCAGGCAGCTGACACCCCGCTGGCGCAGAGCATGCCGTTTTCAGCCGTCTATGTGGGGGGCGGCACGCCGACCGACATGAGCGCCGATGAGTTGGCTATGCTGGCCGCCGTGATCCGCCATTTTCCGCTGGCGGCCGATGCCGAGGTGACGCTGGAGGGACGCCTCAACGGCTTTGATACTGAGAAATGGCAGGCGGCACTGGCGGGGGGCTTCAACCGCTTCTCGTTCGGGGTGCAGAGCTTTGATACCCGGGTCCGTCAGCAGGCAGCCCGTTTCGATGACAGGGAGACCCTACTCACTCGCCTTGGCGAGCTGACCCGCGATGATGCGGCGGTGGTCGTGGCGGATCTCATCTTCGGTCTGCCCGGTCAGGATGATGCCGTGTGGCAGCAGGATATCACGGACGTGATGGCGAGCGGTGTACACGGGGTCGATCTCTACCAGCTGATCGCCATGCAGGGCACCAATCTGGAGCGGGCGCAGGAGAAGGGCTCGTTGGATTGGCTCGCCGATGGCCAGCAGCGGGCGGCCATGTATGCCTATGGCGGAGCGCAACTGGAAGCCCATGGCTGGGAGCGCCTCTCTTGCAGTCACTGGCGGCGTAGCCCGGCCGAGCAGAGCTGTTATAACCAGATGGCCAAGCGCGGCGCCGAGATCCTCCCCTTTGGCGCTGGTGCGGGAGGCAGCATTCTTGGTCATGGCCTCATGTATGGGCGGGATCTGGCCCCTTGGCACGACGCACTGGCTAATGACAAGCGGGCGCCCGGCATGGTGATGGGGCGCAATCCCAATGCAAGGATGGACGGTCTGCTGCGTGGCGCTCTCGACAGCGGCGTGCTGGAGCTGGATCGTCTGCCAGCGCATTTGTTGACCCATTTGATGCCGCTCTTTGCCGCCTGGCAGCAGCACGGGCTGGCCGAGATAGACGGCGCATGGCTGCAACTCACCCTCGCCGGGCGCTTCTGGAACGTCAATATGCAGGCCGGGCTGTTCGAATTTTTGCAGCTCAATCCGCTCGATGGTTCAGCGCCGCCCAGCCATGACGGTGCGGCGGTGCGTCACTCCCTGGTCTGAGCCTGAGCGGAGCGCTTGCGTCAACTCGCACCGTCCATAACGAAAGAGGGAGCCTTGCAGGCTCCCTCTTTGGACTTGGCAGTTAGCAGATGCCCCGTAAACCCTAGCCCAATCGGGCGGGGATATAAGGGGAGCTAATCTGATGCGTTTGCGAGCCCGCCTATGTCTTCAGTGTCTCGATAGTCGCGCCTGCCGCACGTCCGCAGCGGTTGTTGATTTCACTGGCACGCGCTATAACTGTGCTTATATACAGCCTGTGTTTTTAATCATGAAAAGAGCCACAAAAGTACGCATTTACCCCACCGACGAACAAGCGGCATTCCTCAATGCCCAGTTCGGCGCGGTGCGGTTCGCGTACAACAAAGCCCTTCATATTCAGCGGCACATGTTCCAGCGCCACGGGGTTTCACTGAAACCCAAACGCGACTTGAAACCCCTGCTCGCTGTGGCAAAAAAATCGTGCAAATACAGCTGGCTGAAAGAGTACGATTCACAAGCCTTGCAGCAGGCGGTGATCAACCTGGATAAGGCATTCGCCAATTTTTTCAACCCCAAGCTCAAGGCCAGGATACCCACCTTCAAGAGCAAGAGAGGCAGGCAATCGAGCTACCACCCCAATGGCAAAGTGCTGACCGATGCCATCCTGTTACCGAAGATGACGCCCATCCGAGCTGGCATTCACCGAGATATTATCGGCGTGGTCTCCAGTATCACAGTCAGCCGTGGCCCGACAGGGAAATACTATGCCTCCATCCTTTGCGATGATGGCCGTGAGGCTCCCGCCAAGCCCTCCCTCATCACAGAGGTGACAGGCTATGATATGGGGCTGTCCCACTACCTCATTGCGTCGAGTGGCAAAAAGATGGCCAACCCGCGCCATCTTATCAAGGCCAGTCGCAATCTACGGCGAAAGCAAAAAGCACTGTCTCGCAAGAAAAAAGGCAGTGCCAATCGTAGTAAGGCCAAATTACAGCTGGCCGCCCTGCACGAGCGGGTAGCCCATGCTCGCGCTGATTTTCAGCACAAACTCTCTCGCACGATAGTTGACGATAACCAAGCGATCATCGTGGAGACGCTTAAAACAACCAATATGATGAAAAACCACAAGCTGGCCCGCGCCATTGGCGATGCTGGCTGGTATGGTTTTATCATGAGGCTGGAGTACAAAGCCCAAGCGGCGGGCCGCCACCTAATCAAACTCGATCAGTGGTTTGCCAGCTCTAAACCATGTAGCGAGTGCGGCCACAAGATGCCGGAGATGCCACTTCACCAGCGACAGTGGGTATGTCCAGCGTGTGGGGCAGAGCATGACCGCGATATCAACGCGGCCATGAACATTCGACAGCAAGGAATATTGGAATTAAAAGCGGCGGGGCTCGCCGTTTCTGCCCATGGAGGCCAGCGTAAATCCGTCAATCTGACGGTAGCGGCCTAAGAAGTGGGAAGCCTCGCCGCTTGCGGCGGGGAGCAGTCACCGTCGCGCGCGAGCTTACTCGTCGCTGTTGTCTTGATAGCTGTCGCGCATCGCCTTGGGCAGGCGGCGCATCGGGGTAAAACCGATATCCTCGCCCACCACTTCCCGCTTGCGGGACTTGTTTTGAGGAGACTGGGCTGGCTTCTTGGCGGTATCACCCTTGGCTTTGCCCTTGCCCGCGGCTGGCTTGCCCTTGGCATTGCTGCTCTTGGCGTTGGCATGGCCGCGAGCACGGGGCGGGTTCTGCACCGGTTTGCTGCCCGGCAGGGTCTGACGACTCGGCTTGCCGCTGGGCTCATACCCTTCCAGGATCTCCACGGTCAGGGATTGGCCGATCAGGGCTTCGATGGCCTTGAGCTGACCCAGCTCGTCTTGGCTGACCAGCGAGATCGCCTCGCCGCCCCGACCGGCGCGGCCGGTGCGGCCGATACGGTGGATGTAATCCTCCGCCAGCTGGGGCAGTTCGAAGTTGATCACGTGGGGCAGCTGATCGATATCGAGACCGCGGGCGGCGATATCGGTTGCCACCAGCACCCGCACCTCGCCACTGCGAAAATCGGCCAGCGCCCGGTTACGGGCTCCCTGGCTCTTGTCACCGTGGATCGCCACGGTATTGAGGCCATCTTTTTGCATCTGCTGGGCGAGGCGGTCGGCGATCTGCTTGGTACGAACAAACACCAGCACCCGCTGCCAGTTGCCACGGCCAATCATGTGGGAGAGCAGCTCGCGGCGGCGTTCCCGATCCACCTGAATGATGCGTTGGGTCACCTGCTCGGCGGCGGTGTTGCTGGGATCCACCTCGATCAGGGTAGGGTCGTTCAGCAGATCATCGGCCAGCGCCTTGATCTCGCTTGAGAAGGTGGCAGAGAAGAGCAGGGTCTGGCGCTCTGCAGGCAGCGCCTTCATGATGCGGCGGATGTCGACGATGAAGCCCATGTCGAGCATGCGATCCGCTTCATCCAGCACCAGCACTTCCAGCTCGCTCAGGGTCAGGGCGCCCTGGGTCAGCAGATCCAGCAGACGGCCCGGGGTGGCGACCAGAATGTCGACCCCCAGCTTGATGGCGTCCAGATTGGGCTTGATGCTGACACCGCCATAGGCGATCAGAGTCTTAAACGGTAGGTGGTGGGCATACTTGATGATGCTCTCGCCCACCTGGGCCGCCAGTTCGCGGGTCGGGGTCAGTACCAGTGCGCGTACCTGACGACGGCCACGGCCGTGGTTAGCCAGCAGACGCTGCAACATCGGCAGGGTGAAACCGGCCGTTTTGCCTGTGCCTGTCTGAGCGCCGCCGAGCACATCCTGACCGGCCAGAATGGCCGGAATCGCTTGCTGCTGGATGGGGGTTGGCTGTTCGTAACCCAGCTCCTTGACGGCCCGCAGAATATGCGGAGACAGACCCAGTTCGTTGAATGACATGTTCGAGAGAAACTCCTGAGATGAGCCGTTGGCTCAACGGGCAGCCAGCGCGTTGGGGGCCAGCCACGATATAGAAAAGATAGTGGGGCCGTAATATAGCAAAAGAGCGGCCGCTGCGCAGTAGCTGTCGCATCGGCCACCCCACAATGGATCAACGCAATGGCGTAAAAAGAGTCAGAAGATCAGAGCATCTCGCGGATCTGCTCGGCCAGGTTCTCCGGTTTGGCCTGGGGGGCGAATCTGTCCACTACATTGCCTTCTTGATCGATCAGGAACTTGGTGAAGTTCCATTTGACGTTTTCCAGCCCCAGAAAACCCGGTTTCTGTTTTTTAAGCCACTGGTAGAAGGGGTGGGCATGCTCACCGTTGACATCGCACTTGGCCATGATCGGAAAGGTGACCGGATAGTCGAGAGAGCAGAAGCGGGCGATCTCGTCCGCATCCCCCGGCTCCTGATTGCCAAACTGATTGCAGGGGAAGCCCAAAATCACCAGCCCCTTGGGGCCGAGCTCCCGATAGAGATTTTCCAGCCCTTCATATTGGGGAGTAAAGCCGCAGCGGCTGGCCACATTGACCACCAGCACCACCTTGCCCGCCAGTTGAGTCAGCGGATAGGGGGTGCCATCCAGTTGTTGCAAAGTGAGCGCGGGCAGAGGCATAAGCAGATCCTTTTGTTGATTGTCCGTGAGTGATTCGGTCGATGATAGCGATAAACGCCGGATGAACTGCAACATGATGATGTGGCTACGGTATCGGTTGGCTATATGCACGGCAAGGCGGTCGCTGCGCCTCCTCGTCTTGATTGCAAGGGCCGTCACAGTTTCGACAGCCAATACGCCGCTTGGCGGAGCGGGATCACAACTGGCGACAAAAAAGCGGGGAGGCGGGCGGCAACTCGCGTATTGATGGTGGGACTTCTCAAGAGAAGCAAACCGGTTTGTGACTTTGCCGGTAAGCCGCTACAAAGCGCCCTCTCTCCACTCATTGTGAGCCAATCTTGGACTATCAAGCAGCCATGGATGCCATTTACACCCGGGGATGGGTGATAGTGGATGATTTTTTGACCGTCGCCGAGGTGGATGCCCTCAAAACCTGTCTGCCAAGCGAATGGCAATCGGCCGGGATCGGCCGTGACGCCCTGCATCAGGGCAATCCCGATGTTCGCCGTGACCAGATCCACTGGCTGGAGCCCTCACTCGGGGTGCCGGTGGCAGACTACCTGGCCCGGATGGAGTCCCTGCGTCTTGCCGCCAACCGGATGTTGATGCTGGGATTGTTCGACTACGAGGCCCACTTCGCCCGCTATCGCAGCGGGGATTTTTACGCCACCCATCGCGATGCCTTTGCCGGTCGCTCCAACCGCCGTCTTACCACCGTGTTTTACCTAAACAACGACTGGCTGCCCGAAGCGGGTGGAGTGCTGCGCATGTATGACGACAAGGAGCAGTTTCTGATGGATGTCAGCCCCAAGGGGGGGCGGCTGGTCATGTTTCTTTCCGAGGAGTTTCCCCACGAGGTGCTGCCTGCCAATCGCGAGCGCTACAGCATTGCCGGCTGGTTTCGGGTCAATGGCAACGGCATGGGAAGGGTCGATCCTCCGCGCTGAGCTCTTTTCATCCAATTTCTGACACAGGCGGGAATTTTTATGGCCGTTGTCGGTGGATGGGGCTCCCATCGGCTGACAAGGGTTGATCTCCCTTGCTACACTGGCGCGCACTTATGTTCGTATCTGGCTTCGTCCGGTTTTTATGGTGGTTGGCTTATCAAATGGTCATGACGAGGCCGCTTTTCCCAAGGGATCACATCTAATGAAGAACATGCATGTCTTGCTGCTGTGCGGCGGCGGTGGCTCCGAGCACGAGGTTTCTCTGCGCAGCGCCAATTTCCTCGAGCAACAACTGGGCCTTCTGCCCGGTGTCGAAGTGACCCGCGTCGAGATGTTCGCCGATCGCTGGCTCAGTGCCGATGGCCGCGAGTGCAAGCTGGGGCTCGACAAGCTGCTTTCGTTTGACAGCGTGGCCCGTCCGGTGGATTACGTGGTGCCCTGCATCCACGGCTACCCGGGTGAGACCGGCGATCTGCAATCCTTCCTCGAACTGGCCGGATTGCCTTATCTCGGTTGCGATGCCGAGGCGAGCAAGATCTGCTTCAACAAGATCAGCACCAAGCTGTGGCTCTCCGCCATCGGTATTCCCAACACCCCGTACCTGTTCCTGACCGAGCAAAATGAGGCGGCGCTGGCCGAGGCGAAGGCCGCGCTGGCCAAATGGGGCAAGGTCTTTATCAAGGCGGCCTCCCAGGGCTCTTCCGTTGGCTGCTACTCCGCCAGCAACGAAGCGGATCTGGTGAAAGGCATTGCCGATGCCTTCGGTTACTCCGAACAGGTTCTGATCGAGAAAGCGGTCAAGCCGCGCGAGCTGGAAGTGGCGGTTTACCAGTATGGTGACGAGCTGGTGGCCACCTATCCGGGCGAGATCTGCGTACCGCAGGACAAGTTCTACACCTATGAAGAGAAGTACAGCAGCGCCAGCCATACCGAGACGGCACTGCGTGCCGAGGGGCTGACCCAGGCGCAGGCCGATGCGATCCACGAGTATGCCCTCAAGGCGTTCCGTCAGCTGAAACTGACCCATCTCTCGCGCATCGACTTCTTCCTGACCGAGGAGGGGGAGATCCTGCTGAATGAAATCAACACCTTCCCGGGCATGACCTCCATCTCCATGTTCCCGAAACTGCTGGAGCATCACGGTCACCGCTTCGCCGACTACCTTGAGCAGATCCTGCGCAAGGCCAGCTAAATGCGCTCTCCCGTTCACGGGAGTGCAGAATGATCCAATAAAAATCCCCGCCAATCGGCGGGGATTTTTTTATGCCTTTATCAAGCGGGGCAGGCCTGCCTGAGGGATAAACAGGCGGGGAGGGGATGACTCTTCCCCGCCTGTTGCTACCTGTGGGGTTAGCCGCGAGCCACCCGAAAGCGCACGCTGCGGGAGTGGCACGGCGCCAGCTCACCAAACTCGCCAGCGGTCAGTTCAAGGGGCAGGGGCTGTTCGTCCATCCGCACCGCTTGCCAGTCGTTCAGGGCGTGTTCGCTGCTCACTTTGCCACCCTTCAGCACAGCCTGCTCGCTCGGGTTGTAGACCCGGATCACCAGCGCCTCTTCATCCTCTGCCTTTTTCAGGGCGCTCAGCACCGGACCGGAGGGGTCCATGGAGAGCAGGCTGAAGTGCAGCGGGGTAGTGAAGCTTGCCTTGTTGAGCTTCATGGCATCGAACGGGATCTTGTTGTAGCAGCGTACCGGGGTGAGGTAGCTGCGCGCCGCCTGCATCACGTTGGCGCTGATGTGATCGCCAGCAAACGCCAGCAGGCTGAAACGGCAGCTGAGCTTGCCACGCACCTGGGAATCCGGGGTGGGTAGCTTGATGCCGGAGGGGCGACCCGGGCGCAGCAGCAGCTCCTCTTTGCCGAGTACGCCGACCCCGCGCAGCAGGGTGAGCGCCAGGGTGTCACACTGCTCGCCGATCACTTCAAACTCGCGCAAACCATCGCTCAGCACCGCCAGCCCCTGCTGGCCATCTTGCAGGGCGACGAAGTTCATCAGCTGCCAGACCGGAATGGGGGCCTCTTTCCACCCTTCTGCCTCCCAGTTCGCCATGGCGCTGTCGCGAGTGGGGCGGGTGATGCAGCCAAACTGGTTGTCAGAGACCACGGTGTCGCTCGGGAAGGGGGTGGGGATCAGCACCCGTACCCTGTGATCGTCGGCCTGATTGTCGAGCTCCAGCTCGATGTCGATGCGCGGACTCTGATGTGCAAGCGTGATACGGCAGGTGGCATCGAGGTGGCCGCTGCACTGGCGGTTGGCCCGCTCGGCGAGGTTGGCAGGCAAGGCCATGCGCAGTTTGAGGGTCGCAATGCTCTGCCACGCCTGATGGGTGACCTCGCGGGTCACCGCAAACTCGGTGGAGTAGCGCAGCCACTCGTCTCGCGATGGCGAGTAGTCATACTCGTCACCATCATCGGAACCCTCTTCCAGCGTGAGCACCTGATCGAAGGTGGTGCCGCGCAGCTTGTCCAGGATCTGCAAAGTGCCGTTGTCATTGAGGGCGATGCGGTAAAAATCGTTCTCCAGCAGCTCCCCGCTGGTAGTCACCGGCTGCTCCACTCCCGGCTGGTTACCCTCGATATGCAGAGTGCAATAGCCCATGGCCGGCAGCGGATGGCAGAGCTGGATGTCGTATTCCATAAAGGGGTCGTAGTTGCCGTAGTGAACAATCTGTCTGTCCACCAGACCCGGGTCAATCTCGCGTCTGGCGCGGATGAAGTAGGGGATCGGCTGGCCCGCTTCATCGCGCAGGGCAAAGGATTGGGCGCGAATGCGGATACTGGTGTTGATCACCTCCTTACGGGGGAAGGGCATCAGGTTGAACAGGCAGAGTTTGTCGGCCACCTGCACGCCGTCTTCACACAGTGCCACCGGCATGTTGTCGACAATCTTGCGCATGTAGAAGCGGATCAGGTTCTCGGCCATGTCGTCGGCCAGAATGAAGCGGGTCATCACCTCCTGATGCACCTTGTCGCTGCAGCAGCAGCCGATGCTGTCATGGGCGTGGTTCTTCATGATCTCCTTCCACATCTTCTCCAAAAGCCCATGGTGGTACTCGAAGCCGAGCGCCCAGGCGATGCTCGCCAGCGGCTCGAGGATGTTGACGATCTTGTTCTCGATGGCGGCGTGGGCCAGCTTGATATCCATCCGGGTGGAGGAGATGGTGCGGTGTACCCGCATGTATTTGCCGTCGTTGAACTCCCCCTTGAGGGTGGCCAGCTGGTCACGGCACGCCTCGATGCGCTCGAAGACCTGCTCGAAGCGGCTCATGTGGAATTCCCGCTGGGGGTAGATTTCGCGCAGCTTGTCGATGATGGCGAAGATGTTCTGTTGCAGCGGCATCTGGTCATGGCCGTTGGGCAGCAGGATATCCTTGGTCACCGAGGCTTTTTCCAGCACCTCGAAGTAGGATTCGAGCCGCTTGCGCAGCCCCGCCTCATCTTCCGGCAGGTACTTGCCGATGGCGTAGCCGAGCGGCAGCACCTGGGCGGTCACTTCGCTGCCATCGTTGCTCTGCCAGAGGAACTCGGTCTTGTCGGTACCGTGGCGCTCGGAGCAGCCGCGCCAGAACATGGCACGATCAATCCCGAAGCCGTTGAAGATGTGGGGTAGCTGGGAGGACATGCCGAACGAATCGGGGAGGTAACCGATCTTCATCGGCTCGCCAAGGCTGAGGCAGTCGCGCATCCCGTAGAGCAGGTTGCGCAGGATGGACTCGCCGCTCACCTGCATGGTGTCGGTCTGGGTGTACCAGGGGCCGATGATGAGCTTGCCCGCTTCCACCAGCGCCTTCACCCGGGCCTTGTTCTCGGGCTGGATGGCGAAGTAATCCTCCAGCACCGCGGTCTGGCCGTCCAGCACATAGAACTTGTAGTCGGGGTCGGATTCAAGACGCGCCAGGATCTCCGCCATGTTGTTGACCAGCAGGATGCGGGACTCCTCGGTGGTGAAGTACCACTCCCGATCCCAGTGCATGTGCGGTGTGATGTGAACTCGTGAAACAGTCATGACAATGATCCTTTGCTGACGCACGGCGGCCCTTGCCTGCCGTGCGGAAAAAATAGTCTGTTGAAAAAGCGGTGGTGAAGATGAGTCTTACTCTGCGGCGACCACCTGATAGGTGCCGCGTTGCATGGCGTGACGGCGCCAGCCGATCAGCACCAGAGTGGAGATAAGGGTGCCCACCAGCGCCGCACCGAGCCAGACGGCGGCAGCCATCAGGGCGCCGTGGCCGCCATCGTGGAGCAGGAAGAGGGAGAAGATGCCGGCTCCCGGGGTGGAGAGACCAATCCCCATGGCACCCACCATGGCGCCGGTGACCACCGAGCCTGCGAGGAAGGAGCCGATCACCCGGATTGGATCTTCGATGGCCATTGGAATGGCACCCTCGGTGATCCCCGCCAGCCCCAGTAGCCAGGTGGACTTGCCAGTCTCGATCTCGAAGGTCTGGAACAGACGCGGCGCCAGCAGGGTGGAGGCGGTGACGGTAAAGGCCGAGACCATCTTGACCGCGCCGAAGATGGCGTAGGGGCCGTAGACCCCGTTGGCCATGGCACCGAGACAGAAGGCGTAGGCCGCCTTGTTGACCGGGCCACCCAGGTCAAATGAGCACATAAAGCCGAGCAGGGCGCCCAGTACCAGCGCATTGGTGCCGGAGAGGCCGTTGAGCCATTCGGTGAGGCTGTTGTTGAGCCAGGCCACCGGCTGGCCGATGACAAACAGCATCAGGCTGCCCGCCACCAGGGTGCCGATCACCGGATAGAGGTAAAAGGTGAGAAAGCCGTTGAAGTTGGGGCTGAGGCGCACATGCTGCTTGACCCAGCGCATCAGGTAACCGGCGATCAGGCCACCGACCACGCCGCCGAGAAAACCGGAGCCAATCATGTTGGCGGCCAGTCCCGCCGCAAAGCCCGGGCCGAGCGCCGGTTTGTCTGCCAGCGAATAGGCGGTATAGGCCGCCAGCACCGGCACCATCAGGGTGCCCAGCATGCCACCGCCGAGTTTTCGGTACATCCAGAGCCAGGAGTTCTCGGTATCAAACAGATGTTGCAGGCCGAAGATCTGGGCCAGCAGCACAGAGACGGCGAGCACGGTACCGCCTGCCACGATCAGCGGTACGGCAAAGGAGATGCCGCTCAGCAGCGCCTGCTTGAGCTCGGTCTTGAGGCCCACCTTCTTGCCGGTCGGCGCGTCGCTCTGGCTGGGGTTTGGCGTCGGGGCGGAGCGACCGGCCTTGGCCGCGTCCAGCGCATCATTCAGGATCCGCTCGGCATGGCGGATGGGCTCGGCCACTGGCGTCTCGATCCGGGGGATGCCGGCGAAACGCTCCTGCTCCTTGATGGCCACCTCGGCGGCGAAGATGCATGCCACGGCAGCATCGAGCGCTTCTTGCGACAGGCGATCCTCGATGCCGTTGGCGCCCTGCTTCTCCACCAGTACCCGAATGCCCAGTTTGCGCCCCGCTTTTTCCAGATACTCGGCAGCCATATAGGTGTGGGCGATCCCTGCCGGGCAGGCGGTGACACAGACCACTGTGGGTTGATTTGTATCTAATTTGTCTTCTTTTGCTGGTTGCTTGCCGCTATCCCCTTCACCATCGAGCAGTGCCATCAGCTGCTTGGCACTTTGGGCAGCAAGTACCGCCTCGCGGGTATCGTCATCCACCAGGGCAGTGGTGAGGGTGGTGAGCAGCTGCATATGGGTGGAGCCCGCCTGATCGGTCGGGATCGCCAGCATGAAGATCAGGTTGACCGGCTCGGGGCCGTCGATCCCCTCCCAACCCAGCTCCTCGCTCAGGGTAGCGACGGCAAAGGCCGCTTCGCGCACCGCATCGCACTTGCCGTGGGGTACTGCCAGCCCTTCGCCAAGGGCGGTGGGGCCCTGCGCCTCGCGGGCCATGACCGCAGCCAGAAAGGCGGCCTTGTCGTGCAGCTTGCCCGCCTGATCGAGCCGATCAGCCAGGGCATGAATGGCCGCATCCCGATCGGCAAACCGGGTTTGCAACGTGATGAGATGGGGGCCGGTAAGACTGGTCAGATTCATGATGATCCTCTGTCAGGTTGGCTTGCCAGCAAGCCGTCATGGTGAAAGTGACAGCGATGCTAACAAACCGGGCGACTGATTTTTGTGAGTGGTATCATACAATTCATTATTTGTATTATTTTTGTATTACAAAATCAAGGCAACTTGTTAGGTCAAATGGGGCCAAGCCGTTTTGTCTGCCGGGCAACTGGGGTAGAATGGCGCCTCTTCCATTTATCAGGGCGCAGAGCCGACGAGGTGGCCTTTCGTGTCGAAAAAACCCATGTATCGCCAGATAGCCGACACCATCCAGCAGTGGATCGCGCAAGGGGAGCTGGCCCCCGGCGATGCGCTGCCCACCGAAGCCGAGCTGCGCGAGCAGTTCGGGGTGAGCCGGGTGACGGTGCGTCAGGCCCTCAAGCAGCTGACCGAACTCAATGTCATCGAGAGCATTCAGGGCAGCGGCAGCTATGTGCGGCAGGAGAAGGTGAACTACGACATCTATCAGCTCACCAGCCTCTACGAGAAGGTGACCGATCCGGCGGCCGAGACTCACAGCGACATTCTCGCCTTCGAGGTGATCAAGGCGAGCAGTGAGTTGGCCGAGCGGCTCAATCTGGTGGAGGGGGCGCTGGTCTACTACGTCAAGCGGGTGCGCTTTATTCGCCAGATCGCGGTGACGCTGGAGGAGACCTGGATGCCGCTCGCTCTTTTCCCCGATCTCAGCTATGCGGTGATGCAGGGCTCCAAGTACCACTACATTGAAGAGGTGAAGCAGCTGGTGATTGACCGTAGCGAGCAGGAGATCATTCCGGTGCTCCCCTCGGCGCAGGTAGTGGAGGCGCTCGGTATCGATCCCGCCAAGCCCATTATCGAGAAGGTCTCCCGCGGCTTTCTGCAAGATGGCACAGTGTTCGAGTTCAGTCGCAACTTCTTCAAGAGCGATGACTACAAGTTCACCCTGGTCGCCCGCCGCGCCAAGGGTTGAGCGGTCGCAAGCTCCCGCGATAAAAAGGCCACCACCGTGTTTGCGGTGGTGGCCTTTTTTGTTTGGCCGATTAACGGGTCGATGCCGGGCTAAATAGCAGACTGGCTGGTGGTCTGGCGCAGCGGATCTACTGAGCTGAGTCTTTGATAATTTCCTCGACCCGCACCTGCAGGCTCCCTTGTGCCAGGGTGGTGATGAGCTGGTCGCCACTGTTGACCTGATCGGCGCGGCGGATGACTTCACCACGCGCGGTGCGGGTGATGGAGTAACCGCGACCCAGGGTGGCGAGCGGGCTCACCCCGTCTAGGCGGGCGGTGAGCATGGCGAGGCGGTGGCTCGCCAGATCCTGGCGTTTGGCAATCAGGGCATGAAGCCGCTCCTCGGCCAACTGGTGGCGGCGCTTGCCAGCAGCCAGCAAGCGCTCCGGGCTCTTGCCCTGCAGGCGTAGCTCAAGGTTGGTGAGGCGCCGCTCCCCCTGATGCAGCCGCTGGCGCAATAGCTGCTGCAAACGGGCAGAAAGTTCGTCGAGGCGTTGGGACTGCTGCTCCAGTCGCCGTTTCGGATCCTGATGGTCGAGCCGCTTTTGCAGCAGGATTAAATCGTGGCGGGCGGCGGTCTGCTGGTGGCTCATCGCCTGCAACAGTCGCTGCTTGAGGTGGGCGAGGTGCTGGATGCGGGCCTGATTGTCCGGCGCCACCAGCTCGGCGGCGGCCGATGGGGTCGGGGCGCGCAAGTCGGCAGCAAAGTCGCTGATGGTGACATCTACCTCGTGGCCCACCGCGCTGATAACCGGAATGTTGGAGTGGGCAATGGCGCGGGCCACAACCTCTTCGTTAAAGCACCAGAGATCTTCGAGCGAGCCGCCGCCGCGTCCGACGATCAGCACATCCACCTCGGCGCGCAGGTTCGCTTTGGCGATCGCCGCGACGATCTGGCTGATGGCGGCGCTCCCTTGCACCTGGGTCGGGTAGATAAAGACCGGCAGATCCGGCGCACGCCGTTTAAGCACCGTCAGCATATCGTGCAAAGCCGCGCCGGTGGCGGAGGTAATGAGACCCACCGCGCGCGGTTCGCGGGGCAGCGGCCGCTTGCGGCTCTCGTCAAACAGCCCCTCAGCCCCGAGGCGGCGCTTGAGCTCTTCAAAACGCAGCGCCAGCACGCCGTCGCCCGCAGGCTGCATCGACTCGATGATCAGCTGATAGTCGCCGCGTGGCTCATAGAGGGAGACCCGCGCCTGCACCAGCACCTGCATGCCATCCTGTGGGCGAAAGACCACCCGCCGGTTGTTGCCCTTGAACATGGCGCAGCGCACCTGCGCCGATATGTCCTTGAGGGAGAAGTACCAGTGGCCGGAGCTTGGCATCGCCAGATTGGAGAGCTCGCCGGTCAGCCACACCAGCCCCAGATCCTGTTCCAGGATCATGCGCACGGCGCTGTTGAGGCGGGTGACGGTAAAGACCTGCTGCTCGCGGCTGCTCGCCGCACTGGAGGGGGTATATCGGTTCAATGGCGTACCTGTGGTCTGCCCCGACGGGGGCGGGATAAAACGATGGCCGCTATTTTACCCCAGTGCGCGACAGTATTCGCCATCTGACAACGTGTAGTCCTTCTCTTTCGGTCTGGATCTTCAAGGGGCCAGTCTACAGGGAGAGTGGATCGTTCACTGCGAGAGGAATGTGCCAGAGCATGTGGTGCGGGATAGCGGGCTCAGCTTGAAACAATGGAGAGATAGATATGAAAAAGCCCAGTTTGAAGACTGGGCTTTAGAATTGGCTCCCGCTCAGCAGATCTTTAGCAGATGCCCCGTAAACCCTAGCCCAATCGGGCGGGGATATAAGGGGAGCTAATCTGATGCGTTTGCGAGCCCGCCTATGTCTTCAGTGTCTCGATAGTCGCGCCTGCCGCACGTCCGCAGCGGTTGTTGATTTCACTGGCACGCGCTATAACTGTGCTTATATACAGACTGTGTTTTTAATCATGAAAAGAGCCACAAAAGTACGTATTTACCCCACCGACGAACAAGCGGCATTCCTCAATGCCCAGTTCGGCGCGGTGCGGTTCGCGTACAACAAAGCCCTTCATATTCAGCGGCACATGTTCCAGCGCCACGGGGTTTCACTGAAACCCAAACGCGACTTGAAACCCCTGCTCGCTGTGGCAAAAAAATCGTGCAAATACAGCTGGCTGAAAGAGTACGATTCACAAGCCTTGCAGCAGGCGGTGATCAACCTGGATAAGGCATTCGCCAATTTTTTCAACCCCAAGCTCAAGGCCAGGATACCCATCTTCAAGAGCAAGAGAGGCAGGCAATCGAGCTACCACCCCAATGGCAAAGTGCTGACCGATGCCATCCTGTTACCGAAGATGACGCCCATCCGAGCTGGCATTCACCGAGATATTATCGGCGTGGTCTCCAGTATCACAGTCAGCCGTGGCCCGACAGGGAAATACTATGCCTCCATCCTTTGCGATGATGGCCGTGAGGCTCCCGCCAAGCCCTCCCTCATCACAGAGGTGACAGGCTATGATATGGGGCTGTCCCACTACCTCATTGCGTCGAGTGGCAAAAAGATGGCCAACCCGCGCCATCTTATCAAGGCCAGTCGCAATCTACGGCGAAAGCAAAAAGCACTGTCTCGCAAGAAAAAAGGCAGTGCCAATCGTAGTAAGGCCAAATTACAGCTGGCCGCCCTGCACGAGCGGGTAGCCAATGCTCGCGCTGATTTTCAGCACAAACTCTCTCGCACGATAGTTGACGATAACCAAGCGATCATCGTGGAGACGCTTAAAACAACCAATATGATGAAAAACCACAAGCTGGCCCGCGCCATTGGCGATGCTGGCTGGCATGGTTTTATCATGAGGCTGGAGTACAAAGCCCAAGCGGCGGGCCGCCACCTAATCAAACTCGATCAGTGGTTTGCCAGCTCTAAACCATGTAGTGAGTGCGGCCACAAGATGTCGGAGATGCCACTTCACCAACGACAGTGGGTATGTCCAGCGTGTGGGGCAGAGCATGACCGCGACATCAACGCGGCCATAAACATTCGACAGCAAGGAATATTGGAATTAAAAGCGGCGGGGCTCGTCGTTTCTGCCCATGGAGGCCAGCGTAAATCCGTCAATCTGACGGTAGCGGCCTAAGAAGTGGGAAGCCTTGCCGCTTGCGGCGGGGTGCAGTCACCCATCTCGTTATCGTCCTTGAGGATGACTGACTTGGTACCAGCTTTGACAATGTTTGCCTTGTTTTGGTACCACGAGTTGTGCTCGTGGTACCCATGACACTAGTACCACGAGAGGTACCAATGAAAATTGGCGTTGGTGTTCGCTGGTACTATTCATGGTACCAATGACCCCGGTTCTTGGCGAACTTCGCCGAGCTATTTCGGACAACAAAAAACCCGCAAGCCTTTCGGAATGCGGGTTTCTGGTCTTTCTCGTTCCTTCTCGGAACAGTATTTGGCTCCCTCGACAGGACTTGAACCTGTGACATACGGATTAACAGTCCGCCGTTCTACCGACTGAACTACGAGGGAATTGGCTCCTCCTACTGGACTTGAACCAGTGACATACGGATTAACAGTCCGCCGTTCTACCGACTGAACTAAGGAGGAATTGCCTGTCTCGTTAAGACGGGGCGAATAGTAATGACCAAGGAGACGGGTGTCAACCTGCGAACCGGACGAAAAACAGATTTTCAGACCGTTTGCCCAAAAGTTGTGCTTGCAGTTTATTTTCAGGACAATCAGTCTCTTGCCATCACCTTGACCAATCAGTGTTAGGTTCATTTTTGCGGTTCGCATCGACCTGATGATGCCAGCATGATGTCGCGAACGTACTGGCAATCCAATAAGGTTCAAATGATAATCTTTGCAGCTAAAAGGGCGAGAGCAGGAGTCAAGATCGGCGATTTGACAGTAAATAGGTCACATAATGGGTGAGCGTGCGTTTCATTGATCCTGTCCATCGAAAAAATGGCCCGTCTGGAGTAAGGTTACGCAGGATACCATCGCCGCGTCGACAGCCCTGCCGGCCCTTGATGATGATCGGGCGCCGGATTTCTCCGGCCTTTATCTCCCTCTTCTGGTATTACGATATACATGCACAAGCAAGCCTCTTTAAATAGCGTGAAGCTCGCCATAGCCTTACGCCAGTCCTGTATTGATGAACCCTACAGCATGGCCCGCTTCGGCCGTGATCTTATCGCCGGTGTGACGGTGGGCATCATCGCCATCCCGCTCGCCATGGCGCTGGCCATCGCCAGCGGTGTGCCGCCGCAACACGGTCTCTATACCGCCATCATCGCCGGTATTGTGATCGCCGTGACCGGAGGCTCCCGTTACTCCATCTCCGGCCCGACCGCTGCCTTTGTGGTGATCCTCTATCCGGTCGCCCAGCAGTTCGGGGTCGGTGGTCTGTTGATGGCGACCCTGCTCTCCGGCCTCTTTCTGGTGGCGATGGGGATGGCCCGTCTTGGCCGCCTCATCGAGTACATCCCCCCATCAGTGACGCTGGGCTTTACCGGTGGTATCGCCATCGTGATCGCCACCTTGCAGATCAAAGACTTCTTTGGCCTGAGCGTGCCCGAGATGCCGGAAACCTATCTGGGCAAGGTCGAGGCGCTGGCTGCCGCCCTGCCAAGCTGGCAGTGGGGCGATACTCTGGTGGGGGTCGCAACGCTGGCTGTGCTGCTGCTCTGGCCGCGCCTGCGTCTGCCGGTGCCCGGCCACCTGCCTGCCGTGCTGGTCGGGGTGGGGCTGGGCTTTGGCCTGCATTACTTTGGGGTGGACGTGGCCACCATCGGCAGCAAATTCAGCTATACCCTGGCCGATGGCACCCAGGGGATGGGGATCCCCCCCATCGCGCCGACGCTGGTGATGCCTTGGGCTTTGCCCGGGCCGGATGGCGCCCCGGTGGCGTGGGATCTGGCCGCCCTTGAGCGGCTACTACCTGCCGCCTTCTCCATGGCGATGCTGGGGGCGATCGAATCGCTGCTCTGCGCCGTGGTCCTGGATGGCATGACCGGTCGCAAGCACAGTTCCAACGCCGAGCTGGTGGGGCAGGGGCTTGGCAACATCTTCGCCCCCTTCTTTGGTGGCATCACCGCCACTGCGGCCATCGCCCGCTCTGCCGCCAACGTGCGCGCCGGGGCCACTTCGCCCATCTCGGGGATCGTCCATGCTCTGGTGGTGCTGGCCGCCATTCTGGTACTGGCCCCCTGGCTCTCCTGGTTGCCGCTCTCGGCCATGGCTGCGTTGTTGCTCATCGTGGCCTGGAACATGAGTGAAGCGCACAAGGTGGTGGAGCTGATCCGTCGCGCCCCCAAATCCGATGTGCTGGTGCTGCTGGTCTGCCTGTCACTCACCGTCATCTTCGACATGGTCATCGCCATCACCTTCGGGGTGATCCTGGCATCCCTGCTGTTTATGCGCGAAATCGCCAAGATGACCAAACTGCACGATTTGGCCGAGCACAAGCGCTATGCCCATGAGGTGCCGGGCAACGGTCTGCTCTACAAGATCAACGGCCCGCTCTTCTTTGCTGCGGCCGAACGGGTCTTTGCCGAGCTGGAAGCGCAAGTGAAGGGGCACAAGGTGCTGGTTCTGCAGATGGAGGCGGTCTCCATCCTCGATGCGGGTGGCCTTTCTGCCTTCCTCCACTTTGGCAAGCAGATGGCCAAGGCCGGTGTCGAGTTGCGGGTGGCTGAGTTGCAGTTCCAGCCGCTCAAGACCCTGGCCCGTGCCAAGGTGCGGCCGCAGCCTGGCAAGCTGGAATTCTACGGCTCGCTGGAAGAGGCTCTCAAAGGTGAACATTTGCACGAAGCGGCAGTAAATTGATTGAAAGGGATACGAAAAGGCATGTTTTTGGTCACTTTGTTCGGATGTTGAGCAAACGAACGCAAAAAGTAAAAAATTGCATTGACCAAAAGCCATCGTATCCCTTACATTACGCCCCGTCGCCGCGGCATTGTCCGCCAGCGAATGTGCATCTCAAGCACATAAAGCAGTGAGCAAAAATTTGGTGAGGTGTCCGAGTGGCTGAAGGAGCACGCCTGGAAAGTGTGTATACGGCAACGTATCGAGGGTTCGAATCCCTCCCTCACCGCCAAATATAACCCGTTGAATTTCAACGGGTTTTTCATTTCTGGGCTTACGTGATTTTTTCCTGGATCAACTGGGTGGAACAATCATGTATCTGAGTAAACATGCCTCCGGCACCTACTACACTCGTCTCCCGCTGCCTAAGTCATTACGTGACCGTGGCTTGCCCTTCGCTATCTGTACTTCCCTTTGCACCAAAGATCGTCAGCTCGCGGTAGACCGTAATCTGGTCGTAGCCGCTCGTTCTCGTGCACTGATCGCGGCTATTCCTGCCGATCATAGAAGGGATCATAAATTTTGCTCTCTGTTGACACCTCTTGGTGCCGTTGCTATGACCAGCGGGGGCCGCCTGCAAGAGCGTTCGTGTTTGTCTTAATGATTGAGATAGATATCTTGCTCTGCATAGGCCAGCAGAGGTGTGCCGGGGTTAGTCCGTTTCGCGCCAAAGAAGCGGGTGAGTACGCCAGATTGCTGCCCCAGTCGCTGCAGTTTGACGTGATCCAACTCGATCTGCTCGGGTAGCCAGGTAAACACGGCGGCGCAGTGACCATTGCCCAGACTGCGCTCCAGGGTTTGCTGCCAGTTCTTGATTTTGGGGCTGTGTACCACCAGCACTCTCTTGGGATCAATACCTCGCTCTTCCAGACGGCTTACTGTGGGACGTCCCGGCGGGGCGATCAACAAGATCCAGCCGGTATGAGCCTCCCCAAGCTTGGTCAGTTCGCTCAGAAACTGATCATCAGACTGAATAGTCACACCATAATGAGCCAACTCCGCTTTGCAGGCGGTTCTGGTAGGCCAGGGCTTGCTCATGGCACGATTCATCGCAACGGGCAGTGAGTGCAGGGGCTGGTTCATATACGGGGTTCCTGTATGAATATCCAAGCTGTATGTGCATACAGTAGTCATATCCTGCGGCAGTGACAAGGTGTTTTTGCTGAAAAATGTGATGGTGTTGGCATGCGCCATTAGTAAGATTATGTTTTTAAAGGTTATTCAATATCAAACCTGCTGGGTGTTTTTCGTACTATGGACAAACCTTGTGTAACCGCCCATGGTTATACAGGTCATTTACAGGAGGTGCCGCCATGGATATCAGTACCTTGCAGCGTTTGGATGCCAACATCTTGCTGGGCATCATCAATGAGAAGCTAAGGCTTGAGTGTGACGGGTTGGAGGAGTTGCTTGCCTATTACGATATGAGTGAAGAACAGTTGGCAGGGCGTTTGGATCAGATTGGCTACCATTACGATCCATTGAGCAATCAGTTCAAGGCACATCGCTGAGGGTGCAATGATTGCTTCATATTTATACGGTAATTTACCAAGCGCATTGAAATCGGTTTCAGTGCGCCTTCTTGCTGTCTATTTTCAGGTATTTTCAAGGCTTGGCAATCTCTGAAAACCTATTCATGCCATAATATTTTCATTGTTTTATTAAGCTTATGATAATAAAGGTAATATTTGTTTTTATACCATCAGTTAAAGGAAAGGGTTTTCACGCTTTTCAGGCTGTTTTTATCGGTTAAAGTGTGACTTGCGTTAACTTTTAATTCTGCCGCTTTCGTTAGTATTCTCACGCCGGTACATATTTTGAGATAACAACAGCGCCGGTCCCGCAAGCGGGATAACAATTTTATTTGTAACGAAGGAATATGGTTTATGGCTACCAAGAAGAAGACAGACCAGGATCTCCAACTGGATAAAGATCAGCTCAAGGCGAGTATCGTGCGTCACCTGCGTTCTACCTTGGGAACAAGCGAACAGAAAGCCTCTCCCGAAGCGTGGTGGAAAGCCACTGCGGCGGCCGTCAATGAACAGGTGTACGAGCGCCTGACCCGCACTCAGCAGACTCATTTCAAGAAAGATACTCGTGCGATTCACTATCTCTCTGCTGAATTCCTGATGGGACGATTGACCTCCAACAACCTGCACAACCTCTCCCTCTACAAGACTTGCGAAGAGGCACTGGGCGAACTCGGTCTGGAACTGACCGACCTGTGCGAACAAGAGCCGGACATGGCTCTCGGCAACGGCGGCCTGGGTCGTCTGGCTGCCTGTTTTATCGACTCGCTGGCCACCCTGAACTATCCGGCGGTTGGTTACGGTATCCACTACGAACACGGTCTGTTCCGTCAGGAAATCCAGGATGGCCGCCAGATCGAGCGTCCGGACTCCTGGCGTGAATATGGCAACCCCTGGGAGATCTGCCGTCCCGAGTCGGTGCAAGAAGTGCCGCTCTACGGCTACGTCGAGACCGTGTTTGGTGATAATGGCGGCCTGAAGAAGGTATGGCACGCCGGTCGCAAGATCAAAGGGGTGCCTTGGGATATTCCGGTGGTCGGTTTTGGCGGCCACACCGTCAACATTCTGCGTCTGTGGGAATCCCGTGCCTCCGAGTTTTTCGATTGGGACGTGTTCAACGCGGGTGGTTACATCGACTCCCAGGCTGAAAAAGCCCAGGCCGAGACCATCTCCAAGGTGCTCTATCCGAACGATGAGACTGATGCAGGTAAAGAACTGCGCCTGATCCAGCAGTACTTCTTCTGTGCTTGCTCCATCAAGGACATCATGCGCCGCTACAAGCGGGTCCATGGTGCTGATTTCAGCAACTTTGCCGCGCAAATTGCCATTCAGCTCAACGATACTCACCCGACTGTCGCCATCCCCGAATTGATGCGGGTGCTGGTGGACGAGGAAGATCTGAACTGGGATGCCGCCTGGGCCATCTGCTATCAGGTCTTCTCTTACACCAACCACACCCTACTGCCGGAAGCGCTGGAGAAGTGGTCTGTCAGCCTGTTTGAGAAGGTGCTGCCTCGCCATCTGGAAGTGATTTACGAGATCAACGCCCGCTTCCTGAGCGAGCTGGTCGAGCCCAAGTGGCCGGGCAACGATGCTATCAAGGCCAAGCTCTCCATCATCGAAGAGGGTGATGTGCGCAAGGTTCGCATGGGCAATCTGTGCGTGATCGGTTCGTCCAAAGTGAACGGTGTGGCCGAGATCCACTCCAAGCTGGTGAAGGAAGATCTCTTCCCCGAGTATGCCGAGCTGTGGCCGGAAAAAATGTGCAACGTGACCAACGGGGTAACCCCGCGTCGCTGGCTGCTGGCGTGCAACCCGGAACTGGCTGGCCTCTACAACGAAGTGGTGGGCAAGGAGTGGCCGCTGCAACTGGACAAACTGCGTGGCGTGGTGAAATTTGCCGACGACAAGGCGTTCCAGCAGCAGTTCATGACCATCAAGCGTCACAACAAAGAGAAGCTGGTCAAGGTCATCAAGGACGAAACCGGTATCGATGTCAGTGCCGAGGCAATCTTTGACGTTCAGATCAAGCGTCTGCACGAGTACAAGCGCCAGCAGCTGAACCTTATTCACATCATGGCGCTCTATCGTCGCCTGCTGGCCAACCCGGATTATGACATGCATCCGCGCGTGTTCATCTTCGGCTCCAAAGCGGCGCCCGGTTACAAGCTGGCCAAAGACATCATCTATGCCATCAACAAGCTGGCGGATCGGGTCAATAACGACGCCCGTATCCAGGGCAAGCTGAAAGTGGTGTTCATGCCGAACTACCGCGTGAGTCTGGCCGAGAAGCTGATCCCGGCGGCCGATGTCTCCGAGCAGATCTCCACTGCAGGTTACGAAGCATCAGGTACCGGCAACATGAAGATGGCGCTCAACGGTGCGATCACCATCGGGACACTGGACGGTGCCAACATCGAGATCGCTGAAGAGGCGGGTGCCGAAAACTGTGCCATCTTCGGTCTGAACGTGGATGAGGTGAAGTCACTGAAGGCGCGTGGTTACAACCCGTACGACTTCTACTATGCCAACTCTGAGCTCAAAGCCGTGCTGGACTGGTTTGATACCGACTACTTCACGCCGGGTCGCCCGGGTGAGCTGGCCTCCATCAAGCGTTCCTTGCTGGAAGGGGGAGACCCTTACCTGACTCTGGCGGACTTCCAGTCCTACTCGGATGCACACAAGCTGATCGATACCTGGTATCGGGATCCGGCGCTGTGGGCGAAGAAGGCCATCATCAACTCGGCCACCATGGGCAAGTTCAACTCCGACCGTTCCATTCAGGACTATGTGGATCGGATCTGGGCGCTGAAGCCCTGCAACATCGGCTAATTGGATGCAGAGATGAAAAAACCCCCGCAATGCGGCAATGCTGATCAGTTAAGGATCCATTGACCGATCCTTCTGCTGTAGGACAATCCGGAACCAATCACTGGTTCCGGATTTTTTTATGTCTATTGCAAACGACCTGAGCGATGTTGTTGAGGCATCTGGCGACATGCTGGCTCGGCTGGCAATTTTTGCCGACCATATTCCCGACGAATGGATTACTGCCGCTGCCGCCTTGTCTGAAAAGGCCACTATCCGCCGACGCCGCTTACCTTCTGATATGGTCTTGTGGCTCGTCGTGGGGATGGCCTTTTTCCGTAATGAGCCCATCTCCGAGGTCGCTCGGCGCCTCAATATCTGTGCAGAAGGGTTGGCCAATGACGCCTTGCTCGCGGACAGTGCCCTGTCTCAAGCCCGTCAGCGACTCGGCAAACAGCCGCTCGAGTGGCTGTTCAAGCAGTGTGCCGATGTGTGGGGACGGGAACGTTATCCTGAAGACCAGTGGCACGGTTTACAGGTCTTTGCCATCGATGGAGCCCTGTTTCGTACCCAGGATATGCCTGAACTCAGGGCGCATTTCGGCTCGGGTAACACGTCAACCAACCGGCAGACACCCTATCCAATGCTGCGGCTGGTCACGCTGATGAATGTCCGCTCGCATGTCATTGCCAACGCGGCCATCAGCCCGTATCGCAAAGGGGAAATCCCCCTGGCCAGTGAGTTCATTCACTCATTGCCGGACAAGTCGGTGACCCTGCTGGATAAAGGTTTCTTCGGTGCCGACCTGTTGCTACGAATTCAGGCCGAAGACACCGACCGTCACTGGCTCATCCCGGAACGCAAGGGGTTGGTATACACGGAACTTGAGCGCTATGGCGACGGTGACCGTCTGTTGCAAATGACGGTCTCGCCTCAGGCTCGCAAGAAAAACCCCGAGTTACCGACGCACTGGCAAGTTCGCGCAGTGACCTACGAGGTGGCAGGCAAGGAGAAAACGGTCTTTACCTCCCTGCCCGTAACCCGATTCAGCGCAGCGCAGGTGGCGACCCTGTACCACGAGCGCTGGGAAATCGAGTTGGGATACCGGGATATCAAAAGTGCGATGCAGCACAACGCCATCACACTGAGAAGCAAGAAAGTGGACTTGGTTTATCAGGAACTGTGGGGTTTGCTGCTTGGATACAATCTGGTCAGGCGGGAGGCGAGCCAGGCCGCCGTAGCTCATCAGCGAGCGCCCAATGAGGTGAGCTTCAAGTTTGCCTGTCAGTTCATCGCGAACCAGATGGCAGTGATGGCGGGCGCGATATCGCCAGCTCATACCCCACGGAGGTTGGCGGAGTTGCGGGGGAGCATAGGCGTCATGTTCATAGAAAAACGCCCCAGGCCATCGAGACCCAGGGCGGTGAAGATATCAAAGACCCGCTTTCCGGTAGATCGCAATGCGGCTCCGCTTAAGTGAACAGCATTGCCGCAATGCGGGGGTTTTTGTTTATTGGGGGGAGGTGGATCAGAGGATATCGCCAACGAAGTAGGCCAGCAGGGCGAGCAACACGGTAAAGACCAGGTTCAGGGACATACCGGCTTTCATCATCTCCTTCTGGCGGATGTGGCCGCTGGCAAAGACGATGGCATTGGGCGGCGTGGCGACCGGCAGCATAAAGGCACAGGAGGCTCCGATAGCGATCAACACCGACATCACCACAGGTGATACACCCAGCGCCTCGGCCACACCGGCAAACAGCGGAACCAACAGCGCGGCAGTGGCGGTGTTGGAGACCAGCTCGGTCAGGAATACCACGAAAGCGGCCAGCATAAGCAACACGACGAAAATGTTGGCGTTGGAGAGCACGGCCGACAGATGGCTGGCCAGGAAGGCACTGGTACCGGTGGCCTTGAGAATGGCGCTTAGGGTCAGACCGCCGCCAAACAGCATCAGCACACCCCAGTCGGTGTTCTGGTTGACATCATCCCAACTGGCGACGCGGCTGACCACGATGGCTACGATGGCGCCCATGGCAATCAGGGTGTCGAGTTGCGGAATACCGCCAAAGGCGTTGGAGATGGGTTGTGAACCGATCCACAGCACCACGGTGGTCAGGAAGATTGCCAGCGTCACTTTACGCTCGCGGGTCCAGTTGATGGTGACATCCTGGATCTCGACGCGGTGGCTGAGCTGCGGACGGGTTACCAGATAGAGCAGGGCAATGCCGCATGGCATCAGGATCAACACTACTGGAACGCCGAACTTCATCCAGTCGGTGAAGCCAATCCCCATCTGGGCGGCTGCGATGGCGTTGGGTGGGCTACCCACCAGGGTACCGATGCCGCCGATACTGGCGCTGTAGGCGATCCCCAGCAGTACGAATACGAAGGTAGCGCGATCTTTTTTGCTATCGAGGCGTGCCAGCATACCGATCGCCAGTGGCAGCATCATGGCGGTGGTAGCGGTGTTGCTGATCCACATCGACATGGCGGCTGTGATGGTAAAGAGCAGGATGACGCCCCAACCCAGATGGCCATTGGCCAGGTGCATTACCTTGCCAGCCATCAGGGTATCCAGTCCCTGTCTGGAGAGGGCGGCCGCGAGGGCGAAACCGCCGAAAAACAGGAACAGGATCGGGTTGGCGAAATCGGTGAGGGATTTGCTCATGTCAAACACCCCGAGCACGGTGGCCAGCAGGGGCACCAGCAGGGCGGTGATGGTAACGTGCAGCGCTTCGGTCAGCCAGAGGATGGCGATAAAGATCAGAATGCCCAGCCCCTTGTTGACCATGGGGTCAAACGGGAGCCAGGCCAGCATGGCACAAAGTAGCAGGACATCCAGGATGACGATCCCTGATTTGATGTCCAGCCAGCGAGATGGAGCAGAGGGTACAGCCGATGTGTGCATAATGTTCTCTCGGTTAATTTATGGTTGTTTTTGTGTTGCCGAGGTTACATCCGTTCACCTGTTTGAAACAGATTGCATTACTCAAAATCAGTCACTACTCACAGAGTGATTGATAAAAATACGAAAAATTAAACATAAATAAAACATATTTGCAGCATAAATCAAACACCGATGAACTGTTCGAGCCACTGTTTGAACATGCTCTTGGGCAAGGAGCCATTTATCTGGTTCACCAGTTTTCCCTGTTTGAAGACCATCAAGGTGGGGATGCTACGAATGGCGTAACGGGCGGCAATGGTGCTCTGCTGCTCGGTATCGACTTTGACAAAGCGTATCCGTGGTTCGAGCTCATGGGCAACATCATGAAATACCGGGGCAAACTGCTGGCAGGGGCCGCACCAACTGGCCCAGAAATCGACCACGACCGGGATATCTGAGTTGATCAGGGTATCGAAGTTATCCACCTTCCCGAGGCAAGGGGTCTGGCTGAACAGGGGGGCCTTGCAGTGCCCGCATTTGGCGGATGTATCGATATGGGTAACGGGCAGGCGGTTCCTGGTGAAGCAGTGGCTACAATAAGTAGTGACAAATGACATAATTGGTTCCTTCTAGATCTGCTCTGACCGAGGATATGATGAGGGGCCAGAATGAAGCAATCACGAAACAATAGCGAAATATCAGAGCAATCACGGTAACACAGTGACCGGCGGGAGTGGATAATTCCCCCCAGGGTGCATTGCCTAACCGGATTATTCAGCGACCACCAGATGAGAGTCGAGACGGGATGAATAAAGGATCACGGAAAAACCGTGCCGTGCCAGGGCTGATCGTTGCCCTGCTGCTCGCCTTTTCGGGCTACTGCTGGCAGTCGCTCAGTCAGCAGCAACAGGCCCATGACCTGAACGAAGCCGCCGAGGTGGTGCTGAACCGGATCAACGTCGATACCGTCTATCTGCTTGGGCGGGAGCAGGCCAATGACAGCAATGTCCAGCAGCGCCTGGACCAGCTATCTATCACCCTTGACGGCTTTGTACGCAAGGTCAGAAGCGATCCCGAGCTGGTGCAAGACGAGCTCTCCCAGGCACTGCTTGAGGACATGGATTCCTATCTGATGGCGCTTGCCAAGCTCCATGCCATAGAGATGGCCATTGAGTATATCAATGCGCCCCTGCAGGCCCAGATTAAAAAGGTGCGCGAGATAAGCCTGTCAGACAGTGCGTTGCATCGAGATGTAGAGGAGCTGGCGCAGCTGAGCAACTATCTGCAGCGCAGTTGGGACAAGCGCGAACAGACTGCGCTCGGCCAGTTGCAGCAGCAGTTGCAATCCCGTTATGGCGACCTGCCGGATATCGCTACCCTGATCCGCCTGAGCAAGGACATGAGTCAGCAGGTGATGGCTTATCACACCTTGCGTTACCAGCTCATCGACATGCATGTGGTCGAGAGTCTGGAGCGCTGGAAGATCGACAAGCTGGATCGCGCCGCCTCTTTGATGAGCCGCTTCTATCTGATGGTACTGTGCGGAGCCTTGATTTGCTTCGTGCTGGTGGCCTTCACCCTGTGGCGCCGCAACCAGAAACTGAGCGAGCTGTCGCGTCAAACCGGCTTGCTAGCCCAGGCCAAGAGCGATTTTCTGGCCAATATGAGCCACGAGATCCGTACCCCCATGAATGCCATCATCGGCTTCAGCTCGCTGGCACTGCAGACCGAGCTGGATCAGCAACAACGGGACTATCTGGGCAAGATCAAATCCTCATCCGATACCTTGCTGCTGCTGATCAACGACATCCTTGATTTGACCAAGGTGGAGTCCGGCAAGCTGACGCTGGAGGAGATCGACTTCGATCTCAGCGAGCTGCTCGACTCAATGGCGGGGATGTTTGCCGATCTGGCGGAGCGTAAACATGTGGAGGTGATCATTCGCGCATCGCCAGAGGTGCCGGTCTTCTTGCGTGGGGATCCCCTGCGGCTGGGGCAAGTGCTGGTCAATCTGGTGAACAACGCCATCAAGTTTACCGAACGCGGTGAAGTCGACATTTCCATCGAGCTGGCCAACTCCCATCCAATGCGGATCCGCTTCAGTGTGCGCGATACCGGCATCGGCATTGCCGAAGAGAAGCAGAGCCAGCTGTTTCAGGCGTTTACCCAACTGGAGGCGGGTAATACCCGCAAATATGGCGGCTCGGGTCTGGGTCTCAATATCTCCCAGCGGCTGGTCGAGCTGATGGGGGGGCGGATCATTGTCCAGAGCAAGCCAGGCGTGGGCTCCCTGTTCCAGTTTGATATCCCGATGGCGCAGGCGGTCTATGGGGTGGCCGGACGGAAAGTCTTCTTCGAGAACCAGCCGCTGGTGATGGTGATGGATGACAACGAGCTGGCGCTGGATCTGGCCCGGGACATTCTGACTCGCGCGGGTGTGCGGGTGCTGCCGGTTAACTCCCTTTCCCGTGCCCGTCAGTTGCTCCATGAAGAGGGGCCGAATCTGCGGTTGGCGATCCTCGACTGGCGCATGGGTCAGGAGGATGGGCTCGATCTGGCGCTGGAGATGTATCAACACAGCCAGTGGCGACGGATCCCCATCCTGATGATCAGTGCCTGGGCCAGAGAGGGGCTGCATGCCCGGATGGACAGCATGGGGCTGACCCATTTTTTGCCCAAGCCGATGACTGAAAATGCCCTGCTGGCCAAAGTGGATGAGCTGCTCAACGGCAGCTCCTACGAGCTCAACCTGCGCAAGGCCGAGGCGCAGGGGGATCAGCAGCATTTCACATCCCTGTTGCAGGGTACCCGAGTGCTGTTAGCGGAAGATAACCGGGTCAATCAGCAGTTGATCGTCGAGTATCTGCGGCGGGTCGATGCGGTGGTGTGCGTGGTCAGCAATGGTCGCGAGGCGGTGGAGCGGGTCGCCGAGCAGCCTTTTGACGTGATCCTGATGGATTTGCAGATGCCGGTGCTGGACGGGCTCGATGCCACCCGCCAGATCCGCAAGATGGTCGACAAGCACGATGTGCCCATCATTGCCCTCACCGCCAGCGCCATGCCCGGTGACAAGGAGCGTTGCTTGGGGGTGGGGATGAATGGTTACGTCACCAAGCCGGTGAGCAAGCTGGATCTTTACAACAACCTGCTGCAGTGGGTGAAGCCGCAAGGGGTGGAGCAGGCGGGGATCATGGAGGTGAAACCGCCGGATATGATGGGGATCCTCGGTCTGCAGGATGCCCTCAAGCGGCTGGACCAGGACAAGGAGGCATTGCAGATCCTGTTCAAGCTGTTCATCTCGGAGCACAAGGACGATCTGTGGGAGATCCGCTCCGCCCTGCGCCGTCAGCAACCCGAGGTGGCCAGCAAGTTGCTGCACACCCTCAAGGGGGTCTCGGCCAATATTTCGGCGGCCCGTCTGCAGCTGGTGGCCGGCGAGCTGGAGTGGCGCCTGCGGCAAAACGAGGTGCTGAGCGAGGCGGATCTGGAGCAGTTACAGCAGGTGTTCAGTCAGACCCGGGAAGAGGTGTCACACTTCTTGTTGACCGGTGAGCAGCATGAAAATTCGTATAATCCCTATTCATCAGGGGATGATCGCATGTCACAGTGAATTAAATAGTAATTATTCTCAACCATTTCGGTTCGGGATATGATGAGCTTTCGTTCGAATCGCCTCCAGTCGGAGGCGATTGTTTTCATTCTTCTATATTATGCGTGGCCATCTCTGATGGCCGCTCTTGGGAGCGGTCACGGGCAGACAGCGCTAAAGGTTGGTGGTGTGAGCGTATTTCTACGATTGAGCTGGTTTTTCAAGGAGCAGTGGCCCCGCTATCTGGCCGCCATCTCCCTGCTGCTGATGGTAGCCCTGTTGACCGTTATTCCACCCAAAGTGGTGGGCTGGGTGGTGGACGGTATCGCCAATGGGGAACTCGATAATGACACTCTGATGCGCTATCTGGCGGGGCTGTTCGGGCTCGGCGTGCTCATCTATCTACTGCGCTACGTCTGGCGGGTGATGCTGTTTGGTGCCTCCTACCGCTTGGCCTATGTGCTGCGCAATCGTCTGTTCAGCCATTTCACCCGGATGAGCCCTGATTTTTATCAGCGTCACCGTACCGGCGATCTGATGGCCCATGCCACCAACGACATTCAGGCGGTGGAGATGACCGCTGGCGAAGGGGTGCTGACGCTGGTGGACTCCATCATGGTCGGGGTGCTGGTGCTCTCTATCATGTGCAGCCAGTACTCCTGGCAGTTGACGCTGGTTTCGCTGTTGCCGCTGCCGGTGATGGCCTATTTCATGAACCGCTTCGGCACCCAGATCTACACCCAGTTCAAGGCGGCGCAGGGGGCCTTCTCCAGGCTTAACAACAAGACCCAGGAGGCCCTTTCCGGTGTGCGGGTGTTGAAATCCTATGCGGTTGAATCGCTGGAAGATGAAGGCTTTGCCGAGCTGACCCGGCAGGCGGGGGAGCGCAATATGGCGGTGGCCCGCATCGATGCCAAGTTCGATCCGGTCATCTACCTCTGCATCGGCTGCTCCTACTTCCTCGCGGTGGCGGGAGGCAGTGTGCTGGTGCTGCGCGATGAGCTGACTCTGGGTGAGCTCACCAGCTTCACCATGTACCTCGGCCAGCTGATCTGGCCGATGTTTGCCATCGCCTGGCTGTTCAACATCATCGAGCGTGGTAGCGCCGCCTACTCCCGTATCGAAAGCCTGCTGGGGGAGCGCAGCGATATCGAAGAGCCCGCCCAGCCGGCCGCGTTTACCTCTGCCTTTCCTTTGCAGATCAAAGGGGTGAGCTATCGACTCGAGCAGCGCACCCTGCTTGCGGATATCGACGTTACCCTCAAGCAAGGGGGCATGCTCGGGGTGGTGGGGCGCACCGGGGCAGGCAAGAGCTCCCTGCTCAAGCTGTTGATGCGCCTTGCCAATCCGACTCACGGTTCGATAGCCATGGGGGGCGTTCCGATTGACCAGTTGCCGCTCGCCACACTGCGCAGCCAGTTTGCCTATGTGCCGCAGGAGCCATTCCTGTTTTCCACCACCATCGCCGCCAATATCGCCCTCGGTAAACCCGATGCGAGCCGCGAGGAGGTTGAACGGGTGGCGCGCATTGCCTGTGTCCACGATGATATCGTGCGTTTCCCCAAGGGCTATGAGACCGAGGTCGGGGAGAAGGGGGTGACCCTCTCTGGCGGCCAGAAACAGCGACTGGCCATTGCCCGTGCCCTGCTGCTGGAGGCGCCCATTCTGGTGCTCGATGATGCGCTCTCGGCGGTGGATGCCCACACCGAGCAGCAAATTCTGCATGCCCTCAAGGCCCATCATCGCACCCTGATCCTGGTCAGTCATCGCATGACGGCGGTGGAGCAGGCCGACGAAATCCTGGTGCTGGAGCTGGGGGCCATCAGCGAGCGGGGCCATCACGGTGCCCTGATGGCGCACAATGGCTGGTATGCAGATATGGTGCGTTACCAGCGTCTCGAAGAAGCGGTGGAGGAGAGCCTGTGAATCCGACCATTAAACGACTGCTCGCCTACTGCGCCCGCTATCCTCGCTGGCTGATCCAGGCGGGGATTTGCCTGCTGCTTGCCACCGGCGCCGAAGTGGCCGGGCCGCTGCTGATCAAGTTTTTTATCGATGACTATCTGGCGCCACGCAATATCGTGCTGCCCACCATTGCTTTGATTGCGGTGGGCTATCTGGGCTTGCAGGTGCTCTCGGCGGCGGGCTTCTATTTGCAATCCCTGCGCTTCAATCGCATTGCCCAGGCGGTGGTGCAAACTTTGCGCGAGCAGGTATTTGCTACCGCTATCCGCTTGCCAGCCCGCTACTTTGACAAGCATCGCTCCGGCTCGCTCATCTCCCGCATCACCAACGACACCGAGGCGATCATGAACCTCTATGTGCAAGTGATCGGCTTGCTGGTGCAAAAGGTGGTGCTGCTGTGCGGCATCCTCATCTCCATGGCGCTGCTGGATCTGCGGCTGATGCTGGTCTGCTCCCTGTTGCTGCCTGCGGTGGGCGGGGTGATGTGGCTCTACCAGAAGCTGAGCGTGCCGGTGGTGCGAGCAACCCGCAGTCTGCTCTCCGACATCAACAGCCGCCTCAACGAGTCGCTGCAGGGGATGCCGGTGATCCAGGCCATGGTGCAGGAGCGCCACTTTGCCAACGCCTTTGCCGAGGTGAACCAGCAGCACTGGGCGGCACGGATCAAGAGCCTCAAGATCAACGGCATCTTGCTGCGTCCGCTCATCGATCTCTTCTACATGATGGTGCTGATCGGCCTGTTGGCGCTGTTTGCCCACGAGGGGGGGAGCCACGCGGGAGCCATTCAGGTGGGGGTGCTCTACGCCTTTATCAGTTATCTGGGGCGGATGATCGAGCCGCTCATCGAGATGACCAACCAGCTCAACCAGCTGCAGCAGGCGATGGTGGCGGGGGAACGGGTCTTTGCCCTGCTCGATGAAACCCGCGAAAGCACCGACGGCGAGCTGCGCCCGCTGGAAGGGCGGGTCAGTTTCGAGCGGGTGAGCTTCTCCTACGATGGTGAGCAGCAGGTGCTGCGGGAGGTCAGCTTTACCGCAAAACCGGGCCAGATGCTGGCGCTGGTGGGCCATACCGGCAGCGGCAAGTCCACCATCATCAGCCTGCTGATGGGCTTCTATCCGCTGGATCAGGGGCAGATCCGCTTCGATGATCACGCTCTGGATACCCTGTCGCTGGCGGCGGTACGCCGCAGTATCGGGTTGGTGCAGCAAGATCCCTTTATCTTCGTCGGTACTTTGGCGGAGAACCTGCGTCTTGGACGTGCCGGAATAGACGAAGCGCGGCTCTGGCAGGCGCTGAGCGAGGTGCAGCTGGCCGAGTTTGTGCGCAGCCTGCCACAGGGGATCAACACCCTGATGGAGGAGGGGGGCAAGAACCTCTCCGCCGGTCAGCGGCAACTGCTCTCCTTTGCCCGCGCGCTGGTGGGGGATCCGCGCATCCTCATTCTGGATGAGGCGACGGCCAGCGTGGACTCCCAGACCGAGCTGGCGCTGTCGCAGGCTATTTCTGCCGCGCGTCGTGGCCGCACCACCATCGCCATCGCCCACCGCCTCTCGACCATCGTCGATGCGGACGAGATCCTGCTGCTCTCCCGCGGGCAGGTGAACGAGCGGGGCAGCCACAGCGAGCTGATGGCCCTCGGCGGTCACTATGCCCAGCTGTTCGAGATGCAGAGTCAGGGGGCCTGGCTCGAAGAGAAGCGTGCCTGATCGGCGCATTCGCTGTGAACTGTGAGATGAACGATAAGAGGGAACCGGTGCGGTTCCCTCTTTTTTGCGCCGGGCAAATGGCCATAACCGTGATCCCTGTGCTTGTCGAATGCCACAGATGCAGGCAACATGTTGTTTACATTAACTCATCGGATCAGTTCGCATATGGATTTGCAACGCTTCAAAGCCAATCTGGCGCTTCGGCTGTTTGCCTGGCGCTACATTCCCGTCATCGGGTTTTGTGCCCCGATCATCGAAGAGATGAACGCCAAGGCGCTGCGCATTCGGATTCCCCTTGGCTGGCGTACCCGCAACCATCTGGGCAGTATGTATTTTGGCGCGCTGGCGACCGGCGCCGATCTGGTGGGCGGTCTGCTGGTGATGGAGAAGGGGCGGCAGCGGCGTAAGAAGGTGCACTTTGCCTTCAAGGATGTGCAGGGGGAGTTTTTGAAACGACCGGAGGGGGATGTGCAGTTCGACTGCGCAGCGGGGGAAGAGATTGACGCCATGATCGACGAATCGCTGGCAAGCGGTCAGCGCATCAATCGCCCCATCCAGGTGGTGGCCACCTGTCCGTCATTGAACGGGGATGAGGCGATGGCGCGTTTTGTGCTGACCCTGTCGATCAAGGCCAGCTAGCGGGTTGCCGGGGGTGGCTCCCCGATAGGGGGTTAGCCAATCTCCGGGCTGACGCCCTCTTTCACCACGACCTTCATGCCGTTGAAGTTGACCACCTGTTCGGCCACGATCTTGCAGCGCTTGCGGGTCTCGACCTGACCGTCCACCTCGACCAGCCCTTCGGCAATGAGGGCTTTGGCGGCGCCGCCACAATCGGCCCACCCCTGATGTTTGATAAGGTCACACAAGGCAACGAAGGGGTGACCTTCGAGCAGAAACGTCTCCATGGGAAATCCTCTAGATGGATGAATGCCGGATACAGCAGGGCGACTATTTTAGGCAGTTCGCTCAGGCAAAGAAAGGAAGAGGGGCCACTCGCTGCGAAAAAGTGGCCGATTGCCCTTGAGTTGGCGAATGTAAAAGACCTGACGGCCAGGTAAGCGGGCCACCCGTGACGTATTGTGACGCAGCTCGTCACCGCTGGTGTGCCCACACTATCTCACCTGACTGTTAGGATCGGGTCACTCTCAATGGCCCAGGGAACGTCCCATGACACGCTCACGCCTGCTGCTGGCGCGCAGCGCCCTTACCCTGTGCGGTGTGGTGCAGGCCACTACTCCGGTGCAGGTCTCGCTGCCCGGCGTCAACCTGCCCGCGTCCCATCAGGTGGAAGGAGCTCGCGCCTCGCTGCTCTACGGTCGGACCGGTCAGGTGAAGGGCATTGATCTGCCGATCTTTGCCCTCTCCGATGTGGATCAGTTCAGCGGTCTGCAGCTCGGGATCTTCCTCGGTGCCGGTCGGGTGCGCCACCAGTTTGGCGGGGTCGCCATTAACGCCATCAACTGGCACGAAGGGCAGGATACCGGCGTCAATCTGGGGCTGGTCAACTACGCCGCCAACGGCGTTTTCCCCATTCTGCCGCTGGTGAACGTCCAGAAATCGTTCTGACCAGGCAGTTCGCTTTGCGTTAAGGGCCTCTGCTGATTACCCTGTGCCTCTTGCAACTTGTGACAGGCGAACAGAGGTAATTGATGACGGCAGGGCAGATGAGTGCAATCGGGATCGGTTGGGATGTGCGGGGCTGGCAGGGCAGTGCCCAGGCGGTGGCCGTGGTGGGCTGGCAGGCCGGTTCCAACCACCTGCACTGGCTCGGGGTGTCGCCGCTGTTTCGCCTAAGCTCGCGGGTGGCGCCGGATCTGGCCGTCCTGCTGCGTCCGGCCCTGCAAAACGAGCTGACCCTGATGCAGGTAGAAGCCTGCCCGCAACTGGCCCTCGGTATCGATGCGCCGCTCGCCTTTCCCCGCGCCTTGCGGGATCTGCTCAACGGCCAGCCACACAGTTGCGCAGCTCCCGCTCGGGAGATAGACAACCCCTACGCCTATCGCGACTGCGAGCGCTGGCTGTATCAGCAGTACGGCAAGAAGCCGCTGTCGGCCACCTTCGACCGGCTCGGCAACAACGCCACCCTGGCGCTCTCCATGCTGCCGCGACTCTCGGATCTGCAACTGGTGCCGACCGTTGCCCCGCAGGCCAGCCGCGCCGTGTTGGAGGTCTATCCGGCACTGGCCAAAGTGGGCGGCAAGGCATCTCCGGCACGGCCCGAGCTGGCGGCGCTGCTGCCTGCGGACGTGCTGGTCGGCACAGATCGCTATGATGCGGCGCTGTGCGCCCTGATGGCGCTGCAATATGCCGCTGGTGGCAAGGTGACCGTGTTGCCCGAGCTGGTTCAGCCACCCAGTGACATGCCCCGTGATGAGGGATGGGTCTATCACTTTGCCCGTCATGCTGTTGAACGTAACGGGATGTGATGGATGGGGGCGCGGCGCATCATGGCGCGGCTCACCCTGCCGACGCGGGCCAAATGGCGCAAAAAAACTGTCTTTAGTCAGGAAATTTCCTGTTCATCCCGTGACAAGGTGGCGCATCGTTATCTTCATCCGATATATTGCCCACCTTGCTGATCCTTTGCTGTGGTATTCCCGATGAAATCCGTTCTCTCTATTCAGTCCCACGTGGTCTTTGGTTGTGCCGGCAACAGCGCGGCTGTCTTCCCCATGCGCCGCCTTGGTATGGATGTATGGCCCATCAACACGGTGCAGTTTTCCAACCACACTCAATATGCCCAGGGGTGGCAGGGGATGGCGATGCCGGCGGGTCATATCAGCGCGCTGGTGAAAGGATTGGGCAATATCGAGGCGTTGAGCGGCTGTGACGCCGTGCTGAGTGGCTATCTCGGCTCCGCCGAGCAGGGTGACGAGATCCTGACCGTGGTCAACGCCGTCAAGGCGACCAACCCAAATGCCATCTATTTCTGCGATCCCGTGATGGGTCATCCTGAGAAGGGGTGTATCGTCGCTCCCGGCGTCACCCGTTTCCTGACCGAGCAGGCGCTGCCGATGGCCGACATGATGGCCCCCAACCTGCTGGAGCTGGAGACCCTCTGCGATACCCATCTGGCGGATCTGGCCCAGACCCGCGCTGCCGCCCATCAGCTGCTGGCCCGCGGCGTCAAGCTGGTACTGGTCAAGCATCTCGGTCGTGCGGCGCAGGACTCCAGCCGCTTCGAGATGCTGCTGGCAACCCCGCAAGGGGATTACCTGATTGCCCGTCCGCTCTACGACTTTGCCCGCCAGCCGGTGGGAGTGGGCGATCTTATCAGCGCCCTGATGCTGGCCAACCTGCTGGCCGGTCACGATGCGGTGAGCGCGTTCGAGCGCACCAACGCCTCGGTAGATGCGGTGCTGCAAGAGACTTGGCGCCAGCAGGCTTACGAGCTGCAACTGATCGCCGCACAAGATGCCTTTGCCCTGCCAGAGGTCGAGGTGTGTGCTATCAAGTTGCCGTGAGGTAGATAGCTCCCATTGCAGCACCATTGCAACAAGCAGGGCCGGTCATCAGACCGGCCCTGCTGTTTTGATAAGTGAAGAGGGGCATATTCAGAGCGTCTTGTAGAAGATAACCGTCGGCGCCAGCTTACCATCGGCTCCGAGCGCAAAGCCCGGGATCTGGCCGGCCTCCTGATAGCCGAGCTGGCGATAGAGCAGGGTGGCCACATCGCCGGCGCGGGTATCCAACACCAGCAAGGAGCGGTCAGCGTCACGGGCGCCTTGCTCCATCGCCTGCATCAGCGCACGACCGACACCTTTGCCTCTCGCCGTTTGCAGTACCATCAGTTTTTCCACATCACCCCGGTGGCGACCGTTGACCTTGCCACAGAGCGCGAGCTGAACGGCCCCCACTATCTGTTGCTGCTCAAGGGCAAGCCACAGCTTTCGGCGGCCTGCCGCCAGATCCGCTTCAACCCCTTGCCAGTAGCGGGCAGCCTCCTCCGTGGTCAGTGGCGGTAAAAAACCGACCGAGGCGCCGCTATCGACACAATCTTGCAGCAGGGTGATGAGCGCGCTTTGGTAGGTTGCTGCGCTATTAACTTCCACAACGTCCATCTGACATCCTTGTCGTTGCATCGTTAAGTGGCTGATTGCCACCGTTGGTTCATGTGAGATACGTACTTATGTTCGCCGCGAGCACGGCTTATCAGCGAATAAGCCCCTGCTCAATCAACCAGGCAAACAGCAGGCGGGAGACGGGGGAGAGCTCATCGAGATGAGTGCTGTCGAGCCAGCGCAGCTCGGCAATTTCTGCCGAGGCGATCGGGGTGCCGCGCGCGTCGCCGGTGTAGCAGCGTAGTCGCACCTCGACCCCTTCCGGTTTGCCGTCGGCCTGGGCGCTGAACTCGCAGGCAAAGTGCAGGGTATCGGGTTTTAGGGTGACGGCTAGCTCCTCGTCAATCTCGCGGATAAGGGCCGCCTCGTCGCTTTCACCCGGTTCCCGCTTGCCGCCTGGGATGTAATAGGTGTCCTTGCCGTGGGAGCGGGCGCAGAGCAGTTGCTGATCTTTAAAGGTGAGCCAGGCGAGTTTGTCGATCATCCGTTACCTCTCCGATGGGGTTGGCGTGCAGAGCCGGGGCGCACTCAAGCGCGCCGCTGTTTTGCATGCGGGCAGCCTAACAAAGATTGAGGTTGAGTCCCAAGGGGAAAGAGGGGAGAGGCTGGAAACGCACTGTTGCCAGCGTGGTGAGCGCGTAGCTGAATGAGTGCGCAATGGCTGTTTCACTACAGCCTTCTCGTCCCTAAAAAGTGGACTGGCGCACACCACGACAGGGTCGGACTGGGCGAAGGCGGGGCCCTTGTGGTTTAATCTTGCCACTTTAGCGGTAGTGGGCGACGGGCCTGCTACCTTGCGTGGGCAAGATGCAGGTGAGCAAGATGCAAGTGACAGCAGAGAGCAAGTTTATCGGACTGGGGGTGGCGGGCAATTTTGCCGGTCATCTGGAGCAGGCGGGCGAAGCGTCGGATTTCGTGGCGGTCGTGGTGCGTGACACCACCGCGCCCAAGGCGCTGTTCCCCTTCTTCGTGCCGGGCCACCCGGGTCAGCTCGGGGTATTCCCGTTGAGCGACAAGGCGATCTTCCTGCCGGAGGCGGCGGTCAGCGGTGACGAGAAGGTGCAGATCGAGCCGGAAGTGGCGCTCTGGTGCGAGCTGGTGTATGCCGACAAGCAGGTGGTGGCGATCCATCCCCGCGCCTTTGGCGCCTATAACGACTGCTCCATCCGTCGTCCCAACGCCAAGAAGATCAGCGAGAAGAAGAACTGGGGTGAAGAGAGCAAGGGGTTGGCGGCCAACCTGCTGCCGCTCTCCGGTTTTGCCGCCGGTTGCGAGCTCGATGACTATCGCATCGCCTGCTATCTGGAGCGCGATGGCGAGCTGCACGCTTACGGGGTAGACAGCGCCGCCATCGATTACAGCTACTTCCACGGTCAGCTGATCGACTGGGCCATCGACAAGTTCAACCATCAGCAGGACGAGGGGCCGGCGGAGCACATTCAAGGGTTGCTGGCGCAGGCGGGCCATCCCCCCCTTGCGCTGATAAGTATCGGTGCCACCCGCTATACCCCGTTTGGCGAGACCCACTTCCTCAAACCGGGTGACACCTCCTGCGTGGTGGTTTACCCGGGCAGCCGTTATAGCGAAGCGGATATCCGCGAAGCGATCCGCAGCCGCAACTTTGGCGCCGATGTGTCGGTGTTGCTGCAGGCGGTGCAGGCTCGCTAATCACCGTTGCCAGCGGAGCATGCCATTGGTCAGAGCAAGCCCTATCCGGGCGCTGGCGCCGATCTAAGCGTTCCCTTAGGTGACATATCCTTAACGAACGGGGGGGCGTCTGCCATCCCCCGTTTTTTGATCTTGTTACTTGCTGGCGACCTTGCTCACCACCTTGATCAGCTGATAGCGCAGAGAGGACGCATCGGCCGGCACATTGGTGCGCTGCTCCTTGCTGACAGTGAGCTGGTAGCGGTGGCCCGGCTCGAACTGGAAGCCTTCAATATTCTGGTAGAACAGCGTCCAGGGCTGCTGCTCATCGCTGCGAACCTGCATGCACTGCATCGGGCCAACCCCCACGCAATCGACCAGCTGGCTGTTGATATAGAGGGTCTCCCCCTGTGACGGGGTGGGGGCGCTCTGGCAGGCGCTCAGCAGCAAGGCTGCGCTGATAAACAGTGGTTTCATGATGGACTCCATCAACGCGAAAGGGGGCATTAGAGCGGCAAACAAAAAGGCGGTCAATGACCGCCTTTGTAACAAACCATATCAGCGCAGTGGTTAGCGCTGTTCGAGCGGGGTGAACTCGCGCAGCGGGTGACCCACGTAAAGTTGGCGCGGACGACCGATCTTGCTGTCAGGGTCTGAGTGGAACTCGTTCCAGTGCGCAATCCAGCCGATGGTACGGGAGATGGCGAAGATCACGGTGAACATGCTCATCGGGATGCCGATTGCCTTCATGATGATGCCGGAGTAGAAGTCCACGTTCGGGTAGAGCTTCTTCTCGACGAAGTAGGGGTCTGAGAGCGCAATGCGCTCCAGCTCCATGGCCACGTCCAGCAGCGGATCCTTGATCTGCAGCTCGGTCAGTACTTCGTGGCAGGTTTCGCGCATCACGGTGGCACGAGGGTCGTGGTTCTTGTAGACCCGGTGACCGAAGCCCATCAGGCGGAACGGATCATTCTTGTCCTTGGCCTTGGCGATGTACTCGGGGATGCGATCCACCGAGCCGATCTCCTCCAGCATGCGCAGGCAGGCTTCGTTGGCCCCACCGTGGGCCGGTCCCCACAGGGAGGCGATCCCGGCGGCGATACAGGCGAACGGGTTGGCACCGGAGGAGCCAGCGAGACGAACGGTGGAGGTGGAGGCGTTTTGCTCGTGATCCGCATGGAGGGTAAATATACGATCCATGGCGCGTTCAACGATGGGGTTGACCTTGTACTCCTCGGTCGGCACGCCAAACATCATGTGCAGGAAGTTGCCTGCATAGGAGAGGGCGTTACGCGGCTGCATGAACGGCTGGCCGATGGAGTACTTGTAACACATAGCGGCCAGGGTCGGCATCTTGGAGAGCAGACGGAAGGCACAGATCTCGCGATGCTGTTCGTTGTTGATGTCGAGGGCATCGTGATAGAAGGCGGAGAGGGCGCTGACCACACCACACATGATGGCCATGGGGTGGGAGTCGCGACGGAAGCCGCGGAAGAAGAACGCGATCTGCTCATGCACCATGGTGTGGCGGGTGACCAGACGTTCGAATTCGGCATATTGCGCCTTGGTGGGCGCCTCGCCGTACAGCAGGATGTAGCAGACTTCCAGATAGGTGGCCTGGGTAGCAAGCTGGGCGATAGGGTAACCCCGGTGCAGCAAGACACCCTGATCCCCGTCAATGTAGGTAATGGCAGATTTGCAAGAACCGGTGGCCATAAAACCGGGGTCAAAGGTGAAATACCCCTGTGATCCCAATTTTCTGACATCGATGACATCCGGGCCGATGGTGCCGGAGAGGATCGGCAGTTCGACCGGATCTTTTCCGGGCAGGTGTAGGGTGGCTATCTTATCAGCCATAGCACGTCTCCTTTGCTCTTTATAATTTGGTTCCAGTCCTACTCTATTACGACTTTTATGACGCTGGCAAAGGTTGTTACCCATACCGAGGTGGCTGGAGCGCCTTATTTGAAACAGAGTTCCTTATCAATGTCAATTTTGCTGAAACCCCATTAATGGCATTAATGAAATGTTAAATTAAATATGCGATCGAGTTTGCGGTTTTGTGTTTTCTTTGTAGCTAATTGATTGTCTTCAGTTAAGGCCGCCGATATACTGCGCCACGTGGGTCATGGCTGCGGGTGTTTGAAACGCTTTGGCAAAGCCTGATGTGAAACCGAAAACTCGATTTTTGGCTTTTTCAGAGTGTTTTGGTAACAAAAAACCAACAATCACCATTCCGTGCCCTCAAGTGTGAGTTAAAACAATAACTAACGTGCTCAATGGAGCTGAGTGGGCAAGCGTGAAAAACAAACAGAGACCGGTCAACCTCGACCTACAGACGATCAGCTTTCCTGTCACTGCCATTGCATCCATCCTGCACCGTGTTTCAGGGGTCATTACCTTTGTAGCACTGGGCATCTTGCTGTGGATGCTTGGTACTTCACTCGCCTCTCCCGAAGGGTTTGAAACCATGGTTGCCATCATGGACAACTTCCTGGTCAAACTCGTGCTGTGGGGGATCCTGACTGCGCTTGCATACCACATTGTGGGCGGCTTGCGTCATCTGGTCATGGATATGGGCTATTGGGAAGAGCTGGAATCCGGCAATCAGAGCGCCCGTGTGGCCTTCGTGATCACCGCGATCCTGGCTGTATTGGCGGGAGTGCTTGTATGGTAACCAATTCTGCAACCTTCGGGCGCAGCGGCGTTCACGATTACATCCTGATCCGCGCCACCGCCCTCATCATGACCTGTTATGTCCTCTATCTGGTGGGCTTTGTCGCGTTTAACGACATCAGCTACGAGGTATGGACTGGCTTCTTCGCCAAAACCTTCACCAAGGTATTCACCCTGCTGACCCTGCTTTGCGTACTGATCCACGCCTGGATTGGTCTGTGGCAGGTACTGACTGACTATATCAAGCCGGTAGGGCTGCGCGGGGCGCTGCAATTTGCCCTGGTTGTGGTGCTGTTTGTCTATCTGATGACGGGTTTCGTCGTGCTGTGGGGTGTGTAAGGTGACTATTCCAACTCGTGAATTTGATGCGGTGGTAATTGGTGCCGGTGGTGCCGGTATGCGCGCCGCGCTGCAGATTGCCCAGTCCGGCAAGAGCTGCGCTCTGTTGTCCAAGGTTTTTCCAACCCGTTCTCACACTGTGTCCGCCCAGGGCGGGATCACGGTTGCGCTGGGCAATGCCCACGATGACAACTGGCAGTGGCACATGTATGACACGGTAAAAGGTTCCGATTACATCGGTGATCAGGAAGCCATCGAGTACATGTGCAAGACCGGCCCCGAGGCCATCTATGAGCTGGAGAACATGGGCTTGCCCTTCTCCCGTTTCGACAACGGTTCTGTCTACCAGCGTCCGTTTGGTGGTCAGTCCAAGAATTTCGGTGGCGAGCAGGCTGCTCGTACCGCCGCGGCCGCCGACCGTACCGGTCACGCCCTGTTGCACACCCTCTATCAGCAGAACGTCAAGAACAAGACCACCGTCTTCTCCGAGTGGTACGCGCTGGATCTGGTGAAAAACCAGGACGGTCACATCGTTGGCTGTACCGCCATCGATATGGAGAGCGGCGAAGTGGTCTACTTCAAGGCTAAGGCCACCGTGCTGGCCACTGGCGGTGCCGGTCGTATCTACCAGTCCACCACCAATGCCCACATCAACACCGGTGACGGTGTCGGCATGGCGCTGCGTGCCGGAGTCGGCGTGCAGGACATGGAGTTCTGGCAGTTCCACCCGACCGGTATCGCCGGGGCCGGGGTGCTGGTGACCGAAGGCTGCCGTGGTGAAGGTGGTTATCTGCTCAATAAAGATGGCGAGCGCTTCATGGAGCGTTATGCCCCCAACGCCAAGGACTTGGCCGGTCGCGACGTGGTGGCTCGCTCCATCATGATCGAGATCCGCGAAGGGCGTGGTTGCGACGGTCCCTGGGGCCCGCACATCAAGCTCAAGCTGGATCACCTCGGCAAAGAGGTGCTGGAATCCCGTCTGCCGGGTATCTGCGAGCTCTCTCGCACCTTCGCCCACGTGGATCCAGTCAAAGAGCCCATCCCGATCATCCCGACTTGCCATTACATGATGGGCGGCGTGCCGACCAACGTGAATGGCCAGTGCCTGGCGCAAGACAAGGATGGCAACGACGTGCCGGTGGTCGGCCTGTTTGCGGTGGGCGAGATTGCCTGCGTCTCGGTGCACGGTGCCAACCGTCTGGGTGGCAACTCGCTGCTGGATCTGGTGGTGTTCGGCCGAGCCGCCGGCATGCATCTGGTCAACACCCTGGGCGAGATGGAGCACGGACGCGCCGCGTCCGACGCTGACATCGATGCCGCCATGGCGCGCTTCAATCGCTGGGAAAATTGCCGTGACGGCGAAGACCCGGTGCAGATCCGCAAGGATCTGCAGCGCTGCATGCAGAACAACTTCTCCGTATTCCGCGAAGGGGATGCGATGGCAGAAGGGCTGGCCGAGTTGAAACTCATTCGCGAGCGCCTTAAACATGCCCGTCTGGATGACACCTCCAAAGAGTTCAACACCCAGCGCATCGAGTGCCTGGAGCTGGACAACCTGATGGAGACGGCGTTTGCCACGGCAGTGGCGGCCAACTTCCGTACCGAGAGTCGCGGTGCTCACAGCCGCTTTGACTTCCCGGATCGCGACGACGAGAGCTGGCTGTGCCACAGCCTCTATCACCCGGACACCGAGTCCATGACCCGTCGCGCTGTCAACATGTCACCCAAGACCCGTGAGGCGTTCCCGCCCAAGGTCCGGACTTACTGATTGCGGAGCCAGCCCTATGAATGTCACATTCTCTGTCTACAGATACAATCCGGATGTTGATAACGTCCCCCATATGAAGGAATATCGTCTTGATATTCCTGAAGGTTCCGACATGATGGTGCTCGATGCACTGATCCAGCTCAAGGAGCTGGATCCCACGCTCGCCTTCCGCCGCTCTTGCCGCGAAGGGGTCTGTGGATCAGACGGTCTCAACATGAATGGCAAGAACGGTCTTGCCTGCATCACCCCGCTCTCCGATCTGCTGAAGAAGGGCAATAACGTCGTTATCCGCCCCTTGCCTGGCCTGCCGGTGATCCGCGATTTGGTGATCGACATGACCCAGTTTTACACCCAGTGGGAGAAGGTCAAACCCTTCCTCATTAATGAGGATAAGTTGCCGCCGGTGCGTGAGCACCTGCAATCCCCCGAAGAGCGCGCCAAGCTTGACGGCCTGTACGAGTGCATTCTCTGTGCCTGCTGCTCCACTTCGTGCCCCTCCTTCTGGTGGAATCCTGACAAGTTCATCGGTCCGGCCGGGCTGCTCGCCGCCTACCGCTGGCTGGCTGACAGCCGCGACACCGCGACCACCGAACGACTGGGAAATCTGGACGACGCATTCAGCGTGTTCCGCTGCCATGGCATCATGAACTGCGTGAACGTCTGTCCGAAAGGCTTGAACCCGACCAAGGCGATTGGTCAGATCAAGTCGATGTTGCTCAATCGGGCTGTTTAGTATCAGGGCCGGCGCCGCGCTGGCCCGACCTCTGGATAGCCATCCCACCCGTGGCAGGATGGCTATTTGACCCCTACAAGCTGCGCAGCAGTAACAAGAAGTACAAGGGATAGAAATGCATAACGGCGTGATGAAGGCCTGGTTGGAGTCATCTCACCTGGCTGGTGCGAATGCAAGCTATATAGAGGATTTGTACGAATCCTTTCTGGAAAATCCTGACTCCGTGTCCGACGAGTGGCGCAGCCTGTTTAGCGAGCTGCCCCAGGTCAATGGCCATGCGGTTGAACAACCCCACTCTCAGGTCCGCGATTATTTCCGTCGTCTGGCCAAGGATCCCTCTCGCTACAGTGCCCCTGTCTCCGATCCGCAAGTGGATGCCAAGCAGGTGCGGGTATTGCAGCTGATCAACGCCTTCCGTTTCCGTGGTCACCAGAATGCCAATCTGGACCCGCTGGGTCTGTGGCAGCGTGAAACCGTTGCCGAACTGGATCCTGCGTTTCACAACCTGCAGGGCGCAGACATGGAGGCCACCTTCAATGTGGGCTCCTACGCCATCGGTCGCGAGACCATGGTGCTCTCCGATATCGTTACCTCGCTGAAAAAGACCTACTGCGGCAGCATAGGTGCCGACTACATGCACCTCACCTCTACGGAAGAGAAGCGCTGGCTGCAACAGCGTCTCGAATCCATTGAAGGGAAGGGGAGCTACACCCTCGAAGAGAAGACCCGTTTCCTCGAGAGCCTGACTGCCGCCGAAGGGCTGGAGAAATATCTGGGCGCCAAGTTCCCGGGGGCCAAGCGCTTCTCGCTGGAAGGTGGCGACGCCATGATCCCCATGCTGAAAGAGTTGATCCGCCGCGCCGGTGAACAGGGCTGCAAAGAGGCTGTTATCGGCATGGCCCACCGCGGCCGCCTCAACGTGCTGATCAACGTGCTGGGCAAGCGCGCTCAGGATCTGTTCGACGAGTTTGCCGGCAAGCATGGCGAATCCTGGGGCACCGGCGATGTGAAGTACCACATGGGCTTCTCCTCCGACTTCGCCACCCCGGGTGGCAACGTGCACCTGGCGCTGGCATTCAACCCGTCGCACCTCGAAATCGTCAACCCTGTGGTCATCGGCTCGGTCCGTGCCCGGATGGATCGTCGCGGTGACAAGGATGGCTCCAGCGTGCTGCCCATCACCATTCACGGTGACTCGGCCATGTCCGGTCAGGGCGTGGTGGCCGAGACCTTCAACATGTCCCAGACCCGTGCCTATGGCGTGGGCGGGACGGTGCGTATCGTCATCAACAACCAGGTCGGTTTCACCACCTCTTACCATCGTGATCTGCGCTCCACCGAATATTGCACCGACATCGCCAAGGCGGTACAGGCGCCGGTGCTGCACGTTAACGGCGATGATCCGGAAGCCGTGGTGCTGGTGACCCAGATTGCGCTGGATTACCGCAACACCTTCAAACGCGACGTGGTGATCGAACTGGTCTGCTACCGTCGTCACGGTCACAACGAGGCGGACGAGCCGAGCGCGACTCAGCCGCTGATGTACCAGAAGATCAAACAGCACCCGACCCCGCGCAAGATCTACGCCGATCAGCTGGTGGCCGAGGGGAGCCTCGCTCAGGAGAGGGCGACCGAGCAGGTCAACGAGTATCGCGAAGCGCTGGATCGCGGCGAGCGGGTGAGCAAGGAGTGGCGGCCAATGGAGCTGCACTCTGTCGACTGGACCCCTTATCTCGGCCACGACTGGAACATGGCCTATGAGAGTGCCGTGCCGATGGATCACCTCAAAGCCCTCGGCGAGCGGGTGAGCCAGTATCCGGCCACCCACGTGCTGCAGCGTCAGGTCGAGAAAATTTACGAAGACCGCCGTCTGATGGCCGCGGGCGAGAAGCTGGTGGATTGGGGTTTTGCCGAGACCCTGGCCTACGCCACCCTGGTGGACAAGGGGTCCCGCATCCGCTTCACCGGTGAAGACTCTGGCCGTGGCACCTTCTTCCATCGCCACGCCGTGCTGCACAGCCAGACCGATGCCAGCACCTACACCCCGCTGTGCAACCTGCACGACGAACAGGGGCCGTTCGAGGTGTACGACTCTGTGCTGACCGAGAACGCGGTTCTGGCCTTTGAATATGGCTACGCCAGCGCCGAGCCGGCTGGCCTCACCATCTGGGAAGCCCAGTTCGGCGACTTCGCCAACTGTGCCCAGGTGGTGGTGGATCAGTTCCTCTCCTCCGGCGAGCAGAAGTGGGGCCGGATGTGCGGTCTGACCATGCTGCTGCCGCACGGTTACGAGGGGCAGGGTCCGGAGCACTCCTCCGCCCGTCTCGAGCGTTATCTGCAGATGTGTGCCCAGCACAACATGCAGGTGTGCGTGCCCTCTACCCCGGCGCAGGTATTCCATATGCTGCGTCGTCAGGTAGTGCGCCCGATGCGCCGTCCGCTGATCGTCATGACGCCCAAATCCCTGCTGCGCCACCCGCTGGCGGTGAGCAAGCTCGACGAACTGGCTGACGGCACCTTCCAGAACGCCATCGGCGAGATCGATGCGCTGGATCCGAAAGCGGTCAAACGCGTGGTGTTCTGCTCCGGCAAGGTTTACTACGACCTGCTCGATGCCCGTCGCAAGGGCGAGCAGCAAGATGTGGCACTGGTGCGAATTGAGCAGCTCTACCCCTTCCCGGAAGAGGAAGTGCGCGCGATTCTGGCCGATTACAGCCATGTCACCGACTTTGTCTGGTGTCAGGAAGAGCCGCAGAACCAGGGCGCCTGGTACTGCACCCGTCACCACTACGATGGTGTGCTGCCCGCCGGAGCCACCCTGCGTTATGCCGGTCGCCCCGCGTCAGCCTCACCGGCCGTCGGCTACATGTCTGTCCACGCCAAGCAGCAAAAAGCCTTGGTGGAAGATGCCCTTACCCTGTAAAGCCTCTGGCATAGAAGTAAAAAGGAACTGATTGGATGACTATCGAAATCAAGGTACCGGATCTGCCGGAATCAGTGGCCGATGCCACTATCGCCACCTGGCACAAAAAACCGGGCGATCTGGTCGCCCGTGACGAAGTGCTGGTCGACATCGAGACCGACAAGGTGGTACTGGAAGTGCCGGCACCGCAAGCCGGTGTGCTGGGGGATATTCTGCAGGGGGAAGGGGCGACCGTGTTGTCCCGTCAACTGATTGCCATCCTCACCGCCGCCCCGGTGGCCGGTGAAGCGACGAAAGAGAAACCGGTTGAAGCGGTTGCCGATGACGGCGGCGAGGCCTTAAGTCCCTCGGTGCGCCGCCTGATTGGCGAGCACGACATCGACGTGGCCAAGCTGACCGGCACCGGCAAGGGCGGTCGCATCACCAAAGAAGATGTGGAAGCCTATATCAAGGCCCTGAGCCAGCCTGCGGCTGCCGTACCGGTCGTCGCTGCCGCGCCTGTGGCCAAGGTTGCCCCGCTGGGTGGTCGCACTGACAAGCGGGTGCCGATGACCCGTCTGCGCAAGCGTATCGCCGAGCGTCTGCTGGAAGCGAAAAATACCACCGCCATGCTGACCACCTTTAATGAGGTCAACATGAAGCCCATCATGGATCTGCGCAAGCAGTACGGCGAGATCTTCGAGAAGAAGCATGGCATCAAGCTCGGCTTTATGTCCTTCTACGTGAAGGCCGTGGTTGAATCCCTCAAGCGCTATCCGGAAGTGAACGCAGCGCTCGATGGCGATGACGTGGTGTACCACAACTACTTCGACGTCAGCATCGCCGTCTCTACCCCCCGTGGTCTGGTGACGCCGGTGCTGCGCGACTGCGACAACATGAGCCTGGCGGACATCGAGAAGGCCATCAAGGATCTGGCGGGTAAGGGCCGTGACGGCAAACTGACCGTGGATGAACTGACTGGCGGCAACTTCACCATCACCAACGGTGGCGTGTTCGGCTCCCTGATGTCTACCCCAATCATCAATCCGCCCCAGAGCGCCATTCTGGGGATGCACAAGATCCAGGATCGCCCGATGGCGGTTGATGGCAAGGTCGAGATCCTGCCGATGATGTACCTGGCACTCTCCTACGATCACCGGATCATCGATGGACGCGAATCGGTAGGCTTCCTGGTCTCCGTCAAGGAGCTCTTGGAAGACCCGACCCGTCTGTTGCTGGACGTCTAAGCCTGTAGCACCCGGGCAAGGGGTTTGCGCCCCGAGCCAGTGTGTTGCCGGGCGTTTAAGCACTGTAATACCCGAGCGATTGAAAGATAACGAGGGGCCGCCCAGGCCCCCATTCACAGGGGATTGAGAAACACCAACCCCGGACGGAAATACCTACAACACGGATAGAGCATCTATGAATCTGCATGAATATCAGGCAAAACAGCTGTTTGCCGAGTATGGCCTGCCGGTCTCCGAAGGTTATGCCTGCGCCACCCCACAAGAAGCGGCCGAAGCGGCTGACAAGATTGGCGGCAACATCTGGGTCGTCAAATGCCAGGTACACGCCGGTGGACGCGGTAAAGCGGGCGGCGTGAAAGTGGCCAAGAGCAAGGATGAGATCCGTGCCTTCGCCCAGAACTGGCTGGGCAAGAATCTGGTGACCTACCAGACTGACTCCAACGGCCAGCCGGTCACCAAGATCCTGGTGGAATCCTGCACCGACATCGCCAAAGAGCTCTACCTGGGCGCCGTGGTTGACCGTGGCTCCCGTCGCGTGGTCTTCATGGCCTCGACCGAAGGTGGCGTGGACATCGAGAAGATCGCCCACGAAACTCCTCATCTGATCCACAAGGCCACCCTGGATCCGCTGGTGGGCCCGCAGCCCTATCAGGCGCGCGAGCTGGCCTTCAAACTGGGTCTGGTCGGCGATCAGATCAAACAGTTCACCAAGATCTTCATGGGTCTGGGTCAGATGTTCCTCGACTGCGACTTCGCGCTGCTGGAGATCAACCCGCTGGTGATCACCGCGCAGGGCAACCTGCACTGCCTGGATGGCAAGATCAACATCGACGCCAACGCGCTGTATCGCCAGCCGAAGCTGCGTGAAATGCACGACCCGTCGCAGGATGACCCCCGCGAAGCGCACGCCGCCCAGTGGGAGCTGAACTATGTGGCCCTCGATGGCAACATCGGCTGCATGGTCAACGGCGCGGGTCTGGCCATGGGCACCATGGACATCGTCAACCTGCACGGCGGCAAGCCGGCCAACTTCCTTGACGTCGGCGGCGGTGCCACCAAGGAGCGCGTGACCGAGGCGTTCAAGATCATCCTCTCCGACAGCAACGTCAAAGCGGTACTGGTCAACATCTTCGGCGGCATCGTGCGCTGCGACATGATCGCGGAAGGCATTATCGGTGCAGTCAAGGAAGTGGGGGTCAAGGTGCCCGTCGTGGTGCGTCTGGAAGGCAACAATGCCGAGCTGGGTGGTATCAAGCTGGCCGAGAGCGGCCTCAACATCATTGCGGCCAAGAGTCTGACCGATGCCGCGCAGCAAGTCGTCAACGCAGCGGAGGCCAACTGATGAGCGTATTGATTAACAAGGAAACCCGAGTCATCTGCCAGGGCTTCACCGGCGGTCAGGGTACTTTCCACTCCGAGCAGGCGCTCTCCTACGGCACCCAGCTGGTGGGCGGCGTCTCCCCGGGCAAGGGCGGCACCACCCATCTGGGCCTGCCGGTGTTCAACACTGTCCGTGACGCAGTTGAAGCGACCGGCGCCACCGCCTCCGTCATCTATGTGCCAGCACCGTTCTGCAAGGATGCCATCCTGGAAGCGATCGATGCGGGCATCAAGCTGATCGTCACCATCACCGAAGGCATCCCGACCCTGGATATGCTGGACGTCAAAGTGAAGCTGCAAGAGACCGGCGTGCGGATGATCGGTCCCAACTGCCCGGGTGTGATCACCCCGGGTGAGTGCAAGATCGGCATCATGCCGGGCCACATTCACAAACCGGGCAAGGTGGGCATTGTCTCCCGCTCCGGCACCTTGACCTACGAAGCGGTCAAGCAGACCACTGACGAGGGCTTTGGCCAGTCCACCTGCGTCGGTATCGGTGGCGACCCCATCCCGGGCTCCAACTTTATCGACATTCTGGAGATGTTCCAGAACGACCCGCAGACCGAAGCGATCGTGATGATCGGCGAGATCGGTGGCAACGCCGAGGAAGACGCGGCCGCCTATATCAAGGCCCACGTCACCAAGCCGGTGGTCTCCTATATCGCAGGTGTTACCGCGCCTCCCGGCAAGCGGATGGGCCACGCTGGCGCCATCATCTCCGGCGGCAAGGGTACCGCCGCCGAGAAGTTTGCCGCGCTGGAAGATGCTGGCGTGAAAACCGTCCGCTCGCTGGCCGATATCGGCAAGGCCCTGCGCGAAGTGACCGGCTGGTAATTCCTGTTAGCCCGTTATCTCTAATAAAAGTGCCGCCCGATGGGCCAATGCTGTTCACTTAAGCGGAGCCGCATTGCGATCTACCGGAAAGCGGGTCTTTGATATCTTCACCGCCCTGGGTCTCGATGGCCTGGGGCGTTTTTCTATGAACATGACGCCTATGCTCCCCCGCAACTCCGCCAACCTCCGTGGGGTATGGGCTGGCGATATCGCGCCCGCCATCACTGCCATCTGGTTCGCGATGAACTGACAGGCAAACTTGAAGCTCACCTCATTGGGCGCTCGCTGATGAGCTACGGCGGCCTGGCTCGCCTCCCGCCTGACCAGATTGTATCCAAGCAGCAAACCCCACAGTTCCTGATAAACCAAGTCCACTTTCTTGCTTCTCAGTGTGATGGCGTTGTGCTGCATCGCGCTTTTGATATCCCGGTATCCCAACTCGATTTCCCAGCGCTCGTGGTACAGGGTCGCCACCTGCGCTGCGCTGAATCGGGTTACGGGCAGGGAGGTAAAGACCGTTTTCTCCTTGCCTGCCACCTCGTAGGTCACTGCGCGAACTTGCCAGTGCGTCGGCAACGCCGGGTTTTTCTTGCGTGCCTGAGGCGAGACCGTCATTTGCAACAGACGGTCACCGTCGCCATAGCGCTCCAGTTCCGTGTATACCAGCCCCTTGCGTTCTGGGATGAGCCAGTGACGGTCGGTGTCTTCGGCCTGAATTCGTAGCAACAGGTCGGCACCGAAGAAACCTTTATCCAGCAGGGTCACCGACTTGTCCGGCAATGAGTGAATGAACTCACTGGCCAGGGGGATTTCCCCTTTGCGATACGGGCTGATGGCCGCGTTGGCAATGACATGCGAGCGGACATTCATCAGCGTGACCAGCCGCAGCATTGGATAGGGTGTCTGCCGGTTGGTTGACGTGTTACCCGAACCGAAATGCGCCCTGAGTTCAGGCATATCCTGGGTACGAAACAGGGCTCCATCGATGGCAAAGACCTGTAAACCGTGCCACTGGTCTTCAGGATAACGTTCCCGTCCCCACACATCGGCACACTGCTTGAACAGCCACTCGAGCGGCTGTTTGCCGAGTCGCTGACGGGCTTGAGACAGGGCACTGTCCGCGAGCAAGGCGTCATTGGCCAACCCGTCTGCACAGATATTGAGGCGCCGAGCGACCTCGGAGATGGGCTCATTACGGAAAAAGGCCATCCCCACGACGAGCCACAAGACCATATCAGAAGGTAAGCGGCGTCGGCGGATAGTGGCCTTTTCAGACAAGGCGGCAGCGGCAGTAATCCATTCGTCGGGAATATGGTCGGCAAAAATTGCCAGCCGAGCCAGCATGTCGCCAGATGTCTCAACAACATCGCTCAGGTCGTTTGCAATAGACATAAAAAAATCCGGAACCAGTGATTGGTTCCGGATTGTCCTACAGCAGAAGGATCGGTCAATGGATCCTTAACTGATCAGCATTGCGCCCAATGGGCGGCTTTTTATTATGATTCAGGTTCTTAATTGATCGCGTACGTCCGAATACGCTTCGCTATTCCGGCGCTCGCCATCGAGTAGTTGCTGCCACAGCGCAATGGCCTGACTGTAGCGACCATGCAGAAAGTGATCGGAGGCGAGCAGCATCAGGGCGCTCACTTCCCCCGCGTCCTGCTTGAGGACACTCTCCAGCAGGCGGGTTGCCTCGGGAGTCAGCTGCTGGCCTGCCTGATAGTAGAGCACGGTGGCTTGGGCGGCCTGGGTCGCTGCACTGGCGCCCCCCTCCAGCAGGGCGAGACGCTGGTAGGCGAGCAGGGCGTTGTCGTACTCGTTTCGATAGAGATAGAGCTGGCCGAGCGCCGCCCAGCTGTCGAGGTCGGGGGGACTGCGCTGAAGCTTCTGATGCAGACTCCCCAGCTCCTTGTCCTGCAGAGCCCGCGGGCTCAATCCCCGCCAGCGGATCGGGACGCGACTGATAAGTCCGCCACGCCTCATAGCGGCCGCAGCTCAGATACACAGCGGCAACGGCCGCGATGGCCATGTTGGCTGGCCAGTTGCGCGCGCAGGGTCAGCCCCGCTGCCGAGAAGTTTGCCGCGCTGAAAGATGCTGGCGTGAAAACCGTCCGGTCGCTTGCCGATATCGGCAAGGCCCTGCGCGAAGTGACCGGCTGGTAATTTCTGTCAGACCGTGCTCGCTAATAAAAACAATGCCAGTCAGTTAAGCCTGACTGGCATTGTTTTTATTGGTTTTTTACACCGGTACTTTTACACAGGTACTGTGGTGGCCTTGGCTGCACGCAGCGAGGGGATCGCTTTATCGAGGTCGTAGGTTGGTGCTGAACGACGTGAAGCCCAATATTTGCAGCGAACAGGGTCGTCGGTCTTATTAGCAGATGCCCCGTAAACCCTAGCCCAATCGGGCGGGGATATAAGGGGAGCTAATCTGATGCGTTTGCGAGCCCGCCTATGTCTTCAGTGTCTCGATAGTCGCGCCTGCCGCACGTCAGCAGCGGTTGTTGATTTCACTGGCACGCGCTATAACTGTGCTTATATACAGCCTGTGTTTTTAATCATGAAAAGAGCCACGAAAGTACGCATCTACCCTACCGATGAACAGGCGGCATTCTTGAATGCCCAGTTCGGCGCAGTGCGGTTCGCGTACAACAAAGCCCTTCATATTCAGCGGCACATGTTCCAGCGCCACGGGGTTTCACTGAAACCCAAACGCGACTTGAAACCCCTGCTCGCCGTGGCAAAAAAATCGCGCAAATACAGCTGGCTGAAAGAGTACGATTCACAAGCCTTACAGCAGGCGGTGATCAACCTGGATAAGGCATTCGCCAATTTTTTCAACCCCAAGCTCAAGGCCAGGATGCCCATCTTCAAGAGCAAGAGAGGCAGGCAATCGAGCTACCACCCCAATGGCAAAGTGCTGACCGATGCCATCCTGTTACCGAAGATGACGCCCATCCGAGCTGTCATTCACCGAGATATTATCGGCGTGGTATCCAGCATCACGGTCAGTCGTGGCCCGACAGGAAAATACTATGCATCCATCCTTTGCGATGATGGCTGTGAGGTTCCCGCCAAGCCCTCCCTCATCACAGAGGTGACAGGCTATGATATGGGGCTGTCCCACTACCTCATTGCGTCGAGTGGCAAAAAGATGGCCAACCCGCGTCATCTTATCAACGCCAGTTGCAATCTGCGGCGAAAGCAAAAAGCACTGTCTCGCAAGAAAAAAGGCAGTGCCAATCGTAGTAAGGCCAAATTACAGCTGGCCGCCCTGCACGAGCGGGTAGCCCATGCTCGCGCTGATTTTCAGCACAAACTCTCTCGCACGATAGTTGACGATAACCAAGCGATCATCGTGGAGACGCTTAAAACAACCAATATGATGAAAAACCACAAGCTGGCCCGCGCCATTGGCGATGCTGGCTGGCATGGTTTTATCATGAAGCTGGAGTACAAAGCACAAGCGGCGGGCCGCCACCTAATCAAACTCGATCAGTGGTTTGCCAGCTCTAAACCATGTAGTGAGTGCGGCCACAAGATGTCGGAGATGCCACTTCACCAACGACAGTGGGTATGTCCAGCGTGTGGGGCAGAGCATGACCGCGACATCAACGCGGCCATAAACATTCGACAGCAAGGAATATTGGAATTAAAAGCGGCGGGGCTCGTCGTTTCTGCCCATGGAGGCCAGCGTAAATCCGTCAATCTGACGGTAGCGGCCTAAGAAGTGGGAAGCCTCGCCGCTTGCGGCGGGGAGCAGTCACCGCTGCGTCATCAGACGTTCGCGAACAACGGTTGCCGCCATTATGCTGGTAATCCATCTGGGCGTTGTCACGGAGCTTGCGGTGTGGCCGATGACGCCGCGATCAGCGTGGCGTGCAGGACGTCGAGTGCCTGATCGATAGGTATAAAAAAATCCGAAACCCATAAACAGGTTTCGGATTTTTACACCTCAGGAGGCTCGGTCAGCTGATCCTTAACAGATCGGTATCACAGCCCGAAGCACAGCCTGAAGGTTGCCTTTTTCACAATCTGAATCGCTTGCCTATCAGGCAGCGGCTTTCAGCTGTACGGCGGCGGCTTTCTTGTGATCGCCGATCGGCATGATGGTGCGGCCGAACTGCTCGTTGATCACGGTGGCCATGGCCAGGTAGATGGCGCTGGCGCCACAAATGATGCCTTCAAAACCGGCGATGGTGCCGATCAGGGCACTGCCGGTGAAGTCACGGGCGGCCAGCAGGAAGAACAGCACGGTCAGGGAGGCGAACACGAACTGCTTCACGCGCGGGTAGTTGACGGTGCCAACCAGCATGAAAAGGGTGAACATGCCCCACATCAGCAGATACCAACCCATGTAGGCGTGCGGAGTGGCTTCGGCCAGACCCATGGTCGGCATGACCAGCAGGAACACCAGACTCCACCAGAAGGTGCCGTAGGAGATAAAGGCGGTCACACCGAAGGTGTTGCCACGCTTGAACTCCATGATGCCGGCGATAATCTGGGCCAGACCACCGTAGCACAGGCCCATGGCCAGGATCATGGCGCTGATGGGGAAGAAACCTGCGTTATGGATGTTCAGCAGGATGGTGGTCATACCGAAACCCATCAGACCCAGAGGGGCAGGGTTGGCCAATTTTTCGCTCACGTGGCGTTCTCCAAAAATAGAGGTGGGGTTAACAAAAGACGCGCGATTTTAGGCAGGCTGTGGCGTGCCCGCAAGGGGGCAAGGGAGATAAATAGTAAAAAAACTACGTGATTATTTACATAAGAGGCCAAATGCTCACCAAAGCAGGCTGTTTGGTGAGCAAAAGGTGCAAAATAGTTGAGGAGTTGTATTTTAATTACTCTTTTTGCGAAGTGCGCCTGTGTTACTGATCCAGCGTCAGGATCACTTTGGCTTCCTTGTCCTCTTCCTTGACCTGGCTGTCGAGCACGAACAGCCGCTCCGGGGCGATCCCCTGGCTGTCGACCAGAAACTCTTTGGTATTTTGCGCCCGGCGCATGGCGAGATTGCGCAGGGATTTGGCGGTGATGAGCTGCTGATCCCGCAGCAGGATCACTGCCTGGGCCCGCAGTGCCGCGCTATCTTCATCCAGATGGAGACGATCGGCGAGATCTTCCAGATCTTCGCCAAAGCGCTCTTCATAGGCCTGGGCCAGTGCCTGTTGCAGGGCGGGGTCCTGTTCCAGCAGGTCGAGATCCGCCTGATTACCGGTCAGTTTGGCCAGTACCCGCTCCAGCTTTTGCCGTTGCAGGATGGGGCGCTCATCGTTGAAGTTGACCTTGCCGCGGATGTTCATGCTGAGCTTGGGCCTGTCCTTGAGGGCCTGCGCCAGCTTGATCAGTTTATCCTGCTGGGTGGGGGTGAGATCGGGATCCCCCGGCAGGAAGGGGAGTTCATCGAGATCGTCGGTGCCATCGGCCAGCGAGGTGAGCAGGGAGAAGGGGGAGGTGATCGCCTTGCTCAGGGTGTTGCCCAGCACATCCCAGAAGATATTGCCGATGCTGAAGTCCGGTTGATCGAGATCGCCCTTCACCTTGAGGTTCATCTGTATCACTCCGTTGGCATCGCTCAGCAGGGCGATGGCCAGCCCCAGCGGTAGATCCTTTGCCTGGTCGCTCTTGATCTTCTCACCCAGTTGCAGCTTCTTGATGGTGATGTCGTTATCCCCCTCCAGCCGGTTGCCCTCCAGCTTGTAGTGCAGTTTCATGGAGAGCTGGCCCTTGTCGATGGCATAACCGGCGTAGGTGCCCGAGTAGGGGGTGAAGGTGGTGAGCTCCAGATTGTTGAAGGCCACCGCGATGTCGAGGATCGGGTTGGCCACCAGCAGATTGGTGCCGCCGCGAATGGTCACTGGTGCATAGCGATCCACCTTGCCGTTGAAGGCGAGATCGGACCGTTGCCCCGGAATATTGCTGATATGACGGCTCTGGCCACCCAGCGAGGCGATATCGGCCACAAAATCCTGACTCAGGCTGCGATCGGCAAAGCGCAAGTTACCCTGCTCGGTACGCAGCTGATCGATGGTGAAACGAAAGTCTGGGCCCTTGCGACCTGTCGCCGCTTGAGTACTTTTGGCCGTTGTCGGTTGCGGTAACAGCAGCTGTTGCAGGTTGGTGGTGCCATCCTCGTTGATCTCGATGCGGGCGAAGGGCTTGTTCAGGGCAATATCCTTGATCCGCATCTGCTGGCCGATGCCGTCGTACGTCAGCCCTGTGAGAGCCAGGGTGTTGAACTCCAGCAGCCGCTGATTGTCTGCCCGATCGACCACCTTGAGCCCGTTGACATCGAGCCCCCCTTGCAGGGTCAGCTTGCTTAACTCCCCTTGGGGTGTAGTGGCGAGATCAAGTCTGGTCTTGCTGCTCAACAGCCCGTTTTGCACCTTGATACGCACCAGATCGGCCAGATAGGGCTGTGCCAGCGTCAGGGGCAGCCCCTGCTGGTTGATGTCGCCGCTAAGGGTGAAGGGGCTCAGGGTCAGTTGGCCATCAAAGGCGAGGGGGCTGCTCTGGTTGAAGTGGGTGGCCAGAGTCAGTTTGCTCGGTTGCTCCCCCTTGCTGCCCAGTGGCCCCAACGCCAGCGTGAGGCCGGAGAGTTGGCGTGCCAGCGGTTTGCCGCTGCTCGATTCGGTGAGGGTGAGATCGCCCTTGTCGATGGCGATCTGCTTGATCTGCCACTGCCAGGGTTTGTCTGCCGCGTGTTTCTTGGTGTTACCGGCTGCCTTTGCTTGTTGTGCCGACTTGGGCGGCACATTGTTGGCCACCTCGTTTGCGGCGTTGGCCCCTTGCTTGGCGGGGGCCTGTTCAATCAGCAAGTCAGCCAGATCCAGCTGCTGCTGCGCGTTGAGGGTGGCCTTGAGCAGGGGTTGCTGCAGGGTCACCTTACCGATCTGGAGTGACTGTTTCTGGCCATCGACCGCCAATTCGCTCAGGGCCAGCTGACCGAAGCGGGCAAACTCGTCGCCCTTGTGTTTTTTAAGCTGCCAGTTGTCCAGCGTCAGCTTGCCTTTGGACAATTGCCACTGCACCCCTTGCTTGCCCTCTTTAAGCTGGTACTCCGCCTCTGCATTGGCGTGGCCCTTGGCCAGATCCAGCTTGAGGTAGGGGGCCCAGAGCGGGGCAAAGGGTTTCAGCTCGACCTGCTTGAGGCTCACCTTGCCCTGACCCATGCCGCTCATCACATCGAGTTTGCCGTGGGCGGCGAGGCTACTGTGGCCGTTGATGGCGGCGCTCAGTTGATAGGCGCTCGGGTGGTTGGCCTCTGTACGCAGGTTATCGAGCTTGAGGGTCACTTTTTCCAGATTGAGGGGCGGCAACCAGCCGGGTTCGCGCTCCTTGCGTTGATCCTGATAGCGCACATGCCCGTCAGTGACAGCGATGCTGGCAATATCGACCAGCAGTGGGGCGCTCGCCGTCTCGGGCTCGGGGGAGGGCGCAGGGGCAAGCACGGTGGCCAGCGCATCGGTCAGATTGAGTCGAATGTCCCCTTTTTTGTCTGCCAGACGTTGCAGCAGCACCACGGGTTTGGTCAGGGTGACGGCGGAAAGCACGACCCCTTTCTGTTGCCAGCTGGCTTGCAGGTCGGGGCTGATAAAGAGCTGCTCAAAACGGATGATGGGCTGCTGCTTGGCATCGAGCAGAGCGGTCGCGCCGAGAGTAAGAGAAGGGTTGCGCAGTCCTACGTCAATCTCCCCCAGCGTCAGCTGCAGGCCGTAGTGTTCGGCCAGCCAGCCGGGCAGATAGCGCTGGATCAGACGGGGGGTCTGCCACAGCAGCAGGGTGATCAGGATAAGAAGCAGCAGGAAAGCGTAGGCAAGGTAGCGCAGCAAGCGGAACTTGGGGGACGCAGGCTCGGTGGTGTTCATTTGGTGCACTCCCATTTGGTTACCGCCATGGTACAGAAAAGCTGGATAATCATCATGGGGTTGCGTGCTGTAGTACGCCGTACTTTGTCCAAAGGCGATCCAGTTCCCCGTTTTGTTGCAGCGCCGCCAGCCACTGTTCCAACTGGGCTGGGGTAATGGGGGCCGCAGGGTGGATAATGGCGCGGTGCTGATACTGTTGATCCCATTTTTGCGAGATCAGCAGTTGGTCGGCTGTGTCGGGATGGGTCAGCAGATACTGATTAAGGTATGAGACGTTGATAATGGCCACCTCGCCACGCCCTTTGAGCAGGGCTTGCAGGGCACTGACATTGTCTTTGACCAGGGTGATATTGAGTTTGCGCTGCAGGTAGACGGGATCGGCATTGAACTGGCCAACGCCGTAGTGATAGCCGATCACCCCGATGAGATGATGGCTGGCCGGATCGTCAAAAAAGCGCTGATCCCGGCCCGCTTTCCGCAGGGCTACATAGACCTCGCCACCGCCGAGAAAGGGGGCTGTCATCTTCAACTTGTCGGTTTGCCAGCCCCATTTGCTGTCTTCAAACAGCATCAGCGAGAAACGGCCCAGATCGAGTGCCTTGTAGCGGTTGGCGGCCGAGGTGGGGACAAAGACGAATTTTACCTCTTGCTGGATCTGGTTGAGCTTGGCGATGAGATCCAGCGTCAATCCTTCATAGTGGGAATCGGAGAGTTTGACCACGAACGGAGCATAAGGATAACCGCCGACCTTGATAAGGGGGTGGCTCCAACCAGAGAGGCTGAACAAGATCAAAAACCAGCACCAATATTTCATGGGATCACCAAGGCAATAGCATGCTCCCAGATTCGGTTAATCTGCGTCGGTTTTCAAGCTGTTAAGGGAATTTACGCAGCGCTGTTCGGCCGCCGCCAGCTCGGCCATCACCATCTGGATATCTTCCAGTTGCTGGTGCAGCACACCGCGTTTTGCCTCGATCAGCTGGATCATCGAGTGGAGCTGGGTTTTACTCGACCGGTCGGTGTCATACATCTCGAACAGCTCGCGGATCTCGGCCAGGCTAAACCCCAGTCGTTTGCCGCGCAGGGTCAACTTGAGCCGGATCTTGTCCCGGTGGCTGTAGATGCGAGTTTGTCCCTCCCGCTGCGGGGTGAGCAGCCCCTCATCCTCATAGTAACGGATGGTGCGCGGCGTGACATCGAACTCGTGGGCCAGCTCCGAAATGCTGTAGGTGATCTCCTTGCCGGGCAGGGGGGTACGGGACATGGTCATGACTCCTGTTGCTGGGCGAGCGGCTGGTAGAGGCGTGTCCGCAGCCGTTCGGCATTGGCGTGCAGGGCCCGGCCGACCCGCGAGCCGTTGGGGCGGTCGAGCTGTTCGCTGACCCACTGGCCGGTGGCCGCCAGTTTGTCGAGATCTACCCCGGTCGTCATGCCAAGGCCGTGCAGCAGGTAGACCACCTCTTCTGACGCCACATTGCCGGAGGCGCCCGGTGCATAGGGGCAGCCGCCAAGGCCCGCCACCGAGCAGTCGATAGTGCGAATACCGCGCTCCAGCGCGGGCAGCAGGTTGGCTAGCCCCTGGCCGTAGGTGTCGTGAAAATGGACCGCCAGCCGCCCCGCCGGGATCTCGTGCAGCACCGCATCCAGCATGGGTGCCACCGTGCCCGGGGTGCCGACGCCGATGGTGTCGCCGAGCGAAATTTCGTGGCAGCCGAGATCAAACAACTGCTCGGCCATGGCGGCGACTCGTTTCGGGCGGGTCGGGCCGTCGAACGGGCAGGCGATGACGGTGGAGAGGTAACCTCGCACCCTGATGCCGAGGCGGCGCGCCTCCTGCACTAGCGGGGCGAAGCGCACCAGCGACTCCTCCACGCTGATGCCGATATTGGCCCGGGTAAACCCGTTGGAGCAGGCGGTGAAGAGGCCAATCTCATCGGCGTGGGCGGCAATGGCAGCCTGCAGACCCTGCAGATTGGGCACCAGCGCGCCGTAACGGGTTGAACCCTTGCGCGGCAGCGCCTGAAAAAGTGCGGCAGAGTCCGCCATCTGTGGCACCTTTTTGGGCGATACGAAGGCGCCCACCTCGATGCGCTGCAGGCCGCAGTCGGTAAGGCGCTGGATCAGCTCCAGTCGCTGGATCAGTGCCAGCGGGTTGGCTTCATTTTGCAGGCCATCGCGCGGCCCCATCTCCACCAGACTGACCTTGTCGTCCCGGCTCTCGTGTGCTCGGCTCATGAGCGCTCCTCCTGCACAGTATGCTGCTCGGCAAAGCGCACCAGCAGGGCGCCCTGACTCACCTGTTCTCCCAGGCGGCACTGCAGCAGTTCGATCATCCCATCCCGGTCGGCTTTGAGGATGTGCTCCATCTTCATCGCCTCCAGCACCAGCAGGGGCTGCCCCTTGCTGACCGTCTGTCCCTGCTCGACCAGCACGGCTACCACGATGCTGTGCATGGGGGCGATGGCGCCCTGTGCCTTCTCATTTAACTGGTCATAGTGGTGACTATGCTGCTCATCATCGGCCGCGAAACGGATACGCTGGCCCGCCAGGGTCATGATGAAGGTTGCCTCCGAGCCTGTGACCGTCTGGATGGGGATCTGTTGCCAGCAGCCACCCCGTTGCAGCCGGATATGGTCATCGCCTTTTTGGTAGTAACAGTTCTCCCCTTGCCACTCAAACTGGCCGCCATGATCGTGAAGGGTCAATACCCGGCGCTCATCACCGATGCGCACCGGCGCTGTCCAGCAGCGATCCGGTCCCAGCCGAAATCCGCAGGCTTGCTGCCAGGGGGTGGTGCCCGCAGGGCGGCTTGCCAGCCAGAGGGCGGCAAGCGGCCAGACGAGTGTCGGGATGGGCAGGGCATCGGTGGGAATGGGCCACTGGGTATGGTGGCTCATGGTCAAGACGTCAGGCTCTTCACACAGGCGCAGCAACAGCGGGCCGTTGTGCACCAGCGGGCCGAGATCCAGCGCCGCCAGCGCATCGGCCAGTTGGGAGAACGCCTCGGCGCGGCTCTGGCCGTGGGCGACGAGCTTGGCGATCATGGGATCGTAATAGGGGCTGACCTCATCGCCGGCGGTGACGCCGGTGTCGATGCGCACGCCATCCGGCCAATGCAGCCAATGAATGGGGCCGCTGGCAGGCAGAAACCCGGCCGCCACATCCTCGGCGTAGAGGCGCGCCTCCACCGCATGGCCGCGCAGCACCACTTCCTCCTGAGTGAGTGGCAGCGGCTTGCCTTCGGCCACTGCCAGCTGCCAGGCCACCAGATCCTGCCCGGTCACCGCTTCGGTGACCGGATGCTCCACCTGCAGCCGGGTATTCATCTCCATAAAGAAGAACTCATCCTTGCAGAGCAGAAACTCGATGGTGCCCGCCCCCTGATAGTGGATGGCTTTGGCAGCGGCCACGGCCGCATCCCCCATGGCGCGCCGCAGAGCCGGAGGGATATCGGGGGCGGGTGCCTCTTCAATGACTTTCTGGTGGCGTCGCTGCAAGGAGCAGTCCCGGTCCCCCAGATAGATGGCGTTGCCGAGGCTGTCGGCAAAGACTTGCACCTCCACATGGCGAGCTTGGGGCAGATAGCGCTCCAGTAGTACCAGATCGTCACCAAAGGCGGCCTTGGCTTCCCGTTTGACTGCCGCCAGCGACTCGTCAAAGTCGGCCAGCTGATCGACCCGCCGCATCCCCTTGCCACCGCCGCCACTGGCGGCCTTGATCAGCAGCGGGAAGCCAACCAGGCTCGCCTGCTCGCGCAAGAAGTCCGGCCGCTGATCCGTGCCGTGATAGCCGGGCAGTACAGGTACACCGGCGGCCTGCATCAGCGCCTTGGCGCCCGATTTGTCGCCCATGGCGAGAATAGCTGCGCCGCTTGGGCCGACAAAGCGCAGGCCGCGCTGTTCGCAGGCGGTGGCGAAATCGCTGTTTTCCGACAGAAAGCCGTAACCGGGATGGATGGCATCGGCGTGCGCCTCTTTGGCAATCTTCAGCACCTTGCCAGTGTCGAGATAGCTCTCTCTGGCTGGTGCGGGCCCCAGATGCCAGGCCTCATCGGCCAGACGGGTGTGCATGGCATGGGCGTCGGCATCGGAGTAGAGGGCGATGGTGTGAATGCCGAGGCGTTTCGCCGTCTTGATGATGCGCACGGCAATTTCTCCGCGATTGGCAATCAGCAGGCGCTTAATCTGAGTGTGATGGGTCATGTCTCATCCTTGAAACGGGGACGCCAGGCGGGAGGTCGTTTGTCGAAGAAGGCTTGCATCCCCTCCTGGGCTTCGAGCCCCACCCGAACCCGGGCAATGGTCTCGACAGTTTTCTCTTCGTGCAGGCGGGAAGGATGGGCTTCTATCGCAGCCAGCAGCCGTTTGGTCTCTTTCATCGCTTCCGGCCCGTTGCGGCACAGACGAAGGGCCTGCGCCCGTCCCTCCGCCAGCAGCTGATCCGGTTTGCAGAGTTGGTGTGCCACATTGAGCCGACAGGCGGTGATGGCATCGAACGGCTCGGCACTGAGCATGTAGCGGCGCGCCTGACGCATTCCCATGGCGCGTACCACGTAGGGGCTGATCACCGCAGGCACCAGACCCAGGCTCACCTCGGAGAGGCAGAAGCGGGCATCGTCGCTGGCCAGCACCAGATCGCAAGCGCAGATGAGCCCCAGCGCCCCGCCGTAGGCAGCGCCTTGCACCAGCGCCACCGTGGGGAAGGGGAGATCGTCGAGGGTCTGCATCAGCCGCGCCAAGACCCGGGCGTCTTCACGATTGTGCTCGAAATCGGCGTGGGCAAGATTGCGCATCCAGTTGAGATCGGCGCCCGCGCAAAAGTGTTTGCCCTCGGCCCGCAGCAACAGGGCATGGGGACGTTCGGCGAGATCATGACCATGGAGATGGGCCAGATCATCGAGACAGTCGAGCAGCCCCAGCATCAGGTCGGCATCAAAGGCGTTGTGGCGGGCCGGGCGCGACAGCACCAGCTCGGCCAGCGGGCCGTGCCGCTCCAGTCGAAACGGGGTCTGGGCTGAAGAGCTGAGTGTTGGGGAAGTGAGTGGATCGGACATGTACTTGCTCCTTACATCCTGAAGATGCCGTACTGCTCGGAACCCTGGCGGGCACCCTGACAGGCGGCCAGTGCCAACGCCAGCACGGTGCGGCTCTGGGCCGGGTCGATGACGCCATCATCCCAGAGGCGGGCGCTGGCGAAGTAGGGGTGACCCTGGCGCTCATACTGTTCGATCACCGGGGCGCGGATGGCGGCCGCCTCCTGCTCGCTCAAGTCCTTGCCCTCGGCGGCCAGCTTGTCCCGACGCACCTGCACCAGCACACCGGCCGCTTGCTCGCCGCCCATGACAGAGATACGGCTGTTGGGCCAGCTAAAGAGAAAGTCGGGTTCATAGGCGCGGCCGCACATGCCGTAGTTGCCGGCGCCAAAGCTGCCGCCGACGATCAGGGTGATCTTGGGCACCCGGCTGCAGGCCACGGCGGTGACCAGCTTGGCGCCGTGCTTGGCGATCCCCTCTTTTTCTGCGCTACTCCCCACCATAAAACCGGTGATGTTCTGCAAAAAGAGCAGCGGAATGGCGCGGCGGTTACAGAGCTGGATAAAGTGGGCCCCCTTCTGGGCGCTGTCGCTGTGCAGCACGCCGTTGTTGGCGAGGATCCCCACCTCCATGCCGCAAATACGGGCAAAGCCGGTCACCAGCGTGGTGCCGAACAGCGCCTTGAATTCGTCAAAATCAGAGCTATCCACCAGTCGGGCGATCAGTTCGCGGGCGTCGTAAGGGCGTTTGAGACTGGTGCCCACCAGACCGTAGAGCTCCTCTATGGGGTAGCAGGGGGGCTCGTAGCCGGGGCTGGTCTCTACCGGCTCGTTACCCAGATGAGTAACCAGCGTGCGGGCGATAGCCAGCGCATGGGCATCGTCACGGGCCATGTGATCAGCAACCCCGGAGTGGGCGCAGTGCACCTCGGCGCCGCCCAGGGCCTCGGCGCTGATCTCCTCACCGGTGGCAGCCTTGACCAGCGGCGGGCCCGCCAGAAAGATGGTGGCCTGCTCCCTGACCATGATGGATTCATCCGCCATGGCGGGGACGTAGGCGCCCCCAGCGGTGCAGAGCCCCATCACCACCGCCAGCTGGGGGATGTTCTGGGCCGACATGCGGGCCTGGTTGTAGAAGATGCGACCAAAATGGTCCCGGTCGGGGAACACCTCGTCCTGCATCGGCAAGAAGGCACCGCCGGAATCCACCAGATAGAGGCAGGGGAGGCGCAGCCGTTCGGCGATGGCCTGGGCGCGCAAGTGCTTTTTCACCGTGAGCGGGTAGTAGGTGCCACCCTTCACGGTGGCATCGTTCACCACCAGCATGCAGAGCCGGCCCGAGACCCGGCCGATGCCGATGATGATACCGGCGGCGGGCACCGGCTCGTCATAGACCTGCCAGCCAGCCAGCGCCGACAGTTCGAGAAACGGGGAGCCCGGGTCCAGCAGCTGATTGATGCGCTCGCGGGGCAGCAGCTTGCCACGGGCCCGATGGCGGGCGTTGTTGGCCGCACCGCCCCCTTGCGCGATCTCGGCAATGCGGGCATGGAGATCGTCGACCAGCCCCTGCATGGCGGTCCGATTAGCCGCATATTCTGGGCTCGCCGTGTCGAGACGGGAGTAGATACGACTCATGCGTTATCCCCCATCAGCTCGCGGCCGATGAGCCAGCGGCGGATCTCCGAGGTACCGGCGCCGATCTCGTATAGCTTGGCGTCCCGCAGCAGACGGCCGGTGGGGTATTCGTTGATGTAGCCGTTGCCGCCGAGTAGCTGGATGGCATCGAGCGCCATCTGGGTGGCATTTTCGGCGGCAAACAGGATGGCGGCGGCGCAATCCTTGCGGCTGGTGCGGCCCTGATCGCAGGCGCTCGCCACCGAGTAGACCAGCGCCCGGCTGCTGGCGAGGCGGGTATACATGTCGGCCAGCTTGCCCTGCACCAGCTGGAACTCGCCGATGGCCTGACCAAACTGCTTGCGCTCGCGCACATAGGGCAGCACCACGTCCATGCAGGCCTGCATGATGCCAAGGGGACCCGCCGCCAGTACTACCCGCTCGTAATCCAGCCCGCTCATCAGCACCTTGACCCCGCCGTGCAGGGGGCCCAGCAGGTTTTCCTGCGGTACGCGGCAGTTGTCGAACACCAGCTCGCAGGTGCTGGAGCCGCGCATCCCCAGCTTGTCGAGCTTCTGGGCGGTAGAAAAACCGGGAGTCTCCGCCTCGACGATAAAGGCGGAAATCCCTTTGGGGCCTGCACTGGCATCTGTCTTGGCATAGATGACGAAGGTGTCGGCATCCGGGCCGTTGGTGATCCACATCTTGTTGCCATTGAGCACGAAGTGATCCCCCTCGCGCACCGCGGTGAGGCGCATGCTGACCACATCGGAGCCTGCGCCCGGCTCACTCATGGCCAGCGCCCCCACATGCTCGCCGCTCACCAGCGGCGGCAGGTAGCGCGCTTTTTGCTCCGGCGTGCCGTGGCGGTGGATCTGGTTGATGCAGAGATTGGAGTGGGCGCCGTAGGAGAGGCCGACCGAGGCGCTGGCGCGGCTCACCTGCTCCATCACCAGCACATGGGCCAGATAGCCGAGGTTTACCCCGTCATACTCCTCGGCCACCGTGATGCCGTGCAGCCCCAGCTCACCCATCCGGGGCCAGAGATCACGGGGGAAGGCGTTGCTTTGATCGATCTCGCTGGCGCGTGGGGCGATCACTTTCTGGCAGAAGGCCGCAACCTGCTCGGTCAGGGCATTCAGGGTCTCATCCATCTGCATCCATGCTCTCCTTGCGGATATGACAGTCGGGTAGGAAGGTGGGTTCGACCGGCTGACTCGGCGTTACGGCTGGCAGTGGTCGGTCCATTTTTGTACTTCACTTCTGCCACAAGTTTACGTTAGCGTAAACGTAAATCAATTGTTAATCTGTTGTGTGTCGATAAAGCGGTGGTAGTGAGAGCGTCAGCAGCTACCACCGACAACAGCGCCATAGTGGCAGATCTGAATGAGCAGTGTTTGGGCGCCGCGTCATAAAGCACTAACTCAGGAAAATAAGCGCGGGGCAACAAGGGAGCGAACGACAAGATGGATTTTACCCTGACCGATGATCAACAGGCGTATCTGGAGGCGGCCGCCGCCTTTGCCGACGATGCGCTCAAACCCCATGCTGCGCGCTGGGATAAAGAACACGAGTTTCCCATTCCGACCATCAAGCAGGCGGCCGGGCTAGGTTTTTGTGGTCTCTATACCCCGGAGCAGTTTGGCGGATTGGGGCTGCCTCGCCTCGATGCGAGCCTCATTTTCGAGCGCCTCGCCATGGGCTGTACCTCGACCACGGCCTATCTGACTATCCACAACATGGTGAGCTGGATGCTGGGCTGCTGGTTGCCCAGGGAGGTCGCCGAGCAGTGGGTGCCCAAACTGGCCAGCGGCGAATTGCTGGGCTCCTATTGCCTCACCGAGCCGGGGGCGGGCTCCGATGCGGCGGCCCTCAAGACCCGGGCGGTGCGCGAGGGTGACAGCTACCTCATCGAAGGGACCAAGGTCTTTATCTCGGGGGCGGGCAGCAGCGATGTGCTGGTGGTGATGGCCCGTACCGGTGGGGAAGGGGCGAGTGGGATCTCCGCCTTTATGGTGCCGGCCGACAGCGTGGGCATCGTCTATGGCAAGCCCGAAGAGAAGCTGGGCTGGAACAGCCAGCCGACCCGGGAGGTAGCGTTCAACGGGGTGCGTATTCCCGCCAGTTACCGGCTGGGTGAGGAGGGGGAAGGGTTCAAATTCGCCATGCAGGCTCTCGATGGGGGGCGCATCAATATCGCCACCTGTTCGGTGGGCACCGCCCAACAGGCGCTGGATGATGCGCTGGCCTATGTGCAGCAGCGCCAGCAATTTGGTCGCCCGATCAGCGAATTCCAGAGCGTGCAGTTTCGCCTGGCCGATATGGCGACCGAGCTGGCGGCTGCCCGCTTGCTGGTGCGTCAGGCCGCCGACAAGCTGGATCGCGGAGCCCCGGACAAGAGTGCCTGGTGTGCCATGGCCAAGCGTTTTGCCACCGATGTGGGTTATCGAGTCTGCGATGAGGCTCTGCAACTCTTTGGCGGCTATGGTTATATCCGCGAGTATCCGCTCGAGCGCTATCTGCGCGATACCCGGGTACACCGCATTCTGGAGGGCACCAACGAGGTGATGCGACTCATCATCGCGCGCCGTCTGCTGGCTGATCCCGGTTTGTCGCTGGGCTAACCGCTGGTCGCAGCAAGGGGGGGGGCCTGCCACTCGACTTGCACCATGCCATGCCAGAGTCGGCTTTGTGAGCCAGCCCCAGGTTGGTGTCATTCAAGCCTGTCATCATGGCTGCAGCTTCATCGACAAGGACAATGTTATGACAAGGATCAGACTCGAATATCATGGCCACGTTGCCTATATCACCCTCGACCATCCGCCTGCCAACACCTGGACCCTCGCCAGCTTGCAGGCTTTCTTGCAGATGATGGTGGAGCTCGACAGCCGTCCCGACGTGGTGGCGCTGGTGATCCGCGGTGCAGGCGACAAATTTTTCTGCGCCGGTGCCGACCTCAATATGTTTGTCGAGGGGGATGTCGAGCGGGCTCGTCAGGTGGTCGAGGCCTTTGGCAAGGCCTTCGAGGCATTGGCCCGTTTTCACGGCGTCAGCATCGCCGCCATCAATGGCTATGCCATGGGAGGCGGGCTGGAAGTGGCGCTGGCCTGTGATATCCGCATCGCCGAGCAACAGGCGCTGCTGGGGCTGCCGGAGGCATCGGTGGGATTGCTCCCCTGCGCGGGAGGCACCCAGCGCTTGACCGAACTGGTGGGGCCTGGCTGGGCCAAGCGGATGATCCTCTGCGGCGAGAAGGTGAGTGCCTCGCTGGCCTACGAGATAGGGCTGGTGGAGGCGGTGGTGAAAACCGGTCAGGCGTGGGAGGCGGCGCATCAGATGGCCCATCTGGTGGAGCGCCAGAGCCCGAGCGCCCTGCGCGCTTGCAAAACCCTGATCAATCAGGGCCACAGTGGCCCGCGCGATGCGGCCTTGCCGCTCGAACGAAGTCTCTTCCTTGAACTGTTTCGCGATGCCAACCAGCGGGAAGGGGTCTCGGCGTTTCTCGAAAAGCGCGCCCCGCACTGGCAATACCAAAAGCCGGATGGAGCAACGCATGAGTGAGCCAGTACGTAGCGCGACCCATTCGACGGCTGATGGTCACCAGATCGGGGTGTTGACTCTCGACAGTCCTGCGTCTCTCAACGCATTGAGCCTGCCGATGATCCAGATCCTGCAACAGACGCTGACCCGTTGGGAGCAGGACCCTGCCATCGTCTGTGTGCTGCTGCAGGGGGCGGGTGAGAAGGCATTTTGTGCCGGTGGCGATATCCGCTCCTTCTATTACCGCAAGCAGGAGGCGAGTGAGGCGGAACTGTTTGGTTATGCCCGCGATTTTTTCGAGCAGGAGTATCGGCTCGACCACCACATCCACCGTTATCGCAAGCCCCTGATCTGCGTGGCGGACGGTATCTGCATGGGGGGCGGTATTGGCCTGTTTGCCGGCGCCGATTTTCGGGTGGTGACAGAGAATAGCCTGTTCGCCATGCCGGAGGTGACCATTGGCCTCTACCCCGACGTGGGGGCGAGCTGGTTTTTAAGCCGGATGCCAGGGCGGCTCGGGCTCTGGCTCGGTCTGACCGGTGCCCGCTTCAATGGCGCCGATGCCCTTGGGGTAGGGTTGGCGGATCACGCCATCGCCAGTGGTGAGCGCAGTGCGCTGCTGTCACGCCTCGCCGTGCTTGACTGGGCTGCCAGCCGTGACCCCCGTGAGCAGATCGATCTGCTGCTCAGGGGGTTGCATGGTGAGGTGGCTGCCCGGTTGCCTGCGCCTGTGCTGCTACCCCATCACCAGAAAATCGATGCCCTGCTAGCGGGGCGCACGCTGCAAGGAGTATTGGCGCGGCTGTTCAGCGCCCATTTCGATGAACAGGAGGCGGTGCTCCAGCAGGCGCAGCAGATTTGCCGCACCGGCAGCCCCATCAGCCGCGCCATTTTGTGGCGCCAATATTGGCAGGCTCGCCGCTACTCCCTGGCCGAGGTATTTGCCGAGGAGCTGACACTTTCGGTTAACTGCGTGCTCAAGGGGGATTTTGTGGAAGGGGTGCGGGCACTGCTGATCGACAAGGATAAAGATCCCCGCTGGCAGCAGTTGCCTTTGGAAGGGGAGTGGCTGGATGAGTTTTATCGCTGGCCACAGGGGAGCAATCCATTGGCCTGCAAGGGATAGCATGTTGGCAACCGGCGGGCGCCGCCATCAGCAACGCAAGGAGCAAGCGGGATGACAAGGATAGGATTTATCGGGCTCGGCAACATGGGTGGCCCCATGGCGGCCAATCTGGCCAAGGCTGGGCATACGGTGCAGGTGTTTGATCTGGTTGCCCAAAGTGTCGAGCGTGCCATCGCTGCGGGTTGCATCGCCGCGGGGGATGCCCGCGAGGCGGTGGCCGACTGCGAGGTGGTGATCAGCATGCTGCCTGCGGGGGAGCATGTGCGCAGCCTCTGGCTGGGCGAGAGCGCCGGTGAGCGAGGCGGGCAGGATCTGCTGGCGGCCCTGCCGGTTGGCGCACTGGTGATCGACTGCTCCACCATCGATGTTGACTCGGCCCGTCAGGTCGGGGAGGCGGCCCGCGCGCACGGCTTGCGCTTTATCGATGCCCCTGTTTCTGGCGGTGTCGCCGGGGCGGCCGCGGGGACGCTCACCTTTATCGTCGGCGGCGATGGGGCGGATTTCGAGGCAGCAAGCCCTCTGCTCGCCTGCATGGGGCAGAACCTGTTTCACGCCGGGGCGCTGGGAGCCGGGCAGATCGCCAAGATGTGCAATAACATGCTGCTCGCGATCCACATGGCGGGCACGGCTGAGGCGCTGGCCCTCGGGGTAAAGGAGGGGCTGGATCCGGCCGTGCTCTCCACCATCATGGGCAAGAGCTCCGGCAACAACTGGAGTCTGGAGCGTTATAACCCCTGGCCCGGGGTGATGGAGAATGTGCCTGCCGCCCGCAACTATCAGGGGGGCTTTATGACCCGGCTGATGGTGAAAGATTTGGGATTGGCCATGGCGCTGGCCGAGCATGGCCACAGCGCGGTGCCCATGGGGGCGCTGGCGCGCAACCTGTTCAACCTGCATGCGGCGAAGGGGCAGGGGTCCAAGGATTTTTCCAGCATCCTCGAGCTCTATCGGGACAACACAGATCTGGGGTAAGCGCCGCTATCCGCCTTTTTACCCGATAGTCTTTTACTCGACAGTCACCGGCCATCTCATCAGGAGCATTCATGGACATTCATAACAGAGTCATTGCCATTACCGGGGCCGGACGTGGCTTGGGCCGCGCCATCGCCCTGAGTCTGGCGGAGCAGGGCGCACAACTTGCGCTTATCGACGTCAACCGCACCGATCTGGAGGTGACCGAGGCGGAAGTACGCAGCCGTGACGGCCAGTGCGCCCTGTTCGTCTGCAATGTCGCGAGCGAAGCCGAGGTCGAAGTCGCATTCACCGCCATCAAGGGGCGCTTTGGCGGGCTGCATGGCCTCATCAATTGCGCCGGCATTCTGCGCGATGGCATGCTGATCAAGGTGAAAGAGGGTGAGCTGGTGGAGAAGATGACGCTGGCTCAGTGGCAGAGTGTGATCGACGTCAACCTCACCGGCACCTTCCTTTGCGGGCGCGAAGGGGCGGCGCTGATGGCGCAAGGGAGACAGGGGGGCGTTATCATCAACATCTCCTCCATTGCTCGCGCTGGCAATATCGGCCAGAGCAACTATGCCGCCAGCAAGGCGGGCGTTGCCTCGCTGGTGGTGACCTGGGCGCGGGAGTTGGCGCGCCATGGCATTCGGGTGATGGGGATTGCCCCCGGGGTGTTTGCCACCGACATGACGGCGGCGATGAAGCCGGAGGCGATGGCGCGGATGCAGCAGGCCATTCCGGTCGGCACCCTTGGCGAGGCGCAACAGCTGGCCGAGACGGTGAGCTTTATTCTTGCCAACGACTATCTGTCGGGACGGATGATAGAACTGGATGGCGGTTTGCGTTTATAGCGATTGACACCATGGGCCCCGGTGTTTCCACCGGGGCTTTTTTATGCAGGTTATTGATACAGAGAGGGGCTGAATGGGAATGCATGGGGACCATGTGAGTCAGTTTGTGTTGGCAGAAAAATGAGAAATATCAATGGGCCTTGGTTAATTTGAGCCAGCTCACAGGCCATCAGGGTCAGTGCTGTAAAATTGCGCGCGGTCAAGACGGTGCATGATTGACGGGACAAGGGATTGCGGTCGGAATAGTCATGCAATATAGTTGCCGCCTTTTTCAAGGGGTCAGGATTTCTAGCCCCTCCCATATTGCGCGCAGTATGAATACGGACGCTCTGCCGCCGCCTAAATAAACAGGATTGAGATGGACAAGAAACTAGGGCTGGGCGCCCTCATTTCGCTGGTGATCGGCTCCATGGTCGGCGCCGGGGTCTTCAGTCTGCCACAAAACATTGCTGCGCATGCCAGTGCCGGGGCGGTCGCCCTGGGTTGGGCCATCACCGGTCTTGGCATGATCTGTCTCGCGCTGGTGTATCAGAACCTCTCCATGCGCCGCCCTGATCTCGATGGCGGTATCTTCAGCTATGCCAAAGCCGGTTTCGGCGATTTCATCGGATTCAACGCGGCCTGGGGTTACTGGCTCTGCCAACTGCTGGCCAACGTATCCTATGCCATCGTGGTATTCAGCGCCCTGAGTTACTTCTTCGATACGCCGGACAACGTCATCTTCGGTGATGGCAATACCCCGGTCGCCATTACCCTAGCATCCATCCTGATCTGGTCGGTCCATGCGCTGGTGCTGCGCGGGGTACAGGTTGCTGCACTGGTGAATATCGTCACTACCATCGCCAAGATGGTGCCGCTCATCGTCTTCTGTGTCGCGATCCTGCTGGCCTTCAACATGGATACCTTCACCCTGGATATCTGGGGCCAGAACAACATGGAGCTGGGTTCCGTGATGGATCAGGTCAAGTCCACCATGAAGGTGACGCTCTGGGTCTTTATCGGGATTGAAGGGGCCGTGGTGGTCTCCGCCCGTGCTCGTCATCGCAAGGATGTGGGCCGCGCCACCGTGCTGGCGCTGCTGGGGGCCCTGACGCTCTACGTGATGGTGACCCTGTTCTCGCTGGGTGTCATGAGTCAGCCGCAACTGGCTGCCCTCAAGAACCCTTCGACTGCCATGATCCTCGAAGCCGTGGTCGGCCCCTGGGGTGCCTGGCTTATCAACATCGGTCTGGTGGTATCGGTGATGGGAGCTCTGCTCAGCTGGACCGTGCTGGCCGCTGAAGTGCCCTATATCGCAGGCAAGACCGGCGTGTTCCCGGGCTGGTTTGCCAAGGAGAACAAGAACGGCTCGCCGCAAGTGTCGCTGTGGTGCTCCACCTGTCTGGTGCAAGTGTTCCTCATCATCATCTACTTCCAGAGCAGTACCTATCTGGCGCTGGTCAACATCGCCACCTCGGCGGCGCTGGTACCCTACGTTTTCTCCGGTGCCTACGGGTTGAAGCTGGCGCTGAAAGGGGAGACCTATGAGGGTCAACCGCATCAGCGCAAGCGTGACCTGCTGCTGGCCCTGATGGCGACCGTCTACGGCTGCTGGCTGGTCTACGCTGCCGGGATCGAGTACCTGCTGCTGGTGGCGCTGCTCTATAGCCCGGGCATCTTCATCCACTGGAAGGCGCGTCAGCATCACGGTCTGCGTGGCCTTAACCGGCTGGAGCAGGGGATGACCGCGGTCCTGCTCGGTTGCGCCGTGCTGGCCTTCTACAAGGTGATGGACGGTACCATTCCCTTGAATTAATCGGCACAATAAAGAGATGGCCCTTGGGCCATCTCTTTTTTTATGTGCAGTGCTCCCTTTGTTCGCTGCATTGCCTCGGAAGGAATGTTTATGCTGTTTATGGGTTACCTGCTGCTGGGCGCCTTTGCCGGTATGCTGGCGGGATTGTTCGGGATCGGCGGCGGTCTTATCATTGTTCCCGTGCTGGTCATGACCTTTCATGCCCAGGGCGTCGACCCGGACATCATCACCCATCTGGCCCTCGGCACCTCGCTGTTTACCATGATCTTCACCGGATTCAGCTCGTTGCGGGCTCACCAGGAGGCCGGTGCCGTCGACTGGGTGATGATCCGCCGACTCGGCGCCGGCATGCTGATCGGGGGCTGGCTTGGCGGTATGACCGCCAATCTGCTCAGTGCCAGCACCCTCAATATCATCATCGGCTGTTTCGCCTGGAGCATGGCGCTGCAGATGGGGCTCAACCTCAAACCCAAAGCTGAGCGCCATATGCCGGGGCCGCTCGGCACCGGCATCGCTGGCACCATTATCGGCTGGATGTCGGCGCTGTTTGGCATTGGCGGTGGCTCGCTGACCGTCCCTTACCTGAGCTGGAACTCGGTGCCAATGCGCAATGCCGTGGCGGCCTCTGCGGCTTGCAGCATGCCCATCGCACTGGCGGGGAGCCTGAGCTACCTCTATGCGGGTTGGCATCATGCCGATCTGCCCGAGTGGAGTGTGGGCTACATCTATCTGCCCGCTCTGCTGGGCATTGTGCTGACCAGTACCCAGTTCGCCCGCATTGGTGCCAAGCTGGCGCATCGCCTGTCACCAAAGCGCCTCAAGCAGGCATTTGCCCTGCTGCTGCTGCTGGTGGGGGCCAAATTTATGCTGTTTAGCTGAACCCTTGGCCAGATTGTTGAAAAATAAGGCGAACAGCACCAGCGAGGGCAGAAAGCCATTGCATTGAGAGGCTAGTTTGCCTATTCTCCTCGCCGGTGGTCCTATTGGTCCTCTCGCATTGATAACCCGTCAACCTGGTCAGGACCGGAAGGTAGCAGCCAAGGCGGGGGACTCGAGTGCCGGGATGTGGCTGGTAGGGCCACCACTTGTTTCTGCAATTCAATAAGTTAGCTTCCAAGCGCCCTTGGTCATCCACTTTGTGTGGACGACGAGGAGCTCATCGATGAATCTCTGGCTCAGTCCCCACGGCATCTGGTATTACCGGAAAGTCACCACGCTCCCCTGTGGTCGTCGTAAAGAGATCAAAAAATCCCTGCATACCCGAGACAAGCTGACGGCTCGTGCAGCGGTTGCGAAGCTGCTTGCCTGTGTGCGTTCCAAACCCAAGCCCATTCAGTTGCCTGCTGCCCCACATGAGCAATCAGTATCCCAGCCGATGACTCCGGCGACCAAACCGCGTGCTCCGCTCCTGTCGGTCTTGAGTGACCGCTATCTGAAAGAGAAGGCCCTCTCCTGGGCACCGAAAGAGCGAAAGAACCAGAAAAACTATCTCGGTTCCTTTATCGAGGCACTGGGTGATAGACCAGCCGCTGACTATGGGAAAGCGGATGTAGTCAAGTTCAAGGAGGACCTGCTGAACTCCGGCAAAAGCCCAACGACGATCAACAAGTATCTCCAGAAGCTCTCCCTGCTGTTTAACTGGCTGGCTAACCATCAGGAGGGGGTCATCAACCACTTCGCCGGGCTCAAGTTACAACGGGTCAAAGAGACCAAGGCCAGAAGTGGTTACACGATGGAGGAGAGGCAGAGGTTCATCCAATGGGCGAAAAGGCAGGAGCCCTATCGCCGCGATAGCCTTCCACTCTATACGCTACGGAACAAAAGTGAACCTTCAGCATAGTGTTTCAAAACGGCTGAATAACTAGTGTGCAGGAATTGTACAGTTCTAGTTATCACCTGACATCGGCTTCAAACCGGTGTCTTGTTTATGATACAGAGCGCACTTCCGCCGGTATTAATTCAGACTCTTTTTGAACATGTGTAGGGGGTTTGACCCTCCTGAATCGCCCCTACTTTTCTAGCTACTCAGCAGTTTCTATTAACGCAATCTTAACGGAGTGGCGCGTTTGGCAAGTAGATTGGCGCGTTCTGCCTATAGGTTATTTGTTGCCCCTTGTATTGTTCTGCTCTGGCTCAATCTGTGACTCAAGTCTCGTTTGGGCGTCTGTTTGCCATAGTACATCCTGTTTCCGCTCCACCATTGGAATCATCTATATGAAAAACCTCCATATTTTGCGGCGTAGCGAGTCGCCTTTGTTGGTCATGCTTACCTTGGGCACCCTGTTGCTGGCCGGTTGCAACGACAAGTCCGCCCCGGTATCGATGGCTCCGCCCGAGGTGAGCGCGGCGCAGGTTGTCGTCAAGCCGGTGACCCAGTGGGATGAATACAGTGGCCGCATTGAAGCCATTCAAAGTGTCGATCTGCGTCCCCGGGTATCCGGCTATCTCGACAGCGTGAACTATCGGGAAGGTCAGGAGGTGAAACAGGGTGATGTGCTGTTCACGATTGACGCCCGCACTTACCGCGCCGAGCTGGCGCGGGCCAATGCACAGCTCGCTCGTGCGGCCAGTGTGGCAGTCCAGAGTCGCAACGAAGCGCGCCGCGCCAAGGTGCTGGTCGCGCAACACGCCATTTCTACCGAGCTGTGGGAGCAGCGTAACGCTGCCGATAAAGCCGCCCAAGCCGATGTGATGGCCGCTCAAGCTGCGGTCGATACGGCCAAACTCAATCTGGCGTGGACCCAGGTGCGCGCACCGATCGTCGGCCGGGCAGGGCGAGCGCTGGTGACCAAGGGCAACCTGGTCACGGCAGACGGTACGGCGAGCGTGCTGACCACCTTGGTATCGCAAGACAAGATGTATGCCTATTTCGACATCGATGAGAATGCCTTCTTGCGATATACCCAGCGTGCCCGCACTGGCCTTGGCGGCCACAGCGCCACGATCCCGGTGCAGGTTGGGCTCTCCAACGAAGAGGGGTTTCACCACAGCGGCGAGGTCGACTTTCTCGACAACCGGGTGGAGCGCAGCAGCGGCACCCTTCGCGTTCGCGCCATTCTTGATAACAAAGATCGCTTTTTGACCCCCGGTCTGTTTGCCCGCGTGCGCTTGCAAGGTGGCCACATTCCCGATGCGCTGCTGATCGACGGCAAGGCGCTGCTCACTGATCAAGACCGCAAATATGTCTATGTGGTCGATAAAGATGGCAAGGCCCAGCGCCGCGATGTGGTGCCGGGACGAGAAGCAGAAGGGCTGCGCATCATCGAGAAAGGATTGGTGGCCGGCGATCGCGTGATCATCGAAGGCTATCAGAAAGTGTTCATGCCAGGCATGCCGGTGAACGCCAAAGAGGTGCCGATGCAGGGTGCGGCAGCAGTCACGGCGGCGGTGAAATGAGCGCCCTCCTGTCCATTGCTGCGCGTGTGCTGACACGCCCGGTCACTCTCGAACAGTCTGTTTAAGGACCTATTCCATGGACTTTTCCCGTTTCTTTATTGATCGGCCAATCTTTGCGGCGGTGCTGTCGATCGTGATCTTCGCTGCGGGATTGATCACCATTCCCAACTTGCCGGTGAGCGAGTATCCGGAAGTGGTGCCCCCGTCGGTGGTGGTGCGAACCGTCTATCCGGGCGCCAACCCCAAAGTGATCGCCGAAACCGTGGCCACGCCGCTGGAAGAGGCGATCAATGGCGTCGAAGGCATGATGTATTTCAAGTCAGTGGCCGGCTCTGACGGCGTGCTGCAGATGACCATCACCTTCCGCCCGGGCACCGATCCTGACGCGGCGGCCGTCAAGGTACAAAACCGCGTGGCGCAGGCGCAGGCGCGTTTGCCGGAAGATGTACGCCGCCAAGGCGTGACGACCCAAAAGCAGTCACCGACCTTTCTGATGGTGGTGCATTTGACCTCGCCGGGCGGCAAGTACGACACCCTGTATTTACGTAACTACGCGCGTTTGCATGTGAAAGATGCGCTGGCGCGGATCCCGGGGGTGGGTGATGCCCAGGTGTTCGGTGGCGGTGACTATGCTATGCGCGCCTGGCTCGACCCGGACAAGATTGCCGCGCTGGGTCTCACGGCCAGTGATGTGGTCAGCGCCATGCGCGAGCAGAACGTACAGGTGTCGGCTGGCCAACTGGGTGCCGAGCCGATGCCAAACAGCCAGTTCCTCACGCTGATCAACGCCCAGGGGCGTCTGCGCACCGAGCAGGAGTTCGGCGATATCGTGCTGAAAAACGGCGATAACGGCGAAGTGGTGCGGCTGGCCGATGTGGCCCGCCTTGAGCTTGGCGCTGGCGACTACACCCTGCGCTCCCAGCTTGATGGCAAAAATGCGGTCGGTATCGGTATCTTCCAGTCGCCGGGTGCCAATGCGCTCGAGATCCGTGATGCGGTCATCCATGCCATGGACGAGATGCAGAAGACCTTCCCGTCTGATGTGAAGTATGAAGCGGTCTACGACACCACCATCTTTGTGCGCGACTCAATCAGCGCCGTGGTCCACACCCTGCTTGAAGCAGTGTTGCTGGTGGTGCTGGTGGTGATCCTGTTCCTGCAGACCTGGCGCGCTTCAATCATTCCGCTGATCGCGGTGCCGGTGTCGGTGGTGGGAACCTTTGCAGCGCTGTATGTGCTGGGCTTTTCCATCAACACCTTGAGCCTGTTCGGTCTGGTGCTCGCCATCGGCATTGTGGTGGACGATGCCATCGTGGTGGTGGAGAACGTCGAGCGTAATATCGAAGAGGGGCTCACGCCGATTGCCGCAGCGCACCAGGCGATGCGCGAAGTCTCCGGGCCTATCATTGCGATTGCGCTGGTGTTGTGCGCCGTGTTTGTGCCGATGGCGTTTTTGTCCGGTGTTACCGGCCAGTTCTACAAGCAGTTCGCCGTCACCATCGCCATCTCGACCGTGATCTCGGCCATCAACTCCTTGACTCTGTCGCCGGCGCTGGCCGCCCGTCTGCTCAAACCGCACGATGCGCCCAAAGATGGCCCGAGCCGACTGATTGACACCCTGTTCGGTTGGCTGTTCCGTCCGTTTAATCGGGCCTTCAAGACGAGCTCCGAGCGCTATGAGCGCAGCATCTCCCGCATCCTGGGCCGCCGTGGCGCCGTGTTTGTGGTGTATGCCCTGCTGCTCGGCGCGACCGGAGTGATGTTCAAATTGGTGCCGCCAGGATTTATCCCGACCCAGGACAAGCTCTACCTGATCGCCGGGGTAAAGCTGCCGGAAGGCTCGTCGATTGCCCGCACTGACGCGATGCTGCGCAAGGTCGCCCAGATTGCACAAGAGACCGACGGGGTGGCGCATACCATTTCGTTCCCGGGTCTTAATGCGCTGCAGTTCACCAATACGCCCAACACCGGGGTGGCGTTCATCCCGCTCAAGCCGTTTGCCGAGCGTAATGGCCGCACTGCCGCCCAGATCAATGCCGAGATAAACCAGAAGATCGCCGGCCTGCAAGAGGGCTTTGCCTTCTCGATGATGCCGCCGCCGATCCTGGGGCTGGGTAGCGGTAACGGCTATCAGATGTTTATCGAAGACCGTGGCAATTTCGGTTACGGCAAACTGCAAGAAGCGGTGCAGGCGATGCAAGGGACCGTAGTCCAGACACCGGGCATGGCATACCCCATCACCAGTTATCAGGCCAACGTGCCGCAACTCGATGCCCATGTGGATCGCGTCAAAGCCAAGGCGCAAGGGGTCGCGCTGACCGAGCTGTTCGACACCCTGCAGACCTACCTGGGCTCGACCTATGTCAACGACTTCAACCAGTTTGGTCGCACCTGGCAGGTGATTGCGCAGGCGGACGGGGTGTTTCGCGATAGCGTCGAGGACATCGGCAAGCTGCAAACCCGCAATGCGCGCGGTGAGATGGTACCGATCGGCTCGATGGTGACCATCAAGGAGACCTTCGGTCCGGACCCGGTGCTGCGCTTTAACGGTTATCCGGCCGCCGATCTGGCCGGTGAAGCCGATCCACGCATGCTCTCGTCGGCGCAGGTGATGGGCAAGCTGACCGCTATCGCCGGGCAGGTATTGCCGGTGGGGATGACCACAGAGTGGACGGACTTGAGCTATCAGCAGGCCACTCAGGGCAATGCTGCCTTTATCGTCTTCCCGGTGGCAATTTTGCTGGTGTTCCTGGTACTGGCGGCGCTGTATGAAAGTTGGACCCTGCCGCTGGCGGTGATCCTGATTGTGCCGATGACGCTGCTCTCGGCGCTGTTCGGGGTCTGGATAACCGGTGGCGATAACAACGTCTTCGTGCAGGTGGGGCTGGTGGTGCTGATGGGACTGGCGTGCAAGAACGCCATCCTGATCGTCGAGTTTGCCCGTGAGCTGGAGATGAACGGCCGCGGCATCGTGGAGTCCGCCTTGCAGGCATGCCGGCTGCGGTTACGACCGATTGTGATGACATCCATTGCCTTTATTGCCGGCACGATCCCGTTGGTGCTCTCCACGGGGGCCGGAGCGGAAGTGCGCTCGGTGACCGGTATCACGGTCTTTGCCGGGATGCTGGGGGTGACGCTGTTTGGCCTGTTCCTGACCCCGGTGTTCTACGTGGCGCTGCGTAAACTCTCCGGCCGGCCCTTGGTCCAGCATGGTGAGTCGACCTTCGTGGGCGATCCGCTCTGATGCCGGGCGCATGCCAACCTCTTTTTGGACGAGTGAATTGCTATGACTGTGAAAGCGAAAACCCACGCATCCCGTAGCGCGCTCAGCGCGCTCACGGTGAGCCTCGCCGCGCTGTTATCAGCGTGCAGCGTCGGACCGGATTTTGAACGTCCGGCCCTGCCGGCGGTGAGCAGCTATGCCCGTTTGGATGCCACCGTGCGTCAAGAGCCGGCTCCTGATGCGGGGCCGGCGTTCTGGCGCGGATTTAACGACCCGGAGCTCACCAAACTGGTCGAGCTGGCGCTACGGCAGAACCACGATGTGCAGCTGGCGCTGGCCAATTATCAGCAGGCCAATGCCCTGCTGGGCAGCGCAAAGTACGACTTGTTGCCGACACTCGACGCCAACGCGCAGGCGAGTAATGTGCGCAGCAGTGCCAGTCAGCAGCCCGGTGTCGCGGCCGCCGATCGTGATACTCACCAATATCAGGGCAGAGTCGGCTTTAGCTGGGAGCTGGATCTGTTTGGCCGCGTGCGGCGCTCGGTGGAGGCGCAGCGCGCCGACACCCGTGCCAGTGCCGAGGATATCGCTGCCATGCAGGTGGCGGTGGTGGAGGAGCTAGCCCAGACCTACTTCCAGCTACGAGGCTGGCAGGAGCAACTGGGTATCGCCCGTGACAACGCGGCCAACCAGGTGCAAACCGTGTCGCTGTTGCAATTGCGGCAAGAGGCGGGCATGGCCAGCACGTTTGATGTGGATAGAAGCCGTGCCCAGCTCGAAACCACCCGCGCCAGCATCCCGCCGCTGGAGGCGCAAGTTGCTCTGGCCACTCACCGCATTGGCGTGCTGACCGGTAATGTGCCCGAAGCATTAATTAGCGAGCTGGAGGCGCCGGCAGCGCTGGCGCAGTTGCCTGCCAATGTGCCCATGCAGGCGCCTGGCGAGCTGCTGCGCCGCCGTCCGGATGTGGCTGCGGCCGAGCAGCGCCTGGCCGCGTCGACGGCGCGTATCGGTGTGGCCACTGCCGATCTCTTCCCCCGCTTTACCTTGGGGGGCTTGATTGGTACTCAGGCATTGGATGCTGGCGCCCTGTTTGCACGGGACAGCGAGACCCGGTCACTGACGCTCGGCGTGGATGGTTCATTTTTGAATGTGGGCCGCGTTCGCGCCCGCATCGCCGCCAGCAATGCCCAGGCTGCCGGGGATCTGGCCAGCTATGAGAAGACCGTTCTTACCGCGTTGGAAGAGACCGAGAATGCACTGGTTCAGGTGTCACGCAGTGAGCAGCAGCGCCAGCATCTGGAGCAGGCAGCTGCCGCCAGCGTGCGTGCCGCCGAGGCGGCCAAGGTGCGCTTCAGTCAGGGCGCCATCGATCTGCTGGAGTTGTTGGATGCCGAAAACGTGCGTCTGCAAAATCAGGATGCGCTGGCACAAAGTCGGGTCGGATATACCCTGGCGGTGGTATCGCTCTATCGCGCCATGGCGGGCGGTTGGCCGGAATACGTGGCCGACGGGGCATCCAACAAAACCTGAGCAATGGGGCCTTGTGTTCGCCGATGACATGGCGCTCTTCACACCGCATGAATGTGAATGACAGCATGGTGTGATGTCAGATATTTTCTTGCTAAAAAGCGGCATTGGCCAACCAATGCCGCCAAGCTGTATCCACGACCTGACAAGGTCACACAGTCTTCTTTGATTGAGTGCACGACACAATGATCGATCGTTTTCGTATTTCCAAACAGTGGATGCTGCGCATCGCTGAGCTGGGCCTCTCGTTGGAAATGATGCAGCGCAAAGCCGGACTGCCGGAGCTGTTTTTTCAGCAAGAGAAAATCTATGCCTCCACAGCAGAGTTGTTTTCTCTATGGAAGGCGGTCACAGAGCATTGCGGCGATGTGGCATTTGGTCTGAAGCTGGGTGCAGATATGCGACTCGAGCGCAATCATCCGATGGCGATTGCGGCGGTGTGCAGCAGTTGTTTACGCGATGCACTGCAGCGCCTAGCCCGTTACAAACGGGTCGTGTGTCCGGAAGAGATCCGTGTCGACGTCAACGACGATGAGGTGATCATCGACTCCCATTATCTGGCAACCAGTGAGCCACCGCCCCATATTATGACGGATATCGGCTTCTCTTGGATGACCGCCATGGCCAGACACAGCTCGGACGGACATATCCGTCCGTTGCGTATCGAATTGACGCGTGGCCCCGAGCATCGTGAGTTGTTGGAGGGGCACTTCGGCTGCCCGATCACCTTTAAGGCGTCGCGCAATGCGCTGGTGTTTCGCACCAGCGATCTGGATTTTCCCTTTTATACCCACAATGAAGAGCTGCTGGCCGTGATCGCCCCGCAGCTGGATGCCGAGTTGCAGGATCACGATCAAAACGCCAGGGTCGGATACACGGTGAAACAGGTGCTGAAACGCACCCTCGCCGGTCGGCGCCCGACGCTGCAATCGTTGGCCAAAGAGCTGGCGATGAGCTCGCGAACCCTGCAACGCCGTTTGACCGATGAGGGCATCACGTTTCAGCAACTGGTGGAGGAGACCCGCCGCGAGCTGGCCCGCTCCTATTTGCAGCACAGCACGATTGAGCTTAACGAAACGGCGTATCTGCTTGGCTATGAAGATACCAACTCGTTTTATCGGGCGTTCAACGGCTGGGAGGGGATGTCTCCCGGTGAGTGGCGTGAGTTGCAGCACAAAGTCGCCAGCGGTGCGGTAGTGCATGGTTCTGGAGGAAGGCGATGCAGTTGAGGCTTAAAGCGAACCGGCGTTTTAGTCCAGGTAATGGTTAGACACTCGTATCGCGGCTTAGCGGCCGAATGAGTCGCTTTGGCCGCGCAGCTATTCAGAAATCCCTAACAAGATCATCATATTCACAGCGGCCATTGGTTTCTACGTCTTTGACGAGCTTTCTCTGTATTGAAAAATTTTCATCCCCAAGACCCCATTTCGCGTTTTCGTTGTGAACAACGCAAAATCCATGATCAAGGTTTTTTTCTCGAGATCTTGATAATGAGATCAAACTCACAGAATCACTGTTTTCCTCATCCTTTCACGGAGTGGAAGCAATCATCCACAGGCCCAAACTTAACCGCATTGAAAATGCAACAGGTACGTCCATCCTGGGGGTTAAGTGCTACCTATATCACCCCCCATGGATGGCTTCCCGTGGTAGAATCCCCGTCATTTCGTCTGTCTCAGACCGCTAGGCGGTCCCACGGGGTTTCCATGACAACCAATATTTCCTCCCTTGCCAATCTTATCTGGTCGGTGGCTGACCTCCTGCGAGGTGATTTCAAGCAGTCCCAGTACGGCCGCATCATTCTGCCGTTCACCGTCCTGCGTCGTCTGGAGTGCGTGCTGGCCCCGACCCGTGACAAGGTGCTGGCCAGCGCCGAGAGCACCAAGGCCATGCCCGAGCTGGCCCGCCATAAGCTGCTGCTCAATGCCGCCGGGCAGAGCTTCTACAACACCGCCAAGCTCACCCTCGACAACCTGGGCGAGAAGCAGATTGGTGACAACCTGGATGCCTATGTGCGGGGCTTTTCCCGTGAGGCATTCGAGGTGTTCGAGCACTTCAATTTCGCTGCCAGCATCGATCTGCTGGAAGATGCCGACCTGCTCTACAAAGTGGTTCGCAACTTCGCCAACGTCGATCTCTCCCCCGAGACCGTAGACAACTACCACATGGGTCTGGTGTTTGAGGAGCTGATCCGCAAGTTTGCCGAGAGCTCCAACGAGACCGCTGGTGAGCACTTCACCCCCCGTGACATCGTGCGGCTGACTACCTCTCTGGTGTTTGCTGCCGATGACGAGGCCCTGACGACGGCAGGAGTGGTGCGGACCATCTATGATCCCACCGCGGGCACCGGTGGTTTTCTCTCCTGCGGCATGGAGTACCTGCACGAGCTCAACCCCGCCGCCCGGCTGGCCACCTTTGGTCAGGAGCTCAACCCCGAGTCGTTTGCCATCTGTAAGGCCGACATGCTGATCAAGGGGCAGGACATCAGCAACATCAAGCTCGGCAACACCCTCTCTGACGACCAGTTGCCGCTGGAGAAGTTCGATTACTGCCTCTCCAACCCGCCATTCGGGGTGGACTGGAAGAAGGTCGAGAAGCAAGTGCGGGATGAACACCTGCAAAAGGGCTACAGTGGCCGCTTCGGGGCGGGTCTGCCCCGTGTCTCTGACGGCTCGCTGTTGTTCCTGCAACATCTGATCGCCAAGATGAAGCCGGAAGGTTCCCGGATCGGCATCATTCTCAACGGCTCTCCGCTCTTTACCGGTGGGGCAGGCAGCGGCGAGAGCGAGATCCGCCGCTATATCCTCGAGCACGACCTGCTCGATACCCTGGTGGCCCTGCCCACCGACATGTTCTACAACACCGGCATCGCCACCTATATCTGGGTGCTGTCGAACCACAAACCGGCGGAGCGTAAGGGCAAGGTGCTGCTGATCAACGCCAGTGACCTGCACAGCCCGATGCGTAAGTCGTTGGGGAGCAAGCGTAAACAACTGAGCGATGAGGCCATTGAGCAAATCGTCCGCCTCGCCAGCCGTTTCGAGGCGAGCCCGATCGCCAAGATCTTCCCCACCACTGCCTTTGGCTATCGTCGTCTGACCATCGAACGGCCGCTGAAACTGGCATTCTACCCGCAGGATGCCGAGCGCCTCGCCAACCTCACTGCCGATAAGGGGTGGACTAAGCTCGATGGCACTTTGCAATCCGCCATCATGACTGCCTTGGGCCAGTTCGCTGAGGTCAAGTTGCTCTCTCGCGACAAATTCAAAAAGCAGCTGACCAAGTTGCTGGGTGAGGTCAAGCTGCCTGCCCCGGCCTTTAAACTGCTGGTGAACCATCTGGCTGAGCAGGATGACGCCGCCGACGTGTGTAAAAGCAAAGGCGAGCCGGAAGCCAACTCGGATCTGCGGGATAACGAAAACGTGCCGTTCGGGGAAGACATTCATGAGTATCTCAAGCGTGAGGTGTTGCCCCATGTACCGGATGCCTGGATTGACTTGAGTAAGACCGACCCGCTCGATGGTCAGGTAGGCATCGTGGGATACGAGATCCCCTTTAACCGCCACTTCTACCAGTATCAGCCTCCCCGCGAGCTGGCAGCTATTGATGCCGATCTCGATGCGGTCGCCAAGGAGATCATGCAACTGCTGGCACAGGTGCATTCATGATGCCAATGCATACTGGCTATTCAGGAATCGCCGACGGGGTTGGACGCAATAGCACGCAATATGACGCAAAGAGATTGACTATCGGACGTCCGATACCTAATATTGCGGGTAACACACCCGCCATGCCTCTCTACGATGCACACTCTGGCGGGTTTTTTATGCTCGAAATCCACTGCGTTGCAATGAACGGAGGATTTCAGTGAACAGCTACCTTAAACCCCCTCTGTCGCTGGATGAACAGCTGGCCCTGCTTGCCGAACGTGGCCTCTTGATTGATGACGATGCCAGGGCTCGTCATTATCTCGCCAATATCAGTTACTTTCGTCTCAGCGCCTACACCCGGCCTTTTTACATTCCGGATCAAGATGAGCACCACTTTATTGATGGCACTCGTTTTGAGCAGGTGCTTGAGCTCTATGTGTTTGACAGGGAGTTACGCCTATTGCTGCTCGATGCCATTGAGCGGTTGGAGGTCGCACTGCGAGCCCGGTTAACAGAGGTGCTGGCAACCCATTACAAGGATCCATTCTGTTACCTGGATCCTGCACTGTTTGACAGCCGTTATGATCACGGTTGGTTGCTGGCGGAGCTACGGAAGAAAGCCCAGGGCCATAAGATGGAGCATTTTATGGCGCACTATCGGCAACGATATCCAGACGCATCTGAAGAGCCACCGGTCTGGATGGCGATGGAACTGTTGACCTTTGCTCAAATCTCCAGCTTTTTTGCCAATTTGAGATCACCCGAGGTGCAAAAAGAGATTGCCGGCCACTTTGGCTGGCCCCATGTCGTGTTGACGTCCTGGTTTCGCTCGCTCTCAGATTTGCGTAACTGGAGTGCTCACCATAGCCGTGTCTGGAATCGTGAGCTCGGTACGGCCCCCTTATGGCCGAAAAAGGGCTCCGAACGACTGGCCATCGTATCAGAGCGGTTGCCGGTCAACGCCAGACAACAGCTCAATGCTCGCAAACGTCTCTATTTCTTGCTGGTGATCATCGAGAGCCTGTTGACGCGTGTCAGCCCGGACAGTGCCTGGTCATCCCGCTTGGTCACACTGCTAGCCAAATATCCCCATATATCCCTGGCCCATATGGGGATGCCAGTGAGCTGGCAGCAAGATCCCTTCTGGCAACAGGCCCAACAACAAGGAGAGCAGAAATGATAGCTGCCGAACCGAAAACCACAGGTCAATATCAACCCTATCCGGAATATAAAGATTCGGGGGTGGAGTGGCTTCAACTATGTCCGTCATCATGGGAAACCAAGGCTCTGAAATACATCGTTAGCTGTAATGATGAAGTGCTTAGTGAATCAACTGACCCTGACATGGAGTTTGGTTACATTGATATCGGCGGTGTTTCGTCTAGTGAAGGTATTACAAGAACGGAAAACATGAGGTTTTCTGGAGCACCTTCACGGGCTAGGAGAGTTGTCAGACAAGGCGATATTATCGTATCAACCGTTCGAACATATCTTGAAGCCATTGCACCAATATCATTGGAATTCGATGGGAAGATCGCTTCCACAGGTTTTGCTGTGTTAAGGCCAAAATGTCTGTTGAGCGGTTTTGCGCAATATGCATTGCGGGCTAGACATTTTATTGATTCCGTTGTTGCTCGTTCAACAGGTGTTAGTTATCCAGCTATAAATTCCTCTGAGCTTATAGATATAAAAATCGCGGTTCCTTCATGGGAGGAGCAGCAGACTATCGCCGCCTTCCTCGACTACGAAACAGCTCGGATAGACCGGCTGATTACCCAGCAGCAGCGGCTGATCGAACTGCTCAAAGAGAAACGGCAGGCGGTGATCTCCCACGCCGTGACCAAGGGTCTCAATCCCAATGCCCCCATGAAAGACTCCTGCGTCGAGTGGCTTGGTCAAGTTCCGGAACATTGGGTTACGCATGCATTGAAGTATGCTGCTTCAAGTTTCAAAAAGAGCTTTACGGATGGTGATTGGATTGAAACTCCATATATATCTGACGAAGGTGTTCGACTGTTACAAACAGGAAATATAGGTATCGGTCATTTTAAAGAACAAGGGTTTAGATATATTTCAGAGCATAGTTTTAAAACGCTTAAGTGTACAGAGGTTAAGCCTAATGATGTACTCATTTGTCGTTTAGATGGGCCAGTCGGTAGATCTTGTCTCGCTCCACACTTAGATGTAAAGATGATTACATCTGTGGACAACGCAATTTTAAAACCTTCTGATGATTTTGATGCAGAGTTTTTAGTTTATTTAACGAATTCTGTAGGGTGGTTAGAGTGGATACAAGATATATGTAGGGTCGGTGGTGGATTCCGTCTCAGAATTAGTCGAACTATGTTAGGGGAACAAATAATACCTGTTCCTCCAATTGATGAGCAAAAAGCAATTGCAAAAGAGCTTAACTTGCTTAGTGAATATACGGACCTTTGTATTCAAAAATGCACGGAAGCAATTGCTCTGCTTGTAGAACGTCGTAGCGCCCTTATCTCTGCCGCCGTGACCGGCAAGATTGATCTGCGGGGATGGACGCCACCCGCCGACGAGGTTGCCGCATGAGCGATATCAAATTGTTCCGTTATGGTCAGCACGAGGTGAGCGAACTGGAAGGCAAGGCTGCCATGGTGGAAAAGCCCGTAGGTTCGATTAGCGAAGCGTAATCGAACGATCGCGTCATCGGACATTCGCGTCATCAGACCTTCTCGTTTTCTCGCACAGGAGTGAATGGTATGACTCTGCCTACCCTCACCGCACAGTTAGCCACCCTCGCTGCCGCTCACCCCGAGGTGATGGTGTTGTGGCTCTATGGTTCCCACGCCAAGGGGAACGCTGGGCCCCATAGCGATTGGGATCTGGCGGTAGCCTTCGACCCCGTCAAATTGGTTGACTCTCTGGATAACCGGTTGCGGCCCGAGTTGCTGGCCCTCGACTGGCAGCGAGCCTTGGGGCTGGCCGAGGGGCAGTTGTCGGTGGTCGATATCAATCAGGCCCCCATTCCGCTTGCCTTTGCCATTGTTGATGCCAATCGGATACTGTTTTGCCGCGACCAGGGTCGCCGTCTGCGTGAAGAAGCCCGTATCATGTCGCAGATGGAAATCAATTTCCGTTCCCCCACTCATTCTTCATACCAGGAGTGACGTTTCTCATGGCCGATAACGCCTATATCACCGCCCTTCGCCTGAGTCTTGGCCGCTATCAGGCCGAACTGCTGGAAATCCGAACCCTGCTCGCCGAGCGGGCCCTCTCCAATCTGGAATATCGGGCCGCCGAACGCACCCTGCAAGTGTCCATCGAAGCCTGTATCGGAGTAGCGAAACATTGGGCCAAGGCACTGGCAGGCCACAGTCCGCAGGATGCCTATCAGGCATTCGAGATCCTGGCCCAGCGAGGGGCCCAGCCTGCCGAGGGGTTAAGCGGCTGGCGCAAGATCATCGGACTGCGTAATGCCCTGGTGCACGATTACCTCAATATCGACCCCGAGATCATCCGTAGTGTGATTGGCCAAGGTTATAGCGACCAGCTCTTTACCTTTGCCGAACAGGGGCTGGTGTGGCTTTCTTTGCAACTTTCCTTGCAAAAAGAGCCGCAGCAAGGTGACCAGCCATGAGCCTGGACCTCAGTTTGGAAAATAGGGCACGGGAAAAAGCCTTCCAGGACCATATCATCGAGCAACTGGCCGCATCAGGTTGGTTGGTCGGTGAGTCGGCACACTATGACAAAGAGCGAGCTCTCTACCCCGAAGATTTGATCGCCTATGTGCAGGAGAGCCAGCCAGAGGGGTGGCAGAAATACTGCAAGACCTACGGTGAGGAGCCGGAGCGTCATCTGCTCAACGCCGTGGCTCGATCCCTTGAGAGCGATGAGCGAGGTACTTTGTGGTTACTCCGTCATCAAGTAGAGGACCGAGGACACCGGCTGGCAGTGGCCACCTTCAAGCCCGACCATGACCTTAACCCAGAGCTGGTTGAGCGGTATGCCAAGAACCGACTGCGGGTGGTACCAGAGCTGGTTTACAGCCCTCACGGCTATGATGGGCGACTCGATCTCACTCTGTTTCTCAACGGCATCCCGGTGGCGACCTTAGAGCTCAAGTCTTGCTTCAAACAGAGCTTGGAGAACGCCAAGCAGCAGTACCGCGTTGACCGGCCACTGCTAACGGCGGGCAAGCGTGAGCCGTTGCTGGCCTTTCGCCGTGGGGCCTTGGTGCACTTTGCCGTCAATCAGTTCGAGGTGGCGATGACCACCCGGCTGGCCGGAGCAGATACCTTCTTCTTGCCGTTCAACCGGGGCACCGCCAAGGGCGGGGCAGGGAACGATCAGCCTGAGACAGGGTTCGCCAGCGAGTACCTGTGGCAGGAGATTTTCTCCCCTAAGACCTTCCTCAATATTCTGGGTCGCTATCTGCATCTGCAAGTCACCTTTGATGAGGACGCACTGGGCCGCCGCAAGAAGAAAGAGACGATGATTTTCCCCCGCTATCACCAGTGGAAGGTGGTTGAGACGCTGCTTAGCGCCCTGAGCCAAGAAGGGAGCGGCCAGAAGTACCTTATTCAGCACTCGGCGGGCTCGGGCAAGTCGAACTCTATTGCCTGGTTGACCCATCAGCTCGCATCGCTGCGGCGTGACACCGATGCCGGAGAGAGTGAGAAGCTATTCAATTCCGTCATCGTCGTTACCGACCGTACCGTGCTCGATAGCCAGTTGCAGGAGACCATCGCTCAGTTCGATCATGCATCCGGGGTGATCTCCCGCATCAATCGGGAAGAGGGGGATGGCAGCAAATCGGCTCAGTTGGCCGAGGCGTTAACCTCGGGCACGCCGATCATTATCGTCACCATTCAAACCTTCCCCCATGTGCTCAAGGCCATTCAAGAGAGTACCAGCCTGAAGGCCAGCCGCTTTGCGGTGGTGGCCGACGAGGCTCATTCCAGCCAGACCGGCAAGACTGCCCGTCAGTTGCGTGAGGTGTTGATGGCCGAACAGCTGAATGATGAGGAAGAGCTCTCGGCCGAGGATGTGATGAACCTGACCTTGGCTGCCCGTGGCGGCAGTCAGAACATCAGCTACTTCGCCTTCACTGCTACCCCGAAGGCCAAGACGCTGGAGCTGTTCGGTCGCCCGCCCAAGCCCCATCTGCCCATTTCGGATGAGAACAAACCCGAGCCATTCCACGTTTACACCATGCGCCAGGCGATCGAGGAGGGGTTCATCCTTGACGTGTTGCGGAACTACACCAACTACCAGTTGGCGTTCAAGCTGGCGATGGATAGCGAAGCGGCTGATGCAGAAGTGGACAGCAAGAAGGCCAAGCGCAAGCTATCCCAGTGGGTGCGGCTGCACCCGCACAACATTGGCCAGAAAGTGCAGGTGATTGTCGAGCACTTCCGCCAGCATGTTGGCAAGCTCTTGGGTGGACAAGCCAAGGCGATGGTGGTAACCAGCAGCCGTATGGAGGCGGTCCGCTATAAGCTGGCGTTCGATAAATACGTCAAGGACCAGGGTTATCAAGCCATTCGGGCCATGGTGGCCTTCTCGGGTGACATCGAGGACGAGGGGCAGACGTGGAACGAGCGGAACATGAACCCGGAGCTGAAGGGTCGGGACATGCGTAAGGCGTTCGATACTGCTGACTATCAGGTGATGCTGGTGGCCAACAAGTTCCAGACTGGGTTCGATCAGCCCAAGCTGTGTGCCATGTATGTGGACAAACGCTTAACCGGGGTGGACTGCATCCAGACCCTCTCGCGGCTCAATCGCACCTATCCGGGCAAGGAGAGTACCTATGTACTCGACTTCGTGAACGACCCGCAGGATGTACTGGAAGAGTTCCAGAAGTATTACGAAACCGCCCGGCTTGACTCGGTATCGGACCCCAACCTGATCTATGACCTGTTCCACAAGCTCAAGGGGGAGGGGATCTTCACCTGGCCCGAGGTGGTGGCGTTTACCGATGCCTATTTCGACCCCAAACGGGGGGCCGATGCCTTCTTGCGGCACGCCGTTCCGGCCAGAGATCGCTTCGCCAAGCGTTACCGGCTGGCCATCGATGCTATTCGGGAGTGTCGGACCCAGCTCAAATGGCTGATGGAACAGGGCGGTTCAGGTAGCGATCAGGTCAATGCCGAACGTCGCCTGAAGGAGGCCGGGGAAGCACGTTCGGTGCTGGAGCTGTTCAAGAAGAACCTCAACGGCTATGTGCGGTTTTATGAGTTTGTCTCCCAGATCACCCCCTTCGACGATTACGACATGGAGCGGCTGTGTGTCTTTGCACGCCACCTGCTGCCTCTGCTGCGGGAAGAGGTGCTGGATGAAGAGCAAGTAGACCTTTCCTCGGTGATGCTGAGCCACTACCACCTCAAGGCCAAGCGGACCCAGGATCTGCAACTTAAAGAGAATGCTGCCGGTTATGGGCTGGAGGGAATCGCCTCCCTCGGCAGCGCCAAGCCGAAAGAGGAAAAGAAGGATTTCCTCTCCGAGCTGCTGGCTCGGATGAACGATCTGTTTGGCCTGGAAGTGACTGATGGGGACAAGCTCGACTGGGTGCAGGGGATGGTGACCAAGCTGAGTGAAAACGGTCCCCTGATGGAACAGGTCCGCAATAACCCACGGGAATCGATTCTGCATGGCGATTTCCCTAATGCAGTGGATGAAGCCGTCATCGGACGCATGGAAACCCAGCAGGGCATGTCGCTGACGTACCTCTCTCACCCCGATAAGGCCAGGGCATTGCAGAATATGCTGCTGGACTTGTTGCTCGAGGGGCTGGCTGGTCATCAGTCATTACGGACACAGAGTCCGTCTGTCTGATGACACTCGCTGGAGCAGCATGTCAGGGTTGACGTGCTCCTTCAGCCTTTACAGGCAAGGACAACGAGACCGGACAAAGGAAGTGGGAACCTGTACGGGAAAGCGATCTGGGGCAGACCGAGTAGGTCTGCCGATCTGCTGAAATTTTGGCATTTTTAAGAACTTTTTCTACGAGATTTCATACAGGGGAAGTTCTATAAATAGCTGAAATTTAAACAGATTAACTGCTTGGTTTGGGCGTTTTTCCTTTGCTGGCGGGTAAAGTAGAGAAATCAAACACGGCAGATGTGATTTGGTTTTGTGGTCTTGCATATCGGCACAAGGGAGCGTGGATTCATTTGTATTCAATATGCCAGAAACTATGTCTTGGCATCACATTTCTTCTAACCCAAAGTAGATACTCGACATATCGCCTTGATAGCTTAGTCATCCCGACATGTAGATTTGCCTTGGACTGCCTGCCAGCTTATCGAGTCGAGATTTACTAATCATATTGAGCATCATGGAGAGTTGTATGCGTTATGTTGCGTTTGCTGTTGGATTAGCACTTTTTGGTTCGGTTGCGCATGCCGCCACCCAGTACACAGGGGATAAGGTCCAAGGCGTACCTGTGATTTCAGCACTCGATGTTGCTGATCTGGCTACAGGCCAGCACCGCTTTATGTTTGAGGGCGTTGAGACCGGGACCGGCCAACGTTGGTACGTGCCGATCATGGTGGCCAAAGGGGCTGCCGATGGTAAAAAAGTATTGCTACAGGCTGGAGTTCATGGTGACGAGCTCAATGGTGTTCGGATCGTACAAAAGGCGATGGCACAACTTGATCCGGCCAAGATGAAAGGGACTGTCATTGGCGTTATTGGCCCCAACCGTTCCGGTCTAGAGCGTGTGTCGCGTACGTGGGCAATTTCGACCGACGGCGGTGATGTGATCGATTACAACCGGATCCATCCAGGTAAAGAGACCGGTAATGCTCCTGAGCGTCAGGCATGGCTGATGTGGAACAAGGTCTACAAAGGAAATGTCGATTTGGCTATCGACTATCACACCCAGTCTACAGGGACAGCATACCCACTCTTCATCTATGCCGACTATCGTAATGCGGATGTGAAGACCATTGCGGAGCTGTTCCCTGCCGACCAAATCAAAAAGGATCCCGGTGAAGCAGGGTCGATGGAAACTACGTTTGTTGAGAATGGCATTCCGGCTATAACCGCAGAAGTAGGCGAGCCACGGGTGTATCAGCAGGATATGATCGATCGAGGCTTGCAGGGGGCTCTAAACGTATTGAGCCACTACAAGGTGATAGACGGAAAGCTTGGGGCCACCGCCGAGAGCCACAAGACATACATAGGTAATGAAATGAGCTCGATTCGGGCAACGACTGGTGGCTTTGCAGACGTTCTCGTCAAGTTGGGTGACGATGTGAAGAAGGGCCAGAAGGTTGCTGTGCAGCGTAATGCTTTTGGGGATGTAGTGGCCGAATATACAGCAAGTATGGACGGTAAGGTGCTTGCAGTCGGCACTGATGTGGTACGTGAACCCCGGGCGTTACTGGTTCGGATACTGGGGCAAAACCCCGCTGACACTTGCAAAAATGGTTGCTAACATTTTCCAGCGGAGCGGTTATTCAAGACCGACAGGAGCGGAGCAAACGGTTTTGACAACCGCTGCACGAGCCATCCGCTTGTCTCCTTACTGATCCCCTCATTTTTTAAGACTCAAATAATTCCAAATGTGCGGGTATATAACCGGTGCTGCTTCAGGTAATAGGTGAACTTTTCCATCAGTAAGCGAGCATAGTCCTCTTTCATCTTGGGCAGTAATTGGTAATAAATGACCCCCTGCCGGAAGAACGAGTAGGTCCGCGTTTTGCTCGTATTGACCTTGATGGTCCGCTCCAGACCTGCACTGTCACCCGCCTTGCCCAGCAGGGTTAACAGCACTATCGCCAGCGCACTGAACAGAAACAGCCGGTCGCGGCGGGCCGGATTTTTGATGTGTACCTCTCCCATCCCCATGCCGAATTTGTAGTCCTTGATGTCACGAAAACTGGTCTCGATACCCCAGCGTTGGCCGTAGAGTTGCAATGCCTTGGCGGCGCTCAAATCGACCCGATTGCTGGCTAGAAACCAGGGCTCTTTCATGCCGCTCTTGTGACAGCAATAGACCCGCTCGACCCGTTGCCGCTGGCCGGTGAGCTCCACCTCTTTGAGTGTGCGAGTCCGTCCGGTTGGCGTCAGCCAGTCACTGGCTGGCACCTGTTCCATATCGGGATAGCCAACCAGAATATTTCCTTTAAAACGAATGACATACGCAAAGTCCAGCTCTTGCTCAAGGCATTCAAACAGCTCCCTATAGCCAAAGCCCCGGTCGGCGACCACGGTGACAAATACCCCTTCCGGCAAGGTCTGTTTGAGCTTGGTCAGCAGCGCTTTCTCATGGGCATTGCGCTGGCCTTTGAGCAGGGATTTCTGGTGGGTCTTCCACAAGAGCGGCGTGTTGCGGCCATGGCTGGTTTGCAGGCTGATAACCAGGGTACTGTGGTCATCCGCATCAAATTCGGTCCAGTCCATTGAAACGACGATTTCGGTGCGCTCGGCCACCACATAGGGCACCCAGTCATCAAACAGGTTCCAGACATTGAGCTTGGTGTTGGTGAGCAGGCGGTCGACCTGTTTGACGGCATGCTTTCGCTCCAGCCCGTTGGCCAGCGAGAGGCCATTGCCGATGGCATGAATGGCTAATGCTCCTGACTCGATAACGCCAAGAGTGGCATTGGCGAGCGACAAGGCACGCTTGGCATGCATGTCGTGGCCGAATATGTCATCGATGTGGTTAAGGATCATCTCGTGATTGAACATGGCGGGCTGTCGCTCGGTATTTGTCGGTCAATACCGGCGATCATACCCCGAAAGCCGCGTCACGCCTCGCTCATATGAGGGGATGGCTAAGGCTTGTCTCGGGTATGCAGGGATTTTTTGATCTCTTACGGCGACCACAGGGGGGGGTGGTGGCTTTCCGGTAATACCAGATGCGTGGTTTACTTCTGCTGGGCAAACGGTCAGTCACCCCGACCGTTCGCAAAGTGGTGAAGCTGGATCAGCCGAAGCCAGGAGAAAACTACACTGTGTGACGAATGGGGGCCTTCGGGCCCCTCTGCCGCTGCCGCATTTGATTGCTCTCTTTTATCCGGCAGCAGAGACGGAAGGTCCGGTTGTTAATACGTTAAAACGTAAATATTTTATATTGAAACCGTCTTGATATGACTTTTATATAGAGCATGCAGGTTTCTATAACTCACGCTGCTCCAATATAAAATCAACAAAACTACGGACCTTTGGGGATGCGTAACGACTTTTTGGAAAGATTGCATGGATCGGGGCGCTAATATGTGTCCATTGTGGTAAAACCGATATTAATTTCCCCTTCGCCACTATAGTTTCCGCAAATAATAAAGGTAACCTAGCAATACCAAGGCCATTTATTGCAGCATCGCATAAACCATACGAGTCATTGAGTTTAAGGCGACTTGCCCCTTTAACTCGAAATTCATTATCCTCATTATAAAGTAGCCAATCATCCCCAACGGTGCTGCCGCTCATGTGCAAACGCGAATGTTGAGAAAGCACATCGGGTGTTTGAGGAAAACCATAACGCTCTAAGTAAGCAGGACTCGCAAAGAGACCATATTTAATCTCGCCAAGTGACCTAGCAACAAGGTTAGAGTCTTGTAAATTACCGATGCGAATAGCAAGATCAAAACCCTCATGTACAAGATCAACATTACGCCCTGTATAATCAGCTTCGATACTTACTTTATGATATTTAGCGAGATACTGATTTATCCAATTATTGACATATAGGCGGCCAAAACTGGGACTAGCAGTTAAACGCAAAAGACCACTAGGTTCACTAGAAAAACTCTGAGTAAGTTGTTCAGTATCTTCTGCCATCTGCAATATATTTACTGCACGCTCATATACAGCAGTCCCGATCTCAGTGACTGATAGAGTGCGAGTATTACGTTGCAAGAGCTGAATACCTAGTTTCCTCTCAAGGCTAGAGATAAGCCGACTGACATAGGCTTTATCAGTGTTCAAACGTTGCGCAGCCAAGGTAAAACTACCAGTTTGAACCACGGAAACCAATGCTTTCAGTTCTCTAAGCTCCATTTATATACCTGCTCAGTAACATCTACCAATGAACACTGTTGTGCAATTCTACAACAGTCAATCTTACTTTTCACTATTTATCATGAATGCTATCTTCTTTATGGTAAGTTCACCCAGACGAATTTTTTAGTACAGTCCAGCTACAGGAGACTATATGAAAATAGCATTTATTGGTTTTGGAAATGTAGGTGCACCTTTGGCAGACCATTTACAACGTGTTGGGCATGAAGTACTTTTGGCTACCAACAATCCTAGCTCAGAGAGTGTTAAAAAAGCATTGGCTTTAAATGCAGCATTCAAAGTGATGGAACCCAAGAATGCCGTGAATACTGCAGATATAGTTTTCCTAGCAACTCCTTATGAAGCTAATGCAGCTGCTTTAGACGTTGTTGCGGAGGAGATTAAGGGAAAAGTTATTGTAGATTGTACCAACCCAGTTGGGCCAAATTTAAGCCATGGTTTAAATAATGTTCGCTCTGGTGCTGAAGAAGTACAGAGCCTAGCACCATATTCATTTGTTGTTAAAGCTTTCACTATTTATGGTTACGAGAATTTTCAAAATAATTCTTACCCCACCTACAATGTTAAACCAGTCATGATGTTCTGTGGTGATGATGCCCCATCCAAACAAAAAGTATCTAGCTTAATCAGTCAATTGGAATGGGAACCTCTGGATGTTGGTGGATTACCTCAAGCCCTACATCTTGAACACATGACTTTGCTTTGGGTTCGTATGGTTCGAGTGAATGGTGCTTCACCAAACATGGTCTGGGCTGCACTAAAACGCTGATATCGATCAGCTCTGTATAGCCAAACCAAATGAGGGGCCGCCTGCTTGGCCCCTCTTACTTTGATTTAAAGTGATGCTAAATAAATATTGTTTGGTGAAGCATCCAAATGAAACATGTCAGAGCTGACGTGCTCCTTCAGCCTTGACAGACAGGGGCAACGAGACCGAACAAAGGTCGTTTGCCAATCCATGGCAGAGCGGGCCACTCCCCGGCTTGATCCCCATCACCATGTCGTTAGCCTGCGATCAGTTGAGAGCGTGGCTGGCCGCTGACTCATACTGCCGCGAGCCAGCTATGCTTGGAACAAGCCGTGCATGGTGCCGGTACCGGCGCGCAAGACGCCAGTTTGATGAACTACCGTAGGGGAGCAGATATGGAATCGCTAAAAGCCAAGGATTATATGCAGAGCAGACCCATCACCTTCACAGCCGACATGATGGTGCAATCTGCGGTCGAGAAATTTCTGAACAGCCATCAGCTGGGGGGCCCGGTGGTGGATGAGAAGGGCCATCTGATCGGCTGGATCTCCGAGCAGGATTGCATTGCCGTGCTGCTCAAGGAGGCCTATCACTGCGAGCAGGTGGCGCAGGTCAAGGATGTGATGCGCAAGGAGGTGCTGTCGGTGGGGCCTGATACCAGCATTTTGAGCCTGGCCGAGATGATGATGGGGCAAAAGCCGAAGATTTATCCGGTAGTGGAGGAGGGACGCCTGCTCGGTGTCATCAATCGCCACAATGTCATGCAGGCCATTCACGCCCAGCTCACCACCTGTTTTGTCCATCACAGCCACGGTTAACCCTGTTTTTCCTCTCTCACAAGGCAAGCTGCGGCTTGCCTTGGCCATTTCTGGCGCTGCCCACTTTTCATGTTATGCCATCTTACTAAGAACGGTTTTCCAGGTATGAGGATCGGCCCATCTCACCGCCTTCCTATCTATTGCTCGACGTTAAGGCTTGCACCGTCCCCGCTCGCTCTTTAGGATCGCTCGCAGCTAATCGATATGGCCCCATGCCGGGCTCTCTATTAAGGAATTCGTACCTTGTCTCTCTCTATCGAGGCGCTGCGCCGCCGTCTCTCTGCCTGCATGAATCTCGACGCCCGCCGCCTTTCCAGCCGTCTGCACGGGGTCAAGAAACTGCCTGAAGGCAAACAGGCCGCCGTGCTTGAGACCATTTCCGCCGATCTGGATGCCGCGCAAGCGCGTTACCAGTCCCGTCTGGCCGGTGTGCCCAAGGTTACCTATCCGGACAACCTGCCAGTCAGTCAGAAGCAGGCGGAGATCGCCAAGGCGATCAGTGAGCATCAGGTGGTGATCATCGCCGGTGAAACCGGTTCGGGCAAAACCACCCAGATCCCCAAGATCTGTCTGGCGCTGGGGCGCGGGGTGAAGGGCTTTATCGGCCACACCCAGCCGCGCCGTCTGGCGGCTCGTACCGTCGCGGCTCGTATTGCCGAAGAGATGGAGTCCGAGCTTGGCCACTACGTGGGTTATAAGGTGCGCTTTACCGATCAGGTGAGCGAGCAGACCCACATCAAGCTGATGACCGACGGTATCCTGCTGGCCGAGATCCAGAACGACCGGATGCTCACCCAGTACGACACCATCATCATCGATGAGGCCCACGAGCGCAGCCTCAACATCGACTTCATTCTGGGCTATCTCAAGCAACTGCTGCCCAAGCGCCCCGATCTCAAGGTGATCATCACCTCGGCCACTATCGACCCGCAGCGTTTCTCCCGCCATTTCAACAAGGCGCCGGTGATCGAGGTCTCCGGCCGCACTTATCCGGTGGAGGTGCGCTACCGTCCACTCACCAGTGACAAGAGCGAAGGTCTTGAAGAGCGCGACGAACTGCAGGGGATCTTCGATGCGGTGGAGGAGCTGGCTCGCGAAGGGCTGGGGGATATCCTCATCTTCATGAACGGCGAGCGGGAGATCCGCGATACCGCCGACGCCCTGCGCAAACTCAACCTGCGCGATACCGAGGTGTTGCCGCTCTATGCCCGCCTCTCCAACGCCGAGCAGAACAAGGTGTTCCAGCAACACGCCGGACGGCGCATCGTGCTGGCCACCAACGTGGCGGAGACCTCGCTGACGGTGCCGGGCATCCGTTACGTGATCGATCCGGGTACGGCCCGCATCAGCCGCTACTCCTGGCGCACCAAGGTGCAGCGCCTGCCTATCGAGCCTGTCTCCCAGGCCAGCGCCAACCAGCGTAAAGGGCGCTGCGGCCGGGTGGCAGATGGCATCTGTATCCGTCTCTACTCCGAGGAGGATTTCAACGGCCGTCCTGCCTTCACCGACCCCGAGATCCTGCGCACCAACCTGGCCTCGGTCATCTTGCAGATGCTGGCGCTCGGCCTTGGCAATATGGAGGCCTTCCCCTTCGTCGAGCCGCCGGAGTCACGCCATATCAAGGATGGCCTGACCTTGCTCAAAGAATTGGAAGCGGTCAAAGAGCTGCCCGGCACCCGGGATCAAGAGCCCAAACTGCAGTTGACCGAAACCGGTCGCCAGCTCTCGCGCATTCCTCTTGATCCACGGCTTGCCAAGATGGTGATCAGCGCAGCGCAAACTGGCTGCCTGAACGAGGTGATGGTGATCACCGCGGCCCTCAGTATTCAGGATCCCCGCGAGCGGCCCATGGAGAAGAAGCAGGCTGCCGACGAGCAGCACCGACGCTTTGAGGACAAGGATTCCGATTTCCTCGCCTTCGTTAATCTCTGGAACTACCTGAAAGATCAGCAGGATCTCCTTGGCAGCAACCCGTTCCGCCGCATGTGTCAGAAGGAGTTTCTCTCCTACCTGCGGGTGCGCGAGTGGCAGGACATCCATTTCCAGCTGCGCCAGACGGTCAAAGAACTGGGTTTTAAAGCCAACCATGAACCGGCGGATTTCAAGACGGTGCACTGCGCGTTGCTGACCGGTCTTTTGAGCCACATCGGCAACAAGGATCTGGAAAAGCCCGAGTTCCTTGGCGCCCGCAACGGCCGCTTCCACCTGTTCCCGGCATCGGGTCTGTTCAAGAAGCCGCCCAAGTGGGTGATGGCCGCAGAATTGGTAGAGACCTCGCGCCTCTACGCTCGCATCAACGCCAAGATTGAGCCCGAGTGGGTGGAGCCGCTGGCGGGCCACCTCATCAAGCTGCACCACAGCGACCCCCACTGGTCGAAGAAAAATGGCGCCGTGATGGCCAAGGAGAAGGTAACGCTTTATGGCCTGACGCTGGTCAATGAGCGCACCATCAACTTCAGCCGTATCGATCCGGCGCTGTGCCGCGAGCTGTTTATACGCCGCGCGTTGGTGGAGGGGGATTTCGAGACCCGTCACCGCTTCTTCAGCGACAATCGCAAGCTCTTGGCCGAGGTGGAGGCGCTGGAACACAAATCCCGTCGTCGCGACATTCTGGTGGATGACGAGGATCTGTTCCGCTTCTATGATGCCCGTTTGCCGGAGGAGGTGATCTCCGCCCGTCACTTCGACAAGTGGTGGAAAGAGGCGCAAAAGCGGGATCCCGAGCTGCTCAACTTCGAGAAAGAGATGCTGATGAAGGGGGATGCGGCCCACATCAGCGATCTCGACTACCCCAACTTCTGGCAGCAGGGACGCCTCAAGCTCAAGTTGACCTATCAGTTCGAGCCGGGAGAGGCGGCGGACGGCGTGACCTTGCATATTCCGCTGCCGCTCCTGAATCAGGTGGAGGTGAAGGGGTTCGAGTGGCTGATCCCCGGGCTGCGTCATGAACTGTTGGTGGCCCTCATCAAGTCGATGCCCAAGCCGATGCGCAAGAACTTCGTGCCGGCGCCGAACTACGCCGATGCGCTGCTCGCCACCCTCAACCCCGAGCAGGGGCCGCTGCTGGACGAGATGGAGCGTCAGCTGCGCCGTATGACCGGTGTCACCGTGCCCCGCGAATCCTGGGACTGGGCTGCGGTACCCGATCACCTGAAACTCACTTTCCGGGTGGTCGATGACAAGCACAAGAAGGTAGCGGAAGGCAAAGATCTGGAGGCATTGAAAGAGTCGCTGCGTGGCAAGGTACAGGAGACCCTGTCGCAAGTGGCAGACGATGACATCGAGCAGTCCGGTCTCACCCTGTGGAGCTTTGGCGAGTTACCGCAGGAGTACAGCCAGAAGCGCGGCGGCTTCGAGGTGAAAGCCTATCCGGCGTTGGTGGATCAGAAGGATTCGGTCGCCATCCAGCTGGTGGAGAGCCCGGTGGTACAGCAGCAGCTGATGTGGGCCGGTCAGCGCCGGCTGGTACTGCTCAACGTGCCGTCCCCCATCAAATACCTGCAGGAGAAGTTGCCCAACAAGGCCAAGCTGGGGCTCTATTTCAACCCGTTTGGCAAGGTGGCCGAGCTTATCGATGACTGCATCGCCTGCGGCTGCGACAAGCTCATTGAGCAGCACGGCGGCATGGCTTGGGACGAGGTCGGTTTCGAGGCGCTCAAGGAGTTTGTCCGTGCCGAGCTCAACGATGCGGTGGTAGAAGTGGCCAAGCAGGTGGAAGCCGTGTTGACCCTCTCCCATGAGATCAAGAAGCGGCTCAAGGGCAAGATGCAGCTCGATACCGCCTTTGCCATGTCGGATATCCAGTTACAGCTCGGCAATTTGATCCACAAGGGCTTCGTCACCGAGACCGGCTGGCAGCGGCTGCCTGACTTGCTGCGCTATCTGCGCGCCATTGAACGACGTCTGGAGAAGCTGGCTATCGATCCCAACCGGGATCGGGTCTACATGCTCAAGGTGCAGAGCGTGGAGTCGGAGTACAAGGCACTGCTCGCCAAGATCCCCAAATCCCAGCTGATCCCGGCCGAGGTGGCCAATATTCGCTGGATGATTGAGGAGCTGCGGGTATCGTTCTTTGCCCAGAATCTGGGGACGCCGTATCCGGTCTCCGATAAACGGGTGCTGAACGCCATCGCTCAGTGCTAAGCTGCTATCTGTCTGTTTTAACAGCGTGATAGCGCGTGATGAGCGGGGGCTGCCAGTCAGCTGGCCCCCTTCAAACCGCAAGTCAGGGAGGTAATGATGCTGGGGATCTGGTTGAGTGTGGCGCAGGTGATGATCAGCGGTTATCAACCCATCGCGGAACAAACCTGGGTGCAGTTGAACCCGGAATATTACCCGCTGGCGCGCACGCCGCCTGCGATGTTTGTGGCCTGGCGTGGCAATCAGTTTCCGCCGCTGGCCCAGCAGCAGAAGCATGGTCGCTGGCAGATCCTCTTTCCAGCCCGGCTGGTGCCCCCTTCGATCTGTTCGAGGGGAGGCGCAGCTCCAAAACCTATCTGGCAAGGCTGCGGCGCATCGACGAGATGGCTTACGGGGTTGTCCCCGGGCAGTCTGTTGCGGCTGGTGCAATCGTTCAGCAGGGGAGTGGTTCCTCTGGTTATCACGCGCAACCCATCGCACCCTTTATCGCCGAGTTCCGCGCGCCCCAAGACGCGCTTGGTGGTGTTGATAGTCTCACTTACACCGACGAGAGTGAACCTCTGCTGGCTCAGCTTGGGGTGACGTATCGCACTGCGGGGATGGCTGGCGCAGATGCGTTGATTGGAGGCGGAATGGCTCTCGCCAGCCGCACGGCTAGCTTATCCACAGGCAGTGACGCCATGCTCACCCTTTCGGATCCGGCGGCCGGCGGCTCACAAACGGTGTGTCATCAGGTCGCCGCAGGGGAGACGCTGTGGCGCATTGCCAATCAGCTATCCAGTGCCCAGGGGGTCGATACCTACAGCTATTTGCTGGCGCTGGTGGCGGAGAATCAGCAGCGGCTTGGCAAGAGCATTCGGGTCAGAACGGGGGATGGTCTTTACTGCCCGCGCGCCGAGACCCTGGCGCAGTTTGATGCCTTGAGCCCAGCCCAGCGCCAGCAGCAATTTGCCCGGTTGGAGCAGGGGCGCTAAATGCAGCGTCGTTACCTTGTATGCAAATTTGGCCCGTGGTAGTATTCGCGCTCGTTTTGCGAGGTGCTGACCGGTCGCAGTTAGCGCCATAAATCCATCCAAAAGAGATACATACTATGTCTTTCGTATTCCAAGCTGAAGTCCGTTCTGACCTGGGGAAAGGTGCGAGCCGCCGCCTGCGTCAAGCTGACCAAGTTCCTGCCATCGTTTACGGTGCAGGCAAAGAAGCTCTGTCCATCACTGTTGACCACAAGAAAATGGTTCTGGCTCAAGAGAAGCCGGAATTCTATGAGTCTGTACTGACTCTGGTTATCAACGGTGAAGAAGTTAACGTAAAAGTGAAAGCTATCCAGCGTCACCCGGTACGTTACAAGCTGATCCACCTGGACTTCGTTCGCGTTTAATAGCGAACCGTCAGGTTGAAGAAAAGCCACTTTCAGGAGTGGCTTTTTGCTATCTGGCATCTTGTGAGCGGGTAGAGAGGGCGACCTGAACAGCCACCGCAAGCCGGTTATCCCAGCTGGCTCAGCGCCTGTTGGCAGCGCTGCTCGGCGGCATCCAGCTCCAGCAGCACCATCCTGATATCTTCCATCTGCTGTTGCAGTGTCTCCCGTTTCTCCTCGACCAGACCCAGCATGGTCTGCAGCTGGGTGCGGCTGCTCTTGTCGGCATCATAGAGATCAAATAGCTCGCGGATCTCGGCGAGGCTGAAGCCGAGCCGCTTGCCGCGCAGGGTGAGCTTGAGGCGAACCCGATCCTGCTTGCTATAAATGCGGGTCTGTCCCTCTCTGGCAGGATTGAGCAACCCCTGATCCTCGTAGAAACGGATACTGCGCGTCGTAATATCAAATTCCCGGGCCAGCTCACTGATGCTGAAGCGCCGTCCTTCATCCTTGTTAGTCATACAGACTTCTTGGCGAACTAAATCCTGCCTGCACCTTACCTAAACGTAAACTGCACTGCAACTCTTGTTCCATCGCGTCAGAACCCCTATGTTATGGCCATGTAACAAACAGAGGCAGGCAAATGGATATTGCAATTGTGGCGGCGAAACGGACTCCGATGGGGGCATTTCAGGGGGCATTGGCTGAGGTGACGGCGCCTGAGTTGGGAGCCTGTGCCATCGAGGCGGCACTGCAACAAAGCGGGCTGCGTCCGGAGCAGGTCGATGAAGTGTTTATGGGCAATGTGCTGGCGGCGGGCGTGGGGCAAGCGCCCGCCCGGCAGGCGTTGTTGAAAGCGGGGCTGCCAGATAGTGTGCCCGCAACCACGATCAACAAGGTGTGTGGCTCCGGTATGAAGGCGGTGATGCTGGCGGCGGATACCATTCGCCTGGGCGATAACCGGGTGGTGGTGGCGGGGGGGATGGAGAGCATGAGTCGTGCCCCCTATCTGCTGGATAACGCCCGCAGCGGCTTTCGGATGGGGCATCAAAAGGTGCTGGATCACCTCTTCCTCGACGGTTTGCAAGATGCCTATGATGGCCAGCTGATGGGGATACATGCCCAGCGCAGCGCCGATCAGGCCAGTTTGACCCGCAGTGCCATGGATGAGTTTGCCCTTGCGTCATTGCAGCGGGCCCGGGATGCGCAGCAAGCCGGTGCGTTTGCATCCGAGTTGGCAAGTGTCTATCGCGGTGATCGCTTGTTGCTGGCCGAAGACGAACAGCCTAGTAAAGGCAGACCGGAGAAGATCCCGACCCTGAAACCTGCGTTTGGCAAGGAGGGCACCATAACGGCGGCCAATTCGAGCTCCATCTCGGACGGTGCGGCAGCGCTGATATTGATGGATGGCGCCACGGCGCAAGCCTGGCAAGTGCCTGTGCTGGCACGGATTGTCGGTTATCAGAGCCATGCGGCATTGCCCGCCGAATTTACCTCTGCGCCCATTGGAGCCATCTCACGGCTGCTGGATCGTCTGGCATGGTCGGTGGAAGAGGTGGATCTGTTCGAGATCAACGAGGCCTTTGCCATGGTTACCATGCTGGCCATGAGCGGGGTCGGCATTCCTCATCACAAGGTCAATGTGCATGGCGGGGCCTGTGCCCTCGGTCATCCGCTGGGAGCGAGTGGCGCACGCATTCTGGTTACCCTGATCGCCGCGCTGCGGCAACGGAGTTTGCGGCGGGGAGTGGCCGTGCTCTGTATCGGGGGCGGGGAGGCGACCGCCATCGCGGTCGAGGTGAATGACGAGACGAATTAATTGGTGGCCTCCATCGCCAGCAGCTGTTCGTTGACCCAGGTGGTGGCGGCCAGATAAAGGTGACTCACCTTATCCTCGTTGAGCCCTAACTTTGCGGTTCTGGCTGTGACTCTTGACCAGTTGGCATTTTCGTAATCTTCACAAAACGCGAGGTAGAAACCGAGATTGCCTTTGCGTTCCAGCAGCGCCAGCCGAATATCTTCAATAAGGGGGATAGTACCCAGCAGCTTGTCCATCGGCTGCTCCATCAGTACATCCAGCAGGGAGAAGAGGCCGGTGATAAAGGCCTGTTGTGCCTGTTGGGTCGGGGCATGGGCATGGGCCAGCAGCTCGCAGAATCGGGCGCGGATCATCGACATTTGATAGAGCTCGGCGCTCTTGCCCTTGCCTGCACTGGTCGCCGCCACCAGCGAGACAAAACGCTTTAGCTGGGTGTTGCCCAGATAGATGGCAGCTTGGCGAAATGACGAAATAGGGTTGGTATGGCCTTTGAGATGGTTAACGTAGCGCAGCAGCTTGAGGGAGAGGGAGATATCCTGACCGAGTAGCTGCTCAATCTTGTTGATATCAGGCTCTGTCTCGTTAACCACGTTGAGCAACTGCATCACCACGACCTGCGCCGGTGCCATGGTAGCTTGCTTGACCATCTCGGGTCGACTGAAGAAAAAGCCCTGGAATAGCTGGATCCCCAGCTGTTTGACCCGCTCGAACTCTGCCTTGTCCTCCACTTTTTCCGCCAGATAGGTGAGCCCCAACGCTTGATGCCGCTGAATAAACACCTTGATCTGCAGCAGGGAGGTGGCGCGAAGATCAAACTTGATAATGTGGATAAAAGGGAAGAAACGCTCCCAATCCGGTGACATGGTGAAGTCATCGAGCGCCAGCTGATAACCGAGCTTGTGCAGCTGTTTCACCTTTTCCAGCAAGGCATCATCAGGTGGGGAATCTTCCAGGATCTCAATCACCACTTTTTCGGGCGGCAGGCACTCTGCCAATCCCTCCAGCAGCAGTGAGTGGGGAAAATTGATAAAGCAGGGGCGGCCCCCCAACAGCTGATCGATATTCTGTTGCAGGAACTGTTCGACCACCAGGCGTGACGTCGCCTGCTGGGAGGAGATACTCGGGAAGACATTATTCAGACTATCGCGAAAGAGCAGCTCATAGGCGTGGGTATTGAGGTCTCTGTCGAGGATCGGCTGTCTTGCTACGTAGGAATACATGCCTTGCTCCAGTATGGGTACTGGGGTGATTTTATGGTGTTGCAGAACACTATGCCAGTGTTCACCTTATTGAGTAAGGCAATAATTGGCATAGCGTTTTTCTACGGGGAAGGAATTTAGCGGATGCCCCGTAAACCCTCGCCCAATCGAGCGGGGATATAAGGGGTGCTAATCTGATGCGTTTGCGAGCCAGCCTATGTCTTCAGTGTCTCGATAGTCGCGCCTGCCGCACGTCAGCAGCGGTTGTTGATTTCACTGGCACGCGCTATAACTGTGCTTATATACAGACTGTGTTTTTAATCATGAAAAGAGCCACAAAAGTACGTATTTACCCCACCGACGAACAAGCGGCATTCCTCAATGCCCAGTTCGGCGCGGTGCGGTTTGCGTACAACAAAGCCCTTCATATTCAGCGGCACATGTTCCAGCGCCACAGGGTTTCACTGAAACCCAAACGCGACTTGAAACCCCTGCTCGCTGTGGCAAAAAAATCGCGCAAATACAGCTGGCTGAAAGAGTACGATTCACAAGCCTTACAGCAGGCGGTGATCAACCTGGATAAGGCATTCGCCAATTTTTTCAACCCCAAGCTCAAGGCCAGGATGCCCACCTTCAAGAGCAAGAGAGGCAGGCAATCGAGCTACCACCCCAATGGCAAAGTGCTGACCGATGCCATCCTGTTACCGAAGATGACGCCCATCCGAGCTGTCATTCACCGAGATATTATCGGCGTGGTCTCCAGTATCACGGTCAGCCGTGGCCCGACAGGGAAATACTATGCCTCCATCCTTTGCGATGATGGCCGTGAGGCTCCCGCCAAGCCCTCCCTCATCACAGAGGTGACAGGCTATGATATGGGGCTGTCCCACTACCTCATTGCGTCGAGTGGCAAAAAGATGGCCAACCCGCGCCATCTTATCAAGGCCAGTCGCAATCTGCGGCGAAAGCAAAAAGCACTGTCTCGCAAGAAAAAAGGCAGTGCCAATCGTAGTAAGGCCAAATTACAGCTGGCCGCCCTGCACGAGCGGGTAGCCAATGCTCGCGCTGATTTTCAGCACAAACTCTCTCGCACGATAGTTGACGATAACCAAGCGATCATCGTGGAGACGCTTAAAACAACCAATATGATGAAAAACCACAAGCTGGCCCGCGCCATTGGCGATGCTGGCTGGTATGGTTTTATCATGAGGCTGGAGTACAAAGCCCAAGCGGCGGGCCGCCACCTAATCAAACTCGATCAGTGGTTTGCCAGCTCTAAACCATGTAGCGAGTGCGGCCACAAGATGCCGGAGATGCCACTTCACCAGCGACAGTGGGTATGTCCAGCGTGTGGGGCAGAACATGACCGCGACATCAACGCGGCCATGAACATTCGACAGCAAGGAATATTGGAATTAAAAGCGGCGGGGCTCGCCGTTTCTGCCCATGGAGGCCAGCGTAAATCCGTCAATCTGACGGTAGCGGCCTAAGAAGTGGGAAGCCTCGCCGCTTGCGGCGGGGAGCAGTCACAAGAGATAGCTCAATTGTGCACCAGCCAGCCAGGCATCGCCCTCGGAGTAACCGTTGAAATCGGAGCGATAGATCAGAGCTTGGCCATTGACAACGATCGGTTGGCTCAGGCTCTCATGGACATGGACTTGCTTACCATCAATAAAGGTGAGCCCCAGATCTACCGAGAGCGCTTTGTTGTGGCGATAGCCGAGACCGGCACTGTACCAGACGCGGTCGGCATCGGGGATGGAGATGGTACGACGATCGGCTGGCACCGGGCTCTGGTCATAGGCAATACCGGATCGCAGTTGCCATTTTTGATCCAGCTGATAGGTCATTCCCAGAGCGTAGCGCCAGCTATCTTGCCAGTGCTCTTCTTTGATTGGCAGGGGGCCTAGGTGAGCGAGATTGGCAGTCAGAGATTCAAATTTGCTCCAGTCAGTCCAATTGAGGCTACCGTGCAGGGCCAGGTGCTCTGTCAGATCGTGATAGAAAGCGGCCTCCGCAGTGGCTGGCAGCGGCAGGATCAGATTGCCCTGATCATTGACGGTGACAAATTTCCCCGGCGCTACAGGCTTGCTCACGGTCGCATCGCCGTTGAGCTTGAGATTGACACCGTTGCGATAGGAGAGGCCGATACGGGTCTGCTTGCTCGGCGCCAGCAGGATGCCTGCATTCCAGCCCAGCGCGCTGCCATCCCCTTTTACATGCTTGGCAATCACGTTTTGACCATTGGTGAGCGTCGTGGGATAGGTACCACCCACTTCCCCTTCGCCCTGAATGATGGAGAGTCCGGCGCCGATGGAGAGCATGTCGTTGAGGCGATAAGCCAATGCTGCACCCACATCGACTGTCCTGATGTCGGACACATTGCCAAAATGACCGGCGTCATAGCCCTGAGGCATCTCAATGCCCAGCCCGTAGTGGGAGGTGGCAGAGAGCCCCAGACTCAGACGTTCGTTGATCGGGGTGATGAAGTAGAGGTTGGGGATCCAGGCATCATCCGCGATATCGTTGGCACTGGCATTCTGGGTGCTGAAAATGTCGTGCACCTGACCACTGATATTGACATCCGGTTTCAGGTAGATAACGCCACCAGAAAGAGCAGGGCTACGAAAACGGGTGATAGCACCGGGATTGCGGCCCAATACTGAGGCATTGTCCGCAATAGCGGCCTCACCGGCAAAGGCGCGGCCAAGACCTGTGGCTGACTGCTCCGCTAACTGGTAGCCAGCGGCGTGGGCCTGAGTGGCCACAATCAGCAGGGCGAGCACGGAGGGTTTGATGATGGGATGCATGGCAAAATCCTGGCTGTTTCCCGAAGGTTCAATGGGTCATATGGATGGAGGCAGGATTTTATATGGTATGACCAGTAAGGCAACGGTAATGGCCGGTATCTGGAGAAAACAAGATTTAATGCTGGGATGGTGCACTCTAATAGCTTGATTAAAAACAAAAAATAAACACGTGTGTGCTACATGTGTGCGCTGAAATGGGTTTTGCAGATAAAAAAAGAGCGCCTGACGGCGCTCTTTCCATTCTATCAATAATCAGAACTTCATATTGAAGCCGGCAGAGGCCAGGAAGGCGTTGCCGTGGGAGGTGCCTTTCCAACGCAGGCTGTCGGAGTGGTTACGCAGACCTTCGTTGACATCCACTTCCTCGCCATCGATATAAGTCAGACCAAAGTCCAGGCTCATATCCGGGCTGAAGTGATACGTAGCACCGGCGCTGTACCACATCCGGTCTGCGTCTGGAATACTCAGGCTACGGTACTCAGCTTCGATCGGGGTGTTGTCATAGGCAAAGCCCAGACGCGCTTCCCAGGCCGGGTTGATATACCAGGTTCCGCCGATGGAATAACGCATTGCGTCTTTGAATTTTTCGGGTTTTTGCAGACAGACACCGTTTGCGCACTGAGAGCTGGTTGCTTTCAGCTCTTCAAATGCGCTCCAGTCTGTCCAGTTGACCGAGTAGTGCACGGCAAACTGCTGATTCAGACGGTGGTAACCGGCGAACTCGGCTTGCGCTGGCAGATCCAGCTTCAGGTTGCCATCCACGGTGCGATTCCGAGAGGTTGCGCCTTGGAAGTCACCGTCAAAGCTCATATCGACTTGTGAACGGTAGGTCAGTGCGAAGCGATGGTTTTCATTGACTTCATACAGGGTACCAACGTTCCAGCCAAAGCCCCAGGTATCGCCTTTCAGGTGAGCCAAGCGAGTATTTGTCGCCAGCGGGCCACCTTGGCTAGGTGGGTTCAGCGGGCCCAGCAGACCGGCATAGCGGTTGAGTTCGGCGGCACCGTAAACGGCGTTGATACCGGCACCGACACTGAATTGCTCGTTGATGCGATAGGCGATGTTCGGGTTGATATTGAAGGTCATCAACTCGGTATCACCAGCACCGGCACCGGCCGGGAAGGTTTTGGAGTACTCGGTGGAAAGACCGTAGTTAGAGAAGAGGCCGATGCCCCATGCCCACTGGTCATTCAGCGGCTGAATAAAGTAAGAAGCAGGAACGAAAGCTGCTGGCGCAATGTCATTTTCGCTGGCTGGAGCCATCTTATTCGCGCCAGCGTAAACAGCACCATCAACATCCACATCCGGTTTGATGTAGGTGCCGGAGACAGAAACCGCCATCTTGTCGAAGGTGGTCATGGCGGCCGGGTTACGGGCCAGCACGGAGGCGTTATCGGCAATCGCCGCTTCACCGGCATAGGCGCGACCCAGACCGGAGGCCGAATGCTCGTTCAACTGGAATGCCGCAGCATGGACTTGACCGGTGGCCAGCGCGATGGTGGCGGCAATCAGGCTCTTCTTAAACATAGTTGTCGTCATGGAATTCTCTCTTGTAGGCAGATTTTTTTGCCGATATTTGGCTGCACGTTCAGTGCAAACCTCGACAAAATCCGTTTTTATTTCAGCTTCTTCCCAATCAATTCTGGTGTGATTCTATGGATCTGGTAGGAGGTAAGAAATCAGACCAGTCACAGCAGAATACATAAAAGTGACCAATGTGTTAATCATTTGTTTTAACTAGATGTTTAATTCATCATTTTCAGGCGATAAAGGCGGATTATTGACCGGGATTGCTGATCCCCGTCACAAAAATAATTTTGTCGATTTTTCGAAATTTTGAGGCAAATGAGTGACAAAGGGGAGTAAACAGGGGGGGAACAGGCAGCGGCTGGTGACCGCCGCCTGCTATTCAGGACGGGTCTGACGTTGTTAACCGGCGATGTTAAATGGCCCACTGCAGACGTGACTGCAGGGCGTTAGCAACAGGTGCAAGTGGCTCTTTCATCTCGCCAATCAGTACCATATTGGCGCCTTTGAGCTGGACTATCTCCCCTTTGAGGGTGCCATCTTCAAAGGTGGCCTGTTGCAGGGTTAACGGAACATGTTTGGGCACTAAAAAGAGGGTGACTGGCCCCATCTTTCCCTGGATCACCATGTGCAGGGCTGGTCCCTGATAAAACGAGCAGTGATTGACATAGGTCACCTTGAGCCCATCCATCTCGCTTAAGGTGGCGCCATACTTCTCCATCTTGGCATTGATGTTATGCAGATCGACCTGCTCATCGACACCTTCGATAAAGGGTTCTTCGCCATAGACATGAGCCATCGCCACCTGTGCGAGGGAGAGTGCCGCAGGAGTCTCTGGTAGCGTGATCCAGCGGGTGCTCATTCCCAGCAGGAAGGCGACCGATGCGGCCAGGGCGATCTGGCGCCAGGATGTCGATGTCCGGATCTTGACTGGCGCCGTGCCAAGGGGGCGGGTTGGCGGCATATCATCTTGCGTGTCACTCTCTTGCTGCATGGCTTGCCTGAGCAGGATCCGCTCGGCCAGTCCGGCGGGGACCTCTACCTGCATGGTGCGCTTGAGGGCTCTGTCGAACTGTTGCATTTCGTCGAGGTAGTTCCGATTGGTCTGGCTGGCTTCAGCGGCCTTGAGAAAGTCCGGCTGTTGATCGTTGGGCTGGATCATGGCGTTGCGGCGAAATTCGAGTTCATCCATGTCCGTGTCCTCTTGCTTGGTTCTTCTGCTCCAGCGCCTCCTTGATCTGGTTGCGGGCGCGAAACAGTCGGGTCATGACGGTGTTCTTGTTGAGGCCGAGCATCTCGGCAATCTCTTCACCACTGAATCCTCCCACGACTTGCAGCAGCAGTGGCTCCTGATACTCCTCGGGCAGCCGGGCGATGTGACGGTGCAACCACTCGTTCTCCATCTCCTGCTCGCTGTGCAGTGCATCGTGCTGGGGTTGAGGGTGATCGTCGAGATCCACCAGCTCCAGCTGTTTGCGTTCAAAGCGGCGGGCGTTCTCCCGTCTGAGGATGGTGATCAGCCACCCCTTGGCCGCCTTGTCATCCAGCAGGGTGTCGATAGCCTTCCAGGCACGCAGGAAGGTCTCTTGCACCAGATCTTCCGCCACGTTGGGATCCCGGGTCAGCCAGTAGGCATACCGGTAGAGATCGCCGTGCAGCGCATGAACCAATGCTTCAAATTTGGTTTGTTTGTCAGCCATAGGATCAGAGACCGGCGAAGTGGCCGGATCATTTCCACCAATATGCTGCTGAGCACGTTTTTTTCTAAAAAACAGCAGTGCCATAGGGCAATCCTTGTCAGGGGGCGTGGCGGCGGGAGCGGGAACTCCCGTACGCCAGCAGGTAAATCAGGTGCGCAATACCGGTGGTTTCATCGGCCATGAGGGTACGCGCCAGAGCGCGCCACTCGATGGGCGGACCAGAACAGGGCCGGGCAAAACAGGCTCGCTCGAGTTCGCCGAGCGCGTTGCCGACCCGATTATGCCCAGCGTCAGGCAACTGGCCTAATTGATAATAGGAGACCTGCCAGCGCAAACTCGCCCATTGGATCAGTGCCTTGCGACTGGCATCCGGCTGGTGTTGGCCAAGGGCACGTTGCAGTCGATAGAAGGCGCGCCAGCGGGGCCCGTGGCGCCATAGGGCACGCAGTGCCAGGGCCAGCACGACCCACCAAAGGCTCTCTCGCAGTGTCATTTGTGATCGCTGCTGATCAGGTTGCCGATTTGTTGTTGCCTGAAACGTCAGCGTGATGGCGGGCAGGCTGGCCTGCTCAATCCGGCCGCTTTGGGTATTAAACCAGGGCAGGTCAATCGGGGGCAGCAGATAGTTGCCACTCTGCTCCGCGACCAGGGTTTGGCGCCACTGTCGCTCAAACAGCAGCTTGCCATCTCGGTAACGCTCCTGCTGTTGTTCGCCATCGGGATGAGCCTGTATGCCAGTGGGCAGTTGATGGGCCAGCAGGGGGGTAAGCTGGATCTGACCGCTGTCACCATTTTCCATGGTCAGGGTGAGGATCCGGATCAGCGGTTCACCCACTTCTCCCTTGGTGGCCGGTTCAAGCCGTTGGCTCAGGGTCAGCCGGGTGGCGATCGGCGTGGCGGGGGCTTTGTCGACCCGAACCTCTAGCGGTGCCGCGCGGGCCGAGAGTCGTTGCGCTTTTCCCCCTTGCTGCGTGAGCTGCCCCTGCAAGCGGGGTGAGTCGAGGTACCAGAGCCCCGGCGCTTTTGCCTGAACGAGCCAGCTGCGGGTGAGCCTGCCGGGCAGACCTGCCTGAGCGGGGGCGATCCACTCGTCGCTACCGAGGCGACGGATGGTGAAGTGGGCAGAGCTGAGCTCGCTCAGGGCCGGGTTTTGCATGCTGGTGGGCAGCCAAAGGGTCAGCCGGTAGATCACCGGCTGGCCGGGATAGAGCGGACCCTGATGATCAAGGCTGGCCTGCATCTCGAGGGGCGAGGGGGCTGCGGGCTGCGGCAGTGCGGCTGTTTTCGCCTCTCTTAATGGCAATCTCAATGGCAATGTGAGCGAGGGGGTGAACTCATTTCCCAGCTTGAGCGGGGCAATCACCACCTCTGCATTCGCGGGTGAATTGCTCTGGTGCAACGGGATCTGCCAGCGGGTCAGTTGTTGAACCGGGGTGGTTACCCGGCTCATGGTCACTCTACCGACTGCAAACTGGCGCAGTAGGGGGGTGATCTCCAGCTCACTGCTCTGGCGCTCGCCATCCGCTTCGATGATCAGCAGCCAATCGCTGCGGTCTGCCCCCGGCAGCAGCTCTGCGCGAGGCGGCAAGGCCCAGCAAAATGGACTCGCCAGTGCGAGCAACAGCCCCCATCCTGCCCGCGTCACCAGGGCTCCTCCACCTTGATGAGATCCCGGCGCAGCGCCTCTTTGCGCAGTCGTTGCTCCAGTAGCAACACCGGGGGAGAGGGGGCTGGGGCATTGCCGTTGCCTGCTGTTCAGCCGCTGGTTCGGGCTGCTTGCTGTTGCTGTTGCTGGTGTCGGGAGCGGCCGCCGCGCTGCCCTGTAACAGAGAGAGGTTATAGCGCGCATCTTCATGGCCGGGCTCCAGCGCCAGAGCGGCCAGATAGGCCTCTTTGGCTGCGGCAAACTCCCCCAGTTGCAGCAGGGCATTGCCGCGGTTGTAGTGGGCAGTGGCGCTCGCTACTTCCTGATAGGCTGAGATAGCTTGTCGGTAGGCTCCGGCCCGATACCAGGCGTTGCCGCGCCAGACCGGATCGTTGAAGGTGCGGGCAGCCCGCTGAAAATCCCCCTGTTGATAAGCCTGCAGCGCTTGCAGGTCTACCCTCTCTGCCGCTTGCAGGTCTTGTGGCGAAAGCAGCTGCGCTCCCACCATCAGCGCCATCATCAACCGGGCGCCGACTCTGGCCAGCAAGGCGAGCGGTAATAAAGGGATCAGCAGCCAGGGGCCAAGATCCAGTGGCGCCGGGGTGAGGGCCGAGGTAGTGGCTGGCAGCGGCGCAAAGTGGGGCGCTTCGCTGCCAAGCCACTGCAGCTCACCGCCGAGGCGATTGGCCAGGGCGGCAATGGCCTGACTATCGGGGGCGGGCAACTGCGCGGGCATGCGGGTGGCAAACCCCAACTCATTGGCCGGAATGGCGGGCATGGGGGCCGGTTGACCGCTGTTGGCGAGCAGAATATCGAGGCGAGCCGACTGGGTGTCGCGGCAGATAAGGCGCTGCTGGCAGGGCCACAGGGCGGCGATCTGGGTCATCTGATTCTGGGTGAGGTCGTCGGTGATCAGCAGCAGACGCGCCTGTTCACCGGGAGCAATCTGCTTCATGGCAAGCTCAATGGCCCGTGCCGGGTTGCTGCCCTGCAGCGGCATGATATCGGGGCGCAAGTCGGGCAGCAGCAGCGAAAGGGCCTGATGATCCCGGGTGGGCGGCATGGCGAGGTAGGCATCGCCTGCGTAGAGGATCAGCGCAATGCGTTCGCCCTTGGCGCGGCTCAGCAGTTGCTGCAACTGCCATCTGACCCGGGTCGCCCGATCCGGTTTGAGATCGGTGGCGGTCATCGAGCGTGACAAGTCCAGCAGCCAGATATCGAGCGGCGCCGCAGGCTGCTGTTGTAGCTCGCCACGCAGTGCCGGCCCGCTCAGGGCCAACATCACGGGCAGAGTTGCCAGCCAGAGCCAGGGGCGCTGAGGGCGGGAGGCTGGCAGCAGATAAGCCTGCATCGCAGGCGCGAGCAGCGGGGGCTGGCGGCGACGGTGCCATCCTTTCCAGAGCCAGGGGATGAGTGCGAGCAGCCACAGGGGGCGTAACAAGATCAGCTCCATCTGCGCGCGCCTCGTGCCAGCCAGCTACGCACCCTGCGAAACTCCAGCCTGCCGTGTCCTGATGGCAGAAGCAGCAAGCCACAAAGCAGCGCCAACGGCCAGGGGTAGAGCTCGATCACCGGTTGGTACTGGGCAACCGGCATGGGGGCAGGTTCAAGGGTATTGAGGGTCGCGTTGATGGCATCGAGATCGCTCTGGGTGCGCGCCCGAAAGTAACGCCCCTGGCCTGTCTGTGCCAGCTCTTTCAGGAGCGGTTCGTCCAGTTCACTGCTGGGGTCGGCCTGACCGCTGCCTGCCTCATCGTAGGGCTGGATAAAGGCATCGGGATCGGCCCCGACCCCCAGCGTATAGATCCGTATTCCCTGCGCTGCGGCGAGTTTGGCCTCCTGCAGCGGATCCGCGTTGCCTGCGGTATTGCGGCCATCGGTGACCAGCAGCAGGGCGGTGGGGCGATGGCGATCCCCATGCTGACGGGCCAGCTGGATCGCCTCGCCAAGGGCGGTGGTACGGCCGACCAGATCAAAATCGAGCTCGTCGCTCAAGGTCAACAGCGCCGGGATCTCCTGAGTAAGCGGAGAGAGCAGGTAGGCGTGATCGGCAAAGACGATAAGGCCCACCCTGTCTCCAGCCCGTTTGGCGATCAGCGCCTTGATCTGTTGGCGCACCGCCGACAGCCGCGCTTGCTGTTCGCCGTTGTCGAGCATATCCGGAGTACGCATGCTGTCTGACAGGTCCACCGCCAGCAGCAGATCCCGACTCCCTTCATATTGGATCACCGGTTCTCCCCACCACTGGGGGCGGCAGAGGGCAAGAATGAGGGCGCACCAGAGCAGCATGGCGCGCCAGAGCGGCAACCCGGCCTGGGGACGCAGCAGGACAAACCCGGGGTGAGCCAGATAACCACGGCGCAGGGGCGGCAAGCCAAAGCGCACCAGCAAGGGCAGCACCAGCGCCAGCGCAAACCAGGGCCAGGCCAGGATCATGGATGCCTCCGCACGGCTTTACACCTTGAGCGGGGAGAGCGCTGCAAGAAAAGGGTTTGACCCCAGCGCCGATAATGTTGCCGCAGCTGTTCGCACTGTTCGCTGCTCGGGTTCTGGCTGCCATAGAGCCAACTGCTCCAGTGAGGCGAGAACTGGCTGAAATCGCTGCCGCCGTGTCGATCGACAAAGGCGAGCCACGCCTCTCCTTGCAACTGGCGCGCCTCGGGCCAACGTTGCAGCGCTTCATGACGCAGGGCCTCCTGTATGCGTGCCACCAGCAGTGCCGGATCTCCCTCCAGCTGACGACACCAGCGGCGGTAACGTATTGCTCTGCGGCTAATCCGGACGATCAAAAACAGAAGAGAACCGGCGATCAGCAGCCACAATAGCGCCTGCACTCTGGGGTCAAGACTCTGTTCAATCAGATCCGGTCCCGGGTGGATATCGCGCATCAGGGCAGCCAGTGGCGGAGTAATGGCCTCGGTGGCGGGGCTGGCGCTGTCGAGGTCGGCGGGTGAGATCATCCCTGATGACATAACCCCTCCTGCCACTGCTGTTGCAGCGTCTGGCTGTTATCGAGCAGATAGAGGCGCTGCACCAGCGGTAACAACTGTTGCTTGCCGTGAGCCAGTTGCTGCTCGGCGGCTTGCCGGTAGCGGTGGGAGAAACCGCCATGGCCACCATCCAGCCAGCCCTGATAGTGCTGCCCTGGCCGATCGATGGCTACTGGCAGCTGGCCGTCAGGCGGAAGGGCTGCTTCAAGGGGATCGCGGATCTGCCAATAGTGAATATCGTGGCGCCGTGACAGTTGCTGCAGTTGCTGACAGAGTGCCGACTCGCAGGGTCTGTGGTCGGTGATGATCGTCAGCTTGGCACCGTGGGGCAGCTTCATGCCGGACAAGGTGTCGGCCAGCGAGTGAGAGAGCGCCCGTCGTGCCAGCCCTTGCTGATAGTGATGGCAGAGAGATTCGAGCAGGGGCAGCACGCTGCCGCGCTGGCGCTGGTGTTGGGGGATAAGCCCGTGGCAGATCAGGGTGTTGTGCTGCTTCTCTCCTTGCCAGATCAGGGCTGCTGCCAGCTCGCACCCCAGGCGCGCCTTAAGCTGTAGCGTGGAGCCGAAATACATGGCGGGAGAGAGATCGAGCAGCAGCCAGTGCGCCTGATCCAGCTCCTCATTGTAGAGCCGAGTATAGGGACGACCGAGGCGAGCCGTCACCCGCCAGTCGATATGACGAACCTCGTCACCCGCCTGATAGGCACGCAGCTCCCGAAATGTGAGCCCGGGGGAGCGGCCCGGTTTGCCGCGTTCGCTGCTGCTTAGACCTGTTTTCGGCCTGGCTCTGGCGTTGGCCCAGAGTCGGATATTGAGCAGCCGTGGCAGCGACAGGGCGATGTCGGGATGGTGGTCCGGCGCTAGGGGCATGGCACCTGATCCAGCAGTTGGGCGATCAGGATGTCATTATCCAGATTGTCGGCCAGAGCCTGATAACTGGGGATAAGGCGGTGGCGCAGCACCGGATAGGCCTGCAGCTGGATATCTTCCGGCAGCACATAGTCACGTCCGGCGAGCCAGGCGCGGGCGCGGGCGGAGCGAGCCAGCCCCAGCGTCGCCCGGGGGCTGGCCCCTACGGCAATCAGCGGCTCAAGGGCAGGGTACAGGCCGCTGCCCGGGCGGGTGGCGCAGACCAGCTCCACCAGATAGTGCTCCAGTCTGCTTTGCATGGTCACCGCCAGCACCTCGCTGCGGGCTTGTTGCAAGCAAGTCTGGCTCAGGGTCACTGGCGCCGGGCCAAGTTGTTCGCCGCTGGCGTTGAGCTGCAAGATGGCGAGCTCCATGGTGGGGCTCGGGTAATCCACCATCAGCTTGAGCAAAAAGCGGTCGAGCTGAGCCTCCGGCAGGGGATAGGTGCCCTCCTGCTCGATGGGGTTCTGGGTAGCGGCCACCATAAAGAGGGGTGGCAGCCGCCAGCTCTTTTTACCCACGGTGATCTGGTGCTCGGCCATGGCTTCCAGCAGCGCCGATTGCACCTTGGCCGGCGCCCGGTTGATCTCGTCCGCCAGCACCAGATGGTTGAACAGGGGACCGGGCTGGAATACAAAACTGGCATCCTGCGGGTGGAACACCTCGCTGCCGGTCAGATCTGCCGGGAGCAGGTCAGGGGTAAACTGGATACGGGCAAAGCGCCCCTCGACGGCGCCAGCGAGCGCCTTGACGGCGCGGGTCTTGGCAAGACCGGGAGCCCCTTCGATTAACACATGTCCTTCACATAACAGGGCGATCAGGAGCCCTTCTATTAGCTCCTCCTGCCCCAGGATCTGACTGCCAAGATAGTCCCTAAGCGCGCTGAACTCGGCCGCTGCCATGCGATAAACCCGTTGTTTTTATGGAAGATGATCTTTTTATACCCCAGTTGCTCCCCAAGGGCGAGCTACGGGGCCTTACCGCGCTTCATTTAGTTTCAATCAGCTGTATGAAACTTGTGATTGGATTGTTAAGATGTGGCGCAATGAGGTCAGACCTCTACCTTATAATCTTTGCGTTTAACCAAGGAGCCAGGATGAAACAGCCATTGAAACTGACGACTCGCCAGGGCGAACGGATTGCCGTCGTGGCGGGGCTGCGAACCCCTTTTGCCAAGCAGGCGACGGCCTTTCATGGCGTGCCTGCAGTTGATCTCGGCAAACTGGTGGTGAGCGAGCTGCTCGCCCGCACCGATCTCGATCCCATGCTTATCGACCAGCTGGTGTTTGGTCAGGTGGTGCAGATGCCGGAAGCCCCCAACATTGCTCGCGAGATCGTGCTCGGGACCGGCATGAGCGTCAATACCGATGCCTATAGTGTCTCCCGCGCCTGTGCCACCAGTTTCCAGGCCGTCGCCAACGTCACCGAATCCATCATGGCCGGCACCGTGGATATCGCCATCGCTGGCGGCGCCGACTCCTCTTCTGTGTTGCCTATTGGGGTGAGCAAGACGCTGGCTCGCGCTTTGGTGGATCTCAACAAGGCGCGCAATTTACAGCAGCGCTTCAATATACTGCGTCAGTTGCGGGTCAAGGATCTGCTGCCGGTGCCGCCTGCGGTGGCCGAGTATTCCACCGGCCTCTCCATGGGGCAGACGGCTGAGCAGATGGCCAAGAGCCACCAGATCAGCCGCGAGGCGCAAGATGCGCTGGCTCACCGCTCCCACACCCTGGCCGCGCAGGCCTGGGCTGATGGCAAGCTCAGTGGCGAGGTGTTTACCGCCCATGTCCCGCCCTACAAGTCGCCGCTGGAGCGGGACAACAATATTCGCGAAAGCTCGGATCTTGCGAGTTACGCCAAGCTCAAACCGGTGTTTGACCGGGTCCATGGCACAGTGACGGCGGCCAATGCCACCCCGCTGACCGATGGCGCCGCCGCTGTGTTGCTGATGCGCGAAGGTCGGGCGAAAGAGCTGGGCCTCGAGCCGTTGGGCTATATCCGCAGCTTCGCTTTCTCAGCCATCGATGTGTGGCAAGACATGCTGATGGGCCCCTCCTACGCCACCCCGCTGGCGCTGGACAGAGCTGGTATCACGCTCAGCGATCTGACTCTGATCGACATGCACGAAGCCTTTGCCGCCCAGACTCTGGCCAACCTCAAAATGTTTGCAAGCACCGAGTTTGCCCGGGGCAAATTGGGCCGCGATCAGGCCATCGGCGAGGTGGACATGGAGAAGTTCAACGTCCTCGGTGGTTCGCTGGCTTATGGCCACCCCTTTGCCGCGACCGGTGCGCGGATGATCACCCAGACCCTGCACGAGCTGCGTCGTCGCGGCGGGGGATTGGGGCTCAACACCGCCTGCGCGGCGGGTGGATTGGGCGTGGCTATGGTGTTGGAGGTTGAATGATGAGCGCTAAGACTTTTTCCCTGGATGTTCGTAAAGATGGTATCGGCATCCTCACCATGGATGTGCCGGGCGAGAGCATGAATACCCTCAAGGCCGCCTTTGTGGAGGAGATCCGCACCGTACTGGCCGAAGTGAAACGCAACAAGGATTTGATCGGTCTGGTGATCACCTCCGGCAAGAAGGACTCCTTCATCGCCGGCGCTGACATCACCATGCTGGCCGCCTGCACCAGTGCCAAGGATGCCGAGACCCTGTCGCGGGAAGGGCAGGAGATCTTTGCCGAGATCGAGGGGCTGACCATTCCGGTGATCGCCGCTATCCACGGCCCCTGCCTCGGTGGCGGGTTGGAGCTGGCGCTGGCCTGTCATGGCCGGGTGGTGACCGATCACGGCAAATCTGTGCTGGGATTGCCGGAAGTTCAGCTCGGTCTGCTGCCGGGCTCTGGCGGTACCCAGCGTCTGCCGCGCCTTATCGGGGTGGCCAAGGCGCTGGATCTGATGCTGACCGGTAAGCAGGTGCGGGCCAAACAAGCCAAGAAATTGGGGCTGGTGGACGATGTAGTGCCACCCTCCATCCTGCTGGAGGCTGCCATCAAGCTGGCCAAGAAGGGCAAACCGCGCCATCAGTTGAAACGGGATCTGCAGGGCAAGGTGCTGGAGACCAACAAGCTGGGCCGCAAGGTACTGTTCGATCAGGCCAGCAAGGGGGTGAAAGCCAAGACCCGTGGCAATTACCCGGCGCCGGAGCGGATCCTCGAGGTGGTGCGCATCGGCGTGGAGGAGGGGATGAAGGCCGGTCTGGCCGCCGAGTCCCGCCACTTTGGCGAGCTGGTAATGACGGCTGAGTCTGCGGCCCTGCGCTCTATCTTCTTTGCCACCACCGAGATGAAGAAAGAGGTCACCTATCAGGGGGCCGAGCCGCGCAAGGTGGCCCATGCCGCCGTGCTGGGCGGTGGTCTGATGGGCGGCGGCATCGCATTTGTCACCGCCACCAAGGCGGGCGTGCCGGTGCGGATCAAGGATGTGGCGAGCGCCGGGATCGGCAATGCCATGCGCTATAGCTACGACATTCTGGCCAAGAAGCTCAAGCGCCGTCACATCCTGCGCAGCGAACTGGAAAAGCAGATGAGCCTGCTGACCGGCACCCTCGACTACTCCGGTTTCCACCGGGTCGACATGGTGGTGGAGGCGGTGTTTGAAGATCTCGCGCTCAAGCATCAGATGGTGAAGGATGTGGAGCGCGAGTGCGGTGAACACACGGTGTTTGCCTCCAACACCTCTTCACTGCCCATCAACCAGATTGCGGCAGAGGCGGCGCACCCGGAGCGGATCGTCGGGCTGCACTATTTCAGCCCGGTGGACAAGATGCCGCTGGCGGAGATCATCCCGCACGCCGGCACCAGTGCCGAGACGGTCGCCACCACCCTGGCCTTTGCTCGCGCTCAGGGCAAAACGCCCATCGTGGTGAAGGACGAAGCCGGTTTCTACGTCAACCGCATCCTGGCCCCCTACATGAACGAAGCGGCGCGACTGGTGCTGGAAGGGGAGCCGGTGGAGGTGCTGGATAGCGCACTGCTGGACTTTGGTTTCCCGGTTGGCCCCATCACCTTGCTCGATGAGGTGGGTATCGATGTGGGGGCCAAGATCTCCCCCATCCTCGAGAAAGAGCTGGGTGGCGAGCAGTTCCAGGCGCCCAAGGCGTTCGACAAGCTGCTGCAAAATGATCGCAAGGGACGCAAGAACGGCAAGGGCTTCTACCTCTACGGCAAGGCGGCACCGCGCAACAAGCTGACCGGCAAAGAGGGCAAGAAAACGGTGGACGAGAGCGTCTATGGCGTGCTCGGGATCAAGCCTTCCGCCAAGCTGGCCCGTCAGGAGATCGCCGAGCGCTGCGTGCTGCTGATGCTCAACGAAGCGGCCATGGCGCTGGACAGCGGGGTGGTGGCCTCGGCCCGTGATGGCGATATCGGGGCCATCTTCGGCATCGGTTTCCCGCCTTTCCTCGGCGGCCCATTCCGCTACATGGACAAGCTCGGGATCGATCATCTGGTTGGCCGTCTGGAGTATTACCAGAAGCGCCACGGCGACCGGTTCGCCCCCTGTGCCCGCCTCAAGGCGATGGCCGCAGAGCAGCAGACCTTCTACTGATCACCGCTGCCAATTGACCGCAAGGTAAAGAGGCCCGCACACCATGCGGGCCGCTTTGTTTTGTTCGTGTGGTGTCTGCTTGCCGCCATGGTTATCTGCGGTCAGACACGGGTATTGAGGGTGCAATTTGAAACGGGATCGCTAGAATGAGCCTCTTTTTGACTGCAAGGCAGAGGCGCGCGTGCTGGCTCAACGTTTTCAACAACTGGATAGATTGCTCACCCGCTATCGGCGCTGGTGGCAATATCAGCCATACCATCACCAGGGCATGGCCTTCGTCGATGAGGCCCCTGAGCTGGCGGCGCAGTTAAATGCGCTGACGCTTGCCCAGTTGTCAGAGCTCGATGCCGACATGGATGCCCTCAGCACGCTGCTTGCCCCCTGGATTGCCGAAGGTGCCGAACTGCAGCAACTTAGCCAGCTAGCGTCTTTCACGCCAGAACCCATCACCTGCAGCAAGAAGATGGCGCTGCATATGCCGGGGCGCAAACAGGCCCAGATCGAGTCGTTCATCGCCTGTCTGCCGGCTCATCAGGGCCCCTATCTGGAGTGGTGCGCGGGCAAAGGCCACCTTGGGCGGTTGGTGTCGTGCCATCGAAAGGCTCGCATCCTGAGTCTTGAGTTGCAGGATAAGCTCTGCGTCGAGGGGCGGTTGCTGGCCGAGCGAGATGGCGCCGACATGAGCTTTACCTGTGCCGACGCCTTTGCGCCCGCGTCGGCGGCGCTGATCGCCCCCGAGCACCACGCCATGGCACTCCATGCCTGCGGCGAGTTACACACCCATCTGCTGGCGCTGGTTGCCGAGCGCAGTGCCAGCGGGGTAACCATCTCCCCCTGCTGCTATCACCTGATCCGCACTAGCCACTATCGCCCGTTATCGGCGATGGCCAGTGCCAGCGAACTGGTATTGAGCAAGACGGATCTCAAGCTGCCGTTGCAGGAGATGGTGACTGGCGGTGCGCGTATCGCCCGTCTACGGCAACTGGAAGTGGTATGGCGGCTTGGATTTGATTGCCTGCAGCGGCAGGTTCGCGGCGTTGATGAGTATCTGCCGGTGCCCAATATGCAAAAAAGTCTGCTTACCGGCAGTTTCGAGGCATTCTGCGCATGGGCGGCAGAGCGTAAGGGTATAACCTTGCCTGTCGGGCTGGATTACTGCGCATTACTGGCACAAGGGGAGCGTCGTTTTGGTGATGTTTTTCGTATGGAGCTGGTTCGACACCTGTTTCGTCGTCCCCTCGAGATCTGGCTGGCGCTTGATCGCGCGATCTTTTTACAAGAGCAGGGCTATCAGGTCGAAGTGGGGGAGTTTTGTGCCAAACCCATGACCCCGCGCAATATTTTGATCCGCGCAGTGCGTCGCTGAATATCACACGCATCGCGTCTTGACCATGACTGACAAGCTGCCTTTGTCAGCCATTTTTTTCTCCACGAATAATGCATGGCGGGTTGCGCGACCGGTGCATGAATGCTGATGGGGATTTCAATCAAAAAACGCACCCGCAGAACAAAGGTGAAAAATCAATTAAAACAGCACCTTGTGATTTAATGTGGTTTTTATTTACACCTTTTTAAGGTCCTTAATACATGAAGAATAGTATCGTTCAGAGTGACGGCTAATCATGGGGATCAGGAACGGGTATGGGGTTTGCGGTGCTGGTCGGATGAGATTGGCAGGGTCGGTACGTTTTATCACCATTTTTGCCTATTTTTCTGTCATAAAAACGTCATGATAAGGCAGTTATTGGCTTAACTATCAGCTATTTTTGCCCTTTCTTGCAATCGTTGATGGCTTTAATTAATTGGCGACAAGCCGCATAAACACTGGCTCTAGGATATTTTTTTTAAAAAAGCTCTTTTTTTTTATGGCTGAAATATTTCAATGGTAGCTATGGTGTTGGCCGCCATCTGGCATAATCCGCCGCAACTCATAAACAGGTTTGTTTTTATGTTTGAAATGTTTAGTGGTTTGGGTTTGTGGTGGTCAATCGGTTTGGTATTGGCCGTTTTTTTTGTGCTGGCCTATGAATTTATCAACGGCTTTCACGATACCGCCAACGCGGTAGCAACGGTTATCTATACCAAGGCGATGCCAGCTCACCTGGCGGTCGTCGCATCGGGGATCTTCAACTTTTTTGGCGTCATGTTCGGCGGTCTGGGGGTGGCCTATGCCATCGTCCATCTGCTGCCCATCGACCTGCTGCTTGGGATGGACTCCACCCAAGGGTTGATCATGGTCTTCTCCTTGCTGTTCTCCGCCATCGTGTGGAACTTGGGCACCTGGTTCTTCGGGATCCCGGCCTCCAGTTCACATACTTTGATCGGTTCCATTCTGGGGGTAGGCGGCGCCTATGCCTGGATCACCCATAAACCGGTGACCGAAGGGATCAACGTGGGCAAAGCGATCGACATCATGCTTTCCCTCATCATCTCTCCCACCATCGGTTTCATCATCGCGGCGCTGTTGCTGCTGGCGATGAAGCGCATCTGGACCAGCAACAAGATCCACAAAACGCCGGAAGAGCGTCAGCTGGTGGATGGCAAGAAACACCCGCCGTTCTGGGCGCGTCTTACCCTGGTGGCCTCGGCCATGGGCGTCAGCTTCGTGCACGGCTCCAACGATGGCCAGAAGGGCATCGGTCTGGTGATGCTGGTGCTGATCTGCATGGCGCCAGCCTATTTCGCGCTGGACATGAACAGCCGCTCTTATGACCTGGACCGGACCCAGGATGCCAACGAGCGCATCATGGAGATCTACCAGCGCAACCAGCCTGCCCTCTCTGGCGTCATCAACTTCTCAGCACCGGCAACGGCCCAGGAAGAGCTGATGACCCACTGCTCCGCCGACGGCGTGCTGCAGGCGATGGCCACCCTGGATGCCCGTCTGGGTGCCGTGCGTACTTATGATCAGATGGGCCTGACCGACCGCCGCGAAGTGCGTCGTCTGCTGCTCTGTATCGATGACACCGCCCGTAAGGCTGCCAAACTGCCGCTGCCCGCCAAGGAGCTGACCGATCTGGCCAAATGGCGCAAGGATCTGACCGCGACCGCTGAATACGCACCGACCTGGGTGATCGTCTCCATCGCGCTGGCGCTCGGTTGTGGCACCATGGTGGGCTGGCGTCGTATCGTCCATACCGTGGGCGAGAAGATCGGCTCCACCGGCATGACCTACAGCCAGGGCATTGCGGCCCAGATCACGGCGGCAACCTCCATCGGGGTCGCCAGTTTGACCGGTATGCCGGTGTCCACCACCCACATCCTCTCCTCTGCGGTGGCGGGTACCATGGTAGCCAACAAATCCGGCCTGCAGAGCCAGACCATCAAGACCATCCTGATGGCCTGGGTATTGACCCTGCCGCTGACCATGCTGCTCTCCGGCGGCCTGTTCATCGTCAGCCACCATCTGTTTGGTTGATCTGTCGCGCTCATAACGCGCATCGCAATGCCAATGCCGCCCGCTCGAAAGAGCGGGCGGCATTTTTATATGCGAAATAGATAGTGACTCGTGGGTGCAAGAATAGGGTACGCAGAGATGGCTGGGGCGAGTCAGAAATCCCAGCCGGGCTGTGCTTGCGGTTCGCTGGGGGCGCCTTCCTGTGCCTTGCGGCGGGCAGCGTCAACTCGGGCTTTGCGGTTGCGACACAGACGCATTACATCCTGTTGCTGGGCGGGGGTCATGGCGAGCCAGTTGAAACGCTCTTCGCGATTGCGCAGGCACCCCTTGCAGTAGCCTTTGTTGTTCACTTCGCAGACCCCGATACAGGGGCTTTGCAGCGGGAATATTTCGAGCTGTTCCATCCATCACCTCGCACATCCTGTCACCTTGTTATAACCCGGCGGATCCCATTTCGAGAAACCTTGCGTCACGTGGTTGATGTCGTTTGCTTTCCCCCTGCAAATTTGGCATCTTCCCCGCCGAACATAACCCTTGGTGTTATATGAGGACATATGAATAAACACGCTTACTGGCTGACCGCCGCAGTACTGGGTCTGGCTGGTTGTGCAGGCAATGCTGAGAAAGCAAACGTGCCAAAAAAACAGACCGGCGACAAATGCTTTCTCAACTGTACGCTGCCGGAGAATCTGGGGAAGCAGTATCTTGACGGAACCTTGCCGGACGATCTGGTGAGGGTCGCGCGGGTCAATAGCCGTAAGCCGTCCGATTTCAGCAAATTCAGTCAGCAGAGCCGCATCGTGCTGCAGCGCTCCAGCCGCATGGCGAGCCGCTATGGTGAGCTCTATCAGCAGCTCTCTCGCTGGGTTGCCGGTGGTGGGGATCCCGCTAATATCACTCGTTACGGCATCAGCCTGGCTCAGTTGGGTGGCGCCGATCGCATGGGCAACGTGCTGTTTACCGGTTACTACTCGCCGGTGCTGGAGGTGCGCCACCGTCCGGATGCCAAGTATAAATACCCCCTCTACGCGATGCCAAACTGCGGTGGCCGTTGCCCCAGCCGGGCCCAGATCCATCAAGGTGCGTTGGCCAACCGCGGGCTGGAGCTGGGCTACAGCAAGTCTCTTATCGACAACTTTTTGATGGATGTGCAGGGCTCGGGCTTTGTCCACTACGGGGATGATAATCGGCTGCAATATCTGGGTTACAGCGGTAAAAACGGTCACGGTTACGTGAGTATTGGTCGGGTGCTGATCGATCGCGGTGAAGTGCCCAAAGAACAAATGTCGATGAAGGCTATCAAGGAGTGGGCCAACCGTCAGCCGGAGGAGAGCGTTAAGGAGTTGGTGGAGCAGAACCCTTCCTATGTTTTCTTCGAGCGTCGCCCCACTAATGATGTGATCGGTGCTGCCGGTATCCCGCTGCTGCCGCTGGCAGCCGTTGCGGCTGACAAGACCCTGTTGCCGATGGGCACGCCGATCCTCGCCGAAGTCCCTTTGCTTGACACAGAGGGCAACTGGACCGGCAAGCACCAGTTGCGGCTATTGATTGCGCTGGATGTGGGCGGGGCAGTGAAGAAGGGCCACCTCGATCTCTATCACGGCATGGGCGAGAAGGCCGGTGTCGCGGCCGGTCACTACAAGCATTTTGGCCGGGTTTGGAAATTGGGCCTGCAGCACGGGCCGACCGCGGCGCCTTGGCTGTAACCTGGTGATGGGCGCCACACAGGGCGCCCTGAAAAGCACACAAATGAGAAAATAAAAAACCGCCAGCTGGCGGTTTTTCTTATGCGGTGGGCCCTACTTCAGGGCCTTCTTCAGCTTCTTGATCTTGCCTTCATGCTTGGCAATCTTCTCAAGACGAGCGGCGATCTTCTTCTTGATCTCTTTCTTGCTTGCTTTGGCCATCGGTGGCGCTCCTTTGCAGTGGTGACACGCAAGGTGTCAGTGTGGTCTTTCCTTCAACGTCCCAACGTGCCACAGGGCTTCTTTGTGAACCAGCACTCTGTTGCTTTAATAGCCAGCTCGCTATGGCTGCAAGGGGCTGAGCCAGCGCAGCAGTTGCTGGCCAACCTGCGGGCTGCCGAGCAGGGCCATATGGCTGGTGCGATAGACAATCAGGGTATGGGCGGGCAGAAAGGCCAGCTGATGGCGCGCCTCGCTGTGCTGGCCGAGGGCGCTGCGTAGCGGCACCAGCCCATCGCCAATCAGCCGGTCGGCCAGCAGGCTGCGCTTGGCGGCGGTCGTCGCGGCGATGGCATAGCAGTTGACGCCGCCGGGCAAGGGGAGTGGCGCGCGGGGATCCTGTGAGGGCACGGCGGGATCGGGCGGTGCGACGGCATCGATCACCTTGCCGTGGCGCAGATCCTTGATGCCTGCACTGCGCAGCCGTGCCAGTCTGACGAAGGGTTCGCTGTAGGCTGTGGCGGGCAGCAGTTGCTCCAGCCAGTGCCCGGCATGTTCGAGCGGCGCACCGTGGTGTGGCGTGCCAAGAAAGATCTGGTTGGCAAGGTGCGCAGGCCAGCTGAGCCCGGCCAGTCTGGCATGGTGGCAGGCGCTGCGGGCAACCAGTCCTCCCATGCTGTAGCCCAGCACGTTGATCTCGTGAAGTTGTCCCGGCCAGTGGGCGAGCAGCTGCTCCAGCAACAGGGCAAGTTGCTGCCCGTTCTGTGCAATGGGCAGGCCCGAGTTGTAGCGCAAGTAAAGAGGCTGATAGCCAAGTGCGGCGGCAAGTTGCTCCCCGTGATTGACCGGTTTGCCTTGATGCTCGGTCTGCCACTGCAGATCGTTCATGCAGAGGCCATGCACCATCAACAGCACCCGTCCCTCGCGGGGTAGATCCTCCGGCATTGCCTGCCAATCGAGGGGCTTGCCTTGATAGCGCAGCGTCATGGGAGTGGCGAGGGCATTGTGGTGCTCGACCAGCTTGTCCCCCAACACGCCGTTGAGGGTGGCGATAAGGGCCGCACGCTTCGGGGTTTCGGGGATCTGGTGGGGTGGCGGTGTGGCTGGCAGGCGGCTGAGCAGATGGCTGATACCGCTGCCCAGGGTGTTGGCGGCGCCATGCACTCCCTTGTAGACCAGCCCGGTGATGCCGGCTGTTTTTCCCTCATCCCGACCCTTGAGCCCCATACCGCTCAGTACCGCCTGGTGTACCGCTTCGGTGATCTCTACCGCGGCGGGCAGCGCCAGGGTCAGCAGGTGCACCAGCTCGCGGATATCCGATAGATGCCAGGAAGAGGATGGCGATGGGTCTGTGGCGTCGGTCATGGCAAGCCCTTGTGAAAGCGGGTATCGCGTTGTCGTGCCGCGAAGAGCGCAGTGTATCTCTATATCAAACCAGCTTGCGCCGTTTGTGGCGGGTTTACCAGTATCGGGCCGGGCAAGGTTGGGCTGATGAGAACCGCTTGCGAAGCCGGTCACGGTAATGACAGGGAAAATCACCTCTACTTCGTCATATGAAGCTGCATGGGAGGTGAGGATGTCGCTGTTTGATGAAGTCCGGGTACAGGCGCTGTGTGCACGGTTGCTCGATAGCCAGAACGAAAAGGGCTGCTCGCTTGAGAGTCAGCATGGTCGCAAGCTGAAGGAGCTGTTGCAGGCTGTTGGCGGGATCAGGCCGGTTGGACGTGGCGCTCTTTATGTGCTGACCGAGACTGGGCGGACTTATCTCGCTGGGCAATTGGCGCAGGTGGTGCCCCCCGAACCGGACAAGCGTGAACAACTACAAAGCCTGGGCGTGAGTTTGCCAACACGGCTCAATCAGGCCAGCTTTCATGCCCTCTGGCATGGGGACAGTAAGCATTCGCGCTCAGGATGCCTTGCAGAGCCACTGCTTGCGGATCTGACGCTCACGCAAGATGAGGTGATCCGCCTGCGTACCCTCGAACCGCTGTCACTGGTCGATCTGCACGGCCAGCAGCACGATATGACGGCGGTGATAGCGCTGCTGGGCGAATTGGCGTTGCCGGAGCGGGCATTGGCAACCCTTGTGGCCATCAGCTGGCAAGGTGCGCGGGTTATTACGGTGGAGAACAAGGGGGCCTTTGTCGACTACCCGCTGCAACCCGGGCAACTGCTGCTCTTTACTCCCGGTCGCAATACCACCCTGGCCAAACAGTTGATCCCGCTGTTGCCTGCGGGTGTGCAGTGGGCCCATTTTGGCGATCTCGATCAACGGGGTATCGATATTGCCGTCGAGCTGGGGCGCGAGCTACAGCGTCCTGTCATGCTCTGGCTTCCCTGTGTGCTGCAACCTTATCTTGATCACTACGCCCGCCCGGTACGCACGTTTGCGGCAGACAGTGGCAAGGTGCCCTGGCGATCGACCGCGTGGATGGATGAGAAGGGGATGAGGGGCTCGCTGCCCTGGCTTGATGAGTTGATGTCCAACGGTGCTTGGCTGGAACAGGAGGTGTTGCTTCGGGCCGTATGCTGGCAGTGCTGGCCATTGGTCGTTGCGGGCAGTTGAAAGGGCAGCGGCTAACACCGCTGCCTTCTTGATCACCAGATAGGCTGGGTCAGGTAGGGGTTGCTTACCTTCTCGCGGCCAAAGGTGGAGCTGGGGCCGTGGCCCGGGATAAAGACGATTTCGTCGCCCAGCGGCAGCAGGGTCTCGGTGATCGACTTGATCAGCGTGCCGTGATCGCCACGAGGAAAGTCGGTGCGGCCGATGCTGCCGGCAAACAGCACGTCGCCAACCCAGGCGAGCTGTTCGGCTTGGGAGAGCAGCACGATATGGCCCGGGGTGTGGCCGGGGCAGAAGTAGACATCCAGCTCGCACTGGCCAAGCTGTACCTTGTCACCCTGCTCAAGCCAGCGATCCGGCGTGAACGCGGGGGTATGGGCGAAGCCGAACATCTGGCTCTGCTGGGGCAGCATGTCGAGCCAGAAGGCGTCCTCCTTGTGGGGGCCTGTAATGGCGACGCCAGTTTTTTCCCGCAGCTCGGCGGCGGCACCCACATGATCCAGATGACCGTGGGTCAGCAGGATGTGGGTCAGGGTCAGGCCGCGTTTGGCGATGGCGGCCAGCAGTTTGTCCGCTTCGCCGCCCGGATCGATCAGGGCCGCCTGATGGGTCTCGTCACACCAGATGAGGGAGCAGTTCTGGGCGAACTGGGTGACCGGGATCACCTCGAATTTCAACATGTGAGGTCCTATAGATGAGTTAGTTGTGATCGCTAGGTAAGGAAAGAAAAACTCCAGCAGCTATAACGGCACAAAAAGCAACTTTAATCAGAAAAATGAAACTTACAGTAGGACAGAAAAGCCATATCGTGAGTGGTAATGTAGCAATGACAATGAGCACAAATGCTCTTACACCATCAGTGATAAAAGGCAATCTTAGTACGGCCTGCATTATTCCTGCTGAGCATACAGAGGCCATGCCAAGAACAATCAGAGTTAGAAAACCTAATTCAGGGAAAATGATTAGCATGGCAAGAGGAAATATTGCATGGAGAATTAAAAGGCATAGCTGAACGCTCTTTGTCATACAAGCATTTCTCCTCAATCTACATTCTGCATGCTATTCATCTTCCGAATCTTTAGGTTTTACTCTGCTGCTCGGCGAAATAGTCGAGGCAGGCCTGCTTGTCACCGCGAAACACGATGCGCTCCTGCTTGTTGCCAAGCTGATAGAGATACATGGGGTCGTAGTAGCGGGTCAGCAGCAAGGTGATCCAGGCCAGATGCAGCGCGGTATCGCCGCTCTTTTCCTGCTCGGTGAGGGCGGTTTGCATCAGGGCATCCAGCTCGCGGTGGGCCTGATCGCCGAGACGGCGCTTGAGACGGGCCAACGCATCGGTGAGATAGGCGGCAAACAGCGGCCAACCGGCTTCCTGGCCATACATGGCTTGATAGCGCAGCCAGAGATCGTGCACGTAATCTTCACGGATCTGCTCGGCGCGATCGATTTGCGGAACGTCCACCACCACCAGCGGTGCCTGACTCATGGCCTCATGGAGGGAGAGGGGCAGGCAGCAGCGGCCGATCAAGCGACTCTCATCTTCGACCACGAAGGCATGCTCGCCCTGATGGCGGCGCTTGAGCAGCTCGATGGCGAGGCTGTTTTCAAAGTTGATGTTGCTGGGCTGGCCGCCGGGCAGCTGACCAAACGACGAGCCCCTGTGATGGGCATGCCCCTCCAGATCCACCGCCTGGGTCACCTGATCGAGCATATGGGTCTTGCCGGAGCCGGTCATGCCGGTCAGCACGCTCCAGCGACACTCGGCAGAGGCCTTGTCCTGGGTGTCGATCAGAAAACGGCGCAGCTCCTTGTAGCCACCGGCGACGCGGGGGCGAGTCACTCCCGCATCAGCCAGCCACTGTTGTACGGTTTGCGAGCGCAGGCCGCCGCGAAAGCAGTAGAGCACGGCATCGGGCTGCTGGCGCAACTGCGCCAGCCAGCCTTCGAGTCGCTCGGCACGTACTGCTCCCCCCACCAGCTTGTGTCCAAGCTCAATGGCGGCGGCCTGACCCTGCTTCTTGAAGCAGGTCCCCACCTGGGCGCGCTCATCGTCAGTCATCAAGGGCAGATTGGTCGAGCAGGGGAAGGCCCCCTCCTTGAACTCGATGGGGGCGCGCACATCAATCAACGGCACATCGTCCAAAAAGAGTTGGGCGTAGTCCGTGGCCAGTGGCAATTCACTCATTGGACAATCTCGATAAAGCGGGCGCCCTCAAGGGGCTTGATCTGACCGATGGGTGAGAGCGCAAGGCCAGCGTCTTGCGCGATGGCGAGCAGCTCGGCTTCGCTCTCTTTACCCACGGCGACCAGCAGGCCGCCGCTGGTTTGCGGGTCGCACATGATGTTGCGGGTGCGATCGTCCATGGCATCGAGCTTGTGGCCGTAGGAGTCGTGGTTGCGCAGGGTCCCGCCCGGTACGCAGCCCTCACTCAGGTAGTAATCCACCTCGTCCAGCAGCGGCAGCGCCTTGAAGTCGAGGCGGGCGCTGACGCCAGAGCCTTCACACATCTCCAGCAGATGGCCAGCCAGACCAAAACCGGTGACGTCGGTCATGGCGTGCACATCCGGCAGCTCGGCAAAGCGCTGGCCGATCTTGTTGAGGGTGCACATGGCGTTGGGGGCCAGTTGCTCGTGTTCCGGCTTGAGCTTGCCCTTCTTCTGGGCGGTGGTGAGGATGCCGATACCGAGGGGCTTGGTCAGATAGAGGGTATCACCCACCTTGGCGGTGTCGTTCTGCTTGATGGCGTCAAGGGGCACGATACCGGTCACCGCGAGGCCGAAGATGGGCTCGGGAGCGTCGATACTGTGGCCACCGGCCAGCGAAATCCCCGCTTCATGGCACACCTGACGACCGCCGTCGATCACCTGCTGGGCCACTTCGGCGGGCAGGGTATTGATGGGCCAGCCGAGGATGGCGATGGCAACGATAGGCTTGCCGCCCATGGCGTAGATATCGCTGATGGCGTTGGTGGCGGCGATGCGGCCAAAGGTGAAGGGGTCATCGACGATAGGCATGAAGAAGTCGGTGGTGGAGACAATGCCCTGACCGTTGCCGATATCGACCACGGCCGCGTCATCCTTGCTGCTGTTGCCAACGATCAGGGTCGGGTCGTTGAAGCCCGGGATCTGGCTCTTGAGAATGGTGTCGAGCACCTTGGGAGAGATTTTGCAGCCACAGCCAGCGCCGTGGCTGTATTGGGTCAGACGAATGGAAGACATACTTACCCCTTTTATTTGCAAACAGAGCAGAGGCTCTGTGGAGCCGTCTTGGTCAATGGGCGGCCTTGTAGACAGAAAGACAAGAAGCCGCAAATATGGGTGGCCTCGGTGCCAACAGGGGCAGCGATGACTGGCAGTGATGGATGACCGCCAGGCCGGACGGGGAAGAAAAGGGCGACCAGGTGCGCCAGCGCAGCCCCGCCAAGGGCCACAGGACGGGGCATTATGCCACATTTGCCGCTTGGGGTTCGAACAGGAATTGATATAACAGCAGCGAATTGCCCGTACGTGCGTGTCATCGGTCTGGAACCGCCGCGCACTGATTGATTGCAGTACAGATGCAGCCAAGCGTGCGTCAAAGAGCGCAACAGCGCGTGCAACCGCAGCGCCATCAGGAGGAGTGCTTAGTGACCACCACATTTTTGGTTAACCACCCCATCACCACGGCGCAGTTTGCGGCGTTGTTGGCGCAGACCTCGCTCGGGGCGAGACGGCCGCTGGATCATCCGGCCACCCTGCAGGGCATGCTGGATCACGCTAATTTGCTGATCACCGCCTGGCAGGGCGAGACCCTGGTCGGGGTGGCCCGCTCGGTGACCGATTTTCATTTTTGTTGCTACCTCTCGGATCTGGCGGTGGCCGAGTCGGTGCAGGGGCAGGGGATTGGCAAAGCGCTTATTCGCGAGACATTTTTGCAATTGCAGCCGGGCTGCAAGCTGATCCTGCTGGCTGCGCCGCAGGCGGTGGCGTACTACCCCAAGCTCGGATTTAACCAGCACCCGAGCGCCTGGGTGATGAACAGTCTGAATGAGCTGGTGCTGGATGAGCTGGCATAAGACTGTTCAGCTCATCCAGACCGGGCGGGGTTAACTTATCCGGCTTGCGCCATCGCCCGTTGTCATGACTTGCCAACGTGGGGTAGGGGCCGCTCAGCAGCAGGGAAGAGTAGGACAAGGGCTGCGGAGAACACACAGAGAGGAATAATGGGGCGGGTGGGAGCTAGGATCAGGTCTATACGCGCGCAACAAAACAATCAGGCCCGCAAGGGGCCTGATTGATCACAAGGGAAGATGACGGCCGATCAGCGGGCGCGCACTGCCAGACCCTTGAGGTAGAAACCTTCCGGATAGGCGGTACCGATGGGGTGATCGGAGGCCTGGGAGAGCAGCTCCAGGATCTGGGCATCGCGACCGGCATCGAGTGCCGCATCGGCCACGATCTTCTGGAACAGGCTCTGCTCCATCAGGCCAGAGCAGGAGTAGGTCAGCAGCACGCCACCCGGCGCCAGCAGCTGGAACGCCAGCATGTTGATGTCCTTGTAGCCGCGGCAGGCACCCAGTAGCTGGGCCTTGCTCTCGGCGAACTTGGGCGGATCCAGCACGATGACGTCGAACTTCTCGCCCTTCTCGCGGTATTCACGCAGCAGCTTGAACACGTCGTGACGGATAAACTGGGTGTTGCTGGTATCCAGCCCGTTCAGCTCGGCATTCTGGCGGGCGATATCCAGCGCATTCTGGGAGAGATCGACGTTGACCAACTCTTTGGCACCGCCCTTGAGGGCATAGACGCCAAAACCACCGGTATAGCTGAAGCAGTTAAGCACCCGCTTGCCTTCAGTGTACTTGGCGGCCGCCTGACGATTGTCACGCTGATCCAGATAGAAACCGGTTTTGTGGCCGTTGCGAATATCCACCAGGATCTTCACGCCGTTCTCTTCGATCACCACCGGCTCGTTCGGCGTCTCGCCATAGATGACGCCGGTGCGCTCTTTCAGCCCTTCCTTCTTGCGTACCGCCACGTCGGAGCGCTCATAGATGCTGCACTCTGGGTAGAGGGTACGCAGCGCCTGGGTGATCAGCTCGCGCTGGAACTCGGCACCGGCAGAGAGGATCTGGCACACCAGAAAATCGGCATAACGGTCGATGGTCAGACCCGGCAGGCCGTCGGATTCGGCTGCGCACAGGCGATAGCCGGTGAGACCCTGACGCTTGATCAGCGGATCGCGGGACTCCTGCGCATATTTGAGGCGACGGATAAAGAAGTCGAGATCGACGGTCTCATCCTTGTCGAAGGTCCAGACCCTGGCACGGATCTGGGAGCTGCCTGACCAGGCGCCACGGGCGAGCCACTTGCCATCGTTGGCATAGATCTCGACGGTATCGCCGTCAACGGGGTTGCCTTCAACCCGCTCAATCCCCTTGGAGAAGATCCAGGGGTGACGGCGCAGCAGGGATTTTTCGCGGCCTTTGACGAGATAGATGAAAACGCTCATGGGTGTTTGCCGATGGTAGAAAGAAAAGGGGCCACATTCTATGTGGCCCGCAGGTAAAACTCAAACAACCCTGTGTAATGGATAGGGTTGCCCTGTTCTGGCGCCTCATATGGTCAGAGCTTAATCCCCTTGAGAGCCTGAGACAGCTCGCTGGCGGTGGCTTTCAGCCCCTGAGTGCCAGCTACCGAGGCGCTGGCTGTCTCTTCTACCTGCGCCGCTTCATGGCGCACCTGATCGAGATTGTGGGTGATCTCGGCGGCGACCGAGCTTTGCTCCTCGCTGGCGGTGGCAATCTGGGTACTCATCTCCAGCACCGCATCGCTGTGGTTGCTCAGCTTTTCGATATCGAGCCCCACCTCGCTGATGAGTTGCTGGCTGTTGGCGGCGCGCCCTACGGTTTTCTCCATAATCTCGTTGAGGGCGCCGGTACCGGTCTGCAGCTCTTCGATCATCAGCTGGATCTCCACTGTCGCCTGCTGGGTACGACTGGCGAGGGTACGCACCTCATCCGCTACCACCGCAAAGCCGCGACCCTGCTCACCGGCCCGGGCCGCTTCGATGGCGGCGTTGAGGGCCAGCAGGTTGGTCTGCTGGGAGATGGCGTTGATGACGTTGACCACTTCGTTGATCCGGTTGGCGTTGTGGGTGAGCCGCTCGACTGCGCCGGAGGCGTTGCCAATCTCATCGGCCAGGGTGCGGATCGCCTCGATGGTACGGGCTACCCGGTTGGCACCATTGGCGGCCTCTTCGCTCGACTGGCGGGTCTGCTGCAGGGTGTCGTTGGCATTGCGCGCCACTTCGCGGATCGCCGCCGACATCTGCTCCATGGCGGTGGCCAATGAATCCATGTGCTGGCGCTGCGAGCGCGCCATGGTCTCGCCTTCGCGGGCATGGTCACGAAACTCGTCGGCGGCCATGGTCAGCGCTTCGGCAGACTCCTCCACCAGTTTGACGATCTGGTGCTGGCGGTCGGTAAAGCGGTCGATGCTGCCCGCCAGGGTGGAGAACTCGTCCCGCACCGGGAAGAAGTTGAGACGGAAGGTGAGATCTCCGTCCGCCACTGTTTGCAGCGCCTTGTTGGTGGAGTAAAGCGCACCGGAGACAAAGGTCATCAGGTAGTGGATCACCAGCGCCATCAGGGCGGCCAGTGCGCCGATCAGGAGCAGGGTTGAGCTTTGGCCGTCCCACATGGAGAGGTTGCCGGTATCGAGATCGCCGGTGACGTAGCCCGCCTGACCTGCTGGCGCGGTAAACAGGTAGCGATTGCCCTGCTGCTGCACCCCGCTGCTGCCTTGCCGGGTCAGACGCAGATCAGCAGGCAACACCAGAGTGGGCTGCTGGCTAACCAGCTGCGCCGTGGTCTCGACTCGCTGCTGCAACTGCGCAACCCGCAAGGTGATCTCCTGTTGATGGCTGGCCGCCAGCATATACCAGCTGAGAAAGGCGATGATAAAGAGGGGTAACCAGAATGCGATATGGAATTTTTCACTGATGGTGAGGTGAATGAGATAGCGGTCAACCCAGCGGAATTTAACTTCTTTCATAATGGAGCTGCATCCTGCAGAAGAGGGAGTGTCACACTCATTATCGTCTCAGGAATTTTTTTCTTAAGCAGAAGGTGTGAGAAATGGGAGAGCAATCGTTTGTCATTCGGGTGTGGGGACAGGTGCAAGGGGTCGGATTTCGCTACTTCACCCGCGAGCGAGCCTTGCAACTGGGGCTGCGCGGTCATGCCTACAACCTGGAGGATGGGTCGGTGGAGATCCTGATCAGCGGCCCCGCGCAGGGGGTGCAGATGATGCTGGGCTGGCTGGAGCATGGCCCACGCACCGCCAGAGTGACCCGCATGGAGTATGAAGAGGCGCTGCCGCCCAGCGGTCAGGGCTTTCACACCAACTGACGCGGCGGGAATGAGATGGACGCTGACAAGGAAGGTCTATTGCTGACTTAGACAAAGGGCTGGGTCTCCCGTTATCAGGTGGCGGTGCGCCCCTTAGCCGTACGGGCTGATGGCCGCGTTGGCAATGACATGCGAGCGGACATTCATAAGCGTGACCAACCGCAGCATCGGATAAGGTGTCTGCCGGTTGGTTGAGGTGTTAACCGAGCCGAAATGCGCTCTGAGTTCAGGCATATCCTAAGTTCGGAACAGGGCCCCATCGATGGCAAAGACCTGTAAACCAGTGCCACGGGTCTTCCGGATAACGTCCAAACAAGGCTGCAGTGGCACGAATCCATTCGTCGGAAATATGCTCGGCAAAAAATGCCAGCCTAGCCAGCATGTCGCCAGATGCCTCAACAACATCGTTCAGGTCGTTTGCAATAGACATAAAAAATCCGGAACCAGTGATTGGTTCCGGATTGTCTTATAGCAGAAGGATCGGTCAATGGATCCTTAACTGATCAGGATAGGGCCGTGCTATTTAACCCCTTACTGACTGCGCTGTTGGCACAAAAATAGCGTTGTGATCCGAATGGTGATCATTTTCGGTCGCGGTGTGGACCGGAGCACGATGACCACTGTAGCTCATGGTCACGTTGGCCGGAGCCAGGTTCGGGGTCTTCTGGATCACGCCGTTGATGGCGGTGGCGTGGTTGATGCCCTCCACAACATTATAAGTTGCATGCGGTTTTGGCATCGGAGCCTGGGCACGACCACCGAATACAAGATGGGGAGCTTCAGGCAGCACCTTGACTTCCTGATGCGGGACCATATGCGGTACGGCTTGCGGAACCATATGTGGAACGGCCTGCGGCGCCAGTGTCGGCACAGCGTGCGGAGCCAGGTTCGGGGTCTTCTGGATCACGCCGTTGATGGCGGTGGCGTGGTTGATGCCCTCCACAACATTATAAGTTGCATGCGGTTTTGGCATCGGAGCCTGGGCACGACCACCGAATACAAGATGGGGACCTTCAGGCAGCACCTTGACTTCCTGATGCGGGACCATATGCGGTACGGCTTGCGGAACCATATGTGGAACGGCCTGCGGCGCCAGTGTCGGCACAGCGTGCGGAGCCAGGTTCGGGGTCTTCTGGATCACGCCGTTGATGGCGGTGGCGTGGTTGATGCCCTCCACAACATTATATGTTGCATGCGGTTTTGGCATCGGAGCCTGGGCACGACCACCAAATACGAGATGGGGTGCTTCAGGCAGCACCTTGACTTCCTGATGCGGGACCATATGCGGTACGGCTTGCGGAACCATATGTGGAACGGCCTGCGGCGCCAGTGTCGGCACAGCCTGCGGAGCCAGGTTCGGGGTCTTCTGGATCACGCCGTTGATGGCGGTGGCGTGATTGATACCCTCTACGGTGTTGTAAGTGGCCACCGGTTGTTGGGCCGGTACAGGAGAACGGGCACCGAACATGGCGTGCGGTGGTTCAGGCAGCACTTTTACTTCCAGATGCGGCGCGATGTGCGGTACGGCGTATTGAACCGGGCGCGGAGACTCATAGGGGTGAGCAACCGGGTGGGCAATCGGCGCTTGACCGAGTTCAGCCAGGGTCTTGGGAGCGACCATCGGCTGCGGAGCGACAACGTCAGCTTTCAGCTGCGGCGCAATGTGCGGTGTGGCGTGCTCAACCGGGCGCGGAGACTCATAGGGGTGAGCAACCGGGTGGGCAATCGGCGCTTGACCGAGTTCAGCCAGGGTCTTGGGAGCGACCATCGGCTGCGGAGCGACAACGTCAGCTTTCAGCTGCGGCGCAATGTGCGGTGTGGCGTGCTCAACCGGACGCGGAGACTCATAGGGGTGAGCAACCGGGTGGGCAATCGGTGCTTGACCGAGTTCAGCCAGGGTCTTGGGAGCGACCATCGGCTGCGGAGCGACAACGTCAGCTTTCAGCTGCGGCGCAATGTGCGGTGTGGCGTGCTCAACCGGGCGCGGAGACTCATAGGGATGAGCAACCGGGTGGGCAATCGGCGCTTGACCGAGTTCAGCCAGGGTCTTGGGAGCGACCATCGGCTGCGGAGCGACAACGTCAGCTTTCAGCTGCGGCGCAATGTGCGGTGTGGCGTGCTCAACCGGGCGCGGAGACTCATAGGGATGAGCAACCGGGTGAGCAATCGGCGCTTGACCGAGTTCAGCCAGGGTCTTGGGAGCGACCATCGGCTGCGGAGCGACAACGTCAGTTTTCAGCTGCGGGACGGCATACGAGGCAGCCTGTTGCTTCGGTTGTTCGGGTTGTGGCTGCGGTGTGTCGTAAGTGTTGGGGACAGGAGTGCCAGCCAGTGCAGCTTCAATGGCCGCAGAGTGTGCCAAGCGATCTTTCTTGGCTTTGGCATTGTATTTTGCCTGCTCAAGAGCCTGTTGTGCTTGCGCAATTTCGGCAATGGTACGAGCATCGTGTGCTCCACCTGTACCTGCCATCCGATCCAGCGCTTTTTGCAAACGTGTGGTGGAGGTATGATTCATATCCATTTCATCAATGGCATCGCGAATTTCACCGACAGCAGCCATGCGCTCGCTAACATTATGTTCGGTAGCGGTATAACGGCCATCACCATGATCACGGCCAAGCGCTTCGCGTACGGCGTGATCAACAGCGGCTTCGCCAATATGGTCTACAGCACGACTATAACCGGCATAACCTCCAAACGCTTTTTTACCATCATGAGCTTCTCTGGAATTCACATCATGAGCAAAAGCCGAAGAGGCTGTACCAGAAAGAACAACCAAAATTGATGCAGCAACAACTGAATACTTCATATATCGATGTCGACCTATAAGTGATTCGGAGATCAGAGCCCTTTCCCAGTTCAACCCTATAGATAGGAAATAGGAAACAAGGCCCACCACCACATCGCTGGCTGCGATGTGATGGTCGTCACACTATCAGTGAAGATGGCTGGCAAAACGTTAAATAGAGTTATTAAAAATTATTAAAAGTCAGTAATAGCAAGGCTGTGATGGGATTTGTCGCGTTCAGGGCACCCTGATACGGCTGTAGCAATCAGTAGTGAAAAAGTGGTTGAAAGGTTCAATTTGACCGTGGTATGCACAATCCAACTAGTCGATTTTGTGCATGCGGCGCCGTTGTGGTCGTGGCAGGGGTGGTAGGGAGGGCCTCAACTCAGTCCTTTGGGGGTGGCTCATTTGATTGGCGACTAACGATATTGCATAAACTGGACTGAGTTCTCTTCCTCCCAGGGCGGGAGCATACTTCGCGGATTATTTAGCCAAAGAATCACTGCGCCCGATAATCGTTATTCCAACCTGCTCTTTTTAGCTTGCCCAGCATGGAGGCGAGATTAGATCACAGACGATTTGCGCGTTCAAATTTCATTAACAACGTGCGATCCCGCCCTGACTCAGGATCACCTTGCCATCGTATTTTTTGCTGATCTTGTTCAGCGCGACAATTACCTGTGGATTGTTCATCATCCGTCAGTCTCACCCCAGCCAGTGGCCATCGTGTTGAAAGAGGGCCGCATTCTATGCAGCCGACACATGAAATCAAAGGCTTGTTGGCCCGAATTAGCCGCAACTGCTCAGGAAAAACGGCTACGAATAGCAGGCCAAATCGCTATAATGTGCCACCTGATTTGGTCGTTTTCGATATTGGATAGTCAATTGAGTAATAAAATGCGTATTGGCGGCTCCCTTGAGCAGTCTCTGAACCAGGGCTACCGCCTTGATCTGAAAGGGGTCATCCAGGAGGGATGGCAACAGACCCGCCGTACCGGATTTGGCCTGCTGCTGGCGATTGTCGGGGTGACGGCGATCTGGATCCTGCTCAGCAATGTGCTGCTGTTGCCCTATCTGGGGGATGATAACCAGATGAATGTGGCCGTGGTGCTGAGCCTGCTGATGACGGTGGTGATGGCCCCCATGACCAGCGCCCTCGATATGCTGGGGTTGCAGCAGTCGGTCGGGGTGCGCGCCCGGGCAAACCAGGTATTCGACTTCTTCCGCCACTTTGTGCGCCTCGGCATGTTGAGCCTGCTTGGCAGTCTGCTTACCAGCCTGTTTGGCCCGCTGTTCGATCTGCTGGGGTTGCCTGCGGTGCTCTCTTTCATTCCCTCGGCCCTGATCGGCATGGGGCTGCTCTTTACTGTACCGCTGGTGCTGGAGCGCGGCCTGACGCCGCCCCAGGCCATTTTGGTTTCTCTCAAGCTCTTTGCGCGCGGTTGGCCCAGCATTGTGCTGTTCCACGGCGTGATGACCGCGCTCTTCTTCCTGGCGCTGATCCCGATGGGGTTGGGGCTTATCTGGGTGGCACCGCTCTATTTCAACTGCAAGGGGATCCTCTATCGGGATCTCTGCGGGGTGGCAGTAGAGGTTAACGAGGTGCCAGAAGGCCCCAACCATTTCAATGCATGATGCAAAAGGATGTTGAATGACCCGTCGATATGGAGTGGCCAAGGCTGTGCACCAGAGCGTGCTGGCCAGTCTCTTGCTGCCAGGGCTGGCGTTGGCTGAGCCGGTGCTGGATCTGCAATACAGCACCTTCTACAGCCAGATGAAGACCTTTGCCAAAGGGGAGTTTGGTCACGCCAGACTGGGGTTTTATCTGACCGATCCGCAAAATGGTCAGCGCTGCGGCCTCACCTTTGCTCGGGTTGCAACCGACAGCAAGGAGGTCGCTGGCGAGGTAACGGTCGATAGTGAGCTGCGCCTGCCTTTTGATGAGGATCTCAACCTCGACAAGGGAATTGTGACCGTCGGCCTGAAAGAGAAGCACGCCACTTGCGATATGACGGTACAGGTGATGGCCGATGCGCCGAACGGGCCCGAACTGCCGCTGGCGGAGTTGGCGGCGCGTCAGCAGCAGATGCAGTCGCTGCTCGACAAGATGGCGGGCATGGTCGGCAAGCACTTCCTGCCGAAGATGGAAGGGGTGCGCGTTACTCTGGTGCAGCAGAGCGGCACTGCTTATCTGATTGATGGCACCCGTCAGGAGGCGCTGCCCTGGCAGGAAGGCCACCTGCTGCTGAGCAATGAGCAGTTGGCTGCGTTCGCCGCGGGGCAACTGCGCCTGCAGGGTGACGTGTTGCGGTTGACCCCCTGGCTGCACAAGGGATGAGGCCGGCAGCACTGTCACTTCAATGACAGGTAGATCATGAAAGCAAAAAGGAGCGTTCATCGCTCCTTTTTCTTGCATGGCGTTTGCCCTGTGACGGCGGCTTAGCGCACTTCAATCACATCCAGCATGTCCATCTCGTCGATGTCCAGCAGCGGCGCCTTTGGCATCTCGGGCGGATCAAACGCCTTGTCGCCGCCATCGATGATGCCGGAGTCGCGGTTGATGCTCTTGAAGTCAAACAGCTTGTGGTCGAGCAGGTGGCTCGGGATCACGTCCTGAATGGCGGTGAACATGGTTTCGATACGACCGGGAAAGCGGCGATCCCAATCCTGCATCATCTGCTTGATGGCCTGACGCTGCAGGTTCTCCTGTGAGCCGCACAGGTTGCACGGAATGATGGGGAAGGCTTTGACCTCGGCGTAGCGGATCAGATCCTTCTCTTTGCAGTAAGCCAGCGGGCGGATCACCACGTTCTTGCCATCGTCGCTCACCAGCTTGGGCGGCATGGACTTGAGCTTGCCACCGTAGAACATGTTGAGGAACAGGGTCTCGAGAATGTCATCGCGGTGGTGGCCAAGGGCAATCTTGGTGCAACCCAGCTCCTGGGCGGTGCGGTAGAGAATACCGCGGCGCAGCCGTGAGCAGAGGGAGCAGGTGGTTTTGCCTTCCGGTACCTTCTCCTTGACGATGGAGTAGGTATCCTCTTCGACAATTTTGTACTCGATGCCGAGGGAATCCAGATACTCGGGCAGCACATGCTCGGGGAAACCGGGTTGCTTCTGATCCAGGTTGACGGCAACCAGATCGAAATGGATGGGGGCGCTGGCTTTGAGGCTCATCAGTATGTCGAGCATACCGAAGCTGTCCTTGCCGCCGGAGAGGCAGACCATGACCTTGTCGCCCTCTTCAATCATGTTGAAGTCGGCAATGGCCTGACCCACGTTGCGCCGCAGGCGCTTCTGCAGTTTGTTAAAACTGTATTTTTCTTTGGCGTTCAGCTCTTCTAGCATGCTCGTAAAACCCGGGACACAAATAAGCGCGTTATTATAGCCATGTCCCGGGGGAGGGCAAGGTGCCAGGCACCTTATGATTGATTGCGACGACTGTCGACCGGGCAGCTGTAGTCGGCCGGTTTGAGGATCAGAATGTCGCAGGAGAGGCGGTCAATCACATGTTCGGCGGTATTGCCGAGCAAAGCAGCAGAAAGCCCGGTACGCCCAACGCAGCCCATGATCATCAGGGTCGCCTTGAGCTCTTCGGCCATATCCGGCAGCACTTCTTCCGGTAGCCCTTCAGCAACCCGGGTCCAGAGATGACCAATCCCGAACTTGTCGGCATGGCTGAGCAGCAGACTTTCGTGGTGTTTACGAATAGCCTCGTTGTAGGCGTTGGGGTCAAACTCCGGCAGCTCGATGGCCACATTGACCGGGGTGCCCGGGTAGGTGTTGACCAGATAGAGGTTTGAGCCCAGCAGCTCGGCGATATCGCTCCCCTCCTGAGTGATCCGTTCGTTGAGCAGTTTCTGATCCGGATCGTCGCTTGAGCAGTTGATGGCAGCGATGATGTTGCCGCCCCGTTGCCAGTGACCCTCTTTGACCAGCAGCACCGGACAGGGGCATTTGCGCAGCAGGTGCCAGTCGGTGGGGGTAAAGATGAAGGTTTGCAGGAAGCTGTGATGGTGAGTGGCCTTGACCACCAGATCGTGGCGCTGCTCCAGCACCTGCTGGATCACGCATTCGAAGGGGCGATTGTGCCAGACTACCTTGACTTCGCACTCGATCCCCTGTGCCCGATAGGGGGTCAGGATCTCGTCCAGCCACTCACGTCGCTGTGAAATGACGCCGTCGCGCATCTCTTGCCGCTCATCCACCGAGAGCATGGCGGTCATTTCATACGAGAAGTCATAGATGGTGAGCAGCAGGGTCAGATGGGCGTGTTCGTCCAGCTCGGCGACTTTGACTGCCCGTTCGAGGGCGATTTGACGCTCCTCTTCTGGATTGATAACCACCAGAATATTCTGATATTTGACCATCTTCTCCTCCTTGGAAACGACCAATGACTGCAGAATGTTAGCCATTACAGCTTAGCGCAGGAGGAGGGAGGCGGAAACGTACCGGATCACATTCCAGAGGAAAGGATCCGGCTGGGAACGCAGGAGAAAAGCGGGAGGGTAAGCGGAAAAATCAGCCACAGGGCGGGCGCGTGGCGCCGGCCATCATGCCCAGCGCGACCTGGTCAAGCACGGTAATGTATTTGCCTTTGACACTGATGAGACCGGACTTCTGAAAACGGCCGAGCAGACGACTGATGGTCTCGACGGTCAGCCCCAGATAGTTGCCGATATCGCCACGGGTCATGGAGAGGCGGAACTCCTTGGCGGAGAAGCCACGCTCGGAGAAACGTACCGACAGATTGTGCAGGAAGGCGGCAAGGCGCTCTTCGGCATTTTTCTTGGAGAGCAGCAGGATCATCTCCTGATCGCCCATGATTTCGTTGCTCATCAGACGCATGATCTGCTGACGCAACTTGGGCATTTTGCCGGAGAGATCATCGAGTATTTCAAACGGGATCTCGCACACCATAGCGGTTTCCAGCGCCTGGGCGAAGGAGGGGTGTGCCTGTTTGTGGATGGCATCGAAACCGACCAGATCGCCAGCGAGGTGGAACGCGGTGATCTGCTCGTCCCCTTGCTCGGTGATGGTGTAAGACTTGATGGTCCCGGAACGAATGGCATAGAGGGATTTGAACTCGTCGCCAGCCTTGAACAGTTCTTCACCCTTCTGGATCGGCTTTTTGCGCTCGATGATGCTGTCCAGCTGATCAAGCTCGTTGTCGTTCAGAGTGAAGGGAATACAGAGCTGACTGATGCTGCAATCCTGGCAATGAATTGCACAGCCACCGCTCTGGATACGTCTGCCAGGTTTCTTTTCCGGGATCATAGGCTCATACGAATAATTGATTTATATCAAACAAGTTTACCATTAACTCATCCGTTTTGGATAGGGTTTCAAAAGGAAGCAATGCCAATCCACAGGGTATGTACCCCGAACAAAATGAGCAGCAGGGCACCGCCAAGGCGTAAACTGCGCAGGGTGAGCCAGTATCTCAGGCGATCAGCGAGTCCCCCGAGCGCGAACAAGGTGGGCAGGGTGCCGAGACCAAAAAAGAGCATGATCAGCGCCCCGCCGCTGGCTGAACCCGCCGCCGCGCTCCAGGTCAGCATGGAGTAGACCAGCCCGCAGGGGAGCCAACCCCACACCATGCCAAAGGGCAGTGCCTGCAGCGGTGAGGTGAAGGGAAGAAACTTGCCAGCCAGCGGCTTGATACGGGGCCACAGCCTGGCGCCGAGTCGCTCCAGCAGCAAGATCCCTTGCCACCAGCCTGCCAGATAAAGGCCAAGCGCGATCATCAATAGCGCCGCCACGAGGCGCAAGCCGGCGATGGCGTGTTTGCCAGCGCCCAGCTCGCTGGTGGTCGCCAGCAGTCCCCCTGCCAAAGCGCCTGCAATGACATAGCTCAGGATCCGGCCGAGGTTGTAGTTGAGCAGATAAGCGAGTCGCCCCCAAAAGTGCTGCTTGTTGGCGGGGATCGCCATGGAGAGCGCGGCGGAGACGCCACCGCACATACCGATACAGTGGGCGGAGCCTGCCAGTCCGACCAGCAGGGCGCCGGCAAGATCAAGGCTGTGGGTCATTATCAGCAGGCTTTGCGGGTTTGTGGACAGGTTGCTCTTCGTCAAACAGGATGTTGGAACCTTGCCGGTCGAGATCTTCAAACTGCTCGGAGCGAATGGCCCAGAAGAAGACGACTCCAGCGATGATCACAAACAGGATGGCGATGGGGATCAGGACAAAAATTATATTCATGGGAGGTACCTTGGCATTCATCCTTGGCAGGCGTCCCCTATGGTAACCCTGTTCGGGCAGGGGGCCAGCCGCTATCAGTGAGAAATGTGGCCTGCATCGGAGGCAGGCCACATTTTCAGCTATTTTTCGCCACATTTCGCCACCAGTCTCATCGGTTGAGACGCATGGAGTTGGTCACCACGATAAGTGAACTGAGCGACATGCCCGCCGCCGCCAGATAAGGGGGCAGCCAGCCGCAGGCCGCCAGCGGCAGCACCAGCAGGTTGTAACCGATGGACCAGGCGAAGTTCTCGATGATGATCTTGCGGGTACGCATTGCCAGCACTCTGGCCTCGAGCAGCCGGCTCAGGTCATCGGCCAGCAGGATGGCATCGGCGCTGTTTTTCGCCAGATCGGTGCCACCGGCCATGGCGAACGAGGCGTGCGCCCCGGCCAGTACCGGGGCGTCGTTGATGCCATCGCCCACCATGATGCTGATATTCCCCTGGGCTTCACGGGTCTTGAGGTAGGCCAGCTTGCCATCGGGTGAAACCCCCTTGACCAGCTCATCCACACCCAGCTCGCGGGCAATCTCGTCTGCCTGCAGAGAGCTGTCGCCCGTGAGCACTGTGGTTTGCAGACCGGCCGCCTTGAATGCCGCGATCAACGCCTTGGCATCGGGGCGCAGGGTATCTTCCAGATTGAAACGGGCCAATACCTGCTGCTCGTTGGCCAGATAGATAGCCAGACCACGACCGTGTTCTTGCGCCGGATCCAGCCCAAGCCAGCGGGCACTGCCGATGCGATAGCGTACGCCATCCACCAGTGCCGTGATACCGTGACCGATGACCGGGGTGATCTCGCGGGCGGCTGGCAGCACAGTGATGCTGTCGGCGGGTAATCGGAAGGCGCGGGCAATGGGGTGTTCGGATTGCGCTTCCATTGCCCGAGCGATGGCGAGGCAGTGAGCCTCGTCAAGGTCGGCCAACGCCTGAGTCTGCGTCAGACTGATGTCACCTGTGGTCAGGGTGCCGGTCTTGTCCATCACGATCCGGTTGGCCTTGGTCAGTACGTCCAGCACATGACCGCGACGCAGCAGGATACCGTTGCGAGTCAGATTGGCGGTCGCCGAGGTCAGCGCCGTTGGGGTGGCCAGTGACAGGGCGCAGGGACAGGTGGCAACCAGCACGGCGAGGGTGACCCAGAACGCCTGATCCGGTTGATGGAAGTGCCAGAAGGTCCAGACCGCAGCGGCAATGATCAGTAGCACCAGAATAAAGTGGCGCGACAGCTGATCCGCCATCTGAGCGATGGCCGGTTTGTCATCGAGGGCGTGATCCTGCAGCCGCATGATCTGGGCGATCCGCGACTCTTCGATACGGTGGCTGACCCGGATCTGCAGCGGCGCATCCGTGTTGATGGTGCCGGCATAGACCTGATCGCCAGGCTGTTTGAGCAGGGGCAGCTGTTCGCCGGTCAGCATGGATTCGTTGAGGCTGGCTTGCCCTTCGACAATGATGCCGTCCGCCGGCAAGGTGGCGCCGGCCAGTACCCGTACCCGATCGCCGACCTGCAAGGTTTTGGCCGCGACCTCATGCTCCCCTTCATCATCGATACGGGTCGCCATGATGGGCACCAGCCGCGCCAGGTTGGAGCTTGATTCCGAGGCCTTGCGCCGGGCCCGCAACTCGAGAAAGCGCCCCAGCAGCAGGAAGAAGACGAACATGGTGATGGAGTCGTAATAGACCTCACCGGTATTGAAGACAGTCGCCCACATGGAGGCGACAAAGGCACCGATCAGCGCCAGTGACACCGACACATCCATCGACAGGTGGCCCTGTTTCAGGCTGCGCCAGGCACCCACGTAAAACGGCTGGGCCGAGTAGATCATGATGGGGGTGGAGAGCAGCAGGCTTATCCACTTGAAGTAGACCATGAACTCATCTTCAACGCTGATGAAGAGATCCATGTAGAGCGCCACGGCGCACATCATCACCTGCATCGAGCCGAGGCCTGCCAGTGCCAGCCGGAACATATAGCTGCGCACCTCTTTGGCGTAGAGGGCCTCCTGTTGATGGGTCTGGAACGGGTAGGCGCGATAGCCAATCTGGGCGAATCCCTTGAGGATGTCACTCAGGGAGAGCCGGTCCGGATCCCACTTGATGCGGGCCCGGTGGGTGGTGGTGTTGACGTTGATGTAGCGCAGGCCGCTTAAGGTCATCAGGTGGCGTTCAATCAGCCAGGCACAGGCGGCGCAGGTGAGCCCCTCGACCGTCAGCTGGATTTCGCGCGTTGTCTCGCGCCCAGTGCCACTTTCGGTGACAAACTCCTGCTGGATCTCGGCTAGGTCGTAGTGGGTAAGGGCGGCCAGCTCCTCGGGCACCAGCTCCCCCTTGGTGCCGGGGGCGGTGCGGTGATCGTAGTAACTGGCAAGACCGCACGTCATGATGGTTTCCGCTACCGCCTGACAACCGGGGCAGCACATGGGGCGAGCAATCCCCTTTATCTCGAGGGAATAGCCACTATTGGCGGGCACCTGCTCGCCACAGTGAAAGCAGGGGGTCATGATTTATGCTCCCCTGAATGCAGAATGCAGAATGCAAGCTGCGGGGGCGCTGGCGAGAACCGGCTCGCCACAGTGAGAACAGCCGGTCATGGCTTAGCGTCCTTTCGGGTCGAGTTCGACAGGGGCCTGGGTCGGTAACTGGACGGTCTCTTGCAATCGCCACTCGTGATCGAAAGCATCGACCCGAATGTGCCACTTGCCGACCAGCGGCTTGTCGAAATGGAGGCGATAGGTGCCGCTCGCATCGGCGGTGATCATGTGTTCGCTGTCCTGACCGGCCAAGGTCGGGTGGAACAATGAGAGATAGAGAGCTTGCCCGGCAGGAATGTCACCGCTGATGGGTTTGAGGGTCAGCTCGTTGCCGTCAACCTCCAGCCCAAAGCGGATATTGAGCGCTTCGGAGCGGTCAAACTTGCTCAAGTCCTGATTGATCTCTTTCCCTTGTTTGTAATAGTCCTCGGCCACCAGATTGACCCCATCCTTGCTGGCGATGATGGCGGTGGCGATGCTGCCGACAACGGCGGCAGTGGGGAGGGCGATGATAAACCAGGGCCAGAATTGGCGATGCCAGGGTTTGGATAGAGGTTGGGTCATGATTGCTACTGCCATGAAACGAATGATTAACGTGGAAGATGGTTTTTACGCAACACAAGATAACAAAAAGCCTCGAGGAGTCGAGGCTTTTTGCTGTGTAATCACGTGTTTATCACATGTTACAACGTTACGGGCGAACCTTATTTGGCAGCCTGTTGATGAGACAGGCTGTAAACGTAGGAGGCCAGCAGGTGAACCTTGTCCTCGCCCAGAATGTCTTTCCAGGCTGGCATCACGCCGTGACGACCGTGGGTGATGGTTTGTACCACCACTTCGCGGGAGCCACCGTAGAGCCAGGTGTTGTTGGTCAGATCTGGCGCACCGACGGCAACACCGCCCTTGGCATCGGCCCCGTGGCAGGCAGCGCAGATGGCAAAGCGCGCTTCACCTTTCTTCGCTTCCACCAGGTCGACCTTGCGACCGGAGAGGCTCAGCACATAGGAGGCCACTTCCTGAACGCCATCTTTGCCGAGGATTTCACCCCAGGCAGCCATGATCCCCTGACGACCGCCCATGATGGTGGTCTTGATTTGATCAGGCTGGCCGCCCCATTGCCATTCGCTGTCGGTCAGGTTCGGGAAGCCGCGGCCACCACGGGCATCGGAGCCATGGCACTGGGAGCAGTTCTGCAGGAACAGACGCTGACCCACTTTCAGGGCTTCCGGATCCTTGGCGATCTCGGTAATGGCACGATAGGTTTTGCCATCCGCTTCGTAGGTGAGTTCACGGAACTTGGCGCCGTAGATCTCGTCAGCCTTGGCGACCTCACGGTCATACTCCACCGCGCGACCTTCGGCCTTGGCCGATTCGGTTGCAGCCTTGGACTCGGCCAGCGAGCGCACGTCCTGGTTGGAACTTTGCCAGCCCAGCAGGCCTTTGAAGTTGCCAAGCCCCGGGAAGGCGACCAGATAGACCAGACCGGTGACGATGAAGAAGAGGAACATGTAAGTCCACCACTTCGGCAGCGGGTTGTTGATCTCCTCGATGCCATCGAAGGAGTGACCCATCGATTTGCCTTCTTCAACACCCATCTTGTCCTTGCGGCACCACATCAGCAGCAAGAAGCAGCCGAGGATGGTTCCCAGACTGATGACAGTCACAAAAATGCTAAACAGAGTGCTCATTATTGTTTCGCTCCTGCGTTCTTTTTATCAGCACCGGGTTGCTCATCATCGGCAAAAACCAGATTGGCAGCCTCGTCGAAAGAGGTCTTGCGGCGTTTGCTGTAGGCCCAGACGATGATGCCAATCATGATGGCCATCAACAGCAGGGTATACAGACCGCGAAATGTGCCGTAGTCCATCTTCGCCTCCTTATTTCAGGGCATGACCCAGTGATTGCAGATAGGCCACCAGCGCATCCAGCTCGGTTTTGCCCTTGACGGCTTCGCCCGCACCCTGAATATCGGCGTCGGTATAGGGCACACCGAAGTGATCACGGAACAGCGCCAGCTTCTTGGCTGTCATCTCGCCGGTCAGCACGTTGGTGTCAAGCCAGGGGTAACCGGGCATGTTGGATTCCGGTACCACATCGCGCGGGTTGATCAGGTGAGCACGGTGCCAGGCATCGGAGTATCGACCGCCAACACGGGCCAGATCAGGACCCGTACGCTTGGAGCCCCACAGGAAGGGGTGCTCCCAGACGCTCTCGCCAGCGACCGAGTAGTGACCATAACGCTCGGTTTCGGCACGGAACGGACGGATCATCTGGCTGTGGCAGTTGGTGCAGCCTTCGCGAATGAAGATGTCGCGCCCTTCCATTTGCAGGGCGGTGTAGGGCTTGAGGCCCTCCACCGGCTCGGTGGTCTGCTTCTGGAAGAACAGCGGGGTGATTTCAACCAGGCCCCCCAGACTGATGGCGAAGATGATGCCGACCACCAGCATGGGAACGCTTTTTTCAAATATTTCGTGACGGTTATTGTTGCTCATGGGTTGACCTCTTCAATCATGCGGGCGTGGCGACAGGTTCCAGAGAACCTTTGGGCGCAGTGATGGTGCGATAGGCGTTGTAAGCCATCAGCAACATGCCGGTGACGAAGAAGCAGCCTCCCAGGAAGCGCACGAAATAGAAGGGGTAGGATGCCTGCAGCGCTTCAACGAAGCTGTAGGTCAGGGTGCCGTCTTCGTTGACTGCACGCCACATCAGGCCCTGCATCACGCCGGAAATCCACATGGCAACGATGTAGAGCACGGTGCCCACGGTCGCCAGCCAGAAGTGAACGTTGATGAGCTTGACGCTGTACATCCGGCCTTGGTCGAACAGGTTAGGTATCAGGTGATAGACCGCTCCGATGGAGACCATGGCAACCCAACCCAGCGCACCAGAGTGCACGTGACCAACGGTCCAGTCGGTGTAGTGGGAGAGGGCATTGACGGTTTTGATCGCCATCATCGGGCCTTCGAAGGTCGACATGCCGTAGAAAGACAGGGAAACGATCAGGAAGCGCAGGATGGGGTCATAACGCAGTTTGTGCCACGCACCGGAGAGGGTCATGATGCCGTTGATCATGCCGCCCCAGGAGGGCACGAACAGGATCAGGGACATCACCATGCCCAGCGACTGAGCCCAGTCAGGCAGTGCGGTGTAGTGCAGGTGGTGCGGACCGGCCCAGATATAGAGGGAGATCAGCGCCCAGAAGTGCACGATGGAGAGGCGATAGGAGTAAACCGGACGACCGGCCTGCTTGGGCACGAAGTAGTACATCATCCCCAGGAAGCCGGCGGTCAACAGGAAGCCTACCGCGTTGTGGCCATACCACCACTGCACCATGGCGTCCATGGCGCCGGAGTACATGGAGTAGGACTTCATGCCCGAGAGCGGCACTTCCATGTTGTTGACGATGTGCAGCACCGCAACGGTGATGATGAAGGCGCCGAAGAACCAGTTCGCCACATAGATGTGGGAGGTGGTGCGCTTCATCAGGGTGCCGAAGAAGACGATGGCATAGGCGACCCATACCACTGTGATTGCGATATCAATTGGCCACTCCAGCTCGGCATACTCTTTGGCGGAGGTGTAACCCAGCGGCAGAGAGATGGCGGCAGAGAGGATGATCGCTTGCCAGCCCCAGAAGACGAAGGTTGCCAACGGGCCACCAAACAGTCTGGTTTGACAGGTGCGCTGTACCACATAGAACGAGGTGGCCATCAGTGCGCTGACGCCGAAGGCGAAGATCACTGCGTTGGTATGCAGGGGCCGCAGACGACTGTAAGTCAGCCACGGAGTCTCGAAGTTGAGGGCAGGCCAGATCAATTGGGCTGCGATCAGTACGCCAACCGACATGCCGACAATTCCCCAGACAATCGTCATGACGGTAAACTGGCGAACAACGGTGTAGTTGTACTCAGGATGGTTAGTTGTATGGCTCATCGTTATATTCCGCTTCCGATGCTGCTGTTGTTTGGTTTTGTATCCGGAGAACCGGACTGGCTTCATCAGCCACCGCCAACCAATTGTTAACATCTGTTAACGAAAGGAAAAGCAAAAGATGGCTAAATGAAAATTGCATGGGAATGATACTGAACTGACAGGTAAAATAACAGTATAAACAGTGATATATTTGGCTCCGTCCGGTCTTGTTATGGCAGTTTTTTACCTTGTTCGAGATCACAAAAAACTATTTTAATTGCATCTTATTCGGGCTGTTTTTGATGAAAGAGAGACTTACCGCACGTAAAGTTTTGCACCTCGCACTGGTATTGGCGCTGCTATTGGCGCTGGTGGCCTATCGCACCTGGTTTTCGGCCGATAACAGCGTCTCTGCTGGCCAGAAAAAAGATCAGATTTGTGATCTTTCCCACACCCGTTGCAGTGCGTTGATGGGTGACAAGCCGCTGACGGTCGCCATCACGGAATTACCGCTGCGCGCCGAACATGACTTTGCAATCGCTATTACCGGGGGCGATCCGGCCATCAAGCCGGTAAACGCGACGCTCGAAGGCAAAGATATGTTTATGGGCACCATTCCGGTGAGCTTTGAACAACAAATAGACGGACAGTGGCAGGGGGTGACTCAGGTGGGGAGCTGTACGTCACCCGTCATGGTCTGGCTGTTAAATATCGAGTGGAGTAATGGTCAACGCCAGCAATTTGCACTTTCCGTTGCCCGGGAATAACGGCGCAAGAGGAGTGGGGAGTGGAAAAAATATTTGAAATTTCCTGGCCAGGCGTTACCTTCCCCAAACCATCAGGGAGTGAAGTTCATTTAATCATGATTGAGAAACAACCGTTTTATCGCACCCTCAACCAGCAGGCCAAGGCGCTGCTGGAGGGGGAAACCGATCTGATTGCCAATCTGGCCAACCTGTCCGCGCTGCTTAATCAGGAGCTGACGGAGATCAACTGGGTCGGTTTTTATCTGTTGCAGGGCGAGACCCTGGTATTGGGGCCCTTTCAGGGCAAACCGGCCTGCGTGCGGATCCCGGTTGGCCGCGGGGTGTGTGGTACGGCCGTGGCAGAGGGCAGGACCCAGCTGGTGGACGATGTGCATCAGTTCGACGGGCATATTGCCTGTGACGGGGCCAGCAATGCCGAAATCGTGATCCCGGTGCGCCGTGGTGGCGAGATCATCGGGGTGCTCGATATCGACAGTCCGATTTTTAACCGTTTCGACCAGGAAGACCGGATTGGCCTCGAAGAAACGGTGCAAATTTTGGAAAGCATGCTCTAAGTCATTGCTAGATGGTTCGCAAAAGGCCCCAAGCTCTCTATAATGGGGCCTTTGTTGTGCTCGGGACGTGCCCGTGCGTTTATATGAAAGCCAAGGTTATACATGGAAAACACTGAGAAGCTGAAGAACAGTAAAGAGATCGTTGCCTACCTGGTCGAGAAATTCCCGGCCTGCTTCGTTGCTGAAGGAGAGGCCAAGCCGCTCAAGATTGGCATCTTCCAGGATTTGGCCGAGCGTCTTGCTGACGATGCCAGAGTCTCCAAGACCATGCTGCGTTCCGCACTGCGTCAATACACCTCCAGCTGGCGCTACCTGCACGGCCTTAAAGCTGGCCAGGCGCGCGTTGATCTTGACGGCAACCCGGGCGAACTGCTGACCGAAGAGCACATCGAGCACGCCAAGCAAGCGCTGAAAGAGAGCAAAGAGCGCGTATTTGCCAGTCGTCGTACCAATATCAAAGAGAAGGATGAGAAGGCCAAGAAGCCCCGTCGTCCTGCTGTGCACAAAACCGAGAAAGCTGATGTCGCTGCCAAGCCGAAGGCTGCCGCCAAGGCCCCGGTCGCTGACGCTCCGCTGGTTAAAGTGGATGCCGCTATGCTGAAAGTGGGTCAGGATGTGCGCGTCGTTATGGGTAAACTCCCGGTTCCGGCAACCATCAAGGAAGTAACCAAGGACGATGTACAGGTCCAACTGCAGACCGGCATGATGGTGCGGGTCAAATCAGAGCACTTGGTTCTCTAAGGAGACAAATGTTGAAGCATGGCGTAATTCGTTTTTCCCTTGTTGCCTGTAGCTTGGCGCTTGCCGGGCTTGCACAGGCCATTGAGCCGGTGCTCAAGGAGAGTGATTTGCCTGTGTTGGCTCAAGAGAGCCAACATGCTACGGCCAGCAAGCGAATTACCAATCTGTTTACCCGCTCGCACTACAAACAGTTCAAGCTGGACGATGCCTTTTCCTCCGTGATTTTCGATAAATATCTGGAGAATCTGGACTACAGCCGCAACCTGTTTTTGGCCTCTGATATCAGCCGTTTTGAAAAGTACCGTACCGGTTTTGACACCGACCTCGAAAGAGGCCGTCTGGCACCCGCCTACGAGATGTTCAACCTGAGCCAGCAGCGGCGTTATGAGCGGTTCGAATACGCCCTCAAACTGCTCGACACTCCCTTCGATTTTACCCAGACCGACAACTATGTGTTTGATCGGGAAGGGGCGGCTTGGCCCAAAGATGAAGCAGAGCTCAACGAGCTGTGGCGTCAACGGGTCAAGTTCGATGCCCTGAGCCTCAAGCTCAGTGGCAAGGAGTGGCCCGAGATCAAGGAGCTGCTTGGCAAGCGTTACAACAACGCTATCAAGCGGATGTCACAGACCGAGAGCGAGGATGTCTTCCAGCTCTTCATGAACTCCTTTGCTCGCGCCATCGAACCGCACACCAGTTACCTCTCACCGCGCAGTGCAGATCGGTTCAACACCGAGATGAACCTCTCGCTGGAGGGGATTGGTGCCGTGTTGCAGGCGGACGATGACTTTACCGTCATCCGTTCCCTGGTGCCCGGTGGCCCGGCGGCCAAGTCCAACCACCTCAAACCTGATGACAAGATCACCGGGGTAGGGCAGGAAGATGGCAAGATAGTTGATGTGATCGGCTGGCGTCTTGATGACGTGGTTGAGCTCATCAAGGGGCCCAAGGGGAGCAAGGTCAAGCTGGAGATCCAGCGCGGCAAGGGCGCAGCCGCCAAGACCGAGCAGATCGAGCTGACCCGCGACAAGGTGCGCCTTGAAGACCGAGCAGCCAAGTCCAAGGTGATTAACGCCGAAGGCAAGAAGATTGGTGTCATCGAGATCCCCAGTTTCTACGTCAATCTGCACGATGACGTGATCAAGGAGCTCTCCAGTCTTAACAAGCAGAAGATCGATGGGTTGATCATCGATCTGCGCGGTAATGGCGGTGGCGCCCTGACCGAAGCTTCCGCCCTGAGCGGTCTCTTCTTTGCCAGCGGTCCCGTGGTGCAAATTCGTGATCACATGGGCCGTATCACGGTCAATGGCGATGACGATGGCAACGTCTATTACGGCGGTCCCATGTCGGTGATGATTGACCGCTACAGTGCCTCGGCCTCCGAGATCTTCGCTGCTGCCATGCAGGATTATGGCCGCGCCCTGATCCTGGGTGAAAACTCGTTCGGCAAGGGGACGGTGCAGCAGCATCGCAGCCTCGCCAAGGTCTATGACTTCTACGAGCAACCGCTGGGACACGTGCAGTACACCATCGCCAAGTTTTACCGGATCGACGGTGGCAGCACCCAGAACAAGGGCGTTGCGCCGGATATCAGCTTCCCGACACCGGTTGCCCCGGAAGAGACGGGTGAGAGCCGTGAGTTCAATGCGTTGCCGTGGGACAAGATTGCCTCCGCCAAATACGAGAAACTCGGCAACTTCGCCAGCGTGCTACCCAAGTTGCAGTCGGCGCACGATGCCCGGATCGCCAAGGATCCCGAGTTTGCCTATGTGATGCAGGACATCGCCGACTACAAGGAGGAGAAAGACAAGAAGTCGGTCTCCCTCAACGAGGCGGAGCGTGTTGCCGAGCAGGCAAAACAGGATGAGAAAGCGCTCAAACGTACCAATGAGCGTCTGGCACGTCTTGGCAAACCGGCGGTGAAGAGTCTGGATGAACTGCCCGCTGATTTTGAAGCGCCCGATGAGTATCTCATCGAAACGGCCAATATCACGGCGGACCTGGCCAAGGTCAGCAAACGCAGCTGACAAGGTGACCCATCATGCACAAGGGCGACTCCGGTCGCCCTTTCTTTTGGCTCTGTCCCAATGACGTGTTGTGAAAGGCTAAGCGTGAAGTAGGCCATCACCTTGAGGCCTACCATCATGGATACCCCAGCCTTTCAACACCTGTTGTCCCTCTTTCCCCAGTTAACCCTGCGCCAGCGCCGTGTTGCCCGGCAGGAGCTCATGGCGCCACATGCCATTACCTCGCTCTGTACCCAGTTACCTGAATGTAGCGGCTGTCCCCATTGTCAGGCAGATGCCAATCAGCTGGCCCCTTGGGGATGGAGCCAGGTTTACGTCGCTACCGTTGCAAACAGTGTCTGCGCACTAGCTCCATCCTCACCAAGACGCCCCTGGCCAGATTACGTAAAGCGCAACAGTCATCGCGGTGTTGAAGCCGCTGGTGTCACCGGATGCGGTGCTGTGTAGCGATGGTGCGGGCGTGTATGCCAGTTTCAGTAAGGTGCAGGGAGTGATCCATCAGGTAGTGAGTAATCGCCAAGATGAACGGGTGATGGGGGCGTATCACATTCAACATGTAAACGGATATCACCACCGGTTGAAAGAGTGGATGGTGCGCTTTCATGGCGTGGCGACTCACTACCTGAGGAATTATCAGGGTTGGCGCAGGATGCTGGAGCGTTACGGGATGGGGGTGAATATCAAAGCGTGTTTGTATGAGGCGCTGGGGCACCCCATGCAACACGTAATTGGGACATAACCAAACAAAACGACCCGCCAAAGCGGGTCGTGGTTAAGCGAGACAGCGCGGGGGTTGCGGTATCAGTACCAGCAGGAGGAGCCGTTGTCGGCTTGGGAGCCACCCACGTCTTCACAACGCGGCAGACGCTTGCCGGACTTGGTTACGTAGTGAACCTTGGGCTTGGCGCTCTTGACGACTTTCTTGCTGCTCTTGCCAATAGTACAGAGGCCTTGGGCTTCATCAACCTGGGTGCAACTGCTGGCTGCCAGCGTCTTGCTGTGGCCGTGGCTGACGGCAAATGCCGGGGCAGCGGTGATGGTAGAGAGCAGGGCGGCAGCGGCCAGGGCGATCATGTGTTTTTTCACGGTAATACCTTCCAACGACAGGGGGAATACGCGGGCAGTCCGAAGGAACGCCCTACCTGCCACCATTTATAAGCCTTATGCCGGCACAGTCAATCGAGCCTAGCCGTGCGCTGCGACAGGCGTTGGCGCCGTATTGATTAAGCCTTTAATAACAGATGGTTATCGATTTATTTGGCGGTGCAGGGCTGGTACCCACACGTCAGTGTCTGTCGGCATGGCGGCCTTGGCGTCTTAGCTTTGGCGCAGGAAATCGAGCTGTGGCTGCTCGCAGGTCTTGGTCGGCACATATTCGGTGATGTCGTAGCTGGCGAGCTTCCATGGCGTGGCGACTCGCTACCTGAGGAATTATCTGGGTTGGCTAAGGATGCTGGAGCGTTACGGGAGGAGTGTGAATATCAAAGCGTGTTTGCATGAGGCGATAGGGCACCCCATGCAACACGTAATTGGGACATAGCCTTTCTTTTTGTCTGGCGTAACTGACGATCTGCAAATTGTTTGACCGCGCCAGTTGGTTGTGACAGCCTCTTTCTCGCCTTTAACACGCGTGGAAGCAGACAATAATGACCGATCACTCCCAGGCCATGACGGCCAAATATCGCCAGGATTATCAGGCACCGCTCTACTGGATCGACACCATCGACCTCGATTTCCAACTGCAGGAGCCGCTGTCCCAGGTCACCGCCATCACCCGCATTCGCCGCAACGGTGAGCACAATACGCCGCTGGTACTCGATGGCGAGCAGCTGACCCTCAAGAGCGTTGCCATCGATGGCATTCCCTGTGACCACTACGAGCAAGGCGAGAGCAGCCTGACCCTGTTCAACCTGCCTGCCGAATGTGTACTGACCATCGTCACCCTGCTGGATCCGGCTGCCAACACCGCGCTGGAAGGGCTTTACAAGTCTGGCGATGCCTACTGCACCCAATGTGAAGCGGAGGGGTTCCGGCGCATTACCTATTATCTGGACCGCCCCGACATTCTGGCGCGTTACAGCACCCGCATTACCGCCGACAAAGCCCAGTTCCCCTTCCTGCTCTCCAACGGCAACAAGGTCGATAGCGGTGATCTGGATGGCGGCCGTCATTTCGTACAGTGGCAGGATCCTTTCCCCAAACCGAGCTACCTGTTTGCGCTGGTGGCCGGTGATTTCGATGTGGAGCGTAGCCACTACACCACCAAAAGCGGCCGCAAAGTGGCCCTCGAGATCTTCGTCGACAAGGGCAATCTGGATCGTGCCGGTTTTGCCATGGAGAGCCTTATCCACTCCATGCGCTGGGACGAGCAGCGTTTCGGCCTTGAGTATGATCTCGACATCTACATGATCGTCGCGGTGGACTTCTTCAACATGGGCGCCATGGAAAACAAGGGGCTCAACATCTTCAACTCCAAGTTCGTGCTGGCCAATCCTGCCACCGCCACCGACAGCGATTACCACGGTATCGAACGGGTGATCGGTCACGAATATTTCCACAACTGGACCGGCAACCGCGTCACCTGCCGCGACTGGTTCCAGCTCAGCCTGAAAGAGGGGCTGACGGTGTTCCGGGATCAGGAGTTCTCCTCCGATCTGGGCTCCCGTGGCGTCAACCGCATCAACAACGTGCGTACCGTGCGCGGCCCGCAGTTTGCCGAAGATGCCGGCCCCATGGCGCACCCGATCCGCCCGGATGTGGTGATCGAGATGAACAACTTCTACACCCTGACCGTCTACGAGAAGGGGTCGGAAGTGATCCGCATGATGCACACCCTGCTGGGGGAAGATGCCTTCCAGGCCGGTATGCGTCTCTACTTCGAGCGTCACGACGGCTCGGCCGCCACTTGCGATGATTTCGTGCAGGCGATGGAGGATGCTTCCGGTGTGGATCTCGGCCGTTTCCGCCGCTGGTACAGCCAATCCGGTACCCCCGAGCTGACCGTCACCGACGAGTACGATGCCGCCAGCGGCGTTTACCGTCTGCATGTGAGCCAGCACACCCCGCCGACCCAGGATCAGCCGCAGAAGCTGCCGCTGCATATCCCCCTCGACATCGAGCTCTATGATGAACAAGGTGCCGTCATTGCGCTGCAATATCAGGGCAAGGCCATCGGCAACGTGCTCGACGTGCTGGACGCGGAGCAGACCTTCGAATTCGATCAGGTGTCGGTCAAACCGGTTCCCTCTCTGCTGCGGGACTTCTCCGCGCCGGTCAAGCTGCACTATGACTACAGCGACGAAGCACTCGCCTTCCTGATGCGCTTTGCCCGCAACGAGTTTGCCCGCTGGGATGCGGCCCAGATGCTGATCAACAAGGCGGTCATCGACGGGGTGACGCGGGTACAGCACGGGCAGGGGGTTGAGCTCTCCCAAACCCTGTTGGCCGCTTTCGTCGCCATTCTTGACGACAGTGAACTGGATTTGGCCCTCAAGGCGGAGATCCTGGCGCTGCCCGGTGAGGCGACGCTGGCCGAGCTGTTCGAGGTGGCCGATATCGATGCCATCCATCAGGTGCGCGACGCTATCCACACCCGTCTTGCCGAGGCCTTTGGCGCGCGCTTGGCGGCGACCTATCATAGCCTGCGTCTGAATGGTTATCAGGTGGTGCATGCCGATATGGCCAAGCGAGCCCTCAAAGGGGTAGTGCTCGGCTATCTGGCGGCGCTGGATGCGGAGCATGCCGATGCGCTGGTGCGCGAGCAGTATGCAACCGCCGATAATATGACCGACACTCTGGCAGCGTTGCAGGTAGCCAACGGCTATCTGTTGCCATGCCGCGCTGCGCTGCTGGCCGATTTTGAAGGCAAGTGGGCCAAGGATGGGCTGGTGCTGGATAACTGGCTGCGACTGATTGGCAGCAAACCGGCTGCCGATGTGCTTAGCGAAGTGAAACAAGCGATGAGTCACCCCACCTTCAGCATTCGCAACCCGAACCGGCTGCGGGCGCTGATCGGCAGCTTCGCCATGAGCAATCAGGTGCAGTTCCATGCGGTGGATGGCAGCGGTTATCGCTTCTTGACCGATCTGCTGATCGCGCTCAACGAGGTCAATCCCCAGGTGGCCTCCCGCCTCATCACTCCGCTTATCCAGTTCAAGCGACTGGATGAGGCGCGCAAGGCCCTGATCCGCGCCGAGTTGACTCGTCTTGCCAACCTTGAGGGGCTGGCGCGGGATCTGTTCGAGAAGGTCAGCAAGGCGCTGCAGCAGTAAGTGTTGACGGGGTAGGGGCGTGAATGCTCCTGCCCCTCATTGGGTGATTTGTCGTGTGATCAGGAGCAAGCGTGAAGCAGTTTACTTTTCGGCTCTCATTGAATAGCGATGAGGTGATGCTGATGTATCAGGGCCATGCCAGACGGCTGGTGGTGCGCAGCGACCAGGGGTTGACCCTGGAACTTGGCATAGAAAAAATACGGCCTTTTGTTGCCATCCATGGTGTACATGGCTACTTTCGGCTGAAAACCCAGGATGATTACCGCTTTATCAGCCTCGAACGCATAAATTAACAAAAATAGAACAGATTGCCGACTGTTTATCTGCTTTGCGTCACTATCTATCCGGTAAACTGGTACGGAAGTAGTGTGAATTTCTGTATTTTTGGTTATTTGCAAAATTTCTTACAGTTTAAGCCGTGATCTGCACCTTGTTTTTAACACCTCGTTAGCACCTTTCCTCGCCTTCCCTTTTCCAAGCCATTACACTTCGCAACAACTCTGCACCAGCGGGTAACCAGGGTGGTTGCCTCTGCGTCGGTGGTTAATGTCGTCCGATAAGGAATATAAAAATGGCATTGAAAGACGCCCCTACCTCAGTTCTGCTCGAAAACGTTCTCAGCCTGATCCATCAGAAGTTGCCCAAAAACAGTGCCTCTCTGGTTGAGCGCTTCGTGGCCAAGTTTTACGGCAACATGGCGAGCTCCGATCTGCATGATCGCAACGACAGCGATCTCTACGGCGCGGCCCTGAGCCTGTGGAATGCCCTCAATCAGCGTAGCGGTACCGACCCCTATATCCGGGTCTACAATCCTGTGTTGACCCGTCACGGTTGGCAGTCTCCCCATACCATCGTCGAGGTGATCCTGCAGGATTCCCCCTTCCTGGTGGACTCCATCCGGATGGCGCTCAAGCGGCTCAACATCACCGCCCACATGATGCTGCACCAGCCGCTGCACCTCATTCGTGGCGCGTATGGCAAGATTGACGCCATTCTGGAACTCGACAACACCGATGGGCAGACCTCGGTTGAAACGGCATTCCTTATCGAGATTGACCACCTCACCAGCGAGGAGCAGATGGTCGCGCTGGCTGCCGAGCTCAACTCGGTGGCCGATGAAGTGGCGCTGGCGGTTGGCGACTGGCAACCGATGCTGGCCAAGCTCAATGAGATCATCGATGAGCTGCCCAAGCGCAAGAGCCCGGTCAGCAAGGAGGAGGTGGCCTCCTGCGTCGCTTTCCTAAAATGGGTGGCTGCCCACAACTTCACCCTGATGGGGTATCGTCGCTACGACGTCAAGGCGGTGGAGGGGGATCATGAGATCCTGCCGCAGGCCAGCTCCAGCCTCGGTTTGATGAAGAATTCCATCAAGGAGGTGGGCCAGCGTCTTGGCAATATGCCAGCCAGTGCCCGTCACGCCGCCCTGAGCTCTGACTTGCTGATCCTCACCAAATCCAACAGCAAGTCCCGGGTACACCGCCCGGCCTATGTGGATTACATCGGCATCAAGCGCTTTGACGAGCACGGCAAGGTGGTGGGGGAAGATCGCTTTATCGGCCTCTACGCCTCCTCCATCTACAACACCAGTGCGACCCAGATCCCGCTCATCAGCCATCGCCTCGAGCGCATCATGGTCGCCTCCGGCTTTGAAACGGGCTCCCACGCCTACAAGGCGCTGCTCAACGTATTGGAAACCTATCCCCGCGACGAGTTGATCCAGGCCCGCGAAGAGGAGTTGCTGGCCACCGGTCTCGGCGTGCTGGAGATGCAGGAGCGGGACATGCTGCGGCTGTTTGTGCGCCGGGATGTCTATGGTCGCTTCTTCTCCTGCATGGTCTATGTCACCAAGGAGCGCTACAACACGGCGCTGCGGATCAAGACCCAGCAAATATTGCAGAACTATTTTGGCAGCAACGAAGAGGTGGAGTTCAACGTCTACTTCACCGAAGGTGTGCTGGCGCGGACCCATTACATAGTGCGGGTCAACAACAACAACGTGGATGTGGATGTGAACGAAGTACAGAACAACCTGATTGAAGCGGCCCGCAGCTGGGACGACAGACTCGACTCCGTGCTGCTCTCCCACTATGGCGAGGCCCGTGGCAACGAGCTGCGCCGCCGTTTCAGCACCGCATTCCCCCGCGCTTACAAGGAAGATGTGCTGCCTGGCTCTGCCGTGGCCGACATCATGGCGCTCGATAACCTGAGCGAAGCCGAGCCGCTGGGCATGCTGTTTTACCGCGCGCAGGAGGAGGAGAACGATCGTCGGGTACGGCTCAAGCTGTTCCATCGCACTGAACCCATTCACCTCTCAGACGTGCTGCCGATGCTGGAGAACATGGGACTGCGGGTGATCGGCGAGACCCCGTATCAGGTACGCACCCCGAGCGGCGATCTGTTCTGGATCCTCGACTTCTCCATGCTGCTGCACGGCAAGCAGCCGTTTGATCTGGAGCAGAGCCAGCAGCGCTTCCAGGAAGCCTTTGCTGCCATCTGGAACAAGCAGCTGGAAGATGACGGTTTCAACCGTCTGGTGCTGGGGGCGGGACTTACCGGTCGTCAGGTCTCGGTGCTGCGTGCCTATGCCAAATACATGCGCCAGACTGGCGTCTCCTTCAGCCAGTCCTATATCGAAGAGACCCTGACCCGTTATCCCGATATCGCCCAACTGCTGTTTACCCTGTTCGAACAGCGCCTGGATCCTGCCGGCAAGCAGGACGCCAAGGTAGAGGCCAAGCTGCACGAGGCGCTTGCCGCCAAGCTGGATCAGGTCGCTAACCTCGATGACGATCGCATCATCCGCCGCTATGTGGAGATGATCGACGCCACCTTGCGCACCAACTACTACCAGCTGGACAAGGCGGGCAACATCAAGCCCTACATCTCCTTCAAACTGGCCCCCTCCAGCATCACCGACATGCCGCTACCGCTGCCGAAATTCGAGATCTTCGTCTACTCGCCACGGGTGGAAGGGGTACATCTGCGCTGGGGCAAGGTCGCCCGTGGTGGCCTGCGCTGGTCTGATCGCAAGGAGGACTTCCGCACCGAGGTGCTGGGTCTGGTGAAAGCCCAGCAGGTCAAAAACACTGTGATCGTGCCGGTGGGGGCCAAGGGCGGTTTCTACTGCAAGCAGATGCCGGTGGGGGCAGCCCGCGCGGTCATTCAGGAGGAGGGCAAGGCCTGCTATCGCCTGTTTATCCGCGGCCTGCTCGATGTGACCGACAACATCATCGGCGGTGAAGTGATCCCGCCGACATCAGTGGTGCGTCACGACGAGGATGACTACTACCTGGTGGTCGCCGCCGACAAGGGCACGGCCACCTTCTCCGACATCGCCAACGAGATCAGCCTCGAATACGGCCACTGGCTGGGCGATGCGTTCGCTTCCGGCGGCTCGGTCGGTTATGACCACAAGAAGATGGGTATCACCGCGCGCGGCGCCTGGGAGTCGGTCAAACGTCACTTCCGTGAGCTCGGCGTCAACTGCCAGACCGCCGATTTTACCTGCGTCGGGATCGGCGACATGGCGGGCGACGTGTTTGGCAACGGTATGCTGCTCTCCGAGCACACCCGGCTGGTGGGCGCGTTCAACCACATGCACATCTTCGTCGACCCCAACCCGGATTCGGCCAAGAGCTTTGTCGAACGCCAGCGTCTGTTCGATCTGCCGGGTTCCAGCTGGGATGACTACAACCGCGAGCTGATATCACAAGGGGGCGGCATCTTCCTGCGCTCGGCCAAGTCGATCAAACTCAGCCCCGAGATGCAGACCCTGCTTGGCAGCGACAAGGCCAGCATGGCGCCGAACGAGCTGATCAAGGCGCTGCTTTGCCTGAACATCGATCTGCTGTGGAACGGCGGTATCGGCACCTACGTGAAGAGCGCTCGCGAAAGCGATGCCGAGGTCGGTGATCGCAGCAACGACGCACTGCGGGTCAATGGTCGCGAGCTGCGGGCCCGCATCGTGGGTGAGGGGGGCAACCTCGGCTTTACCCAGCTCGGTCGGGTGGAGTACGCGAGCCGGGGCGGTCGCATCAATACCGATTTTACCGATAACGTGGGCGGGGTGGATTGCTCCGACAACGAGGTGAACATCAAGATCCTGCTGAACCAATTGGTGGCCGCAGGGGATCTGACCCTCAAGCAACGCAACCAGATGCTCTACGAGATGACCGACGACGTGGCGCAGATCGTCATCACCAACGCCTATCGCCAGTCCCAGTCCATCTCGGTCACCAGCTTCCGCGGTTCTGAACAACTGAAAGAGCAGCAGCGCTTTATTCAGGGGCTGGAGCGGGAAGGCAAGCTGGACCGTGCGCTGGAGTTCCTGCCCTCCGACGAGGAGCTCTCCGAGCGGATGGCGGCGGGGCAGGGGTTGACTCGCCCCGAACTGGCGGTGCTGGTGGCCTACGGCAAGATGGTGCTGAAAGAGCAGCTCAACTGCCCGGAAGTGACCGACGAGCCCTTCCTCGCCAACATGCTGGTCACCAGCTTCCCGGCCAAGCTGCAGCAGCAGTTTGGTGCCCAGCTGGCCGATCACCCGCTGCGTTCCGAGATCATTGCTACCCGGGTGGCCAACATGCTGGTTAACGACATGGGGCTCAACTTCGCCAGCCGGATGAAGGACGAGACCGGTGCCTCGGTGGCGGAAGTGGCCTGCTGCTTTGCCATGGCTCGCGAAGTGTTTGGCATGGACCCGCTGTGGCGCGATATCGAAGGGTGCGACAACCTGGTGGGGGCCCAGACTCAGCTTGAGCTGATGTACTACAGCCGTCGCATCGTGCGCCGGGCCACCCGTTGGTTCCTGCGCGCCCGCAATCGCAGTTGGAGCATCAGCGAGAACATCGCCTTCTTCCGTCCGGCGTTCGAAACCCTGGGCCAGCACCTCTATGAGGTGATGGATGAGAGCGAAGTGGCAGAGCATCGTCAGGCCGTTGCCAAGTGGATGGAGAAACAGGTGCCCGAGGCCATTGCCCGTCAGGTCGCCCATATGAGCAGCCTCTTCTCCAGTCTGGATCTGGCGCAGATTGCCGCGGAGCACCAGACCGACATCCTGCGTGCCGCCAATGTCTATTATCGCCTCGGGGCCAAACTGGATCTGCACTGGTTCCTCGACCAGATCAACCATCAACCGGTCGGCAACCACTGGCAGGCGATGGCGCGGGCTTCCTTCCGCGAAGATCTTGACTGGCAGCAACGCAGTCTCACTTCTGTGGTACTGGAAGGGTGCAAAGGTGAGGGCGAATGCGCTACCATACTGGCCGACTGGATTTCGGAGCATGAGCAACTCTTGTCCCGTTGGACCCATATGTTGGCCGACTTCAAGACCACCAGCACCCACGAGTTCGCCAAGTTCTCGGTGGCCTTGCGAGAGTTGAACCTGCTCCAGTTGAATTGTCGGGCACTTTAAATTGCCAGATTAAGGCATGACACCGACATTACACCCAAAGCCCCGGCCAGTTGCCGGGGCTTTCTTTAAGGAGCAAAGATGTTGTACCCCATCGCTAGGCATTTCCTGTTCAAGCTCAATCCGGAACAGGCGCACGATCTCTCCATGAAATATTTGCCCCGCCTTCTCGGTACGCCACTCGATTGTTTCTTCCGCCAGAATTTGCCGAAACGCCCCGTCACTGTTATGGGGCTTTCTTTTTCCAATCCGCTGGGGTTGGCGGCTGGTCTGGATAAAGATGGTGAGTGCATTGACGCGTTGGGCGCCATGGGATTTGGCTTTATCGAGGTCGGTACCGTCACCCCCAAACCACAAAACGGCAATGACAAGCCCCGTCTGTTCCGGGTTATTCCGGCAGAGGGGATCATCAATCGGATGGGATTCAATAACAAGGGGGTGGATCATCTGGTGGCCAAGGTAAAAGAGGCCAAATATCAGGGGGTGATCGGCATTAATATCGGCAAGAACAAAGATACCCCCATCGAGCAGGGCAAGGATGATTACCTGATCTGCATGGACAAGGTTTATGATCACGCCGGTTATATTGCCGTCAATATCTCTTCCCCCAACACCCCGGGTTTGCGTTCGCTGCAATATGGTGAGGCGCTGGATGAATTGCTGGCCGCCCTCAAGGTGCGTCAGCAAGAGCTGGCCGCCCAATATAAAAAGTACGTGCCGCTGGCGGTTAAAATTGCCCCGGATTTAAGCCTTGAAGAAATAGATCAGGTGGCCGCTTCGCTAGTGCGTAATGGCATTGATGGGGTTATCGCCACCAATACCACCCTCGAGCGCGAGATGATTTATGACATGCCCCATGCCGGTGAAGCCGGTGGCCTGAGCGGTCGTCCGCTGCAACACAAGAGCACCGAGGTGATCCGTCATCTGGCCAAGGCGCTCAATGGTGCCTTGCCCATTATCGGGGTGGGCGGTATTGATAGTGCCATGGCCGCCCGTGAAAAATTGGCCGCCGGTGCCAGTCTGGTACAAATTTATAGCGGGTTTATTTATAAAGGACCTGGTCTGGTCAAAGAGATCGTGACCAATATATAAGAAATAGGAGCGAGCCCTTTATTTGACGTTGCTGATTTTATCAACATGGAATAAAGTCAACAGACGAAATTCAAGTAAGGGCTCCAACATGTTTATCCAACCGACCGATAGCTGGCAATGGCACTATGATGCCCAGAGTGACCGTCTGATGTTGGACCTGTCTGATAACATGTTATTTGCGACCGAGTATAAAGGGCGACAACTTGTACCCTGTTCCTTTGCTACCCAGCCTTTCTGTGTTGATGATGCCGCCCTCTATTATCAGTTGATGGATAAAGCAGCTGAACTAGATTGGCGTATTCCCCATCAGGTGCAACTGGTGCTCAATGCCATCGCGGTCAGTCGCTTTTATAAACCACTGATGCCGCAAAGCTGGTTTTTTAGTGAACAGCATCCGCTGGTGATCCCGCAAAATGGTGATCTGGTCCGGATGAATACACCGCTCGGCAACGGCGAATTTATGGTCATTGAGGCAGGGGAACAGGCCAGCGTCTGTTTGAACCTCACTGCCGATCTGGTATTGACCACCAATAAAACCCTGCCCCGTTTCGGGGTGATCAAAGTGATGAATAACCGGATGAAACCGCGTATTACCGTGACCGAGCAATATCGTCAGGTCAGTTGATCCCGCAATCTGTTAACCCGCTTGTCGCTATCATCGGTGATGTACATTGGCTTGGCCTGCGCCACCATGAGCTCGACTACGGCGAGACGACCCGCCCCTAATGCCGCCATCGACGCCATGTCGGTGCGCACTCCGAGATCACTCATCTGCCAAAGTGTACGGGTGAGACCACCGCCTTCTGGCTAGCGGCCTTAAGCGCGAGTCTCGATGAGCTAACTGAGCTAGCCAAAGAACAAAACACCTCGGCATGGTGGTGCATTGTATTGATGGGTATCGAGTAGGCCGCGCGACGTTTCTGAAAAGACCATACGGATCCGCCGGGTTACCCGCCCATTATTCTTGCTGTCTGGATCGCCTCAATCAGCGCAGCCCGGTTGATGCGGGGTCGCTCCTCGTCCAGCAACTGCTGCCAGAGAGCGATGGCCCGAGAGTAGCGGCCATGCAGGAAGTGATCGGAGGCGAGCAGCATCAGGGCGCTCACCTCGCCCTTGTCCTGCTTGAGCGCGCTCTCCAGCAGGCGGGTTGCCTCGGGAGTCAGCTGCTGACCCGCCTGATAGTAGAGCACTGTGGCTTGGGCGGCCTGGCTCGCCGCACTGGCGCCCCCCTCCAGCAGGGCGAGGCGCTGATAGGCGAGCAGGGCGTTGTCGTACTCGCCCCGATAGAGATAGAGCTGGCCGAGCGCCGCCCAGCTGTCGAGATCGGTGGGGGTGCGTTGAAGCTTCTGATGCAGACTCCCCAGCTCCTTGTCCTGCAGATCCCGCGGGCTCAACCCCGCCAGCGGGTCGGGACGGGATGCATAAGCCTGCCACGCCTGATAGCGGCCGCTGCACAGATAGAGAGCGGCAATGGCTACGAATGCCATGATGCCAAGCAACAACAAGGCCCGCCCGTGCCGGTTATTGCGGCCGCGATTGTCATGCTGGTTGGCCAGTTGCGCGCGCAGGGCAAGCTCCGCCGCCGGGATGGTATTGGCCAGGCGGGCGGCGTTCAGCTCCCTGTAGAGCGACTGGTCTGGGGAGAGGTCCGCTTGTTCTCCACGCATGATCAACAGATTCAGTTCGCTGCGCGGATCGGCTACGGGTTGATTGATTGACTCATCGATGGTCTTAACGACAGGGATGGCTTGTACCTTTGTGCGCGTCAGGCGGCGAAACAGGGTCAACAGCGCCAGCCCCAACAGCAGCAGGGGGCCGCCCCACAGTAGCGCTGTGCTGCTCTTGAAGGGGGGATCGTAGCGGACGAAATCGCCGAAGCGCTCCGTCATGCGGGCGATCACCTGCTCATCGCTCTGTCCCTCGTCCACCCAGCGGTAGACTTCGAGTCGCAGATCTCGCGCGATGGGGGAGTTGGACTCCACCAGATTCTGGTTCTGGCACTGGGGGCAGCGCAGGGCGCGGGCCAGCTCTTGCGCCCGATTTTGCAGCTCGGGATGGCGAAATTGATAGGTATCGACCCCGCTGGAATATGCAGTTGCACTCAGCTGCATGCCGAGGGCCAGCAGGGCGCAGGCAAGAGAACGGCACATCATGGCTGTGTCTCCCGAGCTGATGTTGCAATAGACGGCGCAATAGATGGCGCAATCGCGGGTGCCGTTGTAGCGGCCTTCATTTGCGCGTCGGCGCGCGCCTTGTCGAGCAGGGGGGCAAACTGGCGCAGCCAGATCCCTTTGGTGAGCTCGCCGGTATGGCGGACAAGCAAGGCGCCATCGGCGTCAAACAGATAGGTTTCCGGCGTGCCGTAGACGCCGAGCTCCAGCGCCAGCTTGCCGTCCGAGTCGGCCAGTACCGCGCGATAGGGGTTGCCCGCCTGGATAAGCCAGGCGCGGGCGGCGTCACTCTTATCCCGGTAGTTGAGGCCGTAGAGGGGCACGGCGCTGGCCAGCTCGCGGAGCAGCGGATGTTCGGCGCGGCAGTTGGCGCACCAGCTGGCCCAGACGTTAAGCACAAAGGGTTCTCCCTTGAGACTGGTGGTCTGGATCGGACTCCCATCCAGCAGATTGTTACTCTGCCACGCAGGCAGGGCACGCCCCAGGGTCGCCTCATCCTGGCTGTAGGGATTGTTGCCAAGGCCGAGCCAGAGCAGGACGCCGAGGCCCAGGGTCAGCAGCAGGGGAAGAAAGAGGCGCAGGCGGGATCTCATAACGCCTCCAGTTCGAGTCGGGGGTTGGAGTCGCCAACCGTAATTGGGCGGGAGGCGAGCGAAGGGCGACGGGCGAGCAGGCGCAGGGTGCCACCCGCCATCATCAACAGGCCGCCGAGCCAGATCCAGCGTACCAGCGGCTTGTAGTGCAGCCGCATGGCATAGGCATCTGGCCCCATCTTCTCACCCAGCACCACATAGAGATCGCCCAACAGCCCCCACGCGATGCCCGGCTCGTTCATGTTCATGGTGCGCACGCTGTAGTGGCGCCGCTCCGGCGTCAGCCGCGCCACCTCTTTACCGTCCTTATGCACGCTAAGCGTGATGCGCTCGGCGGTATAGTTGGGGCCGATCACCGGCTCGCGCCCCTCATAGCGAAATTCGAACGCGCCGAGCTGGTAGGGTTGGTTGGCTCCAAGCACAGCCCCCCCCTCCTGACTGTAGTGGCTCACTTGGGCAATGCCGAGGGCGCAGACCGCCACCCCGAGGTGGGCCAGCAGACTGCCTAGCCGATTGAGGGTCAGCTCGCGCCATGGGGTATTGAGCAGCAGGCTGGCAATCAGCCAGAGGCTCACCATATTGGCGAGGATACCGCGCCAGCTACCGGAAAAAGATCCCTGTTCCAGATAGGCAAGGCTAAGCAGACCGCCACCAAGCAGGCCAAACAGTGGTGGCAACAGAGCGTTGAGTCGGGAACCTGCGGCAAGCTGCTGCCAGCGCAGGCGCGGCAGCTGGGTCATCAGCCCCATCAGCAGCAGCGCCAGCGGCACGAAAATGGTGTTGAAGTAGGGGGCGCCCACAGAGAGGGAGCCCAGATGGAGGGACTGGAACACCATGGGGTAGAAGGTGCCGAGCAGTACGCTGGCGCAGGCCACGCAGAGCAGCAGGATGGCAGCGCCGAGCAGCCCCTCTTTTGACCAGAAGCCAAGGTGGGCATAGGGTGCGCGAATGTCCGCCCGCAGGGCAAACAGGGTCAGGGCGCAGGTTAATAGCAAGCCGAGCAGCAACAAGAGGGTGAGGCCGCGGCTGGGGTCGACCGCAAAGGCGTGCACCGAGGTGAGCACCCCGGAGCGCACCACAAAGGTGCCGAGCAGGCTCAAGGCGAAGGTGAAGATGGAGAGCAATAGCACGGCGTGGCCGTAAGCGCCGCGCTTCTCGCAGACAATCAGGGCGTGCAGCAGGGCTGTGCCCAGCAGCCAGGGCAGCAGGGAGGCGTTTTCCACCGGATCCCAGAACCACCAGCCACCCCAACCGAGCTCGTAATAGGCCCACCAGGAGCCCAGTACGATACCGGCGGTGAGAAACACCCAGGAGCCGAGCGCCCAGGGACGGCTCCAGTGGGCTACTGCGCTATCGAGCCGACCCGAGTGCAGCGCCGCCATGGCGAAGGCGAAGTTGACAGCAAAGCCGACGTAACCGAGATAGAGCAGGGGCGGGTGAATGATGAGGCCGATATCCTGCAGCATGGGGTTGAGATCGCGCCCCTCCAGCGGTCCGGGGAACTGGCGGTCAAACGGGCTGGAGAAGATCAGGGTATAGAGGCCGAACAGCCCGACGATCAGCCCCATGATGGCCAACACTCGGGCTGTGATCAGCGGATCGACCCGTTTTGAACAAATCGCCACCAAGGCCCCCCACAGGGCCAGTGCAAAGACGAAGAACAGCATGGAGCCTTCATGGCCACCCCATACAGCTGCCAGTTTGAAGCCAAGGGGCAGGGCGCTGTTGGCATGCTGGGCCACATAGCTGACGGTGAAATCATCCTGGGCAAAGCAGCTGGCGAGCAGCAGCAGGGAGGCCAACAGCAGGATGGCATTGATCAGCGCCAGCGGCGTGGCGCAGCGCAGCAGAGTCGGGGAGGCGAGCCGCAACCCCAGCCAGGGCAGCAGCCCTTGCAGCAGGGCGAGCCCGGTCGCCAGCAACAGTGAGAGATAGCCGAGCTCCGCCAGCACACAACCTCCAGTCAATCATTCGTCTATGTTATGCCGCAGCGTCTGCACCGTACCGGCGCTGGGGGATAACATCCACATTTCTGGCAACAACTCATCGCAACAAATTAGCGCCAGTCACCCGAAGGTGGCTGGCGCTGGTGATCATACCGTTATACGACAGTCATCTGGCCGGCATAAAGCACGAAGTAGCGCAGCAGCAGGATCCCCACCAGGGTCAGGCTGCAGACCAGCACCAGATAGCCGTTTTTGGCCCGCAGCGGCGCGGGGGCCAGCAGGGCCAGCAGCTGGGGCAGCAGCATGCCGATGCCCACCACCCCGAGCCAGAACACCTGAGCCCAGAAGCCGCTGCCGATGGCGGCCCACATGGCTGCCTCCTTCTGGCCGCCACCGAAGTAGAGGCCGGTAAAGAAGCAGACCAGCAGCAGCACCTCCACCGCCAGTACCGGCCGCTCAAAGCGGTGGACAAAGCTCACCCCCTGGCTGTGATGGTTCTCCTTGAACAGGGTGACCGCCAGCAAGATGGTGGAGGCGATGCCGGAGCTGACGCCGGAGATGAGGAACAGCACCGGCAGCACCGGGTTGTTGAGCAGCGGATAGGTCTTGAGCGCGGAGAGCAGAAAGCCGGTGTAGGCCCCCAACAGCACGGCGAGCAGCAGCAACAGCGGTGCCAGCAAGGTTTCAACGCGTGCCAACAGGGCGATCAGTCCATCCACAAAGGCGAACTTCTCTTGCAGCAGGTGACGACGCAATGTCTCAATCTCGGAGCGAAACACCACCGCCAGCCAGGCGAACAGCACCGCCATATAGACCTGAAACAGCATGACCCCCATCGACATCACGGAGTCGAACTGGTAGTGGAACATCAGCTTCCAGAAGGTCCAGGGGCGGGCCAGATGGAAGATAAGGATCAGTAACCCCAGGATCACGCTCGCCGGCGCCAGAATGGCGGTCGCCTTGATGATGCCGCTCTCGCTGCCAGCCCCTTTGCGGCGCAGCAGCACCGAGAGGGTGGTGGCGCCAGCGGAGATGCCGAGCAGAAAGAGATAGATAGCGATGGGCCAATCCCACACCAGCGAGGAGAAGTGAAATGCATCATGCCACATGATCCATTCCTCCTTCTGTTACTGCGGTAGATGGCGATCGGACAAATCCCCAGACGAGGGAGGGGAAGTGAAATGCCGCTTGCATGGTCATGACGTTATCTCCCCTTTGGGCACGCGGTACATCTTGGGCGAAGTGCCGAGTGCCTGTTTGTAGCGATAGGTGGTCTCCTTCACCAGCCGTTGGGCGATGGAGCTGTCCGGGTCATCCAGATTGCCGAACACCAGCGCCTTGGTGGGACAGGATTCCACGCATGCCGGCTCCTTGCCCGCCGCCAGATTGGTCTTGCGGCAAAAGTCGCACTTATCGGCAACCTTGGTCACAGGGTTGATAAAGCGCACCTGATAGGGGCAGGCGGCCAGACAGTACATGCAGCCAACGCAGAGATCCGGGTTGACGTCGACGATGCCATCCTCCTTGCGGATATGGGAGGCACCGGTGGGGCAGACGTGCACGCAGGGGGCGTTGTCGCAGTGCTGGCAGGACTTGCGAAAGAAGTGGTACTCGGCATCGGGGAAGGTGCCGATGGGGCCGGAGCGGATGATCTCGAGGCGCGAGACTCCCTCTGGCACCTGATTCACCTCCCGGCAGGCATCCATGCAGGCGGTACAGCCGATGCAGGCCGTCTCGTCGTGGATCATGCCGTAGCGGATCCCGTCGATGGTCTGGCTGTGGGCTAGGGTGGCTGCCCCTGCGCGGGTGTTGGCACGAACAGTCCCCGTCATCATGATGAGCGCCCCCGCGCCCATCCCCGCCATAAAATCACGGCGAGAGCAGCTCATGATGCCTCCTTGCCGGTAACCGGTTTGGACTGCTCCTGCCGGGCCTTGCTGGCCTCATGCTGCTTGCTGTGGCAGTCGACGCAGAGCTTGATGCGGGACTTTTCCGGGATCGCCACCATGGGCTCCTTGGCCGGGTGCAGGGCGTGGCAGCTGGTGCAGGTGAGCTTGGTGGCGTGCACGTCGTGGGCCCAGAGCGCCTCGCGCAGCGGTTTGGGTTCGTGGCAGCTCATGCAGACGCCGTTCTGCTCCACGATGGGATAAGCCTCGGTGCTCTTCTTGTCGCTAAAGCTGTTGCTAAAGCGCATCACATCCTTGACCCCTTCCCTGTGCTGGGGGGAGGGCAGGCCGTGGCAGTTGGTGCAGGTGACCGGTTTAAGGTTGTTGGGATTGGTCGCCTGACCATGCTTGCCGTGCATCCCTTCGCGCTGCTCCTTGTGACAGTCGGTGCAGGCCTTGTCGGGATTGCGTAAAAATTCCACCTTATGTGTAGCTGGAACAGGGGCGGCAGCCGGCTCGGCCGCCTGACCCTGCAGGCTGGTGAGCAGCATGGCTGCCATCAGCATCAGTCGTAAGAAATCCATCGTTAAATCACCCATAGGAAGCCTCCATCCGCTGCGGGCCCGAGCTGGCCGAGCCCGCAGGCGCCGTTACTGTGCCAACCGTCCGGCCGCTTTGGCCTCGGCATCCCAGGCGGGGACCGTGGTCTTGAGGAACTGCGCCTTGTCGCTGTTGAACTGCTTCATATCCATGCCAAGGGCCGCTTGCGCTTTCTCCTTGGTGGAGATGTCGGGGATGGCGATCTCGTGGCTGATCCCCTTGTTGGCCAACAGGCGCGCCAGCTTGGTGCGGGCGTCAGCGGCTTTGTCCAGCGCGCTGCCAAGTACCTTAAGCGCCACTTCGGGGGCGTGCATCTGTACCCCGTGGGAGGCGATGGCGTAGTCCCAGCGCCACTGGGCGTGACGGATGTCTTGCAGAATATCCTTCATCTCGGCATCGGTGGCGCCGGCATCCCAGGCTGCCTTGGCTTCAAAGTGGGCGTGGACCAGCTGCTTCTCGACTTTCAGCTTGGTCTCGATCACCGCCTCTTTGCGCTGCTTGACGATCCCTTGCAACATCTCCTTGCTCTGGGTGTGGCAGTTGCGGCAGGTCTGCTCGAAGCGATCGAAGGGGTTGCCCACCTTGTGATCCGTGTAAACCTTGCCCTGCTCGTTCTGCACCTTGGGCATGTGGCAGTCGACGCAGGCGACATTGTTCTGACCGTGAATGCCGGCCCGCCAGGTCTCGTACTCGGGGTGCTGGGCTTTGAGCATGGGGGTTTTGGAGAGGGCATGGGTCCAGTCGGCAAAGCCGATTTCATCGTAATACTGTTCCATCTGCTCCACCGTGGTGCCCTTGTCCCAGGGGAATTTCACCGCCTTGGTGGGGCCGCTGAAGTAGTACTCCACGTGGCATTGGCCGCACACCTGGGACTGCTGATCAAAGCGTCCCTGCTCCTTGAACGGCTTGCCGATGGCGGTCATGGCCCGATCGGCATAGGGACGGGAGAGGTGCAGGGCAGGTTTGCCCTCCTTGAACTCTTTCGAGGCGGTGTCGTGGCAGTCGGCGCAGCCGATGGTGTTGACGATCTCGGGCCCACCTTTTGCCCACATCCCTTTGAAGTAGCCATCCTCACCCTTCTCGTCGATGACGCGGGCCACATCCGGGCCTTTGCAGCTCCAGCAGGCCATGGGTAGGGGGCCATCTTCGGCGGTTTTGGGGGCGCCGGTACGCAGGGTTTCCCGCACGTCGGTCAGGGCATAGAAGTGGCCGCGCGGCTTGTTGTAATCCTTGGCGAAGGGGTAACCGCCCCACAGCACCACCATGTTGGGATCCTCCCCCAGCGCATCGGAGCGCTCCTTGCTTTCGCTGGTGGCTTGCCAGCTGGTGAACTGATCGGCGTGATCCTTGGCGAACAGCTCGCTGCGCGCCTCGATCTTGCTCTTGGTGGTTGCGTCATCAGCCAGTGCCCAGCCGCTGGTGCCAAGCCAGCTGGTCAGCAGCAGGGCGGCGAGCCCCAGTTTGGTATGTCTGTGTTGTGAACCCACGTTTATCACTCCCAGATAAATGTCCTGAACTGCCCCATTCCATCTTGTTGCGTGGATTTCATCCCCATTGGGCGGGGTGGGCAGAGGTCTGATTGGCGGTGAATAAAACCGCGCAATATATGATTGCTCGAGATATACCCTAACAAATGGGTAAATTTAATGATGATTTATCGGAGGGAGAGTTGTGCCAGATCAATTGGTGCGCAGGATTGATCGTTGAAATGAGATCTGGATTAAATTTTATGAAAACTCAACTCGTTGTTAACGGCCGAACATCTTATGGCGGATATTTGATAGATGCCGACACGCACGTTGCATTTTCCTGCTTATGTTGGTTGCCAGCACTATGGTCCAGAATGTCGAGAATAATATATGCATTTAATTGGTTATATATGCAATATTGCAGTATGAGCTTTTGGTCTTCGAATTATGGTTCATTTACCGAGGTTAGAGGCTAATTTATCGTCAAGAGATAGAAAAGGTGACATTTCTACTGATGGCCCTGTTAATAAAGGCAGTGCAATTGGAGTAATCCAAATCTTGTTTTATTAAAAAAGGATGATGAGAGGCTTAATGCTGTAAGTAATGACCATTTTATGGTTTTTATTGTCTGAAATAGCAAAAAGACTTACACAGCCTGGTGCGGTATGATTATTGAACTGATCAGTGCCCAGTAGGTACTGATGTTGGTGGTTACGGTTTTGCTGGAGGTTGTATGGCAGAGTTGCAAATTGAAAAGTCCACACTGATCACCCAACTCGAGGGCTCCGTGTTTGTCATCAGTGCAGATGGATCTGTCATACGAGCAACGGTGGGGATGGCGTTGCAGCCGGGGGACCGCCTGCAAACCGCTCAAGGGGGCCACTTTCAACTAGCCGAGCCGGGCAGTGAGCCTGCTGGTGAGCAAGATATGGCCGCCAAACCTGAGCCCGCCACACCGGCTGCTGATGGGCAACCGGCCGATCCGGAACTGGCCTCGTTGCAAGAGGCGATCCGCCAGGGTATTGACCCGACCGAATTGTTCCAGGAGACCGCTGCCGGTAACGCAGCCGCTGCGGGCAATATCGGTGGTGTAGCCGGTTCCAGCTCGGGTGGATTTGTTGTGGTCGATCGAACCAATGACGCCACCCTGGCCGAGGCCGGTTTTGATACCGATCATGCGGTGCAACCTGTTGGCGATGAGCTGCTGTTTTCCGAAGAACGCGATTTCTTTGCTGCCATCACCATCACCGAGCCGCAAACCAGCGACGACATCATCAACGCCGATGAAGCGGCGGGCGTCATCATTCGAGGTGTGGTGGATGATGTGGAGGTAGGCCAGCCAGTCACTGTGACCCTTATCGATCAGACGGGAAATTCACTGACGGTGACGACCGTGGTGCTGCCCGGTCTGGTGTGGGAAGCCAATTTTGGCGATATGACCGGCAAGCTGGTGGATGGCCCGTTGCAGATTGTGGCCAGTACCCGGGATCAGGCGGGCAACAATGCCAGCGATACCGGCCAGACCCTGCTCGATACCATCACCACCATTACCCTCGATCTCGCCGATGAGAGCGACAGCGGCGCCAGCCAGACCGATGATCTGACCCGCGATAATACCCCGCTGTTGCAAGGGAAGGGGGAGCCTGGCGCCACCGTGACCCTGAGCCTTGGCGGCAGCCTGCTCACCGTTCTGACGGTGGATGCCGCCGGCAACTGGCAATATCAGCTGCCGCAGACCCTGGCCGATGGCCAGTACCAGTTTCAGGTCAATTCTGTGGATATTGCCGGCAACCGCGCCAGCGATACCCTTGTTATCAATGTCGATACCCGGGCCTTTATCGATATCGATGATCTCGATACCACTGCCCTGTTTGGCAACAGCAGCGCGACTCTGAGCGGCGCCACCAGCAATGTGGAAGCGGGTCAGAGCGTCACCATCACTCTGGTCGACAGTAATGGCCAGCCGCTGCTGACCACCTCGGCGCTGGTAGGAGCCGATGGCCGCTGGCAGGTATCAGGTCTTGATCTCTCCGGTATCAATCAATCCTTTGAAGTGCGTGCCAGCGTTACCGATCTGGCGGGCAACAGTGCCAGCGATGGGGCGCCGCTGATCGGTCAGAGCGAGACCCTGACGCTCACCGAATCCGAACTGGCGCAAGGGGTAGTCGTTGCCACCGGTTCACTCAATACTGGTGCTGGGGTGGATGGCAATCTGCAGGTGGCCTTTGGCGCCAGTCAAAGCAGCCTTGAGCAACTGGGGCTGCAGAGCCATGGCGAGCGACTTAGCTATAGCGTGAGCAGTGATAACCACGTGCTGACCGCCACAGCTGGTGGTCAAGCCGTCTTTACCCTGACGCTTTCTGACGATGGCAGTTATCGTATCGAATGGCTGCAGAGTCTCGATCACACCAACGGCGCCATGACGTTGCCGTTTGCGCTCGAATACCGCGACAACGACGGCGATCTGGTTAAGGCCAGCCTGTCACTGCAACTGGTCGACAGCACCCCGGCGCCTTTCCCTATGCCCGAGGCAGATCTGACCGAAGATGCGTTCGGCAACTTGGACGATGTGGTGAGCACTCATCACTTTGTGATCGGTCACAATGCTGATCCGCTCTTGCCTAGCAGTGTGATGTTCAGTGAGCAGAGCGATACCTTGGCCCGTCTCAATGGTCTTGAGCTCAGCAGCGATGGTCACAAGCTCACATTTGAATTTGATGGTGCGCGCCAACTGGTCGGCTTTTACGAGGATGCGCAAGGCAAGCGGGTCGTGGTGCTCAACGTCACGCTCACTGGCAATGCCAACGGCCTGGATGTGGACGGTGAGATGGCCGTGCATCTGAGCGCTCCGCTCGATCACAACATCAATGATATTGATGTTATCTCACTCAATCTGCAGGTCGAAGCGCGCGATATTGATGGTGACAAGACCCAGGCTGCGGTGGTGATTACCCTGCGTGATGGCGCAGATCCGGTTATTGGTAATGACCCGGGTATTGCCCTGACGGAAGGCCCATCCCAAACGGTGGATGGTCAGGTGGCTGTCACCGTAGGTAGCGACCGCTTGGTTTCCCTCAACTTTGAGGCCAACCAACCGGCGTTGGCGGGGCTCACCAGCCAGGGCAAGGCGACGACCTATGAGGTTCAAGACAACCAGCTGATCGTCAAGGATTGGCAGGGGAAGGCAATCCTCACCGTTACCACCGGGCTGGATGGCAAATACAGCGTCTCCCTGACCGGTGTGTTTGACGAACCAGTAGCGACCAACAGCCTCAACCTTGGCCTGAAGGTACAGGGCTCAGATTTTGACGGTGACCAGAGCAATCTCGGCACCCTCAATATCACCATTACCGATGGTGCCTTGCCGCAGGTTTATCCTGTCTCCCTGACGCTCACGGAAGACAGCAACTGGCAGCAGGGCCAGACCCTTAACGGTGATCTGGCCATCACCACGGGCAGCGATCCGCTGGCCAGCATCACCTTCGATGCCAGCCAGCCGGGGCTGCAAGGGTTCACCTCGGGCAAACAGGCCGTGACCCTCACGGTGGCCGATCACCTGATCGAAGGGCGCACCCCCGATGGCAAACTGGTGTTTGAGCTGACCCTCGGCAACGATGGTAAATACAGCTTCACCCTGCATCAGCCGCTGGATCAGGGCAGTGCCGACAGCCTGCTCAAGGCGGGCTTTACCCTGCTCGACAGCGATGGCGACAAGGTCTCCTCAACCATCACTGTGGCGGTGGGGGATGGCGCCAATCCGACCCTCTCCGCCGTGACCGGTACTACGATGACCGAGATGGCACAAGGGGAGGCGGCTGGCGTCAGCACCATGAGCTTCTCGGTCGCGCACGGCAGCGATGCCCTCGACCCCCACTCTCTTGGCTTTGACATCGCCGCCATTCAGAGCACCCTGACCGGACTCACCAGCCACGGTAATCCGGTCACTTTCTCCCTCGATGCCAACGGCCAGTTGGTCGGGACCGCCGGTGGGCAGGTGGTGCTGCGCGGCGAACTGAGTCTGGTCGACAACAGCGGCAACTGGAGCGTGACCGCCAAGGTCACCCTGAGCGGTGAGCTGGATCATAAGGGGAGCGAATCCCTCAACCTGCCGCTGGCCGTCACCCTGGCCGACAAGGATGGCGATCGCATCGGTACCACGCTGCCGCTCACCATCGCGGATGGCAAGGCACCGAGCTTTATCCCGGGCACCGGCGTGACCCTGGATGAGGGGAACCTCACCGGCAGCAACAGCCTGAACCATACCGGTCACTTTGATGTGCAAGCCGGGTCGGATCGGGTGGTCGAGGTGGCCTTTGCCGATGGCAGCCAGCAGCCAGCGCTGACCGCATTGGGTAAACCGGTGCAGTACGAGCTGGTTGATGGGGATCCCGCCATACCCGGTAGTCAGCTGCTCAAGGGCTATGTCGAGGTCAATGGCCAGCGGGTCGAGGTGTTTGAGGTCAAGCTGATTGGTAGCCTCGATCAGGCCGGCAAGAACGGGTTTGACTATCAGGTCACCCTCTATCAGGGGCTCCATCAGGGCAGCAACGCCGTGACCGAGCTGCCCATCAAGGTGATCGTCAACGATTACGACAAGGCGGGTGGCAACAACGACAGCACCCGCGGCACCCTCAATATCCAGATTGGGGAAGGGGAGAAACCGACCCTCACCCTGACCGGAGTGACGGTGAATGAGGGGCGCTTCGACGGTGCCAGCAACACCCAGACCGCCGATGATCAGCATGCCACCGGTCAACTCACCATCAAGGCGGATTCGGATCCGGTGGTGGACGTGCGCTTGACCCTGAGTGGCCAGGTGCTGGACGCCAGCGGCAAGGCCATCACCCATAACGGCGAAACCCTGACCTGGAAAGCGGTTGGCACCGATGGTCACAGCTTCCAGGCAGTTACCAGTGGCGGTTTGGTGGTCATGACGGTGACCCTGCCGAGCGTGCCGGGTCGCATCGAAGCCCATACCAGCGCAGAGATTGACTATCAGGTGACGGTGCATACCAACCTGGACCATAAGGTGAGCGACAGCCTCAACCTGAGCCTGCCGGTCAAGGTGACCGACAGCGATGGCTCGGTGGTCACCGGCAGTACCACAGCCGCGATCACCGATGCGGTAGATCCGAAGCTCGGTATTGATGCAGGAGTGACTTTGCAGGAGGGTGGTGCCAGCCAGAGCCTGGACGGTCAGTTGCCGGTCAATGTGGGCAGCGATCGTCTGGTCTCCCTCAATTTCGAGGCCAATCAGCCCGGCCTACACGGCCTCACCAGCGGCGGTCAGCCGACCCACTATCAGGTCAATGGCAACGTAATCACCCTGCTGGATGCGGGCAACAAGCCCATCCTGACCGTGACCCTGGATCTCGATGGCCAGTACCATGTGAAGCTCGATGGCGTGCTGGACCAACCGGTTAACACCAACAGCGTCAACCTCGGGCTGCAGGTCGTGGGCAGCGACTTTGACGGCGACCAGAGCAATCTCGGCACCCTCAATATCGCCATCACCGATGGCGCCTTGCCGCAGGTAGATCCTGTCTCCCTGACGCTCACGGAAGACAGCAACTGGCAGCAGGGCCAGACCCTTAACGGTGATCTGGCCATCACCACGGGCAGCGATCCGCTGGCCAGCATCACCTTCGATGCCAGCCAGCCGGGGCTGCAAGGGTTCACCTCGGGCAAACAGGCCGTGACCCTCACGGTGGCCGATCACCTGATCGAAGGGCGCACCCCAGATGGCAAACTGGTGTTTGAGCTGACCCTCGGCAACGATGGTAAATACAGCTTCACCCTGCATCAGCCGCTGGATCAGGGCAGTGCCGACAGCCTGCTCAAGGCGGGCTTTACCCTGCTCGACAGCGATGGCGACAAGGTCTCCTCAACCATCACTGTGGCGGTGGGGGATGGCGCCAATCCGACCCTCTCCGCCGTGACCGGCACTACGATGACCGAGATGGCACAAGGGGAGGCGGCTGGCGTCAGCACCATGAGCTTCTCGGTCGCGCACGGCAGCGATGCCCTCGACCCCCACTCTCTTGGCTTTGACATCGCCGCAATCCAGAGCACCCTGACCGGACTCACCAGTCACGGTAACCCGGTCACTTTCGCCGTTGATCTCGCAACCGGCCAGTTGGTCGGGACCGCCGGTGGGCAGGTGGTGCTGCGCGGCGAACTGAGTTTGGTCGACAACAACGGCAACTGGAGCGTCACCGCCAAGGTCACCCTGAGCGGTGAGCTGGATCATAAGGGGAGCGAATCCCTCAACCTGCCGCTGGCCGTCACCCTGGCCGACAAGGATGGCGATCGCATCGGTACCACGCTGCCGCTCACCATCGCGGATGGCAAGGCACCGAGCTTTATCCCGGGCACCGGCGTGACCCTGGATGAGGGGAACCTCACCGGCAGCAACAGCCTGAACCATACCGGTCACTTTGATGTGCAAGCCGGGTCGGATCGGGTGGTCGAGGTGGCCTTTGCCGATGGCAGCCAGCAGCCAGCGCTGACCGCATTGGGTAAACCGGTGCAGTACGAGCTGGTTGATGGGGATCCCGCCATACCCGGTAGTCAGCTGCTCAAGGGCTATGTCGAGGTCAATGGCCAGCGGGTCGAGGTGTTTGAGGTCAAGCTGATTGGTAGCCTCGATCAGGCCGGCAAGAACGGGTTTGACTATCAGGTCACCCTCTATCAGGGGCTCCATCAGGGCAGCAACGCCGTGACCGAGCTGCCCATCAAGGTGATCGTCAACGACTACGACAAGGCGGGTGGCAACAACGACAGCACCCGCGGCACCCTCAATATCCAGATTGGGGAAGGGGAGAAACCGACCCTCACCCTGACCGGGGTGACGGTGAACGAGGGGCGCTTCGACGGTGCCAGCAACACCCAGACCGCCGATGATCAGCATGCCACCGGTCAACTCACCATCAAGGCGGATTCGGATCCGGTGGTGGACGTGCGCTTGACCCTGAGTGGCCAGGTGGTGGACGCCAGCGGCAAGCCCATCACCCATAACGGCGAGAGCTTGAGTTGGAAAGCGGTTGGCACCGATGGTCACAGCTTCCAGGCGGTGACCAGTGGCGGTCTGGTGGTGATGACGGTCTCCATCCCCACCGTCCCCGCCACCATCGCTGCTCATACCAGCGCAGTGATCGACTATCAGGTGACAGTGCATACCAACCTGGACCATAAGGCGAGCGACAGCCTCAACCTGAGCCTGCCGGTCAAGGTGACCGACAGCGATGGCTCGGTGGTCACCGGCAGTACCACAGCCGCGATCACCGATGCGGTAGATCCGGTGATTAAATCCATCGGCCGCGTCACTGTGAACGAATCAGATCTCAATGGCAGCACAGGTCAGCATGTGGGGAGTACACCTGCTGGCACGGGTGAAATCGCGGTGGGCAATGTTGTCATTCAAGCTGGCAGTGACAAGGTGGCCGCTCTGCAACTGGATGTTACCCGCTTCAACTCCCTCAACGCGCTCACCTCGGGGGGCAAGGCGGTCATCATCAGCGCCGATAGCCAGCCAGGGGTCTACCTGGGCAAGGACAGCGCGGGCAAGGTTATCTTCAAACTGACGCTGGATGTCAGTGGCCGATATACCTTCGAGCTGACCGGCAATCTGGATCACAGTGTCCAAGGCAAGGATCCGCTGGATATCCAGCTGCCCTTACAGGCGCGGGACAGTGACGGCGACCTTAGTGCCGAGGTGATAGGCCATGTGAGCGTGCAGGATGATGTACCCCTTGCCGTGGATGTTAGCCAGATAATGAATGAAGGCGGCAGAGTCCGTGGGGACCTGTTATCGACGGCGAATGAAGGCGCGGATAATGCGGTAGTCAGATCTGTGACCATCAATGGCACCGAGCACCCCATCGCCGCCAGCGGTGACACCCATATTGCGGTCACCGATGGCACGGGGCAAGTCATCGGTACTCTGGTGATCAGTGCCGAGGGTAATTACAGCTTCACTGCTACATCTGGCGTCGATCACAGCAACAAGACGCTCGTGCAGCAGATTGAATTCCACCTTATTGATGGGGATGGAGACACCGATGATGGGCTGCTGACCCTGACTATAAGGGACGAGGCGGGCAAGCTCACCGTCAGCGCCGTCACCGGTGCCGAGGATGCTGGCGCGGCAGATCCAGGCCTGGGCATCCCCATCACCATGAATCTGGACATCGGCGACTACGATCGAGGCGAGTTTGTCGAAAAATTGCTTATCCAAGCGCCGGCCAATGCTCACGGCACCTTCTACTACAACGGCGTTGCACTCACCACCCTCACCCAGGGGGGCAAGAGCTGGTATCAGGTGCCGCCAGAGGCCATGGTGGCGGTGGCCAATACCAATGACAAGTTCCAGCTGACCGGAGTCACCTTCGTACCGAGCCACGACTACTCGAGTAACAACGATGGCGGCAACCCGCTGCGCTTCCCCGTCCAGTTGCAGGTCGGCGTCACCGAGGGGAGCAAACCCTCTCTGCTGACCGGCAATCTGGATATCACGGTGCGCGGCATTGCCGACAAACCGGTTTGGGAAAATGCCAGTACTCATCAGCACTACAGTACCGATGAAGACAGCAACGGCATTGCTCTCAACGTGAAGGCCAACCTCACCGACACCGATGGCTCCGAAATCCTGAGCTACCAGATCAAGTGGGCGTCGGGCCAGGGCACGCTGACCCTCAATGGCCAGGAAATCAAACCGGGTACTAACGGCGCCTATACCGTATTGGGCGACGATATCAATAAGATCACCGTGGTGCCCGATAAGGATTACAGCGGTGACATCAAGCTCATTGTGACCCCGATCAGCACCGAAGATACCCCAGTTGTGACAGGGAAAGAGACGGCGCTTGGCGATCCCATCGAGCTGGTGATCAACGTCAATCCGGTGGCGGATGACGCCAAGCTGACCATTCGTGATATTCAGGGTAAGGAAGACACTCTGCTCGATCTGGGCAGCAAGATCTCCCTTGCTCATCTGGGTGACAAACTCGACGGCTCCGAGCAGATGTATGTACGCATCAGCGGCTTGCCCGATGGTGCAACCTTGCTGATCGGCGGCGTGGCAGTTCCGGAAACGAAGGGTTACTACGAGGTACCTTACGATCGCATCAATGAACTCAAGCTGCAGCCGCCCAAGAACAGCAATCTGGACTTCGATCTCACCATCAAGGGCGTGGTGAAAGACACGGCTACTCTGACCGATGCCAACGCTCAGACGAGCATCGTCGTCAACGAGAAGGAGACCGGCAGTCAGACACTCCATGTGGATTTGGTGGGGGTGGTCGATAGACCGGACTTTATCCTCAATGGTACTGACTGGACCCATGATGGCATTGGCAACGGCTACAACATCACAGTTGCTGAAGATGGCCTGGCGCCGCTCAACTTCAAGCTGGTTTCCGGTGAACTGGTTGATACCCCGTTAGACACCTCGGAAAGCCTTAACCTGGTGCTGAGTGGTCTGCCGGAAGGAGCCGAGGTATTCGATGCCAGCGGCAAGGCGCTGACGCTCACCTTTGCCGGACTCGATGCCAATGGCAAGGCGACCTATCAGGTCGATGTGTCGGATCTTGGCAACCTGGTGATCCAGCCGCCCCACAACAGCACGGCGGATTTGAACCTGATCGCCAAGGTGGTAGTGACCGAAAACGACGGGGATCACCTGCACTTCGAGGTGCCGCTCACCATCAAGGTGGAGCCCGCGATCGACGCCGGCAATTATGACAAGACCAGCCATGGCCTGGAAGATCAGTTCACCGTGCTGGACTGGCATCCGACCCTCGCTGACGGCGTAGAAAAGGTCACGGCGCTGAGTCTCTCCGGGGTGGCGGATGGCTACCAGATCTGGCTGCGCGCAGGTAGCGTGGAGAGCCAGCTGACGGTGGTGGCGGGTAAGGTCACCCTGACGGCTGTCCAGCTTGACAGCTTGCTCACAGGGGGCCAACTGCTGGTGAAGGCGCCGGAGGACAGCGATCGGAATACCACCATCCAGAGCCACGTCACCGTGACTCAGCAGGATGTGGACTCCAATGTGGTGGCTAACAAGGTGATTGATGGTCAGCTGCATGTGGATATCCAGGCTGTGGTAGAGCCTGATGGCAATCTGGTGCAGACCGGCGGCGCACTCGTGGGGCAGAGCGGTGCCGATATCGATCTGGCAGGGCGTTTCCACTTTACCAACCTCGACCCCTCCAGCGTGGAGGAGGTCGACTATTTAGTGATCAACCTGCCGGTGCGAAGCGGCGGTGTCGGCGATCAGTTTGTGGTGCTCGGAGGCATCAACAACGGTAACGGCAGCTGGATAGTACCGGCAGGCAACCTCGGCAGCGTTAAGCTGCATGCCCCCGACGGATTTATCGGCAAGGTCGCACCGATCCGCATCGATGCCATGGTGATCGACCGTGGCGACGATGGCGATGCCAGTGCCCATGTCAAGCTGAGCCTCACTACAGAGGCGAACTTCGAGACGGCTCTGACGACTAACAAGGAGCCGGCGGCTACCGTCGATATCGACGACAACGCTGTACTGGTGGGTAAGGAGGATATCCGGGTCGATTTCGGCACCCAGCTAAAGGGGGTGATCCACATCGGTACCGCCGATCAGGCCAGCGACGAGGTGACCATCGTCATCAAGGGGCTGCCGGCGGGCGTGACCCTCAGCGGGGCAGAGTACAACATCTCGACCGGTGAGTACGTCATCAAGGTGCTGCCGTCACTGGCGGGCTTGGAAGGGCTGACCCTCGGATTGCCGCAGGACTTTGCCGGCGCGCTCGATATTGAGGTGAAGGTGGTCAACACGGATACCGCCAGTGGCGACGTCAAGGTCGACAGCAGCACGGTACGGGTTGAGGTGGCCCCCGTGGTCGATGTGAACGGCGGTGCGCTGATCCTGACCGTACTGGATACTAACCATGACGGGCAGCCGGACAATCTGGAAGATACCCACATCCACCTCGATCTGTCGATCAAACTGGCTGATATCAGTCCGAGCGTGGCTGACGGTGGTCTCGAGACGGTGAAGGCGGTGACCATTACCGTCAATCCCAATTACGGCTATTTCCTGGTCGGCAGCCAGCAACTGACCACCTTGGTGGTCAACGATGTGGCAGCGCTTAACGATCTGGTCTTTGTGCCCAAAGAGCACTTTAGCGGCAAGGTGCCGCTGGATATCCAGGTCGATATTCTGGATACCGCCACCACTGGCACGGCGCAAGCAAGCTGGAACAGGCATGCAGAATTTGAGATCAAACCGGTCAACGATCCAGCCCAGCTCACGGTGCACAGTGTCACAGGGAGCGAGGATGGCCGCGTCAATCTGACGGGCCTGGGAGCGACACTCATAGACAATGATGGCTCCGAGCAGATCGTTGCGCTGCAGATCAAGGGGGTGCCGGATGGCTTCACCCTGTCGGCTCCGGCGGTCAACAATGGTAGCGGCGTTTGGCAGGTCCCCGTAGGCACCGATTTTTCCAAGCTGACCCTGATCCCGCCGGCGGACTTCAGCGGCACCGTGGAGCTGTCGCTGAGTGCCTTCACCCTGGACAAGGGGCTCACCATTCCGCTCGAAACCAGTGCCAGCTTTACCGTCACCGTCAACCCGGTGGGGGATGCCATCATCGCCGACATTGACACTAAGGCGAGCGGCACCGAGGGGGAGGTAATCACCCTTAACCTGGGGCTGGAGACCCGGGATACCCAACCAACCGGCGGCAATGCGGGTAATGTGCATGAGAACAAGCCCGAGCAGGTGCGAGTAACCATCGAAGGGGTGCCCGATGGCGCCGAAATCCGCTTACCAAACGGCGTGGTGGGGACGGTTGTTGATCTGGGTGGCGGTCGCTGGCAGGTGATCACTGAGGGCGGCAAGCTTGGCGCTGTCGAGCTGGTGACCAATGATGCCAACGGTGCACTGGATCTCAAGATCAGGGCCCAGAGTCTTGACAACGGCGCCCTTGGCCCCGAGGTCAATGGCACCATCCATGTGGATGTGAGCCCGGTCAACGATGCCCCGGTCAACGTCTTGCCGACGACCCCTCAGGTGGCGCAGGAAGATCAACCCTTCGTCATCCACGGCTTGCAGGTGAAGGATGTGGATGCGGGCAACAGCCCCATCGAGGTGCGCCTCTCGGTCGAACATGGCACCCTTAATCTGGTGGCCGGCAGCGGGGTGACCGTGGTGGGCAATGGCACCGGATTGTTGGTGTTGAGCGGAGCCCTCGCGGATCTCAATGCACTGCTGAGTGGCGGCGTCACCTATCAGGGTGAGCGGGACTTCAATGGTCAGGATCAGCTGACTATGGTGACCAATGATCTCGGCAATAGCGGCAGTGGTGGCGCGCTCGGCGATACCGATGTGGTGGCTATCGAGGTGCAGCCGGTCAACGATGCGCCAATCAACGTCTTGCCGACGGCGTCCCAGGTCGGGCAGGAAGATCAACCCTTCGTCATCAACGGTTTGCAGGTGAAGGATGTGGATGCGGGCAACAGCCCCATCGAGGTGCGCCTCTCGGTCGAACATGGCACCCTTAATCTGGTGGCCGGCAGCGGGGTGACCGTGGTGGGCAATGGCACCGGATTGTTGGTGTTGAGCGGAGCCCTCGCGGATCTCAATGCACTGCTGAGTGGCGGTGTCACCTATCAGGGTGAGCGGGACTTCAATGGTCAGGATCAGCTGACTATGGTGACCCATGATCTCGGCAATAGCGGCAGTGGTGGCGCGCTCGGCGATACCGATGTGGTGGCTATCGAGGTGCAGCCGGTCAACGATGCCCCGGTTAACGTCTTGCCAACGACCCCTCAGGTGGTGCAGGAAGATCAACCCTTCGTCATCCACGGTTTGCAGGTGAAGGATGTGGATGCGGGCAACAGCCCCATAGAGGTGCGCCTCTCGGTCGAACATGGCACCCTTAATCTGGTGGCCGGCAGCGGGGTGGCCGTGGTTGGCAATGGCACCGGATTGTTGGTGTTGAGCGGAGCCCTCGCGGATCTCAATGCACTGCTGAGTGGCGGCGTCACCTATCAGGGTGAGCGGGACTTCAATGGTCAGGATCAGCTGACTATGGTGACCAATGATCTCGGCAATAGCGGCAGCGGTGGCGCGCTCGGCGATACCGATGTGGTGGCTATCGAGGTGCAGCCGGTCAACGATGCCCCAGTCAATCAGCTGCCTGGCAGCATGACGGTGAAGGAGGATGGCTCCCTGTTGCTCTCCGGTGTCAGCGTGAAGGATGTGGATGCAGGCAGTGCGCCTGTCTCCATGGTGCTGCGGGTCGAGCATGGTGTGCTGACCCTGCTGGGGGCGACCGGTGCCGTTGTGGTACAGGGGGCGGGGTCCAGCGAGATCACTCTGGTGGGGCCGCTGGCTGATCTCAACCAGCTGCTGGCAAGCAGCCTGCACTATGAACCGGCCAAGGATTTTTGGGGGCAGGACACGCTCACCGTCACGACGTCAGATCAAGGTAACAGCGGCGCAGGCGGGGCGAAGGGCGATACCGATCAGGTGGCCATCACGGTTACCCCTGAGCCGGATATGCCGAACCTGACGGTGACCCAGCATGAGCTCCATGTCTTGCAGGGGGCCGTTATCCTGTCTCTTGATCACAACTATTGGTGCTCAAGAGACTGCGCCAGTTCGTAGCCTTCCAGGAGGGTCTGGAGTCGAAACCAGCCCTCCCATAATGCCGCTATTGAAGCCCGCCCCGTTCGTTTAGTGTCCTTCCAGCCCCCCAGCTTGGCCAGGCTCCGGTACGCCCATCTCATATCCGGCACCTTGGTTGGCAACGGCGTTTTCTCTACCTTTCGCCAAAGCAGCTTCCACCCCGTCGGGCCTATCACCGTTTCGCAGCTTTGATTCTGTGCCGATGACTCCTCGTTGATAAACCTCAATTGCAACAGACGCACCGCGATAAACGACAAGATGACGCACATCCGCTTCAGGTTATCCATGCTCTGCATCCTTAAGGTTTCTACCCGAGTGCCGGCACTCTTCCAGACCTTGTGATAATCCTCGATAAGCCAGCGCCGCTCGTAATAGCCGATAACCTTGCGGGCCTGTGCATCGTCGGTCACGGCTTCACTAGTCAGCAGGTGCCACTCCAGCCGGTCAGAGGCATCGCCCTGCTCAATGCATCCCACGTAGTAGAGCGGGATATCCGGCTCGTTACGCTTGTTGGCCGGAGCCTTTAGGGTGACTTTGGTAAACTTGATGTCGAGCACGGCCTCTCTGGCTTTTCTGCCGCCCCGCTGCGGTATTTTGACGACCTTGGTGCCGGCAGAGTGGCACTGCCGGGCATAGTCGTAGAGCTTGTGGTCATGCTCTTCGATACAGCGACTTTGCATCGAGCGCACCACAAAGCGTTGTTGGTTGCTCTGCTTGTAATGCAGATATTCGTAGATATCCGCTTCCCGGTCACAGACCGAGATAACGTTGGCCATCTGAGTGCCGAGACGGGCGGCAAAGGCCACGGATGCCTCCTCCCACTTGCGACTCTCTTTCTCCTTGTAAGGCCGGGTGGCATGCCGGTGGCTCTCTCCCCGCTTGCTGACATCACGGGTCCAGATACGCTGTGCAATCATGCCGACCACCTGCGATTTATGCGGAGCAAACAACAAGACGGAGTGAGCCAGCAGAGCGCGACTACTGCCTTGATTGGTGTGCCCCAGCTCATCATGGACGCTGGCATGGTTGAAGGTCAGGGCCGTGGTATCTTCCAGTGCCAGCAACAGGTCGTAGTCCCTGGCTAGGGCTGCGGTGGTGGCAAAGCCTGCATCAGCAATGGCATCGGCATTGACATGGTGGTTGCGAATAAAGCGATATGAGCCTTCCATGTCGGCGGGTGAGAGGGGAAGTTGTGACACGCAATCTCCGGGTTGTTGAGCAAGGGCGGTGGCGAGTTTGACGAGACGTTCAGTGCGTCTGGGGTCCTTGAGATTGGCATGGCCAAACTGGTCGAATGCCCATTGTTCGAGTTGGGTGAGATGCATATTAGAGCCGTGATAAGGGATGGCAAAAGAGTCAGATCACGGAGAAGGGAAAAGGTTCAAAAAAATCCCCAAGCGATGCTTGGGGATTTGTGTATAAGAGACAGGCCGTTATCCCCCTTGGCATCAACGCCAGCGTGGTCAATCCGGCCACCGGCGAGCTCTCCATCCGCATCAGCGGTCTGGATGGGGCGCAGGTGCAGGACGAGCATGGCCAGAGCGTCGGTCATGCCGATGGCAATGGCGACTGGCTGATCCCGGCCGATCACTCGGTTCCGCTCTACTTCAGCGGTTTTGGCGACGGTGACCATGTGCTGGGGATAACTGCCGAGTCGAGTGTCGGCGGTTCAACCGTCAGCACGCCCCTCGAGACCATCACGGTGCACAGCCAGAGTGGTCATGAGCTGGTCGGCTCCGATCAGGGGGATTGGCTGCTTGGCTCCTCAGGTGACGACAGGATCCTGGGCGGCCAGGGGGACGACGTGCTCCGGGGTGGTCAGGGCCACGACATCCTCACCGGCGGCGCGGGCAGCGATCTATTCGTCTGGCAGCACGGGGATGAGGGCAGTCAGGGGCAGCCAGTGGTCGATACCATCAACGACTTCCACCCGGAGCAGGGGGACAAGATCGATCTGGCCGATATGCTGCAAGGGGTAAGCGGCAACCATGTCGATGATCTGCTCAATCACCTCTTCGCCTCGGTGAGCACGGGGAGCAATGGCTTGAGCGATGTGAACCTGTCGGTATCCCCGGCGGGAGATGGTCAGGTGACCCAGCAGATCACCCTGAAAGATGTGGACCTGACCCGCTGGAATCTGGCCAGCACCTCGTCCCAAGATATCCTGCAGAGCATGCTGGAAGATCAGCATAGCCTGATCATCCAGTACCCCTGATAGCGGGTGTGAAGCGTAACAAAGAAGAGCCGGCAGTTGCCGGCTCTTTGTTTCTGCGTGGATTGTTTTTATGCGGCCGCAAGGGCCGGGGGATTCAGGCCAGCGCCTGGGCCAGCAGGTGGATCGGATGTTCACAGCGGAAGCTGGTGCTCATCTCAATCTGCCATTTGCAGGTTTCGCAATCGGTGATCACCAGATCGGGGGAGAGGCGGTTGATCTGATCAAACAGCCCTTCGCCGATGGTCTGGCTGGTTTCGTAGTTCTCCGACTTGAAGCCGTAGGTACCGGCGATGCCGCAGCACTGGGACTCCAGCACTGTCACCTTGACCCCGGGAATCGCGCGCAGCAATTCGAGGGTATAGATGACGCCCCCCATCTTCTCCATGTGGCAGGGAGTGTGGTAGGCGATGTGCAGATTGAGCGGCTTCATCGCCGGTTTGTTGCCCTTGTAGAACTCGTTCCACAGGAAGCGGGTCACCAGTGAGATGCGATCCCGCACTTTGTGGTTGTCCTGCTCCAGCAGGTGGGGGTATTCGTCCCGCAGGGTGAAGCCGCAGGTGGAGGAGGTGGCCAGCAGTGGCATCTCGTTGCCGAGCAGGGAGTTTTCCATCTGCTTGATGTTGAAGGCCGCCTGCTGCTTGGCCTTGTCCATGAAGCCGTTGGCAATCAGCGGTACGCCACAGCACTTCTCCCGCTCCAGCAACTGCACGCCGATGTTCATGGCGTTGAGCACCTGCACCAACTCCTTGCCGAGCTGCGGGTGGTTGTAGTTGACGTAGCAGCCGTGGAAATAGGCGATTTGGCGCTCATAACGAGTCTGAGCTTCTTTTTGCTTCTTGTACCAGCCGCGGAAGGTGCCCTGGGAGTATTTGGGCAGGTCGCGGTGGGAGGAGACCCCCAGCGCCTTGTCCAGCACCAGCTTCATCGGCTTGAGGCCGGTGGTGAAGTTGACCACCGGCGCCATCAGGGTAGACATGCTGCCCATCAGATCGGTGTGGGAGAGCACGAACTCGCGGATCCCCGGTTTGAAGCCGCTGTATTGGTGTTTGGCCTTGGCGATGATGTCGCCGATGCGCACTCCGCTCGGGCAGGCCACTTCACAGCGCTTGCAGTTGGTACAGTGCTTGAGGGCGCTGTCAAACAGCTCCGGGCTCTTGATCCGCAGCCGCTCGCCATCCGGACCCGCCTGCTTCGGGCCGGGGTAGGCCGGGTTAGCCTTGGCCACCGGGCAGTAGGCGGTACAGACGGTGCATTTGATGCACTGATCAAAAGTTTGGTTGGCGTGATCCAGTAGCATGTCAGTTCTCCTCCCGTAGGGTGTGAAGGCACGGGATATGGGACAAAATCATCATTGGGCTGAACTCAAAATATGGCCAGCGGCCTGCCAGCCGGTGGCAACGGCAACACCGGAGCCGGAACCTTCTCTATTTGATTGGGCATCGTAATGGGCCAGTACGCGGCGTTGTTCAAATGGAAATGTGTGGTGCATCTTAACCCTCCGCCAGAATATGGCCGGCGGCCTGCCAGCCGGTGGCAACGGCAACACCGGATCCTGAGCCCTCCTTGATGGGGTCATAGTGCGCCAGCACGCTGCCCGCGCCATAGAGGTTGGCGAGTGGCTTGCCGCCGCGCAGCACCCGCAGCTTGTCGTCGGTCTTGACCCCGAAGCCCATAAAGGGGTGGTGATCGAACAGGCGGCGGCCGGCCCAGGCGTCACGCTCCTCCAGACTCAACACATCGGCATCGAAGATGGGTTCGCGAATGCCGCGCAGGCGGGACTCCAGCCCACGGCTGAAGAAGCTGCCGGAGGCGAGCACGAAGTTGTCCGCTTCAAACAGCTGATCATCGCCATTTTGGCTGTGTACGCCGATGACCCGGTCACCTTCGTAACGGGCGCCCAGCACCCGCTCGCTGGTGAGGAAGGTGCCGCCAAGGGTCATAAAGCGGCGCTTGAGCGCCTCCTGCATCCGCATCCCGATCAGCGACGGCGGCATGGTGGCCACTTCCTTGATGGTGCAGCCGGTGCGCTGCTCCAGCTCCGCCAGACGCGGGCCAACCAGCCCCAGCGAGAGGCATGCGGGCAGCACGATATGGCGGCAGCCAGGTTCGCCACACTCCAGTACCATGCGGCTGATCTCGCGGGCCAGATCGGCCACCAGATGATGCTTGTCACAGAGGCGCGCGATGTCGGCGGAGCGAAACTCGTGGGGGTTGCGGCTGAATTCGGCCAGCTGGGGCAGGCGGATCTCGCCGGTCAGAATTCGGCAGTGGGCAAAACGGGGATGGGTCGCCAGATTGGCGGCCGCCAGTGCCGGATGAAAGTCGCGAAAGCCCTCGAGGGTGGCCAGCAACAGGCTATCCGGAATGGGGGCATCGGTGACGCAGGCGCAGGTATCGGGGGAGAGCCAGGTGCGCTTGAGGGTACCGATGGGCGTCAGACGCTCATGGTTGGTCTCGTGGCGCACCAGCGGCAACCCCTGCTCGGCGCAGTGGCGCTGCAGATCGGCCAGGCTCGCCTCGATATTCTGCATGCCGACTTTGCTGTAGGGGTGATCCGGATGGGCTGCCATAAAGGCAGGCAGCGCTGCGCGGGGATCCCCCTCGCTTTCGAGCAGATCGATCGAGCCGGAGGAGAAGTGCAGCGCACTCTGGCCGGAGGCCATCAGCAGGGTCTTTTGGCCCGCCTCCACCAACCGCAGGGCGGCCGAGAGTCCCGCCATGCCACCGCCGATAACGATATTGTCAAACTTCATGACGGCTCTCCTTGTTAGTGGTCTCGCTGGTTGGGTCGCGTGGGGTATCTGCAACCAGTTGCGGCGCCGTCCACTCCCCCAGGCCAAACAGCCCTTCGTAGATCCAGTAGGTGAACTCGGCCTCGCGCAGGGCATCGCCCCACAGGACGGGGCGGGTCCCCTTGTAACGCTCCTCCAGGAACTGGCGCAGCATGACGCAGGCCTGACGACCGTCAGCCTTGCCATACTCCTGCATCAGACCGGCGGCGCGGTAGGCGCACAGCTCGCCCTGACAGGGGCCCATTCCCAGACGGGTGCGGCGGCGCAGGTCGATGAGGTTGTCCACATCCAGCTCGCGCAGGGCGTATTCGATTTCGCCCGCGGTGACCATTTCGCACTCGCAGATGAGGGCGTTGGCCTTGGGATTATCACGGAAGAAGGCGATAACCCGCTCGCCGTGGCGGTATTGGGCTGAGCCTTCGACCGGTACAGATAGACCGGGAGCGGAGACCTTTTCCGGATCCCGCGAGCCAGGCAGGCTCAGTGTGGCGGTCTGGCAGGGCGTGCTGTTACCGAGCTTCTTGGCCAGCAGATCGGTGGCCCATTCGGCCATCAGGCGGTAGGTCATCAGCTTGCCGCCGGTGATGGTGTTGAAGCCCTTGAGGCCATCGCGCTCGGCGTGATCGAGCAGCACGATGCCGCGACTGATGTTGCGGCCGGTGTCGTCACCGTCCACCGCCACCAGCGGGCGTACCCCGGCGTAGGCGCGCAGCAGACGGGTGCGGGCCATAATGGGAGCGAGCTTGATCCCCTCGCGCAGCAGCACCTCGACCTCTTCTGGTTCGACGGTGAGTTGGTCAATCTTGTTGTAATCGATACGACTCGACGTGGTACCGATCAGGGAGATGGTATCGCCCGGCACAAGAATGTCCGCATCTGCAGGTTTGCGGGCGCGGTTGAGCACCAGCTGGTTGATACGGTAATCCATGATGAGCAGGGAGCCCTTGGCCGGGAACATGCGGATGCCGAGATCGGCATATTCGCAAATTTGCTGGCCCCAGATGCCGGCGGCGTTGATCACCTCCTGACACTCCACCTCGAACGCTTCGCCGGTGCGGGTGTTGATCGCTTTGACCCCGTGCACCCGATCCTGGGTGCGCAGCAGCCCCAACACCTTGCTGTGGGTGAAGATGCGGGCGCCGTGCTCCTTGGCATCCAGCACGTTTGCGGCGGCGAGGCGGAACGGATCGACCGTGCCGTCCGGCACATGGATGGCGCCGATCATCGCCGGGTTGGCGTTGGGCTCGAGCAGCATGGCTTCGCGGGGATCAAGCTGACGGGTGTCGATACCGGCCAGGGCGCAGGCATCCATAAAAGTGCGTTGGAAATTGATGTCATCTTCCGGCAGGGTGAGGAAGAGGCCGCCCGTGTCTTCGACACAGTGGCTGGCAATCCGCTTGAGGATGCGGTTTTCCTGGATGCATTCGCGGGCAGACTCCTGATCCGTCACCGCGTAGCGGGCTCCGGAGTGGAGCAGGCCGTGGTTGCGGCCGGTGGTGCCAGCGGCGATATCATCGCGCTCGAGCAGGATGCAGTCGATGCCGCGCAGTGCGCAATCGCGCATGATGCCGGCCCCTGTGGCACCGCCGCCTATGATGACGACTTGTGTAGTTATTCTTTTCATTGTTGCCCGTCTCATCTCTTCCAGATGAGGCCAGTGTGGCCTACTTCTGAGTGGAAATGTTTGATATGGGCCAAATTTGCGTTCGCAAACGCTCATTTTTGCGCGCGTTAATGAGCATTATGTGACATTTGTCACGCTTGTTATCGCATCGATTTGTCGGCTGCTGGCGAATGACAGGCACAAGAAAGGGGCATCGGATGCCCCTTGTCACTGTTTGACGAGTCTGGTGGGGGGGCACGTCAGCCGCAGCACTTCTTGTGCTTTTTGCCGCTGCCACAGGGGCAGGGATCGTTGCGTCCCGCCTTGAGGGGAGCCGGATCCTGCTCTCCCTCGGTGTAGACCCAGCGTCCCTGATAACGCACGAAGCGGGAACGTTCATGGAGGCAGTGACGCTCATCCCCCTCCAGAAACCAGGCTTTGAACTCCACCATCCCGGTGTCATCCTGCGGGCCGCCCTGGCTGGCGATGATCTCGAGACCGTCCCAGCGGGTGTCGCTGCGAGAGAGCTCTTCGGCAGTGAGACCGTGAAGGTGAGCCGGATGCCAGCTATGGACCAGATACTCCCCCAGCCCGAGCACGAAGGCGCTGTAGCGTGAGCGCATCAGCTGCTCCGGGGTGTCAGCCACCGCGCCACTGTGGCGTGAGCCACAGCACAATTCGAGAGAAAGGGTTGAGCCGCAAGGACAAAGATTCATGATTTTCACGTTCTGGCCGATTTGTTTAAGGGGAGTGTAACGAAAGCTGGGCTCACCCTGCCAGCACCTATACTGATGAGAAAGCAAGGAATGCCAATAAAAACAACTGCAAGGATGTGAAAGATGACGGTGACTGCTCCCCGCCGCAAGCGGCGAGGCTTCCCACTTCTTAGGCCGCTACCGTCAGATTGACGGATTTACGCTGGCCTCCATGGGCAGAAACGGCGAGCCCCGCCGCTTTTAATTCCAATATTCCTTGCTGTCGAATGTTCATGGCCGCGTTGATGTCGCGGTCATGCTCTGCCCCACACGCTGGACATACCCACTGTCGTTGATGAAGTGGCATCTCCGGCATCTTGTAGCCGCACTCACTACATGGTTTAGAGCTGGCGAACCACTGATCGAGTTTGATTCGGTGGCGGCCCGCCGCTTGGGCTTTGTACTCCAGCCTCATGATAAAACCATGCCAGCCAGCATCGCCAATGGCGCGGGCCAGCTTGTGGTTTTTCATCATATTGGTTGTTTTAAGCGTCTCCACGATGATCGCTTGGTTATCGTCAACTATCGTGCGAGAGAGTTTGTGCTGAAAATCAGCGCGAGCATTGGCTACCCGCTCGTGCAGGGCGGCCAGCTGTAATTTGGCCTTACTACGATTGGCACTGCCTTCTGTCTTGCGAGACAGTGCTTTTTGCTTTCGCCGCAGATTGCGACTGGCGTTGATAAGATGGCGCGGGTTGGCCATCTTTTTGCCACTCGACGCAATGAGGTAGTGGGACAGCCCCATATCATAGCCTGTCACCGCTGTGATGAGGGAGGGCTTGGCGGGAGCCTCACGGCCATCATCGCAAAGGATGGAGGCATAGTATTTCTCTGTCGGGCCACGGCTGACCGTGATGCTGGAGACCACGCCGATAATATCTCGGTGAATGACAGCTCGGATGGGCGTCATCTTCGGTAACAGGATGGCATCAGCCAGCACTTTGCCATTGGGGTGGTAGCTCGATTGCCTGCCTCTCTTGCTCTTGAAGGTGGGCATCCTGGCCTTGAGCTTGGGGTTGAAAAAATTGGCGAATGCCTTATCCAGGTTGATCACCGCCTGCTGTAAGGCTTGTGAATCGTACTCTTTCAGCCAGCTGTATTTGCGCGATTTTTTTGCCACGGCGAGCAGGGGTTTCAAGTCGCGTTTGGGTTTCAGTGAAACCCCGTGGCGCTGGAGCATGTGCCGCTGAATATGAAGGGCTTTGTTGTACGCGAACCGCACCGCGCCGAACTGGGCATTGAGGAATGCCGCTTGTTCCCCGGTGGGGTAAATGCGTACTTTTGTGGCTCTTTTCATGATTAAAAACACAGGCTGTATATAAGCACAGTTATAGCGCGTGCCAGTGAAATCAACAACCGCTGCGGACGTGCGGCAGGCGCGACTGTCGAGACACTGAAGACATAGGCGGGCTCGCAAACGCATCAGATTATCTCCCCTAATATCCCCGCCCGATTGGGCTAGGGTTTACGGGGCATCTGCTAAAGCAGAAAATCCTGTTACTGGGAGCAGTCCCCGTGCTGTTGATGGCCCTGGTGGTCAATCTCAGTAACTACATGGTCTCCAAGCGCGATCTGGAGTCTGATCTGGTGGTGGCGAGGGAAAATGCCATCAAGGAGCGTAAAGCGCTGCTCAGCAGTTACATCATGATGGCCAAAACCGCCATCGATGCCGTGTATGCCCTGCCGGATTCACCGGAGAATCGTCAAAAGGTCAAAGAGTTGCTCAGGCCGCTGCGTTATAGCAGTGACGGCTACTTCTTTGTCTATGACTTCGAGGGCAACACCATCTTGTTGCCTGTACGCGCTGAGCTGGAGGGGAAAAACCGCTGGAACGACAAGGATGCCAAGGGCAAGTTGCTGATCCAGGAGATCCTCAAGTCGGCCCGTCAGGGGGATGGCTTTACCGAATACTGGACGGCCAAGCCCTCCATCGGTCGCGATGCCCCCAAGCTGGCCTTTACTCTGGTGCTGGACAAATACCAGTGGGCCATTGGTACCGGTTTTTATATCGATGATATCGACAACGAGCTGGTGGCCCTGCGGGCCGAGCGCGAGAGCAACATGCATGCCTCGCTGCAGAGCAGTGTGCTGGTGATCCTGGTGATCCTTGGTATTACCCTGGCGGCAACTGTCATGGTGGGCAACCGGGTTACCAAACCGCTGGCGGATGCGGTGTCGGCGCTCAATGACATTGCCGACGGGGAGGGGGATCTGACCCAGCGCCTCAAGATGCAAAGCCAGGATGAGATTGGCCAACTGGCCAGCGCGTTCAACCGCTTTGTCGAGCGGATCCAGTCGGTGGTGAGTCAGGTGGGCGAGACCAGCACCCACCTCTTCAGCGCAGTCGACAAGCTGCACCATCTGAGCGTGCACTATGACCATCAGATGCAGGGCCACAGTCGCGAGACCGATCAGGTGGTCACCGCGGTGACCGAGATGAGCTCCACCGCCCAGGAGGTGGCGGCCAGTGCCTCCAATGCCGCGACGGCAACCAGCGATGCGGCCCGTGAATCGGACGCTGCCCGTGGCGTGGTGAGCGGGGCCATCAACAGTATCAACCGGCTGGTGGGGGAGGTGCATACCGCCTCCGGCGTTATCGAGCAGTTGGCGCAAGAGACCGCCAAGATTGGATCCGTGGTGGAGGTCATTCGCGGCATTGCCGAGCAGACCAACCTGCTGGCGCTGAACGCCGCCATCGAGGCGGCCCGGGCCGGTGAACAGGGGCGCGGCTTTGCGGTGGTGGCGGACGAAGTGCGTTCGCTGGCCGGTCGTACCCAGCAGAGCACCAAAGAGATCAACGAGATGCTGCAGCGGCTGCAGGGCGGCGTCAAACAGGCGGTGGAGGTGATGCAAGCGAGCGAAGAGCGCAGCCAGGAGACGGTGCAGGAGGCGAGCCACATCGCCAGCTCCCTCGACAGCATGGTGATGGCGGTCAGTACCATCAACGACATGAATATCCAGATCGCCACCGCCGCCGAAGAGCAACATGCGGTCTCGGAGGAGATCAACAAGAACCTGGTGGCTATTCAGCAGATTGTCAGTGAGCTGACCAGTGCGGCAGTGGAGTCCAACAGTACCACCCGCGATCTGGCCAGTACCGGCGACAAATTGCGCAAACTGGTGGCGCAATTCCGTTATTGATCCTGCCAGGGTCCGTGACGGCAACCACAAGATGCGGTTTGAACCCCGGTTCAAGCCGCACTTTATTTGGGGATTGCCCAATAATGTGTGAAAATCGGCGGCTTCTGTTTCAGCCCTTAATCCATAGCCTATGAATGAGATCGTGAAAGGCAGTATCGACTTGATCCGGCAGCTCAACTACGGCCTGGTCTATGCCAGCCTGGAAGAGCACAAGGAGCTGTCGCGCACCGATCTCTCCCGCCTGACCGGCCTCTCGCCGGCCAGCATCACCAAGATCACCCGTGAACTGCTCGATGGCGGTCTGGTGGTCACCTGTGGTGAAAGTTCGGTGGGGCGCGGCCGTCGTCAGACCCTGCTGCGCATCAACGAGCGCCGCTTCCAGTTTCTCTCCATGCGTCTTGGCCGTGGCTACGTGGATATGGCGCTGTTTGACTTCTCAGGTCGTTCGCTGGCCCGCCAGCGCCACCTCTTTACCGAGGAGGAGCGCGCCGATCTGTTGGGCAGTCTGGTGCACGCCATCAAGGTGTTTTTGCCGAAAAAGTCCCTCAGTCTGGCCTGTATTGCCCTCTGTCTGCCGGGTCAGGTAGAGCGCCACTCCGGCATGGTCAAGCACTTCCCCTTCTACGATCTGCGCAACTGGCCCCTTGGCCCGACTCTGCAACAGGCGTTCTCGGTACCTGTGCTGGTGAGCGGTGACGTGCGCACCTGGATCCAGGCCGAGCGGGAGTGGGGGGCTGCCAAAAATTGCGCCGATGCGGTGCTGGTGTTTGTTCACAACGACATCGGGGTTGGCATGGTGGTCAACGGCCAGCTCATCGAGAGCGAAAACGCGCTGCTCGGCGATCTCAGTCACCTGCAGCTCGAACCCTATGGCCAGCGCTGCTATTGCGGCGGCTTTGGCTGCGCCTGCACCCTGGTGACCAATCAGGCGCTGGAGGCGCAATACCGGGATCTGCGCGAGCGGATGCAGGAGCACGACTTGCCCGAGAGCGTCACCATCCGCGAGCTGTGCGAGCTGGCGCTGGCGGGCAACAGCCTCTGTCAGGATATTCTCCATCAGGCGGCGGGCCGCCTCTCAAAGGTACTCTCCAACCTCATCTGCCTGCTCAATCCGGGCAAGCTGCTGCTGGGGGGCGAGATCACCCGTGCCGATCGGCTGCTGTTCCCCATGCTGCACCAGTCGCTGGCCAGCCAGTTGCCCGCCGAATATCTGGTGCGGCTGCAAATTGAATCCACCCACTTCTACGAAGATCCCACCAAGCCCACTTCGGTGCAGGTGCACAAGGCACTGCGCGATGGCAGCCTGTTGCTGGCGCTGCTGCGCAGCTCTCAGGCGTCGTAAGGCAAGAGGGGTTGGCTCGGCGTCTGGCGAAAGGGGCAGGGATTGCTGTTCCGCCAGCGCGTAACTGGGTACAATCTTGCGCTTTTCCGGCAGCCTCCCTGTTATCGGGCCCTGTGGCACAGTGACATGTTGGCACCGCTGCCGTTCCTGTTTTGACTCCAGTAGTGAACCTAGATGAAGCCTGTTCCTGATCACGCCGTCAACCGCCTGCGGGCCTGGCGCAAGAGTATCTCTACCCGACCGTTTCTTGCCCGTGGCGGCACCCTGGCCCGCTGTCCGGCCTGTCAGCTGCGCGAGGACTGGTGTGCCTGCGAGTGGCGCCCCGAGCTCAAAGCGGAGGCCGGTTTCTGCCTGCTGATGTATGACAGCGAGCCGATGAAGCCCTCCAACACCGGTCGCCTGATCGCCGATGTCTTGCCAGATACCACCTGGGCGTTTCTCTGGTCGCGTACCCAGCCCCATCCCGAGTTGCTGGCCCTGCTGGCCGATCCTGCCTGGCAGCCCTATGTGGTCTTTCCCGCCTGCGAGAAGGAGCCTGCTCGCCTGACCGGTGAGGTGACGCTGGCGCCCGGTAAAAAGCCGCTCTTTATCCTGCTCGACGGCACCTGGCCGGAGGCGCGCAAGATGTTCAACAAGAGCCCCTATCTCGACGGTTTTCCGGTGCTCGCCATCAAGCCTGATGCACTCTCCACCTACGGCATGCGGGTCGCCAACTGCGACGAGCACCTCTGCACCGCCGAAGTGGCGGCCTGCGTGCTGGAAGTGGCGGGGGAGCTCAAGGCGGGGCAGGCACTGCAACACTGGTTCAATCTGTTCAGCAGCCGTTACATGGCCGGTCGGGTCAGTCGTTTCCCCGGTGCCGATGAGGATCATCTGTGTGAGGCGCTGGCGGCCATCAAGGACGCGGACACCGCATCACCGGCGCTGTAGTGGGCCTCTGAGGGCTGGGGCAGGGGCGTGGCAGCTCAAATTAATGAAAATCAGGAATCAATTGTCTGCCACTGTTTCGTTAGATTCATGGTCAGTGGCTCGCTAGGATAGCGGACAGCCTGTGCAGTCCCCTGTACAACCCCGTTTTTGTTATCTCCGGTTGCCCGGCTCTTCGGGCAATTCTCTCTCGTGAGGCCTATGGATGGAATTGGAACTGGTTACCCTGTTTGCCCTGTTCGGTGTGGCGCTCGTCGCCGGCTTTATCGACGCCATCGCCGGTGGCGGCGGTCTGCTGACGGTGCCGGCCTTGCTTGCCACCGGCATACCGCCAGCGCTGGTGCTCGGCACCAACAAGCTGCAGAGTAGTTTCGGCTCCTTCTCCGCCACCTGGTTTTATGGCCGCAAAGGGCTGCTGGAGTGGGCCATGATCTGGCCTGCGGTGATCTGCACCTTTATCGGTGCAGCCATTGGCGCACTGGCGGTGCAGACCATCGACGCCGCCATTCTCGAACGCTTGCTCCCTTTCCTGCTGATGGCTTTTGCCTGCTACTTCTACTTCTCGCCGCGAGTGAGTGATGCCGAGAGCTCCCGCCGTCTCACTCCCATGCTGTTTGCGCTGCTGGTGGGGGGCGGTGTCGGCTTTTATGACGGCTTTTTCGGGCCGGGCACAGGATCGTTTTTTGCCATCGGTTTCGTGGCGCTGGCGGGTTTTGGCATGGCGCGCGCCACCGCTCACACCAAGTTGCTCAACTTCACCTCCAACATCGCCTCCCTGCTGTTCTTTGCTCTAGGTGGCAAGGTGGTGTGGAGCGTCGGTTTCTGCATGGCGTTGGGGCAGTTTATCGGTGCCCGCTTCGGCTCCAAGATGGTGCTCAAACAAGGGGTGAAGCTGATCAAGCCGCTGCTGGTGACCGTCTCTCTGCTGATGTCTGCCAAGCTGGTGTGGAGCCAGTATCCGGAGCTGTTTGCCTGGATCTGAGTTTGCGGCGAGTGCGCGACAACTCTGACCGTTACGGGGCCCTAGGGCCCCGTTGCCGCATCTGGTGAGTTGCGACAGCTAGCGCGGCGTGTCGCTGTAGTGACGAAAGTGTTGGTGCAGGGCGCTCACCAGCCTAGCGATCCGCTCACGCTTGAGGCTGCTCTGCCGATAGACCAGATGCAGGGGGCGCCCCAGTCCGGGCAGTGGACGCGCCATCGCACCCTGTTCTCCTACCAGTGCCAGCAGACCGGCGGGCAACAGCACCGGGCCAATGCCCGCCTTGGCGAGTTCGATGAGTGCCAGATAGGAGTCGAGCTCCATGGCGGGCTCCAGCCCCATCTCTGCTAGTGGTTCGCGCAGATAGCGGTTGGAGGGGTTCTCCAGATCCATGGCGAGGATCTTGCACCTGCTCCCTGCGCTGGCTGGCGGCAGGCTCTGCTGCGCCTCACCCACAGGCTCGCCAACCAGATAGAAGGGCTCTTCCAGCAGCAGATCGGCGCCGAGGCCATGGCCGGGAGGGAGCCGACCGGCGCAGATGCCGAGTAGGGCATCGCCGCTGCGTACCCGCGCCAGAATGACCGGCGTGTGGTGGGTGGAGAGGGCAAGGTGGGGATCGTGCTCCAGATAGTCGCGCATAAAGTGGGCGAGGTAGCCCGCCAACAGGGTTTCGGAGCAGGCGACGGGGAGGGGGCTGTGATCCGCCAGATCCTGGCTATCGGCCAGCACCCCTTTCATTTCGGCCAGACTCGGGGCCACTCGCTCAAGCAGCTCCCTTGCCTGCGGGGTGAGGCGGATCTGACGCCCCTCCGGCTCGATCAGCTTCTTGCCGAGGCGCTGCTCCAGCTGGGCAATCCGCTTGCTTACCGCCGACTGGCTGATATAGAGGCGACTGGCCACCTTGGCCATGGTCCCTTCGCTCGCCAGCAGACTCAGCGTCTCCAGCCCTTCCAGTAACATCTCGCCCCCCTTGTTTATCGCCGTCAGGATCGCCACCGATGGGATCTGCGCTACCTTAGGGGCTGACCGCCTCAGGAGCAAGCGTCGTTTGCTGCCTTGGACTGTCGAATGCGCCATTCGCTTAAGGGCGGCGCGAAGATCACCAGATTGCCGATCAGGCTGATCACCACCCCGGCCACCGAGACCGGCTGCCAGACAAAGCCTTCGTAGAAGGTGGAGAGGGTAAGCGCCACCAGCGGAAAGAGCACGGTGGCGTAGGAGGCCTTGCTGGCACCGATGCGCCCCACCAGCGTCAGGTAGGCGGTAAAGGCGATCACCGAGCCAAACAGGGCGAGATAGACCATGGCCGCCAGATAGTGGCTGTCGGTCGGCACTACCAGTTGCTGCCCGAGCAATGTGACCCAGCCCAGCAACAGCACCACGCCGTAAACCATGCCCCAGGGCACCAGTTGCAGTACGTGGTAGCCGTGGCGCTGGCCCCGGGCCGAGACCAGATTGCCCAGCGAAAAGCAGAGGGTGCCGCCGCAGGCGAGCAGTAGCCCCTTCCAGCCGTTTGCACCCAGTTGCGCATCCGCCAGTACCGGCCAGAACAGCAGCAGGGTACCCAGAAGCCCCAGCATGGAGCCTTGCAGCCAGCGCAGGGTGGGGCGCTTGTTCTCGAACAGCCAGAGGTTGAGACCGTTGAAGATGCTGGCACTGGCAAAGATCACTGCCGACATGCCGCTCGGAATGTAGCGGGTGGCGTGGTAGAAACAGAGAAAGTTGGTGGAAAAGAGCAGGGTGCCAAGCAGCACGGCGTAACGCTGGCCGTGCCAGGGGAGGCGCGGAAAGCGACCGCTGGCAGTGAGCAGGGCAAACAGCGCCACCGCCGCCAGCAGGAAGCGGTAGAGCACCGACACCTCGATGGGAATGGGACCAAGTTGCCAGGCGATGGCAATCCAGGTACTGCCCCAGATAAGCACGGTGGCAAGATAGAGCATCAGGTTCATCACAGTTCCGGTGAGTCAGGGGGAGGGATACCCCACTATGGGGTGAGCCCTGATGGCTGGATTGCACCATCTTGCGGTTTTTCATCGTCACGCGCTGTCATCTACAAGCGCGGTCGGTAAGATGGATGGCGAGCGGGATAACCCGTACACATGACCAGAACAGGCGGCAGGGACGAATGAAAACAGCAGGGGTATTTGATGCACTGGTCAGCACCGGCGCCCGGCTGGAGGACGCCTGCTGGCTCGAACCCGGGCTTGGCGTCGCCAGCTGGCGCAACTGCTATGACCAGACCCGCTATCACAAGCCGGGCCACCACACCCTGAGCGTCTATCTGCAGGGGGGCGAGCAGACCGAGCGACTCGATGGGCCGGGTGGCCACGGCGGCACCGGCAAGGTGTGCATCATGCCGGATCACCACAGATCCGAGTGGCTGGTGCGCGAAGAGTTTCGCTTCTTTCATCTCTACTTCACCCCGGCTCACCTCACCCGTATTGCCGAGGAGGTGTGTGACAAGGAGGGGCGCCACCTGCAACTGGTGGACAAGACCTTTATCGACGATCCGCAGGCGGCCGGGCTGGTGCAGCGTCAGCTGATGCAACTGGAGTGGCAACACGGGGTCGATCGCTTGGCACTCTCCCACGGCGCCTGGATGTTGATCCTCCACGCCTATCGTCACCACACCGAAGAGACTCCCGGTCTGCCGCCCCTGCGCGGCGGATTGGCACCCGTGGTGATCAAACGGGTGCAGGAGTATCTGCAGGCCCATCTGGCCGACTCGGTCACGCTGGCAGAGCTGGCGCAGCAGGCGGGGCTGAGCGAGTATCACTTTGCCCGCATGTTCGGCCAGAGCCTCGGCTGCCCGCCCCACCGCTATCTGCTGGGGCTGCGGCTCAAACGGGCCAAACAACTGCTGGTAGGCCCGGAGCCACTGGCCAGCATCGCCAGTCAGTGCGGCTTCTCTTCCCAGGCCCATTTCGGCAACCGTTTTCGCGAGGCGTTTGGTTTGACACCGGGACAGTGGCGGGCACAATTGTCATCTTCCCGTCACAGATAAGCCTGAGAATTTGGGCAAAAGAGGTGTACTCTCTACCACTTATCCATTGAAAGGAATGCCCATTGAATTATCGCAAACGTCAAATCCGTACCCGTCACCTTTGGTTTAGCCACTGGAATGCCCCGCAAGATCGCACCGCTGTCGTTACCCCTCCCGAACCTGCAGTGCCTCACAGTTCACGTTGAAAAAGCCCCGCCTGCGATAGGATTTTTCCGGTAACTTTGCCACTATGGCCCCATCACAATGATGTGGACATGGCCGGATGTTTCTGGAACGTATTGAAGTCAAAGGTTTTCGTGGTATTAATCGCCTGTCGCTCGGGCTGGATCACACCACTGTGCTGATCGGCGAGAATACCTGGGGTAAATCGAGCCTGCTGCGCGCCCTCTGGTGTCTGCTGGGGCAGGATGCCGAGCCCTATCAGTTCACTGCCGAGGATTTTCACCAACCGGAAGATCCCGAATTGGCCCCGGCGCGCCACTTGCAACTGGTGCTCACCTTCAGTGAGCACAGACCCCAGATGTGTCAGCACTCCCGTCGCCTGGCCCGTCTTTGCCCCTCCTGGGTGCTGCACAAGGACAAATTCCACCGCATTCACTATCGCGCCAGCGCCGAGCTGCAGGCAGATGGCTCTGTGCTCACCATGCACGACTTTCTCGACGGGGTGGGCAAGAGCCTGCCCATTGCCAATGCCCATGAGCTGGTCTGCCTGCTGATCACCATGAACCCGGTGTTCCGGCTGCGGGATGCCCGTAGTGCCCGCAACGGAGTGGAGACCCTGCAGTGGGGAGATCTCTCCGAACATCGCCTGAGCGAGCTGGCGGACAAACTGATCGACGAACCCCAGCGCATCGGCGAGCCGGAGCTCAAGGAGGCGCTGCAGGCGGTGCGCCAGCTGATGGATCACTACTTCAACGCATTGGCCCCCATCAAGAACAAGCCGCGCAGTCAGCGCGACATCATCAATCGTCCCATGACGTTGCGCAATCCGGGCAACCTGCATACCCTGCTGCGCCGCGCCGATAACCGCGCGCTGCAACTGGCGATGGCGGGGATGGCGGCGACCCTGCTGCAGGCGCGGGGTAACCGCGAGCTGGAGGAGGGGGCCCGCCCCATCATGATCCTCGAAGATCCCGAAAGTCGGCTCCATCCGACCATGCTGGCGCTGGCGTGGGGGCTGCTGGAACAGTTGCCGGGCCAGAAGCTGCTCACCACCAACTCGGGGGACTTGCTCTCTTCCCTGCCGCTCAATCAGGTGCGGCGATTGGTGCGCCGTCAGCAGGATATCCTCTGTCACCAGCTGGGGGGCGAGCGCTACAGCAGCGACGATCTGCGCAAGATCGCCTTCCACGTGCGGATCAACCGCCCCATGTCGTTGTTTGCCCGTTGCTGGCTGCTGGTGGAGGGGGAGACCGAGATCTGGCTGCTCTCTGAGCTGGCCCAGATCTGCGGTTACAGTCTGCGGGCAGAAGGGGTGCGGATCATCGAGTTTGCCCAGTGTGGCCAGTCGCCGCTGATCAAGGTGGCGCGGGATTTTGGCATAGAGTGGCACCTGCTGACCGATGGCGACGAGGCGGGGCTCAAGTATGCCGCTTCGGCCCGTGGCCAGCTCAAGGGAGAGCGGGAGCGGGATCGCTTGACCCAGCTTCCTGCTGCCGATATCGAGCACTACCTCTATCACAACGGTTTTGAAGCTGTGTTTCGCCGCGAGGCTGGGGTGGGCGGGCGCGCCATGTGGAGTGCCAGTCACATCATCAACAAGGCGATCCATCACCGTAGCAAGCCGGGGATGGCGCTGGCGGTGGTGGAGGAGGCGGAGCGGCTCGGCGCCGAGCATATTCCGCCGATGATCCGCCAGATGTTTGCCCGGGTGGTGGCGCTGGCCCGCGGTCAGGGCTAACGCCAGCGCCGCACCCCGTCACTATGGACATGGCTGCCAGCAGGGCGCCCTTCAAGGCGCATTGTGCTGGCGGCAATTGCCCACGATCGTTTGTCGCGGTTGGGGATAGCCGCCGGTTTGGGTATACTCGCCCCCTTTCTGGCGCCCCGGTGGCGCACCTCAAATCTTTACCGCTGGAGGCGTCGTGTTCGTCCAACTCCCTTTTTGGCTCTTTCCCCTCACCGGATTGATGGCGCTTGGCGCCCTGATCGCCCTCGGTATCGTGCTGTGGCGCGGTGATATCTGCCCCGGCCAGCGTTCACGGATCAGTCAGCAGCTCTTCTCCATCTGGGTCATTACCGCTCTCTCTCTGATGCTGGCGGTCGAGGCCAAAGCGGCCGGTTGGCTGATCTGGAGTGGTGGTGCGGCACTGGTGCTCGGGATCGGCTTGTCGCTGGCCCAGTCACGGCTGGAGGGCAAGCGTTCAGTCCCCTTAACGCTGCTCTGGCTACCGGCGTTGCCGCTCGCTGTGTATGGCTTCGGGCTGCTGCAACTGCAAGGCTGGGTGAGCGGTCTGCTGCAGATGGCGATGCTGGGGGCGGCCTTTGCCCACCTGATACTGCTGCGGGCCCGTCATCGTCTCAAGGCATTCAACACCCTGTTGCCGCTGGCTGGTCTGGTGGGGGCGATGGCCAGCCTTATCTGGCTGGCGGTGCTGGTGGGTTGGCAAGGAGGTGAGGCCAATCTCGATGCGCTGATCCCGGCTGTGGTGACCCAGGCTGCCCTGCTGGTGGCCTCTCTGCTGCTCTGGTTCAGCCCGCTCTATCTGCAGCGTGATACTGCGCCTGTGGTGGTCTCCACCTCTCTGTGTGGCCTGCTGATCGCCCAGATCGCCGCCACCAGCGTGTTGCACCAGCTGGTCTGATACAGGTGCTGAAAAAAGAGAAAGCCCCGAGCCTTGGCTCGGGGCTTTTGTATATCTGGCTTGCAGGTATCGCAGCCATCCATTACCAACAATCAAGCAGCAATCAGTCAATAGAAGTCGTCGGCGCCGCAGATAAACAGGCAACTGCTGCGCGGCTGGGCGAGATACTCTCGGGTCAGCCCCTCCAGCGGCATGCCAAAGGTGCAGATATCTTGCGGCGAGGGGAGAGCAGTATCGAGGATCCGCCGCCAGTAGCCGCCGACTCCCTTGGGCGGGCTCGGCAGGTTAAAGGTGAGGGGCTCCCAGTAGGCGTTGAACAACACATAGAGCGCCAGCTTGGTTTCGCTCGACAGCGCCGACATGGCGATGGCGTGGGAGTGGGGGCTGAAATCCGGTTGCCCGGCGTTGACCCCGTGCCAGCAGATCTCGCTATGACGCAGGATCTCGGTGAGCGACAGCGGCATACTCTCCTGATCCGGGCGCTGGAACAGGCGTTTGCGGTACTGGATCAGCGCCTTCATGAAGCGGAACATCTCCTGACTGCGGGCATTGGGCAGCCAGTTCATCCAGCAGGTGGCGTTGTCCTGACAGTAGCCGTTGTTGTTGCCCCGCTGGGTGCGCAGCAGCTCATCGCCCATCAGCAGCATGGGGGAGCCCACCGAGAGCAGGGTCGCCACCATCATGTTTTTGGCCTGGCGAATGCGCAGGGCGTTGATCTGGGGAACTTCCGTTACCCCTTCGTGGCCGTGGTTCCAGCTGAAGTTGTGATCGCAGCCGTCACGGTTCTCCTCCCCGTTGGCCTCGTTGTGCTTGCTGTTGTAACTGGCCCAGTCCCACAGGGTAAAACCGTCGTGGCAGGTAACGAAGTTGATGCTCTTCTCGGGATCGGCGTGGTGATAGTGGTAGATGTCGGGACTACCGCACAGCCGCTCGACAAAGGCGGTGACGCTGTTGTCATCCCCGCGCAGGAAGCGGCGCACATCATCCCGGAACTGGCCGTTCCACTCACGCCAGCGGGCGCCGGCGAGCGACCCGACCTGATAGAGCCCCCCCGCATCCCAGGCTTCGGCAATCAGCTTGATGTCGGCGATGTTGGGGTCGGTATCTATGGTGCGTAGAGTGGGGGCATTGGCCTGCGGCTGGCCCGATTCATCCCGCGACAGAATGGCCGCCAGATCAAACCGAAAGCCATCGACGTGCATCTCCTGACGCCAGAAGTGGAGGCTGTCCATGATCATCCGCAGCACCACCGGATGGGCGCCATTGAAGGTGTTGCCGCAGCCCGAATAGTTGGTGTCCTTCTGGTTGTTGTCGAGGATGTAGTAGGCCTCGTTGTCGATGCTGCGAAACGAGAAGGTGGGGCCATCATCGCCCCCTTCGGCGGTGTGGTTGTAAACCACGTCCAGGATCACCTCGATATTGGCCTTGTGCAGCGCTTTGACCATGTCGCGGAATTCGGTCAGCGGATCATCGCCGCAGGCGTATTGGGCGTGGGGGGCGAAAAAGGACATGGGGCTGTAACCCCAGTAGTTGGAGAGCCCCTTTGGCGCATCCTGGGGATCGAACTGGAACACCGGCAGCAGCTCGACGGCGGTGACACCGAGGGATTGCAGATAGGGGATCTTCTCAATCAGCCCGAGATAGGTGCCGCGCAGCGCCGGATCGACCCCGGAGCTGGGGGACTTGGTGAAGCCCCCCAGATGCAGCTCGTAGATCACCGATCGGGAGAGGGAGTGTGCGGGCAGTTTGTCTCCTTCCCAATCGTAGTGGCGAGTATCGACCACCTTGCTCTTGGCGCAGCAGGCCAGGTTGCTGCCTGGCCGAGCCGCCGCCCATCGATCGTAATTGGCGCCAAGCTCGATGCTGCGGCCGTAAGGGTCGAGCAACACCTTCTCGGCATCGAAGCGGGTGCCGCCGTATGGGCGCCACGGGCCCTGAATGCGATAGGCGTAACGCTGACCGACAGGCAGCCCCTCAATATAGATATGCCAGTAGTAGGCGGTGCGGTTGAGGCGCGGGGAGAGGAGGATCACCTCGGGGGTCGCATCTTCTGCGCTAGCGAAGAGCAGCAGTTCGACCCGGCTGGCGAGGTGTGCCCAGATCGCGAAGTTGACGCCGTTACTGTCGGGTGTGGCCCCCAACTGACGGCAGTGACCGGAGGAGATGCGCATATTTTACCTACCCAACATGAGGCGTGTTCACCTTATTGAGTGTAGTGTCGGAGGCTCTGCAAGGACTCGATTGCCTGAAAAAACAGCATGATGCTGCTAATGGCCGCACTCTTTGTCCGATTAATCTACGAATAAACTTTTTTTGAGATATTTACTTGCAATCTGTGCGCTGGCGCCTATTATTGGCCACCTCAGACGCGGGGTGGAGCAGCCCGGTAGCTCGTCGGGCTCATAACCCGAAGGTCGTCAGTTCAAATCTGGCCCCCGCAACCATCTGAGATCCTGACCAGTCAAACCGGTGTAACCGGTTTGTGGAAAAGGAGAAATCGAATTGGCTACTGCTCGGCCATTTCGATAAAAATTCGGACGCGGGGTGGAGCAGCTCGGTAGCTCGTCGGGCTCATAACCCGAAGGTCGTCGGTTCAAATCCGGCCCCCGCAACCAACTTTTTCGTCGGCCTGCGATTGTGTAAACAGTCGAAGGCAGACAAACGCCACCAAGCTACTGCTCGGCTTGAGGGTGACAATTCGGACGCGGGGTGGAGCAGCTCGGTAGCTCGTCGGGCTCATAACCCGAAGGTCGTCGGTTCAAATCCGGCCCCCGCAACCAACTTTTTCGTCGGCCTGCGATGGCGTAAACAATCGAAAGCAGACAAACGCCACCAAGCTACTGCTCGGCTTGAGGGTGACAATTCGGACGCGGGGTGGAGCAGCTCGGTAGCTCGTCGGGCTCATAACCCGAAGGTCGTCGGTTCAAATCCGGCCCCCGCAACCAACTTTTTCGTCGGCCTGCGATTGTGTAAACAGTCGAAAGCAGACAAATGCCATCAAGCAACTGCTCGGCTTGAGGGTGACAATTCGGACGCGGGGTGGAGCAGCTCGGTAGCTCGTCGGGCTCATAACCCGAAGGTCGTCGGTTCAAATCCGGCCCCCGCAACCAACATTTTCGTCAGCATGGGATTGTGTAAACAGTCGAAAGCAGACAAATGCCATCAATCTACTGCTCGGCTTGGTGGTGACAATTCGGACGCGGGGTGGAGCAGCTCGGTAGCTCGTCGGGCTCATAACCCGAAGGTCGTCGGTTCAAATCCGGCCCCCGCAACCAACTTTTTCGTCGGCCTGCGATGGTGTAAACAATCGAAAGCAGACAAACGCCACCAAGCTACTGCTCGGCTTGAGGGTGACAATTCGGACGCGGGGTGGAGCAGCTCGGTAGCTCGTCGGGCTCATAACCCGAAGGTCGTCGGTTCAAATCCGGCCCCCGCAACCAACATTTTGAACATCCCCTTCTTGCATTGCCAATCTCTTGTTCGTTGAACAATCCTTCTTGATGCTCGTCACTATCTGGTGATTGCTGCTATTTCTGACGCTTTTTCAAGACCAAAACTGGTCGCATCAACCATTTGTTGGGTATCATCAGGTATCTCTTTATGGATGAGGCGCGCGCCTGTGATCACTCCCTTCACCTATCTTCCTCCTGCTATTGAAAGCCGGGATGCCACGCTGGCTGAAGCCCTTGCCCAAGGGCTGCCGTTGCAACTGCTGCTGATCGCCGAAGAGCAGAAGGAGTCCTTGCTTTCGCTGCCCGCCCTTGCGGGTGTCAAGACCCAGCTTGCGCTGGGGAAAAAAGCACCCTTTACCCTGATGCATGGCAATACCCTGTTGCAGGTGGTGTTTGTGGCTGGCAGTGTGACGCGGGATCACCGTCTCTATAAACAGGTTCGAGGCTGGATCGATCCTCTCTCGGGGCTCAATGTGGAGCGGTTCGGGCTGCATCTGGAAGGTTTTTCCCCCTCCGAGCGGGTGATGCTGGCCGAACTGCTGTTGTCGGCTTTGCTTGCCGCCAATATTTCGTTGCCCACCAGCAAGCGCCGCAGCGAAAGCAGCTGGAGCTATCAGCAGATCAAGGTCTCACCCGCGGTGGTACTGGACTTGGCGCGCCTCTATAGCGAGGCGGGGGGCAACGGGCTGGCTCGCCATCTGGCGGTGTTGCCTGCCTCCGAGCTGACGGCCGCCAGCTATCGCGAGTTTGTCAGCCAACTGGCGCAAGATGAGGGGTGGCAGTGCCATCACTATGATCAGGCTCAGCTGGCCGAGTTGGGGGCGGGGGCGTTTTTGGCGGTCGCCCGTGGCTCGGAAGACAATCAGGGGGCCATGGTCAAGCTCAGCTATTATCCGCCCAAGCCGGTGCGCCGCATTGCGCTGGTGGGCAAGGGGATCTGCCACGACTCTGGCGGTTACAACCTCAAGGTCTCCGGCAGCATGTATGGCATGCATCTCGACATGGGGGGCAGCGCGGTGGCGCTGGGCACCCTCTACGCCATCAGCCGAGCCCAGCTGCCCTACGAGGTTCATTGCTGGTTGGCCATTGCCGAGAACCATATCGGTCCTCACGCCTATCGTCCCGGCGAGGTGGTGACTGCCATCAATGGCACCTCCATCGAGGTGGTCGATACCGATGCGGAGGGACGCATGGTACTGGCCGACACCTTGGCGATGGCGGTGCAGGATACCCCGGATCTGCTGCTCGATTACGCCACCCTGACCGGAGCCTGCAAACGGGCGCTGGGTAGCCGCTACAGCGGCGTCTTTACCAACCGCAGCGAATGGATGACATCACTGGTCAATCTGGGTCAGCGCAGCGGTGAGCGGATCTGGCCCTTCCCGCTTGATGACGATTACGACGACAACATCGAGAGCGAGTGGGCCGATCTGTTGCAGTGTGCGCCGGGCAGTTCGCCGGATCATATCGATGCGGCCCGTTTCCTCGCCCACTTCGTGCCTGAGCAGACCCCCTGGCTGCACTTCGATCTGAGCGGTTTTCGCAACAAGGGGGGCAATGGGGTGGTCTCCAGCGAAGTAACCGGCTTTGGCGTGCGTCTCACGCTGGATCTGCTGGCCAGCCCGCTTGGTAGAGTTGGTCGCCAAGTATCTGAATAATCTGAATGATAACAAGGAGTTCTGTGAAACAACCAAGCTATGACTGGGTGCTGTTCGATTTGGATGAAACCCTGCTCGATTTTCCGGTCGCCTCAGCGCTGATGCACACCCTGCAGATCTATGGCGTTCAGGCTGATGACGCCAGCATGGCGCAGTATCACGCCCTCAACCACGGCCTGTGGCAGCAGTACAACGACGGCGAGATCGATGCAACAGCGTTGCAGCAGACCCGCTTCTCCCTCTTTGCCCGGCAGGTTGCCGCCGATCCCATGGCGATGAACAACACCTTTCTGGAGCAGATTATTGCCCTGAGCATGCCCCTCGAAGGGGTGGTCGAGACCCTGCAGCAGCTGCGCAGCAAGGTGCGGATGGGGATCATCACCAATGGTTTTAGCGTGCCCCAGCGGGGGCGGCTCGGCAAACTGGGCTGGAACGAGTGGTTCGAGCCCCTGGTGATCTCCGACGAGATCCGGGTGACCAAGCCGGCGCCTGCTATTTTCCAGCACACCTTATCTCTGATGGGACAGCCAGATCCTGCGCGGGTGCTGATGGTGGGGGATAATCCGAAAACCGATATTGCCGGGGCGGCGGCGCAGGGGCTGGCAACCTGCTGGTACAACCCGGCGCGGCAAGCGGGCGAGTGCGATGCCACCCACGAGATCCACCACTTCGCCCACCTTGCCGACATTGTGCTGGGGCGCTGATAGGCACAGATGGCCGGATCGTCTCGGCAAATCGCAATAAGAGTGTTTGGGACAAAACAAGGGTTTTGCCTGAGACAGCAAGGGGAGCAGATGCTCCCCTTTCTTATGGTGCGCAGGGCACGGCGCGTTGCGCGTCAGCGCGACCGAGGCGGCAAGGTCTATATCGCCAGAAACCCGAGGATCAGGATAGGGCCGAGCAGGCTCAGGATAAAGCCGGAGACGATGGCCACCGGTACCACCTGAATGCCGCCGGATTTCTGGATGACCGGCAGGGTGAAGTCGAGGGCTGTGGCGCCGCCGTAACCGATGGCGGCCGAGGGGTGGCGACGCATCAAGACCGGGATGATCAGGATGGCGATAAGCTCGCGGCCCAGATCGTTGATAAAGGCGGCAGAACCCAGCACCGGCCCCAGTTTGTCGGCCACCAGAATGCCCGACAGGGAATACCAGCCGAAGCTGGAGCTCAGGGCCAACCCGTGGCTCAGGGGCATGCCGAGCAGCTGGGCGGCCAGCAGGCTGCCAAGCCAGCTGCTGATGATGACGGTGAAGGCGATCTTCATCCCCCAGGGATTGAGCAGGATCTGGCGCAGCCGCATGCCGGAGTTGCGCATCTGCACCCCGATAAGAAACAGCAGCAGCATCAGCGCCCACTCGCTCCATTTGTCGATGGGTAGGGCGCGCAGATCCATCAGCAGCCCGAGCAGCACACCGCCGAGCACCACAAAGCAGAGCTGCAGGGATTCCCACAACAGGTGCAGTTTGCTCGGCATCTTGGCATCGCTCGCCTCGTGGGTCGGCGGTGTGCGCTGGTCGAGCCACCAGAGAGCCAGCAGGTTGCAGATGGTGATCGCCGCCAGCATCACCCCGGCGACCTTGAAGATCACCGCCAGATTGCTGCCCAGGTTTTCCACATAGGCTAGTCCGAGCCCCATCAGAAACAGAATGAGGTAGACCATTTTGCCCAGACTCTGGTTGACCAGCGTGAGCAGTCGGGCAGAGGTGAGGGGAACCAGATAGCCGATTGCCAGTGGCAACAGGATCAGCAACACATTGAGCAACATCGAGGCCTCGATCACAAAAACTGATAAAAATACCACATTATCATTACTTCTTGGCTCTGTGTCATATATCTCGCGCTTGCATGGCCGAAAACAGCCCTTTTTTGAGGCGGTTGTTACTTTTTTGCCACAAGCTGTCTGTCTGTTAAGGTTCTGTGCGAGCCAGAGTGAACCAATGAAATCAAGTTGATCCGCTCGAGTAGCCGACCTTTCGCTCTGCAAGCGATGTGAATAAAGCTGTTTTTCTGCCAGTTTGGCATGTATCACGCTTTTCTCTTGCCACTAATATGATTGGGGTATAAAAAGGCGGTATCGGAACAGCCATTAAAGCGGCTGTTTATGCAAATAAAGTGCTGAAAATTACGCAAAGGGCGAATGAAAATAGAGCGAATCCCCTGAAGACCCTCGTTCTGTATTGTTTTTTCATTAACCGAGTGATATTTTCGCTGAAGGTTGCCATCGGTTAACTTTTTGTTAAATGGACGATGGTTGAGTCACGCCCACTGCGGCGTCTAGGGACAGACAAGGTTGTAATGGATGAGCGACGTTGCCGCACTGGAAGTACGTGATCTGCACAAATATTTTGGCACCCACGAAGTGCTCAAGGGCATCGATATGACCGCCCACAAGGGCGATGTGATCTCCCTTATCGGCTCCTCCGGCTCGGGGAAGTCGACCTTTCTTCGCTGTATCAATCTGCTCGAAACCCCCTCATCTGGCACCGTCTCGCTCCATGGCGAGCTGATTGCCATGAAAACCAACCGGGCCGGTGAACGGCAGCCACAAGATATGCGTCAGGTGGAGCGGATCCGCAGTCGGCTGGCCATGGTATTTCAAAGTTTCAACCTCTGGTCACACATGACCATCATGCAGAACATCATCGAAGTGCCGATCCAGGTGCTCAAGGTGCCCCGTGCCGAGGCGATTGCCAGAGCCGAGCATCTGCTCAACCGGGTCGGGTTGTGGGAGCGGCGCGACTACTATCCCGGCCATCTTTCAGGTGGTCAGCAGCAGCGGGCCGCCATTGCCCGAGCGCTGGCGGTGGAGCCCGAGGTGATGCTGTTTGACGAACCTACCTCGGCGCTGGATCCCGAGCTGGTGGGGGAGGTGCTCGGCCTGATGCGCGAGCTGGCTGAAGAGGGGCGCACCATGCTGGTGGTGACCCACGAGATGTCGTTTGCCCGGGATGTATCGAACAAGGTGATGTTTCTGCATCAGGGGCGGGTGGAAGAGGAGGGCAACCCCAAGGAGATTTTCGCCCATCCCAAATCCGAGCGGTTCAAGCAATTCATCTCTTCCATCTACTGATGGCGGGATGCCTGGTTACCCAATCAACTGTTTTATCAAGGAGAGATACATGAACAAGCTGATGCTGGCGACTGCCGTAGTCACTGCCCTCGCGTCTGGTAGCCTGATGGCCAAGGAGTGGAAAGAGGTACGGATCGGGGTTGAGGGTGCCTATCCCCCCTTCTCCTGGACCGAGCCCAGTGGCGAGGTGAAAGGCTTTGATATCGACATCGCCAAGGCCCTGTGCGAAGAGATGAAAGTGAAGTGCACACTGGTCAAGCAGGACTGGGACGGCATCATCCCGGCGCTGCTGTCGCGCAAGTTTGACGCCATCATCGCCACCATGGACATCACAGAAGAGCGCAAGAAGAAGGTGGACTTCACTCAGAAGTACCAGCACATTCCGGCCCGCTTCGCCGCCAAGAAGGGCACTGACGTGCAGCTCGACAAAGCCTTTATGGAAGGCAAGTCTGTCGCGGTGCAGCGTGCGACCTCCATGGATACCTTTATTACCGACAACTTCCCGAACGCCACCATCAAGCGTTACGGTACGGCCGATGAAGCCTATCTCGATCTGAAATCCGGGCGGGTGGACTATGTGCTGGCCGACTCTGCCGCCATCACCGATGGTCTGCTGAAGAAGGAAGGGGGCGATGCCTACGAGTTCGTTGGCCCGAAACTGACCGATCCCAAGTGGTTTGGCGAGGGTGCCGGTATTGCGGTGCGCAAGGCTGACAAGGATCTGAAAGAGAAATTCAATGCTGCCATTCTGGCGCTGCGCGCTAACGGCAAGTACAAGGAAATCAACGACAAGTACTTTGAGTTCGACGTTTACGGCGAGTAAAGGCAGTTCCCTCTCCCTTTGGGAGAGGGCAGGGTGAGGGGGCTTGTGACGTTTTTCTTAACGACAAGTAACAAGCCGATCGGCTCACCTCGCCAGTAGTCCCGGGGCCCGTGTTCTCTGTGTGGAGCAATGGGCCCTATTAATTGTAATGGAGCTGCCCATGTTTGATTTGAAAGGATACGAAGCCTCGCTACTGGAGGGCGCCTGGGTCACCCTGGAAGTGGCGCTGGCCTCCCTGCTGCTGGCGTTGCTGCTGGGGATGCTGGGGGCGTTGGCTAAACTCTCTCCCTACAAGTGGGCCCGCGCCATCGCCACCGGCTATACCACCATCATTCGCGGCATCCCCGATCTGGTGCTGATGATGCTGCTCTTCTTTGGCGGCCAGGTGCTGATCAACGGCATCTGCACCTGGGTCAACGAGACTTACAACAGCTGGTTACTGGAGAGTAATCCCAATCAGGAGTGGGTCTCCCTGCTTCCGGACTATATCGACATCAGCCCCTTTGTGGCCGGTGTCGCGACCATCGGTTTTATCTTCGGCGCCTACATGACCGAGACCTTTCGCGGCGCCATTCTGGCGGTGGACAAAGGTGAGCTGGAGGCCGCACGGGCTTTTGGCATGCGGGCAACCCAGGTGTTTGTGCGGATCCTCTTCCCCCAGATGATGCGCCACGCTTTGCCGGGGTTTGGCAACAACTGGCTGGTGCTGCTGAAAACCACCGCGCTGGTCTCCATCATCGGCCTTGATGACATGGTGCGCAAAGCCTCGTTGGCGGCGGGCTCGACCCAGCAACCCTTCACCTTCTACATGGCGGTGGCGCTGATCTTCCTGATCTTCACCGCAGTCTCCACCTCGGCGCTCAAGTGGGCCGAGCGTCACTACGCCATCAAAACGAGGTAAGCCATGGATTTCTCAATCATTCTCAAAGAGTGGCCCACCTACTGGGAGGGTCTCTACACCACGGTCTGGCTGGTGGCTCTCTCCCTGCTGCTTGGCCTGATGATCGCGATTCCCCTGGGCATTTTGCGCAATAGCCGCAACTGGCTGATCAAGGGGCCGATCTGGGCCTACATCTACTTCTTTCGCGGCACTCCGCTGCTGGTGCAGCTCTTTATCATCTACTACGGCGCTGCCCAATGGGAGTGGCTGAAGAACAGTGCTGCCTGGTCGCTCTTCTCCGAGGCCTGGTTCTGCGCGCTGCTGGCTTTCACCCTCAACACCGGCGCCTATACCGCTGAGATCGTGCGCGGAGCGGTGCACAACATGCCGCGTGGCCAGATTGAGGCGGCCAACGCCTTTGGCATGACCCGCTGGCAGACCCTGACCCGGATCATTCTGCCCAACTCGTTTCGCCGGGCGCTGCCTGCCTACAGCAACGAGGTGATCTTCATGCTGCAAGGCTCGGCGGTGGCGGGCATCATCACCATCGTCGATCTGACCGGCGCGGCGCGGATCATCAACTCCCGCTACTACAGTCCGTTCGAGGCCTTTTTGACCGCGGGGCTGCTCTATATGCTGCTCACCTTTGTCATCGTCTGGCTGTTCAAGAAGTGGGAAGCGCGCTGGCACGCTCACCTGCGCCCGCGCAATGTGTAAGGTGTGATCTGCCAAGATGAGCGAAAATGGCCCCGCCTGTTGCAGGCGGGGCCATTTTTTATTTTCATCCTCTGTCCGCCCGGTTTGCCAAATGGCGGACGAGCAGGGAGAATGCAGCACTCCCGAGCGCCGCCAGCCGTTGGTTGCGTGCCTTATCCCCCAGTTCCCGAGGTTTTATGTACCGGATATTGTTTGAGCATCCCGCTTTCCTGGTTATCGACAAGCAGCCCGGCATCGGCATGCATGACGAGAAGGGCGACGGTGAGTCGGTCAATCCCGGGCTGGTCAATTGCGTGAAGGCCGATACGGGTCTTACCCTCTATCCGGTACACCGGCTCGACAAGATGACCTCCGGTCTGGTGCTGCTGGCCCGCACCACGGAGGCGAACCGCGAACTGAGCATGGCCTTTGCGGCCCGTGAGGTGAGCAAGCAGTATCTGGCGCTCTCCGATCGCAAACCCAAGAAGAAGCAGGGTTGGGTGAAGGGGGATATGCAAAAGGGGCGCGGCGGCAGCTGGCTGCTGGCGCGCACGCTGGAAAACCCCGCCATCAGCTGGTTCGATTCGGTCTCGGTGCGCGAGGGGCTGCGGCTCTATCGCATCAAGCCCCAGACCGGCAAGACCCACCAGATCCGGGTTGCCCTCAAAAGCATCGGCGCCCCCATTCTCGGGGATGAGCGCTATGGCGGCACGCCAGCCGAGCGAGGCTATCTGCACGCCTGGCGGCTCAGCTTTACCCTGGCGGGCGAGCCATTCGACTTTGTCTGCCCGCCCGATGTGGGGAGTGAATTTGTCACTCCCGAGCTCACGGCAGCCATCGCAGCCCTTGCGCCCTGATGCTTATGCGCCCAGCGTCTGACACCATTATCCATTCAGCGAAAGAGCGTGATCCTGACGGACGTGCACCGCGGTGGATCCTGGCCGACTTTGACGACACCCTGGCCCCCGGCGACAGCCACGCCGGTCTGCTGCGCTATATCCTGCGCCGCCGGATCTGGCCGCTGCTGCTGTTGCCGGTGATTGCGCTAGGTGGAGTGGTCTATCTTGTTCCCAGCCAGCGGCGGCGCGGTATCTCCCTTATCTGGTGGGCCATCACCCTCGGGCTCTCTCCTCTCGGTTGGCGCAAGCTGGTGCGTGCCTATTGCCGCACCAGGCCGGGGCTGTATCGTCAGGCGCGCGATCTGCTGCAACGTGAGGGGGCGCGCTGCTGGGTGATCTCTGCCAGTCCCTGCGCGCTGGTGCGAGCCCAGCTCTATCAGCAACTGCCCGGCCAGTTGCCCCACCGGATCATTGGCTCGCAGATGCACTACCGCCTTGGTGGCCTGATGCCGCACTTTTATTGTCACGGTCAGCACAAGCTGCTGCCGGAGATCTGCGCCCTCGATACCGAGCTGGCTCTGAGCGACAGCCTGCACGATCTGCCGCTGCTGGGGTTGGGGAAAGAGGCGTGGTTGATCAATCCGACGACAACACGACTGCAAAAAGCCCGGGCCCGCTTGCCCCATCTGATGGTTAAGAACTGGCAGCTGTAAGCCAAAGCTGACAGCTGCACGGGTCGTCATAGTTTGATCCGCAAGGCTGCGGCTTTGTTGTCACAATTCATTTACATCCTTTTGCTGCCAGCTGCGAAAAACTATCTGCATTCCGCCTCTTTTCTTCCTGCTACGCCCTGCCTCTAATGAAACAAGTTGTTAACACTTGCTGCGCCACTGGGTGCTGCAATCCGTTTTAACCGAATCAAGAGCAAGGAGCGCCCGATGAATGCCACCTCTTCCGCCACCCACACCATCAATCCGTTAGGCATTAATCCGTTAGGAACGGACGGTTTCGAGTTTGTCGAGTACACGGCCCCCGATGCCAATGGGATTGCCGCTCTCAAGAGCCTATTTGTCTCGCTGGGGTTTGCCGAGGTTGCCAAGCACAAACACAAGCAGTGCTGGCTCTACCGGCAGGGGGATATCAACTTTGTGGTCAATGCCGAGCCTCACTCCCAGGCGGAGCAGTTTGCCAGCCTGCACGGGCCGAGCGTTTGCGGCATGGCATTTCGGGTGAGCGATGCGGGCAAGGCCCAGCAGTTCGCCATCGCCAAAGGGGCCAAGCCCTTTGTCGGCAAGATTGGCCCGATGGAGCTCAATATTCCCGCCATCTACGGTATTGGCGAGAGCACCCTCTCCTTTGTCGACCGCTATGGCGACAAGGGCTCCATCTATGACGTGGATTTTGTCTTCTACCCCGACTGGCAGGCCCGGATGGCGGAGGTAGATGCCGGTCTTATGGAGATCGATCACCTGACCCACAACGTCCATCGCGGCAATATGGATGTCTGGTCCAACTTCTACGAGCGGATCGGCAACTTCCGTGAAATTCGCTACTTCGATATCGAGGGCAAGCTGACCGGGCTGCATTCGCGCGCCATGACCGCCCCCTGCGGCAAGATCCGCATCCCCATCAACGAGTCGGCGGATGACAAGTCCCAGATCGAGGAGTATCTGCGCCAGTACAAGGGGGAGGGGATCCAGCACATCGCCATGGCCTCCAGCGATATCTACCAGACCATCCGCACCCTGCGCAGCCGCGGTACCGGCTTTATGCCGACCCCGGATACCTACTATGAGAAGGTGAACAGCCGGGTCGAGGGGCATCAGGAGGATCTGGCTGCCCTCAAAGATCTGCGCATCCTCATCGACGGCTCCCCCACCAAGGATGGCATCCTGTTGCAGATCTTCACCGATACCGTGATTGGCCCGGTCTTCTTCGAGATCATCCAGCGCAAGGGCAACGAAGGGTTTGGTGAGGGCAATTTCAAGGCACTGTTTGAATCGATCGAGCTGGACCAGATCCGCCGCGGCGTGCTGGATGGCGGCGAGGATGAGAAGGGTGCCCGCAAAGAGGGAGAGAGCGATGCGTAACTGGATTAACTTCCCCCATAGGGAGGGGACCCACTCCCGGCAGGCCCATGCCGATCTGCCCGAACAGGCCATCTATGAGCGCGAGTTGGGTCGCAGCGGCTTTTTCGGCCCCGCCACCCACATGCACCACAAGCATGCCCCCACTGACTGGCGCAGTTGGGAAGGGCCGCTGCGGCCACGGCTGTTTGACCTCAATGCCCTGCAGGAGGAGGTGAGTTCCCTCTCTCCCTGGGTGGCTCCCGATATTCTCAGCAACCCCCACTGCCGCTATCGCATCTGGCGGCTCTCCGAGGCGATGCCGTTTCTGGTGCGCAATGCCGATGGCGACGAGCTGCTCTTTATCCACGAGGGGAGCGGCGAGTTCTTCTGCGACTACGGCCACCTGACCCTGCGCGATGGCGACTATGTGGTGATCCCCCGTGGCACCATGTGGCGTATCGAGCCGACGGCGCCCCTGTTCATCCTGATGATCGAGGCGACCAACGACAGCTACCAGTTGCCGGACAAGGGGCTGGTGGGCAATCACGCCATCTTCGACCCGGCGGCGCTGGATGTGCCCGCCATCAACGAGCGCTTTTTGGCCCAGCAGGATGAGAATCCCTGGTCGCTGCAGGTGAAACGCCACGATCAGGTGTCGGTCATCACCTGGCCGTTCAACCCGCTGGATGCGCAAGGGTGGCACGGCGACTTGTGCGTGGTGCGCCTCAACTGGCGGGATATCCGCCCGCTGATGAGCCACCGCTACCATCTGCCGCCGTCGGCTCATTCGACCTTTGTGGCGAGCCGCTTCGTGATTTGTACCTTCGTGCCGCGCCCCATCGAGAGCGATCCCGGCGCCCTCAAGGTGCCCTTCTATCACAGCAATGACGATTACGATGAGGTGCTCTTTTACCACGCCGGGGATTTCTTTAGCCGGGACAATATCGAGCGGGGCATGGTCACCTTCCATCCCGCCGGATTCACCCACGGCCCCCATCCCAAGGCGTTTGCGGCAGGGCAGGCCTATGCCAAGAAGTTCACCGACGAGGTGGCGGTGATGCTCGATACCCGCGATGCGCTGAACGTCAGCAGCCTGTGCGAAGGGATCGAGAACACCCGGTATGTCTTCAGCTGGCAGCGCCCGGACGCGGCTGCCGGCAAATAAGGAATCGCTTATGAAATTGGCAACATTGAACAATGGCAAGCGCGATGGCGCTTTGGTGGTAGTGAGCCGGGATCTGACCCGGGCGGTGCGGGTGAGCGAGATTGCCCCGACCCTGCAGGCCGCCCTCGACGAGTGGGCCGAGGTTGCCCCCAGGCTTGAGGCTGTCTATCAGCAGCTTAACGAGGGCCACGCGGCCGAGGTATTCCCCTTTGACGAAGCGTCTTGCCTCTCTCCGCTGCCGCGCGCCTATCAGTGGGCCGATGGCAGCGCCTACGTCAACCATGTGGAGCTGGTGCGCAAGGCGCGCGGCGCCGAGATGCCGGAGAGCTTCTGGCACGATCCGCTGATGTATCAGGGGGGCTCCGACAGCTTTTTGGCTCCCCGCGGGCCGATTGTCATGGGTTCGGAAGAGTGGGGGATTGATTTCGAGTCGGAGGTAGCCATCATCACCGACGATGTGCCGATGGGGGTGAGCCCGCAGGGGGCCGCCAGCCACGTCAAATTGCTGATGCTGGTCAACGATGTGAGCCTGCGCAACCTGATCCCGGGGGAGCTTGCCAAGGGCTTTGGCTTCTTCCAGTCCAAACCGTCCAGCGGCTTCTCGCCGGTGGCCATCACCCCGGAAGAGCTCGGCGATGACTGGCGCGATGGCAAGGTGCTGCTGCCCCTGCGCACCCATCTGAACGGCGCCCTGTTTGGTGCACCGGATGCCGGGGTGGATATGACCTTCAGCTTCTTCGAACTGATTGCCCACGCCGCCAAGACCCGTCCCCTTGGTGCCGGTTGCATCATCGGCTCGGGCACCGTCTCCAACTACGATCGCAGCGCCGGTTCATCCTGCATCGCCGAGCGCCGCATGCTGGAGATTCTTGATTGTGATCAAGCTACAACCCCCTATTTGCAGTTTGGTGATAGAGTGTCGATCGCGATGGAGGATCGCTCTGGCCAAAACCTGTTTGGCACCATCTCTCAACAGGTGGTATCAGCGAGCGGTCAGGGAGGTTGATGGCCAGCGCCGGTTGGCGGCAAACCTATTCGGGATATGTCCGGATCACGACGAGCCCTCAACCGGTGCCGGATACACAAGGAGGCAGGTGGCGAGCACCTGCCGGGCTTCGGGCTCAGATAAGATGCAGGGACAGATTATGTTGCAGTTGTTTGGCTATTGGCGTTCGTCGGCAAGTTTTCGGGTGCGGATCGTGTTGCAGCTCAAGGGGCTCGCCTATGAGCAGCATCCCATCAATTTGCGGCAAGGCGAGCAGAGCGAGAAGGCCTATCGCCGGATCAACCCGCAAGGGCTGGTGCCGTTTCTGGTGGATGGCGATCTGCAGATCGGTCAGTCCGTTGCCATCATGGAGTACCTTGACGAAACCTATCCCGCCTACTCCCTGATGCCCTCTTCCCCCGACGCGCGGGCCCGGGTGCGCCAGATCGTCAACATGATCGCCTGCGACATTCACCCGCTCAACAATCTGCGGGTGCTGGGCTATCTGGAAGAGCACTTCAGGGCCAACGAGGAGCAGGAGGCCCGCTGGTATCGCCACTGGATTGACGAGACCTTCACCGCCCTCGAACAGCTGTTGATGACTACCGCCGGTGTCTACTGTGTTGGCAACGAAGTGACCCTGGCCGACTGCATGCTGGTGCCCCAGGTCTACAACGCCCGCCGCTACGACATGACGCTGGACGATTACCCCACTATCCGCCGCATCGTCGCCAACTGCGAACAGTTGCAAGCCTTTATCAAGGCCGCCCCTGCCAGTCAGCCAGACGCGCAGTGATCATCGGCCGGCAGGAAGATGGCGTTGATCAGATCTGCATCCAGTCCGCGGATCTGCTGCTGTTAATAGCGATCACTATGGCGTAACCAGTGCTGAGGGTTGAGCGGATGCACAGAGGCGCATCCCTCACAGTTCGTGGGCGTGGAATCCCTTGCGATAGCGGGTTTCGCAGCGCGGGCAGCGTTGCAGGGTCGGATCCTGTTCCAGCTGCGCAATGGAGAGCGGCTCTTCACAATCGGAGCAGAGTCCGTAGAGGCCAAGATCCATCTGGCAAAGTGCCGCGTCGATCCGCTTGAGGCGGGCCACACTCGGCGCTACCTTTGGCAGATCCAGCCGGCTGATCAGTTCCACCAGTTGATCCTGCTCGCAGTGGCCAGCCTGCTCGGCCCACTCGTCACGGCGACAGGCTTTGAGCTGTTCGATCAGCGTTTCTTGTACTTGAGCCCAGTCGGACAGCAGGCGATTACGCCAGACAGTCAACTGTGCTTGCGTCATTTCACACACATTATCCCCCACAGGACAGACGACAGGCGGGCAGTATAAGCAACCGATAAGTTTATCAAGATGATATGCGTCAAGTTAAAGGTGGTTAGCTGTGGTTTTTGGCCGCTTGCAGCAGGGCATCGCGTATGGGATCTGTCTCTTTGAGTACCCGGATCTCCTGAAACAGCAGGTCTGCTTCCGAATATTCCCGCTTGAGATAGCTGAACCACTGCTTGATGCGGCTGGGGTAGTAGTCGGCCTTTTCGCTGGCCAAGTCCTGCTCGGTGTAGCTCACCATCAACTGCAGCACCTCGGCCCAGCTCATATGGGCACAGCCGGTTTTCATCACGTTGGCCAGATTGGGCAGGGAAATGGCGCCGCGCCCCACCATCAGGGAGTCGCAGCCGGAGACGCTGGCACAGGTCAGTGCATCCTGATGATCCCAGATCTCGCCGTTGGCGGTGACCGGGATAGGCAGGGCGCGGCGAATGGCGTCCACGTACTCCCAGTGGGCGGGGGCCTTGTACCCTTCTCGTTTGGTGCGGGCATGAACGGCCAGCTCGTTGGCGCCCCCCTGAAAGACCGCCTGAGCGTTCTCCAGATAGAGATCCTTGTCATCGTAACCGAGGCGAATTTTGGCGCTCACCGGCAGATGGGCGGGCACAGCCTCGCGCACCGCCTTGACGATGCGGTAGATGGTCTCGGGCTCTTTGAGCAGCACTGCGCCGCCCTTGCTCTTGTTGACCGTGGGGGCGGGGCAGCCGAAGTTGAGATCGACCCCGGGGGAGCCCAGTTCAATGGCGCGCATGGCGTTCTCGGCCAGCCACTCGGGGTGTTGCCCCAGCAGTTGCACCCGCACCGGAGTGCCGGCACGGGTCTTGCCATCTTGCAGCAGTTCAGGGCAGAGGCGGTAGAACACCTTGGCGGGCAGCAGCTGATCGACGACCCGGATAAACTCGCTCACGCAGAGATCGTAATCATTGACGGAGGTGAGAACCTCCCGCATCAGGTGATCCAGTACCCCCTGCATGGGGGCCAACATAACGCGCATAACGGCTTTCCGACGAGAGTGGGGAGAAAAAAGAGCGCAGATTGTAGTGGGGTTGCGCCCCGCTGTCAGCACCCGCTCAAACTCTGTTAGGCTAGAGGGAGATAAATCACACAAGGAGAAGGAATGAAGCGTTGGTGTCTGATGGCGCTCGGGTGGCTGGCATTTGCCACCGGTATCGTGGGCATTGTGTTGCCGTTGCTGCCAACTACCCCCTTCATGTTGCTGGCCGCCGCCCTGTTTGCCCGCTCGTCGCCGCGTTTTCATCGCTGGTTGCTGACCCATCCCTGGTTCGGTCCACCCATCGTCGATTGGCAGCAGTATCGTGGCATTCGTCGTCAGGCCAGACGGCGCGCCATTCTCTTCATTTTGCTCACTTTCTCGGTGTCGCTTGCGGTGGTGCCACTGCTGTGGGTCAAGGGGCTGCTGGTTGTCATAATGGTGATCCTGCTCACCTGGTTAATGCGCCTGCCGGTGCTGGAGCCAGTTGCAATGGTGAAGTGAAGTCCCTAAGCTATTGCAGCAATAATGCTATGGAGTCGGCCTGTCATTTTTGCGTGACAGGCTTTTTTATTTCCCGCAGAAGGGAATTGAGAAAAAATGGCCACCCCTGGGTCAAAAAAATAAGCGGTTAACACATGAATCCGGAAACCCTGAAATTTATCGAAGCAAGCATCAAGACCATTCCCGACTATCCGAAGCCGGGCATTCTGTTTCGTGACATCACCAGCCTGATCGAGAACGCCGAGGCCTTCAAGGCCACCATCGATTTGCTGGCCAATCATTATCGTGATCAAGGGATCACCAAGATTGTTGGTACCGAAGCCCGTGGCTTCATTTTCGGTGCACCGGTCGCCTTTGCCATGGGGCTGGGCTTCGTGCCGGTACGCAAGCCGGGCAAGCTGCCGCGCGAAGTGATCGAGGAGTCCTATGCCCTCGAGTACGGCACCGATACTCTGCAACTGCACACCGATGCCATCGTGCCCGGTGACAAGGTGCTGGTCGTGGACGATCTGCTGGCGACCGGCGGTACCGTCGATGCGACCGTCAAACTGATCCGCCGCGCCGGTGGCATCGTTGCCGATGCGGCCTTCATCATCTCCCTGCCGTCTCTGGGTGGCGATGCCCGCCTGACTGCCGCTGGCATCAAGGTGCTCTCACTGGTCGAATTGGCCGGCGAGTAATGCCTCTTCGGCCCGATCCTCTGCATCGGGCCTGCGTTGAACCGGTGCCCGTGCGGGCATCGGTTTGAAAATCAAGCGATCCCTCCTGCTCTGACCGATAGCCGATACAGCCCGCCCGCCATTTGTGTTAGCATCCGGCCTCAATGCCCTGTCTTCCCTGCATGATGGATTTATGAGCTATCAGGTTCTGGCGCGCAAATGGCGCCCCCATACGTTTGAACAAGTGGTAGGCCAGCAACATGTGCTGACCGCCTTGACCAACGCCCTGGATCAGGGACGGCTGCATCACGCTTATCTGCTGAGCGGTACCCGCGGGGTCGGCAAGACCACCATCGCCCGTATTCTGGCCAAGAGCCTCAACTGCGAGCAGGGGATCAGCAGCCACCCGTGTGGTGTATGCGATACCTGCCGCGAGATCGATCAGGGCAACTTTGTCGACCTGCTGGAGATTGACGCGGCGTCCCGCACCAAGGTGGAAGATACCCGCGAGCTGCTCGACAACGTGCAGTACCGCCCGGCCCGTGGCCGCTTCAAGGTCTACCTCATCGATGAAGTGCACATGTTGTCGCGCCACAGCTTCAACGCGTTGCTGAAAACCCTGGAAGAGCCGCCTCCCTATGTGAAGTTTCTGCTGGCCACCACGGATCCGCAGAAGCTCCCCATTACCATCCTCTCGCGCTGTCTGCAGTTTCATCTGAAGAGTCTGGATCAGACCCAGATTGCCAAGCAGCTCGAATGGGTGCTGGATCAGGAGGGGCAGCCGTTTGAGCCGCGCGCCCTGCTGGCACTGGCCAAAGCCGCCGACGGCAGTATGCGCGATGCCCTGAGCCTCACCGATCAGGCGCTGGCCCACGGCAACGGCAGCGTGCGCCTCGAGAGCGTGCTGGCGATGCTGGGGACGCTCGATCACCGCCATCTGCACCAACTGCTGGAAGCCATTTTGCGGCAAGATGCCCCCGCTACCATGGCCAAGATCACCGAGATCGCTACCCTGGGCCCCGATTTTGATCAGCTCCACGCCGAGCTAGAAGGCTTGCTCCATCGCATCGCCATGGCGCAGCTGCTGCCTGCCAGCGTGCAGGAGCAGGGGGCGGATGCTGATTCCCTGCTGCAACTGGCCAAGGCGATGAGCCCGGAAGAGGTGCAGCTCTGCTACCAGATCGTGCTGGGTGGCCGTAAAGATCTGCCCTGGGCCCCCGATGGCCGCACCGCGCTGGAGATGACCTGCCTGCGGATGCTCGCCTTCTCGCCAAGGCGCGATGCCCTGCATCCGGCCAGCCTCACCGCGTTGCCCCCGTCAATGACGAGCAATGCCACTCCGGTAGCCTCCTTGCCGGGAAAGCGCCCGGCCGCTGAATCGGCCGCACTGGCACCGATCAGCGGCGCCGTGCCCGCGGTTGATATCTCCATGCCTGCGATGGCGGATGATATCGGCAACCCCGCCGACAGCGAGGAGGAGGCGCAAGCCGCCGAGCTGTTCAGCCAGCAGGATGAGTTGCTGCGCGAGGCTGCGGGCATGGGGTATCAACCCGAGCCCGCGTTGCCCCATGCGCAGTCCGATGTGCCAGCGCACTCAGCCGCACAGCCCGTTGATGCTGATGATCGAGTGCCTTCCGCAGTCGATATGGACTATTCCCGTAGCGAGCCGCTGACCGCCCCTTTCGAACCCGCGCTCGAACCGACAACCGAGCCGGTTGCCGCACCTGAAGCTGTGTCTGCGGTATCGAGCATGCAGAGCCTGCTTGGCAAGCGAAATATGCTGCGCAGCCGCCAGCGTGGTCAGGATGCCCCGGCGGCGCCCGCGCCGCGCGCAGTGCCGGTTGCGCCAGCTCGTCCTGTTGCGCCCGCTGCTGCACCGGCCATCGCGCAACAGCCAGTACCGGTCAGCCAACCGGCCGAGCAGGGGATGGCGGCGATGGGTCACTATGATGATCTGCCGCCGGTGGATCTCTATGGCGACGGTTACGAGCCGCAGGGTGACAACGGGGAATACGAAGAGTACCTCAATCAGGGCTTTGCCGAGCAGACTCCGGTGATGAGCCACGCCCCCGTCACGGCTCCGGCCCAGCCAACCGATCTGCCCCCCTGGGATCTCGACGGGCAGCCGAGCTATCGACCCGGTGAGCGCAGTGCTGGGGCGCCTGCGGTGACGCCCGCCCCAGCGACCCAGCCGCCCGTTGCCACCACGGCAGTGGCTGCTGCCCCTGTGACGCAGAGCGAATCCCCTCAGCCGGTGATGGAGACCATCGACTGGGATGAGCTCGAAAGCGACAGCGAGCCGCAAGAGGGAGAGGCGACTCGCCTTATCCCCTCCTCGCTGCTCAATGGTTGCGGCGACCCTTGGGCCGAGTTGATCGCTCACACTCAGGTGGGAGGGCGGCTGCGCCAGCTCGCCATCAACTCGGTGATGACGCGGGAAGGGGACAAGGTACTGCTAACCCTCAAGCCCGAGCAGCGCCATCTGGTGAGCGACAAGGCGCGCGCCGATCTGACCGAGATCATCGGGCCAGCGCTGGGGCAACCGGTGCAGGTCGAGGTGACGCTTGGTGTGGTGCCTGACCAAGAGACCCCCCTCGAGATCGAACATCGCCTTTATCTCGGGGTGCGCGAGCAGGTGACCCGGGATCTGGAGCAGGATCCCAACGTGCAGTTTTTAGTTCAGCGGTTTGGTGCCGTGCTTCATCACGAGAGCATCGAGCCCCTCAACCGCTAAATTCCGTGGCCGGGAGCTCGCTCCCGGTTGAAAAGCAGTTTGGCTGTCCCCATCTAGGACAGACAAGCCCACAGCCCGGCGCTGGATGCCGGATTTCAAGACGAGAGACGACATATGTTTGGTAAAGGTGGAATGGGGAACCTGATGAAACAGGCCCAACAGATGCAAGAGCGCATGCAGAAGGCGCAAGAGCAACTGGCTCAGATGGAAGTGACCGGTGAAGCCGGCGCAGGTATGGTCAAGGTCACCATGACGGGTAGCCATAGCGTACGTCGCATCGAGATCGATCCTTCGCTGATGGAAGATGACAAGGAGCTGCTGGAAGATCTGGTTGCCGCCGCTTGCAACGATGCCGTACGTCGTGTGGAAGAGCAGAACAAGGCCAAGATGGGTGAATTGACCGGTGGCATGCAACTGCCGCCAGGATTCAAGATGCCCTTCTAAGGCGACTCTCTTCGCGCATTCTTGATCCCTTTGTGCAGGCCGTTCGGGCCAACTAGAGAGGGATGGCAGAGAGACAAAAAGCGCAGTTGCTATCGCCCAGGCGATGCAGCTGCGTTTTTATTTGTTGATCGTTATCTGTCTGATCAGCCTGCTGGTCATCACATACCGGCGACCTTGTCGGAAAAACCTATCCACTTCATGTTCTCTTCACATCGGGGTGGAGGATGGGTGACTCGTTCAAGGTGAAACAAAGGTGTGCGCGATAATGATAACCATGATGATGCGTATCGGGGCCGTGCTGGCTGCCATGGGATTGGCCTGTTCTGTGGCCTTCGAGCTGATTGGCTCGACGGTCGATGAGAATGGCACTTTGCATGAACCTTTCGGATTGATCCCCATCGGTTTTCTGTTTGTGGCCGTGGGGGTCTTGCTGACGTTGCCGGGATTGATCCGCACTCTTGTGGGTCGCTGTTGCCACCGGGTGGGCAAATAGCGCCATGAAACGCAGCACCTCGCTAAGGCTGCGCTATTTGTCGATACCCGCTATCGGATATCCCGGTTTGGCGAGGCCGGGCGGGATCGGCATAATGGCGGCTTGCCGTATTGAGGAGATTGTATGAAATATATCGGAGCCCACGTCAGTGCGGCCGGCGGGGTGGAGAATACCATCGCCCGCGCTCAGGCCATCGGGGCCAACGCGTTTGCCCTCTTTACCAAGAATCAGCGTCAGTGGCAGGCGGCCCCCTTGTCGGATGCCACCATCCGCGCCTTCAAGTCGGCTTGTGACAAGGCTGGTTTTCTGCCGGAGCAGATCCTGCCCCACGACAGCTATCTCATCAATCTGGGCCACCCCGATCCCGATGGTTTGGCCAAATCCCGCGATGCGTTTCTTGACGAGATGAAGCGCTGCGAGCAGTTGGGGCTCTGTTATCTGAACTTTCATCCCGGCAGCCATCTCAAGCAAATTCCCGAAGCGGCCAGCCTCAAGCTGGTGAGCGAGTCCATCAACTGGGCGCTGGAGCGCAGTGAAGGGGTGACGGCGGTGATCGAGAATACCGCCGGACAGGGGACCAACCTAGGTTGGTCGTTCGAGCAGCTCGCCACCATCATCGAGGGAGTGGAGGACAAGAGCCGGGTCGGTATCTGCTTCGATACCTGCCACGCCTTTGCCGCGGGTTACGATCTGCGCACCGCCGAGAGCTGCACCACTGTCTTTGCCGAGTTCGACCGCACCGTGGGTTTTCACTATCTCAAGGGGATGCATATCAATGGCGCCAAGTGCACCTTCGGCAGCCGGGTCGATCGCCACCACAGCCTGCGGGAAGGGAATCTGGGGGAGGCGGTATTCCACCACATCATGAACGATGATCGTTTCGATCGTATTCCGCTGATCCTCGAGACCATAGACGAGTCCATCTGGGGCGAGGAGATCAGCTGGTTGCGCAGTCTGGCGAAGTAATACCGAACAATCGAATCAAAGAGAGGGAGCCGTGGCTCCCTCTCTGCTTTTTCCGCCGTTGGCGTGCGGGTCTGCCAGTGGCGCTCGGGCCTGGTGTTACTCCGCGTGGCTCACCGCGGCATTGTTCACCTGCGCCCGGCAGAAGCGGATAAAGTGGCGCAGGGAAGCTGAGTGGTACTTCTGCTTGTGCCAGATAAGGGAGAGCTGGCGCGGGAACCGGCGGGAGAGGGGAAGGGCGACCAGTCGGCCATCCTTGAGCCGATCGGAGACCGCCAGCCGGGAGATAAAGGAGATCCCTAACCCTTTCTCCACCGCCAGCATCACCGCCTCCAGGGTGTTGAGTTCAAGCCCAGGTTGCCAGCGTGGCAGCTCGGGCTGGATCTGCTGGATAAACTGCTCGCGGCTGCCCGATTGCGCTTCACGCAATACCCAGGTCTCGCCCCCCAGTCGAGAGAGGGAGAGATCCTTCTGGCTGGCAAGCGGGTGACCGGGTGGGGCTACCACCAGCATCTCGTCCTGCAGCCAGGGTTCGGCGAGCAGGTCGGGGTGGTGGTTCTCCCCTTCGATCAGCGCCATATCCAGCTCAAAGTTGGCCAGCGCATGGCAGAGCAGGTGAGTGTTGTTGATGGTCACCTTGGGGGGGATCCCCAGCTCCTGTTTGCTGCTGGCAAGCAGGGTGGGGAGCAGGTAGTTGCCAATGGTCTGGCTGGCACCAAGGCGCAGCTGGCCGCTCGGTTCGGCATCTGGGCTGAACAGGTTCTCGATATCCTGCATCCGGGTCAGCAGCTCTTCGGCGGCCGGTTGCAGCAGGCGCCCTTCGTTGTTGAGCTGCAATCTGGGGTGAATGCGGTCAAATAGCGGGGTGGAGAGTTGGCGCTCCAGCTCCTGCAGCGACTGGGAAACGGCCCCCTTGCTCAGGCAGAGCTCGTTGGCGGCAAGGCCAAGGTTGCCGTAGCGGGCAATGCTGGCGAATACTTTCAGCTGCTGCAGAGTCAGTTTCATTGTGTTTGATTTTCCTTAATGATTGATTCAATTCATTTAGATATCGTAAACGATAGGGGGCATTATCCTATCGCCATCGTCATCAATAGAAAGGTGTCATCATGATCGCAAGAACCCGTAAATCACTGGCCACCGCCCCAACCCCCATGGCGGGTTTGGCGCTGGGCATCGCCAGCCTTGGTTGGTGTTGGGAGAATGCCGGTCACTTCGATGGCCGGATGCAACTGCTGGGCGCCGCCATTGCGGCCGTGCTGCTGGTGATCCTGACCTTCAAGTTTCTGCTTCACCCCCGCCTGCTGTTGCAGGATCTCGCTCACCCCGTGGTGGGCAGTGTGGTACCGACCTATGCCATGGGCACCATGGTGGTATCTAAAGCGCTGGGTATGATTGCGCCGCAAGCGGGCGAGGCCCTCTGGCTGTTAGCCGTGGCGGTTCACCTGTTGTTCCTGGCCACCTTTATCTGGCATCGCGCCAAAGAGTTTGAAATTCACCACATGGTGCCGAGCTGGTTTGTGCCACCGGTGGGGATCATCGTGGCTGACGTGGCCTTCCCGGGCGGTCAGTTTGCCCCGCTGGCCAACGGCCTGCTCTGGTTCGGGATCATCTGCTACGGCCTGATGCTGCCGCTGATGCTCTATCGCCTGATCTTCAGCCATGAAGTGCCGGATGCCGCCAAACCGACCATCGCCATTCTGGCGGCCCCTGCCAGCCTCTCTCTGGCTGGTTACCTGACCGTCAGTCATGAGCCGTCGCTGCTGCTGGTGGCCGTGCTGCTGGGGATCGCCATCCTGATGACCGGCATCATCTATCTGGCCTTCATCAAACTGCTGCGTCTGCCCTTCTCACCGGGTTATGCCGCCTTCACCTTCCCGCTGGTGATCGGTGCCACCGCCCTGTTCAAAGTGGCCCATCTGGTGGAAGGGTTTGCGCAAGGGAGTCACTACGTCGAGCAGATCAGGCTGCTGGCCCACTTTGAACTGGGGGTTGCTACCGTGATCGTCGGCTATGTGGCACTGCGTTACCTGATGTTTTTTCTGCCGCAGCGTGATACCTAAATGAACAAGGGTATGGCCCGTCAAGGCGCCCATCGCTAATTCATCAAGCCGTGTGCTCAGAGAGCGACAGGATAAACGACCAGTCATACGATGGATGGACAAAGAGCCACCACTCTGGTTGTGTCATGAGCAAGATGCCCCGCAGTGCGGGGCATTTTTTTGTGTTTTTTTGACCCCGCGCTCGTGTCGGGCAGTTGGCAATGGAATTAACTGGTATTACCTGTCAGGGCGACTACAATATAGCACCATTTTTCGCTCGACCCCGATACATGCCGCCCCAAGACCCCGTATTTTACACCTCGTTTGAAACCCGTTTTCTGCATCCCCGTTACTGGTTCAGTTGGCTGGCCCTCGGCGTGCTGATGCTGCTGGCCTTTGTGCCGGTAAGATTGCGCGATCGTTTGGCCGATGCCCTGGCGCCGCTGGTGTTTCGCGTCTCTAAAAAGCAGATCTATATCGCCAGAACCAATCTGGAGATTTGCTTCCCGGACAAGAGCCCGGAAGAGCGCGATGCCATTGCGTTGACCTCGATCCGGGTCGGTCTCAAGAGTCTGCTGGGATTCGGCGAGTTCACCATGCGCAGCCAGCGTTATCTGATGAGCCGGATGCAGGTGATCGGTTGGGAACATATCGAGGCTGAACGTGCTGCCGGTCGTCCGGTGATCCTGGTGGTACCCCACACCTGGCCGGTAGATGCCGCAGGCTATTGCTTTACCCAGCGTGGGGTGCCCATGTGCACCATGATGAAACGGGCACGCAATCCGGTGTTTGACTGGCACCTCAACCGCGCACGGGCCAACAACGGCTGCCGTGTCTATGAGCGCAGCGCCGGGATCAAGGCGGTGATCAGAACCATCAAGAGCGGCCGCAGCTTCTTCTATCTGCCGGATCAGGATCATGGCCGCGAGAAGAGCATCTTCGCCCCCTTCTTTGGCTATCCCAAGGCAACCCTGCCTGCCTTACCCCGTCTGGTGCAGGTCAGCGGCGTCAAGGCGGTGCCGCTACTCGCCTGCTATGACGAAGAGAACCACTGCTACCGGCTGGAGATTGAGGCACCGTTCGACAACTATCCCACCGAGGATGTGATGGCCGATACCTGTCGCATGAACGACATGGTGCAACAGCAGCTGACGCGCCATCCGGGCCAGTACATGTGGTTCCTCAAGATCTTCGATACCCGTCAAGAACAAGTGGGGCTGGATGGCCTCTACGAGGCAGGGATCCAGCGGATCCGCAAGGGATTGTTGCCCCACGGTTGATTCTGAATTTGCATTGATTGGAATGGCCCCTGGTGGGCCATTTTATATGGTAACTCGTCTGATCAGTGCCTGGCCGGTCGGCGACCAGCCTTCTCAGGGTAGAAAAAAATGTTAGGATAACTACAATAACTGCTTGTTTTTGATGACTTGATGGCCGCCATGTCCTCGTTAGATCCGGTATTTGATACCTCATTTCATACTCGCTTGCTGCATCCCAAATGGTGGGGTAGCTGGTGTGCGCTGGGCCTGCTTTCCCTGCTGGCATTTACCCCCGCGAGATTGAGGGATCGCTTTGCCGATCTGGTCTCACCGACCCTGCTGCGTTTTTCGAAAAAGCAGGCCTATATCGCCGATACCAACCTCAAGATCTGCTTTCCCGAGCTCGATGCCGCCGCACGACAGGCGCTGCTGCTCAAATCGATCCGGGTCGGGCTCAAGACCTTTATGGGCTTTGGCGAACTCAGCTGGCGCAGCAAGGCGCGGCTGACCCGCCGCATCAAGGTCACCGGCTGGGAGCATGTGCAAGCGGAGCAGGCTGCGGGCCGCCCGGTGATCCTGGTGGTGCCTCATACCTGGGCGGTCGACATGATTGGCCGCTACTTCTCCATGATGGGCATCGAGATGTGCACCATGATGAAGAGCCCGAAAGATCAGGTGTTCGACTGGTACATCAACCGCGAGCGGGCCAAAGGGGGCAAGGTCTATGAGCGCAGCGCCGGGATCAAGCCTGCGATCAAGTCGATCCGCGCTGGTGCCAGTTTCTTCTACCTGCCAGATCAGGATCACGGCCGCGAGGCGAGCGTGTTTGTTCCCTTCTTTGGCCGCCCCAAGGCAACCCTGCCAGCCTTGCCCAAGCTGGTGAAGCTGACTGGTGCCAGAGCCGTGCCCATCTTCGCCAGCTATGACGAGGATGAGGGACGCTATCTGCTGGAGATTGAGCCGCCGTTTGACCCTTATCCCACCGCCGATCTGCTGGCAGACGTCAACGCCATGAACCGTGTGGTAGAGATGCAGGTGGCGCGCCATCCCGAGCAGTACATGTGGTTTCTCAAGATCTTCGAAACCCTGGAGCATCAGGAGGGGGATGACGGCCTCTATGAAGCGGGGATCCAGCGCATTCGTCAGGGTTTGCCGCCCGAACCTTGAAAATTGGCCCGCTTGCGGGCCATTTTTGTTGGTACAGGGGTCTCGCGCATGTGGCCTGCTGCTGGTGGTTTTTAAGGCGAACGGGTGGACAAAAACAGCGCAAACAGGGGATAACAGGGTGTCTTATGAAAGGGAGAGGCAGGTGAGCGTGCGCGGAGCTATCTTCGAGAGCGGAAATAGGGTAAAAGGGCGGCCATGAAAATTCCAAATCGAATCCAACCTCTGGTTGATGACGGCCTGGTCGATGAGGTCGTCAGCCGGTTGATGAGCGGCAAAGAGGCCGACGTTTATGTAGTGCGCTGCGGCGATGAGATCCGCTGCGCCAAAGTCTATAAAGAGGCGTCCAAGCGCAGCTTCAAGCAGGCAGTGGTCTATCAGGAGGGGCGCAAGGTGCGCAACAGCCGCAGCGCCCGCGCCATGGAGAAGGGCTCCAAATACGGTCGCAAGCAGCATGAAGAGGTGTGGCAGAACACCGAGGTCGACGCTCTGTTCAAGCTGGCGGCGGCCGGGGTGCGGGTGCCGCAGCCCTATGTCTGCCTCGATGGTGTGCTTTTGATGGAGCTTATCACCGATGAGGATGGCAATGTCGCTCCACGCCTCAACGATGTGGCCCTGACCCCCGAGCAGGCGGTCATCGATCACCATAAGGTGATCCGCTATGTGGTACGCATGCTCTGCGCCGGTCTGATCCACGGCGATCTTTCGGAGTTCAACGTGCTGGTGGACAGCCAGGGCCCTGTCATCATCGACCTGCCCCAGGTGGTGGATGCCGCCGCCAACAACCAGGCCAAGGCGATGCTGGAGCGGGACGTCAACAACATGCGCAACTACTACGGCATGTATGCCCCCGAGCTGCTCAAGACCCGTTATGCCCAGGAGATGTGGGCGCTGTTTGAAGATGGCAAGCTCACCCCCGAGAGCGAGCTGACCGGTCACTTTGAAGAGAGCCGTGCCGCCATCGATCTCGATTCGGTGCTGCACGAGATCGAGAGCGCCGAAGAGGAGGCCTATGCCCGCCAGGCTCGGATGAAGGCCGAGCAGGAAGACAGTTACTAGGGGCTGTGGTCTTGAGGTTTAACACTGTGTTTAGGATCTTGCGTATTGGTGGTGCACCTTGGCGAGACTTATCTGCTGATTACGGGGATAGGAATAATTCCCATTGTCGGTTTTCCGTTGGCGCGGGTTTTATTTTTTAACTGGATCCCCCTGAGTCGCCGGATTAGATTAGGTGTCATCAGGACGATGGCTTTTCACGGATGAACCCATTTTGCGTAAACCACAATTTCTTGAAGGCGTATCAAGATGAACAAAAAATCAGCTCGATTGACGATTATCACTCTGGCCATCGCGGTTTATGCGGGTAGCGCGGCGGCAGCGGTACCTAACTTTACCGCCAGTTGCCCGATGAACATTCAGGTCAAGTCGCAGGGAGGGAGCGTTTACATCAATGGCAAGAAGGCTACGTTGAAGACCGACGCGCCGAATGCCTACTCCGCACAAAGTGGTAAGATCATCGTTGGTATTACCTCCGACTCCGCGACCAGCGAGCCGAGCATCGATTATTCCATCAAGAACGACAAGCGTGCCAATGGCATCTGCACCGTGCAATCCTGGTCGGCAGGCAAGGCAACCTCTCTGCCGATGGCACAGGGCGACTCTCCCTATCAGGGCAAGTGGGTTGCCAAGAATAGCGAGTCTGGTGCCACCGTTGCCGTGATCCAAGTGGATGGCAAGGAGCAGGTGTGGGTCAACGACGTGAAGGTGAAAGCCAAGCGGACCGATGGGGCGCTGCAGTTCCGTCAGGGGATGATCCTCTATACCCTGCAGGGCGATCCGCGGGTGCGCGGTGAAAGCGAGTGGCAGGACAGTGACGCAGGCTCGACCGGTCCTATCTCCTTCGAATAAATCCGTTTGCCAATTGCGATAAAAGCGACGCAGGCCATGGCCTGCGTCGCTTTTTTACTGGTCTGCTGAAGGGGCGCGCTATGAGCGGTTACACCCCGGCCAGGGTATTGGCTTCGCCGTACCAGTCCAGTTTGTCAGCCAGGGTCACGACCGAGCCGATGATGATCAGGCTCGGGCTCTCCACCTGAGTGGCCAGCTGCGCCAGCTGCTGCAGCTCGCCGCGCACCACCCGCTGTTGCAGGCGGGTACCCTGTTCCACCAGCGCCACCGGGGTGTGGCCGGACAGGCCGTGAGTCTGCAGCTCGTCTTGAATGCGGCCGGCATGGGCCAGCCCCATGTAGAAGACCAGGGTCTGGCGGGGGGCGGCCAGCGCCGACCACTCCTGCGCGATATTGCCCTCCTTGTCGTGGCCGGTGATGAACTGCACCCGCTGGGCGTGATCACGGTGGGTGAGGGGAATGCCGCTGTAGGCAGCGCAGCCTGAGGCTGCCGTAATGCCTGGCACTACCGAGAAGGGGATGCCCGCCTCGGCCAGGGTTTCCAGCTCCTCGCCGCCCCTGCCAAAGATAAAGGGATCGCCCCCCTTGAGCCGCACCACCTGTTTGCCCAGCTGCGCTTGTTCCAGCAGCAGCTGGTTGATCGCCTGCTGGGGCACACAGTGGCGGCCCGCCTCCTTGCCAACAAAGATCCGCTCGGCATCCCGGCGAACAAGCGCCAACACCTCCTGCGAGACCAGCCGGTCATAGACCACCACATCCGCCTGCTGCAACTGCTGCAGACCGCTCAGGGTGAGCAGCCCCGCATCGCCTGGGCCCGCACCGACCAGGATGACGCTGCCATGACTTTGCTGTGGTTCGTCCAGCAGCTTGTTGACACTCTGCTCGGCGGCCTGCTGCTGGCCGCGGGCCAGTTGGCATGCCAGTCGCTCATGGCTAAAGAGCCGCTCCCAGAAACGGCGGCGGGCCAGTTTGTCAGGAATGGCCTTGACCCGCTCACGCAGCTTGCCCGCCAGGGTAGCGAGTTGGCCGAGGTGTTGCGGCAGCAACGCTTCAAGTTTTTCCCGCAGCTGGCGGCTCAGTACCGGCGCCGCGCCTGCGCTGGAGATGGCCACCATCAGCGGCGAGCGGTCGATGATGGCGGGCATGATGGCGCAGCAGTAGGCCGGAGAGTCCACCACGTTGCAGAAGATTTGGCGCAGGTTCGCCTCATGAAAGACCTGCAGGTTGACCTCTTGTTGGTTGGTGGCGGCGATCACCAGCCACTTGCCATCGAGCAGTTCGGGGTGAAAGTCGGCGGCGCAGACGGTCAGGCGACCCTGCTCGGCCCAGCTCATCAGTTGGGGTTCCAGATGCGGGGCATTGATGGTGATCTTCGCCTTGGCATCGAGCAGCAGGCGCGCCTTGCGCACCGCCACCTCACCGCCGCCGACGATAAGCACAGGCTTGTTTTGCAGCTGACAGAAGAGAGGGAGAAAGTCCATAACAGGCTCCGGATGCTGGCCCGCTCGCAATGCCGCGCCGGGCGAGATAGCAGGGCGCGCCGTGACGCACCCCGGATGGTCGGGGGAAAGATCCCCCGACGGGAATAAAAAAGGGGAAGGGTGATCTACGCCCGGGCCAACGACAGATCCCCACCGGTGTCGGCCACTTGATCACGCTTCCCCAAACGAGGTTTTTCCTATTGCACCGCTTTGACGTGCATGTTGGCGACGTACTGATCTTCGGCCCAGAAGATGCGGTCAGCGACCATGGCTTCCGGGTTGAGGGTGACGCCGCGCAGCACCCGCTCCTTGAACTTGTGATAACCGGCCCGGTCGATAAGGTGACCCATGTGCAGGTAGATGGGCTTGCCATCCAGCATCTCGGCCTCGAACTCGAACAGGTTCTTGATCACCGCATGCAGCACCTCTTCGGTCACCCAGTTGAGAAACAGCTTGCCAGTACGGGGAGTCTTCTTGCTGGTGCGGCCCCCCAGCTTGACCATGTAGAGCTGCTTGGGATCCCGCTGCCAGGCGAGGGTCGGGCAGGCCAGCACACACTCGCCACAGCCGATGCACTTGCTCTCCTCCTTGACTGCCTTGCCATGCTTGATGGTGAGGCAATCCACTGCGTGGTGGCTACATGCCTTGACGCATGCGCCGCAGCCGATGCAACGCTCGGCATTGAAGTGGATTTTGGCGATGCCGAGGATGCCGAAGTCGGCCATGTTGGCCTTGGCGCAGTCGTTGGGACAGCCGGCGATCACCATCTTGAGGTGATAGGGGTTGGGGTAGAGGTGTTTCTCCATCCGCTGGGCCAGCCCGGTGCAGTCGATATTGCCCTTCTGGCAGATGGTGTTGCCCTGACAGGCGACGATATTGCGCCCGCCGATGGTCTGGTAACCGGCTGTGGTGTCCTCTATCTCGATGCCGCAGGTCTCCACCTCGATCTCCTTGATAAAGGGTTCGAGGGCGGCGTTGACCTTGTCCATGTCCTGATACTTGATGCCGGGCATCGCCAGCTTCTGGCGGGTGGTGAGGTGGATCAGGCCGTTGCCATACTGTTCGGCGATCTGCTGGGCCACCGCCAGCAGGTGGGCGGGCATGATCCCGCCGGGAATGCGTACGCTGATCATCGCTTCGCCGCGCACCTTGGAGAGGCGGTATTCGTTCTTGGCGCGGGCCTTGATGATGTCGATATCGAGACTCATGGTGTTCTCCCTTAGTCGATCAGATGCTGGGCCTGGTCAAAACGAAAGACCGGTCCATCCGCGCAGATATAGGTGTCACCCATCCGGCAGTGGCCGCATTTGCCCACGGCGCAGGCCATGCGGCGTTCGTAGTCGACCCAGATGCGATCCTTGGGGATGCCCCGCTCGAGGAAGGCGAGCACCACGAAGCGGATCATGATGTGGGGGCCGACCACGATCACCTGGATATCCTCCTTGTCAGCGAGATCCAGCTGGTCGATGTAGTCGGTGACCCGGCCGATGCGAAACTGCTCGCTCTCCTTGCCCTCGTCCAGGGTGACGATGAGGTTCTGCTGCTCGGCCCAGAGCGGCATCTCGTGGCGATAGAGCACCGCCTGCTCGTTCTTGAAGCCGAGGATCATGTCGAGGGATTTCACCTCTTCCGGATGTTTGCTGAAGCGGCGCAGCAGCCCCTTGACCGGCGCGACGCCGGTACCGCCCGCCACCACGATGAGGTGCTGGTTGCGGTAGGTCTCCAGCGGATAGCCGTTGCCGTGGACGCCGCGCATCCACACCTTGTCGCCCACATCGAGGGCAAACAGCGCATCGGTCACCTTGCCGACCTTGCGGATCAACAGATCCACATAGCCATCGCCATAGTCGGAGACCGAGATGGGCGCTTCGCCGATGGTGGGCAGGGAGATCTCCACAAACTGGCCGTAGTGGACATCAAAGTCGCGGGAGACCCGAAAGTTCCACTCCAGCTCGGTGTGGCGCTCGATGGCCAGAATGGTGTAGGCCTTGGGCAGCAGGCGGTTTTCGACCACGTCCTGCTGCGGTTCTGCTGTTGCGGTTTGCTGGCACTGGCACATATCAGTTCGCCCCCTGCGCGTTGTCGGCTGCGATGGTCTGTTCGACCACATCGGTCATCTTGTTGATGATGTTGCTAAAGGAGATGTAGTGAGGGCAGCGATCGTCGCAGCGGCCGCAGCCGACGCACATGTGCTCCTCCCCCTGACGGGCCTTGTAGTCGTTGACCTTGTGCAGGGCGCGATAACGCAGGCGTTCGCCATGTTTGGCGCGAAAACCGTGGCCACCGGCCATGTCGCTGAAGCCATCCACCATGCAGCTGGCCCACTGGCGACGGCGTTCACCCTGCTTGGGGTTCTCCGCATAGGTGAGGTCGTGCACGCTGTAGCAGCTGCAGGTCGGGCAGGAGGTGGTGCAGCGGCCGCAGCCGATGCAGCGGCTGTCATACTCGGCCCAGACCGGATGGGCTGTGAGGATCTGGCGGATCCGCTGGGGGGCGTCACAGACGCTGTCCGGGGTGCGCACCTTGACCGGGTTGCTCTGGACAAACTCCGGGGTGAAGTCGTCGGATTCACCCAGTTCGGCAAAGTAGCCGAGCAGTTCGGGATCCTTCACCTCGATGCGGGCACCCTCATCGCTCAGACGAATGGCGGCGGCGTAGTCCCGGGTTTCATTGCTGCCCATGGAGACGCAGAAGCAGTTCTCGAAGCTCTCGCGGCACTCCAGCAGCACCAGCTTGAGCTTGCTGCACAGCCGGGCGTAGTAGACGTCGCTGTTCTGGCCGTTTTTGAGATAGACCTGATCCAGCCGGCGCAGGGCGTGGATATCGCAGCTGCGCAAGAACAGCAGGGTGGGTTTGGCCTCCACCTTCGATTCGCGCAGCTCCAGATTGTCGAAGTGGAACAGGGTCTGGGTGATGGGGAGCACCACCTCTTTCGGGGAGAAGTGGGACTTCTCCTGCCACACCAGATCGGCCGGATGGCGGATGCTGTGGTAGGTGACGTTGTCGGTGTCGGAGAAGCGACCGCCCCGATATTCGGCCGCAGGGGCCATGATCCGGTAATCGGGTAGCAGCCGCTCGAATAGCTGCGCCAGCGCGGGCTGGGTGAGAAGAAACGACATAAATAAACACCTTGTCTTGGGGTGACATGCCTTGGCATTGCAAGGGGCTGTCTGTCCCGGTATTGACTAGCCGGGAGAGCTGGACAGCTTTCCCGCGGTCCGGTTTACGACTCATCTTGTTCAACTGACCCGATTGTTATTGTGTTGGCGGCGCGTGCGTCGCGGCAGGTCGGGTCATGCCTGTAAAGCTGTTATCAATTGAGCAGGGCGGCCTGATAGCCGGCGCACTTGCCCATCACGTATCCCATCTCCAGCTTGTTGATATCGCGGGTAAAACGGGACACCGGGAAGTAGTCGGCCGGGGCGATCACCTCCATCTGGCAATCAGCAGGCGGATTGGCGATGAAATCGAGCGCCTCGTTGTAGCTGCGATCCCGCTGCTCCAGCGCCTGTGCCAGCGCTGGGTGAGTTTTGAGCAGGGTACGGAGCATCCAGGGGAAGGGCATCGGCTTGAGCCGGTAGCCCAGCGGCTCGGAGAGGATCACCGTCATCTGGCGGGCGCCGCGGCGGTAAGCCTCGATTACCGGGATGGAGTCGGCGACGCCGCCATCTGTCATCGGCACCCCGTGTACCTCGGGATATTCGCGGGAGGCGAGGGGAATGGCGCAGCTGGCGGGCAGCACCTCATCCATGTTCTCCGGTTTGACCCGGATGTACTCCGCCTTGCCGGTCAGGGCATTGGTCACCACCGCATAGAAGGGGATGCCGCTCTCCCGATAGCTATGGATATCGAGGGGGTATTTGCGGCAGCTGGTGTGCCAGAGCCAGTGGATATCCACCAGATTGCCCCCCTTGGCAAAGCGCAGCGGGTCGAGAAACTCCGGGGTGCAGGCCAGCTCGGTCAGGATGTCGTGGCTGCGGCCATGCTGGCTGGCGAGATAAGCCAACAGGTTGGTCGCGCCGGCCGAGACGCCGATGGCGAAGTCGAAGGGGCGATAGTCACGTTCGATAAACGCATCCAGCACGCCGCTGGCAAATATGCCGCGCATGGCGCCACCTTCAACAACCAGAGCTGTGGGGGATGCGGTTCTATTCATGACGGGGTCCTCATTGAAATCGGCGTCGCAAGAGTGTCGGTCGGCGGCAAGCTTCAGGCTTGCCCGGGCGACCATTCTGGCTGCCTGCCGGGGCTGGCTATCGCAATGAGGTCATTCTAGGAGCGCGGTTTTGTTTAGAATATCTGTTAATAATGAATCAAGCGTTTTGTATTTCTAAACGCTGGTGAGCCAGCCGTTGTGCCAACAGGGGCGATAAGAGATAGGCAGGGCTCTGCTTTCACGGTTTGATGAGCCCCAGGAGGTGTGCCTGATGACGAGACTCCTTGCCCCGCCACTCAAGCGCGGCGACACCATCGCTTTTTTCTCCCCCTCCAGCGCGGCAACCGCCTGGGCACCCACCCGTTTTGCCCGTGCAAAGGCCTTCCTTGAAGGGCAGGGCTTCCGGCTCAAGGCGGGTAGCCTCACCGGCCAGCAGGATCACTGGCGCTCCGGCACCATCGCCGCGCGGGCCGAGGAGCTCAACGCCCTTATTCGCGACCCGAGGTGCGCAGCATCATGTCGGTGATTGGCGGCAGCAACTCCAACTCCCTGCTCCCTTACCTCGATTTTGCTGCGCTCAAGCACGATCCCAAGATCATCGTCGGCTACTCCGATGTGACGGCCCTGCTGCTCGGCATTCATGCCCATACTGGTTTGGTCACCTTTTATGGCCCAGCGCTGTTGGCCTCCTTTGGCGAGTTGCCGCCGCTGGTGGACGAGACGCTCGCCAGTTTTTTACAGATTGTGCTGGCCGACGAGGCTGGCGTCCCCTGCATGCTGCCCACCCCGGCAAAGTGGAGCGATGAACGGCTCGATTGGGAAAATCAGACCCGGGCCAAGCAGTGCCAGCCCAACCGGCTGATCTCGGTGGGCTCAGGGCGGGTAGCGGGGCGGCTGATAGGCGGCAACCTCAATACCATGGCGGGGATCTGGGGTTCCCCCTATATGCCGCCCATCGAGCGCGGCGACATTCTGTTGCTGGAGGACAGCCTGAAATCTGCCGATACGGTGGAGCGCTCCTTCGCCCATCTCAAGCTGTGCGGGGTGTTTGATCGGATCGGCGCCCTTATCCTCGGCAAGCACGAGCTGTTCAACGATCAGGGCAGCGGCAAGCGCCCCCTCGATATCCTGCTGGAGGTGGTGGGGGAGCCGAACTTCCCCATTCTGGCGGAGTTTGACTGCGCCCATACCCACCCCATGCTGACGTTGCCGCTGGGCATCGAGGCGGAGCTGGATCTTGACCGCCAGCAGCTAACGCTGCTTGAGCCCTGGTGGCAGAGCGCCTGACGGAGCGAAGGAAACAGACAAGGCCGCTGATGCGGCCTTGTCTGTTGTTGGGGGATGGGATTGTCAGGGCAGGGCATCGGGCCGGAAGCTGGCACGGATCTGCGGCACCAGGGGGGAGGGATCGAACCCCTTCTCTTCCCCCAGTACCGGATGGAGCAGGGGCTTCTCTTCGATGGGGGTGATATCCCCGGCCAGCAGCTGGCGGGTAGCTTGACCCATCTGGTAGAGCTGGCGCACTGGGGCAAACTGGGTCGCCAGATTGAGGGGATCATCGGTGCGGGCAAAAGCCATCATGGGGATCTGGTAGGTGGCATCGCGCGCCGGCTTGTCACCGTGAATGCCCTTGCCGGCGGACATCAAAAACGGCTGGTGATCGCCAAAGGCCACCACCAGATAGCGCTTGCCCGACTGGTCGAGGGTCTTGAGCAGCCGCTCCAGCGAGGCCATGGCATCCACCACCCCGGTGTAGTAGGTGTTGAGCAGTTGGGTGTCGCTCTCGCTCTGGTTCGGGCAGGCGCCGCTGTGCTCCTGCCCCTGATAACGTGGGCCATCGAAGGGGCCGTGCCCCTGCATGGTGACCGCGTAGGCAAACAGCGGCTGGCTATCCTGCTCGCTGCGCTTGAGCAGGTGGTCGATCAGCGCATCATCGGAGATATAGAGCCCCTTGTGCTCAAGGGTGGTGAAGCGGGTGTCGAACCAGCGCTCCTCATAGCCGAGCGCCGGGATCGCTTTGGCGCGGCCCCAGAATTTTTCCACATAGGGGTGGGCGAACAGGGTCTGGTAGCCACTCTGTCTGGCGCTCTGGGCCAATCCCGGCACCTGCTGCGAGAGGTAGTAGTAGGGCACCACTCCCTGCTTGAGCAAGCCCACCGGCAGGCCGCTGTTCATCTCGAACTCCGCCAGCACCGTCATGCCGCCGGTGGTGGGGGAGTGGATGGTCTTTTGCCACTGCTGCACGCTGGCGGGCAGGGAGAGGGTGGGGGCCGGTGCGCAGATCCGCCCCTTCCAGTCGAGCCAGAGCGACTCATATTGCAGCACGATCACCAGATCCCAGCGCGGCGCAATGCCTTGGGGTGGGTGGCTCAACTGCGGGGTCAGCTCGTTGATCTGCAAGGGGTAGCGAAACACGCTGCCGCTTTGCAGCATCTCGTCCACCAGATTGAACAGATAGAGGCCGGGGCCGGAGCGGATGATGTCCCTGTGGTAGTTGACCGCGCGGTCCACATAGCGAATGTTGGCTCCCAGCAGCTTGTTGCCGGTCTGGGTGGCAAACACGCACAGCGCAAAGAAGGCAACGGTGGCGGCGGCAGTGCGCAACACCCAGCGTGACAGGGCAAAGCGCCAGCAGAGAAACAGTGCCAGTAACACGGTGAAAATGGGCAGGATGGGATGTTGATCGAGCAGGATCCGCAGCAGCGCCAGCAGGTTGCCAAAATCATCTCCGCCGAGTGGCACGCCGTAGATGGCGATCTTCATAAAGTTGGCGAGCAGACCTATTCCCGAAAGAGCCGTAAAGACCAGCCCCATATAGAGGTTGAAACCCGCCAGCGCACAGAGACTCCAGCCCAGCACCATGCTGCCCCAGGCCAGATAGTAGTGCTCCGGCCGAAAGCCTGACCAGAGCAGAAACTCCCCCAGCTTGAACACCACGAAGCCGTGCAGCAGCACGAAGGTGAGGTTGCCGAGCAGCAGGCTGCCGATGATCCGCCAGCGCAGGCTGCGGCGCAGCTTGGGCAGCACCGTTTTGAGCACGGCGGCGCTCAGGGCCAGTACCAGCGTCAGGCTTACCACCAGATAAGTGAGGTTGAAGCCCTGCTCGGGCAGGGTTTGCAGGATCTGGCTGAAATCGCCGCTCTCGGGGCGATCTTTGAGCAGCAGACCGATGCGCAGCTGATAGCGGCTGGCCAGCGCATCGTCCGGGGCGCGCAGGGTGCTGTTGAGATCCAGGGTGCAGCGGTTATTGCGGCACACCTGACGTTTATCCACCGCTTGACTTAGCTGGTCGATCCGCTCCCCCTTGTCGTTGAGCAGCTCCACCCGTACCTTGTCCCCCGCTTGCAACGGCCCCCGCAACTGCCACTGGCTGCGCACCACCAGATAGAGGCCACGGCTGTCGCTTTTATAGAGCAGGGCGTGGCGGGTTAGGGTGGCCAGCGGATTGTCGGCGGGACCCAGCACCAGCGGCTGGGCACGGCCCAGCCAGCTGCCGGGATTGATCAGCGGCAATAACAGGGTCAGCAGCAGCAATCCGCCCAGCAGGGCCAGTAGCCCAGAGGGCAGACTCAGGACACGGGGGCGGCCTGAGGAGGGGCGATTCATATAAGCTCATCCTTTGAGCGAGTGAGGGAGAGATCGTTCATCCGCATAGAGTTTGACCCGATGGTGCTGGCCTTGTTCCAGCTTGTCAATTTAATGACCGCTTAATGAATATTTGGTTACGGCTAAACCTTGCAAATTGTGATCCCGATCGAGGGGTTGTTCGGAATATGTGATGAAAGCGTCATCATGGGGTTTTGCCGCTGGCCTGGGAGGGGGGCGCTGTTTAGTCTCTCAATAGCGACTGGAGGTACATGTATGAATCCCAAGGTGATGGCGCGTCAGGCCAGATTGCTGCGCATGCTGGAGAGCAAGGAAGAGATCCGGATCGGACGCGAGCGCGATTGCCCGCTGCCGCTGGCCCAGCTGGTCAAGCTTAAGGATAGCCACCCGGCTGTGGTCAAGGTCTATCGCCACGGCCTCACTGCTGAGGTGTTTCACCTCAAGGTGGAGGGGCATCACTGGTGTCTCAAGCGGCGGCGTCAGGATTCGCTGGTGGCCAACCTTGATGGCAAGACCGCCTTTCTGACCGAGCTGGAGCGACGGCGCGAAATCGAGGCGCTGCGCGAGCTGCACCCTACCATCCTCTCCCACGTGGTCTGCACCAGCTTTGGCTCGGCGCGGGCCGGAGTGCTGGTTTCCCCCTGGCTGCGGGGTGTGCCGGTGCATCAGCTCAACGAACGTAATCTGGCCCAGATGCTGGAGGTGCAGGGGGAGCTGGCCCGCTGGGGCTGGTTTGACTGGGACCCGAGCCCGGGCAACCTGCTCGACGACGGTGAGCAGATCAGCGTGTTCGATTTTGGTTATATGTGGACCTTCGATCCCCGCTTTGAATACAACTCCAACGGTCTGGTCGACCCGCAGTTCCATGTGCCGGAACGACTGGAGACCCGCACTCTCTCAGGGCTCTGGCTTGATGAGGCCGATCCCTTGCCGCAATTTCGCTACTGGCGCGAACTCTGCCTCAAGTGGGTCAAACGGGAGATCCATCACCTGATCCGTGAAGGGGCCAGTGCCCCAGTGCTGGCCCGCCTGCACGCCCTGCAAGGTGAGTGGAGCGCCGCGCTAGCGAGCGACGAGGCGCTGGTCGCCAACTGGTGGCGCGATATGTATCGCAGCCACCGGCTCGATGTGGCCGATGATCTGAGCGGCCAGAGCTGCGGCCCGCAGACCCTGCGTCGCCTCGACTGGCTGATGCAGACGGTAACGGATCACTATCCGCTGCTGGTGGACAATCTCTCGCCTCAGGAGACGGAGCTGGGCCAGACCGGGCTGCTGGCCCGTTTGCAGCAACTGCGCCGCGAAGCCTTGGCCTGCCAGTTGCCTGCCACCAGCCTTGCCTGAGCCAACACATCCGCGGAATACAAATGAACAGGGCGCCGTGTAGGCGCCCTGTTGCATGGTCTGGTTTGCCTCGCGGTGAGGGTCAGTCCAGCAACTCCTGATGGAGGCGGTTGACGATATTGCCCGCCTCGCTCTCCTTGACCAGGAAGCAGAGATTGTGGGCGCTGGCGCCGTAGCAGATCATCCGGATGTTGTGTTCGCGCAGGGCGTCAAAGACCTGACTGCCCACCCCGTTCACTTCGCTCATCCGGTTACCGATGAGCGCCACCAGTGCCAGACCGGTTTCCACCTCTACCTTGCAGAGTTGCCCCAGCTCGGCCAGTACCTTGTCGCTCAGGATCGGCTCGCCGTTGCTCTGGCTGCCGGTGTGATCCAGTGTCAGTGACACGCTCACCTCCGACGTGGTGATGAGGTCTACCGAGATGCGGTGACGGGCCAGAATGCCGAACACTTCGGCCAGAAAGCCGTAGGCGTGGAACATGTTGAGGCTGTGCAGGGTCACCAGCACCTGCTGGCGGCGCAGGGCGACGGCGCGAAACAGCGGGCTTGAATCTGTGCTGGCGCGGATCCAAGTACCACCGGCGGCCGGGTCCTTGGCTGAGCCGACAAACACCGGAATATTCTGACGCACCGCCGGTTGCAGGGTTGCGGGGTGCAGCACCTTGGCGCCGAAGGTGGCCATCTCGGCCGCTTCGACAAAGCTGATTTCGGGAATGGGGCGGGCGCGGGTAACGAGGCGCGGATCCGTGGTGTAGATGCCGGGCACATCGGTCCAGATCTCGATGCTGGTGGCATCAAGCGCTTCGGCGAGCAGGGCTGCGCTGTAGTCAGAGCCGCCGCGACCCAGCGTGGTGGTGCGGCCATCGCCATCGGAGCCGATAAAGCCCTGGGTGATGATCAGGCTGTCGCCCAGCTGCGGGCCCAGCATCTGCTGGCAGAGGGTTCGGGTGGTGGCCAGATCGACGGTGGCCTTGCCAAAGCGGCTGTCGGTGCGCATCAGCAGGCGCACATCCTGCCAGTGAGCCTTGACGCCGCGCTGGCGCAGCAGCTCGGTAAAGAGGCGGGTAGACATCAGCTCGCCGCAGGCGATGAGGCGATCGGCCAGCTCCGCATCGGTATGCTGGTGGGCTTGCTGGGCCATGAGGCGGATCTCGTCGAGCTGGCTATGAATGAGGGCGCTCACATCAACGGGGTTGCCGAGATCGGCCAGAATGGCCTGCTGGATCCCGGCCAGTTTAGCCAGATGCTCATCGCGGCCCGCTTCGTCCAGCTCCCCTTGTGCCAGGGCGACCAGCAGGTTGGTGACACCGGCGCTGGCGCTCAGTACCACCACCTGGGTGGCGGGATTGGCCAGCACGATATCGGCACAGTGGTTCATGGCCGGGAAGTTGGCGACACTGGTTCCGCCAAACTTGGCGACATTGATCGGACTCATTACTTACTCCTGTCTTAATTTAAAATTCCAGTTCCATCGGGCAAAAAAGAGAGGAGGAGGCTGAGAATGGCAGGAATGAACGAAGCGATCCCGGCCAGAAGCACTCCACCTGCAGAGCCCATCCCGTACCGCCCCTGACAGGGCGCGGTGGGGGATGATCACTACCGATGACAACCCGGGGGATTCAGCCCCCGCAGCCGACACTGAGGTATCCAGTTGCCTCAGATGTCTCGGCGCTGCTCCCCCTGACCCAAGTTCACCGGACGCTGGTGTCCTCCCTTGGGCTGCCTGGGCAGCGCTCCTCTTCTGGCTCCACCAGGGCGGTGGAGTGCATTTAGAAATACCCTGCGTTGGATTGCACTGTCAATCGAGTTTGTGAAAAAGTTCAAATTGTCGGCTAGCTCAATGCGGAATCAATGGCTTAGCAGATGCCCCGTAAACCCTAGCCCAATCGGGCGGGGATATAAGGGGAGCTAATCTGATGCGTTTGCGAGCCCGCCTATGTCTTCAGTGTCTCGATAGTCGCGCCTGCCGCACGTCCGCAGCGGTTGTTGATTTCACTGGCACGCGCTATAACTGTGCTTATATACAGCCTGTGTTTTTAATCATGAAAAGAGCCACAAAAGTACGCATTTACCCCACCGACGAACAAGCGGCATTCCTCAATGCCCAGTTCGGCGCGGTGCGGTTCGCGTACAACAAAGCCCTTCATATTCAGCGGCACATGTTCCAGCGCCACGGGGTTTCACTGAAACCCAAACGCGACTTGAAACCCCTGCTCGCTGTGGCAAAAAAATCGCGCAAATACAGCTGGCTGAAAGAGTACGATTCACAAGCCTTACAGCAGGCGGTGATCAACCTGGATAAGGCATTCGCCAATTTTTTCAACCCCAAGCTCAAGGCCAGGATGCCCACCTTCAAGAGCAAGCGAGGCAGGCAATCGAGCTACCACCCCAATGGCAAAGTGCTGACCGATGCCATCCTGTTACCGAAGATGACGCCCATCCGAGCTGTCATTCACCGAGATATTATCGGCGTGGTATCCAGTATCACGGTCAGCCGTGGCCCGACAGGGAAATACTATGCCTCCATCCTTTGCGATGATGGCCGTGAGGCTCCCGCCAAGCCCTCCCTCATCACAGAGGTGACAGGCTATGATATGGGGCTGTCCCACTACCTCATTGCGTCGAGTGGCAAAAAGATGGCCAACCCGCGCCATCTTATCAACGCAAGTCGCAATCTGCGGCGAAAGCAAAAAGCACTGTCTCGCAAGACAAAAGGCAGTGCCAATCGTAGTAAGGCCAAATTACAGCTGGCCGCCCTGCACGAGCGGGTAGCCCATGCTCGCGCTGATTTTCAGCACAAACTCTCTCGCACGATAGTTGACGATAACCAAGCGATCATCGTGGAGACGCTTAAAACAACCAATATGATGAAAAACCACAAGCTGGCCCGCGCCATTGGCGATGCTGGCTGGCATGGTTTTATCATGAGGCTGGAGTACAAAGCCCAAGCGGTGGGCTGCCACCTAATCAAACTCGATCAGTGGTTTGCCAGCTCTAAACCATGTAGCGAGTGCGGCCACAAGATGCCGGAGATGCCACTTCACCAACGACAGTGGGTATGTCCAGCGTGTGGGGCAGAGCATGACCGCGACATCAACGCGGCCATGAACATTCGACAGCAAGGAATATTGGAATTAAAAGCGGCGGGGCTCGCCGTTTCTGCCCATGGAGGCCAGCGTAAATCCGTCAATCTGACGGTAGCGGCCTAAGAAGTGGGAAGCCTCGCCGCTTGCGGCGGGGAGCAGTCACGCAATGGTCTTTGACAAAACCTTGGAGCGACGCTGCCAGTTGTAGAGACGCTGGCGCGCCACCGGCAGATCTTCCACTTCCAGCGGATCGAAGCCCCGCTCCCGGAACCAGTGGATTGAACGGGTGGTGAGCACGAACAGGCGACGGATGCCCAGCCGCTTGGCCCGCTCGGCCACCTTGGCCACCAGCTGATCCCCCCGGTTGGAGTTGCGATAGTCGGGGTGGATGGCGACGCAGGCCATCTCCGCCATCGCCTCTTCCATAAAGCAGTAGAGCGCCGCGCAGCCGATGATAAGGCCATCGCGTTCGATGATGGTGAACTTGTCGATCTCCATCTCCAGCTGCTCGCGGGAGCGGCGCACCAGGATCCCTTCCTCCTCCAGTGGGCGAATGAGATCCAGAATGCCGCCGATATCCTCGATGGTGGCGGCACGGGCCTGCTCGGCACTTTCCCGCACGATCTGGGTGCCGAGGCCATCGCGGCTGAACAGCTCCTGCAGCATGGCGCCATCATCCTGATAGCTCACCAGATGGGAGCGGGGAACCCCGCCGCGACAGGAGGCAATCGCCGCGCGCAGATAGCGAGCGGTGCCGGACATCTCTTCGCCCGCTTGCTCCAGCTCCACCAGCAGCTCTTCGGCCTGCTCGGGGAAGAGTTCGGAGATGGCTTCGCCGCGTCTGTCCATTACCCCCTGCGTGCTGCTGAAGCAGATAAGCTTGTCCGCCTTGAGGTCGACCGCCACCCGGCGTGCCACCTCTTCCGAGCTGAGGTTAAAGCTCTCGCCGGTGACCGAGCAGCCGATGGGGGAGACGAGCACCAGGCTCTTCTGATCGAGCTGGCGGGTGATCCCCTCCACGTCGATGCGGCGCACCCGGCCGCTATGGCAAAAGTCGATGCCATCATCCACTCCCAGCGGCTGGGCGGTGACGAAGTTGCCGCTCACCACACTGATCCGCGCACCCTGCATCGGGGTGTTGGCGAGCCCCATGGAGAGCTGGGCGGTAATGTCATATTGCAGGCCGCCACACACCTGCTTGATGATGGCGAAACTCTCGTCATCGGTGACCCGGATCCGCTTGTGGTACTGGGCCTCGATACCGGCACGGGCCAGCGCCTCATCATTTTGCTGACGTGAACCAAACACCAGCACCAGGCGTATGCCCAGTGTCTGCAGCAGAGCGATATCGCTGACGATATTGGCAAAATTGGGGTGGCAGAGGGCTTCTCCCCCCATCATCAGCACAAAGGTGGCACCCCGATGCACATTGACATAGGGGGTGGATTGCCGGAAAGCATTGACCAGACTGGGTTCGCGTTCACGCACTTGATATTTCTTCCATAAAAAAACAGCGATTGGCTCAATATATGAAAATTAATTCACAAATCAAGACTAAATATTGATTTTGCCGTTTCTGGTCTACCAGCGGCGGCTTGGTTGTGCGGATCAGGAAAGGGTCGTGGAAGGCGCAGATGGCCGACGGCGCGAGCGGGGAGGGGGCCCGCCGGTTGATCCGGCGTGATAAACTGCTATCTTCGATGCTCCTTTTCGTCAGCTGTGTGATTTCACAGGGTTTTATACAAGGACAGAATTCATGGAACAGATTATTTCACCGGCAGATGCCCTGCCGGGACGACGCGAAGCGATGGTGATTGGTCAGCAGCATGCGGTAAATGGCAACCCGACCCAGGGCCCCTGGCCAGAAGGGGTGGCGGTGGCCTGGTTTGGCATGGGCTGTTTCTGGGGGGTGGAGCGCCTGTTCTGGCAGCAGCCGGGTGTTTATTCCACTGCGGCCGGTTATCAGGGCGGCGTTACCCAGAATCCCACCTACAAAGAGGTGTGCAGCGGGCTGACCGGCCATGCCGAGACGGTGCAGGTGGTGTTTGATCCGGCGGTGATCAGCTACGGCGATCTGCTCAGACTGTTCTGGGAGCAGCACGATCCGGCGCAGGGGATGCGGCAGGGGGGCGATGTGGGCACCCAGTACCGTTCGGTGATCTTCTATGGCGACGAGAGTCAGCAGATCATTGCCCAGCAGAGCATGGCGGCCTATCAGCAGGCGATGGCGGCAAGCGGCGACAGCCGTGCCATCACCACCCGCATTCTGCCGCTGGTGCCCTTCTATTACGCCGAGGATTATCATCAGCAATATCTGGAGAAAAATCCGGATGGGTACTGCGGGTTGGGAGGCATTGGAGTCTGTTTGCCACCGAGCCTGAACCGCTAAACAGGTTTGTAGTCGATTTCTTAATAAAAGTAAAAATAAATGGTCGGAGGAGGGAACTTATTGCGACCTTATGGGACTAACAAGGTAGCGTCTAGGGATCGGATGCAAAGTCCAGACACATTTCTTGCCTTGAAAACCCCCAATGAATGAACGCATGGGTGGATTGAAAATGATAGCAAGCAGGGCTGCCCACCAAGGCGGCCCTTTTCCTGTCTGCGTGTTTTGAAATCTTGCGTTGGGCGGGAGAACCAGACGGCAGATCAGCCGAACGCGCTGTCGAACAGGTTCTTGATCAGGTCAATAAGCTCGATGAGGAAGGCTTTCTGTTCCGGGGTCGGGGCGCGCAGCCAGACGGCGGAGAGCACCTCTTCCAGATCGGCGACCACGGCGTCGGCCTCCTGCATGAGGGCGAAACGCACCTTGGGATCCAACTCGGGGTGCTGCTCGCAAATGGCCATCAGGTTGCTGGCAACACGGCCACTGACCAGATCCTCGATGGTCTCTTCACCGTTGCTCTGCTGTTGGGATTCAAACAATCCCAAACTCTCCACCAGATAGTCGATCAGCGAGATATAGCCTTCACTTGCTACCACCATGGTTGCTGCCTCAATACAGTAACAATACGAAAATTAAGCGTATTTTAGCAGATGGCTGCCCTAGCTTGGCAAGCTGCAGTGCAGGCGATGGCGAGTAAAACTGACTCCGCCCCGATCCACGCACTCCAGCCCGGTCAACGTAAAGCCATGTCGTAAAAATAGCTCATAACTGAAGGCGCTGGCCTCGGTGGTGATGAGGGTCAGACCGAGCCCTCGGGCCCCCGCCAGCGCCGTGGTGAGCAGCAGATTGCCCAGTCCCTGGCGCTGATGGTCGGCGCTCACATAGAGCAGACTGAGGTGGCCATCCGGGCTCAGGGTGACAAAACCGAGGGGAACATTGCCAAGTTCCGCCACCCAGCCGTGGTGCTCGCGCAACTGGCTGACAAAGCCGGGATGTTGTGAACCGAGGGCCCACTGCTCCACCTGCTCGGCGCTGTAGTGCTCGGGGCCGCTGCGTCGTACCGCCTGCTCAAACAGGGTCACGAGGGTGGAGATATGTGCCTCGCCAAGGGGGACAATACGCAGTGCCGGCGTCATAAGGTCTGGTCGTCTGTGGGGGGGAGGGGACGCGGTGCCTGTGGCCGTTTGGCTTTGGGCAGGCCCGCGACAACCTGTTCATAGGAGTGGTGCACCCAGCCTTGCCACAGATCGTCCGGCAGCGCATCGCTTAATGTCACCGTGTTCCAGTGTTGCTTGTTCATATGCCATCCCGGTTTGACCTCGGAGTGGATCTCGCGCAGTAGCAACGCCAGTTCGGGCTCGCATTTGAGGTTGATGGTGAGCGGGTCGGCCTGCCAATTCACCAGCGCGAACATCTTGCCCGCGATGCGGTAGACCAGGAATTCCGGGCCAAACGGAGTATCTTCGGTGGTGCCCGGCAGGGTCAGTAGAAAGTGGCGCAAACGGGTCAAATCCATGGAAATTTCTCGCGCAAGGGGTGATCCGGGTCATGTCAGGCGCATATCTATCGGTGGGTCTGTTCTGTTAATATGCGCGCAGCCGAGTATACCCCCCATCACCAAGGGAGCCTATTGGATGTTGTATCACAAGACCTTTGAGCTGGGTCCCGAGCGGGATTGGGTGGTGTTTGTCCACGGGGCCGGTGGCAGCTCCTCCATCTGGTTCAAGCAGCTGCGCGCCTATCGCGAACACTTCAATGTGCTGCTGCTGGACTTGCGCGGCCACGGCCAGTCCCACCAACTGCAACAGGTGGTCAAGGGCCACTACAGCTTTCGGGCCGTGACCGAAGATATCGTTCGGCTGCTCGATCATCTCAATATCCGCCGCGCCCACTTTGTCGGGATCTCCCTTGGCACCATCCTGATTCGCCATCTGGCCGAGCTCTGCCCGGAGCGGGTCAAGAGCATGGTACTTGGGGGCGCCATCCTGCGGCTCGATATCCGCTCACGGGTGCTGGTGCAACTGGGCCGACTCGGCCAGCATATCCTGCCCTATATGTGGCTCTACCGGCTGTTTGCCTTCATCATCATGCCGCGCCAGCACCACCAGGAGTCGCGCAACCTCTTTGTACGCGAGGCCCGCAAGCTGTGCCAGAAAGAGTTCAAACGCTGGTTCCGCCTCGCCACTGAGGTCAACCCGCTGATGCGCTACTTCCGCGAACGCTCTCTGCCAATTCCCACTCTCTATGTGATGGGGGAGGAGGATCATATGTTTCTGTCAACGGTGCGCGAGCAGGTGGCTCGCGATGCCAGCGCCTCACTGGCGGTGATCGAGCAGTGCGGTCATGTGTGTAATGTGGAGCAGCCGGAGCAGTTTAATCGCTGTACGCTGGCGTTCATTTACCCCATTTCAATTGATGATCGCTAAAAATAAGCATTTTGGCTGCAAGGAAAGGAGAGGCGTGAGCAGTAACCTGCAGTTTGCATAAATCATCGGTTAGCCAACTATTTTGCCCCGACATGGCGGTTTTCGTACTGATAATCTTGGTTTTTTGACGTTTTGGCTGCCTAAAAGAGGGCTACGCCATAAAAAATTCAAAAAACTTCTTTACCAGTGACCAATCGGTGAGTAAACTTTGTCGGCAATATTTTACACCCCCACTTCCTCAACGGTGAGATATTGCCATGCTCAGGATTGCCAAAGAAGCGTTAACCTTCGACGATGTACTGTTGGTTCCCGCCCACTCCGACGTTCTTCCCAATACTGCCGATCTGCGTACCAAGCTGACCTCCACCATCAGCCTGAACATCCCGATGATCTCCGCTGCCATGGACACAGTGACCGATGCCCGTCTGGCTATCGCACTTGCCCAGGAAGGCGGTATCGGCTTTATCCACAAGAACATGTCCATCGAGCAGCAGGCTGCCGAAGTGCGCAAGGTCAAGAAGTACGAAAGCGGCGTGGTCACTGACCCCGTCACCGTACGCCCTGACATGACCATTGCCCAAATCAAGGAGCTGAGCCACAAGAATGGCTTCGCCGGTTACCCCGTGGTGACTGACGGCAACAAGCTGGTCGGTATCATCACCGGCCGTGACGTGCGCTTCGTGATTGACCTCTCCCAGACCGTTGAACAGATCATGACCCAGAAAGATCGTCTGGTCACCGTGCGTGAAGGGGCCCCTCGCGAAGAGGTGGTTGCCCTGATGCAAAAGCACCGTATCGAAAAAGTGCTGGTGGTGAACGCCGACTTCAAACTCAAGGGCATGATCACCGTTAAAGATTTCCAGAAAGCCGAGCGCAAGCCGCACGCCTGTAAAGATGACAAGGGTCGTCTGCGGGTTGGTGCCGCGGTCGGTGCCGGTGCCGGTAACGAAGAGCGCGTCGCCGCGCTGGTGGAAGCCGGTGTTGACGTGCTGCTGATCGACTCCTCCCACGGCCACTCCCAGGGCGTGCTGGATCGCATCAAGGCCACTCGCGACGCCTATCCGGATCTGCAGATCATCGGTGGCAACGTGGCGACCGGTGCCGGTGCCAAGGCGCTGGCTGCTGCCGGTGTCAATGCCGTCAAGGTCGGTATCGGCCCGGGCTCCATCTGTACTACCCGTATCGTGACCGGTGTCGGTGTTCCCCAGATCACTGCCATCTCCGACGCCGTTGACGCGCTGGAAGGCACCGGTATTCCGGTAATTGCCGACGGCGGTATCCGCTTCTCCGGCGACATCGCCAAAGCCATCGCTGCGGGCGCCAGCTGCGTCATGGTCGGCTCCATGTTCGCCGGTACTGAAGAAGCGCCGGGCGAGATCGAGCTCTATCAGGGTCGCTCCTTCAAATCCTACCGCGGCATGGGTTCCCTGGGCGCTATGTCCAAAGGCTCCAGCGACCGCTACTTCCAGACCGACAACGCCGCTGACAAGCTGGTGCCGGAAGGCATCGAAGGTCGCGTGCCGTACAAGGGCCGCCTCAAAGAGATCATCCACCAGCAGATGGGCGGCCTGCGCTCCTCCATGGGGTTGACCGGCAGCGCCACCATCGACGACATGCGCACCAAGGCCGAGTTCGTGCGCATCTCCGGCGCCGGGATGAAAGAGTCCCACGTCCACGATGTGACCATTACCAAAGAAGCCCCCAACTATCGGATGGGCTGATACAAGACGGGGCTGCGGCCCCGTTTTGACACCGTTTTTATCCCCATGCTTTTTGTTAAAACATCAGCCTGATGCAGGAATAAAATGACTAAAGACATTCACCAGCACCGTATCCTTATCCTCGACTTCGGTTCCCAGTACACCCAGCTGATTGCCCGCCGTGTGCGCGAGATCGGTGTTTACTGCGAACTGTGGGCCTGGGATGTGACCGAAGAGCAGATCCGCGAATTCAATCCCAACGGCATCATCCTCTCCGGCGGTCCGGAGTCCGTCACCGAAGCGGGCAGCCCGCGTGCTCCCGAGTACGTGTTCAACGCCGGTGTGCCGGTGTTCGGTATCTGCTACGGCATGCAGACCATGGCCGAGCAGCTGGGTGGCAAGGTGCAATCCTCCACCGAGCGTGAATTCGGTTACGCCAAGGTCGAAGTGCTGGGCGACTGTGGCAAGACCAGCGCCCTCTTGCGCAACATCGAAGATGCCATCGCTGACAACGGCAATGCCCTGCTGGATGTCTGGATGAGCCACGGTGACAAGGTCACTGCTATCCCGGCTGACTTCACCACCATCGCCAGCACCCCGACCTGCCCCCACGCGGCCATGGCCAATGAAGCCAAGCGCTTCTACGGCGTGCAGTTCCACCCGGAAGTGACCCACACCCGTCAGGGTGCCCGCATGCTGGAGCACTTCGTTAAAGACATCTGTGGTTGCGAATGCCTGTGGACGCCGGCCACCATCATCGACGACGCCGTTGCCCGCATCCGCGAGCAAGTGGGTGACGACGAAGTGATCCTCGGCCTCTCCGGTGGTGTCGACTCCTCCGTGGTTGCCATGCTGGTGCACCGCGCCATCGGCGATCGCCTGACCTGCGTCTTCGTTGACAACGGTCTGCTGCGTCTGAACGAAGGCGAGCAGGTGATGGAGATGTTTGGTGACCACTTTGGTCTCAACATCATCAAGGTTGAAGCCGAAGAGCGCTTCCTCTCTGCCCTGGCGGGTGAAGACGAGCCGGAAGCCAAGCGCAAGATCATCGGCCGCGTCTTCGTCGAAGTGTTCGACGACGAAGCCAAGAAGCTGAAAAACGCCCGCTGGCTGGCGCAGGGCACCATCTATCCGGATGTGATCGAATCGGCTGCCAGCAAGACCGGCAAGGCCCACGTCATCAAGTCTCACCACAACGTCGGCGGCCTGCCGGACGAGATGAAGATGGGTCTGGTCGAGCCGCTGCGCGAGCTGTTCAAAGACGAAGTGCGCCGCGTTGGCCTCGAGCTGGGTCTGCCCTACGACATGCTCTACCGTCACCCGTTCCCGGGCCCGGGTCTGGGCGTGCGCGTCCTTGGCGAAGTGAAGAAAGAGTACTGCGATCTGCTGCGTAAAGCCGATGCGGTCTTTATCGAAGAGCTGCGCAAAGCCGACCTCTACAATCAGGTCAGCCAGGCGTTCGCCGTGTTCCTGCCGGTGCGCTCCGTTGGCGTCATGGGCGATGGTCGCAAGTACGACTGGGTCATTGCCCTGCGCGCCGTCGAAACCATCGACTTTATGACCGCCCACTGGGCTCACCTGCCGTACGACTTCCTCGGTCACGTGTCGAACCGCATCATCAACGAGATCAACGGTATCTCCCGCGTGGTGTACGACGTCTCCGGCAAGCCGCCTGCAACCATCGAATGGGAATAAGCGGCTCGCGCCCTTCTGCCTTTCGAGCATAAAAATGCAAAAAGACGCCCTTGAGGCGTCTTTTCTTTTTTCAATCGTTTGCGCCACACATCTTCTTTTTTCGATCCGCTTTTTTGCCACCTTGCCCCTGTTATATGTGACAGGGGCATTTTTGCCATCCCGCACTAGGCTCCCTCATGCCAATTGAGCCCGCAGTCAACAGCGGCTTGTGGCTGGGGGGAGGGCTGGTCCAGTTGCAGATAGCTGCGCAAATTTGCCCATCGTTATCGCGCCAACCGGCAGTGACGACACCCCGGTGGAGACCGGAAACCACTTGAATCAACGGGGCGCAGCCCGATCGGCCAAACGAGTCGGGACCATAGAGCACGGAGAGTTTGCTATGTCAGAACAAGCCGTGTTGGTGGGTGGATAGACCCATATCACAAGCTGACCGTCGAGGATCAGGCGCTGAAAGGATTTGTCGGGGGGCAATACATACCCTTTGAAGTCTCCACCCAGGTGGTGGCTGGCACCCACTACCGCTTCAAGTGCAAGAGCACTGTGCCGCTTGCCAAACCGATCCATGGCGAAGCCGTGGTGCAGATCTTCAAATCACTGGACGGGGATGCCCATATCACCTCCATTACCCCGATCTGATTGGGTGGTGGGGCAGGCGGGGAGGGGGAGATCTCCTAACCGGTTGGCTCCAGACTCCAGATAAAAGAAAGACGCCTTAGGGTGTCTTTTCTTTTTCCAATTGTTCGTGTGTTAAAGTGTCTTTCCTAAAACTGCAAGTCATATAGAAAGGAGAAGTCGATGGCGAGTAAACCTTCAGCGATGAAGATGCCCGAGTTATTAGTTTTCGCGAGGATGCTCTTTATTGGCTTTGTTGGAGCTGAATTCGCACGTCTCTTTTTCCTCTTGGGAACTAGCTTTGCACTGCAAATTGTTGACGTTTCTCTATACCTAAAGGCAATTGGAATAATAACTGGTTTAGGTATTTGTCTGCTTTACGCTGTCAAGCGAAATGCTCACTTGGCAGTTATGCGTATAGTTCGTAGTTATCGTATTGATTTACTTGCAGGTGTAGTTATTGGCGCTTGGTCAAGCATATTAGCCTCACCTTGGCTTGAAAAGCTACATGCAGCGTTTAAATCTGCTGATCCACATTGGGCTCCTGCTATTCTCATTTTTTTCTGTGTTATGTTTCTATCACCAATTTTGCAAAGTAGAACACGTTCTAAAAAACAGACTTCACAGCTCTATTTCATAGCAGATGAAGAAATTGATGATAAAATGGACGATCTTCTGACAAACGAACTTCAGGCTAAGTCGTTTGCTGAGACTGTGCTTGCATCTGACTCTCATCCTGGGTTGATCTTTGGGGTTGATGGTCCATGGGGTGTAGGTAAAACAAGTTTTATTAATCTGGTTGAGCGTTATTGGGAAGATGCTGCTGACAAAGTTCTTGTTTGTCGATTCGAACCGATACGTTATGCATCCGAACCTGACCTTGCTGATCGCCTAATTCGCGATTTATCTGCGGTGATTCAAGACAAGGTATTTGCGCCAGAATTTAGGCCCGCCGCTTCGAGATATTCCCGTCTCATCAAAGGAAAAGCAGACGTTTCATTCTTGGGGTTCAAGCTTTCGCTAGAGCCTTCTCAGGAAACGATCGATGAACTTCTCGATGGTATTGATGAGGTTTTGCGCCGTATCCATCGGCGTGTAATTATTGTAATTGATGATCTAGACCGTCTGGACGCGAAAACAATAAACAGTGTTTTATTTGCAACGAGGAGAACTTTCAAGCTGTCTCAGGCAACATATGTTCTTTGCTATGACACCGAAGTGCTTACTGGGAATAATGAAGAAGGTGAAAGAGCTCGCGAGTTTTTAGAAAAGTTTGTAACGGTAAAGTTAAGCCTGTTCGTAGATAGCTCTAGTCTCAGTAATTTTTTGCGGCGAAATTGGCAAGATAGTAATGAACAGCTTAGCCTCGTTCCTTCTGATACCATGTTCAAGCTCGGCACCATTCTTAATGAGCTTGCAGATATTTTTGATGGTGTTCTCGCTTCTGACTATATGCCTTTGGTTGGCAATTTACGAAAGTTAAAACGATTCGTTAATGCAATGATCTTAATTCAAATTGAGAAAACAGACTTGGGGAGAACAGATTTCAATAACAAGGATCTTATCAATCTTATATTGTTACACCTTAATTATCCTGGTTTGTTTAGACGTATTTATGTAGAAGAGACTGAAGGTAGAAGTGGCTCATTTTCAGTTCAGCAAGATCCCAAAAACAAAGGCTTTATAAATTCAAGTGCTTTTTCAGAATTGAAAGAGACCTTGCCAAGGTCTGCTCGATTTTTATTATCGCAGTTATTTGATGTGAGTAATGTGGACATTGGTTTTAGCAGTGATATCGATGAAGCTGAACGCCGAACCAGAGCATGTTTTAATAGTAGTGGCTTTAGAAATTTAGAGGCATATCTAAAACTCATTGTTCGGTTTGCAACACCCGAACCACAACAGACATTTATTCTTTACCAAAAAGCAGTTGCACGGGTTAAAAATGGTTCGTTGATTACGTCAATACTAACACTACCGGATTTTGAGTTGACCAATGGAGAATATTCTCATGATCAATTTTGGCGTGTTTTAGTCAACCAATCTCATGAACTCACAAACACGCAGGCAGCAGATGCGATAAGTACGCTTATTGCGTACATACCACATTACTCAATGTTCAACCTGATTACCCATGATCCTCAGCCAGCTTCAAGAGTCGATATGGCATCGGAGGGCTGGCCACGACTGCATGCCCCAATTCAACCAACATGCTCTTGAGGTCAAAACGATGATTAAACCGGAAGCAGTATTCAGCAAGATGTCTCGGTAAATGCTTCGCTCCGAGCGTATGGCAACTGCCCCGCAGCGAGTTCTTCACATTCCCTATCATCGTGTTTACCCAGTTGAATGCCGGATGATCCAGCAAATCAAGGTTGCCCCCGGTGACAACACCCAGGTGCTCACAATTGGCCTCTTTGACCGCTTTGAAACAGGCCAATCCATCGGATATCACCGCGCTACCACTGGCAACATGCCGTTTTGCCCAATCCGCAATGGACTTGGTTTTGAAACCATCGACCACCGTCATCCGCATCTTGATTGGATGCCCTTCCTTATTCAGGGCCACTGCTGCCACAAATGGCGTCTTGCCTGCCGCGCCCCGACCCCGTTTGCCACCACGGCGCTCGCCACCCCAGTAGACATCATCGAGCTGAATGATGCCGCTGATGGGCTGCTTGTCATCGGACTCTTTCATGGCTTGCAGCAGCTTGTGCTTGAGCATCCAGGCGGTGTCATATTTGACGCCCAACTGGCGCTTTAGCTCCATCGCTGACAAGCCTGTTTTGGTCTGCAATAACAGGTGCATTGCCAGAAACCACTTGGTCAGAGGGAGCTGGTGTTTGCGAAAATAGTGTTACCAGTCAATGACATCTGGTGACGGCAGTGATTGCATTGCAGCACGCGTGGCCGACTTTTCAGGCGACAACAGGTCTTGTTGGCGCACTCAGGACAGACGAAACCGTGTGGAAAACGCCAAGCGAGCAGCGCGTTTTCGCACTGCGTTTCAGTGCCATAATCCTTGAAAAACTCAAACAGGCTGTAGCCTTTCTGGAATTGGACTTTGCTTTTGGCCATGATCTCGCACCTCAGTAACTGTACGTAAGATCAGTATAGTTCGTGGTGACTGCTGATCATGGGTAATCAGGATGTTCAATAATAATGATCAGGGCTTGCGTCAGCGTTCAATTTACTCTTTATTGCGATTGCTAGATAGTGTCGGTTGGGGCAGTGGGTCTGGACGGCGGCTATCAAATACTTCTGAAAATGTCATAGAGATTGCGTGGCGATTATTTGGAGAAAATAGCTATCAAGGTAATGGCATACTGCGGAAGCTTATAAGTTCTGAACGTGGTGCTCTTGGTTGGTATGACCTTATGATATTTAGGCTAGAGTGCTCATCTGATCGTGGTGGCCAATTATATAATTTGCAAAAAGCACTTATTGTTCATCAAGATAATAATGCACCTACATCAGGGCTTGTAAGAGATCTTGCTTTGATGGAAATGAGAAAATTATCACAGGAGGTCTTCTTTCTCTTCAAGCAGACTTATATCGATCAACAGAAAAACTTCTTTTCAGAAGTCAATGATGTGCCAGTGGATGTTTATCTTGGTTCGGCTTACTATAAATTTATAGAAGAGGCATTACAAGACCCAACATTAGCAGAAGAGAACTCACTCGCCCGAAGAGTTGCTATTACACGTAATGTCGTAAAAATATTCGTTATATATCAACTTAGTAACTCAAATCCTCCTGATGGTTCAGGCGTAGGTTGTGGGTATTATGATGAGAGCGGGAGTGGGGATAATGGTGGAATAGCTCGGTTAGTGAACAACTACGTATTTGATATATGCTTCAATCCTGATAACGATGAAAGAAATATATTATTATTCCTTGATCACTGTTTGTCACACCTAAGCAGTACTTTTTTCTTGGGTAGGGATGACGATGGCTATATTGCAACCAGAGAAACAATTTCAGGTGGTTTAGATCCAATAGCGATGGGGAATTATTGGGTTAAAAATCGCGAGCTGATCCGAGGACTTAAGTTAAATACTAGCGAGAGATGTGTTTTTACATCAAATTATACAGCCTTCTATCGTGATGATCTTGATGGAGTATTCGCAGTGCTTGATGAACTGGCGGCTGAATGTTCTACGTCATGATTGATTACTCGTTACAGTACCGTAGGGGGCAATGAAATTACACCCTACCTGTTTCGTCAATCCGCTGGGGTGGCTTTGCTGAGTGTCATGCCTCGGCAAAGCAACAAAAGGGGCGATCTGCGCCCCGAATTCTTTATAATGCCCCCCTTTAAAACAGCCGGATGCAGGTTCGGCGCGCGCTGATGGCTGGCTACGCCATCAGGCAGATCATCAGGATTGAGAAACGGTTATGCATACTCTGGAACAGCTGCGCGCGGGTGAACTGTGCGGTGCCCGCCATCTGAAGCTCTGTGAAAACCTCGCGGTTTTCCCCCACGAGATTTTGAGCCTGAAAGAGACGCTGGAGGTGCTGGATCTCACCGGCAACCAGCTGAGCGCGCTCCCCGACGAGCTGGCCGGTTTTGGCAAATTGCGCATTATCTTCTGCTCCGAGAACCGCTTTACCGAGCTGCCCGAGGTGTTGGGGCGCTGTCCGGCACTCACCATGGTGGGCTTTAAGGCCAACCGGATTGCTACCGTCTCGGCCAAGGCGCTGCCTGCGGGATTGCGCTGGCTGATCCTGACCGACAACGCGGTGGAACAGTTGCCCGATCAGCTGGGCCAGTGCGACGCTCTGCAAAAGCTGATGCTGGCGGGTAACCGCCTGCGCGAGCTGCCGACGAGCCTTACCAACTGCCGCCGTCTTGAGCTGCTTCGCATCGCCGCCAACCGCATGGAACGCTTCCCCGAGTGGCTGCTCTCGCTGCCGCGCCTTTCATGGCTTGCCTACTCCGGCAACCCCTTTAGTGAAGGGGAGGAGGTGCGGGCCATCGATGATGCCCATGTCGCGCCCCTTGCCTGGGAGACGCTGGCGCTGGGCGAGCTGCTGGGGCAGGGGGCATCTGGCGTTATCCATCGCGCCACCCTTGTGGGTAATCCTGCTGATGAAGTGACTCAGGCGAACGGCAGAGCCGATGCCAGTCAGGTGGCGGTCAAGCTGTTCAAGGGGGCGGTGACCAGCGACGGGCTGCCCCGCTGCGAGATGGCGGCATCGCTGGCGGCGGGCATCCATCCCAACCTTATCAAGGTGATGGGCAAGGTGGCGGATCACCCCTCCGGCATTCCGGCGCTGGTGATGGAGCTGATCGACCCGGCCTTTGCCAATCTGGCCGGGCCGCCGAGCCTGGACTCCTGCACCCGGGATATCTATCCCGAGGGGCTGCATCTGAGTGTGCCGGATGCGCTGGCGATGGCCCATGGCATCACCTCGGTGGCGGGCCATCTGCACCGTGCGGGCATCATGCACGGGGATCTCTACGGCCACAATATTCTGTTTGTCCGGGGGTCTGACGTGCCGGCTCGCGCCTTGCTGGGGGATTTTGGTGCAGCTTCCTTGTATAACCGCAGCGACCGCGAGCGGGCCGTGGGCCTTGAGCGACTGGAAGTGCGCGCCTTTGGTTGCTTGCTGGAGGAGCTGTTGGCCCATTGCGATACGCAAGGCTCACCGCTTGATGGATTGCATCAGCTCAAAGCGGCCTGCCTCTCGGAACTCCCTGCCGATCGTCCCGATTTTGCTTATATCGAGCGTCAGCTGGCGGCCGCTCGTGCCACGCTGTCGTGATCTTTCAAACCTGCTGGCTCGAGTGAAACACTTCATGAATACAGTGTCTCCTTTCCCCGGGAATGGCTATGGCACTGCGAAGATGTAGCACTATTGGGATCAGTTATTTAGGAGGGGGGTAGAGCGTCCAACCGGTTGGCTCCAAACCCACTAATAAGAAAGACGCCCGAGGGCGTCTTTTCTTTTTCCAATCGTTAGCGTGGTAATGCCTGCCGGTGACTCGATGGTCTGAGGCAGGCAACCCCCATGCTAACGGTCACCAGACCGGTGGCATTTTGTGCGTGTGGCTGCGCGAGTGCAAAAATCAGCCGCTGGATATGTTGGGCAATCTCATAGGCGGATTGACGCTCGACATGTGGCAGCAGGATGACAAATTCCTCTCCCCCGTAGCGGGCTACCCACTCCCCCGAGCGGCGCCCTGATTGCGCCAGGGTATGGGCCAGCAATCGAAGGCACTCGTCACCGGCAACGTGGCCATAGAGGTCGTTGAACTGCTTGAAATGATCGATGTCGAGCATGATGAGCGCAAATCGGCATCTCTGTCTGAATACAGCGCTCCCAGGCCTGGTGCAATGAGTTGTCGAACAGACGGCGGTTGCCGATGTTGGTGAGCCCGTCGGTATTGCTGAGCGCTTCCAGTTTCCGGTTCGCTTCCGCCAGCTCCTTGGTTCTGAGCTCGATAATCAGCGCCAGCTCATGCTGGTGCCCCTCCAGATTGGTCATCGGATAGATTTCGTTCTCGCGAGCCAGACCGTAAGGGATGGAGATGCTGCCGTGAGCAATTTTCCACTCTATGGCTTCGTGTCGAAACATCAGCACCAGTCTGGCAGTTTGCCGAGACAGGATAGGTTCTGATTTCGATAGATGGATATTTTCGCTCTGGTTAATTACGTAGGGTGACGTTAAGGTAAATAGAGTGAAGGCGGGTGGTAACATTTGTAACGGGGTGAGCGACTGCACCGCGAGTTAAATATGATCATTATGTTGCAGGCAGCCTTCAACCTTCTCACCATTAATTTGAATGCAGATTCACGATGATGCGTAAACATATCCGTGAATGCGATATTTTACTTACCAGCATCCAAGACAATAAAGAGTGGGGGAGGTCATACTGATATGCATACCTCGGCGGCATCTTTTTATTAAGCTGTGTTAAACGTCAGGGAGGCCAAGCGGGGTTGTACTGTGTGGGCTGGCAGGAGCAATCATCGTCCTGCAGCGCAGGCAAGATGCAAGCAGACATCAAGCGACATGCAGGTAAATCGTGCCGTGCAGGCCGTGCAGGCCGTGCTGGTGTGGGGAGACAAGTCAGGAGGTTGTCCCGTGGATGACTGTATGGAATATGCAATGGAATGAGTAAAGATATATTCAATGGATCATTTATTGGTGGGCATCAGTATTGTGAAATGAGCGGTATAGCCAAGATTTCATTCATGTTAATTTGGCTCACAGTGAAAGAGAGGATATGCGGTGATTAATTATTTAATGTCCAATTAAGTTCATAAAATTTATGGGGCTGCTAAATATCCCCTTGGGGGTAATTAATTTCATTTTTGATGTGGCTCGCGATGAAAATAGGGATAAGCCGGTCGGAATTGATAGAGATCAATACTGCAGGGTGGGTGAGTCCTTAGCATTTCCGCTATTAAGCATTTATCAAACAAGTGCTCACTACGGGAATAAGTAGAATGGTCGAGGATAATTTTTTATCGGCTCATGGGATTAATCGCCGTGATTTTATGAAATTGTGTGCCGGGATGGCCGCAACCTTGGGATTAAGTCAGCATGCCGTCGCCAAGATGGCCACTGCGCTCACTAGCCCAGAACGGCCGCCGGTGATCTGGATTGGGGCACAGGAGTGCACTGGTTGTACCGAATCGCTGCTGCGGGCCACGCACCCCACCATCGAAAATCTGATCCTCAATACCATCTCGCTGGAGTACCACGAGGTGCTCTCGGCGGCGTTTGGTCATCAGGCGGAAGAGAACAAGCACAACGCCATCAAGCGTTATAAAGGCAAGTACGTGCTGGTGGTGGATGGCTCCATTCCGCTCAAAGATGGTGGCGTCTACTGCATGGTGGCCGGTGAGCCCATCGTTGACCACATTCGCCGTGCCGCCGCCGATGCGGCTGCGGTCATCGCCATCGGCTCCTGCTCCGCCTGGGGCGGTGTGCCCGCCAGCGGTGGTAACCCGACCGGCGCTGTCAGTCTGGAAGAAGCGCTGGGCAATATCGGCACCCCGATCATCAATATCCCGGGTTGCCCGCCCAACCCCCACAACTTCCTCACCACGGTTGCCTACTACATCACCTACGGCAAGCTGCCAGCGCTGGATAGCAAGAAGCGCCCGCTGTTTGCCTATGAGCGGCTGATCCATGAGAACTGCGAGCGTCGTCCGCATTTCGATGCTGGCCGTTTTGCCAAGGAGTTTGGCGACGAGGGGCACCGTCAGGGCTGGTGCCTCTACCATCTGGGCTGCAAGGGGCCGGAAACCTATGGCAACTGCTCGACCCTGGAGTTCTGCGATGTGGGCGGCGGCATCTGGCCGGTCGGCATTGGCCACCCTTGCTATGGCTGCAACGAGCAGGGTGTTGGCTTCAGCAAGGGGATCTTCCAGCTTGCCAAGGTAGAGAACCCGACTCCGCGGGTGGATAAACCCGATGTGAAGATCCAGGAGGGGGGCTATACCTCGCCCACCGCGACCGGCCTTATCGGTGGCGCCCTCGGGGTGCTGGTGGGGGTGAGTCTGATGACGGTGCGTGAACTCGGTCGCCAGCAGAAGCGTCACGAAGCCGGGCAGCACCCATCACGGGAGGAGTAACCGTGAACAGACGAAACTTCCTCAAATTCGCCTCCGTCGGTGCGCTGGCGGCGGGCACAGCCGTACCCGGCACCGCACAGGCGGCGGCCAAGAACAAGCCGCCCATTCCCGGGGCGCTCGGCATGCTCTACGACTCTACCCTCTGCGTCGGCTGTCAGGCCTGCGTGGCGGAGTGTCAGCGTTTGAATGGCAACCCGGCCAATCCGGAGGGCGCACAGACCTGGTCCACCAACGACAAGTTGACCCCCTACACCAACAACATCATTCAGGTGTGGAAGAGCGGCACTGGCGAGCACAAGGATCAGCTGGTGGATGGCTATGCCTACATCAAGAAGCAGTGCATGCACTGCGTCGATCCCAACTGCGTCTCGGTCTGTCCGGTGCAGGCCCTTACCAAAGATCCCAAGACCGGCATCGTTCACTACGACCCGAGCGTCTGCACCGGTTGTCGCTACTGCATGGTGGGTTGCCCATTCGATGTGCCCAAATATGACTACGACAACCCTTTGGGGGCGATCCACAAGTGTGAGCTCTGCAACCAGAAGGGGCTTGAGCGGATCGATCAGGGCAAATTGCCCGGCTGTGTCGAGGTGTGTCCCACCGGTGCCGTGATCTTCGGCACCCGCGAGGAGCTGATGGCCGAGGCCAAGCGTCGCCTGCTGGCGAGCCCGGGCAGTGAATATGCCTATCCGCGCCAGACCTTCAGCGCCAACGACCCCTATCTGCACGAGGTGCCCAACTACCAGCCTTACGTCTATGGCGAGAAGGAGGGGGGCGGCACCCAGGTGCTGGTGCTGGCCGGGGTGCCCTATACCAAGCTCGATATGCCCGATCTGCCGGAGCTCTCCTCCGGTGCGCGCTCCGAGCATATCCAGCACACCCTCTACAAGGGGATGGTGCTGCCGCTGGTGGTGCTGACCGGCCTCTCGGTGTTGATCCGCCGCAACACCAAGAATGGTCACGATCACCATCATGATGATGGCCATGATCAGGGGAGTGCGCAGATCAAGGATCAGGGCACCACAAAGGGAGGCAAGGATCATGAGTAATCACAAGGCGTATCCGCTCGGCGGCAAGCTGGTCAGCTGGCCGGTGCTGGTGCTGGCCCCCTTTGCCGTGCTGTGCGGCATGTTGATTTTAAAACGCCTCGTATTCGGGTTGGGGTCGGTCACCGACTTGAACGGGGGTTACCCCTGGGGGTTGTGGATCTCGTTCGATCTCTTGATCGGAACCGGTTTTGCCTGTGGCGGCTGGGCGCTGGCCTGGGCGGTCTATGTGTTCAACCGGGGCGAGTATCACCCGCTAGTGCGACCGGCCCTGCTGGCGAGCCTGTTCGGCTATTCGCTCGGTGGCCTCTCCATCACCATCGACGTGGGGCGTTACTGGAACCTGCCGTACTTCTACCTGCCCGGTCACTTCAACACCTCCTCGGTGCTGTTCGAGACGGCGGTCTGCATGACCATCTATATCGGGGTGATGGCGCTGGAGTTTGCGCCCGTGCTGCTGGAGAAGTTCGGCTGGAAAACCTCCATGGCGCGGCTCAACAAGATCATGTTCTTCATTCTGGCGCTGGGAGCCCTGCTGCCCACCATGCACCAATCCTCGATGGGCTCTTTGATGATAGTGGCGGGGGAGAAGATCCATCCGCTCTGGCAGAGCTATGAGCTGCTGCCGGTCTTCTCTTTACTGACCGCTTTCATCATGGGTTTTTCCATCGTGGTGTTTGAAGGTTCGCTGGTGCAGGCTGGATTGGCGGGGCGTGGCCCCAACGAGAAGCCGCTGTTCTACAAACTGACCCAGGTGATCGACATCTTCCTGATCCTGTTTGTGGCGCTGCGCTTTGCCGAGATCGTCATCCACGACAAGTCGGAGTATCTCTCCGAGTTCAACCGCTACTCCATCATGTTCTGGAGCGAGATTGCGCTGATGATCTTCCCGCTGCTGGTGTTCCACTGGGACAAGAGCCGCCGCGATTCCCGCATGCTGTTCCTGGGGGCCCTCAGCATGCTGCTGGGTGCCGCCCTCTGGCGACTGGATTACTCCCTGCTCGCCTTCAACCCCGGCAATGGCTACCACTACTTCCCCTCCGCGGAGGAGGTGCTGATCTCTCTGGGCTTCGTCGCCATCGAGGTGTGTGCCTATTTGCTGTTGATCCGGCTGTTGCCGGTACTGCCATCACTTGAACGTGTTCACCAAGATTATCAGGCCCGAGGGAAAGCCAACGTATGAGCCAACGTATCACCATAGACCCCATCACCCGTATCGAGGGGCACCTGCGTATCGACTGCGAAATCGAAGGCGGAAAAGTGACCAAAGCCTGGTCGTCCGGCACCATGTGGCGCGGGATGGAGGAGATCGTCAAGGGCAACGACCCGCGCGATGCCTGGATGATAGTGCAGCGCATCTGCGGGGTATGTACCTCCATTCACGCCATCGCCTCGGTGCGGGCGGTGGAGAACGCCATCGGCGCCAAGGTGCCGGTCAACGCCCAGTTTATCCGCAACCTCATCATCGCGGCCCACAACATCCACGATCACATCGTTCACTTCTACCAGCTCTCCGCGCTGGACTGGGTGGACATCACCGCGGCCCTTGAGGCCAATCCGCAAAAAGCAGCGGACATGCTCAAGGGGGTATCGACCTGGTCCCTCAACAGTGCCGATGAACTGACCAAGGTGCAGGACAAGATCCGCGCGCTGGTGGCGAGCGGCCAGCTCGGCATCTTCGCCAACGGCTACTGGGGTCACAAGGAGATGAAGCTGAGCCCGGAGGTGAACCTGATCGCCGTGGCCCATTACCTGCAAGCGCTGGAGTGCCAGCGCGATGCCAACCGCATCGTCGCCATTCTGGGCGGCAAGACCCCGCACATTCAGAATCTGGCGGTGGGCGGGGTGGCTAACCCCATCAATCTGGATGCACCGAGCGTACTCAACCTGGAGCGGCTGCTCTATGTGAAGAGCTTTATCGACCGGCTCGGCGAGTTTATCGAGCAGGTCTACAAGGTCGACGCCGCCATCATCGCCGCGCACTACCCCGAGTGGCTGAATCTGGGGCAGGGGGCCAAGCACTACCTGAGCGTGCCGGAGCTGCCTACCGACGCCAACGGTGGCAGCTTCCTGATGCCGGGCGGCTATATCGAGAATGGCAATCTGGCGGGTTATCGCCCCATCGAGAGCCATCAGGATGGCTGGTTGATGGACGGCATCGCCGAGAGCAACAAGCACGCCTGGTACAAGGATGACGAGCCCCTCAAACCCTGGGAGGGCAAGACCGAGCCCAACTACACCGGCTGGCAGGATGACGGCAAATACTCCTGGGTCAAATCCCCCACCTTCTACGGCAAGGTGGTGGAGGTGGGGCCGCTCGCAGACTTGCTGGTGAAACTGGCCGCCAAACACCCGGAGACGGTGGCGCACTTCGACCAGTTGAACGGCATTTATAACGCGCTCACCGGTTCGGCCATCAAGACCGAGCAGTTGCACTCCACCATGGGCCGCATCATCGGCCGCGCGGTGCGCTGCTGCGTGCTCAAAGACACCCTGGCGCACCAGTGGAAGGCGCTGGTAGACAACATCGGCAAGGGTGATACCACCGCCTATATCAAGGCGGAGATCCCGGCGGACAAGGAGTTTCGCGGGGTGGGCTTTGAAGAGGCGCCGCGCGGCATGCTCTCCCACTGGATTGTCATCAAGGGCGGCAAGATCGAGAACTATCAAGCGGTGGTGCCATCGACCTGGAACTCGGGCCCGCGCAACTTCAATGACGAGCCCGGCCCCTACGAGCAGGCGCTGGTGGGTACCCCGGTGGCCGACCCCGCCAAACCGCTGGAGGTGGTGCGCACCATCCACTCATTCGACCCCTGCATGTCCTGCGCGGTGCATGTGGTGGATACCCAAAATGGCGAAACGACTCAGGTGAAGGTGCTGTGATGAACACCCTGATCCTGGGCGTTGGCAACCTGCTGTTGAGTGACGAGGCCGTCGGCGTGCGCATCGTCGAGGCGCTGGGGCGCGAATACCGTTTCGCCCCCGGCATCGAGCTGCTCGATGGCGGTACCGCTGGCATGGAGCTGCTCGAAGCCATGGCCAGTCGCGACCACATCATTCTGGCGGATGCAGTGCGCAGCGGTAACCCGCCGGGCACTGTGGTGACCCTGAAGGATGAGGAGATCCCGACCCTGTTTGGCCGCAAGATCTCCCCGCACCAGCTGGGGCTGGCGGACGTGCTCTCGGCGCTGCACATGACGGGGGAATCCCCCAAGCGGCTCACCCTGATCGGCATAGAGCCTGAATCTCTCGAACCGCGCATCGGCCTCACCCCTGTGGTGGCGGCCGCCATGGGGGAGGCGACGGATCGGATTTTGACCCTGCTGGCTGCCGTTGGTGCGCCCGCCATTGCGCTCTCTGAACAGGAGAAAGCTGAACAAGAGCAGGAGGGCCTATGGCGCAGTCCCATTTAAGCGAGCTTGATGCAGTGCAGGAGTTCATCGGTTTTGCCAGCAATCCCGCGCCGCTGCTGGTGGCCCAGTATGAGCGGATCGCTCGTGAAGAGATGCAGGCGCTGCCCTTTTATCACGCCACCATGCCCATCGTGGCGGAGTGCACGTTGTTTGAAGGTCAGTGGCTCGGCTGCGTGCTCACCCCCTGGATGCTGAGCGTGGTGCTGCTGCCGGGGCCGGATCAGCTTTGGCCGGTGCGCAGCAGCAGCGATCGGCTCGCCCTGCAGCTCCCCTGCGGCAACATGACCTTTATGGTGGGTGAATTGCCCGAGACGGGACAGCTGCTGGCCTGCTCCCTGATGTCGCCGCTCGATCCCCATCTCGGTGCCGAGCAGGGGCGCTCACTGGTGAGCAGCACCCTCAAGATGCTGCTCTCCTTGCCGGTGCAGCAAGGGGCAAGCAGCGTGGATCTGGGCCGCAGACGGCTATTCGGTGCCCGGGGTGGTCAACCGGCATAGTCGCTAGGTTTCATGCGAAATTAAGTTTAGAATAGGGGGGCACTTTGGCCCCTCACTCGCATGTCTAAACACGCATTCCGCCTGTTTTTTTGAGTCAGAACCCGTGAGTGCTACCAAGCAAGAAGGATCCCCATGACTGTTTCTCGCAATTCCCTTCGCCTTTACTGTGGCACCAGTGCTGCCGCCCTGTTGACCCTGCTGCTGAGCTCCGCGTCCCATGCCGCGTTGGTCGCCGCCCAACCGGTGCCTGTTGAACTCAAGCTTGCCATCGGTGCCGAACCCACCGAAGGGTTCGACCCGCTGCTTGGCTGGAGCCACGGTAGCTACCTGCTGCTGCACAGCCCGCTGCTTAAACAAAACGCCGATCTCAGCTGGCAGAACGTGCTCACCCAATCGGTGACCCCGAACAAGGATGGCAAGGGGTGGCTCATTACCCTCAAGCCGGATTTGAAGTTCTCCAATGGTGCGCCGCTCACCGCCGAGGATGTGGCCTTTACCTACAACAGCGCAGCCCAGGGCGGCGGCAAGATCGACATGGGCAACTTCGTGAAGGCCGAGGCAGTGTCGCCCACCGAGGTGGCCATCGTCTTAAGCTCCCCCCAGAGCACCTTTGTCAATGTGCTGGGCTCCTTGGGGATTGTGTCGAAGCAGGATTACGACGCAAAAGCGTACGCTCAAAAGCCGGTCGGTGCCGGCCCTTACCGGCTGGTGAGCTTCTTGCCCGGTCAGCAGCTGGTGGTGGAGGCGAACCCCTATTACGCCGGTGGCAACAACGACTTCAAACGGCTGGTGTTTGTCTTTATCGATGAAGAGAGTGCCTACGCTGCCGCCCAGAGTAGCCAGCTCGATGTGGTGCGTATCGCCCCGTCGCTGGCGCCCACCGTGCCTGCTTCCCTCAAGCTGTGGGTGCGGCCGAGTGTAGAGAACCGCGGCATCGTCTTCCCCATTCCGCCTGCTGGTAAAAAAGATGCCAAGGGTTATCCCATCGGCAACGACGTGACCTCGGACGTGGCGGTGCGCCGCGCCATCAACTACGCCATCGACCGCAAGCTGCTGGCGGATCAGCTGCTGGAAGGTCACGCCATCCCTGCCTACAGCGCGGTAGAAGGCCTGCCTTGGCTAAACAAAGTCACCGCCTTCAAGGATGGTGATGCCGCCCATGCCAACGCCCTGCTCGACGAGGCGGGCTGGAAGAGGGGCAGTGACGGCATTCGTCACAAGGGCGACCTGCGCGCCGCCTTTACCCTCTGGTACACCAGTAGCGACAGTACCCGTCGGGATCTGGCGGAAGCGGTGCGGGCCATGCTCAAACCTATCGGCCTTGAGGTGAGCCTCAAGTCCGGCAGCTGGGAGCAGGTGGAGCGGGAGATGCACGCCAATCCGGTGCTGATGGGGTGGGGGAGTCTGGATCCCATGGAGCTCTATCACCACTACCAGAGTGGCTCCGGTGGAGTGGAGTTCTACAACCCGGGCTACTACAGCAACCCGGTAGTGGATAGCCACCTCAAGCAGGCGCTGGATGCCCCGAACTGGCAGGCGGCCGTGCCCTTCTGGCAGCAGGTGGAGTGGGATGGCAAGACAGGCGCCGGGGTGCAGGGGGATGCCGCCTGGGCCTGGCTGATCAATGTGCAGCACACCTATCTGGCCAACCGCTGCATCGACCTTGGCAAGGGGGCGCCGGAGATCCACGGTAGCTGGTCTTTGCTCAACAACCTGCAAGATTGGCGGTGGACGTGCCGTTAAGTTCACCCTTGAGTCATTCAGGTTATCTGTTGCTAAAAGCCCTGCTGCGTCTGGCAGGGCTGTTATGTCTGGTCTCTGTTGCCACCTTTGTGCTGCTGAGTTACTCCCCCATCGACCCCATCAAAGCCTATATCGGCAACGATCTGCTCCATGTGCCTCCCGAGCAATACGCCCGCATTGCCGCCCGCTGGGGGCTGGATCAGCCGCTGTGGCTGCGCTACTGGCACTGGTTTAGCCAGGTGCTGCAGGGGGATCTCGGTTACTCCATGCTCTACAACGCGCCGGTGGGTGAGGTGATAGGCCAGCGCTTTGCTGCCTCCTTCCTACTGCTGGCGGGGGCATGGCTACTCTCCGGCTTTTTTGGGATTTTGCTAGGGCTCTGCGCTGGCCGCTATCTCAACCGCTGGCCGGATCGCCTTATCTGCCGCTTTGCCTACCTGCTCGCCTCCCTGCCCACCTTCTGGGTGGGCCTGTTGCTGCTCGCTCTGTTTGCGGTGCACTGGCCGCTATTGCCGGTCTGCTGTGCCTGGACGCCGGGTCTCTCTGCCGATGAGGCGGACTGGCTGATGCGGTTGCGTCATCTGCTGCTACCGGTGACCACGCTTGCCCTGCTCGGGGTGGGCAACATTGCGCTGCATACCCGGGAGCGGGTGGCCGAGGTGCTGGAGAGCGACTTTATCCGCTACGCCCGCGCCCAGGGGGATGGCGGCTGGCCCATGCTGCGCTTTCATGTGCTGCGCCACGCCCTGACCCCGGCGCTCTGTCTGCAGTTTGCCTCACTCGGGGAGCTGATTGGCGGATCCCTGCTGGCCGAGAAGGTCTTCTCCTATCCGGGGCTCGGCCAGGCCACTGTGGATGCGGGGTTGCGGGGGGATATCCCCTTGCTGATGGGAATCGTGCTGTTCTGCACCTTGCTGGTATTTATTGGCAACACGGTGGCCAGTTTGCTGCTGGCGCGCATCAATCGGGGCTGGGTGGGTGAGCATGCTGTTTAATCCGCTGCCCTCCATAGTGCGCCTTGGGGTGGCCCTGATCGGGCTGGCACTGCTGGCCGCCTATGGCTGGAGCTTGTCGGCTCAGGATGTGCCGATGGATCTGCTGGCGCGCCAGTTGCCTCCCTCGCTGGTGCACTGGTTCGGTACCGACCAGATGGGACGGGATCTCTGGTTGCGGGCCTTTCAGGGCACGCTTACCAGTCTGGAGTTAGGGTTAGGCACGGCGCTGTGCAGCGGGCTGCTGGCCATGGTGGCAGCCAGTCTCTCGTTGGTTCATCCCAGATGTGACATGGCGGTGCGGCTGGTGATCGATGCCATGTTGGCGCTACCCCATATGCTGCTGTTGATCCTGATCTGCTTTACCGTAGGGGGCGGCATGCACGGGGTGATCCTGGCGGTAGCGCTCACCCACTGGCCCAAGCTGGCGCTCATTCTCTGCGCAGAAGCGCGACGGATAGCTTGCAGCGACTATGTGGTGCTGGCCCGCTGTCAGGGGATGGGGGCGCTGCGCCGCTGGCGCACCCACCTGCTGCCGGGGCTGTTGCCCCAGTGGTTTATCGGCACCCTGCTGATGTTTCCCCATGCGGTGCTGCACAGTGCGGCCTTGAGCTTTCTCGGCTTTGGGTTGGCGGCCCACGAGGCCTCCCTTGGCCTGCTGCTGGCCGATGCCTTGCGTTATCTGGCTGGTGGCGGCTGGTGGTTGGCCCTCTTCCCCGGTCTGATGCTGCTGCTGCTGGTATTGCTGTTTGATCAGGCTACCCGCGCCCTGCAGCAGCTGCTGTGGCACCGGAGTGAACCATGCTGAGTTTTGACCAGGTGACCATAGAGGCGGCCCACTACTCCTGGCTGGGGCGGCGTAGCTGGCAGCCATTGCTGACCGATATCAGCCTGCAACTGGCGCCGGGGGAAATCGTGGCGCTGGTGGGGGGGAGCGGCGAGGGCAAGAGCCTGCTGCTGCAAAGCGCCCTGACCCTGCTGCCGGACAATCTGCGGATGCGCGGCGCCATCTCCCTCGATGGCATGCCCCTGTGCGACGCCAGTCGTGCCGGGCTGCGCGGTCACACCCTCTGCTATGTGCCGCAGGGGGTGAGCGCTCTCAACCCGCTGCTGACGGTGGAGCGCCAGCTGGGCCGTGCGGCGCGTCTCTGCGGCCAGAACGGTTCCCGTGAGCGGCTTGGCGAACAACTGCTGCGCTACCAGCTGCCCGCCACCACGCTGGACAAATACCCGCGCCAGCTCTCAGGCGGCATGGCCAAGCGCATTTTGGCCTGCACCGCGGCACTCGGCGGTGCCCGCTACATTCTGGCGGACGAGATCACCGCCTGGCTCGACGAAGGGCTGGCCTGTCTGCTGCTCAACCAGTTGCGTGAACTGGCCAATCAGGGCAGCGGTATCCTCTGGGTCACCCACGATTTGGCGCTGGCTGCCCGCTTTGCCGATCGCATTGTGGCGCTCCATCAGGGGCAGGTGAGCGATACCTTGAGCTGCCACCATCTGCGCCAGGGGCAGGGGAGCGAGATGCTGCGCGCCCATTGGCAGGCATTGCCGGAGTTCAATGCGCTCTTTCCTGCTACGTCGGAGATCTCCTGATGATTGCTTCTCTGAGACAGGCTGTGTGTGGCGCGGCAGATATCCAGTGGCAGGTGCTGCCGGGGTGCAATTCGCTGTTCTCTGTGCCGGAGGTTTCCTGATGTTTGAAGTACGGGATCTCACCATCGCCCAAGGGGAACGCCCACTCTGGCAGGGGTTGTCGCTGACGGTGAACGCGGGCGAACGGCTCGGCCTCTCTGCCCCAAGCGGTTATGGCAAGACCACGCTGGGGCGGGTATTGGCCGGTTGGCAACCGGTTCGGGCTGGTGGGCAGATCCTGCTTGATGGGCAGCCGGTGCCTGAGCAGATAAAAGGCTACAACCCCATCCAGCTGGTGCCCCAGCATCCGGAACTCACCTTCAATCCCTATCGCACCACCGGCCAGGCGCTCTGGGATGTGTGGCGCCCCGATGACGCCATGCTGGCCCGCGTTATGGTCAAGCCCGAATGGCTCAGTCGTAAACCCGGTCAGCTCTCCGGTGGCGAGCTGGCCCGTATCGCCCTGCTGAGGGCGCTCGATCCCCGCACCCGTCTGCTGATTGCCGACGAGGTGACTGCACAGCTGGATCCGCAAATTCAGCGTCAGCTCTGGCAGGAGCTGATGCACGAGTGCGAGCAGCGCGGGCTCGGCATGCTTGTCTTCAGTCACCAGCAGGCATTATTGCGCCAGGTCTGCCACCGGGTGCTGCGCTTTGGGGAGATGCTGCCCGAATCTGGGGATCTGGCCGAAAGCGCGGCTTGAGAGTTGGTTCCCCCTCATCCCCAGCCCTTCTCCCGCGAGGGGAGAAGGGAGCAGATGGTTCCCTCTCCCAGGGGAGAGGGCCAGGGTGAGGGGGGCGAGTATGAAACGCTGGCCATTTTGGACAGATAGCACGGCGGGCAAGATTCGCAGATAAAAGAGAGGGAGGCATCAGCCTCCCTCTTTTGCTATCCGCCGTTGGTAACGGCATTTAACCGGTTCTGGTTCAGGCACTGGCCAGCCAGTTGAGCCAGGCATCCATCCCTTCACCCGTGGTGGCGCTGACCTGGATCACCTGGATATAGGGGTTGACCCGTTTGGCGTTCTCGATGCAGCGGGCCACGTCAAAGCTGACGTAGGGCAGCAGATCAATCTTGTTGATCACCATCAGCTGGGCGGCGGCAAACATGTCCGGGTACTTGAGGGGCTTCTCTTCCCCCTCGGTGACGGAGAGGATCGCTACCTTGTACTTCTCGCCGAGATCGAAGCTGGCGGGGCAGACCAGATTGCCTACGTTCTCGATAAAGAGGATGCCCCCTTGATTGGTGGGCAGCTGGTGGCAGGCGTCGTGGACCATCTTGGCGTCCAGATGACAGCCTTTGCCGGTGTTGATCTGCACGGCAGGGACGCCGGTGGCGCGGATGCGATCCGCATCGGCGCTGGTCTGCTGATCCCCTTCGATCACCGCGCAGGGGCGCTTGTCGGCCAGTTGGCGCAGGGTTTCACACAGCAAAGTGGTTTTGCCTGAACCCGGGCTCGACACCAGATTCAGCACCAGTTGGTCGGCAGCTGTGAAGTGTTCGCGGTTGTGGGCGGCCAGGGCGTTGTTCTTGGCCAGCACATCCATCTCGATGGCGATCAGCTGGCGCTGCCCCATGCCGGGCACCGACAAACCCGCTTCCCCTTTGCCGTAGTGCAGATCACCCTGCTGATGGTCATGGTCATGGTCATGGTCATGGTCATGGCTGTGGTCATGGCTGTGGTCATGGCTGTGATCATGGGGATGCGCGTGGGAATGGCCGTGGTCATGAGAGTGGGCATGATCATGATGATGGTTGTGGGGGTGATCATGACTATCATGGTTCATCGGAGCCCGCACCCCGTGGTAGTGGTGGTGGACATCCCCCTGATGGTGATAGTGGTGATGAATGATCAGGGTGCGCGGCGCGCTCTGCTCGTGGTCATGATGGTGATGGGCGTCATGAGCATGATGATGGCCATGTTCATGGTGGTGCTCATGAGCGTGTTCATTGTCGTGATCGTGTGGGTGAGCATGGTCGTGATCATCTTGATGGCCGGCGATCCGCGCCTGGCCACATCCGCATACGCTACACATATCAACTTACCTCGATGTCGGTGATGCGCAGGCTGTTCCCCTGCGCGACTCGTAATTTGTATCCGCCACACTCGGGGCAGGCCTGCCCGCGCTCGGTGAGGGTGACAGTCTGGTTGCAGTCGTAACACCAGGCCTCTGCCGCCTGGTGCTGAAAGTGCAGTTGGGCCCCTTCGACGGCAGTGCCCTTGGCGGCCGCCTCGAAACAGAAGGCAATGGTGTCCGGGTCGACGCAGGAGAAGCTGCCGACCTCGAGCCAGAGGGCGGTCACCTTGGTAAAGCCCCGCTGGGTGGCCTGTTCGGCCGCCAGATCGATGGCGGCCATGGCCAGAGACATTTCGTGCATGGTGGCTCCTTAACCGATATGGGGAGGAGCAGTGACTCCTCCCCCTAATTGGGAAAACGGCATATGGTTGAACGGCATGGCCGCTCAACAGATCCGCGGCAGCAGTTCTCCTTGCGGCAGCTCCAGATAACGGCGGCTGCCCCAGGGATTATTGAGGATCACCTTGTGGCGATCGCTCGCCTGCACCACGCCGATCTGGCTGGCGTCGGGGTTGAATTGCCGCAAGATACTCAGCGCGTCCTGTGCCTGTTCGGCAGGCAGGGCCAGTACCATGGTCCCCTCGTTGGCGAGATCATGGGGCTCGAAACCGTAGAGTTCGCACAGGCCGCGCACCGGATCGCACACCGGAATGGCGGACTCCTCCAGCTCGATAGCCACCTGGGAGGCGGAGCTCCACTCGTTGAGCACGGCGGCAAGGCCACCGCGGGTGGCATCGCGCAGGGCGTGAGGGGTAATGCCTGCCTGCAGCAGCGCTTCGACCTGCGGCCAGAGGGTGGTGCAGTCGCTTTTGAGATCAGATCCCAGCTGCAGGGCGTCGCGGGCCATCAGGATGCAGGCGCCGTGGCTGCCGATATCCCGCGACACCAGAATGGCGTCACCGGCCTTGAGGTTGCGCACCGAGATGCCCCGGCTCTGTTCGGGCAGGGGGAAGGTGCCGACCCCGCTGGTGTTGATAAAGATCTTGTCGGCGGCCCCCTTGGGCACCACCTTGGTGTCGCCGCAGACGATGCGGGCACCGCTCTTGGTCAACTCTGTCGCCATCGATTCGACGATACGGGCGAGATCGGCGTAGGGGAAGCCCTCCTCGATGATAAAGCTGCAGCTCAGATACTCGGGCTTGGCCCCCATCATGGCGAGATCATTGACCGTACCGGCGATGGCCAGCTTGCCGATATCGCCCCCCTCGAAGAAGAGTGGCGAGACGGTAAAGCTGTCGGTGGTGAAGGCAACGGGGCCCTCTACCGGCAACAGAGCGGCATCTTCACCGCGCAGCAGGATCTCGTTGCCAAATTGGCGAAAGAAGAGCTGGTTGATCAGCTGGTTCATCTCGACGCCACCGCCACCGTGGCTTAACTGGATTTCTCTCATCGTTCCTGGATCCCCATATAGCGGTAGTAGGCATTGCAGGCCCCCTCGGAGCTGACCATGCAACTGCCCATGGGCTGGGTCGGGGTGCAGCCCCGGCCAAAGACTTTGCACTGGTTCGGTTTGGCCAGCCCGCGCAGGATATCGGCACACTGGCACGCCTTGTGATCATCGATGGGGGTCTCACTAAGTTGAAAGTGGTGCTCCGCATCGCGCTTGGCAAACGCATCGCGCAGGCGCAGGGCGGAGGCGTTGATATCCCCCAGACCTCGCCAGCGAAAGTGCTCGCGGGTCTCGAAAAAGCGCTCGACCAGCCGCTGGGCGGCTTTATTGCCACTGGCGGTGACGGCGCGGCTGTACTGCACCTCCAGGGCGTAGCGACCCTCCACCTTCTGGCGCACCATCATTAGCAGCGCCTCCATCACATCCACCGGCTCGAAGCCGCTCACCACCACCGGCACCTGATAGCGCTCGACGATGGGCAGGTAGATATCGGCGCCGGTGATGACGCTGACGTGGGAGGGGCCGATAAAAGCGTTCACCTTGGCCACCCCGTCGGCCATCACCGCATGAATGGCGGGGGGCACCAGCACATGGTTGATATGAAACAGCAGGTTCAGGGCCCTTTGCTCTTCAGCGGCAGCCAGCAAGGCGGCGGTCATGGGGGTGGAGGTCTCGAAACCGATGGCAAAGAAGACCACGGTTTTCTCCGGGTTCTCACGGGCGATGCGCAGGGCATCGAGGGGATCATAGACCGGGCGGATATCGCTCCCCTTGGCCCGCTGCTGGGCCAGCGTGCCCTTGGAGCCCGGCACCCGGATCATGTCCCCCAGGGTAACCAGAATGACGCTGGGCTGGCTAGCCAGCTCGATGGCTTGATCGATGCGCTCTTTGGGCATGATGCAGACCGGGCAGCCGGGGCCGTGGACAAACTCGATGCTGGCCGGCAGCAGCTGTTGCAGGCCGTACTTCATGATGGTGTGGGTATGGCCGCCACACACCTCCATGACCCGCAGCGGCTCGGGCAGATCTTTGGCCAGTTCATTAATTTGGGCGGCGAGGGCGCGGATCACCTCGGGCTGACGAAAGCCCTGAAACAGGTCATTCAAGGTCAGCATGGCAAGATATCCTGGTTGGGCATCAGGGCCACCATCTGGCGGAAGCTCTCCAAGCTGGCCTGCGCCTCCTCTTCGTCAATCTTGCTCATCACAAAGCCGATGTGGAGCAGCACATAGTCGCCCACCTGGAGGGGCTCTTCGAGCAGCATGCAGCTGACGCGTCGCTGCACCCCCAGGGTATCGACAGTGACGCAGTTATCTTCGGGGTGCAGCTGCACTACCTGAGAGGGGATGGATAGACACATGGATTTCAGGACTCCGACACGGTGGCACAACCGGTTGTGACAGGCTGATGCGTGGCAAGATGGTGGATGGCAAACCAGAGCTGACCGGCGGCGATGCCGCCGTCATTGAGCGGCAGGGTTTCGCTGGTCAATACCTGATGCCCCGCGAATGTCAGGGAGGGTACCAGCTGATCCATCAGCACCCGGTTTTGAAACACGCCGCCCCCGAGCGCCACCGGATAGCCGGGGAAGCGCTCGGCCAGGGCAACCACCAGATTGCTGATGGCGCGGATAAAGCCGGCGGCCAGGCTAGCGGTGGCGGTGCCTTTGCGCCGCTCGCTGACAAGGGTATGGATCAGCTCGGCCCACTCGATGTGCAGTGGCCCCTCTGCTGATTGGCTCAGATCAAAGGCGAGGGGGAAGGGCAATTCATCGGGGGCCAGCTGCAAGGCGGCTGCCTCCAGCAAGAGTCCCGCTTCTCCCTCGTAATCGGGGGTATCGATCACCCCCAACAGCGCCGCCACCGCATCGAACAGACGGCCGATGGAGCTGGTATGGGGGGCGTTGCGGCCGAGATGCCAGAGCTGGTGCAGGTTGCTGATCCGCTCGGGTGACAACTTGTTGATCAACGGCATATCGAGGGCGCTGATCTGCTCAGGACAGTGCGATTCAAACAGCAGCCCCAGCAGCTGGCGCACCGGTTCGCGGATGGCTGCCTCGCCGCCGATGAGCTTGAAGGGGGCAAGGTGGGCAACACGCGTAAAGCCCTGAACATCTGCGATCAGCAGCTCGCCGCCCCAGAGGGTGCCGTCATCGCCAAGGCCGGTGCCATCGAAGGCAACCCCCAGCACCGGGCCCGTGATGCCGTGCTCGGCCATCACAGCCAGCAGGTGGGCGTGATGGTGCTGTACCTCAAGATGGGTCGCACCCTGATCGCGGCAGTAATTCTTGGCCCACTGATGGCTGAGATAGCCGGGGTGGCAGTCCGATACCAGCAGTTCGGGCTTGAGATCGTAGAGATCGCGAAAGGTCGCCAGGGTCTGCTCGAAGTGGCCCTGCATCGGCAGGCTGTGCAGATCGCCGATATAGGGGCTGTAGATGCGCTGACGACCGAAGGCCAGCGCCAGCTGGTTCTTCTGCTGCGCCCCGACCGCCAGCAGCGGCACCTTGACAGCCTCTTGCAGGCTGGGAGTGCAGGGGGCATAGCCCCGGGCCAGCCGCAAAGTCTGGCGTCGCCCGCCCGCCCACTGCACCAGACTGTCGTCGCAGGGGTGCAGGATGGGGCGGTTGTGATCCAGGATGCCGTCAATCTCGCCCCCGAGTTCCCTGACCACCGCCTCGCATTCGATGAGGATCGGGCTGCCGCGACCATTGGCGCTGGTGGCTACCAGCGGCATGGCGCAGGCATCCAGCAGCAATTGGTGCAGCGGGGTATAGGGGAGCATGACGCCAAGGTAGGGGATGCCGGGGGCGATCCCCTCGGCCAGCGGCGCGGCTGGTTGCCCAGTTTCTGAGTGCCGATCATCGTTGGTGCGCTTGCGCAGCAGGGTAATGGGTCTGGCCTGAGAGGCGAGCAGGTTCCACTCTTCTTCGCTGCCGGTGACATGCAATTTGGCTTCGGAAAGGGAGCCCATCATCACCGCCAGCGGCTTGCGCGCGCGCCGCTTGAGGGTTCGCAACCTGGCCACACTCCGTTCATTACGGGCATCACAGATCAGGTGATAACCCCCCATCCCCTTGACCGCGATAAGCTTGCCCGTTTGCAGGGCGTGGGCAGCCATTTGCAGGGCATCCTCGCGCTCGGCCAGCGCATCGCCGTGGCCTGAGCGCCAGCTGAGATGGGGCCCGCACTCGGGGCAGCTCACCGGCTGGGCGTGGTAGCGTCTGTCCAGCGGGTTTTCATAGGCCGAAGCGCAGCGCGGGCACATGGCAAAACTCGCCATGGCGGTATGGGGGCGATCGTAGGGGAGGCGGCGGATGAGAGTGTAGCGCGGGCCGCAGTGGGTGCAGTTGGTAAAGGGGTAGCGATGGTGGCGATCCGCGGGGTTGGCCACGTCCGTGGCGCACGCCTCGCACATCCCCTGATCCGGCGAGATGGCGACCGTGGCGGCGCTCTGCTGCTGGCTGGCTTTAATTCGAAACTGGCCATCGTAGTCGGGATCATGAGCGAGGGGCAGTTCTCGCTCGCTGAAGTGATCGATGCGGCTAAGTGGCGGCGCCAATTCCCGCAGCTCGCGGGCAAAGCTGGCCAACTGCTCGGGGGAGCCTTCGGCACCTATGGTGACGCCATTGGCATCGTTCAAGACATAACCGGCAAGGCCGTGGCGTAGCGCCAGCCCATAGACGAAGGGGCGAAAGCCGACCCCCTGCACGATACCGTCGATATGAAATGCGCGGCGCAATCGGGTAGCAGCACGATTGGGAGAGATAGAGGGGGCGGTAGCGGCGCTCATGCCAGCTCCATTTCATCTTGAGTCTGTGGCAAACGCAGTACCCGACGCTCGTTCTCCTCGCGTCGCACCCAGCCATCCATCTCCATCCGCAGGCAGAACGGAATGGCGTATTTACGCGACAAACCGGTGATCTCCTTGAAGGATGCCATGTCGATCAGATCTCCCACCTGCTGGCCCGCCAGCACGGCGGCGACCATCTGGTTGTAAAGGGCGGCATCGTAGTAGATGGGGCCCTCGAGTTGCACCAGATACTTGAGCCGTGCCAGATTGCGCAACTGCTTTTGCAACGCGCCTTTTTGTTGCAAGCCCTGCTGCAGGGCGGCGGGCAGCTTGCGGGTGATAAAGGGATCCAGCGCCACGCCGCCGGGGCCCAGTTTACCGGGCTCGTACCCCTCCTTGCCTTGATCTCGCACCACCTTGAGCACCAGCTGCGCCTCTTCCCCCAGATCATCTTCCGATTCGCCGCTGCCCGGTTGCCACTTGTCATGGTGCAGGCGGATCAACTGCTCGCTTTTGAGCTGCTGGAGCAGGGCATGCGTGACCGGCAGGGCGATGCCAAAGCGGGTCGCCAGTTCCGCTGTACTGAGCGGTTCGCTTTTCAGCGTGGCGAGCAGCTGATCGCGGCTCTGGGCCAGCCAGCTGTTATCCAGCAGCCAGTCACCGAGGGGGGTGACTTGTTCGGGTTGCTGCTCAAAGCGGCTGGCCAGTACATAGCCGTTGAGCCCCAGTTGCAAGGTGGCCGGGTTGTAGCGCTCGAGCTCTTCAGGCAGCTCGCCCAGCAGGGCGTGCAGCGCCTTGCGTCTGGCGGGGTGGATGTCGCCACACCAGGCGATGCGGGCACCGTGCAGCAGTTCACTGCTGCCGTGACGAATGATGGCGAGCGGCTGGCCGAAAAAGCAGGGGATGGGGCTGGTAAAGATCAGTCGTGCCAGCCGGGTCTCTTTAATTGGTACAAAGCGTGCCCGGCCGTGCCAGCTGCCGAGGGCCACCTCGACCTCCTGCGTGCGTAGCGCCTTGGCGCTCAGGCTCTCGGCGTTGAGCCGCACGATAAGGTGGGTGGCCGCCTCGCACTGGCCAGCAGCGCTGGTCAGGCAGTGACCGCGGGCCACCTCCTTGTGGGGCACTTTTTTCAGGCCCACCGCCACCCGGCAGACGGCGCCGATCTCATCAACGCTCCGGTGATAGGCCTGCAGGGAGCGCACTTGCACCTCCCGATCGGCGGGGTAGAGGCGCAGCTTGTCCCCCACCTTGAGGCTGCCCTGCTGCAGGGTGCCGGTGAGCACGGTACCGGTGCCGTTGGCGGTAAAGACTCTGTCCACATACAGTCGCGGGGCGCTCAGCTCGCGGGCTGCGTGCAATGTTGGTAGAACGGCAAGCTGGCCCACTATGGCGGCGTGCAGGGCAGCCATATTGGCGCCGGTTTTTGCGCTGACGCTGACGATGTCGGGCACTATGCCGCTCTCGTCCATCACCCGCTCCAGCAGACTCTCCTCAAGGAGTGCCAGCTCGTCGGGCGCTACCAGATCGCACTTGTTGATGCAGATCAGCAGGCGCGGCACCCCCATCGCCTTGAGCAGGCGCAGGTGATCGCCGGTCATCGGCATCCATCCCTCGTCGGCGGCAATCACCAGCAGCACCAGATCCAGACTCCAGAGCCCCGCCACCATATTGCGGATATAGCGCTCGTGGCCGGGCACGTCGATGACGCCAATGGTGTTGCCCTGACCGTCATCGAAGTGGGCAAAGCCGAGATCCTGAGTCATGCCGATGGCCTGTTCATGGGCGCGGGCGGTGATGATGCCGGTGAGGGCCTTGACTAGCAGAGTCTTGCCGTGATCCACGTGGCCGGCAAGACCGATAACGGCGCGATAGGGGGTCATGGGATCAGGGCTCCTCGGTCGCAGTGATCGGTGTGGGCAGCAGCAACGCTTTGAGTTGGGCGATCAGCAGATCCATTTCCGCTGGCAGCAGGGTCGCCATATTGAGCAGCACCTTCTGCTGGCGCACGGTGGCAATCACCGGCACCGGCAGTTCCCGCAGCGCATCGAGCAACGACTGGGCGGGGCGCGGGTCGGTGCACTCCAGCGCGGGCGCCGGGTAGAACTCGTCCGGCAAGGTGCCACCGCCCACCACCAGCTGGGCGGGGACCGGCACAAAGCAGCCGGGCAGGGCGGCCATCAGCTGGGAGGCTCTCGCCTGCATGGCTGCCGGGTTGCTCAGGGTGCGCTGGGCAATTCCTTCGCCGACGGGGGACTTGTTGAGCTTGTGGATGAGCAGCCGTTCGAGCAGGGAGTAGACGATGCGGCTTGGGCGGAAGGTGCGCATCATGGGGTGTTTTTCCAGCCGCTTGATGAGATCGCTGCGGCCACTGATGATGCCCGATTGCGGCCCCCCCAGCAGCTTGTCGCCGGAGTAGCAGACCAGATCCGCCCCCGCCTTGAGGTACTGGCGCACCGAGGTTTCGTCCGGTGCAAACTCCTCAGTGGTCAAGCCAGAGCCCTGATCCACTGCCAGCACCACCTGCTCGGGCAGGGCGCGGGCCACCTCGCCGATATCGGGGGATTCGGTAAAGCCGCGAATGGCGAAATTGGATCTGTGTACCATCAGCACCAGCGCGGTCTGATCGGTGATGGCATCAAGGTAATCTTGGGCTGTGGTGATATTGGTGGTGCCCACCTCCACCAGTTTGGCGCCGGAGAGCGCCAGAATGTCGGGAATGCGAAAGCCGCCGCCAATCTGGATCTGCTCACCGCGCGAGACGATCACCTCGCGCCCCTTGGCCACCTCCTGCAGCAGCAAAAAGAGCGAGGCGGCGTTGTTGTTGACCACCAGCGAATCCTCGGCCTGGGTGAGGCAACGGAGCAGGGGAGCGATCAGCCCCTTGCGCCCGCCGCGTTTGCCGGTGGCGAGATCCAGCTCCAGATTGTTGTAGCCGGTGTTAAGGTCACGCACCTCGTCCCACAGCTCGCTACAGAGCGGCGAACGCCCCAGATTGGTGTGCACCAGAGTGCCGGTGGCGTTGATCACCCGGGTCTGACGCTGGCGCAACTGCTGCTGGCAGCGCTTGGCAATCAGCGCCTCGAGCTGCTCGGGGACGACGCCATGCTGGCGAAACGCTTCGCTCTGGCGCAGCTCGCTGAGGGTCTCGCGCACCGCCTGAGTCACCAGCGGGCGGCTCAGCGCCTCGATAAACCCGGCGAGAAAGGGTTGTTGCAGCAGCTGTTCTACTTGCGGCAAGCGGCGCGTGTGTTGCTGGCCGGGCTGTTGCTGTGAATCTGGTTGTGAGTCGTCGGCAGCCGTACCGGATGCGGGCTGGCTGTGGGGGATGGCTGGCGCGTGAGACGAGTTTGGCATGGGATTACCAGTGCAGTGCGTGGGTTTGAGATGCGCACCGATTTGCCGATAGAGAGGCCGAGCTGACGGGTTATGGCACTGCTGGCGATTTGCGGATGACTGCAAATTGGGTGCATCAATGAGCGGGTATAAATTAATGCTTCATTAATGCTTGTAAATTAATTTTTGGCCAGCGAGATAACCTGTGTTCGGATTATATTGGCAAGCGGCAGGCACCTTTTACTAAGGTATTCTTTCAAACATATTGAATCAGCGATAAAAAATAACAATCAAGCAGATAAACATCAGCGAGATGGTATGTATTCAATAGATAAAATTGGCGGAAGAGGCAGGAATCGAACCTGCCAAAGCCTTCTCGGCTCACATCGGTTTTGAAGACCGAGGAGGCCACCAGACCCCATCAACTTCCGTAACGGCCGCCATTTTGTGGCAAATTTCTGTGACTGGCAACGCTTTTTTTGTGATAAAAAAGCGAGGGTTAGTGATTTTTTGAAAAAACGGCAGAACCTTGTTTTATATCAAATCCCGAACGATTAGCCCGATGTTGTTAATTTAACATCGGGCCTCGAACAGCTTGCCTACATCGTTGATTTTAACAGTTGTTAACAACTCGATAAATAATCACCGGTTGGCGTTGGCAATATTCCACTGATCAAGTTTCTCTATTAACAAGCCGGTATCCTTGGCGGCATCAAGATGCTGATAAAGATAATCCATCGCCCCGCTCACCATCTCGGTCATCGGGAAGGAGAACGCAACGATGGCCGGTTGCACCCCGACAAAGATCACCTCGGGCACAAAGGTCTTGAGATCGTCGATCAGGAAGTTGAGCGGCATATTGTGGGTCGAGAAGATAAACATCTCGGCGATGGTTTCGGGGGGGATCACCTGCAGGGTACCCGCCTTTTCGCCGATCTCGGCGGCATCCACCAGCACTACCCGCGCCGGTTGCAGCTCCCGCACCTTGTAGACCATATTTTCCGGCGCGATGCCGCCGTCGATATGGATCCAGCTGGGCAGGGGGCGGCTTGCAGCTTGTCTGCCAGATAGGGGCCGGCACCGTCGTCCCCCATCATGGCATTGCCTACGGTCAACACGAGATTGCAGCCCATCAGCGGCTCCTTACCATCAGGTACATATGGGGGTCGTTATAGAGGGCGGTGAGCTGATCCATAAAGATGTTGGTCCAGCCCAGCTCCTGTTCATCGAGCCCCCCTTCGGCTTTGCGCAGCCGGTCGAAGGCGCAGGCCAGCATATGGCAGTGCTCGCGATAGATGGTGATCTCGCCAAAGGTGAGAAACCCCTCCATCTTGCGGCGCGCTTCGCTGCCAGCGGGCAGCTTGGCCACCCAGTCGCGATAACCGGTCAGCGAGCAGACCAGGTCTGCTCGCAGGCAATCGACGATGCCGAGGTGGTGGCCGATGGCGAGGCTGTAGTACATCACCTCTTTGGCCTCTTCCGGCACGTCGAACTGCTCGTCAACAAACTTGCGCGAGAGGCGATAGAAGAAAACCTCGTCAGCCATGCACCGCCTCTCCCTTGCCAGCTGCCCGGTTAAGGCAGGCGTTAGCCAGGTTGTTGACGATCTCTGCCAGGCGCGGGTCATCGTGCTGATCGAGGTAGCTCTTGATGCGCAGATCCACATCCTGCTGGGTGGCTCCTTCGAGCAGTGCCATGAACTCGTCGGCGATGATCCGCCCTTGCCGGTAACCGGCCATGCGGCGCGCTTCGCGTTCGATCATCACCCGGATTTCATTGGGGATGCCGGTGTGGCGCAACTCGACCCGCTCACCCGGTTGCACCTCGTGGCTGGTGGCTTTGAGTTTTTGCTCAAGCAGACCGAGCGCCACGGCAAAGCCATAGATGGTTGCCGCCGGTGTCGGAGGGCAGCCGGGGATATAGACATCCACCGGCACGATCTTGTCGGTGCCGCCCCAGACGCAATAGAGGTCGTGGAAGATGCCGCCGTCACAGCCACAGGCGCCGTAGGCGATGCAGATCTTGGGATCGGGCGCCGCCTCGTAGGCGCGCAGGGCCGGCACCCGCATCGCCCGGGTCACCGCGCCGGTAAAGAGCAGGATGTCGGCGTGGCGGGGGGAGGCGACCACCTTGATGCCGAAACGCTCGGCATCAAACAGCGGGGTGATGGTGGCGAAGATCTCGATCTCGCAGGCGTTGCAGCCGCCGCAATCGACCCGGTAGACATAGGCCGAGCGGCGAATGTCTTTGAGCAGGGTTTTCTTGAGTTTGGTGATCTCGGGATCCTGTGCCAGCGGCACGGCGCGGGTATGGGCATGGCCGACAACCGGTTCTATGCCTTTGATCTTGCTCATCACATCCACTCCTTTTGTGCGGCCATCGGTGTGGCTATCGGTGTGATCAGGGCCGAGTCAGGCTGGCTCAGCATGCTCTGTTTTCGTTTGCAATCGGGGCAGTGGTGCAGGCGCTCGGGATGCGCCAGCGGGGTGGCCGCTTGTACCAGGGTGTCCTCCACCAGTGCCACCAGCTTGCTCGGGGCAAAGTAGGTGCCGCACAGGGTGCAGGGGGCCAGCGCGAAGCGGGCCTCCTCATAGAGATCCGCCTTGTTGGTTACCGCCAGCTCGAACTCGGGGGAGAGCGCGATGGCGCGGGTCGGGCAGACCTCCTCGCAGCGGCCGCAGAAGATGCAGCGCGCCATGGAGATCTCCCAGCGTCGTTCGCCGGTCTCCATGTCCACTTCCATCACCAGCGCGTTGGCCGGGCACGCCTTGGTGCAGGCCGCGCAGGCGATGCACTGATCCGCCTGATATTTCGGTTTGCCGCGAAAATCCCGGTTCACCTCGTAAGGGGCGAAGGGGTATTTGGCGGTCGGGGTGCCAGCCCTGAGGATGGTCTTGAACAGCTTGATCATGATGACCCCTTATTTCAGCGGAGAGTTTTTGCGGTCGATGCCGTAGCGCTCGATCTCCTTGTAGGAGACCACGGTGGATTTGCCCTTCTTGGGGTCGACCAGGGTGACCCGGTCGGTGCAGGAGTAGCAGGGATCCAGACTGCCGATAATCAGCGGCGCATCGGCCACGGTATTGCCGCGCAGCATGTAGCGCAGAGCAGGCCAGTTGGCGTAGGTGGCGGCGCGGCAGCGCCAGCGGAACAGCTTCTGGTTGTCCCCGGTCATGCTCCAGTGGACGTTCTCGCCGCGGGGCGCTTCGGTAAAGCCCAGCGCAAACTTGCCCGGCTGGTAGGTGAAGCCTTCGGTGAGCAGTGGCCCTTCCGGCAGGTGCTCAAGACCAAATTCAATCATGTCGAGGGAGTCGTAGAGCTCGTGGATGCGCACCAGCACCCGGGATTGCACGTCGCAACCCGCCTTGGTCTGGATCTCCATCGGCAGCTCGCGGTAGCCGGCAAAGTCGTGGACCCGGCGCACGTCGCGCTTGAAGCCACTCGCCCGCACCATGGGGCCGACGCAGCTGAAATCGCGGGCAATTTGCGGGTCGAGCTTGCCGATACCGATGAGGCGGGAGGAGATGTTGGCGGTATCCAGCAGCATGGCCACCAGGGGTTTGAGCTCATCACGCAATTCGCGCACCAGCTGGGCACCCTTGATGCGATCTTCCTTGAAGATGTCGCGGCGTACCCCGCCAATCAGGTTGAGGCCGTAGGTCTTGCGGGCACCGGTGAGCAGCTCGGCCAGGGCCATGGATTTCTCCCGTACCCGGAAGAACTGCATGAAGCCGGTGTCGAAACCGGTGAAGTGGCTCGACAGGCCGATGTTGAGGATATGGCTGTGCAGGCGTTCCACTTCCAGCAGCACGGCGCGGATCATCTTGGCCCGCTCCGGCACCGGAATACCCATGGCGTTCTCCACCGAGGTGGTGTAGGCGACGCTGTGGGTAAAACCGCAGATGCCGCAGACCCGGTCGGTCAGGAAGGCCACTTCGTTGTAGCCCATCCGGGTTTCCGCCAGCTTCTCCATGCCGCGATGGACATAGAAGAGGCGGTAGTCGGCATCGATGATGTCTTCCCCATCGACGAACAGACGAAAGTGCCCCGGCTCGTCCGAGGTGATGTGCAACGGGCCGACCGGCACGATGCGGTTGGCATCACTGCCCAACTCGTTGACGAAGGGGTAGGTCTCGGTGTCGGTGGTGGGCATCGGGCGCTGGCGGTAATCCATGGCGTCCTTGCGCAGCGGGTGGATATCCTCCGGCCAGTCATCCGGCAGTACCAGACGACGTTCGTCCGGCAAACCGATGGCGCGCAGGCCGTACATGTCGCGGATCTCCCGCTCGCCCCACACCGCCGCCGGAATGGTCGGGGTGATGGAGGGGTACTCCTGGGTATCGGCATCTACCAGCACTTTGACGGTGATCCAGCACTTGGTGTCGCCCTCCATGGAGAAGACGTGGTAGACCGCGAAGTGGCCGTTGAGGCTGCGCTCGTCATTGGCAAAGGAGAGCGGAAGCCAGCCCCCCAGCTGGTGGAAGAGCAAACTGGCCGTCTCGACCAGACTGGTGGGTTTGACGGTAATGGTGGCCTGATCGGCGGTTTGCCACTCCTCGTCGACGATGGCGTGGGGCAGTTGTGCTCGCACCTGCTGGATGTAGTCGCAGCCGATGCGATCCGAAATGGCGATGGTCATGCAGTTCTCACTTTAATGTTCGGGAATGAGCATTCACAAATGATGAAATCGGAAAAAGTTGCTGTGCTGGCGGGCATGATTCAGATCCCAACCAGATAGGCGAGCAGCGCCAGCAGGGCCAGCCCCAACCCGTAGCGGGTGAGCTTGTGGGTGCGCACGAACTGGGTACGGGCCATGGCGTTTTCGATGATGCCGGCCAGCAAAAAGGCCACCAGCAGCTTGCAGGCGAGGATCAGCGCTGCGCCGATGAGCGCAGGCAGACTCCAGTTGGCCGCCTTGCCGAAGGGCAGGAAAATCACCAGAAAGAGCTGCACCACCACCAGCTGCTTGAGGCCGATGGAGAGCTTGAGCAGGGCGAGACCCGCACCGGAATACTCGGTGATCGGTCCTTCTTGCAGCTCCTGCTCGGCTTCGGCGCAGTCAAAGGGCAGCTTGCCCATCTCGACAAACACCGCGAAGGCGCAGGCGGCGCCGGCCAGCAGGGTGGCGATCGGCGCGGCCAGTGGCTGGGTCGCCACATAGCTGCTGATATTGCCCAGATCCGAGCTGCCCACCATCATCGCCATGATGAAGCAGGCGAGCACCAGAATGGGCTCCACCAGAATGCCGAGGGTCAGTTCGCGGCGGGCACCGATCCCTGCAAACATGCTGCCGCTGTCGAGCCCCGAGAGGGAGAAGAAGAAGCGGAAGATGGCGAACAGATAGATGTCGGTGATGAGATCCCCGGCGATGGGGAAGGGGGACTCGTGAGTCAGGGTCGGCAGCGCCATCCCTACCAGCAAGAGGGCGGCGATGAGCAGCGCAGGCATCAGGTTGAAGATGATGCCGGCAGGCTCGGGGGTCACCTCCTGACGGCGCAGGAGCTTGGCGATATCCCGGTAATCCTGCAGCAGGCCCGGCCCCTGACGGGAGTGCATCTTGGCCCGCAGCACCCGGTTGAAACCGGTGGCGAGCGGCGCCAGCGCCAGCATGGCGATGGCCTGGGTCAGGGCGAGGGCAACCATGCCCCAGCTCGGCATTTCAAGAACAGGCATATCAGACTCCTACAGCCATCAGGATAAAGAGCGCCAGCACCACACCGTGCAGCAGCCAGCTGGTCGTCCCGCTGGTATCGCTCACCCCGTGCAGAGCGGTGGCCAGATCGAGCTGCGGCTGCTTGCGATAGAGCGGTGCGCAGAGCTGGCGCAAGGTGTGGGTGACACCACCAGAGGTGAGGCTCATGCGCTCCTCATAGGCGTAACCACAGGCCCACGGGGTGCCGGCGTGACGACGACCCAGCTTGGGCCCCTTGAAGATGGCCAGTACCAGCAGCGGAATGAGGAACAGACCCAGCAAGGTGATGGCAATAACGGGCGGGGAGAGGATCGCTTGTGAGCTGCCCTGCGCCAGCAGGGTCGCGCCGGTAGCCACGTTCATTTGACTGCTTACCAAGGCTTGGCCATAGCTGGCGATATGGGGGGCAATCCAGGGGGCGCCCAGACCCAGCACCAGACAGACGGCGGCCAGCAGCAGGGTGCCTGCCACCATGGCGCCCGGCACTTCGCGGGCGTGGCTCGCCTTCTCGCTGCGCGGCGCACCGCAGAAGCAGATGCCGTACACCTTGACGAAACACATCACCGCCATGGCGCCGGTCACCGCCAGCATCACGACCGCGAGCGGCGCGACGACGGAGGTGCCGAGTTTGGTCATGGAGAGCAGGGACTGATAGATAAACCACTCGCTGACAAAGCCGTTCAGCGGCGGCAGCGCCGAGATGGCCATGGCGCCGATCAGGAACGCCAGCGCGGTCCAGGGCATCAGTTTGGCAAGGCCCCCCATCTTGTCCATGTCACGGGTGTGAAGGCGGAACATCACAGAGCCGGTGCCCATAAAGAGCAGGCTCTTGAAGATGGCGTGGTTGAGCAGGTGATAAAGCGCACCGAGCAGCCCCAGCACCACCAGTGCCGGTTGCTGGTTGGCAATGCCGATCATGCCGATGCCCATCCCCATCAGGATGATGCCGATGTTCTCTACCGTGTGGTAGGCGAGCAGCCGCTTGAGATCGTGCTCGGCCAGTGCAAACAGCACCCCGAGCACCGCTGAGCAGGCACCGAAGATCAGCACCATGTAGCCCCACCAGAGCTGGCTGGCCCCGAGAAAATCGATGCTGACTCGCAAGATACCAAACAGACCCAGCTTCACCATCACGCCCGACATCAGCGCCGAGATATGGGAGGGGGCGACGGGCTCGGCCACCGGCAGCCAGCCGTGCAGCGGCACGAAACCGGCGCGCAGGCCAAAGCCGCAGAAGCTGAGCAGGAACACCAGGGATGCCAGGGCGCCCGCCAGATGGTGCTCACGCAGCGCGGCGAACTCCAGCGAGCCGGACTCGCGGCAGAGCAGCCAGAAGGCCACCAGCACCAGCGCCATGCCGATATGGTTCATTACCAGATAGAGGCGGCTCTGTTTGGCGGCCTCCGGGTTGGTCTTGACCAGCCAGTAGGTAGTGAGGGTCACCAGCTCGTAGCAGAGCAAGAAACCGAGCGCGTTGTCGGCCAGCACCATGCCCACCATGGCAAAGAGGAAGAGGTTCATCAGCGCGCCGATGGCCACATCCCCCTTGCCCTGATACTCGCGGATATAGGCAAAGGAGTAGAGGGCGACGGCGACGCCAACGGTGCTAATCACCAGCAGCATCAGCGCAGAGAGCATATCCAGATGCACCGAGCCCAGCAGCCAGAGTTGGCCGTCGACGGGTGCGCCTTGAGCAAAGGTCTGGAAGGCGGCGATAAGGCCCGCCAGTGAGCCCAGCAGGGCAAAGCCACTGTTGAGGCGGTTGGCCAGCGCGGGCTGCTTTTGCAGCAGCAAACCGGCGGCAGCGCCCAGCAAAAAGAGCAGGAGCGTGGCCATAACAAGGGGGGACAACATCAGCGGGCTCCCTCTGTGGTGGATAAATCGGATGCAGGGGTTGCCGTGGCAGGCGCCGAGAAGGCGGATGCCCCTTGCGGGTTGGTGTTGGCCGCTTGTTGGCGACGGATGCGCACGGCGCGCTCGGTGTCGCCGTCATTGACCAGCTTCAGCGCCTGGGAGGGGCAGGCATCGACGCAGGCTGGCCCGTCGGTGCGAAATTCGCACAGGTCGCACTTGACCGCGATGCTGCGCACGCCCGGCTCCCAACTCAGCAGATCCTCGCCAAAGCAGCGCAGGCCTGCGGAGGTGGAGGGGTTGCTGGAGCGAATGGAGCAGGGGATATAGGTGTCGTAACTGGTGGCCACGGCCACCGGACGGCTGCCGCCGCTCTGGATGGCGCCAAAGGGGCAGGCCACGGCACAGAGATTGCAACCGATGCAGAGGGACTCGTTGAGCTGCACGCAATCGCCGGTCTGGCGAATTGCCTCGACCGGGCACACCTTGATGCAGGGGGCATCGTCACAGTGACGGCACTGAACTGGCATGGTCGCCTGCTCGTGTCGCATAACGGTTAAACGGGGGGCTTGCTGCAAACCTTGCGCCTTGTGTACTTCACTGCAGGCCGCCATACAGGTGCCACAGCCGATACAAAGCTTGGGGTCAGCGATAACGAAGCGGTTCATAGCCTACCTTGTCGTGTCGCGAACGGAGAGAATAGGAGCAGGTTGGCAAAATACGGGCCATAATGATTATCGACCTGAAATGGCCGTCAAGATTATGTTTTAAAAGAGATTTAAGTCTCATGCTGCACCGTGGTGAGCGGGTCTAACTGTGTCGAAGTGTGATATTCGTCACTTATGACGAGGGACGGGAGAGGCTTCGTCACCCCCGAAAAAGGGCGCCTTTCATCGACAGGGGCTTCACGTATATCACGTGGCAGAGAGGGGATAATCCGCGGTCAGATGCCGGCATGAATCACTGCGCGCAGCCAATCCTGTTTGACCATGTCCTCTTGATATGAGACCGGTGGTTGTGATCGTCGGGCGGGGAGGTCCAAAGAGGACGCTGGGTTAACATGGCGGATGGGGATGTAGCGGAAATAAAAAAGCCAGCCGAATCATCGGCTGGCTGTGTTCAGCGGCAGGGATTAACCAATCAGCTGGAACAGGATGGCGGAGATAGCGATCATCCCCATTACGGCCACAAAGACGTTGCTGATCTGACCCTGATATTTCGCCATAGCCGGTACGCGCTTGATGGCGTACATCGGCATGATGAACAGGATGGTCGCAATGACTGGGCCGCCCAAGGATTCAATCATGCCCAGGATGGAGGGGTTGGCCACGGCGGTGCCCCACAGGGTCAGGATAAAGAAGGCGATGATGAACATCTCGATCTTCTTGGCATTCGGCTCTTTGCCGGAGTTGCGCATGTTCTGCTGGATCATCCCTTTCAGACCTTCACGGGCACCCAGATAGTGACCGAAGAAGGAGGAGACGATGGCCACGAATGCAACCAGCGGACCAAAGTAGGAGATGAGCGGGCTGGCATGCTGGTTCGCCAGGTAGGAGAGCACTGCGATGTTCTGGGCCTTGGCTTCAGCCAGCTGGGCCGGTGTCAGGCTCATCACGCAGGAGAAGACGAAGAACATCACGAAGCCCAGCAGTACCATGGCGGTGCGCTTGAGGATGGCATCGGTTTTCTCGACAGCACGCTCACCGTGCTCGCGGCGTTGGGCCAGGGAGAAGCTGGAGATGGCCGGGCTGTGGTTGAAGGAAAACACCAGTACCGGGATGGTCAGCCACAGGGTAGTGGCGAAATCCTTGGCAGAGGGTACTTGCTCCAGCGCGGCACCGGTCCAGTCAGGGATCAGGTACAAAGAGATACCGGCCAGAATGACGATGAGCGGGTAAACCAGGAACTCGGTCACTTTCAGCATCAGCTTTTCACCAGCGAGCATCACCGACATCATGCCCATGATCAGCACGATGGAAAGGATCCAGCGCGGCGGGGCCGTCATCTGCAACTGGTTGACCATGAAGCTCTCGACGGTGTTGGTGATGCCAACGCCGTAGATTAGCACGATGGGGTAGATGGCGAAGAAGTAGAGCAGGGTGATGAGTTTACCGGCGCCCACACCAAAGTGCTCTTCTACGACTTCGGTGATGTCCGCATTGGGCTTCTTGGAAGAAAGCACGAAGCGGGCCAGACCACGGTGGGCCAGATAGGTCATGGGGCCAACCAGCAGTGCCATGACCACCAGCGGCCAGAAGCCGCCCATGCCCGCGTTGA